>JASGJK010000016.1:0-246141 GCA_049840795.1 Paludibacteraceae bacterium
TATTGCTAAGGTTAATAGGGAAGCAGATAGAATGAACAGCACCTGAATTAATTCGTGTTTTTTGGTTTGATGTTGACTGAGAAATAGTTTATACTGTATTGTTTTTACGTCTCGTTTTCCCATATTTCACATTGTTGCATGTTGATTATAAGCAATTTATATATTATAATTTATTAAAAATGGGAATAAAGAAATTTTCATAGTAAAGCGTGATGGGAAACGAAAATTGCCTTTCTCCATCGAAAAAATTAAAAATGCCATTGCCAAGGTTTTTTCTGTCGGTCGGAACGTTTGCCACAGAAGACGATTTTGTTACAATACTGTCGCGCGTACATATTGCCAAAGGAATGACGGTGGAAGAGATTCAGAATCAGTGAGAGATAGCTCTAATGGCAGAGAAATATTTCGCGGTGGCAAAATCGTTTATGCTCTATCGTCAAAAACACGCCGAAAGACACGCGAAATAAGAGACGAATTGAATTTTCTGATGGACTATTGCGATGCTCAAAATGCAGCTTCGGGTAGTAAATTTGATGCTAATGCCAATGTTGAAAAAGAAAAAACATAGCCACTCTTATCGGCGAATTGCCCAAAAAGAATTTTATCAACCTGAATCGGAAAATGATTACCGACCGGATAAAAGAGATTTACGGAAAAGAAGTTGCCGATAAGTATATGGGGATGCTTCACGGAACATTTTATCTATAAAAATGACGAAACCAGCCTGGCAAACTACTGTGCAAGCATTACGATGTATCCATGGCTGCTCCATGGCACCCTAACCGTAGGTGGTAACTCTCACACCACCTACCAACCTGAAATCGTTTAGCGGTGGGTTTGTAAATATGGTTTTTATCGTTTTCCAGTATGCTGAGCCGCGCGTGTGCCACCCCTGAATTTTTGATGTATATGGATTATTTTATACGCAAAGAATATGGCGACGATTATTTTATTCATACCGGTGAGGTAGTAGATCTCTCAAAACGCAAACGCACATTGAAAAAAGTAATTTCCGACTATTTTGAACAGATTGTATATTCCATCAATCAACCTACAGGGGCACGAAATTTTCAAGCCGTTTTTTGGAATATCGCTTATTCTATTATGACAGATATTATTTTGAAAGTCTTTTTGGTGAATTTGTGTTCCCCGATGGTACCAAGCCGATATGGGAATCGCTTAATTAGTTGCAACAGTACTTTATGAAATGGTTTAATAATGAACGAACCAAAACGGTACTTACATTCCCGGTAGAAACTATGGCACTGCTTACCAAAGATGGCGATGTGATTGATGCCGAATACGGCGATTTTACGGCAGAAATGTATGCCGAAGGACATTCATTCTTCACGTACATGAGCGATAATGCCGACTCGCTATCGAGTTGCTGCCGCTTGCGCAACGAAATACAGGACAATGGATTCAGCTACACCTTGGTAGCCCGGAGGGGTTTCTACCGGATCGAAAAGTGTGCTTACCATTAATCTGAATCGATGCGTACAGTTTGCACGGCGAACCGGACGACACCACTTGGCTTTTCTCTGAAACAGTAGTGGATCTGGTTCACAAAGTACAAACGGCGTACAATGAAAACCTGAAAAATGTTGCAGGAAAAAGGGATGCTTCCGCTGTTTGATGCCGGGTATATAAACATTGGACGTCAATACCTTACCATTGGGGTAAATGGATTAGTGGAGGCAGCGGAATCGTTTGGAATTGTAATTGATAACAATCCCGAATATGTAACATTTGTACAAGATGTTTTGGGACTTGATAGAACGATACAATAAAAATTATGGCACCAAAGAGTTAATGTTTAACTGTGAAATGATTCCGGCGGAAAACGTAGGAGTAAACATTCCAAATGGGATAGGGGAGACGGCTATTTTGTACCTCGAGATTGCTACAATAGTTATTTTTACCGTGTCTGAAGACACTTCATTAAATGTCATCGACAGGTTTCGATTACACGGACGCCAATACATCGAGCATCTGACGGGTGGTCTCGGCACTCCATTTGAATTCGGAGGAGCATCTCACAAAAGTTCAATATCGTCAACTGCTAAGGGTGGCAGCTTTAGAGGGATGCAACTATTTTACGTTCAATATCCCCAATACCGTATGTAATGACTGCAGGTGTATTGACAAACGTTACCTGAAACAATGTCCTAAATGCGGTTCGCAACAGGTGGATTATCTCACACGCATCATCGGGTACATGAAGCGAGTTAGCAATTTCTCTACTGCCCGACAGGCAGAAGCATCCAAACGCTATTACGAGAATCTGAACTACACCAAAGAACTTGAAAAGGAAAGCGTAGTATGTTGAAATATGCCGACTACGATATTGTGTTTCGCGAAATCCCAGATGAAGTCACGTTGGCTATTAACTTGTCGAACTGCCCTCATAAATGTGCCGGCTGTCATAGTCCGCATCTGCGAGAAGACATTGGCGAGCTGTTAAGCCCGACAGCGCTTACGGAATTGCTGAGCAGATATTCTGCTGCCGTCACGTGTGTGTGTTTTATGGGAGGTGATGCCAATCCCAACGAAGTGTGCCTAATGGCGGATTTTGTACGAAAAACATCAGGTAATAAACTGAAAACGGCTTGGTATTCAGGATTTAATACATTGAAGAAGAATAAATATAGCCGTAGTTTTGATTATATCAAATTAGGAGAATACATAGAGCAATTGGGTGCGTTGGATAAGAAAACCACCAACCAGCGACTGTATAAAATAGAAAATGGCTATTTGAAGAATATTACGCAACAACTTCAAAATACCATATAATATTTTTTATTCTCGGGGTAACTTGGAGTCACCCCGAGAATAAAAATAGATTATCTTAATGCTCTAAACATCTGATCAATAGCTTTCTTTTTTTGTTCCATATTCGGATGAACGTATAAATTCAGGGTTGTACTGATATTTGAATGACCTAATAACACACTTACTGTTTTATAATCGCATTTGCTTTCGATGCAACGTGTGGCAAAACTATGGCGAAGACCGTGAAATTTTAAGTCAGGAATTGCAAGGTCTTTCAATAGTTTTTTATAATAGTTACGGTATGTACGGGGTTCTGTGGGTTTTTCCTCATTTGTTAGCACAAAAAATGAGTTGTTTACTATCTTTTTAATTGGTTTTAGCATTTTTACTAAATCCCTACTCATAGGAATATCACGAATGGAGTTTTTGGTTTTAGGTGTATCTATTAAAAGTTCGGTATAACGATTACCATTATCCAAAATATAGATACGCTGTATCGTTTTACGAACGTAAATAATGCCGGAATCGGTATCAATATCTTCCCAGGCAAGTGCACAGATTTCCCCAATACGCATTCCTGTGCTTAAACAAATATAAACCCCCAAATTACGGAATGTAAAATGCGTTTGCACATAATTCATAATTTTCTTTTGATTTGTTTTGGTTAAGACATCTATTTCTTGTCTTATCCTAACGGTAGGAAACTGTATATCAAAAGGTTTATATTCAATTAATTTATTCTTAGCTCCAAATTTAAGAATCATTTTCAGTACAATTAGAATATCCTTGATTGTTTTGTGGCTCAATCCTTCGTTTAATTTTCGGAAAACAAATTTTTTGAACTTCTTCCTCTTCAACAATAGATTCGTTACCAAATGTAGGCAATAAATGATTTTCAATCAATAACATATACGCCGATAGGGTTGATTTTTTCACATAATTCTTTTTATCTGCTTCCCACAGACGGACAATTTCTTTCATTCTTTCTTGATGTTCCATAATGATTTTAATTAATGTTTGATAATCTGTAAAAGATAGAAAAAATGTTTGGTTTCTTCAAGAGTATAGATTTAAAGATGAAAACGGGGAGGAATTTGCAGAATGGGAAGCGAAGAAATTAGGAAAGGTTTGCGAAAAACAATCATCGAGTATTTCTGCAAATAAAATTGAAGAGAATTATGGCATCTATCCTATTTATGGTGCAGCAGGTATTTTGAAAAAAGTCGATTTCTATGAAGAAGAAAATGATTACATAAGCATTGTAAAAGATGGAGCTGGAGTGGGAAGGATATTGTATTGTAATGGTAAATCTTCTGTATTAGGCACATTGGATATTATTAAACCAAAAATTGAGTTGAATACATATTTCCTTTCTTGCTTATTGAGAAATATTGATTTTACAAAATATGTAACAGGAAGTACAATACCATATATTTATTTTAAGGATTACAAAAATGAGAAGTGTAGTATACCTTCCTTTCCTGAACAAACCCGTATTGCCAATTTTCTATCTTTCATAGACAAAAAGATTGAAACAGAAAAGAAGATATTGGAACAATACAAAAACCAGAAAGCGTATTTACTTCAAAATATGTTTATATAAATGTTCTTAATTCGAGAAAATTTACTGTGAATTTGTGCTATTTTATTGCATTTTTCACGCAAAGTTTGTATCTTTGGATAAAAAAAGTAAGCGATGATAAATGAAATAACGAAAAATAAAATAATGGAGTTGCAGAAACAGTATGCGGCGCTTTCCGAAGGAAACGGACATGTTTTGATGAAAATTGCCATTGCTGAAATACCTGAAATGGTTTATAACTCCAATGCCATAGAAAACTCAACGCTTACGCTTGAAGATACCGAAAAAATACTTATAGGAGATGAATTACAGCGCAAAGTAAATGTTAGAGAGGTATTTGAAGCAAAAAATCTGGCTAACATAACGGAGATTTTATTAGAGAAAAATAATTGTAACTTAACGATAAAACAGATTTTAGCTCTGCACAAAATATTACTGACTAACATTGACAACGGAATTGCAGGACGTTTCAGAAGCGGAAAAGAGTGGGTACGAGTTGGTAATCATTTAGGTGCAAACCCATTATTTGTAAGCAGTTTGATGCAGGAACTCGTAGATAATTATAATAAGGACAACGAGCGTTATTTTTTGGATAAAATAGCTTATTTTCATGCGGAATTTGAAACAATACACCCTTTTTGCGATGGCAATGGAAGAATGGGAAGATTGCTTATCAACTTACAATTAATGGCGTTAGACTTACCACCCATCATTATCCATAACAAAAGTAAGCACAAGGAATATTATCCACTTTTCGATAAATATCCCGTTAACTTTAAGTTTGACGGATTTACCGAATTGTTTGCTATTCTTTTACAAGAAGCTTTACATAAAAGGATTGCGTTACTTGCCGCTAAACGAATTATTCCGCTTTCTGTTTGGGCACAAAGAAACGGCGTGAAACCGAACATTGCTGCCAACAAAGCAAAACGGCAAACTATTCCTGCTTTTCGCCTGCGTGAAAAATGGATGATTGACGAAAATTATTTGGTTAGATAAACATATTTTGGTATAGGCGTTTAGTTCGCTGTAATTTTGGATAAATCTGCTACTTTTGTAGCGTGGATATTAGGAAACAATATATAGGAGTGAATTCAATAGAGTTCAATAAATATTTTCAGACACAGGAGGATTGCTATCGCTATGTTTCAGAAATAAAATGGTCAGCCGAGCATCCTTACCAATGTAAGAAGTGTGGTCATTTGAAATTTGGCAAAGGCAAAAAGCCCTATTCACATCGTTGCGCCAAATGCAATTACGATGAAAGCCCCACTTCTGGAACTATGTTTGACAAGTTGAAATTTTCATTGCTTATCGCATTTCATATCTGTTTTAAAATTAGCACCAAGAAGAAAGGAATGTCTTCATTGGAATTGTCAGAGGAATTTGGATTGCGCCAGAAAACAGTATGGGAATTTAAGTGGAAAATCCAACAAGCAATGACAAGTAGCCGTAAAAGCCGATTGGAGGGCAAAGTTCAGGTTGATGAGTTTCTCATAGGAGAATACGAAGAAGGTAAAGTTGGTCGTAGTGGCGACAGTAAAAAGAAGTTAGTAATTGTTGGGCTTGAAATTTTGGAAGATAAAAAAGGTGTTGGTCGAGCTTATGCACAAGTAATTGAGCATGCTTCGAGCAAAGAATTTAGACCATTTTTTCAAACATATATCAGCAACGATGCAAATGTTATTACTGATGTTTGGAAAGGTTATTTACCATTGAAAAAAGACTATCCAAACTTAGAACAAATACCTTCGGAGAAAGGGAAAGGCATGCAGCAGTTGCATATTCACATAATGAACATTCAGGGATGGCTACGAGGAATACACCACCATTGTTCAAAAGAACGGATGCAAGGTTATCTCGATGAATATCATTTTCGTTATAATAGACGGACAATGATGGGGTCAATCTTCGATTTACTCATAAAAAGGATGGTTCTAAGCGAACCTAAGAGATTGATTAAAAATAAAATAACAACAGCGAACTAAGCGCCTATACCAAAACATATTTTGAAGGAGAAAAGATTTTTGTTGTTTATATGATAGAAGAAGAGTTCTCTCAATTTTTAATTTATTTGATAAATTCGATAATAATGTAGCTATTTTTCTTTGGTTCTCAATGTCTGGAATACAAAATTTTCTTATTCTCGGGGTAACTTGGAGGAGTAGAGGTGTTTCTCTTATTCATTTGATAAATGTATTTGAAAGAAGAACTGACAGGTTTAAAAAAACGATTAAACCAAAAAAACCTGTAGGTATGAGCATTTAATTAAGCACCGTAGGTGCGATACCTTTGTAATAATACACTAACTAACAAATGTTGAGCTCCGTAGGGGTGAAATCTCCGTTTCCACTCCCGAAAGGTTGATGCGGAAGCAATGGCAATACAACTAAAACATTGAAAGTTGCAAAGTGTCTTTTTCTTTTGTCTTAGGAGGATAAAATACACCGATAATAATAAAAGGATTTGGGGCTACATTATGAAATTTGAGTGTGGTGCCCATAAAAAAGTATAAATCACATTTAGAGGTCATATAATCAAAATACTTCTCCTTAACTTTTTGACAGGTTTCTTTTTCGTTACCATTAGCCCGTTTTAAACAATTTAAATATAACACTCCAAGTTCCCAGTCTTCAATCATTATTGTCCGTTTCACATCGTCCTCCGTAGTAAATACATAAGAAAATTTATATGGAATCTTCTCAACTACTTTAAACATTTCTTCAGTATCCTTTTCATCAAATAGACAGCCCTGCATCTGATTTCCCTTTATGGAATTTAATTTGTTTTTTGGCCATTCACGTTCAACTTCTTCCCAGATAAAATCAATAATTTTTTTGGGTTTTACCACTGCCAACGAAGTTCTTAAATGGGGATTCTTTGCTTCGTCAATTAATTCGGATAAATTTGTATGTACTTTTTTGAAAGAAAAATGTTTACGTTCTTTCCAATTTTGAGAAGTACCAACCTCACCAATAGTTTTAATTTCTCCATCAATACTGTAAGGACGATAGCTTTCTGGTCGAAAGTCTGAATCATTATTAACTAAATTCATTTCAATCCACTCCCATTTATGATAACGCTTGGAATAATCAAGTTTTCTGAAGGGTACGGGGTAAATTCTGATCCAAGAACCATCTTCTCTAAAACCGGCTGTACAAACTAACTCATCGTATTTCTCAGATAACGACGGATACGTTTTAACCGATATAAGAACTTTGGTTAATGGCATCTATAGAAGTTTAAATGTGTAATTTATATCCGGTAGCTGCATTAAAGCATTTGCAACGCAGGTACGATGGCACTGCTTAGGATCTTTTTCAAAACAAGTTACGGCTACACGTTTTTCAGTATCTATTAGTTTTTGAACTCTATACAAAGTTTCTTTATTGTTTTTTTAAAGTCGTTTTTTCATAATTATCGAATAAAACATCATAATCTTTCTGTGATTTTAATTCTTGACGCTTTTCCGATTCTATACCTAATTCCGGAATATGGATATATTGAATGCCTACACCGTCGCAAGCCGTTTTTAATTGTGCCTTTGAAAAACCGTATTTTTGGCTATACGCATTTTTACGAACATCGCACAATACATGCACGTCATTGATTATTAACTTATTAATATAGGTTTCAAGAGTAATGCCCTCGTATCCAATACTAAACAACTGCGGCTCTGAGTATTTCCGGATTTGTTTTTTTAGAGAAGCAAGTTCTTCCCTTGTAAGTAATACGTCAGCAATAGTACTTTTAATGGCATAATATGGGTACTTTTGATAGGTGTATCTAATCAACTCATCTTGAGTGTAATCTCCAAAAGTTGCTTTTATTTCTTGTAGTATTTGTTGATCAAACATATCTAACATTGAAAAATAATCTTTTTTTTCTGTTAGTATATATCTTCGGTATGGTTCATAGTTTATTGTTAGATAACCGTATTTTTGCATTGTTGATAAATCCTGATTTGCCTGATACGAAAAACAACCATAATAATAAGGGATAAAATCAAACGATTTGTTGCTTTGTTTACGGGTAAACAAAAACAAATATTTCTGCATTCTTTTTGCTGTCAATTCACCTCCAAATGCTTCTAAAAGGGCTAATAGTATTTTTCTACGATAGTATAACATATTGCAAAAATACAAAAAAAACGGAATGTATGATTCTGCTTTCTAAAAACATATTCTTTTTATTCATCTGATAAGTTGGAGTTTAAAGGAAGACCTAACAGGTTTCCGAAAGCCTGTTAGGTATGAGCTAATTTTCACATATTCTCTTCAATAAATTTACTAACCGTTAATCGGTGTACTCCCAAAATACGACTGATGGCGCTTTTTGATACTTTTTTATCTAATAGTTTCTTGATTTCCAGTTCTTTTCCCGTTAGTTTTACTTTGGATGATTTGCGACCTTTAGGGCGACCAAGTATTACTCCCTCTGCTTTTTTACGTGCCAATGCTTCTTTTGTGCGCTGCGATATAAGGTTACGTTCTATTTCAGCCGAAAGACCAAATGCAAAAGCCAATACCTTACTATTTATATCGCTCCCCAAACGATAATTGTCTTTGATTGTCCAAACCTGAATATCTCTGTTCATACATTCGTTAAGAATACCCATTATCATTAATAAGTTTCTGCCAAGTCGGGATAATTCTGAACAAATCAGAATATCGTCTTTTTTCATCTTTTTAAGAATTGTACCAAGCTCACGTTTATCAACACCTTTTGTACCTGAAATTATTTCTTCAAACCAAAAATTGACGACCATTCCATTTCTTTTACAAAAGTTCTTTATTTCAAACTTTTGATTTGCAACTGTTTGTTTATCAGAGCTTACTCTAATATAAGCATAATTCATATTTGTATAATTTAATTAATTAATATACAAATAAATGTAATACTTTATTGTATAAATAAAAAGAGGATTATTAAGTTTCTAATTATTAAATATAAAAAAAAAGTTGCCCAATTTAAACCTGCAGAAACGGGCTATTTTGATGTTGTTCTTGGTAATCCGCCGTATGGATTTAGAAGCGTATTATCGAAAGAAGATAAAGATTTTTTTAGAAAAATCAAACAAATTGAATTCAGAAGTGGTGATAGTGCAGAATTGTTTGTTAAAATTACATTTGATAATTTAGTAAAAGAAAAGGGCATTTTGACTTTTATAATACCCAAAAAATCTTTATATGGTGATGCTTGGGAAGACACTCGTTTAAACTACTGGAAAAAATACAATCTTATATTTATTCTTGACACAGGAAAATCCTTTGAAAATGTACTTTTAGAGGCATCTGTTTTTGGATTATATAAATGCAAGGATGTGAAAAAAAATGTTACGGTATCTTTCTATTCAAAAAATGGGATAAATACCATAGGTGAATTTTCCATTGAAAAATTATTTGCCGTTAGTAATACCTTACAAGTTTACAAAGCACAATATCGAAACAATCATAGAAAAGATTGATAAAGTGAAATTCAAAGAAAAGATAGTAGAAGGAAAATTCTGGATTAGCAATTGGAACTGATTTCTACTCAGATACAAAAACTGATTATAAACTATTGAAAGGAATTGATATTGAGCGTTGGAGCGTTAGAAGCAATAGGTTTTTGCAAAAATAAAAATAAATTGAATTGGAAAAATGCTGAACAATTTTTAAAACCAAAAGTTATTGTTCAAAGATTAGTTGCACATATTGAAAACCCAGTGCCTCATTTAAAAGTAACGGCATGTTATGATAATGATGGCATCATAATAACAAATACATTAATGAGTTTTGACATAGATAAAAGAATTGATGAAAAATTTTGGTTAGGATATTTGAAATAGTAAATTTGTGAGTTGGTACGCTTATAACTTTATCTATGCCAGAGCTATTCGTGGAATGGATTTTTATAATTTTTATATTCAACAAATACCCATTCCAAGTATCACTTTACAACAACAACTACCTATTATATCCCTCGTTGAATAAAATGTTATCAGCAAAACAACAAAATCCTGACACCAATATAAAACATTTAGAAAATGAAATAGACCAGTTAGTCTATAAACTTTATAATCTTTCGGAAGAAGAAATTAGAATAATCGAAAATAATTAGCAAGTATGATAATAATATAATTTAAATAAATTCGTTATTCTATAAATTATTATTACCTTTGCATAAAATTTTATTTATGTAATGAATATAGAATATGCAAATTCAGCATTAAAAGAATTGTTTGAAGAAGGAAAAACTTCAGACAAGAGATATAAAAAATTAGCTTATCCTGTTGTAAAACAATATATCTCGAAAGTAAATTATTTGCGTTCGGCAAATAGGATTGAGGATTTGTATAAAATAAAAAGCCTTCATTATGAAAAGAAAAAAGGTGATTTACAAGATATTGAAGCTATTTGGATTAACGACCAATATCGTTTACTTTTTCAAAGCACAGAGGGCGTAACATTTATTATAACAGAAGTGTTATTACTCGAAATTTCAAAACATTATGGCGACTAAAACAAACAAACAGCAACTTGTGCCTTTTATAGCAACTCACCCCGGTGAATTACTAAAGGACGAATTGAAAGAACGTGAAATGACTCAAAAAGAGTTAGCTACACTTATTGCAATGCCAGCCTCTGTTTGAAATGACATTATTAAAGGGAAACGTTCTATTTCGGCTGAGCTGGCAGTGTTATTGGAAACAGCTTTAGAAATCCCGGCAACTTACTGGTTGAATTTGCAAAATCAATATGATATTGATTTTGCAAATATCAACGAGAAGGTGATTCAAAAAAAGAAAGATATTGAAATTTGGGATATAATTTCTAACTACGTTCCGGTAAAAGTTTTCTTAAAATTAGGAAATATTGAGTGATAATATATCCAATAATATACAAATAATTTGGGAAATTTTCAGAGTATCTACAGTGGAAGGTCTGGTATCTTCTTATTCTAAAGAACCTGAAATCGCCTTGTTTAAAAATTCCGAAAAACTTCAAACAAGTCCTGTTAATCTTTTTGGTTGGAAAAATTTAACCATTTGGAAGGCAGATAAAATTAATCTTTCAACTCGGTTTGATTCAGCTAACGAACAAGAGATTATTACAGAACTCAATACAATATTTTACGAAAACACAGACACGCTAAACAGAATTAAAACAACGCTTAATAAATTTGGTATAAAATTTTTAATTGTAGAAAAATTTGACCAAACTCCTATTGACGGATTGTCGTTTTGGAGAGGCGAAAATCCTACCATAGTGCTTACTTTGCGAATGAAGAATATTGATAACCTGGCATTTAGCACCTTACACGAGTTGGCACATATTATACAACATTTATGCAAAAATTCCGAAAAAGAATTAATAAATATTGATGGCTATCACACCGATATTGAAGACGAAGCGAATGTGTATGCTCAAAATGCACTGATACCAAGTGCAATTTGGAAAGCATTTATGAAATCAACATCGGCAATTAGTCCACACGCCATCCAACATCGAATAAAAACATTATCGAATGATAATAAAATTAACGAAGCTATTGCTTTGGGTCTTTACAAACACGAAATGAATTTTTATTCTATCAAAACGGACATTGTGCGAAGTATCGGGTAAATTTCTGAGCCAAACAACAATTAACGAGCGAAACTGTTGAGGTTTCGCTCGTTGTGTTTATCCTAATTGCAGGTTATTGTATTCGATTTCAGTCAGTTCAAACGCCGGATCAATTACTTTCACTTCCTCATAAGTCAACTCATACAGTTTGTAAACAAGGTTATCTATTTGTTGCTCTTGAATAGAAGTATTAATTCCATTTTTTATGTCGGTACTTATTTTTCTTGCAATAGAGGCAATTTTTTCTTGAATATTACTATTCACTTCTTTGATAGGAAGTTGTTCGTACAAATAGGTTTGTATTTCAGGAAACACATCTTCTTTTTTTGTGGAAAACTTTTTTTTGTAATAGAAGTTTAGAAGTTTGGAATTTAATAAAGCACACAAATAATAACTGTCAAAATCAGGTCTCACTATTATACCATATAAATTTTTAGAGAATGCTACGGGGGTAGTCGATACCGCTGATACCAAGTCTTTTGAAACACGCCTTAACAAGATAATATTATTCAAATCAAACAATGATTTTAATCTAATATATTCTTTGTGATGCCTATCAATTTTTGCTTCACTTGGTTCTATCATAAATCGATTTACATCATATCCTAACAAAACCGTTTTTCCATCATTGGAATTACGCAATTCTTTTTTCCCTATTTCAGCTCCTCGTTTACTTTTAAAAGAATGTTGAAAAAGGTCTGTTTTTACCAATATTTTCAAAATATTGAAAACCGATTCTGTCAAATAAGGATTGATTTCATATAAAGTATTAGCCTTTATCCATTCTTTTCTCAATGAATTTAAGAAGTAAAAGTTGCCATTTTTGTGCTTAAAAAAATCAATGTAATTTTTTGTTTGTTTATCTAAAGTAAGTATCGTAATCTCATTCTCAGTAATTGCATCAAAAGGGCTACATTCTATCATTGATATAATATTTAGTTCATCGACAATCACTTTTCTTAACTCGAAATTATTTTGATTAAATAGGAAAAATCTAGGTGTTATGAAACTTAGCACTCCTTTATTTTTCATGCATTTATTAATTGCTAATTCAAAAAACATAGTATATAAATCACCTTCCCATTTATATCCGATGTATTCGCCCTTTTTTGTAACTACATACGGCGGATTACCAAGAACAACATCAAAATAGCCCGTTTCTGCAGGTTTAAATTGGGCATTTTCTTTCGACAACCCAAACATCCACTCAGGGTCAAAAAACGGAGATGATTCATTTTGATCATAAGGGTTCCACGATGTAAGCTGTTCTGCTAACTTTACCACAGAGTTTAATCGGGAGTAATCACTTCCATCGCTTATTTTTCTCTCCAATAATTTTATACGTTGTGAGATTTCTTTTCGTTTTGATTCTGTAAAATTGAAATGGGTGTCTTTTTTATTGCCAAACAAATCGGTTTGAGAACTTGTTCTAAATTCATCAGGCATTTTACTTAATAGCTTTAGTTCTTTCTCAGACGAAAATAATTCTTTTTTATACCTTTCTAAATGTTCATCGGCGTGTAACTTATAAAGGCGTGCAACCTCATTTACAATTTCAAATCTTATTTGTTCGTCCTTTTCGCGAAGTTTTTTCTTTTCGGTACTGTTTGTTACCGAAAACTGTCTGTGGCGGATATGCTGCAGTTTATCAACTAATTTTTTTATATTGTCTTCATTAATATATTGCATATCTTCGTCCTCCTTTTCTATTCCTATCAACGTATTTGCCGCCACAAATTTGGTTTCTAAGTTTGGAAGTGGGCGTATGCCGTAATTATTTGTTGTGTCATCACTACGATTTTGTTCGCAGATTAAAGATATAAAAAAACGAAGTTTACTTATTTGAACAGCTATACTTTGAATATCAACGCCGTAAATACAATTTTCAATCAAATATAATTTTCGAGTATAATCGGGGTAGTTGATATTTAATTCAAAAGTTTTGTTCACTTGTTTCAGTAGTTCTTCTTTTTCATCATTATCTTTTTCACTCTCAACTTCTCCAAATTCCTTTTTTGTTTGCTCAAGAACAATATTATACCAATATTTATTGTCGGGATCAAGTTTGCTTATTACGTGAACCATTTGTTGTAGAGTTCCCATTGGGAAAGCACCTGAACCGCATGCAGGGTCTAATATTTTACAATTGAAAGTGGCTTTTACAAGGGCTTCTCGTTGAGTTTCATTTAATACAAATTCCCTATCTTCATATCCAAAGAGAATTCTTATCGTTTCTTCATCAATATCGGGAACATTCGTTTGATAGTATGCCAGTAAACTTTCATTTACCATATACGTAACAATTTCACGAGGAGTATAAAAAGAACCTGTTTGTTTTCTGGCTGTTTCTTGTGTTTCGGGATTGAATGCACCCAATAAATTTTCAAATACCTTTCCTAATAATTCAGGGTCAAGAGCTACTTCAATTTCAGCAGGAGTATTTTCTTCTACAGTAAAGTTATATTTACCAAGAATCTCAATGATCCCCGAGACTTTAACAGAACTCATCTTGGGATCGTTGTATTCTTTGCTCAAATCAACATTATTATTATCATCATCTTTTAAGAAAAACAAGTTATTTGGAACATTTGCCTGACGTTTCGAACTGCGGCTAAAACCATCCCAATAGTACGTTTTTCCATCTTTTATTTTTCCGTCCAAACATTCAAACAAACCTCCATTCAGAAAAGGAACTTTACTGAATAGTGTCATTATGTGTTTGGTGTCTTTGTTAATAAATTCATTTTCATATCGATATAGATTTTTGATATTGAATTTACTTTTATTCTCGCTAAATGATTTATTTTCCGCAAATCCACGTTTATCTATTTCTTGATTTAACGTAGCAAAAAATAAATTTTGTAAAATAGCTCTGTAGTAAGTATCTTGCTTTTCACTTTGAGAATTGAAGTCTATTAAAATATCAGACAATATCTTTTTGTCAAAAAGTTCCGATTGAATTAAATCTTTTTGTTTTAAAAACCAAACAAATATTAATCTGGTTATTAGTCGAATGACATTTTCAGGATTGTATTTTTGGTTATCTTCATCATCATTTATATCATTTGGAAATGATACTTTTTTTATTGCCCAGAAATACCAATTGGAAAGTTCTTTATAGAATTGTTTAGTGAGAACCTCAACCGAAAACCTTTCTTGTAAATCTTTAAATAAATTCCCGTCTTTTGGTTTTAATTTATAATCTACTTTTCTGTTTTTTAATAAAATTTGATCGGGCGTTTTTGTTTTAGCACCTTCACCTAATAAAAATGAATATCTTCTTGGGTTGGAGTAACTGTATTTAATACGTGCAGAGTGTTCTTTTTGTTCCGCTTCAATTTGCAATAGAGAAAAACGATATTGCTTGCTGCCTTCTTGCTGAAAGATAACTAATGCACGGTTGTTATAACTTTTATGTAGCATTAATTTAAAAGCATCTTGCGCTATTCCAACTCTTGCATCGTGGGTAGAAGTATGCGTAACTTCGTATATATCCAATTCTAAACTTTTGCACGTCCCTAATTGAATTGTATTAGTTGCATACTTCGGTACAAAATCATTTTTAGAATCTATTTGTATATCAACTTCTTTATTTACAAAATCATCCGGTAAAAATTCTGTGAGAAAATCTATAAAATCGGTACGATTATAAGGTGCTTTAAAGTCTATCATAGTTTTGTTATTTTGATTCTATTTCTTCTGCCAAAATGAGTGTTTCCTCGCTGTTATTTCACATTGTCGAACGAGTGTAAGATTTTTTGAATATATTCACTACTAATCAAATCAGGCAGCGTGGAGTATGCTGAGGTCTTTAACCTATTTATAAGTCTTAAAGCATATCCCGATATTGCTTCGTATTCAATAACGGTTTTTAAGTCTTCGAGATATTCAACATCACAGCCTTTATTTCTGATTATAAGATTAATTTTTTCTCGGGCTTCCCGTTTTGTCTTTTCCACATCTGTATGTATTTCATTAGAAAATAAGGACTCTTTGCTGCCTCGTAAATTTTTTCAAAGTTATTAGATACAGCAAATCCCTTTTCATGTTGAATTACATTCTAATAGTTTGAAATGCATCTAATGGAACTATATCGTTTGTTATTTTTTCATCATTGGCGTATTTCAAAAACAAAATCATGTCCCTTTTTAGCAAAAATCAATACTCCATTTTGATCTGTATTTTCTGATTTTCGTCTTGTTTTAGAACGCAATGGTAACTTTAGAGCTTGCTTCATTTCAGGTGTATTGATTAACTGATTTAATTTAGCTCTGTATTCGGTATCCCAAGATTTTTGTTCATTTGCAAAGTTTAAATCATTGTATTGTTTGATAAAATAGGTACGTAATTCCTCGTCAGAAGTAAGTATTTTAGTATCTTCCCCCATAATAGCGTGTATCATATCCATTTTCAATGTTGAAATCTGCTTTGTACGTGTTTCGGCTTCGCCTATTTCTGTTGGAAAATAATTGTAGATATATAATTTATCAAACATTTTTTTGTTAATACGGTTAATACGTCCAACACGTTGTATAACTCGTGTTGGGTTATATGGAATATCATAATTATATATTGAACCTGCTCTGTGTAAGTTATAGCCTTCAGAAATTGCATCCGTTGCAACTAATATTTTATATTCATCTTGTTGCTTGTAAGTATCATAGCCAGCATCAAAGTTTGCTTTGATTATTTCTTTGTTTCTCGGCGAAGATTTTCCTGCTGTATATGAAAATACCGGTAATCCTGATTTTTCGAGTTTTTCTCCTAAATAATCAATAGTGTCGGCAAATTGACTAAATACAATAATTTTTCTATCCGGTTCTTTCTTTAATTGGCTATTTAAAATGGTTACAAACTGTTCTAATTTAGGGTCGAAACTTATACTATCCCACTTGTCTTTTAAATTTTGTAGGATTAAAATGTCTGAGTTTAATTCCTCAAAAAAACTTGGTTTAAGATATTCTGTCTTTATTTCAAAAAGACCTTTTGCATTTAACTTTTTTATTGCCGAATCAAGTTCATCGTCAATCATTTCCGGTATAACATCGTTTGTGCTTTCGTATAATTCTTGAATATCAGGCAACATCCCTTTTTAAAATACAGGTACGGCACCTCTTTTATCAGCCCAAGCAAGTATATTATTACAATTTGACAACATGTCACGTGACACGGTATTACAAGCATATTGTGAACTCTCAAATCGTCGTACTAATAAAGTACGCATAAATTTTGCTAAATTTCGTTGAGTACCTTTGAAAAGATTATATTCAAATCCTGCATCTTCTACTATCTTTTTAACCTCATCTTCAAATTCAAGTTTGACATACATAATTGGCTTATATCGTGCAGCTTTGAAATCATCCTTATCTATTTTTTCATCTTGAATATTAGGGTCAACTAAATAATCTTCATCATCAATATATTTTCTCTGATGGATTATGAGAATGTGCGCTAGAAGAGTAGCTTTATATAAGTTTTCTAATTTTCCAAGTTCATAATCCAATAATTCGGGTGGCTCCACTTCTGCAAATTTAATACCTTGTATTTTTAGATCTTCTTTGTATGTCGGTATTCCATCTAAATCAAGACGTGATCTGCGAATTATTAAAGGTGATATAATCACACGTATTTGATTAGCAATAGATTCTATTGATAGGTTTAATTCATCATCGCTAATCTTTTTTTCTTTTGTTGTTTTTTTAATGTTTTATATGCGTTTATTAGTTCTTTGAATTTACCCCCAAGATTATCAACTGTATTCAACGTGGATTTTGTTGGGATTTGAAATAATTTTACCATTGAATAAATATCGGCAGGCTGATTATTGAATGGAGTAGCCGTCAATAACATTACTTTATTTCCTTGACATAGTTCGTGCAAGGCAGCATAGTCTTGTGTATATTCGTTTCTATAATTGTGTGCTTCATCAATAATTATTAGCCATTCTTTATTATTATTTGACTTTGAATTGAAGTGATCCAGTGCTTTATTGATAACACCGCGACTAAAGACACGGGCATTAATTCCAAATTCTT
Source organism: Paludibacteraceae bacterium (assembly GCA_049840795.1). Classification (GTDB taxonomy): domain Bacteria; phylum Bacteroidota; class Bacteroidia; order Bacteroidales; family Paludibacteraceae; genus UPXZ01. Next base: position 17,997 of record JASGJK010000016.1, read on the forward strand.
CTTGATAATCTTCCCACTGAGACACAAGGTGTGGAGGAGAAGTAATAATTGTTCGTAAATTTAAGTTATTTGCAGTTGTAGAAGCTATAATACTTTTTCCTAATCCTACAACATCCGAAATAATTACACCATTATGTTTTTTAATAGTTGAAATAGCCATTCTGATGGCATCTTCTTGAGATTTTAAATTGATAAATCTACCTCCGGTAATATCATGAAGGAGTACGAATATGCTTTGATGTATCGATATTAAAATACTCATATAATACTCTCAAATACAAAAGATAAGGAGGGTATCTTTTTTTCAAACCATATATGTTTAATTACTTTATCTTCAAATTCTTGAATATGCTCTTTATCCGCTAAAACTATAGCATCACTCCATAAAGTTTCAAAAATATCTTTTGCTTCGTTATATTCTGTTTTATTTTGAAATCTAACATTTATTTCATTTTGCCCCCTAAGTCCGTTGAAGGTTAGATTACTAGAACCCGTTATGACTGAACCCGGGTCTCTCACCCTCTTCAGTAAATTCATCTTTATATGTAAAAATGTACATTTTGGCGTGGGAAGGCTCTTTCGTTTTCCTTATTTCCAAAGAACCATTTTTGATTTTCTCGAAATAAGTTTTAACGCTTGTTGCTGTTTGTTACTTTCAAAAAAATCTGTTTCAGAAAATAATTTTACAATAGATTCATAATTATCAAATCTAATATCTTGTCTGGACGATTTTTGTTTTTTAGCAAAAGAATTCAATTCATAAGTTTTATTTTGGAGTTCACGTTCCATTTCCAAACCTACCAAAATACGCATTTTCTTGTCTTCAATATTTTCATAAATTTCTTCAATTCCAGAAAAGTAAAAATATCCGACTAAAAAGTCTAATGATTTAGCCTTGTTAGGAAGAATTCCTTTTATTATCTTAGAAAGGTTTTTATCACTTTTATTTGTAATGAAATATTGACTCATAATTTGTATCCTATTTTTTCTTTCTACAAAACTAATCATTTCATTTTATATCTTAACATATTATTAATAAAATATTTTTATTGGTTTTGTCTTTCCGAAATGGAATTGATACTATTGGTGTAATGGGGCGACACAGTTTTTATTGACGGGGTGACTTAAAATCACCTCGTCAATCTCTTGAAAAGAATACATATCATTGGTTTTTAGCACCGTAGGTGTGACATCTGTTGATTATTATTGCTGCAAATTAAAAAGTCAATACCATCCTCTATAAATAAGATATTCACCTTTTCCATTTTCCTAAAATCCATTACCTTTGTAAACTATTAATGATTAGTGAAACAACCAAACAATCAAACCAAATGATAACGTCTCTTCTTTCCAAAATATTAAATTTACCCGAAAAATATGTTTCTAATGCCGTTAAACTGATTGATGATGGAGCAACCATCCCTTTTATCAGCCGTTACCGAAAAGAGGTCACCAACGGAATGGATGAAGTTCAGCTTGGTACGCTCAAAGAGGAATATGAAAAGCTAAAAACGTTGATTAAACGGAAAGAAACCGTCTTAAAATCCATCGAAGAACAGGAAAAACTGACTCCGGAACTCAAAAAGAGGATTGAAAACTGTTGGAATACTACCGAACTGGAAGATATTTACCTGCCATATAAGCCTAAAAAACGTACCCGTGCCGAAATTGCACGCGAAAAAGGATTAGAACCGCTCGCCAAAATACTGATGGCGCAAAAAACGCTGAATATACATCCTTCGGTACAATCGTTTATTACCAAGGATGTTCCAAATGAAGAAGAAGCACTCAAAGGAGCGCGCGATATTATTGCAGAATGGGTAAACGAAAGCGAAATAGCCCGTAATGCCATGCGTAATGTATTTCGTTACGATGCAATAATCACTTCTAAAGTTATTAAAGGAAAAGAGGAGGAAGCTCAGAAGTTTCGCGATTATTTTGATGTATCTGAGAAACTCTCACGCATCAGCTCACACCGTTTATTGGCTATGCGCCGTGGTGAAACGGAAGAGTTTTTACGCATAAGTATTACTGCCGACGAAGAGAAATGCTTGGATAAATTGTGTGATATTTTTCTAAAAGATGATAATGAGTGCGCTTATCAGGTCGAAATGGCGGTGGAAGATTGTTACAAACGATTATTAAAACCTTCTATTGAAACCGAATTTGCATCGGAAAGCAAACAAAAAGCTGATACGGAAGCCATCCGTGTTTTTGCTGAGAATTTACGCCAGTTACTGCTTGCACCACCATTAGGACAAAAGCGTGTAATGGGTATTGATCCCGGATTTCGTACCGGTTGTAAAGTGGTGTGTATGGATGCGCAAGGTAATTTATTGCACAATGAGAATATCTATCCTCATCCGCCTGTAAATGAATATTCGCAAGCACAACGCAAAATTCAAAAGATGGTGGAAGCCTATAATATTGAAGCCATTGCCATTGGTAACGGAACGGCTGGTAGAGAAACGGAGTATTTTGTTCAAAATACGCGTTACGACCGTGTCGTGCAGGTGTTTGTGGTGAGTGAAAACGGCGCGTCTATCTATTCGGCTTCAAAAACAGCCCGCGATGAATTTCCCGAATACGATGTTACCGTGCGCGGCGCTGTGTCTATCGGTCGCCGGTTAATGGATCCGTTGGCTGAGTTGGTAAAAATCGACCCAAAATCCATCGGAGTAGGGCAGTACCAGCACGATGTGGATCAAACAAAACTCAAAACGGCGCTCGATCAAACAGTAGAAAATGCTGTAAACCGGGTAGGAGTGAACCTGAATACTGCCAGCAAACATTTATTGACTTATATTTCGGGTCTTGGACCGCAACTGGCGCAAAATATTGTGGATTATCGAGCCGAGAACGGTGCTTTTACATCGCGTAAGCAATTGATGAAAGTTCCCAAAATGGGTGCTAAAACGTTTGAACAATGTGCAGGCTTCCTTCGTATTCCAAACGGTGAAAATCCATTGGATAATTCAGCGGTACATCCTGAGAGTTACGCTGTTGTAACTAAAATGGCAAAAAACCTCAAAAAGGATGTGTCGGAACTGATTAACAACAAGGAATTAAAAACCGTTGTCAATTTAAATGATTATGTCACTGATAAAGTGGGACTTCCAACGTTGAATGATATTCTTCAGGAACTCGAAAAACCCGGCCGTGATCCTCGTTCCACCATCAAAGTGCTGGAGTTTGACGATAAAGTAAAAGACATCAAAGACCTCCGCGAAGGGATGGAACTCAACGGCATCATTACCAATGTAACCAACTTTGGTGCATTTTGTGATATAGGGATAAAAGAAAACGGGTTAGTACACGTATCTAATATGAGCGATAAGTTTGTGAGCAATCCTGCAGAAATCGTATCACTCCATCAGCACGTAAAAGTACAGGTACTGGAGATTGATTTGGAAAGAAAGAGAATACAGTTGAAGCTGGTTGCCCCCTAACCCCCTAAAGGGGGAATTTTTCGGATACATATATTTACAATTGTATCAAAAATGAAAAATATAGTACAAATAATATTTATAATAAAGATTATATAGAATAGAAGATTATAGCATTGATAATCAGTTAAAAGCAAGTCAATCCCCCTGCCCCCCTTTTCTAAGGGGGAATGCGGAGTGCAATGGACGGATGTCTTTAATAATACTTACGATGCAAAAAGTCCCCTTTGGAGGACTTGTCCCGCCTTAGCGGGAAAGGAGATTTAGGGGAATTGAAAGCCACTGTATATTAAACATATAACATTCTAATTTATATAATCTCTAATTTTCACTTATACTCCCCCTTTAGGGGGTTAGGGGGCAGATATGAATATAAACATCAACTCTGAAATATATACCGCTTGTCCTCGCTTTGTCGTTTCAGCCATCGAATGTGATGTGATAAATACATTGCATCATAAAGATTTATGGATGGAAATCGAACGTTTTTGTACAGCATTTGAAATCTACCGTAAAAATAGAAGAGATCAACAAACGTCCTGCTATTTATGCTACCCGCGAAGTGTATAAAAAACTGGGAAAAGATCCGAATCGCTATCGCCCTTCGGCAGAAGCATTGTGCCGACGTATCCTGAAAGATATGCCTTTGTATAAAATCAATACGTTGGTCGATTTAATCAACTTGATTTCGCTTAAAACCGGATATTCCATCGGTGGTTTTGATGCCGATACAATTCAGGGAAATGTGCAATTGGCAGTTGGAACAGCTGATGACATATTTGAAGGTATTGGCAGAGGACTACTGAATATTCGAAGGTTTACCCGTTTATCGAGATGAGAAAGGAGGCATAGGCACGCCCACCAGCGACGAAGAACGCACAAAACTCTCATTGCAAACCACGCGGTTGTTGATGATAATTAACGGATATTCAGGTGAAAAAGGTCTTAAAGAAACCACCGAATATTCCATCGGATTGTTGAAAAAGTACGCCAATGCAACAACTATGTCGGTCAATATTATTAAAGATACTGTTGTGTAAGTAACTTTAAGGTCGATTCGATACTGTAAAATCAAATTTAATGACTGATAGAAATGAATCGGTTACAAGCATACAGCTTATTATTATATTGTCAATGAATATCGTATCGTTGTTGTTTTTACAGAAAATTTATTTGTGGTTGTGTAAATTGATGGTTATCTTTGTATCGAAATGATTTTGCAAAGAAATTGTTTATTCAATATTTGTTTCATAAAATTTTAAAAGTCTATGTTACAACGAATTCAGACCGTATATTTGTTTTTAGTAATCGTTCTTATAACATTGAGCGCTGTTTTACCTATTGCATTTTATTCCAATCTTACCGTTGGAAATCAGTTTAATTATACCATCTTACGGTTTTTGTCACCAAGCGATGACGCAATAAAAGGCTTTAGTTCAATACCATTGGCTGTTCCGGCGGCTATTTGTGTGATTCTTGCCTTGTTTGAGATTTTTACATACAAAAAAAGAAACATCCAAATCAATTTAGGGATATTCAATATTATATTTAATGCCATATATTTAGGTGTTTTAATCTATTATTTCAATTTTGTACTCACTAATGGCTATTCAAGCGACATCAAAGTACTCTATAAATATCCATTGATATTCCCTATTGTTGCATTAATATTTAAAATGTGTTGGCAATCAGAAGCGTTAAAAAAGATGATGATTTGGTCAGATTTTTAAATAGGTTAAGGTAAAAAGAATTAAAAACAACTTGTTGAACAACAATAGCTTGTTTCCTTTGTTAAGTAATAAATCCAAATCTTATTATTTTATGAAACTATTATTTTGTTCAACCAAAAGGAAACAATGGCTATTTAGTATCAGCGGGCTATTGTTCTGTTTTTCAATTTCATCGTGCCAAGTACAAATCAAAAAAGATACAACAATGAAATATAACAATTTAACGCCGGAAGAAGAGAATGTAATTCTTCACAAAGCCACAGAACCTCCCTTTATAGGCAAATACCTGAATAATAAGGAAAAAGGAACTTATACGTGTAAACGTTGTGATGCTCCTTTATATCGTTCGCAAGATAAATTTGAAAGTCATTGTGGCTGGCCCTCGTTTGATGATGAAATTCCGGGGGCTGTTCGCCGAATTCCGGATGCCGATGGAGAACGCACCGAAATTGTTTGTGCTACTTGTGGTGCCCATTTAGGTCACGTATTTGAAGGAGAGGGATTTACAGCTAAAAATATACGTCATTGTGTCAATTCAATTTCGATGAATTTTGTCCCTGATAAAATAGAAACTACCGAAGCCGCATACTTTGCATCCGGATGTTTTTGGGGTACCGAATATCATTTTATGAAGTTAAAAGGAGTAAGTGCCACCACAGTAGGCTATATGGGAGGACATACAACCAATCCGACCTACAAAGAGGTGTGTACAGGTACTACGGGGCATGTCGAAACAGTTGAAGTCCTGTTTGATACCACTAAAACTACATACGAAGAACTGATAAAACTCTTTTTTGAAACCCACGATTTTACACAAATCGATGGACAGGGACCGGATATCGGCGAACAATATCATTCCGTAATATTCTATGTGAATGACAAACAGAAAAATATCGCTCAAAAATACAGTAAGATTCTTACCGACAAAGGCTATAAAGTAGCTACACAACTCCGACCTGCCGAAAATAATGAGTTTTGGGATGCCGAAGATTACCACCAAGAGTATTACGAAAAGAAAAACGGTACTCCTTACTGCCATGCATACAAAAAGATATTTTAATGAAGTTATATTGACTTTTTATAATTTATTCCGTGTCGTTTCTACAGGACTTTTTATGGGTTGATAATCATTCTGTTATTTACTATGTCGTACCTAATAATGGTACTTCTTAGCCCCATCGGAGCTAAATCTTAATAAAAGAATATACATCATTGGTTTTAAGTACTATAGGTGTGACATCTGTTGATTGTTATTGCTGTAAATTAAAAAGTCAAGACGACCTCAATTTATTGTTATCTTATTGTAATATTAGCGAATGGTTTTATGCCAGTTATTTGCATAACACCTTACATAACGGGTAAAATATTCAAATGTATTTAGCACCGCTGTAATATGTTTTTGGTGCATGCGTATTATCTTTGAATTGAAATAAAACTATAAATATATGAATAAAAAATCTTTGTTTTTAGCGCTGATCTTTATAAGTTCAGTCTTAACCTTATCGTCACAACAGCAGGTTAAACCGGTAAAAAATATTATTTTGATGATTCCGGATGGTACTTCCATCGATGTGTTATCTGCATCACGCTGGTTGAAAGTCTATCGAAATGAAGGTGATAAATTAAATGTTGATCCTTATATTTGCGGCACCGTTACTACTTTTTCATCCAACGCTCCTATTGGTGATTCGGCTCCAACTACTTCGTGCTATATGAATGGCTTTCCGGAACAAGCATCAAATGTGTCGATGTATCCGATTGTAGATAGTGAAAACGATTTGGTACCACTCAATTCGGAAATGACTTACCAACCGTTAACAACCTTATTGGAAGCAATGCAATGGGAACAAAAAAAATCAAGTGGATTGGTGGTTACATGTGAATTTCCACACGCAACTCCGGCTGATTGTGCTTCACATTATTACAACCGAAACAATTACGATGCCATAGCTCCTCAAATGGTGTATAACAATCTGAGTGTAATGTTTGGAGGAGGTACCGGAATCATAACAAACGATATGAAAAAGCATCTGTCACAAACAAATGTTACGTATCTTGAGAATGATAAGAACGGTCTATTGAATTTTGACGGAAACAAACTATGGGCATTGTTTGGAGAGAGAGAACTTCCTTATGACTTGGACAGAGATACAACAAAAATTCCATCGTTAGCGCAAATGACCCGCAAGGCTATTTCTATTTTGAACAAAAATAAAAATGGATTCTTTTTAATGGTTGAGGGTAGTAAAGTTGACTGGGCGGCACACGCCAATGATCCTATCGGTATTATGACTGAATTTCTGGCTTTTGACAAAGCAGTTGGCGAAGCTATCGATTTTGCCAAACGCGACGGCAATACATTAGTCGTGATTTTACCTGCCACGGAAACAGCGGTTTTTCAATCGGTACAAAAAACTCAAAGAAAAGTTACACAAAGCTGACATTGACTGATTTGTTCGGTACTGTATCTAAATATAAACTAACTGCTGAAGGGTTAGAGGAAGTTTTATTGCAAACAAAGCCTGAAGAGTTTAAATTGGTATTTAAGAAATATACAGATATTGAGTTAACCGATGATGAATTAAAATCGTTGCTCTCTTCAAAAAATTATAAAGCAGACAACTATATGGAAGCTGCCAAAGGTGAAAATATGACTCACTATATTGTAAGTATTATGGCTTCTCGTACAAATTTTGGCTTTACAACTTACGGACATACCGGTGAAGAGGTTTTTTTAGCGGCTTATCACCCTAAAGGAACATTGCCAATGGGAAATATGCGTAATACGGAATTTCATAAATATTTATACAAAGCAACGGGATTAAAAACGCCTTTAGCTGAATTTAATGCTACAAAATATGCAAAGCATACCGATGTTTTTATGGACACAAACTATAAAATAGAAGTCGCACCGGACAAATCAATAAAGTTAATTGTCAAAAAGAGAAATAACACATTGGAAGTTCCGGCATTTTCATCTGTGGCTACCTTAAACGGAAAATCGTTTGATATGGGTTCGGTAGCTGTATATGTAGATAAAAATAATACGTTTTATTTACCTAAAAGTTTAGCATATAAACTGAAATAGCGAAATGAAGGATATTTTAATTATCGGGATGTTTCAAAATCATCCCGATAATTAGTTTAAATCACTTCAGAGGTATTAAATAAGCGGCATAAATATGACTCACTAAGCCTAAGAGCACAAATACGTGAAAAACAAAATGTATAAACTCACGTTTTGCCAACGCGTAAAAAACGGCTCCAACAATATAAAAAAAACCTCCGATAGCAATCCATAACAGTACAGAAGTACAATTAAGCTGGTTTGCAATATTGAGTGAGGGTTTTATCGCCAAAAAAATAACCAACCCCATCAGGACGTATGATGCTGTTTTAATATGGCTGTTGGCTTTTAATGTCTGAAAATTGAATCCTATGCCAATAAACGCGATTAACCAAACTAAAATAAAAAGTCCCCAACCCCAAAATCCTTCGTTTCGTAATAAAAGAAGTGTAAACGGAGAATAACTACAGGCAATCAGCACGTAAATACTCCCGTGATCAAAATGACGTAGAAAAGACTTTGTTTGGGGGTTTTTCGCGTAATGATATATGGTTGAAGAAAGCATACAAGCAAGCATTCCAAATCCGAATATGGAATAAGCCAGTATAGCCCGGTCATTATCGGCTTTTACCGCTTTGAAAATTAGTATATATGTTCCGATGAGGGATATAATAACACCAACCGCATGTGACAAATAATTGGCTCTTTCCTCTCTATCTGTATAAAATTTTTGATTAATCATAAATAATGATGAAAATAAATGTAAATAAGTTTACAAAATTACGATAATTATTTGTTTCCTAAATTTCCATTGCAAATTATTAATTATTTGTTCATTTTTCCTTAACTTTGCAATGATTAATACAGCAATTAACTAATTATCTAATTTACCAAACTATGACTATACGTCAACTATCCGTATTTTTGGAAAACAAATCGGGTTACTTAGATGAAATGCTTTCGGTTTTATCCAAAAACAATATAAATATCGTAGCATTAACCATTGCCGATACGAGTGATTATGGCATTGTACGCCTCATAGTCTCCGAGCCGCAATCAGCACTCGAAAAACTTCGCGAAGAGCAATACACCGTGCGTATTCACGACATTCTGTCGCTTGAAATGAATCCGGAACCCGGCTCATTGTATAAAATACTCAACCTATTTACCGTAGCCGGCATCAGTATAGAGTATATTTACGCTTTTAGTTTTGGCAATAAATCGGTTGTAGTCTTGCGTACTGATAACCGAGAAAAAGCAGTTGAGGTTATCAAACAAAACCATTTAAAATCAATCACAGAAGAAGAATTGAAGTAAAAACCCATTCAACCTTTCCAAAGGGAGGGCTTTAAATGGATAAAATAAATAATAGTAATCAAATAAAAAATAAGATAGTCCCCTTTCGGGGGATTTAGGGGGCAGATATGATTTGGAATAAAGAAGCAGAGTGTATGTCGCGTGAGGCGATGAGAGAATTGCAAGGCAAACGTCTTCATTCGTTAGTAGAAAGAGTGTATGATAATGTGCCGTTTTATAAGAAAAAAATGGACGATTTGGGTGTGAAACCCAACGATATTCAATCTATCGATGATATAGTAAAACTACCGTTTACATCCAAACAAGATTTACGGGATCATTATCCGTTCGGATTGTTTGCCGTGCCGATGAAAAATATAGTGCGTATTCACGCATCCAGCGGTACCACCGGAAAACCGACTACCGTTGGATATACCAAAACGGATATTGACAATTGGAAAGAAGTATTGGCACGCTGCCTGACGATGGCAGGAATTACAACTGATGATATAATGCAGGTTTCTTACGGATACGGATTATTTACCGGAGGACTCGGGGTACATTATGGTGCCGAAGAGGTAGGAGCATCGGTAGTGCCTATTTCGGGAGGAAATACCCGCCGTCAATTACAGTTAATGTCTGATTTTGGCTCTACCGTGTTGGCTTGTACGCCTTCTTACGCACTACACTTAGCTGACGCGATGACCGAATTTGGATATTCATTGAAAGATATGAAACTAAAAGCCGGAGTCTTTGGCGCTGAACCCTGGACTGAAAACATGCGTAAAGAATTGGAGAAAAAATGGGGAATAAATGCTTTTGATATTTACGGCTTGAGCGAAATTATGGGTCCAGGAGTGGCAAACGATTGCATTCATCATGTTGGACTTCACGTACACGAAGATCATTTTTATCCGGAAATTGTACATCCGGATACAAAGCTACCTGTTGCCGATGGTGAAGAAGGTGAGTTAGTTTTTACAACCCTTACCAAGGAAGGAATTCCACTATTACGTTACAATACCCGAGATCTTTCAACGCTTAATCGTGAAAAATGTGCCTGTGGACGTACCACTGTGCGTATGAAGAAAATCACGGGACGAAGCGATGATATGTTGATTATCCGCGGAGTAAATCTTTTTCCATCGCAAATAGAGCACGTATTGCTCGAAATGGGCGAAACATCAGCGCATTATATGCTGTATGTGGATAGAAAAAACAATTTGGATACGTTGGAACTACAAGTAGAAATGGATGAAACAAAACTGACGGACACGATTAAAGATCTCCAAAATCTATCCAAAAAGATAGAACATGCATTGAATAGCGCCGTAGGTTTGAGTGTAAAAGTTACGTTGGTAGAACCCAAAACCATTGCTCGCAGCGAAGGAAAAGCCAAAAGGGTGGTGGATAGAAGGGTGAAATAAGTTGCTCCGTGCGTAGACGATACTATGCTTAGCTCCATACGCTTGCGTTTGGAGTTATCGGAGAATGAGTGAATTCGTGCGGAGCACGATACAAAACCTAAATTAATGCGTTTGCTTACAAAAATATGAGTTACACTAGTTTATTATGTCACATTGTGTTTCGTACAAAATATAGCAACGAAACAATCAATGAAGAAAACGAAGAAAAGCTCTATCGCTATATTTGGGGATTTATCAAAAATAAAAGATGTGTATTATATCGAATTAATGGAATGCCCGACCATATTCATATTTTGGTACAGATACATCCTTCCATTGCTGTATCTGATTTTGTAAAACAATTAAAAAACGCAACAAATTACTGGCTGAAAGAAAATAAAGAACTGTTTCCAGATTTTGAAGCGTGGGGAAGAAAATATTTTGCAATGACCTATAATTATAAGGATAAAGATTTGATTATTAATTATATTAAGAACCAAAAAAAACATCATAAAACAGAAAACTCATCGGATGAAGTGCGAAGATTGTCGAATGAAAATAATATACAAATTGATGAACGTTATTGGGAAGAGGATTAACTTTGTATAAATTTACATTGTTTTCATATTGCGTGCTCCGCACGTGTCAGTCTTGTGCTTCGCACATCTCCACACGATAAACGTGTGGAGTTAAGCATAATATCGTGCTCCGCACGAACAAACTTTCAAACAACCAAACTTATACATAAACAAATGATTTCAAAACAATTAGTAGATAATCTTTTCGCTCAATTTGGCGCCGATGATATTACGCAACTTTCCATTCGCGAAGTGGGTAAATTGGTCGGTATGATTGAAAAAGATAGTGGTGAAGAGTTTATTCATATGGAAATGGGTGTTCCGGGACTGCAACCTAATGAAATTGGCATAGAAGCAGAAAAGGAGGCGCTTGAGTTGGGTTTGCCGGCTATCTATCCTAATATCGAAGGAATAGAACCCGCTAAAAATGAAATCGCTCGTTTTGCTAAATTGTTTATGAGTTTGGAAGTTTCACCCCAACAATGCATTCCCACAGTGGGAGGTATGCAAGGAAGTTTTGCCGCTTTACTTGCAGCAGCGCGCGCAAATCCTGAAAAAACCTACACCCTTTTTATCGATCCCGGATTTCCGGTACAGAAATCACAACTTCATTTGATGGGTGTTCCTTTCAAAACCTTTGATTTGTTAAATTTTAGAGGCGAAAGGTTAGGCAACAAACTTGAAGAATTTCTTAAAGAAGGAAATATTTGCTCAATATGTTATTCGTCGCCTAACAATCCTTCGTGGATTTGTTTTACAAACGATGAATTAAAAATAATAGGCGAATTAGCTAATAAATACGATGTGATTGTGATTGAAGATTTGGCTTATTTCGGAATGGATTTTCGTGAAAACTACGGTTTTGCAGGTGTAGAACCGTATCAACCAACGGTAGCACATTACGCAAAAAATTATATTTTAGTACTTTCTACCTCAAAAATTTTCAGTTACGCCGGACAGCGAATAGGACTAATGATTATTAGTGATTTGTCTTATTCGCGAAAATATCCAAATCTGAAAAACTATTTTACTTCCGATACGTTGGGGCATTTTATTCCTTACGGCGTTTTATATGCCACCACAGCAGGAACATCGCACACAGCACAATATGCCCTTGCAAAAATGCTCAAAGCAGTGAACGATAATCAACTTAATTTTACCGAAGCGCTTCATTTATACGGTGAAAAAGCCAAAAAGATGAAGGAAATATTTTTGAAATATGGTTTCTACATCGTTTATAACGATGATAACCGTGAGTTAGCCGACGGTTTCTACTTCACCATAGCTTATCCGGGATTAACCAGCGCTGAATTAATGCGTAAGTTTTTGTATTTTGGCATCAGCGCCATCTCTTTAGCTATTACTGGTAGCGAAAATCTCAACGGTTTACGCGCTTGTGTATCCTTTGTCAGGTTAGATCAAATTCCGATTCTGGATGAAAGATTGAAGGAGTTTTCTGTGGCATAACTTTTTCAAAAAGAGAAATAATAAGAACAAAAGACTCTGTCGGTACTGAAAACCCGATAGAGTTTTTTTATTTAGGTCGTCTTGACTTTTTAATATACAGCAATAATATTCAATTGATGTAACACCTACAGTACTAAAAACCAATGATGTACATTATTTTATTAAGATTTAGCCACCGGTTAATATATAGCAGAATAATTATCAACCCATAAAAATTAATGATTATCCGCAAAGCGACCTAATGTAAATTTAGAGCGGTAATTTCTCTGTGAAACTTTGTGAATCCTCTGTGTAACTTTGTGAATCCTCTGTGTAACTTTGTGTAATAGCTGTTACACAAAACACTCAAAGAAGACACCAAAATCACAAAAAGATAAATGTCAAATAATAGTCCAAATAGGTCATATTGCGGATAATCATATAAAAATTTCTGTAGGAACGACACGTAATAGAATATGAAAAGTCAAGATAACTTTATTAAAAGCAAATTTTTTTTAAAGAAAAACGCTCGAACATATCATCAAATCAAAAATAATACATTAATTTTGCAACACTGTTGCATTTACTTACATTTATGAACTCGGAAGAAATACTAAAAGCATTTAATCTGAAGCGAACAAAATGTCGCAAAGGAATTCTCGATATGATGATTGACACCAATCAGGCACTCTCGGAGAATGAAATTCGTGAAAAAATGTCGAAAGATTACGATCGCACCACATTTTATCGCTCGTTTAAAACGCTGGAAGAAAACCATATCATTCACAAAATAGTGGTTGACAATCAGTTTGTAAAGTATGCTTACAACAGTTCGATAACAAAAGACAAAGCGCACGTACATTTTTTTTGTATTGATTGTCAAACGGTTAGATGTATAGACACTGAATCGGAATATCGTTTTAAGCTTCCTGAGGGCTTTCAGGACGAAGAAACCGAAATATTAATCAAAGGCACTTGTGCCAAATGTAAACATTGAACGCTACTAAAAGACATATTAGTTTATTTGTATTGGGATTTTTTGTATTTCCGATACTTTTTCAGCCTATACATATTGTTTGGCATCACGCTCATATTCATTTGAGTAAATGTTACAACAAATCGGAAACGTGCACTACTCGTCACCTTACAATAGATGATGTTGTTTCATACAGTTCGCTAAAAACAGTGCATTGTCTTACTTGCGATTATCAAATTGTGATAAACTCGCTACCCGTTCGTTTTCATTATGATGCCTCTGAACCGGTCACTCTAAATCACCTTTATTTTTACACATATCAACATCCGGATTTTCAGGTTTATTTTGATAGTCCTTCTCGCGCACCTCCCGTAATGTAACTTTCTTCGCCTCATTCACGTGCGAATGCAGTAGCCGATGTCTGTTAAGCGAACTTATTCGATTTTGCATTATGTTGCTAAGTAGGTAGGTATCTACATCGCTTATCATACTGTTTCGTACGACACCTAAAAAACAAAATTATTATCGTATGAAAAGGTTCATTCTACTTTTCTTGGTAGTGATTGTATCTGCTGTTGTTATCAACATTCAGAATACGTATTTTTTCTGATGCAATCAGTTATCAAATTGCCTCAGATATTCATATTATATAATATTTAAAGGAATTCAAATGAAAAAGAACTTATGGAGTTTAATGATTCTGTTATTTTGTTCAATAGCAGGATTTGCCCAAAATAAATCAGATGCACACATAACAGGACATATTGTAAATATAACCACGAAAGAATACATTCCCTTAATAAGTGTGATTTTAAAAGGAACTACAATCGGAACAACGACCGATGCAACAGGCCATTATTTTTTAAAAAACCTACCAGCAGGTAAATTTACTATGGTTGTGTCCGGAATAGGATATAAATCTATTGAAAAAGAGATTGATTTAACTGCTGTACATAATATTGACGTGGATTTTGAATTAGAAGAAGACCCAATAATATTAGAGGGTATTGTCGTTTCAGCCAATCGTAACGAAACCAACCGTAAAGAAGCACCAACTATTGTGAATATTATAAGTCCGAAAATTTTCGAGAATACTAATTCTGTTTGCCTTGCACAAGGATTAAACTTTCAACCTGGATTAAGGACTGAAATCAACTGTCAGAATTGTGGCTTACCGCAAGTTAGAATAAATGGTTTGGATGGCACGTATTCACAAATATTAATTGATAGTCGTCCAATTTACAGTGCTTTACAGAGTGTTTACGGCATCGAGCAAATCCCAACAAATATGATAGAGCGTGTTGAAGTAGTTCGGGGGGGTGGTTCAGCTATTTTTGGCACAAATGCCATCGGAGGCACTATAAACATTATTACCAAAGATCCGGTGATAAATTCTATAACTATAACAAATTCGTCCACGATGATCGGTAATAAAACATCCGACATAAATACAACTTTAAATGCATCTGTTGTTTCAGATGATAATAAAACCGGTATAACTCTCTTTGGCTCAACAAGACAACGAAATCCGTATGACAATAATGGAGATGGTTTCTCAGAAATCACAAAACTTAGGGTTCAAAATATTGGATTTAAAGGCTTTTATAAAACAGGCAATTACAGTAAATTGACCGTTGAATATCACAATCTTTATAACTACATCAGAGGAGGAAACAAATTTGATTTACCTGTTCAGCAGGCTGATATCGCAGAAGCTGCCGAATACAATATAAATACCGGTAGTTTGAATTATAGTATTTTTTCTAAGAATAATAAACATCATTTTAATGTTTTTTCTTCGGCTCAACTAATTGATAGAGCTAACTATGCCGGTGCGCAGCAAGACATAAATGGATTTGGAAAAACTGATGGGCTGACCTTTGTTTCAGGTGGACAATATACTTATTCAATAGATAAACTGCTTTTTATGCCAGCAATATTCACAACGGGTGTCGAATACAATATTGATGATTTACACGATATAATACAAGGGTATAATAGAACAACTGATCAAAAAATACATATCACAAGTACCTATTTACAAAACGAATGGAAGAATAAAAAACTAAGCGTTCTATTAGGCGGTCGTTTTGATAAACATAGTTTGATTAAAAATGCAATTTTAAGTCCTCGAGTGAACTTGCGATATAATCCAAATGAAATTTTTAGCTTTAGGACAAGTTATTCCACCGGATTCCGTGCTCCACAGGTGTATGATGAAGATTTACATGGCTCAGCCATTGGAGGTGAGATTTCATTTATTCAAAATAACCCGGATCTTAAACCCGAAAAATCACAGAGCTATAGCGCTTCCATCGACATAGATAAAAGATTTGGTAAAGTTCAAACAGAATTACTGATAGAAGGATTTTATACAAACTTGAACAATGTTTTTGTATTGACAGAGATTGGGACGAACCCGGATGGAAGTTTTATACTTGAAAGAGATAATGCTCCGGGAGCTTTACGTGAAGGGAATAAACATAGAGGGGAAAATACTACCTTCAAACAATCTACAATTTCAATTAGGAATGACTTTTCAAAAAAGTGAGTATAAAGAAGCACAGCAGTGGAGCGACGACTTAACGTTAGTTCCACAGAAAAAAATGTTTCGCTCCCCCGACCAGTATGGCTATTTGACGGCAGTGTATCAAGTTGATAAGAATTTTTAATATTTCTTTGAGCGGAACTTATACCGGTAGTATGTTGGTTCAACATTTTGCAGGTTATATACCAAACGATATGGAAGTAAATACACCCGATTTTTTTGACCTAAATGTAAAACTATCATATGATTTTAAGCTTAACAATAATGTTAAATTGCAACTAAATGGAGGAATACAAAATATTTTTAATAATTATCAAAGCGATTTTGATAAGGGTACATTTCGTGATGCAGGATATATCTATGGACCATCTTTACCGCGTTCATTCATCTTTGGATTTAAATTTTTGATATAATTTGATTGTTTAACTTTCGCACGTGTAATTTGCTCATTTACATCAATTTACATTAGTGTAGCAATTTTTTCTCACGACATACCCCTCTCTCCACTCGGAGAGGGGCTTGGGGGAGCTAACTTAAATAAGATTAAAGTTCTTGATTCTTATAAACATTTGATAATCTGAATTATATAGTTTTAAATATTCATAGAATCAAACGTTTAATAACTTGCGAAAGGTGAATTTTATTATTTAACGAAGGTGATTATCATTTTTTATCAACTTAAGTAGTAGAAAATAATTATTGTCATGTTTTTTCGAGGCTGTTTTTGAGCTGATTTTTTGGGATTTTGTCCGAAGATTTAGCGGGCTAAATCAAGGATAAAAGCGTAAAAAGATGCCAAAAAGAGACCGAAAGAACAAACAAAGCATTTAGATTTAGTTTTTAATAATTATAGCGTTAATTGTTTTTTACTACTCAAGTGACAAAAGCGGATGGTCGATGTAAAAAGAATTGAGTGCAAACATCTTATGCCGAAAGTCGTCACTGTTTAATTGTAGGAAAAATCAAAGAAAAGAACTTAAGCTGTAACAATTAAAAATCAGTATAATTTAATCTTTTAAATGCTACGAATTGCTCAATTTCGTGGCATTTTGTTTGAGAATAATCCACAAACAAAGCCTGTTGATAAATATTTTGAATTTTGACTTCATTTTTTTCAATAACGAATAGATATTTTCAGTATTTTTACACAAAAATTCACAAGACAACATTTTTCTCAATTGTATATCTAAATGTAAATAATATTGTATGGAAACAGTTCACACGAATGAAGTTATTGAATGGGCAAAAGATTTTCTAAGAAAAGCTGAAAAAGAAATTACTGCCGATGAATTAAAGGAACAGCATAAATATGCAGTTTTAGTTCAAAATCCAACCGATAAGGTGCTTATGACCAAGATGTTGGATGAGACATCACAAATACACGATAATGCCAAGTTATCCAAAAGAATAAAACTGTTACTGAATGAGTATGGCGTTCCTGATTTTTTTAGCGGAAACGAAAAAATGTTGCTTAAACTGTATAATTCAGTAGGATATTTGTTTCCTTCCATTGCAGTGCCTGCATTTAAACGATATTTGCGTACATCTACCAGCAAAGTAATTATCAACGAGCGAGAAGATTTACTGAAAGCGCATTTAACTTTCCGTAAAAAACAGAAAATCGGACAAAATGTGAATCTGCTCGGCGAAGTAGTACTGGGTGACGAAGAGGCGCACAAACGATACGAACACTATTTAGAAGGATTGAAAGATCCCAATATCAACTATATATCGGTAAAGCTTTCCGGGATTTATGCGCAAATTAATGCGTTGAATCACGATAAAAATAAGAAAGATTTGTGTGAGCTGATGGGCAACATCTATCAGCAGGCAATAGACTATCCTTATGTGGACGAAAAAGGCAACAAATCGTACAAATTCGTCAACTTAGATATGGAAGAATACAAGGATGCCGATCTGACAATGGAAGTGTTCATCAGTACATTATCAGAACCAAGATTCAAGAATCTCAGAGCAGGTATTGTTATTCAGGCTTATTTACCTGACGCTACCAGATTACAAGAAGAACTGCTTCAGTTTGCCCAAAAACGTGTTGATGAGGGTGGTTCACCCATCAAGATGCGCTTGGTAAAAGGGGCAAATCTTCAAATGGAAAGCATCGTCTCATCACTTCGCGGATGGGAAAATCCAATTTATGATACCAAAATAGAGGTAGATGCTAATTATCTAAGGGTGTTGGACAAAGCCCTACAACCCGAAAATGCAAAAGTACTGAGTGTGGGTGTAGCTTCGCATAATTTCTTCACCATCGGTTACGCTTATTTATTATCGAAAAAAAATGGGGTAGAAGAACTTATAGAGTTTGAGATGCTCGAAGGGATGGCAAATCACTTCCGAGGGTGATGCGACAGCTCAAAAAACATATTATTCTTTACACCCCAGTGGTTAAAGACGAACATTTCCTCAATGCCGTGTCGTATCTTGTACGCCGTATGGACGAAATACCAGCAAAGATAACTTTCTCACATACTCATTCAACCTCAAAGAAGGTACAAAGGAGTGGCTTTTCCTCAAAGAACAATTTGAAAAAGCTATGGAATTGAAAAGCAAAGTTTCAAGCACGCCCAGACGCACACAAAACCGCCTGTTGAAAATAGAGCCTAAAAAAGATGTTTCTGTATTCAAAGGTGAGCCGGATACCGATTTTGATTTGAAACCCAATAAAGAATGGGCGGATAATATCCGTAAAAAATGGATGAAAACTTCAGAAGATAAACCATATCAGATTCCGGTACAAATAGGTGGCAGCGAAGTAGAAGGAGAGAAAAAAACATCCTATTTCGACCATAACCAGACTGAAAAAGTGTGTGTGTGCGAAGTGTCGCAGTCAAGTAAAGACCAAGTGAAAAACATCATTCAGATAGCGGAAAAAGATGTTTCCGAATGGAGAAAAACATCGTTGCAGGAGCGCGCAGTTATTCTGAATAAAGTGGCTGATAATTTAGCTAACGAACGTGGTAATTTAATCGGCTGTATGTCAGCTATTACCGGAAAAACTTTTACAGAGGGTGATGTTGAAGTTTCGGAAGCCATTGATTTCTGTCGATATTATCCTCATACAATGCAGGCGTTTGAGAACCTCAAAACCGTTTCTTACAGTCCAAAAGGAATTGTTTTGGTCATTCCGACTTGGAACTTTCCTACGGCAATTCCCGTGGGTGGTGTAGCTTCCGCTTTGGCCGGAGGCAATACCGTGATTTTAAAACCGGCAACGGTTGCTTTCCCTGTCGCTTGGGAATTTGCACAAAGTTTTTGGAATGCCGGCGTACCTAAAGACGCATTGCAGGTGGTTTGCACAGCTACACGCGATGCTTTGACCGAACTAACAACGCATCCTTCAGTTAAACACATTATTCTTACCGGAGGAACAGATACTGCATTCCGCATTCTTGAAGTCAATCCGAAAACGCCACTTTCAGCCGAAACAGGAGGAAAAAATGCCATCATTCTCACAGCAAGTGGCGACCGTGACCACGCTATTATGAGTGTGGTGAAATCAGCATTCAGCAACGCGGGACAAAAGTGTTCAGCTTGTTCGTTGCTGTTAGTCGAAAAAAGCGTATATGATGATCCAAGTTTCCGTGAAAAGATGACCGATGCCGTACGAAGTGTTCATACAGGAAGCGCTTGGGATGGGGGCAATATTATAGGTCCTATGGTTACAAACAATAATGATAAAATGCTTTATGCCATTGAAAACTTGGAAGATGGTGAAAGTTGGTTGGTTAAACCCGAATTTGCTGACGAAGATAAATACATTCTGAAACCATCGGTAAAATGGGGTGTAAAACCGGGAAGCTATACTTTTACCACTGAACTTTTTGGACCGGTGCTGAGTGTGGTTCGCATTGAAAACCTGGAACATGGTATTGATTTAGTGAACAGCGGCGAATATGGTTTGACTTCAGGTTTAGATAGTCTGGATGAAAGTGAACGTGAATTATGGAAAAATTCTATCGAAGCCGGAAACTTATACATCAATCGTGGAATTACGGGAGCTATCGTGCAACGTCAGCCATTTGGAGGTATGAAGCGCTCGGCGTTTGGAGGTGGCATTAAAGCCGGAGGTCCAAACTATGTTTCTTGTTTTGTGAATTTTGAAGAAAAAGCAATCCAATCCAAAGAGACAAATGCAGATAAGACTCTAAAAGCGACACTTTCTGATAAAGAACTGGAACGATATACATTCGCAACGGGAAGCTACCGCTTAAATTGGGAAAAGGAATTTGCCATAGAACATCTGACACAAGAATTGATAGGAGAAAAAATTGTTTGCCGTTATCGTCCATTAAAAAATATGGTATTCAGACTACTGCCGGAGGATAAATTGATTGATGTTTTAATGGTTATTGCTGCCACTGAAGTATCTAAAACTAAATTGACTATAAGTATCAACGCCAACGACGTTAAACTCAATAAGATAAAAACATTGCCAAATAAAGGATTTACATTACTAACGCAAACCGACGATGAATTTGTAAAAACAATGGAAAATTTTGAACGTGTGCGTGTTTGCTCACCAAACATCCCCGATGCTTATTATCTAAAAGCAGCTAAACTTGGGAAATACATTGCTATTACTCCTCCGTTAGCCGAAGGACGTATTGAACTGCTTCACTACGTGAAAGAGCAAAGTGTTTCGTATGAATATCATCGCTATGGAAGTTTTTCGGAAGAAGATGCAATATAAAATTAGAAATTAGAAATACTGAATTATAGAATTAAAATTTCAAATTTCGTAACTAACGCTCAAAAATATAATCAGCAGATCAGAAAGTGAAATACTTTAGAACTGCTGATTTCTATTTTTACTGAAAAAAAAATATTTATTTACTTTCAGGATATAAATCGTTCCACCAGCTCGCATCATCTTTTAGCCATTTGGCAAACCAAGCATATATACTATGATTCCAATTGATGCGTTTTTGAAAATTCAAGATAATGTGGTTTTCGTCTTTTACTTGTATAAACTCAACTTGTTTTCCAAGTAATTTCAGGGCAGTGTACATTTGAATACTTTCTCCGGGTGGCACATTGGTGTCGGCAGTGCCATGTAAGAGTAAGAGCGGAGTATTTATTTTATCGGCGTGGAATAATGGACTTTGTTCGGTATAAAGCTCTGGATTATTCCAAGGATAACTTCCGGCACTTGCACCCGCGCTGTATGTGTAACCCCAAAATCCTTCACCCCAGTAACTTGACAAGGCGCTGATACCTGCGTGAGATGCTCCGGCAGCAAAAATATCGGTTTTAGTGAGTAAATATTGTGTCATAAATCCACCGTACGAAGCTCCAATACAACCTACCTTTTTACTATCAGTGTATGGATGCGATGCTAAGAATTTTTGAGTACCTTCTATAATCTCATCGGCAGTATATTTTCCCCAGGCATTTACATGACGAGCGGCAAATTCTTGTCCATAACCTGTTGTTCCACTTGGATTTAGAGTGTAAACCACGTAATCCATTCCAGCATAAACGTTGAGTGGGTAGGTACTTTCGAAGGTGCGCTGTGTGGGGCTGGTACCACCATAATAATACACAATAACCGGATATTTTTTTAACGGATCAAAATGTGGAGGGAGGTAGTATCGTCCCTGGATGGTATCTCCACCTTTGCTGACAAAATTCCACTCCTTCATTTCACCAAGTTGAAGGGTAGCGAGCCGATCGCCGTATGGATCTGAAATCAATTCGGATTTTAAATCTTTCAGATTCAAAACATAAGCGCGTGATGAGTTGGCGTAACTTGAACCGGTATAACTTGCTTTCAGACTTTTATCAGCAAAACTGATTGATTTTATCAGTTCTTCTTTCAGTGGGAGTTTCTCAAATTTTTTAGTTACAGGAGAATAACGATACATACTTTCACAATCTTTGTCTTCAACTTTTAGATAAATGCAGTTGTCGGCGTCATTCCACCATTGATTATTGATTGCCGGATCAAAATTTTTGGTTATAGGATCTATTTTTTTTGAAGATAAATCCATAATATACGCTTGTGTATCATAGCTGTTACAAATTTCACCTTCTTTTATGTTCATCCCTATGCCATCAAAAGATTCAGCGCCACCGGTAATAAGTAATTGATTGCCATCAGGAGAAAATTCGGCGCTACTCATAAAATATTGATTTTTGCTCACTGTTTGTGATTCCATTGTTTCCAAATTCAGTATATACAAACTGCTTTTGCCAAACGGACGATGCGTAAAATCTTCGCCATAAGTGGTAAAAAGTAAGCGTTTGCCATCACTACTTATATCTTGAATTGACGAAGACAACTTTCCAAAAGTCAATTGTTGCGATACGCCTGTTTCTAATTTATATTGATATATTTGATAACGGTCTCTGTAATAGTCTTGGCGGTCTTCAGGGGAAAGTAAGCGTATTAATCCTTCGGGTGTTTTCTCTTCCAAAGTTAATTTTTTGGAGTAATACAATATCTTTTCATCGGGTGAAATTGTGAAATTTTCAAGAGGTACATTCTTTGCAATTAGTTTCTTATCAGAAGTAACCGGGTCGAAAGTGTACATGTTAAATCCGGCGTAGTCGCTTTCAAAATAACGTAATTTATCAGACTGTGGCATCCAGTCTAACTGATTACGACTATCCGATTCGTTTAAAATTGTTCTTTTCTGTTTGGTGTCATAAATCTCGATATATCGTTGAGATTTTCCTTCGTCACTGGTAACGGTGAAACGCATTAAAATAAATCGTCCGCTTGGCGAAATAGAAGTGGAAGAAACACGCTTACCGACTAAAACATCTTCAATAGTCATTCGTCTGGACGTCTTGTTGCCAATAGAGTAAGTCAATGCTGTGTCTTTTTCGTTGGGAGCAATGGTCAATTTGAATACCGGAGATAATTTTGCTGATGAGTTGGCTAAGTATTTTAATACAATTCTTTTGCCATTTACATTCCCTTTAAGGTCTGCATCGACTGATTTTACATTTTTCAATGAATCTTCAACCGTTTTTTTATCAATCTCTTTTTTATCGTCAATATATAGTTCAAATAGATCAGGTGATTTTATACTGATTTTCCCTTTCCCGTATTTGTTTCCCGAAATGTAAAAAGAAATCAGATAAAATACATTTCCTTTTGTCGGTTTCGGGAGCGAAAAGTATCCGGCAGTGTCGGGTTTGATGGTTGTAACAAATTTACTTTGTTCAGGAAAGTTTATGTCGGTAGCAAGTAAATTGTCGTTGGTATATTTTTTCCCTTTTATATCGATACTGTCAAGCAATATGGGTTTATAAACGGAGATTGGACCATACATCCAAAGTTCGGTAAAATTTACCTTTTTTGACTGTGCAGTCATAGTCAACATGGTCAGAAATGTGGCGAAAGTAAAAATGATTTTTTTCATATTTTAGAAGTTATAATTTTATCAACAGATAGAAATATTGTGAGAGTCGTAATTGCTTTGTTTTTATTGTTAAAAATAAAATAATATTCTGTATATTAACTACTTATTTGTTGTAGCTCGGTGAGTATGATGTTATTTTCTTCAGATGAGCCAACAGTAATTCGCAAGCAACCCAAGCACAATGTTACCGAATTTCTATTTCGTACGATAATTCCTTTTTCTACCAATTTCCAGTATATATTGTTCGCATCATCTACTTTTACCAACACAAAATTGGCATCGGTAGGATAGATATGCTGCACTAATTTTAGTTGAGATAATTCGTGGATGAGTCTTTTTCGTTCATTTAACAAAACAGCTACCCAATTTTTCATCTGATTCTTGTTTGCAAATGTTTCAAGCATATATTTTTGGGTAAGAATATTGATATTGTAAGGGTATTTTATTTTGTTGAATACGGCGATGATTTCTTCCGAAGCGTAAGCCAATCCCAAGCGTACACCGGCGCTTCCCCACGCTTTGGAAAAAGTTTGGAGGATAATGAGATTGGGATATACAGACAGATATGACGAAAAGCTTTTTTCCGAAGAAAAGTCTATATAGGCTTCATCTACGACTACAACGCCTTGAAAATTTTCAATTGTTTTTAGAATTTCGTTATGTTTAAGACTGTTTCCGGTAGGATTATTTGGCGAACAAAGCCAAATAACTTTGGTATTTTCATCTGTTTCTGCCAAAATATTGTCAGCATAAAACTGAAAATCAGCATCAAGGAGCACTTTCCGATAGACTACATCATTAATGTCGGCACATACTTTATACATTCCATACGTGGGTTCTATTGCTACCA
Organism: Paludibacteraceae bacterium; assembly: GCA_049840795.1. Lineage (GTDB taxonomy): Bacteria > Bacteroidota > Bacteroidia > Bacteroidales > Paludibacteraceae > UPXZ01. The sequence continues at coordinate 42,731 of JASGJK010000016.1, forward strand.
CATTATCAATTCTGGGTTCACAAAACGCTCTATAAATCAGGTCAATAGCCTCATCACTTCCGTTACCCAAAAAGATGTTTTGAGCCGAGACCTGTTTAATGCTTTCAATCTCCTTTTTAACTTTCCATTGAAGCGGATCTGGATAGCGGTTGTATGGAACATTATACGGATTTTCGTTTGCATCCAAATAAACGGAGGCTTCACCTTTAAATTCGTCGCGAGCGCAAGAATAGGGGTGAAGTGAAGCTATATTTTTGCGAAGCAGTCTTTCAATCCCCTTAAAAGAGAATGTTGACGTATGTTCTATCATATTATTTTTCCAATTTATTTTTTAAAAAAATTGCTTTTCTCTTTTTATTCAGATGGTAAATATCTGATTTATAAACGTATTATAAAAAGAATAGATAAGAGAATTAGTCTTTTTCCAGTCTTACATTCACAGCATTCGCATGTGCGGTAAGCCCTTCGTTTTCAGCCATTAAAATAATAGCGTTACTCAAATTGTTTAATCCTTCCGGAGTGATTTGCTGGAAAGTGATTTTTCGCGTAAAACTATCAATATTAACACCGCTATACGCCTTAGCATGTCCGTTGGTAGGCAAGGTATGGTTTGTACCCGAAGCATAATCTCCGGCGCTTTCCGGTGCATAATTGCCTAAAAATACAGATCCGGCATTTGTAATATACTCAGATACACCCATATAATATTGTGTAGAAATAATCAGATGTTCGGGGGCATATTGGTTAGAGAATGCTACCGCTTCTTCCAATGTGTTGAAAAGAATTATTCTACTGTGTTCCAATGATTTCCGAGCAAGTTCTTTTCGGGGTAGTTTTTCCAACTGAAGTTCTAATTGCTCTTTCACAGCATCAATTATAGATTCACTTACCGTAACCAAAACAGCTTGGCTGTCGGTGCCGTGCTCTGCTTGAGATAACATATCCGCAGCAATGTAAGCGGGATTGGAAGTGTCATCGGCAATGATTAATACTTCGGATGGACCGGCAGGCATGTCAATAGCAACATCTTTTAAAGAAACAAGCTGTTTGGCAGCAGTGACGTACTGATTACCGGGTCCAAAAATTTTATACATTTTCGGAATAGTTTGTGTACCATAAGCCATAGCCGCAATGGCTTGCGTACCGCCTACTTTGAATATGCGATGAATACCGGATACTTTAGCAGCATAAAGAATTGCCGGATGAATTTTACCTTCGGCATTTGGAGGAGTACAAAGGATGATTTCATTACATTCGGCAATTTTTGCAGGAATAGCAAGCATCAACACCGTAGAAAATAAGGGCGCGCTACCACCGGGAATGTAAAGTCCGACTTTTTGAATGGGAACTGCTTTTTGCCAGCAAATGACTCCGGGTGACGTTTGAATCTCTTTTGATTCAAAAATCTGTTCATTGTGAAATTTCCATATATTTCGCCGTGCCATTTCAATGGCTTGTTTCAGAGAAACGGAAAGCTGCTTCTCTGCCTCATCAATCTCTTCTTTGGCAACCTCCAGCATGTTTATTTCGACTCTGTCAAACTCTCTGGTGTATCTTTTTACGGCATCATCACCGTTTATTTTTACATCATCTAATATTTTTTGCACTCGTTCAAATAGGGTACTGTAATCAAATGCGGGACGTTTGATTAGTTCTGTCCATTGTGTTGCTGATGGGTATATGATTGTTTCCATAGTGGAATATATTGTTGCTGCTTCTCTTATAAATTTAATTATGTTATTTATGCCTGATAGCTAAATATGCTGAATATTAATGACATACATTGCTTATTAAAACCGAGTGACAAATTCTAAAACCAATTTATTATCAATATTGGTTACTTGTTTTTTATAGAAATAATTTTCGTAATTTAATCGAATATCGCTTAGAAATGGCTTGCCCAAGCTAAACGTAACCCCACTTGTTATGCGTGAACGTGCAATATGATCTGTAACAAATAAGCCCAAGCTGTTTGCATATCCTTTGTTATTGTCTGTCATCATATCGTAACGTACCAATGGCGTTATTTTTTGCAAATACGGTACCCCTATTTCTATATCGTACGCGCCCAGTGCAAAAAGTCCTATGGTAGATTTAAAGGCATTTTTTTCGTAAGTTTTGTAAAAGTATTCCGATTCTAAATGAAATCCGTAAAAGTTGAAATAGCAACCGATGTCAACCATATTCATACGAATTGATTCAGGCTTTACGGAGTTATAGTTTAAGCTCAATTCAATGTTTTCGGAAGGAAAAACCTCTACGCGAGAAGCAAAACTCATATTATTGGTTTTCCAGTTTTGTTGCTCATAAAGTCCATCGCCATTATATGTTCCTATTGATATATTGAAAGGAATCATCCTTTTGTTCGAAAATAGGGCGGTGGCGCCAACATCACGCAAACCGGTAAGTTGCTTGCCAATAAACGAACGGTTGGCAAAATACAATTGATGAGGTGAACGGAGATTATCGGTACTAAACGGTATTTTTTGTTGTCCGATGGTAAATTTAAACCAGTTAATAGGTTGATAACGAATAAAGGCATCCAGCATTCGAGTGTCTCCTTCGTCCGATAAATCAATTTCCGCTTTATAATAAATTACCGGATTGAGCCGTCCGTTTACGCTAAATCTTGCATTTCTAACCTGAAATCGGTGTGCATCTAAACTGGTATTGTATTCGTATTTGGCACGTATGGTACCTTCTATATTTGGTTTATATTTGATGGAATCTGTGTCTAACGCCACAACCCGTTGAGACCAAACCACTACCACCATCATAAATAGATAAATTGCAAAACGTCTCATATTATTTTACCTCAAATTTTCAAAAAATAATTTTACGATTTAGTATAGATTTTTTCCACATGGAGTAAATCCCACTTTTCATACAATTCCTGCATACTGTCCAACACGAGATTTGCACCGTTATTGCTCAATAATTCAGGGTCGAGAGGACCGGTATTTACTCCAATAGTAAAAATCTTTGCACCCGATGATGCTTGTACGCCCATCGGAGCATTTTCAATAACGATGGCTTCCCACGGTTGTACCCCGGCTTTTTGCAATGCTTTTAAGTAAGGTTCGGGATGAGGTTTGCCGTGAGTGACATCAAACGCTGAGATAATGTCTTGCTTTGTAAAGATATTCGGAAAGTGTGTTGTCAAACTTTCAATAAGCAGCGGTTGTGCCGAACCTGTAACAACCATAACTTTTAAACCTTTCTCCTTTAGCTTGTGCAATACTTCATACGCGTATGGCATACGGAGTGGCTCTCCAAATTCTTCAAAATACTTTGTTTTAAGCGCATAAATGTCTTTTTTCTCTTCTTCTGAAGCTTCGCGCCCATTTAATTTTACAAAAATACTGTTTATCGTAGCTGTACCCGTACTTCCTTCGTTTAGATAAGCATCATAGCAGGTAAATGGTAATCCAGATTCGTTCATTGCTTTTTCCCAAGCTTCGGCGTGGTATCTCATCGAGTCAAAAAGTACTCCGTCCATATCAAAATAAACGGCTTTGAGATTAAATCCTTGAAAATTGTTTGTTGTGAGGTAGTTTTGAATGTTTTTTTCTATCATAAACGGCTTTTTATCAATTCCCGACAAAGATACAAAAAACGACACAATTTTTAATAGATAAAATGGATGTAAATGAGATTTTATTTGCTTTAGTTAACCGGATTATACGTTTGAAAATGAAGTTTATATCATAATTTTGAGTATTGACACTAAAAAACTTTGTGTTTTTATATCCGTTTTTCATAAAAATAAATTAATTTTGTGGTCTAAAAATGAGGCGGGATGTGGCGCAGTTGGTAGCGCGCTACGTTCGGGACGTAGAGGTCGCAGGTTCGAATCTTGTCATCCCGACTACATGTATAAAAGAGATTCATAAGCGCAAAGGTTTGAATCTCTTTTATCGATTTTAAATAGTAGGAAATATTTGGATCAAAATTTGTTGTTTAATAAAAAAGGATTAATTAATCACGTAAAAATATAGAAGTTATGAAATCACGTTTTTTGGTTTTATTATCGATTATTTCAATTGTACTTAGTTTTAGCGCTTGTAATTTAGGAAATGGATTTAGTGAAGCTACACCGCAAATTTATTTAGAAAAAAAAGCGAAACTCAACACCGATAGCATCATTGAATTTAGTTTAGCTTCGGACTACTCTTCTTATAAGCTTGATACATTGCACGTTGGTGATACCGTTAGTTTTAAAATCTTTGTGGATGCTTATACAAATCAGGTAAAGCAATTAAATATAACGCCAAGTGACACAACGGCAGTTAAATTATTAGTGGCAGACTCCATAAAAACAGAATTTCTGTCACAATCAGACTTTAATAAGGGTATTTTTTATTTACCACCAAATGTATATGGGTTAGAGTTTTCCGTTAAATTTACCACTCGCAAAGCCAAGGAAACTCTAAGTTATACATTAAATGTAACTTCAGATGCCAAAAAAGTAACCAATGTGAGTGAAGTTAAAATTCAATTTCCCATCAAATAAAAAGATGTGTTAGCTATATTTATCATTGACAAACCCGTGCTTTAGAATGAGATAGATAGCATAACTATTGTTCGGCAAAACATAATTCAATATTGATAAACCATTAATATGTTGATTGTATAGTATTTTGCCTATATCAGTATTTGCTCGTATTCCATCTTATTGCTACTTGCCGGATGTTAGGCATTTGTTGCTACTGTGTATGATAATAACCTATGACATTACCAAAAAAACATTACCAAATGTATGACAAAAAAACATATAATATTGCTGTTTATCTCGATTTTGACAAGTGGTTTCACTTACGGTCAACAAAACACAAATGATACGACCGATTGGAAATTGGTATGGAGCGATGAATTTGACAAAAAGGGAGAATTAAATCCGGAATATTGGAACTTTGAAAACGGATTTGTGCGTAATAATGAAGCACAGTGGTATCAACCGCAAAATGCTTATTGCAAAAGCGGTTTACTGATAATAGAAGCAAGACGGGAGAAAAAGCTGAATCCTAATTATGATGCTACATCAAAACAATGGCAAAAGAGACGTGAATATGCCGAATATACCTCTGCCAGTGTAAATACAGCGAATAAAAAAGAGTTTCTCTTTGGTCGGTTTGAAGTGCGAGCACGTATTGATACGCTGGTGGGGCTATGGCCTGCGATATGGACACTTGGTGCGAAAGGTACATGGCCCTCAAATGGTGAAATAGACATTATGGAATGTTATCCGATTCATGGTATTTCACATATATTGGCGAATGTTGCCTGTGGTACGCAGAAACAGTACGTGGCAAAATGGAATAGTAAAACATATCCTTCTACCTATTTTACCAAAAAAAATAAAAACTGGGTAAAGAAGTATCATATCTGGCGTATGGACTGGGATAAAGAGTACGTCCGGCTTTATTTGGACGATGAATTACTAAATGAAGTAAGTGTAGAAGAAATGCAAAACGCTGATGGAACTTCGCCATTTCACCAGCCACACTATATTTTACTGAATTTAGCTATTGGTGGTAACAGAGGGGGAGACCCAGCCTTAACTAAATTCCCATCACACTACCAAATAGATTACGTACGAGTATATCAAAAATAGTTAACGTATCTATTTTTCCATATTTTCAATGAATGGTCTCAAATGAGAAAATAATCAACTTGTTTGACTTATTTTTACGTCTTCCTGCATAAATATTTTGTTTACATTTGAAAAATATTTTTATGCCATGAAAAAGACGCTGATACTTTTGTTTGTTATTTTTACTTTCTGTTTTTCTATGTCTGCATCGGATAATAAAACCGATAGCAATATATTTCAGATTCAAAATCCGGATTACACTTTAAGTCCATACAGTGGGATGACACGCCAACACTGGTTTGACGCGGCTCGTTATCTATTGGATGGCGCGTTTAGTTATATACACTCGTTAGATGAACCGATGCAGTTTCCCAAACAACCCGGTAAAAGCTATCCGGTAAGAGATAATCAAATCCCTACCGAGAAGTTAGAAGGACTTTGTAGGACACTGTTTATAGCTTCTCCTTTACTGAAACAAAATCCTAATTTAGTATTGAACAATATAAAAGTAGCCGATTATTACCGTTATCAAATAGGCAACTTAATTAATCCTTTAAGTCCGAGTTATATTGCACACCGTGCTAAAAACGGTGGACCGCATCAGAATTTAGTTGAATTAGGCGCTTTGGCTATTTCAATGTTTTCCATTCCCGAAATTATTTGGGAACCGCTAACTCCCTCACAAAAAGATTCGTTGAAGTCGTTAATGATAAGTTACGCCGATGGTCCTACTGTTCCTTCCAATTGGAAGTTCTTCAATATATTCGTACTTAGTTTTTTCAAGTCGCAAGGATATGCCGTTAACGAAAAGCTCTTAAACGAATATCTTCAGAAATCGCTTGACGATTACCGTGGAGAAGGCTGGTACAATGATAATCCGGCATACGATTATTACAGTATGTGGGCATTTCAACTATATGGTGCCTTGTGGTCGGAATATTTCGGGAAGCAATATTATCCTGAGTATGCAGTTCGGTTTATGAAAAACCTGAGCGATATGAAAGATAATTATCCATATATCTTTGGGAAAGATGGTAAAATGATTATGTGGGGGAGAAGTATAACCTATCGATTTGCAGCTATCGGCGCTTTTCCATTTACAGGAATGCTGAACGAATCAAACATAAACTTTGGATGGATGAGACAAATCTCATCAAAAACGTTGCTGCAGTTTTTTCAAAATCCCGAATTTCTAAAGGAACGTGTTCCCACACTCGGATTTTACGGCGCTTATGAGCCTGCCGTACAAATATATAGTTGCAGAGGCAGCGCTTATTGGATGGGTAAAGCGTTTCTCGGCTTATTTCTTCCTGCCGATAACCCTTTTTGGACGGCTACCGAAAACTTGGGCGCGTGGGATAATGAATTAAAGAAAGGGAATGTTTATAATAAATTTCAATCGGCTTCACAAATATTAATCACAAATTATCCGAACATAGGAGCCGCCGAAATACGTGCCTGGTGTCACGAGAAAGTGAAAGATGACTGGCAAAAATTCAGAAGTACCGAAAACTATAACCGCTTGGCATATAGTTCGGTTTTTCTGTGGCAAGCGGATGGAAAGAATGGTGAAGTAGCAATGAATTATGTGATTAAGAACAAGCAAAATGATTGGGAAGCGTTGAGATTATATGATTTTAAGAAGTTTGAAGATGGTATTTATTATCGCGATGCTGTTCTCGAAACGAATGAAAACATTCGATTGCATTTGGCTGACGTTCCCCTTGCTAACGGCATTTTGCGTGTTGACAAAGTAGTAACGCCTGTTGATATTAATTTGCGTTTGGGACACTACGCGCTTCCTCAAAAACATCAAGAGATACGGGAATATATTCAAAAGGTAAACCGACAAAACGTGTATATTATTGACAATGGCGAGTATCAATTGGCTATGATATCATGGAACCGAAGCGGGCAAATAGAGTTTGTACGCACCAATAACTTACACCCCGAAGCTACTGATAGTCGTATTATAAATATGTATGACCGCTTAAATGCCGGAAGCGAAAAAATATATATTACATTTCAATGGTGGAAAAAATCGGGTGAAACCTGGGAAAAGGATGAATTAATACCGATAAAGAGTGTGACCGTATCAAAAGATAAAAAATACGTTGAAATAAAAATGAGGGACAAGACCATTAAAAAGGTTGATTTCGAATAGTTTTGATGTTATTTAGTTTAGAGGAGAATGCCGGTTTGAATATATTCATTCCGGCATTTTTTAGTTTATGTTGACAATATTATATTCAATGATGTAGTCCTTATATCTTTGTAGCAAAGAACAGTTCGTATAAACTAAGCTGCGTAAGTAGTGGTATCTTGGTTTTAAGCATCGTCGGTGTAATATCTATTGATTATTATTTCTGCAAATTGAAAAGTAAAAACGACCTCGATCAAAGTATTTCTTACTCGTGACAGTTGTATATGTAACTCCGATTGTTTACCAATTATTGATTTTAAGTCCGTATAATTCATATCATTTATTTGTATGCCACTGTTTGATTTTATACTTTTGTGATAAAATTAATTTTCACTACAAATTATGCGATTCAAATACTTTTCTTTTATTCTTTTTACATTATTTAGTACCATTCTGTTATCTGCGCAGGAACTTGCATTTCGTTCATTGCCTTATCTGCAAAATATGACAACCGACGGTGTCACCGTCTTTTCGATTGTAAACAAACCTTGTGTATCGTATATTTGCTACGGCGAAACCGAGCAATTGGGCAGCAAGCTATATCCTTCGCATGGGGGAGCGATAGATGCCAATTTGCCTATACAAAAAGTACGACTCTCCGGATTAACTGCCGGTAAACGATATTATTACCGGATTGTATCCAAAGAAATTACACAATATCAGCCTTATAAAGTAGTTTATGGCGATTCTGTGATAAGTCCTTTGCAACCTTTTACATTGCCACGAGCTGATGTTGAACGATTTAGTTTTTTGGCTTTTAATGATGTACATTCTCAACCGGCATTTATCGATACCGTATGTAAGAGATTTCCAGATATCGATTTTGTATGTTACAATGGTGATATTCTGTCGGATATACGCAACGAACAAGACATTGTCACCAATCTGTGCAATGCCTCGGCGAAGGCTTTTGCCGGCAGTAAGCCGTTTTTATACGTTCGTGGTAATCACGAAACACGTGGCGCTGCCTCACGTTCGCTGATGAGCTACATCGAAAATCCGGAGAATGAATATTATTACAACTTCAAATGGGGAAATACACAGTTTCTAGTACTTGATACCGGTGAAGATAAAGAAGATACGCACCCGGTATATGCCGGATTAGCCGACTATGACCCGTACAGAAGTAAGCAAGCCGAATGGTTAAAAACAGTAATAGCATCCAAAGTATGGAAAAAGGCAAAACACCGCGTGGCGTTGTCTCATATTCCGGCATCTTCGCAAGGCGATGGATGGCATGGTACAAACGAAGTTGCACAAAAACTATTGCCGGTACTAAACTCAGCCAATATTGATATGTATCTTTGCGGGCATACACACGAAGCGGTATTGGAGCGACCCGATAAGAACCATGCATTCGCATTGGTAATAGGAGGAGGTCCGGTGTATGATAAAAGCGGTATCGGTACTACCTATATTCGGGTTATTGTGGATGGAAAACAGGCAAAAATAGAACTCTATAAAAAAGATGGAACGCTATATGATAGCTATCTTACAGGTAATTAATGCACATATATTCTAAAGAAATTTACTAAAACAAAAACACATTACTGTTGTCCAATAGCGATAACAATAATGTGTCTATATCATAAAATATGAACGTTTATTTTCTTACTGATACTGAATGTAAATAGGTTGCGGTTTCAGCATTATCAATTCTTCCTGCGTAAGCATTCGGTGTGGAGGACGTTTCAAATCGTTTTTATAAAATAATTTGAATCCTGTAAATTGTACCGGTTGTGGAAATATATAATGTCTGTGCGTCCCTTTTTTCAGCTCAGGTTCACCCCAGCCATCCATATTAATCACAATCTGAACCTCAGGACGTAGTTTTATATTCTTGTAGTTGGTCAGCATTCCTTGTGTAAATCTGTGTACAACAAGCACTTTAGGGGGTAAATTATATTTTTTAACCAACTCGGCTAAATATTCCGAAGCATAATTCACATCAGCGGCATCAAACGTGCCTATTCTCTTGCCGGGTACGCTTCCGTTTTTCATAGAAAACTCAGGGTCGATACCTAAATGTATTTGAGGCATTTTAAGATATTTCTCAAGCGTAGGTATTTCACTCTGTAAATTACTCAATCCTACCTGAATGTCTAAAAATACGATTGCATTACCCATCTTTGCAATAGATAATACGGAGTCTATCTGGCTTTCGGGCATTCTGGCACGATACTTACCATCTTTTCCGGCTGCTCCTTGCGCGACTATGGCAATGTAATGCAGTGCAGGTTGCACCGGAGTAAGCGTATCGGCTTTTTCCCAAGCTTTTACTTCTTCATTCAACCTACGCCATACTTCCTTAGGCTCAAATTCACCCAAGATACCCATTTTTTTGGAGTATAAGTTACCATAGTATGCTATAATGCGCTTGAAAGGCAATATTGCACCATTTAACGGATATGGTTGCTTTACGGGCCAATATCCGGTAGTATCTCCATTTGCTAAAACGGAGAGCTTGTTTTTGAACGCAATGGTGTCTAACGGAGCCGCTTCTTTTTTTGATATTTCAGGCTTTTTATCCGTCTGCTTTGAACCACAAGCACTTAAAGCGAAAAAGAACAGCGTAAGAAAGAATATAAAACGAGTTTTCATAATAAGTTAAATAAGTCGCAAAGGTGTAGATTTTTTTTTAATTACACAATAGCGTGTGAATCGTTTTCTATGCTTTGTGGATAGTTGTAATATTGTAGCCTAATAAAAATTATTCACCGGTTTTGTTTTCTTTGATATAGTCTCCGGGAGTTTTACCTACAATTGACTTAAATAATCTATTGAAATAGGATATGTTTTCAAAAGATAACGAATAAGCTATATCTTTGATTGAACTGTGTTGCATAACCAATTGTAATTGTGCTTGCTCTATTTTTTTTCTATTGATGTAGGCTATGGGCGTTGTGTTTCAAATTCCGTTTAAATAGACGTATTAAATGATCTTCAGAAATAAATGAATTATTCGCTATTTCGTGCAAAGTTAACTTGGAATTTAGATGCTCGCGGATATACTGTGCCGCTTTTAGTACACGGTTGTCATTATTTAAATTCGATTTCAAAGCCGATTTTAAAAAGCATGCCAACAAATAATTTATAATGCCTTTTGTCTGCATCAAAACATTCGGTTCAAGAGATGCCCGTTTGTATATACTGTTGAAAAAAACATCGTCGGAAGAATATGATTTGGGATCGTACTGTTTTAATTCAAAGTGTGGATTTATTTCAACCAATCTCTTTATCATTAACTCGTCAAATGTCGTTGCATCAATTTCAATCGGGAAATCGTATTCTTCAAAAAGACAGATGTTATTATCATTATTTTCAAAAACATGAATATAGTAGAGTGTAAAATGTCCATCACAAGAATCATTATGAATGGTGTATGGAGGGATAAGATACATTTTACCGGGAGTGAGTACATATTTATTGTTTTTGATTGTAAGCGTGGCGTTTCCTTCCATTACCAAGTATATCCTGAAAAACGGATTGTTAACTTTATTGTAGTTCCAATCCCCATCATGTACGGCATATCCTATATTCAATAAAATAGGGTTGAAAAATGATGTTTTCAACATTCCGGTATCCATAATTAATTTAATGATATTATATGGTATTTTGAAATAAGAAATAAAAACAATGAACAAAAATATAAAAAAAATACCAATGTCGAAATAGTGTTATCTTATGCCGATATTAGATTAAAATTCAAAGATAAAATAAAATACTTTTGCACAATGAATTAGAATGCTGTAATTAACTTTAACACAAAAATTTATAATCATGAAACACACATTTCTTTTTTTATTTTTTATTGGTATTTCTGTTCTTTGTACAAGAGCTGATAATTTTATCCCCGAAGCGGGTACAAAGTATTACATTGTAGCATCAGGCACGGGACTTGTTATCGGCGGACTTTCTTCGGTACAACCCAATGTGAATAATGCCGGTCAATTGGCTTCGCAACGATTTGAATTTATTCCCGTTTCAGGCCTATCCAACACATATTATGTGAAAAATGATACTGCCTATTATTTGAGCAAATGGTCGGGAAATGCTTGGTCAACAACTTATTTGACTGCTCCCAACGGACAAGATTCGGAATGGACTATTGATGGTACTACGGCATCAAATATACGATTAAAGGTCAATTCAAGCGGCTATATAGGATACAACTCGGCAACAGATAGACCGCTTTGGTGTGACAAAAACAATACATTTGCCGGAGGCGCTTTTAAACTCGTCAAAGCATCTGATCTGATTCAATCTAATATTATCGATGGTGGATTTGAAAATGCAGATGCAGAAGGAACGCCAATCGGTGTATGGATTAATGACTTAGGTAAGATGTATGGTGGAGGAACAAAATCGCGCATTCAAACCTCAAATGGATATGAATCGTCTGGTAAGAATAGTTTTTTACTCAACTTTCTTGGTTCATCGGATACAGATTCATATAACTCCATCAGTACAAAAATAACGGATTTAACACCGGGTGCAAAATACCAGTTAAGTTTTAATTATAAACAGAGTGTATCGGGAGCAACAAATACCATAACAAAAGTATTTATAGCTTCAACTCCTAATGCGCTTGCATCAAGTGCCATTGGTACCGTGTTTTCTTCTGTACCTCCAACCGATTTAACGGTTTCACAACCGGCAGTATCCGGTGTAATATCTTTTACTGCACCTACCAATAAAATGTGTTATTTGGTATTTCAAAAAGTGGATGCTTCTGCTGAATTTAATCTAAATATTCAGAATATTACATTAATAAAAACTGCTGAACCGGATCCTTTAATCACGACATCAGTTTCTTATTTAGTGTTTGATGAGCTGAAAACAGGCAATTCATTTACAGTAACAGGCTTTTCACTTACAAACCCGATTACAGTACAGACCCCAGCCGGAATAACGGCAGACCCAACAAGCTTATCGGCATCAGCATCGGGCGTAGCGGTCAATGTAACATACGATGCGGTTGCCACTGTAAATGATTATATTACTTTGTCAAGTGGAACTGCCACCGCAAAAGTTAGAATAAAAGCAAGTAAAAATACAGATTGTCTCACTAAACTTTATCCGGCGTTGACCAATATTATTGCCGATCCGTATCTCAACAGTTTATCAACATATTCGGGATGGGGAAGCAAAAGTATAACTAATGATACATCTGTGGTTTATTGCGGTAGTAGTTGTGCTGCGTTAACAGGTGCGTGCGGCGGATCATTGGATTATTCATTAACAGGTAAACTTCTTCCAAATACACCATATCGTTTTAAAGCAATGGTAAATTCAAATGCCGAACTCAGTTTCACATTTAACGGATGTGGTATTAATGGCACCACTTCCGATTATCAAAAACTAATGAATACGTCCGGAACTTGGCAGGCAATAGACATAACCTTTATGACCGGAACTTTAGCTACTGCTCAAAATCTTTGGATAAATAGTTGTAGCGGTTCAAATAGAGCCACGATATCATATATTGATAACATTGGAATTATACGATATATCTTCTACAACAAATACGCAAGATAATTCGGCTAACCTTACACCAAAGGTGTATGTCAAAAATAACCAATTAATGATTCAATATAATGCTAACGAATCTTCCAAGGATAAGTCTCCGTTTATAATACAAACGGTATGTTGATTACTAAAGAAACAATTTCTTTTTACACCGGTGAAAATAACAAATCATTAAATAAGGTATTACAATCGGGGGTATATGCCGTAAGTATAAATTTCGGTGGAAGATTAATCACATGTAAAGTGATAATTTAAGTATATTTGTAAATCAAAATCATATACAATATAAAATATACTTTTAAGTCATCTTGATTTCTTGTAAATTTAAATCAGTTGTTTCTCTGGAACTTACAAATACTATAATAATAAGTATTTTATCTTACTTGCCATCCTAACGGAATAAAAAAATAGCGTTAGCTGTGAATTATTAAGATTTGGAAGATAAAATATAGACCCTTAGATAATAAGTACCATAGATACGTGTATTTTAAGAAATCAAAATGACTTAATTAAAAAATGAAATAACTATGAATGAGATATATAATCCCTAAATAAAACATATGAGAAAAAACAAGTTTTTAATAAATTATTTCCTTCCTGTACTATTTTTGGGAGGATTATCAGGCTTTAGCTATGCTCAGACCGAACCTATGGCAACAGGAAATTATCAGCCTACTTGGGAATCATTGAGTCAGTTTGCTGAAGCTCCGGAATGGTATAAGGATGTGAAGTTTGGTATTTGGGCGCATTGGGGACCACAATGTCAACCCGAACAAGGCGATTGGTATGCCCGTTTTATGTATTATACCGGAACCTCACAATACAATTACCACGTTTCTAAATACGGTAATCCGTCGGTTTTTGGTTTCAAAGACGTAATCAACAGTTGGAAGGCTCCAAATTGGAATCCCGATTCGTTAGTTCATCTATATAAGAATGCCGGCGCAGAGTATTTTTTTGCGATGGCAAACCATCATGATAATCTCGATATGTATGATAGTAAATATCAGCCTTGGAATACGACTAAAGTTGGACCAATGAAGGATATTATTGCCGGATGGGCTAACGCGGCTAAAAAGTACGCTTTACCTTTTGGAGTAAGTGTACACGCTTCACACGCTTGGACTTGGCTTGAGCCGTCACAAGATTTTGATGGGAATTTAACAACTGCCGATGGAACAGGTAAATGGTGGGAAGGATTAAATCCACAAGATTTGTATGCACAGCAACATACCAGAAGTGTTGGAAGTTCAAACTCCGGCACGATACATTCTCAATGGGATTGGGAAAATGGAGCTTCCATACCGGACCAAAACTATCTGAATAAATTTTATAATAGAACCATCGATTTAATTAATAAATATAATCCGGACTTACTCTATTTTGATGATACAGCTTTACCTTTTTACAAAATAAGTGATGTAGGGCTCAAAATTGCTGCTCATATGTACAATAAAAGTGCTTCAGAGCACAATGGACAAAACCAAGCTGTTATATTCGGGAAGATTCTTAGCGAACAGCAAAAAGAATGTATGGTCTGGGATGTTGAAAGAGGCGTACCCGATCGTTCTCAAAAAAAATACTGGCAAACGTGTACTTGCATTGGAGATTGGCATTATAATCGCTCTGTGTATAATAACAACGGGTATAAGTCGGCAACTACAGTTGTGCGTATGTTGATTGATATTGTTAGTAAAAACGGAAACTTATTACTCAATATCCCGGTGAGAGGAGACGGAAGCATTGATGAAAAAGAATTGACAGTTATACAAGGTATTACAGCTTGGATGAAAATTAATAAGGAAAGTATCCACGGTACTCGAATCTGGGAGACATTCGGAGAAGGACCAACAGCAGAAGCCGTAAATCCCTTGTCGGCACAAGGCTTTAATGAAGGTACTGCTTTCACAGCTAAAGATATACGATACGTGTGTAAAAAAGATACGGTATTTGCCACTCTGATGGGATGGCCTGAAAACAATACAGTGTTGTTGAAATCACTTTCTACTTCTTCGCCGGCATACACCGGAAAAGTGAGCAAAGTAAAATTACTCGGATACGGCGATTTGTCTTTCACACGCGACAACGAAGGACTTCACGTCACTTTCCCAACAACATCTATTGCTACGGGGGCTATTGCCTCGGTTCTTAAAATTCAATTCGAGCCGATTGTATATAGCTACGCAAACTTGTCAGAACTTATCCAATATTGCGAAAGCGCTATTGAATCGGCTAATTTACGAAAAGGAATAAATACCGGTTGCTATATTCCGGATTCAATATCGTCATTCCAAAGTGCTGTGAACACGGCAAAGAAAATTCAGGAAAGCGCTTCGGAAACAATCATTAAAGTAGGGATCGAAACGTTGCAAACAAGGTTTTATAATTTTCGTACCTATGGAATACTGAAAGGAGGAAAACTTACGTTTGAAAATTCGCAAAACATTACACGCGAGGCTTTTATTAATTCAAGAAACTTTTCGCGAAGCGATGCCGGCGCGATAGGACTCGGACGCTGGGGACTTTTAGCCGATCCCTGGATTGTAACCAATAATATTATTAATCAAGAAAGTAATACACGGGGTGGATTTGATAATTATGATTCAAGTCAATCTATTGGCATTCAAAAATGGAATACTTCTGATCCCGCTATAGAGAACGGAATGATATATCAGACCACCAAATTGCCGGCCGGCTCTTATAAACTGAAAATAAAAGTACACGAAAATTGGGGACTACTTCCCGGGGAAGATTATCTCAATGTAGCTCGTGGTAATGTATTGCCTCTTACAGCAAATGTACCTACACAATCTATTGCTTATTACGATATGTCGAGTACAGTGACCGGTGGACAATATACCGTTTGTTCATTTACTCTTGATGCTTTGACTGAAGTTAGCATCGGATGGACAACGTCTATTGCCGCATCTGCCACATCACGGAGTATGCGTGTGAACGAGATATTACTTCTTGATGGTCTTGGTAATGATATTTCGGCAAATTACATTAAAAATTATACCTCTATTCAACGTAAAGATAAATCTTTTGCCCGATTTGGTACACCTACATACTGGAAAGTTGAAAATTTTAATATACCACAATCATCTTCATCTGATGGCACTAAAAAAGGAATTGACAGGTATTCTGGATATAAAGCATTGATGATGGGCGTTTGGGACGATGCCTCGCGCGCGGTAGGTAATCTGAAAGATGTGAAAATGTATAACGAAATAACACTTCCGGCAGGACACTACGCTTTTATTGCCGGATATGACGCTGTGTATAAACTTACAGAAATGTATCTGTTTGTTTCAAAATCCTTACCGACACTCTCTAACTTAAAATCGAATGCCATCACTTACTATTCGATCATTGGCGATACGAACGATGGAACTAAGTATGGATTGGAATTTACTTTAGAGCAGGAAGAAACCATTTATTTAGGGTGGATTGGTAATTTAATGGATGCTACACAACAAGAATTTAGAGCTAAAGAAGTATCTCTTTACAGGATACTTGATTCGTCTGCTGATTTTGTAGATTGGGGGGCATTCGATGTCACTACTGAAGGAACATATGCTTTGGATATGAGCAAGTTTGACGATTTGACAAATATGAGTTGGTCAAGTACATTGGAGGATGTGAATTATATCATAGGGAGCGCAGTTGGAGAAATAAATATAGGACATATAAACTTTGGACAAAAAAACTCACAAACAATTGTTGTGGAAGCAGCAAATGGCTCTACGTTAAACGGAAGTGAGACATTTGACGTATTTAAAGACAATGAGACATTACCTTTTGCTACGATTAAAGCAAAAAAAACCGGAGGCAATCTATATTTTGAGAAGTTAAGTTCTTCCCCTTTTCAAATTGAAGGTATTCATAAAATTAAAATAAAATATAACGGTCACTTGTCGAATTTGAAATCAATAGAAATTGTAGTGAAAGTTGGTACCGGAACCCAATATACTCATAATAAAATGACACATAATGTATTTGGCAAAGACAAACAAATTCTCGTAAATCAATTGCAAAAAGGAGAAAAGATTACCATTACAGATAGTAAGGGAACGATATTGGCAAAGGTTATTGCAACTGTACCCGACTTCAAATTCGCGGTAAACAACTCCGGAATTTATTTGATAAACATTGAAAATCAAACTTACAAAGTGATAGTGAAATAGTATAAGTACATGATAATTATTATTGATATGTTTTTCACCACATAGTACCACATAGTTTTTAATGATTATCCGCAAAGCGACATAGTATATTTCTTCAGTTGCCACGCCTTTTAAGGCAATGCAATCGTGCGGTAAAGCACCGAAGAGGATAGCGGTAAGGCGCCCAAGAGGATAACGGTAGACCGCCCAAGGGGATAGCAGCAAACCCCCAAAGAGGATAACGGCAACTCGTAACTAAATTCTTGTAACTACTTACTATGTGAACGAAGTGTGTTTTTTAAGATTGTTTTACTACGTGTTCTACTGTGTTTAAAATATATCATTCATTGTTTCTAATTACTTATTTATCACTGCAAGATATATAAACACTTTGTAACTGTTTTCTCTATTCTATATCAGACAATACCATTTGCTCTAAAATCAAAAATTATACAAACGTTTTTCTAAAAAGAAATTTTATGTACACTCAGTAACATAAAGCGGAGTATTTTTAAAATAATTATAAACATACTATAAAAATACAGAGAGGCAAAAATTATTAAAGGCTGTCCCGAAATTATATTTTTTCGAGACAGCCTCTTTTAGTTATTAAAAGTTGCGTGCAAAAAAAACGGCTACTTATTGCTTTGATTTAACGTACCATCATCGTTCAAATCTTCAACCTCGCTTTTCAGCTCTTTAATTTCTTTTTTCTCGGCGATGATAACCGAAAGCAGAATAGACAGTGTCAGTGTACCGAGAATCACTACCAGCGAAACCCAGGAGTGGGACCCAAAAAATACTTCAACCGGATGAAAGAAAGATAGAAGCATTTTAGCACCGATAAAGAACAATATAAAACTCACTCCGTGTTTCAAGAACCGGAACATTCTCATAATTCCTTTCAACGCAAAAAAGAGCGAGATGAGTCCCATTACGGCAAATACGTTGGAAGTGATGGCTATAAAGTTTTCTTCTTCAAGTGTAAGTACGTTAGACATACCTTCTTTAATTACTCCGATAATTGCCGGAATGGAGTCTATGGCAAAGAGCACATCGGTGGAGCCGATCACTAAAAATACCAAGAATATTGTGGTGATGTATGTTTTACCGTTTTTACGACTGAAAAAATGAGACGCATGTTCGTCCGGATCGATGGGAAATAGCTTTGAGGCTGTTTTGTATAAAAAGTTAGACTTAGGATCTACTTGATCTTCTTCGGCAGTGAATGCCATCTTATATGCTGTCCATACAAGAATAATACCGAATACATAAATAATCCAATGAAATTTCTCAACTAATTCCATTCCTACGAGGATAAACAGAATTCGCAATACGATAGAGAGTAAAATCCCCAAATGAAGTAATTTAGGTTGATTCTTTTCGCTAACACCCATCAGAGAAAATATCATAATAAACACAAACAGGTTATCTACCGAGAGCGAATACTCGGTCAAATATCCCGAAATAAATTTAATACCCATCACTTGCCGGGTATTTACCTGACTGAATTCGTTTTGAGGAAAAAAGAAAAACAGCGAAGCTCCGAAAAGCAATGCGATAGAAATCCATACCGAGGTCCATCGCAACGAAGTTTTTACGCTGACAGGTCCTTTGCGGTGATCGGTTACGTACAAATCAATAATAAATACAACCACAAAGGTGATAATAAATATTATCCAATACAAAGTCATTACGTTCATAAAAAAAACAATTAATAGTATTTTGAAAAGATATAGATAAACCAGAAAGAATCAGCTTAATGCCTTAAATGCGTATTTTCCAAGATAATAAAAAATAAAAGCGGCAATGAATCCTGCAAAAATGTCAATGGTATAATGTGCTTGAATGTAAACTGTTGAAGCAATAAGAAAAAGATAAAATGGCAATAAACAAAAGAATAGCAGGTATTTCTTGTGTCCGGACAACATATACATTATTAGCGTTGATATGCCTACGTGTGAACTTGGAAATGCTGCCGTAGGCCGTTCTCCTACTTTTTGAACTGAATTTACTAAAAAATCGAAAAAACCGGTAGTTTCTTTTAACGGTTCAATGGAATGTGTACTAAAAAAATTACCGATAGCCGGAAACAAATCAGCTGCCACATTTTTTCCACCAATAACGGCATAATAGTATTGTGGACCTACCACCGGAAATAGAATAAATATAAGATAAAACAATAAAAAAGCAAACATAACATTGAAGAAAAAAGGATGAAAAAATTTTTTATCATAAAAATAAAAGTGGGCACAAGTAAATATAATCAATGGGAAATAAGAAAAATAACCTAAATTCATAAGTTCCGATATTATCCGCTGCGGAAAATAATGATTAAACAGATACGCCGGTTGAAAACCGAAGATGCTCTGTTCCCAATGAGCTACTAAACTATCTTGATTTTCTAAAAAACGATTAAATTCAAATGTTTCGGGATACCAGTATGCCAATAAACCTCCAATTAAAAAAAAACGAAGAAAAATAATATGCCTACTTTTGGTACGTGATGTAAGGTAAGCTAATCCCAGGATAGAAGCAGAAATTAATATCCGAAAATACAATAATGACTGTACCCGATAATGATTTACAAACAAAAAATACAATCCGATAAGGAATGTAATGAAAATATAAATCAAGGTCAGCTTTTCTACAGAATATAAACGGAATCTTTTACCCGGGTGCATAAATTATTGTTATAAATAATAACTACTTATGTGCAAAATTACGAAATAATATTGAATATAAAAATTTATCCGAAAAGCTTTGCTTATCTATTCATTATTAGTATAAAAAACCTCGCAATAAAAATCCTGTCCGGATAATAATTATCAGAACAGGATTTTATCAATAGCTTTGTATAATATCTATATACTGAAGTTGTTAAATCACTTTTTCATCGAATTTAGTGCGCTTCCAGCCTTAAACCAACCGATTTGTTGATCATTGTACGTGTGTGCAACCTCAATACTGTCTGTTGTGCCGTCACCGTGGTGCAATATCACGTTGAAATTTTTTCCCGGAGCAAATTCGGTTAGTCCGATGATACTGACGGTATCGTTTTCTCTCACTTTATCGTAGTCGTTTTTATCAACAAAAGTTAGTGCCAACATTCCCTGTTTTTTCAAATTTGTTTCGTGTATGCGGGCAAATGATTTCACTAATATCACTTTAACGTTCAAATGTCTTGGTTCCATCGCCGCATGTTCACGACTTGAACCTTCACCGTAGTTTTCTTCTGCAATTACAATAGAACCAATGCCTTGTGCTTTGAACTTGCGAGCTAAAACAGGTACAACTTCGTATTCTCCTGTTTGCGGATTGAGTACACTATTGGTTTTTTGATTGAAATAATTAACGGCTCCGATGAGCATATTATCGGATATATTATCCAAATGTCCGCGGAATCGTAACCACGAACCGGCCATTGAAATATGATCGGTGGTACATTTTCCTTGTACTTTGATAAGCACTGGTAATTTCAAATAGTCTTTTCCGTCCCAAGGGCTGAACGGTGTCAATCGTTGTAACCGTTGTGAATCTTCTGCAATTTCTATGGTAACATTGTTACCGTTTTTTGATGGTGCAAGATATCCGGTGTCCTTCACGGCAAAGCCCTTCAAAGGCATCTCATTGCCGGTAGGCTCGGTTAATTTCACCTTTTCGCCTTTTTTGTTTGTCAGGGTGTCTGTTAATGGGTTAAAAGCTAAATCGCCGGCAATGGTCAGAGCGGCTACTAATTCGGGTGAAGCCACGAAAGCGTGCGTATTCGGATTACCATCGTTGCGTTTCGCAAAATTTCGGTTGAATGAAGTGATGATAGAGTTGGGTCTTTCGCTCGGTGATTCGTCTCGTTTCCACTGACCTATACAAGGACCACAAGCATTAGCCATAATTACAGCTCCTACGCTTTCAAATTCTTCGATAATTCCATCACGTTCAGCAGTGTATCTCACTTGTTCCGAACCGGGATTGATGATGAATCTGGCTTTTACGCTCAAACCGTTTTTCTTCGCTTTTTTTACGATAGAAGCTGCGCGGGTTAAATCTTCGTAAGATGAGTTGGTGCAAGAACCAATTAAACCCACTTCCATATGTTGTGGAAAGCCTTTATCGTGTACCACTTTCGAAAATTCAGAAATAGGATATGCCGCATCCGGTGTAAAAGGTCCGTTAATATAAGGCTCCAGTTCAGACAGATTGATTTCAATTAACCGATCGTAGTATTTTTCGGGATTTTCAACAACTTCTTCATCGGGTTGTAAATATTTGATGACTTTCAAAGCTTGTTCTGCCACTTCAGCTCTACCGGTAGCGGCAAGATAATCAGCTGATTTCATGTCAAAAGGAAATACCGATGTGGTAGCACCTACTTCGGCACCCATATTGCAAATAGTAGCTTTACCCGTTGCTGATAGAGTGCCGGTTCCTTCGCCAAAATACTCTATAATGGCATTTGTTCCTCCTTTTACCGTTAAAATACCGGCTAATTTGAGTATAACGTCTTTAGGCGACGTCCATCCGTTTAGTTTTCCGGTCAGTTTTACACCTATGATTTTTGGCATTTTGAGTTCCCAAGGCATTCCTGCCATAACATCAACAGCATCTGCGCCTCCTACGCCTATCGCAATCATTCCCAATCCACCAGCGTTAGGGGTGTGCGAATCTGTACCTACCATCATTCCACCCGGAAAAGCGTAATTTTCAAGTACTACCTGATGAATGATGCCTGCACCGGGTTTCCAAAATCCGATTCCGTATTTGTTGGAAACGTCTTTCAGAAAACCGTAAACTTCGTTGTTTGTAGTGTTAGCAGTTTGTAAATCGGCATCGGAGCCGATATAAGCTTGAATTAAATGGTCACAATGTACGGTGGATGGTACAGCTACACTTGTTCTGCCGGAGTTCATTAATTGTAACAGAGCCATTTGAGCTGTAGCATCTTGCATAGCTACTCTGTCAGGTGCAAAATCAACGTAATCAACAGCGCGCGTATAGTTTTTTATTTTAACTTCGGGAGCTAAATGAGCAAATAGAATTTTTTCCGTAAGGGTAAAAGGACGATTTAACTCGTTCTTTGCCTCATTTACTTTGTCGGGTAGAGTGGCATATAAGCCCTTAATCATTTCAATATCAAAAATCATATTTTTATGTTGTTAAATTATTTTGAAGTAAATCGTTATTAAAAAATATGAGCGTTCTTCTGCATTAAAGATTTAACAAAGAACAATAAAAAATGTTCGGTATAAGTTTGTTATTCAATGGTTATTTAACTTTGCTATGTTGAATTATAGTAATCTTGAATGTGAATTGTGTGTCAAAACAGACCGTTGTAAACTTTATTCCACACGGCTTATTTTTCTGCAAATACTTTGCCACTCTCCGTTATCGGACGAAAGCAATGCAATATTTCATTAAAAAAACTTGAAAATATAAGCAGAAGTATTATTTGAAGATGAAAGATGTCAAAGCTTATTATAAACTTTTTCGATGGTGTGTATATTGCGGGAGGTAAATTTATCTTTCAGTGATTTTTGCCCAAGTATTTTAGAAAAGTCAGTTTGCAGCGTGTTTCCTTTCACTACCTGCCAATAGAAAAAACGATTGACAATTGCCGATTGTTCCTCATCGGATGGACTACATGCATTAAATCTGCATCTGAGTTCTTCTTCGAATCCGTTTTCAATTATAAAAATATAGCAATGCAGACGCTCATTTGTCGTAAAAGGTACCGATTGGAGCATTTGTTTAATTTCTTCTTTTGATTTGATATACAGGGATACCTCATATTTAAAATGTTCAGACATAGCTTTTTCTAACCTGAGGCGTAATTTTTCGGCTGTATCTTCAGCCGAAAAAAGAATATTGCCACTTGCTAATACAGCTTTAACATCGGTCAGCCCTAATTTTTCAAATAGTGAAATAACTTCTGCCATTTTCATTGTTCTTCCGTTCACATTCACCCCGCGAAGAAAGGTACAATATTTTTTGCTCATCTGAAAAAAGTTTTAATAATTATAAAATATTATTCGTTTTGGTTGATGGATTGAATATCGATGAGTTTATTTGTGATAGCATAAATGGTTAAACCGGCGGTGCTGTGTATGCCTAATTTTCGTATTATGTTTCTGCGGTGGGTTATCACCGTGTGGGTTGACAAGAAGAGTTCATTGGCAATTTCTTTGTTTGTTAGCCCCTTTACTACACAAGTGAGTATTTCTTTTTCGCGTAGGCTCAGTGCATCCGCTTCATCTGAAGTGTCTACCTCCGCATCCGGATCGTTGAAAAGTTTTTCGAGTTTATGCTGAATTTGTTCGGCAGAGTCGTACAAATCTATTGTTTCATCGTAGTTTAATTTCAATGCCGTATCGAAAAAACCGGTTAAAATTGCAAGAATCTGTATCGATTTATCGGCATATTCCTGTTTTATTTTGGCAATGCTCGTTATTGGTAAATATATGGGATTGATGATGATAACATCGGGCTTGTATAATCGTATAGTACCCCACAGCAAATCGGGCGATGCAACTTCAATGGCGTGTACGTGAAAGCCTTGCACACGTTTCAGAGTGGTAGCCAAGCCGGTACGTATAATAGTGGATGGCTCTGCTATCGCTATTTTTAGTAAAACGTCGTTTTTGTTCATTGGTCAATTTTTTGTTCAATAGCTTCAATCACGGGTACAAAGAAGTAATCTTCTATCCGATTGTGAATTTCCAAGTCTTTTTCGCAATTCAGCAAGTCGAACAATACTTCGTTCAGTTGATAATTATTTCCTTTTGAAGGATAATATTTGATCAATATGTTTTTTAATTCGGCTAACTTGGAATCAACGTCGGTATGCTGTTCTTCAAACATTGAAATGGTATATCGGGCAGGTTTATTGCCGGAAAGAAGCTGCATCACATAAGGGAAAACCGTTTCGTCTTCGTATTGCATGTGTTTTCTTACCTCATCGACGTATTCATCAAAAAAACGTAGAAAAAACTGACGGTAGGGCATACTCTGATCCGAATTATCCACTGCATCAAGTAGCTTTTCCCTTATCGAGGGGAGTTTGTATGCCAAAAAATAGTTGTGTCCGTTTTCTAAATAGTTGATGACTGTTTCTATAGATAAATACTGCGTGTCTTCTTCTACAACATTTCCTTCGATGATAAAATTGACAATAGCTAAAAAAGTATTTGTATCAAATATTATTAATTGTACATGCTTCGGCTATGGTTTTGTTGCCGAACCCAAAAGAGATACCGAATCGGCTGATACTGGTGAGCAAAAATGCATATTCATCAATCAAATCGCTCATACGGGTTTGCGGAGTGAATTTATGTTTCATTTATACTGTAATTTTTTAATAAGTCAAATGGCAAATCCATTCAACATAAACTGATTTATGTGTGGTTTAAGATTATTTTTATCATCGTTGATATTACAATGTAACCTGCTTGTTTGTTTTGTAAAAATACTAAGTTTTTTTGAATTACTGTTTTTAACATGGAAAAAAAGTGCCGGATACATTTTGTGATGTGTTCCGGCAACTATTTTTTTCAAATTACTAACAGAATATGTAATGGCTTATTTTAATATTGCAAAGATTGCAGTTTGTTTTGAACAGTAAAATACCTGAATATTGGTATTTAAAGGGCTTACTACCTATTGTTGATGTTAGTCTGTTTTTACTCTTGCATATATAAAAATACCCTCTTTAGGTGATTTCGGTTTGTTGAAATCTCTATTACTTTTGTTGTAAAAAAAGTATGTCGGTAATAAATCGGACAATGAATGGTCAATTGATATTTTGTCAAAAGTGTGAAAAATACCATCTTGAGTTTGGAAATCTGAATTTCAGCTTTACGGAAGAAGAATTGCAACGTTTTACAGATTATATACAATCTATCAATGGAATATATTATGATACACATAATCAGCATTTGGCAAACCAACGACGAATATTATTGCCCACGCGATTGAAGGGTTTTAATTTTTGTTTCACGTTGAATGAATTGAACGAAATAAAAAAGTCTTTTATCCGAAAAAAATGTACCCTGTGCTTTTATATTACCGGTTACTTTCGGATGCGAATTTTCACCAAACTAATAATAAATCATATTAACTCATCAAATCAAAAATATTTATAATGAAATCATTAGCAATAATTTACGGTTCTACCGGAGATAATACAAAGAATGTAGCAAAGAAAATAGCCGAAAAAATAACGGGAGCAGATTTGCTTGACGTGGCTTCAATAACCAAAGCTGATGTCGAAAAGTACGACAATTTAATTATAGGAAGCTCCACCTGGGGGTTAGGAGACCTGCAAGATGACTGGGATGGATTTTTGCCTGAGTTGAAAAAGGCTGATCTTACCGGAAAAACTATTTCGCTTTTTGGACTTGGTGATTCATCATCCTATTCAGATACCTATGTTGATGCTATGGGAATTATATTTGAAACCATTAAGGATAAAGGGTGCAACATTATCGGAAGTGTCTCCACTGCCGGGTACTCATTTGATTCGTCACGTGCCGATAACGGAGGACAATTTGTAGGTTTGGCGTTGGACGAGGACAATGAGTTTAATAAAACAGATGACCGAATAAGTGAGTGGGTGAAAGATATTTTACCCCGATTTCAGTAAAGATGGATTTAAAGTACATTGTGTATCTGATAGTGGGGTGTTTTTGAAAATGACACCCCATTGCTTTTACAAACAACAAAGAGCGAAGTGCCTACGGATTAGAACCAAAAACCGATGTTTCCGGTAGTCACTAATTTACCGTAAGCATCGGAGTATCCTAATGTAAATTCGATAGGTCCTACATTAGTCCTGAAAGAGTAGGTAAGACCAACTCCTAACATTCCTTCATAATCAGAGAGTTGATTCAAATGATTGGTTTGAAGTAAATAGTTGGTTGATAGAGTTACATAGTTACGTTTGAAGATTTTGCATCTCATACCCAAACTCCCAACGGCAGCATTATTTTGCAGTGTCCATACGGATGGTGCACCGTAAAATGGTAAGTAGTGGTAGAAAAAAGATTCGTATTCGTTGGAGGTTAAATGGTTTTTTAAAAATTGTGGTGTCTGATTCAGAAATATGGAACGGGCATTGATACTTGTCAGTACTGCCAAATTTGAATTGATACTCAGCGTGTTTTTAGCTTTTATAAGTGCTATTGATCTGATTTTGTCGCTATTAGTATTGTGTGCCAACGTAAATTCTGTATATAATTGAAAACCTTTAGTTGGGAAATAAAAATGGTCTAAATTATCAAAATTATAATATACGTAATAATTTGTGACTGCATTTCCAGTTGTTTTTAACGAAATTTCTCTGTTTCCTGTCACTTGGTATTGTCTTTCTATTGCAAGTTCTTCTTTTATTCCGGCACCAAGTAATGAATATCTGTGCAGGCGCTGGTAAGTATATAACTTGGCAGCGCCATAATAAATCGAAGTAGGGTAGGTATATTCCCGCGTATTGTGAATTTTCATATCAGAATATGACCCCTCCAGTGTAAATGCAATTTTTGGAAGTTTGCTTTTATTCATTTCCGCTAAAAAATTAAACCTTGGGTTAGAAGAAATATCGGTGGTAAATGATAGCAAATTGATGATATTCGAATAGTTTTTACGGGTGGCGTTCAGCGTTATCGAAACCATACTTTTACTATTCAGTCGCATGCCTACGTTTAGATTTAAGCTTTTTCGTTCTTCGAGAACAACGTTCAGGGTTTTACCTTCAGAGTTTGGAATTAGCTTGAAATAAACACGATCAAAGACTCCCATTCCATATAAACTTCCAATGGAGTTTTTAATATCGCTGAAACTGTAAGTGCCGGGAGTATGCAGGTCCATCACCTCTTGCAAAAGCTTAATGGATAATGAATATTTACCGGTAAACTGTATGTCTGTAATTTTCAGAGATTTTAATATCGTTAAACTATCGGATATTGTTTGCGGTTGCAAATTGTATTTTGTTTTTAATGCTCTAATCTGTTGTATGGTAGCCATCGCCGATTCTCTACCTCTCCGAATCAGGGTGTCGGCAGCATTGTTGGTAAAACTCGACGAATTATAGCCGGTCAGATTAGGTTCAATCAGAACATCGCATAAGGCTTTGTTGGTGGAATCTTTATGCGCTGTAAGTATCCCTACCAGTTGAGAACTCAGATCAATAATGGAGGATACACTTTCTCTTTTTCGATAGTCTTTATTTAAATTTACTCCGATCACAATGTCAGCTCCCATTTGTTTTGCCACATCAACAGGAAAGTTATTCACCACGCCTCCATCCACAAATAAATACTGATTATACTTAATGGGCGCAAATACCCCCGGAATAGCCATACTCGAAAAGATAGCCGTAGGTAAAAAACCGGATTGTAAAACAACCTCTTTTCCTGTATTTAAATCAGTTCCGATGCAGGCAAATGAGATGGGGAATTTGCTGAAATCAGCTTTGGGCGCGATATTAGAGGCTAATTTGCAGAATAAATTTATGACGTTTTGTCCACGAACAACTCCATTACCGAACTCGGGCTTGTTTTCGGTGTAAACAGGCACGGTCAGCACATATCGTTGCTGTTCCTCTTGGGCGTATTGGTCTAACTGCTTCCGAGGTACGTAATCCGTAAGCAATTGAGCCCAATTTTCGGTCAGGCACATATCACTCAGCGCTTTAGTGGAATATCCTATGGAGTACAAACCTCCAATCACACTTCCCATACTTGTACCTACTATAATATCAATAGGGATACCTTCTTTTTCTAATACTTCCAATACACCAATGTGGGTAAAGCCCTTGGCGCCGCCTCCACTTAAAACCACTGCCACCTTCGGACGATGCATTGGTTGTGCCGACACAATGTGTGTAGTCACTATACCTATAATGACTAATAAAACCGTTTTGATGAGCTGTATTTGGGTGTAATGTAGCATAAATCTTCGGTTTAGAAACATTGCAAATATAGAAATATATAACGAGTTTTATTCTGAAATTTCAGATTTCTCAAACAAAATATTTTATTCCGAGTAAAGAGAACTACGTCATCATAAAAATCAAATTCCAAATCAGCAATTTGAAATAATTACCAATCAACACAGTAGTTTATCTTCTATTCTTTCCAACTGTTCTATCCTGTCGAGTTTGATATTTTTGGGCAAGTAAGAAGCTACAAATGAGTTTTTCGCTATATTAATTATTTCACTTTTGGTCAGTTGTAGGGCTTCTGCCGTTTGAAGGAAATTTTCATTTACATAACCGCCAAAATACGCCGGGTCATCGGAGTTTATTGTTACTATCAGATGTTTATCTAACATTTTTTTCAACGGATGGTCTTCCAGTTTCTTCACTACTTGAAGTTTTAAATTTGAAAGTGGACAAACGGTCAGTGGAATTTTGTTTTCGGCTAAATATTTCACTAATACTTCATCTTCCAGAGAACGTACGCCATGATCTATTCTGCTTACTTTCAGTGTGTTCAATGCCTCCCAAATGTAATCGGCAGGTCCTTCTTCTCCAGCGTGTGCTACCACGTGAAAGCCAGCAGAGCGTACCTGATCAAATACTTTGGCAAATTTCATAGGCGGATGACCAACCTCCGACGAATCTAATCCGAAACCAATGATTTTATCTTTAAATGGTAGCGCTTGTCTAAATGTTTCCAAGGCAGAAGCTTCGTTTAAGTGGCGTAAAAAACATACAATCAGATAAGAACTGATTTTCCACTGCTTTTTGGCATCGATCATCGCCTTGTAAATTCCATTGATAATAGCTTCCATTGACACGCCTCGCATAGTGTGAGTCTGCGGATCAACAAAAATTTCAGTATGTACAACATTGTCTTCGGCACACTTGCCAAAATATGCCATTGTTAAGTCATAAAAATCTTTTTCATATAATAGTGCGCTCGCTCCTTCGTAATAAAGGTCTAAAAACTCTTGTAAGTTGCCAAATTGATATGCTGCGCGAAGCTCCTCTATGGTGTTAAATTTTGTTTTGATATTGTTCCTTTTAGCCATTTCAAACATCAACTCCGGTTCAAATGAACCTTCTATGTGTAAATGAAGCTCACATTTAGGGATTTCTTTTAGAAAATGTTGTAATTCTTTTGTTGTCATAAAACTCTTTTTTAATTGTGAGAAAAAGTTTATAAAAATACAAAAAAAAATAATACCAAAAATTAGAACTTTTTTATATATTTTTTTCCAGCGAAGAGTATCACGAAATTACGAATAGCAAAGCATTAAAATATAGATAGATAACATAATATTTGATACCGTTTTTTCAAATAAATTATCAAGACGTTGTGATAAATGATATTTTATTTGCTACATATTGATTTTATCTCTTTCTCAATTTTGACTATCTTTGCGGTATAAATACTATGAAAGTAAAATATATATAACAATCTAATAATAAAATAATTAAACATGCACAATTGGTTTCAATGTAAGATAAAATACGAACGCAACGCCGAGGACGGTGCTGTGGTTAAAGTAAACGAATCGTATTTAGTGGACGCATTGTCGTTTACCGAAGCCGAAGAAAGGATTAACGAGGAGATGAAGCCTTTCATTAGTGGAGAATTTTTAGTGTCAGACATCAAAAGAGCTAAAATTGCCGAATTATTCCCTGATGAAAACGGTGATAAATGGTATCGCTGTAAAGTGAATTTTGTCACTTTAGATGAAGAAAAGGGGGTAGAAAAACGGACAGCGAGTACAATGTTTTCACAAGCAAGTACCCTCAAAGATGCTCTCGAAGTACTTGAAAAAGGAATGAAAGGGACAATGGCAGATTACGAAATAGCATCCATCGTAGAAACGAATATTATGGATGTATTTGTTTATAAAGCAGAATAAACCCATATTTTGTGCCTCTTGTCGTGACTTTACTCCTAACGGTAACGTAATCATAAACTTTATTTTAAAGTATAATGTTAATTGTGTTGTTCTTACTAATGTTTGAAATATAAAACGAGCACGACAGATAAACTTTTACATACAGGAATGTGTTTACGTGTGAGTTCCATCTGACAACTAAAAAGAAATAAATGATTTTTTTTTATGATGACAATTACTGAAAAGAATATATTGGATATTAGAAAGTATCTCCCCGCGAATGTGACGTTGGTTTGTGTGTCGAAATTTCATTCGGAAAGTACAATTTTAGAAGCGTATCAGACAGGTGAAAGAATTTTTGGCGAAAGTCGTGTACAGGAACTTACCCTAAAACAACAGAATCTTCCTGACGATATTCGTTGGCACTTTATAGGACATTTGCAAACCAACAAAATAAAGTTTATTATCAATTTTGTAGAACTTATTCACGGAGTAGATAGTTTTAAACTATTGAAAGAAATTGATAATCAGGCGAAAAAAAATAACAGGAAAGTGAAGTGCTTATTGCAAATTCATATTGCTCGGGAAGAATCCAAATTTGGTTTTTCTGATGAAGAAGTACGTGAGATGCTTGCTTCTGCCGAATTTACACAGCTTCAGCATATACAGATAGCCGGTCTGATGGGAATGGCAACTTTGACCGAGGATAAAAATCAGATTAGAAACGAATTTAGACAACTAAAAATGCTTTTTGATCAGTTAAAAATGGATATTTTTTCTCAAAATGAATCATTCACAGAACTTTCGATGGGGATGTCCGATGATTATACGATTGCCATCGAAGAAGGTAGTACGATGGTTCGTGTTGGTAGCGCTATATTTGGTAATCGCGATTAAGTATTACAGATTAAATACAATTGCTTGCTTATCAATGTAAAATAATGTGTAAAACCTCAGTTTTAAGAGGATAAAATGTGAAAAATGGATTATTTAAAAATACCTTCGCCCTGCTATGTGTTAGACGAGCAGGCATTTCGTAATAATTTAGAACTCATAAAATCAGTAAAGGAACGTGCCGGAGTTGAAATTATTCTGGCTTTTAAAGCCTTTGCTATGTGGTCTGTATTTCCTATTGTTCGAGAATATATTGCGTATAGTACGGCAAGTTCATTGTCAGAAGCTCGTTTAGCCTACGAAGAAATGAAAAACAAGGCACACACCTATGCGCCGGCGTATTCCGAAACTGAATTTCAGGAAATAATGGATTTGAGCAGTCATATTACATTTAATTCATTAACACAATTTGAGAAATTTTATCCGCAAACGATTGAAAAAAAAATCTTTTGCGGTCTTCGTATCAATCCTGAATTTTCGGATGTTGAAACCGATTTGTACAATCCGTGTGCGCCGGGTTCGCGATTAGGCATTGTAGCAGGCTTGTTGGGCGAAAAGCTTCCCGAAGGAGTAGAAGGACTTCATTTTCATACACTTTGTGAATCTAATTCGTTTGATTTAGAAAAAACGTTGCTGGTTGTCGAGCAAAAGTTCGGCAAATATTTCTCTCAAATAAAATGGCTGAATATGGGTGGTGGTCATTTAATGACACGTACGGGTTACAACGTAGAGCATTTGATTCAAGTGTTGAAAAGTTTTCAAGCAAAA
Organism: Paludibacteraceae bacterium; assembly: GCA_049840795.1. Lineage (GTDB taxonomy): Bacteria > Bacteroidota > Bacteroidia > Bacteroidales > Paludibacteraceae > UPXZ01. The sequence goes on from JASGJK010000016.1 coordinate 74,727, forward strand.
TATCCTCATCTTCAGCTGATATTAGAGCCTGGTAGCGCTTTTGCTTGGCACACAGGTGTATTGGTATCTGATGTGCTGGATATAGTCGAAAATAAAGGGATTAAAACTGCTATACTGAATGTTTCATTTGCGTGTCATATGCCTGATTGTCTCGAAATGCCGTATAAGCCAGCCATTGTGGGTGCCACCGATGCAATAACGGGAAAACCAACGTATCGAATGGGCGGGAATAGTTGTCTTTCAGGAGATTTCTATGGTGATTGGTCATTTGATAAAGCTTTGAAAGTGGGTGATAAAATAGTTTTTGAAGATATGATTCATTACACAATGGTTAAAACCACGATGTTTAACGGTGTTTCGCATCCAAGTATCGGAATCTGGACTGCCGATAACGAGTTTAAGTTAATTCGCAAATTCGGATACGAAGATTATAAAGAGAAAATATCGTAAAGAAATAAATATTCAAAAACAAACTATTTTATATTTTTCAAAGTTTGGCGCCATAAATTTTTTTACCGTAAAGGTCGGATTTGCGACAAACATCTTGCCAGAAGGGATCTTCGAAACTTTATAGGTAGCTGTTGTATAAATAATGTGGAAATTTGTAATTTGAAAATAAAAAGTTGTAGTCTAATCTTCCATAATTTCGTGATAATTTTTTGGAGTGTATTGTTAAAAGGCTTACATTTGTAACGAAAAAATAATTGGAATGGAACTTATATTTCTATTCTCAATTTGTAAATAATTTAAACATAAAATGGGAAAAGTATTAATTATTGGTGCCGGTGGGGTAGGGACGGTTGTTGTTCATAAAGTAGCTCAGAATCCGGATGTGTTTACTGAAATTATGCTGGCAAGCCGTACAAAGTCAAAGTGTGATGCCATTGCTGATGATGTTAAAAAGCGGTACAATCTGGAGATCCAAACCGCCCAAGTAGATGCTGACAATGTAGCCGATTTAGCTACGTTGATGAAAACATTTAAACCTGAGATTGTGATTAACGTTGCGTTACCTTATCAAGATCTAACAATAATGGATGCTTGTTTGGAGTGTGGCGTAAATTATTTAGATACGGCTAATTACGAACCCATTGACGAGGCAAAATTTGAATATAAGTGGCAATGGGCATATAAAGATAAATTTAAGAAAGCGGGACTTACAGCCATACTCGGTTGTGGTTTTGATCCGGGAGTAACCAGCGTTTTTACGGCGTATGCAGTGAAGCATCATTTTGATGAAATTCATTATTTAGACATTGTAGATTGCAATGCCGGTGATCACGGTAAAGCTTTTGCCACCAATTTTAATCCGGAAATAAATATCCGAGAAGTAACTCAAAAAGGAAAATATTGGGAAAATGGAAAATGGGTTGAGACAGAACCTCATCAAATTCACAAACCACTGAACTATCCTGAAATAGGTTCAAAAGAATCGTATGTGATTTATCACGAAGAATTGGAATCGTTGGTTAAAAATTTTCCATCAATCAAACGCGCTCGTTTTTGGATGACATTTGGCCAAGAATATTTGACCCATTTGCGTGTGATTCAAAATATTGGTATGGCGCGTATTGATGAAGTGGAATACAATGGGCAAAAAATAGTTCCTATTCAGTTTCTGAAAGCTGTTTTGCCAAATCCCGGCGATTTAGGTGAAAACTATAAAGGTAAAACGTCCATAGGTTGCCGTATCAAGGGTTTCAAAGAGGGAAAAGTAAAAACCTACTATATTTACAACAATTGCAGCCATGAAGCAGCTTATCAAGAAACCGGCACACAAGCCGTAAGTTATACCACCGGTGTACCGGCTATGATTGGCGCTATGATGTTTCTCAAAGGTGAGTGGGTGCGTCCGGGTGTATATAATGTTGAGGAATTTAATCCGGATCCTTTCATGGAGCAACTCAACAAACAAGGACTCCCTTGGAAAGAGCTTCATGAAGTGGATTTAGAATTGTAACTATTATAAATCAATAAGTTATAAAAAGCGAAGATTCTTACTTTCTTCGCTTTTTTGTATTCACTTCATCTTGTTTTTTGTATCAAAAAATCCGTATGGGAAGAAATGCAAAAAAGTTGTACCTTTGTACCGTTTATAGAGCAAATTATTATGTCTAAAAAGGTATATGACGCAACATTCTCTCCTTTTCGCAGTTTTTCGCGGGAGGAATGGAGTAAGTTGGAAGAACACCCGATGTTTCCCGTATCCGATATTGATCTGACGGCATTACAAGCACTGAATGAGCCGCTTACAATCGAAGAAATGGAGCAGATTTATATGCCGATGGTGCGTTTTCTTCAAATTAACGTAACTCATTATCGACGTTTGCATTCGGAGCGTGACGAGTTTTTCAGGCGTCCGAGTCATCGCGTTCCATACATTATTGGTATAGCGGGAAGTGTGGCTGCCGGTAAAAGTACTACGGCGCGCGTATTGCAGAAATTGCTTTCGATGACACCCGAAAAACCAAATGTAGCATTAGTAACCACTGATGGTTTTTTATATCCTAATAAAGAATTGGAGCGGCGCGATATTTTTAATCGAAAAGGATTTCCTGAAAGTTACGATGCAAAAAAGTTGATGGCATTTCTTTCGTCTGCCAAATCAGGAAAAAAAATGCTCGAAGCTCCTGTTTATTCGCATTTGTATTATGATGTGATACCTGATGAAATACAAGCGATAAAAGAGCCGGATATTCTTATTATTGAGGGAATAAATGTGTTACAAGTAAACTCCAGTCGTTTGCTTCAAAAAAGACGTGTTTTCGTTTCCGATTTTTTTGATTTTTCCATTTATGTTGATGCAGCCGAGAGCGATTTGAGAGTTTGGTTTTTGGAACGATTTCTGTCGTTACAAAAAACAGCTTTTCAAAATTCTGAATCGTATTTTCATCGGTATGCTAATCTTACCAAAAAAGAAACCATCGAATTTGCCACTACGGTATGGGACGAAATCAATCTCCCTAATCTACAACAGAATATCTTACCTACCCGTTTTCGTGCCGATTTAATTCTTGAAAAAGGAAAAGCACATTCGGTAAGAGGAGTGAGAATTAGAAAGATATGATAAGAGTCTGAAACAATACATTCTTAACTATTGGTGTATTGATACGATAATCGATAGCATTTTTGACCATATATTTCAGTTATATTTATTTCTCCGGCTTTTGTTCGATAAGAAGTAAATCCGATGTTTTTAGCTTTTCATTCAATCATTTTTTTAGCATAGGAATGTCTTCTTGCCTTTTGTTTTTCAGTTGATAAATCAGCACTGTTTTAACCTTTAAACTATCTGTATTTTGATTTATTATATGTTGTCCGATAGAGATGTTTTCCAGGTTAGTAAATATAAGATATTGATCTCTTTTATCAATTCTTTATTATCAAATTTATAAAAATTTGATTCTTCTCTGAGATTTTTTATTAAAATGTCTTTTTCAGTAATAACACTGTACTGATGACCAATCTCCTGTAGTATTTCGCTTTTAAAATCTTTGGTATCTTGTTTTATATCTAATTGAGTATTCTTGATACCATATCGAGTTAGTTAATCATTTTATATTCCGATTTTGTTGGGAGTAAATTTTTGGGTAAATAATGCAATTTCTATTTTTTGGGTCTTTTGTAATAAGCAATATGTTTGAATATTACGGTATATCCGTTTTGAATAAATTTTTGTGTGAATTTTTTCTTGTTGAATAGGTTGTAAGCCAAATAGAAACTTGGAACAATCATTACGAGAATAATAACCGTAATTCCATTGTCATTGGCGCTCTTGCTTTCTACGAAATTATCGGGGTCAGTACGCTGGTCTTTATCGTCATCTATACCGCATCCTTTATGATGTCCTGGGGGCCCATCTGCTGGGTGCTCATTTCTGAAATCTTCCCGAACACCATTCGGGGAAAGGCGATAGCTATTGCCGTTGCCGCACAATGGATCAGCAACTTCATTGTATCCGCAACCTTCCCTGCGCTGGAAAGTTTCGGCATGACCTTCACCTACTCTCTGTACGGAGTAATGAGCGTGTTATCCGCCATATTCGTACTGGAAAATGGTGCCTGAAACCAAAGGAAAAACATTGGAAGATATGTCGAGATTGTGGAGAAAATAGCACATTTACATTGAGGCGCTTAAAGGAGTCAGGACTTGAAACGTCCTGATTCTTTTTATTTTAAATGTGAAATTCGGGAAAAAGAAAAAACGGGATAATTCCCCGAAACGATGATGACGTGTGATAAATAGTTTTTTTTAAGGTGATATATCGTTTTTATGGAAAATTGTTGGAGAAAATATCCTAAATTTGTTGAGTAAGATTAAATCTGATTCCATAAATATGCGCAAACATCAAATTTCAATTCTGATATCTTTACTGTGTTTGTCCGTGTCGTTTTCCAATGCGCAAAGCGTACAGGTGAAAAATAATTCGGGTAAATTACTTAAAGATTACACCGTAGAAATTCCTCTGCAAAAGGTCAAATGGACGTTTGGGGAATTACGTGGCTGTTTCACCCGAAGGAGAAAAACTTCCGGTAGAAATCGTCTCGGATATGCAGGGAAATCAAAAAGTCGTTTTTCCTGTTGCTACCCTGCCTGCAAACGTGTCAATCAAATATTCCATCCAAAAAGGTCTTGCCGAAGCGTATCCAAAACGCACGTATGCCGAAATTTCTCACAAGATTGGCGGAAAATTTGTCGGGAAAAATTACGAAGAGAGTTCTCGTTGGATTAAAACCAACTATTTACGCAAACCCGATGAAATATTCCGACCATTCTTACTATATAAAATATGAAGGACCGGGCTGGGAGAGTGATAAAGTGGCTTTTCGATATTATCTTGACTGGCGCAACGGAATTGACGTTTTTGGCAAAAAAACACCGGGAATTGTGTTGCCTGCGGTGGGTGTGGAAGATTATGAAAAATACCACCATTTGGCTGATTGGGGAATGGACAATATGAAAGTGGGAAAATCGCTTGGGTTGGGCTCCATCGCCGTATGGAACGGCACAAAGGCGGTGCGTGTGGAAAAAACCGACAGCATTGTAGCTTATGTAAAAGCGGATGGCAAAATTCGCTCGCAAGTGGCTACCACGTATTACGGTTGGGATGCAAACGGCGTAAAATGTAACTTAAATTCGCTCATTTCAATTGATGCCGGGAGCCGTGCTTCACATATAGAACTAAAAACGGATAAAAACATCCCGAATTTTGCGACGGGAATTTTTAAAGATAAAAATGGAGAATTAATTCGTCCTGAAAAAAGTAATGGAGAATGGTCATACATCGCCACTTTCGGGAAACAAAGTTTGAACGGCGATTTGCAAGGTTTGGCTATATTTTATCGTACAAAACAATTACAAAAAATAACGGAAGACGAACTTAATCATGTAATTTTACTTACTCCCGAAAACGGTTATGTGGATTATTATGTTATGTCAACCTGGGAACTCGATTGGGAACCGGTAGCGGATAAAATTACGTTACAGAAATGTATTGAGGAAGTGTTGAATAGATTAAATAATCCGGCTGCGGTAACGTTTAAAAACAAGTAATTATAAAACTCAAAATAGAAATAACAATACATCAAATATATTATCATGAAAGAATTTATAAACGAAGATTTTTTATTGCAAACCGAAACTGCTAAGAAATTGTATCACGAACATGCTAAAAAACAACCGATTATAGACTATCATTGCCATCTGATTCCTGAATATATTGCTAATGACAGAAAGTTTGATAATTTAGGTCAGATTTGGCTCGAAGGAGACCACTACAAATGGCGTGCAATGCGTACAAACGGTGTTGACGAACGTTTTTGTACCGGAAAAGATACCGGCGACTGGGAAAAATTTGAAAAATGGGCTGAAACGGTTCCTTATACGATGAGAAATCCATTGTATCACTGGACACATTTGGAATTGAAAACCGGTTTTGGCGTAACAAAATTACTGAACTCCGATACAGCCAAAGAAATATACGATGAATGCACGGCAAAATTACGCACGCCACAGTTTTCCGCTCGCGGCTTGATGAAACACTACAATGTGAGAGTAGTATGTACAACCGATGACCCTATCGATGATTTACAATACCACATTGCATTGAAAAACGAAGGTTTTGAAGTGAAAGTGCTGCCCACGTGGAGACCGGATAAGGCAATGGCTGTGGAAGTTCCGGCTAACTTTCGTGCTTACGTCGAAAAATTATCGGAAGTTTCGGGTGTTTCCATTGGTAAATTCAGTGATTTAATCGCGGCATTGCGCAATCGTCACGACTTTTTTGCGAGCGTGGGATGTAAGCTCTCCGATCACGGAATCGAAGAGTTTTATGCCGAATCGTACACACAAAGCGAAATTGATACAATTTTTAATAAAGTTTACGGTGGAAAAGAACTGATATTGGAAGAAATCCTGAAATTCAAATCGGCAATGCTCTATGAAGGCGCTGTGATGGACTGGGAAAAAGGATGGACGCAGCAATTTCACTACGGCGCCATCCGTAATAATAATACACGTTTATTCAAACAATTGGGTCCTGATACTGGTTTCGATTCTATTGGAGATTTTACGGTAGCAAAAGCAATGAGCCGTTTTCTTGATACATTGGATACCGATAATAAATTGGCAAAAACCATTTTATACAATCTCAATCCGCGTGATAACGATTTGATTGCCACAATGATTGGTAACTTTCAGGATGGTTCTGTAGCCGGTAAAATCCAGTTTGGCTCAGGTTGGTGGTTTTTAGACCAAAAAACAGGAATGGAAGCCCAACTCAATTCATTATCAAATTTGGGGCTTTTGAGCCGGTTTGTAGGTATGCTCACCGATTCGCGCAGTTTCTTGTCGTATCCGCGCCACGAATATTTCCGCCGTATTTTGTGTAATTTGCTGGGAAATGATGTTGAAAACGGTATTCTTCCCGCTTCCGAAATTGAATTTATCGGAAAAATAGTGGAAGATGTTTCATATAATAACGCCAAAAACTTTTTTGAATTTTAATATAACAAAAACATGAAAGAACTAAATAAAAACACAGTAGAAAAAAAGGAACTTCCGGTAAAAATATTGCAATTTGGCGAAGGAAATTTCCTTCGCGCATTTGTGGATTGGATGATTGATAAAGCGAACGAAACGGGAATTATGAATCACGGAATTGTAGCAGTACAACCCATTCCGCAAGGGGCGGAAATAAAAGAAATTTTCAGGAAGCGAGGACTGCATGTACCACGTTTATCTCGAAGGAATTAAAGATAAACAGCCCGTGAAAGAAACGCATTTGGTAAAAAGTATCAACGATGTGATTAATCCGTACTCGGAATACGAAGTGTATGAAAAAATATTTTTGGATGAAAATCTTGAAATGATTATTTCAAACACAACCGAAGCCGGAATTCGTTACGAAGAAGGAGACGATATTTTTGTGAAACCTCCCAAATCATTTCCGGCAAAAATGACCGCTTTGTTGTATGAAAGATTCAAAAAAATCAACGGAGACGTATCAAAAGGGTTGCAAATAGTGTGCTGCGAATTGATTGAAGACAACGGAAGCACTCTCAAAAAATACGTTTTGATGCACGCTGAATACAATAAATTGGGAGTCGATTTTGAAAAATGGGTGAATTCGGCTTGTAATTTTTACGACACGCTGGTGGATAGAATTGTACCCGGTTTTCCGAGGGAAAATATCAACGAAATCAAAGAAGAACTTGGTTTCAACGATAATTTAGTGGTGAAAGGGGAGTATTTTCACGTTTGGGCTATCGGAGGAAACTCGGTAATAAAAGAAAAACTTCCGCTCGATAAAGCCGGGCTGAATGTGCTTTTTATGGACGATATCCGTGATTTCCGTGCTAAAAAAGTGCGCATTTTGAATGGCTCACATACGGCAATGGTTCCGGTAGCGCTTCAATTAGGCTGTGCCACAGTGATGGACGCCTTCAACACGCCAATTGTAGAAAAATATATTAATTCAATGGTGCAAAACGAGGTGCTTCCTATGATTGACGAGGATCCGGAAGAATTGAAACAATTTGCCGCCAAAATTCTGGAGCGTTTTTATAATCCGTATCTAAAACATTATTTGAAAGATATTTCGCTCAATTCATTGTCGAAATGGGAAACACGCGATTTTCCCACAGTGAAAGATAACTACACAAAATCGGGCAAAAATGCCGTTTTAACTACTTTTTCTTTTGCCTCATTGATGGTGCTTTACAGTGGAAAATCAGAAGTGGAATTTACTCCAAACGATACTCCTGAATTTGTGGAATTCATTCAAAAAACATTCGACAAAAACGATATTTACGCTTGGATAGAAGGAATTGTGAAAAATAAAGAGATATGGAAAGAAGATTTTTCAACACTGCTCGAATTTATTGCCGAAGTGTCAAAACATGCTGCTTTAATCGTAGAAAAAGGGATGCAAAAGGCACTTTCAGAAGTAATTGGATAATATAAAAAACTATGATTAATAACGATTGTTTATATTGTAATCTGAACGATACGCAGAAGGAATTGATGATCAAAGTCTGTGATCTGAGTGTTTCTACGCTATTTTTGTTCAAAGAACAAACGTATAAAGGCAGATGTGTTGTGGCTTACAAAGACCATGCCCGCGAATTGTATGAACTTGAACCGGAAGAATTATTACGTTTTATGCAGGACGTAAACAGGGTTGCAAAAGCCATAAAAGAGACTTTTCAGCCGGCAAAAATTAATTACGGGGTTTATTCCGATAAACTTCCGCACCTGCATTTTCATCTTGCTCCAAAATATATTGATGGAGAGGGTTACGGCGCTACTTTTGCCATGAATCCCCGAAAAACGTATTTAACTGAAAATGAATATGATGAGATGATTAAATTGATAAAATCCAACTTATGAACAAATACATAAAAATACATCCTTCCGATAACGTTTGCGTAGCGTTGAACGATTTGAAAACAGGAGAAAAGTTGACAATTGACGAAAAAGAAGTAGTGATGTTGAATGACATTCCTACGGGACATAAATTCTCAATTTACCACATTTCTGAAAACCAGAATATCATCAAATACGGCTACGCCATCGGCCACGCTACGGAAGACATTCTTCAGGGAAGCCACGTGCATACACACAATGTAAAAACCAATTTACACGATAATTTACAGTACGAGTATCATCCGGTAAAAGAAAAACTGAACATTCCTCTTTCGGACAAAAAGGTGAATGTATACAAGCGTTTCAATGGAGATGTGGGCATTAGAAACGAACTGTGGATTGTGCCCACCGTGGGTTGTGTAAACGGACAGGCGCAAATGATTATCGATCGGGTGAAAAAAGAATTGGACGTGAGTCATTTAGACGATGTGAGAGTTTATACGCACAATTACGGTTGTTCGCAATTGGGCGATGATCACGTGAATACAAAAAAAGCGTTAGCCGCGCTTGCTTTGCATCCAAATGCCGGAGGGGTGCTGGTTATGAGTTTAGGATGTGAAAATAATCAGCAAGCCGATTTTAAAATTGCTATGGGAAAATGGGACGAAAACCGTGTTCGGTTTCTGATTTCTCAAAATGTCCCCGACGAAATTGAAGCCGGTTTTGAACTGATGAAAGAATTGGTTGAATATACCAAAAAAGATAAACGGGAAGAAATGCCACTCTCAAGTCTCAAAGTGGGGCTGAAATGTGGTGGAAGCGACGGATTTTCAGGCATCACAGCCAATCCGCTTGTGGGACGATTTTCCGATTGGCTGATAGCGCAAGGCGGAATAAGCATCCTCACCGAAGTGCCCGAGATGTTTGGCGCCGAAACCATTCTGATGAATCGTGCGAAAAACGAAAAAGTATTTAACGATAGTGTATTGTTAATCAATAATTTCAAAAACTATTTCCGCAAATACGATCAGGAAATTTATGAAAATCCTTCGCCCGGAAATAAAAACGGCGGCATCACTACCTTGGAAGATAAATCGTTGGGTTGCACGCAAAAAGGGGGAAATTCACAGGTGGTTGATGTGCTTGATTATACACAGCCGGCGGTAGAAAAAGGGTTGAATTTGCTCAATTCTCCAGGAAACGATTTGGTTGCCGCATCGGCATTGGCGCTTTCGGGCTGTCAGTTAGTGCTGTTCACCACCGGACGCGGAACGCCTTTTGGGAGTTTTGTGCCTACAATGAAAATTTCCACCAACACAAAATTGTATGAATTCAAAAAAAACTGGATCGATTTCAATGCCGGTTCGTTGCTCGAAGGTGATTCGATGGACGAATTACTTGTGAAATTCATCGATTTTATAGTTGAAACTTGCAACGGGAAACACCTCAAACACGAAATCAGCGGTTTCAAAGAAATAGCCATTTTCAAAACAGGAGTAACCTTATAGGTTTTAATGGAGATGGTGTAACAGTTTCTCAAATTCCGTTTCAAAATTTGGAGTAAAAATATTTTTCCGATATTTTCTTTAATTTCGTCTATCGACCAAAATCGACCCTCCGATATTTCCAATTTATCGGGGTTGATTTCGTTGTCGTAAGTGGTGAAAAAACTGTTGACTAATTCTTTCTCAACGTTACTTTGAAAAACGTATCGGAATGCAAATATGGGATTAAACCCTTCGATACCAAGTTCTTCACGTGCTTCGCGTCTGAGTGCATTTTCTACCGTTTCGCCAAAATCGATGTGTCCACCAACTGAGGTATCCCATTTACCGGGCTGAACATCTTTATTGTCTGATCGTTTTTGGAGATAAAGTGCTCCATTGGATGTAAATACGTGCAGATGTACCACCGGATGTAGAATAAAGCTCCCTGAGTGGCATATTTTTCGTGTCGTGGAACCAATAGTATCTCCGTCTTCATTCACAATAGGAAAAATCTCTTCAACCATTTTTCAATAATTTACATTAAAGCGTTTTGAATATCGGCAATCAGATCATCGGTATTTTCAAGTCCAACGGAAATTCTAACAGTGGAAAGAGTAATACCTTTTTCGGCTAATTGCGTTTCTGAATTGGTAGCGTGGCTCATTTTTGCAGGAATTTCCATACGCGAATCTACTGTTCCAAACGATACCTTTTTACCGAATAATCGCGTGTTTTTCAATATCTTCTCAGCATTTTCAGGTGTGTCTAATCGGATGGTGAGTACCGATGGAATAATTTTCATCTGTCTCTTGGCTAATTCATATTGCGGAAACTCCCTCATTGCCGGATAATTTACCTGAACTACGTTCTTGTGTGAAGCAAGCCGGTTTGCAATTTTTAAGGCGCTTACCTCTTGTGCTTTCATTCTTACAACCAATGTGGTTATACCCAATGAGGTAAGAAAAACATCCATAGGGCTTTGTGCAAGTCCGAGTGCATTGGCAAGATAATGTACTTTTTTATGCCATATTTCTGTTTTGGAAACAATAGCGCCGGCAGTTACACTTCCGTGTCCGGAAATAAACTTGGTCGTGGAGAAAACTGAAAAATCAGCTCCGAGGTCAATTGGTTTTTGCGATGCAAAAGTTGCCATGCTGTTGTCAACAGCAAATAGGGCGTTATGTTTTTTACATAAATTCCCAACGGATTCCAAATCGATGATTTTTAGTCCCGGATTGGTGGGAGATTCACACAGTACTAATTTTACGTTGTTATTTTGGAGGCTCTCTTCCACTTCTTTCTTGCAAGTAAAATCGGCAAAAATGGTCGTAATATTATTTTTTTCGGATAGGATATTGAGTAAGCGATTTGTTCCACCGTAGCAGTCGGTTTCTACCAAAACGGTGTCACCCGTTTTCAAAACGGTGTCAAAAAGTAACGATACGGAAGCTATTCCGGTGTTGGTGCATACGCATCCGTATCCGTTCTCGGCTTTTGCAAAAATAGTTTCGATCGCATTACGTGTGGGATTGTCCGTACGCGAATAATCATACATAAAATCATCGTTTTCCTGTTTTTTCAGATCGAATGTAGCCGTGTTGAAAATAGGAATATGGGTTGCGCCATGAAAGTTTTTAGTATCGGTATAAAGAGACAAATTAGCAAGTAGTGTTTCAATATTAATATCCATTAGAATCTATTTTTGTTCAAAGGTAAATGGAATTTTTATTTTATCATCGGAAATTTCCACTTTTAATACATTTTCAATTTTCTGATAGCTGATTGTTTTAGGAAATTAATTGTCTCTATTTTCACAAGTAAATACGTTTCTTTGATGGTTAATCATCTTGAAATCGGTCGAAACTGTGTTGCTTGACGTTTTTACTTGATAATACCAAACACCATTTATGGGAGATAAAATGGTGTTTTCTTGCCACACGGTGTCGTTTTCTACTAACGTATAACTGTGTTCGATGTAGGTTGAATCGTTTATTTTATCCCAGTTTTCAAAAGTTTGCTTGCCGACTTCTTCGTTAGTTCTCGTCCAATGTCCGATAATAAAGTCAAAATTAGTATTTTTTTTTATTGACAGCATTGCAAGATGCCATAAGCAACAGTAGGGTAGTATATAAAAACAATATTTTCTTTATAAGTCTTTTCTTTTGTTGTTAAGTGGCTGATTATCGTTTTTTAACAATTTCATGAGGTGTTGTTTCAAAAATATCGCAGGTTCCGTACGGCTTTAGTAAATTTCAAACGAGAGCAAATAATATTTTTACTCTCGTTTAACAGTCTTTTTATCCGTAATCTTTTTTGTTCGACTGATAAAATAGATTAAATTATTTCTACTAACTCAGTTAATGGTTTTCTAACTTTCGGATAGTTCATCAGGTGATCGTTTGCAGCGTCACGGTAACCGAGTGTAAGCAATATCGTAGTGGTTTCTTGTTCCTCATCTAAATTTAACAACGCATCCAATGCTTCGGGATTGAATCCCTCGATGGGAGTTGCGTCTATTTGCAAATCAGCTGCGGCTATCGTTGCATAAGCCATTGCAATATATGTCTGATTTTTAGCCCACTGAGGTATGTTGAGGCCTTTCCTTTGCTGTAAATCGACAATTTTCTTTCTATAACCATCCACCATCTCATCAGTGTATTGTCTGGTCTCTTTCAGCCGTTTTAAAAAAGATTCTATGTAGGTAGGATATAAACTTTTCATTGATTTGAATATCAACAGATGAGAACATTGCTGAACCACAATTTGTGGACATGCTTTTTCATAAATATCCTGAATCAGCTTTTTATTTTCGACAACGATAACTTTGTACGGTTCAAGTCCGAAAGCTGTTGGAGTTAAATGAATAGCTTCTAAAATTTCATCAATTTGGTTTTGTGGTACTTTTTTATCTACCATTCGTTTTGTGGCATAGCGCCATTGGAGTGCTTCTGTTAAATTCATATCTTTTTTGTTAATTTCTAATGTTTTCGAGTGGATATACTGTTTTCTATTTCTATAAATACAAAAATAAACGTCTGAACATCCGCAAATGTTTTTTTGAAGTGATTCTTATTTTTATCTTTTTCTGAAATTATATATACAGAATATTTTATGTGATTGAAAGATGATGCGTTAAGTTTGTGATAATTATATTTTTGTATTTGTTTTTATACTTCAAATATACGAAAAATCCTGAGAAATACACGATGCGTTTCTCAGGATTAATATTTTTATTGTTGCAATAGGAAAGATTATTTCTTTTCTTTTAATGCGGCTTTGGCTTTTTGAAGTTCCAATTTAGCTTGTTTCTTTTCAATATCCAGTTGTCCTGATTTTAAATCAATTTCTTGTTGGTATCGTTGCAAATCGCGTTGACGATTACGTATTTCCATTTCTCTTTCGTTTAGTTTTTTTTCTTCCTCAGCCATTTGAGGTTGTTTGGTTTTTAATGTCTCTCTCTTATTGCTCCAGTTTTTTTCCGCATTATCAATATCCGCCTCTTTTTGATCCAATCTTTTTTCTTTTGCGGTAACTTCATCTCTTGTTAGTGTTTTCGTTAGTTTTTTAAGTTCTTTTCTGTCTTTTTTCAACATACTACGTTCCTTATCGCGTAAACTTTTTTCTTTTTTCAATAATTTTTCATCTTCTTTAAAAAAGTTTTGTTTGGCTTTGAAGTTATTTCTTTCGCGGCTCAACATCTTTGAAGCGTCATTTGCTTGATCTTGAAATAATTTCAATTCTTTTTTATTGCCTTTCAATGTGTTTTCCATTGCTTGAATATCCTTCATATACGATTCCAAATCACTTTTATGCTGTTTTATCGAATCGATATTAATTGATTTGAAAACAGGATTGTTCCAATGATAAAAACCGGCATCAATTGGAGTGACTCTTGTGTTCGTAGCTGTTGCGAGTGAGTCGATCTCTCTGTTGGTTTTGGTTGTGTCTGATACTGTTTGCGCATTTGCCATAAGTCCCATGCCAAGCAATAAGGATAATGTTACGATAATTTTTGATGATTTCATATTCAATGTTTTTTAAATGTATTAAAATTAGAATTTGTCTATTTATAGCAAATATTAAGCCAAAATTATTTTTCTATATATTTTGACAGTTTAGTATTTGTAAATAAGCGTTATAATGTTTGTAATCAAAGTTATTTTGCAAAAAAATAAAAGACAAGCCTTTTCAAACGTCAACAAATTAAATATCTATTTGTTCCTAATACAAAGATAAACAAAAATTATTTTAATATTGTTTATTTATTTAACTTTGTATCAAATAAAAAATATGTTTAAGTTATTTAGAAATATAGATAAGAAAGGGTACAGTGCTCAATTTGGAGGGCTTGATATTCTGAAATACATCGGACCGGGCTTGTTGGTAACAGTAGGTTTTATTGACCCGGGTAACTGGGCGTCAAATTTAGCCGCCGGCGCCGATTTTGGATATGAATTACTTTGGATGGTAACATTATCTACCATTATGTTGATTGTTTTGCAACACAACGTAGCTCACTTGGGTATTGCTACCGGGCTATGCTTGTCGGAGGCAGCTTCCATTTATTTGAAACCTCGCTATGCCAAATTGCTGCTTGTATCGGGGATGGGTGCATCGGTCTCCACCTCGTTGGCGGAGATTTTGGGTGGCGCTATTGCATTGAATATGCTTTTTGATATTCCGATTCGTGCAGGGGCTTTACTTGTGCTGATTTTTGTGATAATTATGCTTTTTACAAATTCATATCATAAAATAGAAAAGTGGATTATCGCTTTTGTATCTATTATCGGGCTCTCTTTTTTATATGAACTTTCGCTCGTAAACATCGACTGGAATAGCGCTATTTCGGGCTGGGTTACTCCCAGTTTTCCCAAGAATTCGATGCTGATAATAATGAGTGTGTTGGGTGCTGTGGTAATGCCTCATAACTTATTTCTTCATTCAGAGGTGATTCAAAGTCGTCAATGGAATTTGCAAGATGAAAAAATAATAAAGAAACAACTTAAATTTGAATTTTTTGATACGCTACTTGCAATGGGGGTGGGTTGGGCTATAAATAGCGCGATGATTATTTTAGCGGCTGCAACTTTTTTTCAAACAAAAACACCTGTTTCGCAACTGCAACAGGCAGAAAAACTCCTCGCCCCTTTATTGGGTGGCAATGCTTCTGTTATTTTTGCTGTTGCACTGCTTTTTGCCGGCATTTCTTCCACCATCACTTCAGGAATGGCTGCCGGAACTATTTTTGCCGGAATGTATAAAGAACCCTACGACATCAAAGACAATCACTCCCGAACGGGTGTATTTATTTCGTTGGTAGTGGCTTTTTTAATTATTTTGTTCATTAGTAATCCATTTAACGGATTGATTATTTCTCAAATGGTATTGAGTATTCAGTTGCCTATAACCATTTTCTCTCAAGTATATTTGACTTCTTCAGAGAAGGTAATGGGTAAATATAAAAACCGACCGACTACGAAAATTATTCTGTATCTGATGGGGATTATTGTAACCGTGCTTAACATAGCATTACTAATCGGTTTGTTGATGTAGAGTTTTAATGAATCTCGGTTAATTAAATGAAAATACGGTGGCTTTGAAAACAAAACCACCGTGCCAAAATCAAAATCGGCTCATTTTTGATTCAAGTAAATCCGGAATATATTCTGAATTTCAACCACTTGGCTTTTATCGAAAATAAATCATTGCGATGTGTTTTTTACCCCCCTTTTAATGAAAAAGCACCTGCTATTTGTGTCTCAAGGCGAAACTATTCGAAGATTAAAAATGTAATAGATATTTTATAAAAAAACCACTTCGTAATACTTATCCTGTGATTTTCTTACATTTTTATTTTTATTTATGTTAATAATAACGGTTATTGACGTATTATATAGTATATTTGCCCACTTTTTCTTAAAAAAATATTGATTAATTATGCAAAAAATTATAGCATTATTGATGTTTATAAGTCTGTTATTTACGGCTTGTTGCTCTACTCAAAAAGCCACCAATGTATATACCGACAACGTTACATTACCTGATACTGGAATTATGACGAATAAATTTCGGATGCTATGGAACGAAATCGCATCAAAAACAGATAATTTTACCACTATTGACACTTACATTCCATCAGAAACACAAATAGCAAAGTTCAACCTTAAAAAAAGAGACTCGCAGTATTTTATCAACGGTTTTATTAAAACAAATTCGGAATTATCTACCGAAAAAATGCAAGATTTATCCCGTTATATTACCCGCTACTCTTCTGATTTATATAGTTTTAGTATTCCAATAAATAAAATTGCCGATTTAATTAAAATTGAACATATCATATCCGTTGATTTAAGTTCGCGGGCAAATCTTCGAAAATAACACCAACGGCTGTTCCCTGATTTATGCTTGTCCAGCTTTTGTGTAATCGTATGATTATACTCGTATCAAAAAAAATCTGAAACGTATGGTATAAAAAGAATGATACAATTATCTTAAAAACAATAAATAGAATAAAATATGACTAAATTGAAAATTGGCATTGTGTTGCTTGCAATGTTCCTTTTGACTCCTGTCAAAGCAGATTCAGGAAAAATATCACCGAATACATTACATTTTTTGTCTTTGATAAAAGAAAATCAAACTGAGAAACTCCGAAGTAGGTATAATATCAAAAGTGTTGATAACGCATCTTACGTGAACGCTTTCATTATATTGAATGATACCACAGATTTGAGCAACCTGACGGACTTAGGGGTAAAGATTAATTGTGTAGTGAAAAATATAGCCACTGCTCAAGTGCCTGTGGCTAATATTGTAAATATTTCCGGATTATCTTCTGTAAAATACATTCAAATAGGGAGTAAAGTGCGTAAGAGGATGGTTAAAGCACGCTTGGCTGCCAATGTTGACAAAGTTCATAGCGGTACGGGTTTAACTCTTCCTTATACCGGTAAAGATGTGGTAGTCGGTGTGATTGACAATGGATTTCAGTACGATCATATTAATTTTTATACCTCAGATGGTACGCAAACAAGAGTGAAAAGAGTGTGGAATCAAAATGTTACTGGTACGCCACCTACCGGATTTTCGTATGGTACGGAGTATAAAACACAGGAAACAATTCTTGCGGCAAAAAAAGATTTTTCTGATGAGACTCATGCTACTCACGTTACCGGAATTGCAGCCGGTGGAGACAAAAATAATGGAAATACGTATTATGGCGTTGCTCCTAATGCTGATATTGTAATGGTCAGCTACAATGCCAACGACAATTCTACTGACAATGTTTCATTAGCGGATGGGATAAAATATATTTATGATTATGCCACTTCGGTAAACAAACCGTGCGTTGTGAATATGAGCTTAGGTATCCATTATGGACCTCATGATGGTACGTCTGCTTTTGATCAGGTATGCGATGGTTTACAAGGAAAAGGCAGACTCTTAGTGGGAGCGGCTGGAAACGAGGGAGCAGATCAACTACATATTTCCAAAACTTTTGCCGCCAAGACTGATACTTTGAGATCGTTCTTTTTTTACAGTTCATCAACTCTTAGCGCAGAAGCAGATATCTGGGGCGACACAAACAAAGATTTTCAGATAAAAGTAGTGATTTATAATAAGAGTACAAGTAAAATATCATTTACTACTCCTCTTTTGCAAGCATCAACTGCCAATGACAAAGAATACAGTGTGACTTCGACTACAAACGGAGCTGCCGGAAAGATTTATGTATATACCGAAAGATATTCTGAACAATAAACCGAATGCGTATGTTTATGCCGATTTGACAAAACTCAGCTCAGGATATTCTGTTGGCGTGATTATTACGGCATCAGATGGCAGTACTGTACACGGATGGGCAGATGATTATTATTCTTATTTTGATGGTAATTCTGTCTCCGGATGGGTAAGTGGTGATTCTAAATATTCGATGGGTGAAATTGGTGGTACCGGAAAACGAATTATCTCTGTAGGCGCTTATACCTCGAGTAGTTCTTATACAGATATAAACAACGGAACATATTCAATGGGAGAAACTCAAAATAAATTGGCTTCTTTTTCGAGCAAGGGACCTACTGTTGATAATAGAATAAAACCCGAGATTACAGCTCCCGGTACAGTTATTGTTTCTTCTTTTTCAAGTGCTGTTCTTAATAGCGATTATGGTGATTATTTTGTAAAGAAAAATACGGTAAATGGTGTGAATTATTATTACGGTGCTATGCAAGGTACATCTATGGCATCTCCTTTTGCAACCGGAGTATTGGCGTTGTGGCTCGAAGCTAAAAACGATTTGACACCGGAACAAGTACGTACCGTATTGCAAACATCATCTATTGCTGATAGTTATACCGGTACAATTCCGTCAGGTGGAAATACCACTTGGGGAAACGGAAAAATTGATGCTTGGGCGGGTGTAAAAGCTTGTTTGGCTTTAGAAACTTCTGTGAGAAATATTGAAACGATACCTATTATGTTGTATCCAAATCCTTGTGTAGATAAAATTTCAGTGTTGTTTTCAGCTCACGATTCCAATGTGTATGCTTCCGTCTATTCACTTAACGGTCAGCAAGTTTTACATCAATTTATAGGAAACGTCAATGCCGCTCAGCAGATAGTTTTAGATGTAAATAATTTACCTCAAGGGATATATCTACTTCATTTTAATGGGAATAATCAGTATAAAGTATCTAAAATAGTGAAAAAATAAGTCGGTTTATACTGATAAACTAAAAAATCCTACGAAATCGTAGGATTTTTTAGTTTAAATTATCATAGTTGATAAGCAAATTTATAGCAAATATTTTAATTTGATTCCGATACCAAACAATACATTGTCATCTAAAGTGCTGAATGGTATGCAATAAATCGATGGTTCAAGTGTCAAAGCTGATGACAGAACGAAATCGTGACTCAGTTTTATTTGAGCAGCGATGCTGAGTGGCGTGTCCCAGTTTAAAATGCCGGAAGAATAAGATCTGGCTCCGGTGAAAAGCCCTCCATTCGCTCCCAAATTGATGTTAATTGCTTTAGAATAGAACTTAATAGAAACAGGAATTTCCAAATAACTAAACTTGTACATAGAATCATAGTTAGTCCTGTTCAATATCCCGGATTCAAAGCCAAAATGATTTGAGAATCTGTTTTCGTATGTGATACCGAACGAAGTGTGATTCACATCGTCCAATGAAGTTCCTAATCCGTACTCTAATCCGATGTATTGGTCAGATTGCGAAAAAGCAGTTAAATTACTTAAAATAAGAAAACCTACTAATGCCGCAAGAAATCTGCGTTTTAATTTTATTCCTAAAATATCCACTTTTAATGATTTGGAGAAGCTTGTTTGAATGTATCCGCACAAATTTGTATCTTGTGCTAAGTCTGCTTGTTTCATAATCTTGTCTAATTATTGGTTTGTGCAAAAGTAATACTATTTTCCATTTTTAAGCACAATCAACGATACAATTCTGATACCTTTTCCCAGTTTACAATTTCCAAAAGGCTTTGACGTAAGCTAATCGCTTTTGTTGATATTTTAAATAATAAGCGTGCTCCCACACATCCAATGCCAAAATGGGTTTTCCTTTGGTTTTGTAATAGGGCATATTGATATTGTCTTGATTGGGGGTGGAAATTATCTCCAATTTTCCGGTTGGTTTTTTTATCAACCAAACCCATCCCGAACCAAATCGGCTGAGAGCTTCCTTTTCAAAAGCTTCCTTGAATTTATCTACACTTCCAAAACTTTCAATCAGCGATTTTTCTACTTCGGGTGTTATCGTCGAGTTTCCGGCGGGAGTCAATAAACTCCAAAAAAAGAGAATGATTATAATGCCCTCCACCATTGTTACGTACTGATGTTTGTATCTCTTTGGGGAGTGTATTGATGTTTTCTAACAAATAGGTCAATTCTTTTTTCTGTAAATTGGGATATTTTTCCAATGCTTTATTCAGATTGGTAACATAAGCCGCGTGATGTGCCGAATAGTGAATACGCATAGTGGTGCTGTCAATATACGGCTCAAGGGATTTGTACGAATAATTAAGCGAAGGTAGTGAAAACTGACCAAAGATGGCTAACGATGATGAAAATATAAATACAAGGATTAAATGAAATGTTCTCATAAGATTTTGTTTAGAATAGTTATAAATAGTTGTTTGTGTATATAACAAAATCAGAAAAAAAATGTTTTGTATTTAAAACTTTTCGGAGTTTTGTCAGTCAAAATTCAGCATAAAAGCATAAAAAGGTAGCACTAACAAAATTACATTCTAAAATGACACAGCATTGTTACATATTTACGTGTCTGTGTATAATCACAATTTGATAATTAATAGCATAGTATGAAGAAAACAATCGCATTATTGTTTACACTTATTTTACTTTCCAACGCATCGGCGCAACACATCATCAGTGGAAGTGTAAATGACAAAAAAACAGGTAGTCCATTAGATTTAGTGTCCGTTCGATTATTGACATTTAAAGATTCATCGCTTGTACAGGGTGCGCGCACCGGAGTTGATGGAAAATTTATATTGAAAGGCGTTGGTAATGGTCGTTATATTCTATCCATAAGTAGTGTTGGATATATAAATAACAATAAAGCAATAACAGTCAATGGGAAAAATATCGAATTATCGGCATTAACATTAGAGGAGGATGTTAAAGTGCTCAAAGAAGTAGATGTTACCGGTACGGCTGTACAAGTAATGGTCAGAAACGATACGGTAGAGTACAATGCAGGTTCGGTGAAGACTACTCAAAATGCCGTAGTAGAAGACGTGTTGAAAAAACTGCCCGGCGTGGAAGTTGATTCGGATGGTAAAGTGACTGTCAACGGGCAGGAAATTAAGAATATACGTGTTGATGGAAAAAAGTTTTTTAGTGGCGATATGCAAATGGCGACTAAAAATATTCCTGCCAATATGATTGATAAAATTCAAGTGATTGATCAAAAATCGGATATGGCACAACTTACCGGTTTTGAAGATAACGATACTGAGCGGATTATTAATTTGACATTGAGAAAAGATAAAAAGCAGGGGATGTTTGGTAATATAAACGCAGGCGCTGGTTTAGATATAAATCCGGAGTTTAGATATGATGCCAATGCTTTTCTCAACATAATGAACGGCGATACTAAATCGACGGTTACTGCCGGTGCAAACAATATAAATACTTCGCGTAGCGGTAGAGGAAGAGGTGGTTTTGGTGGTGGTCAGTCCTCGGGTATTACTACCACTCAAAATTTAGGATATAACATCAATACACCATTGAATGACAAACTAACTATTGGAGGCGATGGCACATTTAATCATTCCGGAAATGATCAGGTTACAGAAAATCATCGTGAAAATTACCTGAAAGACGAAACCTATACAACAAATTCAAACTCGTCATCGAGTAGAGATAACTATGATGGAAATATCCGTTTAGAATCGGAATGGAAACCGGACTCATTGAGTACAATTTTAATTCAGCCGAACATTGGCTTTTCTCGCTATTTTTCAAATGGAAACTCTGATTATACTTACCTCACGGCAAATGACACCACCAGTTGGGGAAATTCGACAAATAATAGAGACGGTTTGGACATCAACGGTAAATTAAATGTGATTTACAGTAGAAAATTTAAATCGAAAAAAGGACGCGCCTTTACCGCTAATATATCAACGGACTTTACTCAAAGTAATTCTGATGGCGAGAACTATTCTGAAAAATATACGACAACCAGCGATTCGATCATAAAACAAAAAAATGAGAATAATTCTTTGCGATTTAACTGGGGAACAAGATTGTCGTACGTAGAGCCTTTGTGGAATAATCGTCATTTTTTAGAAGCGGCATTGTCATTTAATCAAAGCAACAGCAACTCAACACGGGATATATACGATTATAACTTTGAGAATGCGCATTATAACGATTTTATCAACCAAGATTACAGCAATCAGTTTAAAAATACGTTTTACCGTGAGGCGGTAGAGTTGAATTACCGGTATTTCCAACAGAAATTTAATATGACTTTTGGTGCAAAGTTAGAACCAACACAAACTTATAGTACCACTATTTACGGAGACGAACAGGGTGTTACTTTGTCAAACAGCGTGGTGAATTTTTCGCCTACGGCACAAATACGGTACAATTTTGATAAACAACGTTTTTTAAGAATCAATTACCGTGGACGTACCAATCAACCATCTATCTCGCAAATGCAGCCGGTAAAAGACAATACCGACTTGATGAATGAAACAGTGGGGAATCCCGAATTGAACCCTTCGTTTACACATAATTTGCGTTTTATGTTTTCTACGTATAGTTCTAAAACATTTTCATCGTTCAATATCGGGATGATGGGGAATATCACTAAAGATAATTTGACCAGTAATAGCATTTATGATTCAACTGGGAAAAGATATATTCAAACGGTAAATTCTCCTAAAATGCCCTACGATATTAATATGTTTACGATGGTAAATACACCTATTATTCAAAAAAGATTACAGTTTAGCAACAATGCCTCAGTCGGATTTCAACAACAGTACGGATACACATCAAAAGGGGTGGATAATAAAAATATTGATATTGAAAACCTGATGTTGGGTGATTTGAGTGATTCCAAAAGATTAAATGCTTCGGAAAATCTTTCCTTTACTTTTACAAATGATTGGCTTGATTTTGGAGTGAGGGGTGGTCTAAAATATTCTAATTCAAAGAACAATTTTTCGACCAATAAACAGGAAACTTTTGATTGGAACTTTACGCCAAATATGGTTGTTCGCCCAACGGATAGATTGACTTTTTCTACTGATTTGAATTACATTACTTTGAGTGGATATTCCAACTTTAATCAAGACCAATGGTTGTGGAATGCTTCCTTAGATTGGACTATACCGAATCAAAAAGGTGTTTTGTCTTTAAAGTAAACGATATTCTTCGTCAGCAATTAAATATCAGACAGACGGTTGGAGATAACTACATTCAATACACAAAGTATAATGCGCTACAAACTTATTTTTTAGTAAGTTTCAGTTACAAAATAAATAAATTTAAGGGTGCTGCAAATCCGGCACAGGAAATGAATCAAGAAAGAAACTTTGGACCGAAAGATGGTGACGGACCTCCCAGAGAAATGAGACGATTTAACAGTGGTGGGAGTGGAGGAGACACACCTCCGCCACCGGGATATTGATAATCTGATATTTATCGTGTAAATACAAATGTGTTTTCGGAAGAAAGTTGCTCATTAAACCAGTAACCTTCTTCCGAAAATGCTTTTAAATATTCAATATCGGTGATTTTGTTTTTAAGTACATATTTAGCCATCAATCCACGAGCTTTTTTGATGTAAATTACAATGGGTTTATACTTTTCTGTATCCGGTTGATACTCCAAAAACTCAATATCAATCACTCGGGCATTCAAATTCTTTCTATCCAACAGTTTTGAGTATTCTTTAGACATCAGATTAAGTATAACCTTTGGCTCATCCGTATTATCAAGCATTTTAGCTAATGTTTTGTTTACATCTGTTTTCCAAAATTCATATAAATTTTCTCCCAGCGAAAGGCTTGTCTCGTCTCCTACATCTAAACGGTAATGTTGAATCAGGTCGAGTGGGCGTAGAATGCCATACAAGCCGGATAGAATTCGTAAATGTGTTTGAGCATAATCTATGTCTTTTTCTGAAAATGAACTGGTTTCTAATCCTTTATATGCTTCACCGTTAAATACCCAAGCCGTTTGTTTTGAATTTTCGGATGTGTGTTTTTTGTTCCACACAAAATGGCTGTTGTGTATTTGTTCCGCAATTTTAAAATTAATTTTTAATAAATCGGCAACCTCGGTAATAGAAAGTGTTTTTAATTTATCGATTAGTTTAGTCGATTTAGAAAGAAAATCAGGCAGCGTATAAACTGCTACCTGATGTTGAGGCTTAAAATTTTGAATTTTTGCTGGTGAAAGTAAGACAATCATTTTATGAAGAATTGTATTGTTGCAAAAAAACTCAATTACCAGATTTTTACTCTATCTGCTTCCGGAATGTACATCTTATCGGTGGGTGTAACACCATATACTTTATAGAAAGCATCAATATTTGCGAAAGGACCTATAACTCTGTATTTTGCAGGAGAATGTACATCGGTTAACAGCCGCTTAGCCGCTTCTTCGTGGCGCATATTATACATCCAACTATACGCATACCCGAGAAAGAAACGTTCGGAGGAATTTGACCGTTTACTATTGTCCCCTGTTTGTATTGCTCTGTTTTTACAAAAGCATCCCAGCCGAGCAATATGCCTCCCAGATCGGCGATATTCTCGCCTAAACTTGCCGATCCATTGATATGCATTCCTTTGATGGGCTCGTAAGCGTTAAATTGTTTTACCATTACATTCGTACGTTTATTGAATTTCTCAGCATCTTCTTTGGTCCACCAGTCATTTAAATTCCCGTTTTCGTCATACAATCTACCCTGATCATCGAAACCGTGCGTCATTTCATGTCCGATGGTTGATGCGCCCGCATAGCCATAAATAAAGGCATCGTCCACATCTTCGTCTCTCCATCCCGGAATGGTAAACATCCCCGCTGGAAGTACAATCTCATTGTTTGACGGGTTGTAATAAGCGTTGTAAGTTTGTGGAGTCATATCCCACTCGGTGCGATCAACGGGTTTCCCGAATTTTGAAACTTGATAATTGTGCCACCATTTTGTAGCTGCCATAATGTTTTCGGCATACGATTGTTTTTTGATATCCATCGAAGAAAAATCTTTCCACTTATCGGGGTAGCCTACTTTTTTGGTCATTTTTGCCAATTTGGTCAAGGCTTTTTCTTTGGTGGCAGGCGACATCCAGTCTAACGTTTTTATCCGTTCTTTCAAAGCGGAACGAATGTCTTCTACTAAATTTTCGTATCTTAACTTCGCTTTTTCATTGAAAAATTCTTTGACAAATAATTGCCCCAACGCTTCTCCCATAACACTTTCTTCGTTGTTCAAAACCTGCTTCCAGCGTGGCAATTGTTTTTTTGCTCCGTTTAACATTTGATTGTAAAATGTAAAATCTTCTTTTACAAGTTCATCGCTTAAATAAGCGGCGTAATTTGTTAATATGTGCCATTTTAAGTATATTTTCCAGTCATCGATGTTTGTAGATTTAAGCATTTTGTTTAATTGAATGAAAAATTCGGGCTGTCCTACAACAATGCTGTCGATTTTGGTTATTCCAATCTCGCGTGTCCATTTGTTCCAATCAATGTTTGGAGTGAATTTTTTCTGTAAATCGGATGCGGAAAATTTATTGTAGTTAGCATAAGGGTCTCGCAATGCTTCCAATTTTCGGCTGTATTTTGCGAGTTCTGTTTCAATTTTCATAACTTTTGCGGCAAAATCATCGGCTTTTTTTGCATCTATCCCTGTTATCCGAAACATATTGGCAATATGCTTTGGATAGGCGGCTCTTATTTTTGCAGTTTGTTCATCCGTATTAAAATAGTAATCTCTGTCAGGTAGTCCCAATCCACCTTGACCAAGATAGAAAGTCATCTCGTCACTTTTTTTGTCATCTTGCCTTACTCCGGCATCAAATAATGTTCCTATACTTAATTTGTTTAGCTCTGCATTAAAATCAAGCAGCTCGTTTAAGTTGGTCAATTTATCTGCTTTAGCCAATAAGCCTTCAATAGGTTTTATTCCGTTGGCATTCAGCGACGTACTGTCCATTCCAGATTCCCAGAAAGCTGCAATCTTTCTACTGATGTCATTGTGTGGTTTTTTTACCGCTTCTTCGTTGATTTGTTTCAATCTATTTTGTATATCGTCAATCACCAAACGTGCTACGCCATTAGAACTGTATTCGTCGGGAATAGGGTTGTTTTTGAACCACACACCGTTAGCATAATCAAAGAAATCGTCTTGCGGACGTACGGTAGAGTCAATGTTTACTACCAAAGGATCAGGAGGTAACGTTTTTTTATGTTTTTTTGCGCACGAAGTAGATCCTATAACAAAAGTTACTGATAATAGGAATGAAACATATTTATTCATAGATGTAAATTTTACTTATATTTTATACAAAAATAGATAATATTTTAATGACATCGTCTTGATTTATCAGAATTATAGATTAGTAATGTTGATGAAAATCATCAAGATGTTGTTTTTCAAATATTTAATAATGTCTTAGATAAAATCAAATAGAATATCTTCAGTTGTAAAAATTGAGAATAGCTATGAAGAAAATTGTATAATAAGATTAAGCCCAAGAATGTCTCAAACCACTTTATTTACTTCAACACACGAAGTAAGTCGCGAGAGTTGGCGATGGTAATTATCTCAAAATTACTATGTGCATACAACGTAACACGAGTTGAATACGAAATCTTTTTTGAAAATCTTAAACTTTTCTGTAATTTTGTAACTTCATCATTTAAAAAATTATATGGATAAAAAAGTCAGAGTTCGTTTTGCGCCAAGTCCTACCGGAGCTTTACACATCGGTGGTGTACGTACGGCGTTGTACAATTACCTTTTTGCGCGTCAACACGGTGGCGATATGTTGTTGAGAATAGAAGATACAGATTCTAATCGTTTTGTGCACGGCGCTGAAGAGTATATCGTAGAATCGTTACAATGGCTTGGCATCGAAATAGATGAAGGTGTAGGCTCGACAAGTGATGGCGCTCATTCTCCTTACCGACAGAGCGAACGAAAAGAGACATACAAACAGTACGTTGAACAATTGCTAAACGAGGGCAAGGCGTATATCGCTTTTGATTCGCCGTTGGAATTAGATGAAAAAAGAGCGGAGATTGCTAATTTTCAATATGATGCTACAACACGTGGGCTGATGAAAAATGCGTTGACTCTTAGCACCGAAGAGGTCGAAAACCGCATTAAAAGTGGCGAACAATATGTGGTACGTATCAAAATAGAACCGAATCAGGAAATAATAGTTAATGATTTAATCAGAGGTGAAGTAAAGATAAATTCTTCTGTGATTGACGATAAAGTACTTTTTAAATCGGCAGATGGTTTACCTACATATCATTTGGCGAATGTAGTGGACGATTATTTGATGGAAATTTCGCATGTAATACGTGGTGAAGAGTGGTTACCTTCGGCTCCGTTACATGTTATCTTGTACAAATATTTAGGTTGGGAAAAGTCAATGCCCCAATTTGCACATTTGCCTTTGCTATTAAAACCGGATGGAAATGGCAAACTCAGTAAACGAGATGGAGACCGGCTTGGATTTCCGGTATTTCCTTTGGGCTGGAAGGATCCTAAAACAGGTGAGACGTCATCGGGTTATCGTGAAGCCGGTTATTTTCCGGACGCAGTTGTCAACTTTTTAGCGCTTCTCGGTTGGAATTCGGGAACAGAGCAGGAAATATTTTCTATGCAGGAACTTATTCAGCAATTTTCGTTAGACAGAGTAAGCAAAAGTGGCGCCAAGTTTGATTTTGAGAAAGGAAAATGGTTTAATCATAAATATTTACAACTAAAATCAAACGAAGAATTAGCTGATTCATTTCAACATATTTTAGTCAAGAAAGATATTTTTGAAGATTCGGAAAAAGTGGCGAAAATTGTGGCTTTGGTAAAAGAAAGAGCTACTTTTATAGGTGATTTGTGGGAACAAAGCTATTTTTTCTTTCAGTCGCCAACTGAATACGACGAAAAAACCGTACAAAAAAGATGGAAGAGTGAAATACCACGACAAATGCAGGAATTATTCAATTTTTTGAATACGATTGACGATTTTTCTGCACAACATACCGAAGATGTAGTGAAAGAATGGATTACTGCGAACGAATACAATTTGGGTAGCATTATGAATGCTTTGAGACTTTCGTTGGTTGGCGCTGCCAAAGGTCCTCATTTATTTGATATTACGGAAATTATCGGAAAAGAAGAAACCCTTAGACGTATTCAGTCGGCAATAGAAACAATACAGTAGTTAGTCCGAAAAAACGGAAGTGAGTTGTACAGTAGAAACTGATTGTTGTAATGTGATTTTAAAATTTTGATTTTGAAGTGTTTATGACGTTAATTATTGTGAGGTTTAATTAGTTGGAGTTCTCTATAATTAGTATCAAGAATTTTTAAAAATACATTTATGAAACGTGTTCTCATTATCACATATTACTGGATACCTTCCGGTGGCGCAGGTGTACAGCGTTGGGTGAAGTTTACAAAATACTTTCGCAGTTTTGGATGGGAGCCAATCATTTACGCACCTCAAAATCCCGAATATCCGTCTGAAGATTTCTCTTTTCAAAAAGATATAGCGAGCGATATTCAGGTGATAAAAACGCCAATCTGGGAGCCTTACAATATTTATCGAAATATCTTCGGAAAAAAAGGGGAAAAAATCAATGCCGGATTCATCTCCGAAAATAAAAAATCGGGATGGAAAGAAAAACTTTCTATTTGGATCAGAGGTAATTTTTTGATTCCCGACCCACGCAAGTTTTGGGTAAAACCATCGGTAAAGTATCTTAAAAAAATTTTGGAAAATAATCCGGTTGACGCGTTTGTTACCACGGGACCACCTCATTCAATGCACTTGATTGGTCTTGGACTGAAAAAGCATTTTCCGCGTTTGGCTTGGATAGCCGATTTTAGAGATCCGTGGACAAATATAGATTTTTATAAGGAATTAAATTTAACAGCTATATCAGACTCTATTCACCGGAGATTGGAACGAAAAGTGATCCAATCTGCTGATTGTGTTGTGGTTGTATCTAATGAAATGGTAAAAGAATTTGGCATGCTAAATCCGCATAGGATATGCTTGTTGACTAATGGATATGATGACGATGATACCAATACGGAGGGTATTGTGTTGGATGAACGGTTTACGCTTTCGCACATTGGAACCTTAAATTATTCGAGAAATCCTAAACTTTTGTGGAGGGTATTGAGCGAATTGTGCAAAGAAAATGCCCATTTTCGACACGATTTACAGATACAGTTAGTTGGAAAGACCGACTTTATTGTTCGCGAAGATATTCACACATTCGACTTGTCGCAAAATTTGCATAAAATAAATTATCTGAACCACGCTGATGCCATCCGCAAACAAAACTCGGCACAGGTATTGCTGCTTTTGATTAACAATACAGCTAATGCAAAAGGCATTCTCACCGGAAAGTTTTTTGAATATTTAGCAGCAAAACGACCTATTTTAGCAATAGGACCTACTGATGGAGATGTAGCCAAAATACTACACGAAACCCAAGCTGGTAAAGTAGTGGATTTTAAAGATTTTACAGAACTTAAAAATACGATTTTAGAATATTATCATCGATATAAGCACGGTTCGCTTTCTGTTGTCGGCTCAAATTCCGTAGAAAAATATTCAAGAAAAGAACTGACCAAACAATTGGCTGAACTATTAAATGAAATAACCATCTCTTCACCATCGGATATAAACAATGAAAAACATTTAACTTGATATTAGTTTATTTATTTTTAGTTGTTTGTGTATGTTTTTAATATCTGAAATGTCTGAAATAAAAAGATAACACGTTTTTATGAAAAAAATCATTACTGTAGTAGGAGCGCGTCCGCAGTTTGTTAAAGCGGCTACGTTGAGTCGCCAGTTTCAGCTTTTGGGAATGGATGAAAAATTGGTACATACTGGGCAGCATTTTGATACAAATATGTCCGACGTATTTTTTAAAGAAATGGAAATACCCAAACCCGTATACAATCTAAATGTTCACGGAGTGTCGCATGGCGCGATGACCGGACGAATGCTTGAGGGCGTTGAACAGATACTTTTGCAGGAAAAACCGGATGGAGTATTGGTCTATGGAGATACAAATTCTACATTAGCCGGTGCATTGGCTGCTGCTAAACTTCACATTCCCGTTGTGCACGTCGAAGCCGGATTACGCTCATTCAATATGATGATGCCGGAGGAAGTCAATCGAATATTGACCGATCGTATTTCTTCACTGCTACTATGTCCAACAGATGCTGCGGTAAATAACTTAAAGCGAGAAGGTTTTGATAATTTTGATATAAAAGTGGTGAAAAATGGCGATGTAATGCAGGATGCAGCTCTTTTTTACGCTACAAAAGCAGAACAAAAGTCGGATATTATTCATCGAATCGGATTAAAACGTTTTGTACTTGCTACTATTCATCGGCAAGAAAATACCGATTCGCCTGAGAACCTGAAAGGCATTGTCGCCGCGCTTAACGAGATTCAGAAGCGTATTCCCGTGATTGTACCATTGCATCCGCGTACACGCAACATATTACAACAACAACATATAAGCACATCTTTTAAGACAATTGATCCTGTCGGATATTTTGATATGATTATGCTGTTGAAGAATTGTGAGTTGGTTATTACCGACAGTGGCGGTGTACAAAAAGAATCGTTCTTCTTTCGTAAAAATTGCATTACAATGCGTGAAGAAACCGAGTGGATTGAACTTGTTGAGAAGGGTTACAACATTATCACCGGGAGTAATTACGAAAAAATATTATCGGCTTTTGACCAATGCCTTCATCAAACGCCGGATTTCTCAGTCAATTTATATGGCAACGGAAAAGCATCGGAAGTTGCGGCAACAGAAATCTTAGCGTTGTAAAAACGAAAATGAAAAAATCTATCACTTTACTGCAACTTATCTTTTGTCTCTTACTATCTGCGGATGGTTTTAGCCAAAATACTACGTCTTTTTCAGACGATATCGCTGTTAGGTTATCAGAACTGCCGATTAAATGTATAAATCAAGAATACCCCAACAAGACCGGTCATGTGATTAATAATGAAACAGATGTCACGCTTTCTCCCCAAGGGTTGCATCCGGTGTTTTACGGTTGTTTTGATTGGCATAGCAGTGTACACGGACATTGGATGCTGGTACGTCTGTTGAAAATTAAACCATCGATGTCTAATCGGGAACAAATCATAGCCCTATTAAATCTCTCGTTTGACTCTACGAAGTTATTTGAAGAAAGCCGTTATTTTGAAAAATACGCGGCTGCCGAAACTTACGAAAGAACTTATGGATGGGCGTGGTTACTTAAATTAGACGAAGAATTATCCACTTGGAATAACCTGCTTGCTCGACAGTGGCACGCTAATTTACAGTCGCTTACGCGAAAAATAGTTGCTTTGTGGAAAAAATATCTACCCAAACAAACTTATCCTAACCGAACAGGAGTTCATCCCAACTCGGCTTTTGCCTTGGCCTTTGCGATTGATTGGGCGAGAGCTACTAACGATACAGAATTTGAAGCGCAACTATTAAAAAAAGCCATTGATTTTTATGCTGATGATAGCAAAACACCCGCTTATCTTGAACCGGACGGATCGGATTTTTTCTCTCCAAGTTTAGAAATAGCCGATTTGATGCACAGGGTATTAGCACCAAAAGAATACGCAAAGTGGTTGAGAAAATTTTATGACAACAAAAGTATCGAAAATATATGTCAAGTGCCCGAAGTAAGTGATATTAATGATTATCAGATAGTTCATCTTATAGGATTATCTTTTTCTAAGGCTTGGTGTATGAAAAATATAGCAAAATCGTTGCCCAAAAATAACGTGATGGCAAAACGTTTTGGTGCGGCTTCTGAAGAAATGATGAATAACGCCTTACCTTACGTGTTCAATGGAAATTATGGTGGTGAACATTGGTTAGCTTCATTTGCAGTGATGGCGTTGGAATAAAAAAATCCTGTAACTTTACGCTACAGGATTTTATTTTTTTGAGACGTATGATTACGCCGGATGAATTGCTTCTGATGGACAAACATCGGCACAAGTACCGCAGTCTGTACATACATCCGGATCAATAACATAGATATCGCCTTCTGAAATTGCTTCTACCGGACACTCACTAATGCAAGAGCCGCAAGCAATACAATCTTCTGTAATTACGTAAGCCATTTTTAAAATAATTTTGTTAGTACTAATTAGTGTTGCAAAAATAAAACAATTTCCATAGTTAAAAAAATATTTTTACTAATTTTTTTTCGATGATATGGTAAGTTCTTATTTTACAGATTAAACAACCCGAAAAATAAATAAGTTTAAATATACGTTGAAAGAATCCTATTTTTAATAAGATATTACATTTCTATTAAATTTTTCATTCTTTTTGGTTGTGGCTTATAGGTTTTTTGTAAATTTGTTCGCTATTTATATCGAAATGAATTACTATTTTTTATAAAGAAAACTAAATCAAATTTTTACACAATGGAAAGTTCAATTTTTAGTAAATTAACTCCAAAAGAACCCAAGTTCTT
The DNA here is from genome assembly GCA_049840795.1 of Paludibacteraceae bacterium. Classification (GTDB taxonomy): domain Bacteria; phylum Bacteroidota; class Bacteroidia; order Bacteroidales; family Paludibacteraceae; genus UPXZ01. The sequence goes on from JASGJK010000016.1 coordinate 107,362, forward strand.
CCCCTTATTATCTGGTCTTTCAGAAGTAATTAACGAAGCCAGCGACCTAATGATTGAGTTTGTTAAAAACTACAACATAGATACGGCTGAAAGTTTTTACAAAAGAATCAAAGAGATAGAACGCAAAGGTGATGCTCTCTCAAACAAAGTTTTTGACGAATTAAATACCACTTTTATCACTCCATTTGACAGAGAAGATATACATCATTTGGCTACCCGTATGGATGACGTTACCGACTACATCAACAGTGCAGCTAAAAGAATTTATTTGTATAAACCTAAAAAAATGCCAAAATCGGCTTTAGAACTCGTTAATTGCATAAAAGAAAGCGCTGTTCAGATTGAAAAATCGGTAAATGAATTGAACGTACTGAAAAAAAGAATTAAAAATATCAAGGAATATTGCTACGAATTACATACTATCGAAAATAAAGCCGATGATGTATACGAGCACTTTTTGATCGATTTGTTTGAAAATGCCAAAGACAGTGTGGAACTTATTAAACAAAAAGAAATTATGTACGAGCTTGAGAAAGCTACCGATGCCGCAGAATATGTCGGAAAAATTATCAAAACCATTATTGTTAAGTACGCTTAGATTAAATTAGAAATTCAATTTTGATTTGGATTTCTTTTTTTGTATATACAAACAACATAATTTATATGACATTACTAATCATAATAATTGCGTTAGCGCTCATTTTTGATTTTATCAATGGTTTTCACGATGCAGCAAATTCAATTGCCACCATCGTATCTACCAAAGTGCTGACACCTTTTCAAGCTGTAATTTGGGCCGCTTTATTCAATTTTGTAGCCTATTTTATAGCAAAACACATCATCGGAGGATTTGGAATTGCCGATACTGTTTCAAAGACAGTAATAACGGAATTTATAACTTTGCCTATCATCTTCTCCGGATTGATAGCCGCCATTATTTGGAATTTATTGACTTGGTGGCTCGGAATACCCTCATCTTCTTCCCATACGTTAATTGGAGGTTTTGCCGGTGCCGCGGTAGCTGCGTATATGGGCAATTTCAGTGTTATAAAAGCGGATGTAATTATAAAAATTGCTTCGTTTATAGTTTTAGCTCCACTAATAGGTATGATTATGGCGTCTATTCTTACGGTAATAGTTGAATGGATTGCCAGAAAGAGTAACCCGCATAAAGCTAATTCTTGGTTTAAACATTTACAGCTTGTCTCATCGGCATTATTCAGTATCGGACACGGATTGAATGATTCGCAAAAAGTGATGGGTATCATTGCGGCTGCTTTAATTGCTACGCACATTCATCATCCCGAGATAGGTTATGGAATAGAGTCAGTTAATGATTTGCCTGAATGGGTTGCATTTGCGTGTTTTACTGCAATTTCACTTGGTACGATGTCCGGAGGATGGAAAATTGTGAAAACAATGGGCACGCGTATAACCAAGGTTACTCCATTTGAAGGTGTGGTGGCTGAAACGGCAGGTGCTTTGACTTTGTATCTGACCGAATGGTTGAAAATTCCGGTTAGCACAACCCATACCATAACAGGAGCGATTATTGGTGTTGGATCTGTGAAACGTTTGTCAGCAGTTCGTTGGGGGGTTACTAGAAGCTTGTTGGTGGCTTGGTTGCTTACCATTCCTGTGAGTGCTTTGATTGCAGCTGTAATTTATTTTGTTTTAGGGCAGTTTGTAGTTTGATTTCGAATCTCACAAAAAATAAAATGATTTATAATAAAGGCATTCGATTTAAGTAGTTGAAATTATTTATTGATGTATTCCTTAAAATAGTTGTATATTTTGATTTTTATTCGTATATTTACTTCATAATCAAATAAATAAATATATTATGAGATTCGTTGTATTAACAGTTTCAGAACGAGAACAATTAGAAAAAATTCAGAAAACAAGCACAAATTTCATTGAAAGAAGTCGTTGTTTACAGATACTTCTATCAGATAGAAAGAATTCCATGGCAGAAGTGTCAAGAATTACTAAAGTAGACTTGCAGGCAGTTATACGGTTATTTAATGCTTGGGATTCTGCCTCTGCAGAAAACAAGTTGAGTACTTTATCAATAGCTTCAGGACGAGGGCCAAAAATAAAACTGGAACAAGTCAGAGATAAGCTTCCTGAAATGGTTGAGAAACATAATAGAAACTTAAATCCAATTCTTCATTGGCTTGAAATTGAATATAATATAAAAATTTGCAAACAAACTTTGCGAACTTTTTTTAAAGATGCTAGACTATAGCTTTAAGCGAGCCAGACTTTCGATAAAACACTTACGAAATCAAGAGCAGTTTGATATGCAACAGTCTGAAATTAATGAACTAATAGAATTACACAAACAAGGATATTTAGATCTATATTTTGGTGACGAGAGTCATTTTGGATTAACACCAAATTTGCCTTATGCTTGGCAACACAAGGACAAACCCTTGCTTCTGCCTGCCTCCAGGTCAAAGTCATTAAGCGTTTTAGGATTAATGACGCCTTGCTGCAAATTATATTCTAAAACCTTTGAGCAAACTATTAATTCTGATATTGCTATTGAATTCATAGACGATTTTGCCAATCAAATATCAAAAAAACAGTCGTAATACTGGATAATGCACCAATACATAAAAGTAAAAAGTTTATTGCCAATATTGCTCGCTCGAGAGAAATGGATGTCTATATTTACTTTCTTCCTCCATACTCGCCAGAACTCAACAAGATTGAAATACTTTGGCGATTTGTCAAATACCAATGGATTCCATTAGATGCTTATCGTAGCTTTCAAAATTTAAAAGAACGACTCAACGAAACATTACTTTTAGTCGGGTCAAAACATATCATTAAATATTATCGATTACTTAAGTATTTCTGTAATTGTCTAAAGTAATTAGATTATCGTATCCTTTTAGTCCTTTTACAGCTTTGTACCACAAGTTCTCATTACGTGCAATAATTATGACTTTCTTTTCTTGTATTAAATATTCAACAAGTCTAACCGTAAATTTTTGAGTATATAAAATACCTTCTTCTAAATGATATGTTTTTTCTGTTATTTTTTTTGACAAGTCTTTAAACTTATAAGAAGTATATCCAATGTATTGAATTAAAGCAATTTTAGAGTTAGAATTTTAAACTTGCTTCGTAGTTCTTTCGTCTTTTTATCCCAATAATAGTCACTAATACTATTTCTATTTGAGTTAGTAGGAATAAATTCAGAACTTTGTAGCGACATTGATTTACATTGGTCTTTTACAAATTCAATTTTTTCATTTTCGCTTAATTCCTCATATTCCTCTGTATTTTTTTGTTTTACGTAGCCAGGATTTAATGTTAAAATGACTACTTCTGCGTCAAGTACATTTCCCCAAAATGGTTCTGGTAAAATTTCTAAATGATAATTATAGTCTTCTGTTGCACTGCTATTAAACTCATCAATATATTTTTGATCTTCAATGTGAATATTTTTATTTAGAGGTTTATATGAATTGTCTACTATATCTTCTACGAGGTCTAACCAAGGATTATCATAGAAAAGAGTTTCTTTGTCTTCTTGAATATTCAAGTCAAGATTTAAATTGCCAAATGATATTTTTGGCTCGCTTTTATGAAGATTTTCATTATAATCATTAAAACGACGATTTCTGAGTTCTCTTGACAAAATTGTAATAAGTTGTGTTTCAGAGTATCCTATTACAAGAACCTTGTCATCATTTGCTAATTTTTCAAGAAAGAATTTAATAGATTGACTAACAGCATTTCTTACATCTATGCGTTTGTTTCTCTTGTAAACACTAATCAAATAATGTAAATTCCCACCCAAATTCAAATATTCAGCTATATTCAGCAGTTTTTGATCTGTTTCGATTGAATGAAATTCACTTGAATATAAATCCCAATACTTTCTTGAATTAATCAAATTTTCGAAATATTCTTTGTCTTGTAACATAGTGTTCTTGTTTTAGTTTTTATTCTGACTAACGACCAAATACTACAATTGATAATCAATTAATTAGCAAATTGAAAGTCAGAGCTTTCGAGTTCAAATTTAGTAATTTGTTTTTGGATTCTTTTAAGTAATCCAATTTTCTTTTTCTGGTCTCTGAACAGGTATTCTTCCGGATTATGGTAAGGAATGCTTTTCACTACCATATTCCAGATAATCACTGCCAGTTTTCTTGCAGTGGCACTAATTGCCGATACTCTTCCTTTTCTGAAATTGATTTTTTGAAAGAAATCTCTCAAAGGTGTTGAATCTTTCAGGTTTCCAATAGCATTTGCCGCATTTCTGAGAGCAATTTTCAATCGGTTACTTCCTTTTGGAACTTTGCTCGAAAGCACTTTACCACCACTAATTTTGTTGTTTGGTGCAAGTCTCAGCCAATTGGCAAAATGTTTAGCTGTAGGAAACCGCTTTATTCCGTCCACACCCACTTCACTTATTAGTGAAAGCACTGTGGAATAACTCATCCCTTCAATAGCCATTAAATCTACTCCTTCAAAATGTTGATAGGCCAGCAGGTTTAAATCAATATTCTTGGGCGTGTTTTTGTTGACTTTTTTGTATGGCTTTTTCTCAATATAATGCAGGTTCTTATTTTCGTCCTTGTCAATGGTTTCATTGAGCATTTTCTCAATCTCAATGTCGCATTGTGCCATCTTGGCTTGAAACATTCCGTACATTTCCACTTCTTGTTGCAGAGCAAACAGATAGTCTTGTCTACCGTTTGAATGTAATGCTTTGGCAATTTCTTCTTTCGACTTCTTGCAGTTGTGGTGACGAAGATCCGCCAGTCGCTCAGGATTCTTTTCTCCATTGCAAATGGCTTTGATAATTGCCATACCTGTAAGTCCGCAAATGTCATTCACCACCACGTCCAATCTAAGATTTAGTAATCTGAGATACTTCTGCATTTTTTTTGAAGCCGCAGCTACTGAATCAAGCAAATTCGCTCTGTGTCTGCAAAAAGTCCGGAGTTGTTCCGTAGCTTCATCGGGTAAAAAGCTTCCCGAAAGCAATCCAATGCTGTGCAATTTTTGTATCCACTGACAATCCTGAATATCCGTTTTCTTGCCTTTGATATTCTTGGTGAATTTTCCATTACATAGAATTACCTGAAAGCCTTCAGACATAAGTACCGCATAAAGCGATTGCCAATATGTTCCGGTGCTTTCCATTGCTACGGTTTTAATACCGTTTTCTTTGAGCCATTGTGCAATAGCGAATAAATCTTCATTATATACCCCAAACTCTTTAAAATCATTTGGACCTTGTCCAATTGCCACCCAATGTGATCTGCTTCCTATGTCAATTCCTGCTGCCCGGGAATTGACGATGTCCATTGAAATTTTGTCTACGTCTGTCATAAATTTATAGATTTAAAACTCTTTGGAGATGCGCTTTTGGCAAGAAAATCAATATTCTGAACGGGGTTTCCTTTCAAAGGAACCACCACTTAAGTCATCGCAGACATCTCAACCAGGATTGCCCTCGTACTTTAAAAGCAACAGTTGTAAAATCGGCCTTTCAAAGAGTGCTACAAAAATATAAAAGTCGTGACATACACCTCGCACGTTAGCTAAGTAAGTCAATGAATTTTTTTTTTTTGGATTGCTTATAACGGACTGCGGGCGAATCTCCTGTCGCCCAGCGACAAAGTGAATGCGGGAGCAAAACTGCCGGAATGCACGTCAACCAGCCAATGTCACATAGATACTAATTAAATCCAAATAAAATTACATTTTTTTTCGGGAAAATTCTTACTTTTGTACCGCACAGAAAGAAGACTTCAGTCGATACTTTGTACCGAAACAGTCTATCTAGCGAAGCGGGGCTTGACTCCGCTTCTTTTGTTTTTCGGCTCCCGGGGAGCCGGCACAGAAAGAAAGAGCTTAGTCTCCTCAATACCCGAAGTCTATCCGCAGGCATTCCACTGGTATTCTGCATTGTATGCTTCGTTTTTCTTCCACAATACAAATATAAGAATTAATAATTTACGCATACCAGCTACCACGCCTTTTCGTTTGATTGTAGGATTCCGTTCCACAATACGTTCATACAGGGCCTTAATCGGTTCATTATAAGAGGTTGCCGAGAGGGCCGGCATATACAAACATTCCCTGATCCGTGTATTCCCTTTCTTGGAAATCCGTGTTTTCCCTTTAAAAAGTCCCGATTGCCGCTCTGCAATATCCAATCCGGCATAACTTACCACCTGTCGGATATTGTTGAACTGTGTAAACCCATTGGTTTCGCACAGCACAGTGACAATGGTGAGCAAACGCAGCCCTTTAATCGTTTCTATGTTCTTAACCCGCCGGCTAAATTCCTTATCCTCATTCGTTAACCGAACAATATCGTCTTCAATGATTTGAATGTTCTTCTCCAGAAATTCAATTTGTTGTTCCTTGAGTTGTAACACTACCGAAAGCGTGCTGTGAGCGTGTTTGAGTCCATGAATCTGACACTTGCAGCGTACCAGATCTTTTTTCAACGATAGCCGTTCCCTGCATAAATCCCGCAGGTCCTTCATCTTCGGCATCATTGGTTTCCACCACTCCAGGGGGCGTTCCAAACCATACTGGGCAATCATTTGAGCATCGGCTTTGTCTGTTTTGGTCTTCATATTCAGGCTCTTGGCAAAATGCTTCATTTTGTTGGCCAACACAACCGAAACTTTTTGATCGTTGTCGTACAGAAAATGAGCCAGATCCTCGTGATAAACCCCGGTTGTTTCCATGACAAAGATTGGATCCGGCACTTTACTCAAAGTCCAGCTAATCAATTTTTCAAATCCCGGATAATCGCTCCGGAAACTGCGTGTAGCCTTAACGACTGACCGTTCGTCCTTTAATTGCTTGATACATACTTCAAAACTGTCCTTGGAAATGTCTATTCCCACACACGATTTTAATTCTTTCATACACAAAAAAAAGTTTGTTTTGTGGTCAGAATTAATCCTTTATAACCGCCTATCCTCGTAAATTATATACTGAATACAACCGCTTTAGGATTGTTTCTTAGATACTAATTCAGGCTCGAAAAAGGAAAAACAAAGGGCGCAAAATCTATGGTTCGATATACATTTCTGTTATCAGGCGTGTGTTGCTATTCCCTTTGCTAATTCTTCCCTGTTTGAGTGCAAATATCACAAATTTCTCTCTATTTGAAATATTATGCAAACATACGAGGCGGGTGTTAGGTTCTCGTTCATTCTCTTCGTTATATCATTTTTCCTCGTTGTGTCCTTGCTTCGGTCGTCACTCCCTCGTTTGTGCACAACTCGTTTCTTCTTTTAGCTCAAATCCTTCATCAGTGAACTAAGGGATGAAAACCACCCGAAACCCTAAATTGATGTCTTTATAGTATGGGTAGGGGGCATTACGAAAGGCGGAGCGGCAATTCTGAGCGCTGCTGTTATAACCGCCACCACGAACTACGCGGTTCGAGCCCGTAGCAGCACCTGTTGGGTTGGTCTGAGCAGTGGTGGGATATGTGCCGTACCAGTCGGAACACCATTCATACACATTGCCGTGCATATCAGACAAGCCGTACGCATTTGCTGCGTAAGTTCCTACCGTTTGTGTATTGCCGGGAAAGTAATCTGTGGTATTCGTTCCACCATTATAAGGATATGACCAATTATAATTAGCTTGCAGATTAGTCAAAAAACTACCTGTGTTAAACGGAGTGGTAGTACCTGCACGGCAAGCATATTCCCATTGCGCTTCGGTAGGCAAAGTGCCACCTATGTAAGTAGCATACTCAGTAGCACCATACCATGTTACATTAATCACTGGAGCATTTTCGTAACCTACTTCCGGTACCCATTGAGAGTTGCTGTAGGTTAACCCCATATAACTATAATCGGAATAAATCAAAGTTTGGGTATTATATACTTGAGCTGCTGCCCAAATACCGTTGCTACCTATGCTTTTGGTGTTCAAAAAGGTGGCATATTGCGCATTGGTAATCTCGCACTTGCTCATACGGAAAGCATTAAGGGTTACAGAGTGTTGAGTTTCATCGGAGCCTCTGTTTACTTCAGTTGTTGGGCTTCCCATAATAAATGTTCCGGCTGGAATGGCAGTAGTAGGTATAGTTGAAAAATTAAAGTTCATAGTTTTGCTTCTGGTAGGCACATCGGGCATTGAGGCTATGTAGATACCTGAAGTGGCAGTGTAAAGCAGTTGGTCGCCCGCATTATAACTCATGCTGGTAGTTGCTGGTTCAGTTGCTTTGCTTTTCTGTGGAGCGGAAGCTTCCACTTTTGTATGGGTCAGAAATTTAATTCCGGCTTGGGTAGCATAACTTGCCAGACTTTGCAACTTGGCAGAATAGGCATATCCTGTACCCGATACACGAATAACGTACATACCAGTTGGCAATGACAACTCTAACGAATTGTTGCCTGCCTCTAAACGAGTGGTTAGTTCAACTACTTTTCGTCCGTCAATGGCATACGCTGCCACTTGTACGCTACCTGTATGGTCGGCATAAAATGTCAAGGTAGATGTTCCAGTGCTGGCATTTTGAGAAATACGAATGCCGGCATCGCTGGCACTAAGGGCATCAACGGCTGTTGATTGATCTGTCAAAGTCAAGGTGTTGCCACTTGGTACAGTTACCAAAGTACCCTTGGTTCGGTTTTGTACTTGTACACTACCCACTGAGGTAGTAACACCCGAAGCCGTAAAGCTGATGGTGTAATTAAGTGCATAACTCTGTGTGGTTGCTACCAGTAGCAACAGTGTCGTCAAAACGGAGGAAAGAAAGGTTAGTTTTGTTTTCATTAAAATTATTATTGGATTATTATTTTTAGTTTGTTATCTGTGTCATATTCTCATTCCAGTGGAGTGAGACGTAGTCCTTAATTTCATTCGTTTGTATTTCATTTCTTCATTTTATCCATTTTTCTTTGTTGCTAACAACGTCTTTTTCTTTTTTTGAATGGTGCCCAACGTTCGGGGCTAACTGCATTGGCGGAATTGCGGGAGATTTTCTGTCGAAAGACAGAAAATGTGCGAGCGTAAATCTGACAATGTGCATACTCTTTCGACCCCGCCAATGCAGATAGCCTGTGTTAGCAACAGTTTTTTATTTTCTTTTTTTATTTCTAATCTCAAAATTCAATGCAATATCAAAGAATAGAAAATGTCCATATCTAAATTCTTTGTTTTTTAGCGTGTAAATAGAAGGAATATATTTAATCCCCAATTTAAAATATTTAGTCACTTTAAATTTTGATGAGATTGATAGTCCAATTCTGTTTTCCGTTTTGCTATAAAGCAAACTGTCTACGTAATTTGGAAATAATTCTTCTGTACTTCTCTTATAGTAAGAGTATTTTGAAAAACTTAATCCATAATTAAATGAAAATCTATTTACGTCAAATCCTTGAAAAATATCAATATATGAACCAAATGACCGTTCGTATTCACCAATAACATCAAATGGTGCAGGGACAGGGCTAATAAAATCTGTCAATGTACCAACTCCAATACCAATATATTTTTTGTCTTCATAATAATAATCAATTCCTGTTGTAATACCTAAAAAACCAAATGAGTTACCAATATGTGTTTCTTTATTGATAACAAAAGAGTTTCCTTCTGGAATGGAAAATTTTATATTCATTGTTCCTTTTTCTCCTGAATATATTTTCTTCTGTTGTGTTTTAGTTGATAGATCAAATGAATTAGTTGTTTTTTCTGTAGGCTTATATTTTAAGTCAATTTGGCTTGGGCAATTTATATCACAATATACATTTGTAGGATAGTTAAACCTCTTGTCATTTGTTAAATCAACTAAGTATCCTATATAAAGGCTACCATTTAAAATATTTCCAAACCAGAACTCTGGGGATAGTTTACTAGGAATTATTATTTTTCTTTTAGTACTATCTTTTTCTATTGTCAAAATCAAGGATTCTTTAGATCTTGCAACTTTTATTTTTGTTGGAGCATAAGAATAGTTAGAAGTATCATTAGAAAATACCTTTACACTATCTTGCTTGCTGTACAAGTTTACTTCCGTAGAATTTGTATTAATCAAAGTTGCACAAGAAGTCAAAGATAGGATTATTAATAATATCGAAATTTTTATTATCTGGTTCATATTCAAATTGTTGCTAACGACCGAGGCTATGGGCATTGGCGGTTTGCGGGAGCTTTCACTGTCGCCCAGCGACAAAGTGAATGCGGGCGCAAAACCTGCCAATTGCACGTCAGCCAGCCAATGGACATAGGCGTGTGTTATGGGGTCGTAGTTTTCTGTTTTCCAGTTGATTTTGTTTCAGTTATTTGAATGTGAATTCTCTCGTACAACTGTGTTTTTGTGTCGTACAAGTTGTTTAAATCACATTTCTCAACCGAAACGTACAAAAATCAAATATTTTTCTCGTTGTCAAAAATTGTTTATGTCCACAACGAAGTAATAAACATAGGCAGCTTTTCGTCTCCGATTTCAAAACCAAGATTTTGGTAAAATGGAGCTTCTTTGTCGTAAGCAATTAATACAATTCTTAGGTAGTCTTTATATTTGGCTTTGACATAGTTGACCAAATTTTTTCCAATTCCTTTTCCTTGAAATTTCGGATTAATCAAAAGATAATGAATATAGGCTGTCATAATGTTGTCGTCTAAAACATTAATAAGACCAACTAATTTGTCTTCGTCCCAAGCTGTATAAACTGTTGACGAGTTTTGCATTGCAATTGCCAGTTTTTCTGGATAATGTCCAGACGACCATTCCACAGAAAGGAATAAGTCTTGTAAATCCTTTGGATTCAAATCTTTTGTTTCTTTGTAAATGATATTCATTGTCTTAATGTAATTGTTTTTTTGTTTTTCTTTCAGTCGTTTGGTCATAGTTGAAAAGATAAAAGTCAAATTTTTTTCTTAGAAAATCTGCGAGAAATTGTCCGCTGAGCGGAAGTCCGAAAAAGACTAAATTCTGTCGTTACAGAATTGTCTCAAAATCGGGGGAAGCGGACAGTTCGTCAAGGATTTTTCAACCAACAAGTCTGTCTTTTTTCTTTTACTATGCCCCATAACGACCGAGGCTATGGGCATTTGGCGGTTTGCGGGAGCATTCGCTGTCGCCCAGCGACAAAGTGAATGCGGGAGCAAAACCTGCAAAATGCACCGCCAATGCGCATAGGCGGGTGTTAGGGGCTGGGGCTTGTTGCAATTAGTTGGTTTTCAATTCATAATTTGTACTTCGTCCGCCTTGTTCAGATTTTGCCAAAATTCCTTTTTCTATTAAATCCTGAATGTCACGTAAAGCCGTGTCTTGCGAACATTTTCCGATTTTTGCCCATTTTGTCGTGTTCAAAACTCCTTCAAAGTCGTCCATTAGCATATTTAGTATTTTACGCTGTCTGTCATTTATTGATACTTTTGAGTTCTGAAGCCAAAATTCGTGCTTGTAAATAACTTTTTCAAGTAATTTCTCTGAGCTTTCAATGGAGTGTAATAAACTATTCAAAAACCATTCAAGCCAGTTAGTTATGTCCAAACTTCCTTTTTGTGTTTTCTCCAAAATGTCATAATATGAATTTCGTTCTTTTCGAATTTGTGTCGACATACTGTAAAACCGATATGATTGTTCGTCTGAACGCGCTAACAACATATCACTCAAAGCCCTTGAGATTCTTCCATTTCCATCTTCAAATGGGTGAAGTGTCACAAACCACAAGTGTGCAATTGCAGCTTTTAAAACAGGGTCGACATTCTGTTCCAGGTTAAACCAATCGAAGAAGATTCGCATTTCATTTTCTATTTGATTTGCTGGTGGAGCCTGATAATGAACTTTTTCTTTTCCTAAAGCTCCTGAAACAACCTGCATTGGTCCGGTCGAATCGTCACGCCAGTTTCCTGTGATTATTTTATACATTCCGCTTTGTCCTGCCGGAAATAGAGAAGCATGCCAGCTGAAAAGTCGTTCTTTGTTCAGTGCTTTATCGTAATGTTTTGTTGCATCGAGCATCAAGTCAACTATCCCATCTACATTACGTTCAGAATAAACCAATCCTGAGATGTCTAAGCCTAAACGTCTTGCAATTGATGACCTCACTTGTTCTCTGTCGAGAAATTCTCCTTCAATTTCTGTCGATTTCAGAATTTCAATTGTTAATATTTCCAGATTTGCTTCATTTTGAAGTTCAAAACCCAAAGCACCCATTTTTCCAATAAGTTTTCCTTGTCGATTTCTCACATAAGCAAGCAATGGTAGCAGTTTCTCGCTGTTCCATTTAAAAACTGGCCAGTTTTGATTGTCGTATAAATACATATTTTTTTCTTTCTCCGCTAAATTTGCGGTAAAAATACAATTTATTCACCGCACGACAAAATATATTCCGCACAAAATGCGGTAAAAGTGCAATTTATTCTCCGCATTTTTTGCCCTTGCCCCTAACGACCGAGGCTGATGGGCATCCTGCGGTTTGCGGGCGTATTTCCTATCGTGAAACGACAAAAGGAAATGCGGGCGCAAAGACTGCAAAATGCACGTCAGCCGCCACTGCACATAGGCGGGTGTTAGGGGGTCGTTATTTGTTTTTCTATGTATCGTTTCATGTTTGTCGAATCCACTCAATAGTTTGCTATTGCAATTTACTGTTGTTAGATTTGTTCAAAAGTTCATTAATTCGTTTATTATCAATACCAATAAAGTTTAGCAAACAACAAACCAATAAAATGCGTAACTTATTTGTCAAAATGTAAAGCTCTAATCCGTCAAGTATATTTGTTTTTTTAGACTTTTTCATGAAATGAGAATAATAATGTCTTGAGTCAACGACACTTTTTGTATTAATCTCTAGCTGTTTAACTTTATCTATGTCCTTAAACTCATTTAAAAGGTCTTCCAATTCACTTTTCAATGCTTGTTCTTTTCTAAATCTTATGCAAAACCCTTCTATTGCTTGAATTACAATTAAAAAATCGGTACTGTCAAAAAGGGTTTTGTCTTTCACGCTTTTAATCAAATGTGCCCTGATTGGCGTAATCTCAGTCGTGTCATTGTACCATTTTCTTATAATTTCAGGAAAAATATCTTCTATTTGAGAATATGAAATTAAAAAATCAAATTCTTTCGTTTTTACTTTTTCGACATCTCTTTGAACGTAAAACAATTCAATTGGGTGAAAAATTTTATCCTTACTATCTAGTTCTTGATAATTATTCTCGTCGTACAGTGATATATTTGCGACTTTGATTGTTGAAAGGGAAGCCAGTGACATAAATTTCTCGAACAAATTTATGTCTGATAAAAAGTCAGAAATGGAAGACTTATTCCGTTTTTGTATTTGTAAAAAAGTACTTTGTTTAAAAGTCGGATTCAAAATGATACGCTGACCCATCATAATGAACATCTTTCTTTAAATTCAAAGTAGTCAGACTATTTATATCTACCGAAATTATTGGTGTCTTTACCTTATCTGTATTAACTGATACACTAATTTCGTTACCTTTTTATCTTTTTCGCTGAAGCCATAAACAGACTCTAAAGCAGCTGGATAACACCACGTGGTTAGTTCTGGAATTGTAATATTACCCCAACTAAATATTTTATCCTTAAAATCCTCAATGTGAATACCATCTAAACAATACTGAATTGAAAGTTTTGTAATTGGGAATGAACAATTAAAATTATAACTACCACCGCCAGGATGACAGTTTATAAGAGTTATTTTGTGAGCATCAGAAGTAATTCCCAATATAATATCAATGCTTGTTTTGTCAGAGAAACTGAGAATTCCGATTGTTGATTTTTCAAAAGTTCCAATCAATTCTAATTTTATTGATTCATTAGGAATGTATGTCAATATTCCGGCAATTGCATTGTCTGGGTCAGAAGGCAAATACCAATAACCTTTGTATTCAAATTTTTCTGTCATAGTCTATTTCCATCTTTTAATGGTTGATTGTCTTCCAGTTGTAAGTTTGTTTATATTTATGAAATTCCAGCGTGCTACTGCTTTTTCTTTTTTTTATAATTCTGACTAACGACCACGTAAGTCTTTGATTATCAGCAATAGCTTTTTGGTCGTTAGCTTCGTAACTCAAAGGAAATTTTTCCTTTTTTTGGATGCCCCCTAACGGAGGGGGCTAACTGCCATTGGCGGATTTGCGGGAGCTTTTCTGTCGAAAGACAGAAAATGTGCGAGCGTAAATCTGACAATGTGCATACCTTTCGACCCCGCCAATGCAGATAGCCTGTGTTAGCAACAGTTTTTTATTTTCTTTTTTTATTTCTAATCTCAAAATTCAATGCAATATCAAAGAATAGAAAATGTCCATATCTAAATTCTTTGTTTTTTAGCGTGTAAATAGAAGGAATATATTTAATCCCCAATTTAAAATATTTAGTTATTTTAAATTTTGATGAGATTGATAGTCCAATTCTGTTTTCCGTTTTGCTATAAAGCAAACTGTCTACGTAATTTGGAAATAATTCTTCTGTACTTCTCTTATAGTAAGAGTATTTTGAAAAACTTAATCCATAATTAAATGAAAATCTATTTACGTCAAATCCTTGAAAAATATCAATATATGAACCAAATGACCGTTCGTATTCACCAATAACATCAAATGGTGCAGGGACAGGGCTAATAAAATCTGTCAATGTACCAACTCCAATACCAATATATTTTTTGTCTTCATAATAATAATCAATTCCTGTTGTAATACCTAAAAAACCAAATGAGTTACCAATATGTGTTTCTTTATTGATAACAAAAGAGTTTCCTTCTGGAATGGAAAATTTTATATTCATTGTTCCTTTTTCTCCTGAATATATTTTCTTCTGTTGTGTTTTAGTTGATAGATCAAATGAATTAGTTGTTTTTTCTGTAGGCTTATATTTTAAGTCAATTTGGCTTGGGCAATTTATATCACAATATACATTTGTAGGATAGTTAAACCTCTTGTCATTTGTTAAATCAACTAAGTATCCTATATAAAGGCTACCATTTGGAAAATTTTCCAAACCAGAACTCTGGGGATAGTTTACTAGGAATTATTATTTTTCTTTTAGTACTATCTTTTTCTATTGTCAAAATCAAGGATTCTTTAGATCTTGCAACTTTTATTTTTGTTGGAGCATAAGAATAGTTAGAAGTATCATTAGAAAATACCTTTACACTATCTTGCTTGCTGTACAAGTTTACTTCCGTAGAATTTGTATTAATCAAAGTTGCACAAGAAGTCAAAGATAGGATTATTAATAATATCGAAATTTTTATTATCTGGTTCATATTCAAATTGTTGCTAACGACCGAGGCTATAAGTAGTGGCGGACTGCGGAGAACTTTGCTATCATAATGAGATAAATGTACAAGCGGACTACAAAGTTTCATCATTGCACTTTATCCCGCCATTACTTATAGCCTGTGTTAGCAAACGTATTTTATATTATTATGCTAAATAATTAACTATTTTATTAAATTTAAGTCCACTATTACTTTCGGATTAATTTCTTTGATTTTTTTTAAAAAGTCATTTTCGTTTTTAGGAGATATTATAATCATTATTATGCTTTCCATACTCAATCTCAATTCGGTCTAATGATGCAGCCGGAGAGCTAATAATATTATTTGTCTTTGTTATTTTTGTTATTGTAAAAATATCTAATTTTAGTTGGTTTAGTTATACCTGTTTTAATAAAAAGTTCATTATTTTCAATAGTATATGAGATTGATAAAAAAAGGTATACAATAAAAATTAATGTCAATAAAAGTATTGTAATGCCAAGCCAAGAAATAGGAGAAATAAACATAGGAATCGCAGATAATACAATAAAAAAAATAATCAAAAATATAATTCCAATGTCAATTTTGGATTTGTAGGTTATTTTCAGTAATCTTGTTTTATTATTCTATTTCTAAACTTTCAAAACTAGACAAATTTTCTTCTTGTTTTAAAACATTATATTTTATGGTTTGATTTAATTTGTCTATATCGGTAGAAGTAGATATTTCGGGTTGTTCCTTAACAACAGCAGTTACTGCATCTTTTATTGCATTTTCAATATCTTCGTCTTGAAGCATAACAAAAGTGTTGTTTTTAAGTAGCCAAATATCATATATTGAATCATCTGTTGGTATTAATACACTGTTACCTCTTGTTGTCGTTGAAGTATAAGTTTTTGTACTTGTGACAACACCTATTTTTATTGCAACAGCTAAAGTCGCAGCTAAATTTACGGTAATTGCAGCGGTATACATAACAGCTGCATAAGAGATAACAGCCGCTGCAATATAAAAAACAACGACAACAGCACCAAAAATTATCGGTAAATTAAAATCATCAATTTCAGATTCTGAAACACCTATACTTAATAAAATTTCTTTTCTTTGTTCGTCAGTGAGACCATTATCAATTTGTTGCATATTTGATATTAACCCTTTTTCATAAATTAATTGAATATACGTTTTAATATCATTATTCATAATAGCATTATGAATGTCTTCATCAGCTAAAGCTAATGTCAAATTTAAAAGTTCATCATCTAAAGAAATTACTTTATTATATCCATTAGCCCTCATATATTTTTGTGGCGATTTTATAAATTCAGCTGCAGTTTTGGGGTTGTTAATTATATCTATTGATAATTTATCTAAGAATTTGAAATACTCTAATTCTTCATTGCGTATATGATATTTTTATTGCAGTAGCACCAATATCTGCATTTTCTACTTTGTTGTAAATAAAATTATCAGAACAGGAACTTACTAAAATACTCGTCGAGATTGTACCAGTAACTAATCTAGTTAAGTGTTTGTTTGGTTTTTTCATAACTTAATTTTTTTTCTGATTTAACATATGTTTTAATAATACTGAAGAATATACCTCTGAATAATGATTTTGTATTATTTTTAAGTAATCATTATTATTGAAAATACTTGCACAATAGTAGCATATATGCATATTTTTATTTAATTCTATCACATTTTTTTGTCCAATTTTTTCCCCAATGAATTTAAGTATCTTATATGGTCCATCGGTTGAAATCCAGATTTTTAAAAATCTTCGAATTGAGCATCATATAATTTTTTTATCGGAAATTTTTGAGTATTTCCTAAATCTATATATTTAATATAAATAGAGGGTAATCCACAACAAGCGACCATTCTGTGCTCGGGGGTAATTGTTTTAGTGTTAAATAAGTTTGTGCATTTACCTTTGTTTAATTCATTTTTCGCACAATTATTATAATCTATATCATTAGATTTATTCATAGATTTTTCAGTGAAAGGCATCCATAATCCATTGATAATACCTAATGGGTTTTCTTTTTTATTAGGAAAAATATAGTTTACTAATGTTTCGTCTTTTGTTATCAATTCATAGTTAAATTTCCTGTCAGAGCCAGACTCAACATTTATTAACGTAGTGATTCGAAGATCAAGTGCAGCCATTGCTCCATTTTTTACTCTTTCAAATGGTACAAATTCAATATGGTCATCTCCCGTACTAAAATTAATCTCAGAAAGACCTGATTTTACAAGTGGTATTAATTTTTCTTTGGCAATTTCGTAGTTTGATGCCCAATATCCATTTGTTATAATTCTTGTAAAAAGACCTTTTTTTGCAATATGTTCAACTATTTTGATTAGATTGTTTTTTAATAGAAACGATTCTCCACCCGTTAATATAACAATCTTTATTGTCGGATAACTATCTGTCGCATCATCTACGTATTTTTTTATTTCTCGTAATAAAAGTTTTTCATTTCTTTTAGGGCTACAAGCAAAACAGCAATCGTGACATTTTGCACTACATTTATATGTTGTAATAATAGATAATGCCGTTGGAGGAATAAAAAGTTTATTTTTCATTGCTTTGTTTTTTCGTTTTTAATATGTTTGCTA
Source organism: Paludibacteraceae bacterium (assembly GCA_049840795.1). Lineage (GTDB taxonomy): Bacteria > Bacteroidota > Bacteroidia > Bacteroidales > Paludibacteraceae > UPXZ01. Next base: position 125,229 of record JASGJK010000016.1, read on the forward strand.
ACGACCGAGGCTATGGGCATTGGCGGTTTGCGGGAGCGTTCGCTGTCGCCCAGCGACAAAGTGAATGCGGGAGCAAAACCTGCTAAATGCACGTCAGCCAGCCAATGGCCATAGATACTATGATTAAATCCAAATAAAATTACATTTTTTTTCGGGAAAATTCTTACTTTTGTACCGCACAGAAAGAAGACTTCAGTCGATACTTTGTACCGAAACAGTCTATCTAGCGAAGCGGGGCTTGACTCCGCTTCTTTTGTTTTTCGGCTCCCGGGGAGCCGGCACAGAAAGAAAGAGCTTAGTCTCCTCAATACCCGAAGTCTATCCGCAGGCATTCCACTGGTATTCTGCATTGTATGCTTCGTTTTTCTTCCACAATACAAATATAAGAATTAATAATTTACGCATACCAGCTACCACGCCTTTTCGTTTGATTGTAGGATTCCGTTCCACAATACGTTCATACAGGGCCTTAATCGGTTCATTATAAGAGGTTGCCGAGAGGGCCGGCATATACAAACATTCCCTGATCCGTGTATTCCCTTTCTTGGAAATCCGTGTTTTCCCTTTAAAAAGTCCCGATTGCCGCTCTGCAATATCCAATCCGGCATAACTTACCACCTGTCGGATATTGTTGAACTGTGTAAACCCATTGGTTTCGCACAGCACAGTGACAATGGTGAGCAAACGCAGCCCTTTAATCGTTTCTATGTTCTTAACCCGCCGGCTAAATTCCTTATCCTCATTCGTTAACCGAACAATATCGTCTTCAATGATTTGAATGTTCTTCTCCAGAAATTCAATTTGTTGTTCCTTGAGTTGTAACACTACCGAAAGCGTGCTGTGAGCGTGTTTGAGTCCATGAATCTGACACTTGCAGCGTACCAGATCTTTTTTCAACGATAGCCGTTCCCTGCATAAATCCCGCAGGTCCTTCATCTTCGGCATCATTGGTTTCCACCACTCCAGGGGGCGTTCCAAACCATACTGGGCAATCATTTGAGCATCGGCTTTGTCTGTTTTGGTCTTCATATTCAGGCTCTTGGCAAAATGCTTCATTTTGTTGGCCAACACAACCGAAACTTTTTGATCGTTGTCGTACAGAAAATGAGCCAGATCCTCGTGATAAACCCCGGTTGTTTCCATGACAAAGATTGGATCCGGCACTTTACTCAAAGTCCAGCTAATCAATTTTTCAAATCCCGGATAATCGCTCCGGAAACTGCGTGTAGCCTTAACGACTGACCGTTCGTCCTTTAATTGCTTGATACATACTTCAAAACTGTCCTTGGAAATGTCTATTCCCACACACGATTTTAATTCTTTCATACACAAAAAAAAGTTTGTTTTGTGGTCAGAATTAATCCTTTATAACCGCCTATCCTCGTAAATTATATACTGAATACAACCGCTTTAGGATTGTTTCTTAGATACTAATTCAGGCTCGAAAAAGGAAAAACAAAGGGCGCAAAATCTATGGTTCGATATACATTTCTGTTATCAGGCGTGTGTTGCTATTCCCTTTGCTAATTCTTCCCTGTTTGAGTGCAAATATCACAAATTTCTCTCTATTTGAAATATTATGCAAACATACGAGGCGGGTGTTATGGAGCGTTATTTTTGTGTTTATTTTTTCAAGTTTCTCTATTGACTCGCTCCATTCTTTTCTCAATTTAACCAAGTCAGACGAGAATGCAGTTGAGTTTAGTCTTACATGATTAAATTTAATAGCAGATTGAGTAATTAATGAGTTTAATTCACTAAAGAAAGGAGATTTGTCATAAGGTTGCCGCAATTCATTACCAAAAGGGAGAAGGAAATCTGATTCGATTTTCGCAATTAATGCTGTTTCCTGAATTAGTGATTGGTATTTGTTGTGATATAAGATTAGAAAATTGTATTCAGCTAATGCACTAAAATCAGCAGGTCTATCAACTTCAATTTGTTTTATCCATTTAATCACTTCTATGTCTAAATTTTCAATTTTTTCTTTAATATACATTTGGTCACGGTGCATATAATTTACATGCTTATCTACAGAATCAATAGTTTGTTTAATACTCAAGTATAAGTAATCTATAGAACTGTAGATATTTTTGTAGTCGAGTATCTTATCTTGACTTTCAGGTATAATTAAATGGTATGCATGAAATACTTCTTCAGTATCCATTGATTGTAATCTCTGGAGGTCATTACTCGCAATAAATTCCAAAAAATGTTGTTCAGTAGGAGCTTCGTTTATTTCTTTTGCTAATCCTTCAAACTTGTCAATCTGTCTTTTGATAATATCTATACACGTTTCAATCAATTGCGTCATGTAAGTAAGTCGATCCTTATACAAATCATTTTTTTGTTGTTTTTCTCTCTCTTTCTGTTTCTTTGCTGTCAATCTAGTCAAGTAATATGCACCTGAAAAGCCAATTGCAGTACCTAAAACAGTCACTAAAAGACTCATCCAAAATGAGCCAGATTCATTAATCAATGTGTTTACTCTGTAAAATTCGATCATGTTTTTCTTTTTTTATAATGATCCATAACGGTCGAGGCTATATGCAGTAAGGGATTGCGGGCTACTTTCCTGTCCACCGACACCGAAGTTTGAGCGGGGCAGAATACTTGAATTACCACTAAAACCCTTATTGCATATAGCCTTTGTTGGCATTTCGTTGTTTTTTTTCTTCGTCAATGCGTTGGGACAGGCATACTCTTTTGCAAGCTTTGGTTTGTGTCAAGGTTTGTGTGGCTTGCAAATGTGTATGACTGTGAAGCGTTGGCATTTTCATTTAATTATTTCTTATAATTTGAATTAAGTGATTTACAAAATCATCGATTGATTCTCCGAGTTTGACTATTGATTGGGGAACTGTACCACGATAGTCACCTGTCAGCGTAATTTCGTTATCAAAATCCTTTGCAGCAAGAACACCGGTTAATAATGGTTCAATTCTACCACCAATATCATTTAAAACATTTTGGTATAGGCGTTTAGTTCGCTGTAATTTTGGATAAATCTGCTACTTTTGTAGCGTGGATATTAGGAAACAATATATAGGAGTGAATTCAATAGAGTTCAATAAATATTTTCAGACACAGGAGGATTGCTATCGCTATGTTTCAGAAATAAAATGGTCAGCCGAGCATCCTTACCAATGTAAGAAGTGTGGTCATTTGAAATTTGGCAAAGGCAAAAAGCCCTATTCACATCGTTGCGCCAAATGCAATTACGATGAAAGCCCCACTTCTGGAACTATGTTTGACAAGTTGAAATTTTCATTGCTTATCGCATTTCATATCTGTTTTAAAGTTCGCACCAAGAAGAAAGGAATGTCTTCATTGGAATTGTCAGAGGAATTTGGATTGCGTTAGAAAACAGTATGGGAATTTAAGTGGAAAATCCAACAAGCAATGACAAGTAGCCGTAAAAGCCGATTGGAGGGCAAAGTTCAGGTTGATGAGTTTCTCATAGGAGAATACGAAGAAGGTAAAGTTGGTCGTAGTGGCGACAGTAAAAAGAAGTTAGTAATTGTTGGGCTTGAAATTTTGGAAGATAAAAAAGGTGTTGGTCGAGCTTATGCACAAGTAATTGAGCATGCTTCGAGCAAAGAATTTAGACCATTTTTTCAAACATATATCAGCAACGATGCAAATGTTATTACTGATGTTTGGAAAGGTTATTTACCATTGAAAAAAGACTATCCAAACTTAGAACAAATACCTTCGGAGAAAGGGAAAGGCATGCAGCAGTTGCATATTCACATAATGAACATTCAGGGATGGCTACGAGGAATACACCACCATTGTTCAAAAGAACGGATGCAAGGTTATCTCGATGAATATCATTTTCGTTATAATAGACGGACAATGATGGGGTCAATCTTCGATTTACTCATAAAAAGGATGGTTCTAAGCGAACCTAAGAGATTGATTAAAAATAAAATAACAACAGCGAACTAAGCGCCTATACCAAAAAACATTTATTCTGTCCAAAATAATATTTATGTCAGTAACATTATATCTGTCAGGTTCTCCAACTTTGAAACTTGTCATATCAACGCAGCAAAGCGAATACTTTGATTTATTAATTACTGATTTTTCCATTTGAAGCGGACTCATAGTAATAGAATTTCTTATATCCCACCGTGATTTGACTTCAATGTAATAAATAATGTTGTTATTGTATTCTACAACAATATCCTGACCACCTTGTTGTTCGCGAACTTCGATTTTAAAATTAGTTAATTCTGACCCAATTTTTTCTCTAATGAGTTTTTCAATATGAGTTCCAATAGTATGCTTAAAATTGAAATCAGCGTTATTTCGATTTTCTTCTTCAATAGCTGCTTCACCTAAAGCGATGAGTCTTTCTAAATCATCACGTCTTGATATTTTACCTAATAAAGCAATTTTCCTTTTGTCAAGTCCAATAATAGAAAACAAATCATTCTTGGTTTCATTATCAGATATTCTTGCCATCATAATAATAGCTTTCTTTTCTTCAATAGTTGGGAAGTATTTTGCCCACTTATCGTCATCAGCAATTTTCTTTATTATCCATAGAATTTCTTTTTTATGTGGATGTTCATTTATTTGTGTCAACGGCATTTCATCTTGAAAAACTTTCTCAATTGAGTCTCCAAGACTCTTTGAATACTTAGTTTCTCCATCTTTGATGGAACTGCCAAATCCATCTAAAATTAAAGTACTTCTAATTAATTTTGCAGGTTTTACAATTTCGTCATACAAATCTTTTAACTCATCTGGAATATTACCATCCAATTTTAGCTCACTTCGTTTACATAACTCAAATAATTGATTTGGAAAAATTGGTAAAGTTTGAACAATATCATCATACTCATAGTAATCGTAAATGACAAATACAACTTTCATTAAAAAATCTTTATTGCTTTCAATCCAGCTTTGGTCTTTAGTATTCAATTCCCAAATAAAGTTTCTTAATAAACACTTGATAGGAGTTAAAAAATCAATTTCTTGATTTGTAATGTTTGGTAGGTTGTCAAATTTAGAATCAATCTTATAATACTCACAAATTAGATATACTAATTGCCCCCTGGTTCCTGTATTTTCTAAGGATGGAAATATTTTACAATAATCAATAAGGGCGATTAATATTTCTTGTTCCAATAAGCAATCTTCTTTCAATGTCTTGTTATACTCGGAAATTTGTGAATTTATTTCTTTTGAAAATTGTTTTCTGTCATAAGGTTCAAATACAAGATTATATTCAAAGCCTGATTTAATATATCTTTTTGGAACATCAGGAATTATTATGTCAGCAACTTTTATCAGAATGTCATCAATATTTAAAGTTATATTTAGTTGAGACTGAAGCCTGAATTCATTTTTAATATTCGGCAGGAGTTTGTATTGATTGAAGATTTCACCATATCCGTATTCGATTAGATATTTATAGAATTGTTTTAAACGAATTGTATCGGAAAAGAAATCAAGGTTTTTTGCTTCTTCAATCTTTTTAACTATATCTGTAATTTTTATGAAAGATATATCCACATATTCCCATTTGGTAACATATTCCGTCCAACTTGCTGTTATGTCTTTTTTGGGAATATTACTCCAATATAAATTCACAATTGAGTAAATTGAATCGAAATATTTTCGTCAAGTAAAAGTTCACTGCTAAAGAATAAAGTATTTTCAGGAGTGATTCTTTCATTTTCAGTTTCTACTAAGCGTATAGCCTTAAATCTATCAACCCATGAGCTTTTTAATTCCTTAAAATATTCAGAAAGATGAATATTTTGAGAATGGGAATTAAAATTTATATCAGCTAAGAATAGCGGATTTTGAATTGTTAGACTGTATTTCTCAGAAAAATTGCTTATAAGCTCAGATGCTTTTTCTATTAGATATCTATTATGCTTTTCTTTTTCTTGTACTTGTTCATTTTTGCTTTTTAGATGGATTCCATCTCTTGGCTCAGTAGGTGCAAATTGCTTTGAGTGAACTAAATAATTGAATCCAAATTCTTCTGTTCCAATTAAAGGGTAATAAAGAAATAATTTTGAAAGATTCTTTTCAAAAACAAATGCTTCGTCCTTTTCAATCAGTGGTAGAATGATTATCAAATTTTCCGGTTCAGAGTATAGAGAATAGATTTTCTTAACTGATTGATTGATGTAAATGTAATTTACAATTAAATCATCATCATTAATCGTTTCTCCTTTTTGATAAATTGTTTCTGCGCCATGTTTTTCATAAACCTTTACATTCTGTATTTTCTTATTAATCATCATAACATAGGGCAGAATTTGCTTTAAGCTGTCAATTGCGTTTTCAGCATTTAACTTCTCTAAAGCACTGTTTGTTTGATATGAAAATGTAGTAAATTTATTGCAATCGTGTGTTAGTTCACCTTTTTCAACAAGGTCAAATACTTTTTTTTGTTGAATTAACAATTTGTCTATCAACTCAGGGTCTGCTATTTGAGCAACTCTATCAATTTCAAAATTTTCAATTGGAATAAAATAGCCATCTTCTTTTAAAGAACCAGATATTAAAATTTTCTTACCGAAAGAATGCGTTGTAATAAAACCTGTTCCGTATTGTCCTACTTCATCTTCGTTATTTTGAGTGTTTTTAGAACTAACCTGTTTAATTAAACAACTTAAAGTGTTAGTAGTAAAAGGTTTGCCGTTATGCTTGAAGTTCATGCAATCGTCTGTAAGTTCAATAACAATTTCGCTATCTTCAGAAAGGTCAATTGCATTTTGGAACAACTCCCAAATAGCTCTTTTTGCATGACTTTCTTCAAGTTTTTCAAAACCTTGGATTAATTTATCAGCATGCTGTTTCATATCAGCACGTTTTGCTTCATCTTCAGCTCTTTGTCTGGATAACTCCCTATTTATTTGCAATTCTGTATTTATTGTTTCCATATTATTCTTTTTGTGCGTTTGCTAAAATTCAAGCTCTTTTGGTTTTTTGTTAGGGTTTGAGTGTCAGCAAAAACCAAATGTGCTTGAATGTGTGTCGGCTTTACAATGAATGCCAACGACCGAGGCTAAGCGCAGTAGCCGAATAGCGGGTGTATTCACTGTCGCACAACACAAAAGCTAATGCGGGAGATAAAACTCCAAAATTGCACGGATTCGGCTATTGTCGCTTAGGCGTGTGTTGGCAGCTGGCCGTTCAATCGTTAAACTGTCGTCATTTATTCCGTTTGAATCAAATTTCTGTTCATCAACGCAATAAGTCTTTTTTTGTTTCTTGTCTTTTCTTGTCAGCCTGCTGAAATAGCACGATAAAATTGTCTAAATGCATAAAGCCAAAATAATCAACTCTCCACAGTTCATTGTTTTTTTTCTTTCAAAATGCACATCTCTCTAACCGAACAAAAAAACAATGTACTGTGACCGCTCTGCCGATTATCAAAAAGCTATAAAAGCCACTGCAAGACACTTAAAAACAAACACTCACTTGCGGTGGCTTTTTTTGCTTTTTGGGCGCTTAGATTATTCAAAATTTCTATTTCTTTCCTTTTCAACTTTAGTAAGTAATAAATCTTCAGTTTTTTCAGATATTTCAAGAGATCTTTTTGAAGCGAACTTAGCTCTTGTACTTGCCCATTTTCTCAAATAATCGATTTCGGGTTTCATAGTTTTTGAAAGCGGAACTGTGTTTTTGATAGAGTCGACCAAATGTTTGCTGTTTAGCTTAGGTGCTTCAGGGTTTTCAATATATGCACTAAACATGGCTTCCTTTACACATTCTTCAATTTCAGCGCCATTAAATCCATCAGTTTCATTTGCGATTTTCTCCAATGCAAAATCACTACTATTCTTTTTTTTCTTTTCTAAATGAATTCTGAAAATATTCTTGCGTTCTTCTTCCGAAGGTAGATCTACAAAAAAGATTTCATCAAATCGTCCTTTTCTTAGTAGTTCTGGCGGTAATTGTTGAATATCATTTGCAGTAGCAATAACAAACACTGGTTTAGTTTTTTCCTGCATCCAAGTGAGAATTGTTGAAAAGACCCTTGAAGTTACGCCTCCGTCAGAACTACCACTACTTTTTGTGCCAGAAAGACCTTTTTCTATTTCATCTATCCATAAAACACAAGGCGCAACAGCTTCAGCAGTTGAAATTGCTTTACGCATATTATCTTCACTACTACCAACTAAACCTTGAAAAACTTTGCCCATATCGAGCCTGAGTAAAGGCATATTCCATGTCGAAGAGATACATTTTGCGGTTAAACTTTTACCACAACCGGGAACTCCAAGTAGTAGTAGTCCTTTGGGCTCTGATAAACCCCATGATTTTGCGTTTATATCATATGCCAATTGTCTTTTGTTTAACCAATCTTTTAAAACATCCATTCCACCAATATCTTTTAGTGTCTCATTTTGTTGAATATATTCCAACATTCCACTTTTCTTTATTATTTGTTCTTTTTCAGAAGCTACTGTGATAGGAGAATTGATATCTAAATTATTTTTTACTGCTGAAAGACAAAATGCTAAATCAGCTTCTATAGTTGTCATACCAAGAGCAGCATCAACTAATTTATTTTTCAAATGCAAAGGAAGATTGACTTTTTTGTCTTTCTCTATTTGCCCCAATGTTAGAGCTAGGTCTTCTCTATCTGGTAATGGTACATTAATAACAGTAACATATTTCTCCAATTCGATTGGTAATTTGTAAACTGCAGAGATAATTACAACGTGAGTGTTAGTGAAACGTGCTTTTTCTGCAATTGAACGTAAATAATGTTTTACATTTCGTTCTTCAATAAACTCATTAAAGTCCTCAAGTATAAAAATATCCTTTTGCGAATTATTGTCAATATTATATATAAATTTCAATAATTCTTCAGGCTCTTCATAATCTCCAACGTTGCTATATGAACCATCTTTGAGTAACCTTAAACCGCTAACACAATTCCATTCATACAGATTACTATTTTCGAATGTTCTTGTAATACCACGAAGTTTTTGTTTTGTTCTGTCGTATTCAAAACTTGTAAGATAAAAAACCGGATAATATGCTTTAAGCATATTTCGAAGTTTATCAAAGATTGTTTCATTCATGATTAGATATATTTTGAGAAGTTGTACTTCTTGGTTTGACTTTATGAATATATTTTTGTGGGATTTCACGCTTTGTCATAATACGTTTATTCCCTAATGCAAGTTCCAAATTATCCATTGCCGCGTGTGCTTTCTCGTTGACATCGTTTGGGAGATAATCTGAATCAGTAACAATGGTTCCATCTTTAAGTATTATGAACTTTATTTGTCCAATAGGTTCGTCTTCGTTTTTGTCTTTAGATCTACCAACCATAAAAAAGGAATACACTTCTTCTGAGTTTGGAACAAACTTATCATTACTTTTAAATGTGAACCCTTTTTGTTTAAACGTTGTAATCAGTGAATTTCGGGCATATTCAGCATTTAATTTATAGAATTGTTCTTGAAGTGTATTTATTTTATCCGTTGCATTACTTAGGTAATATGTGTTGTATGAAACTTCATTTGTAGCCAGATTAAGTTTTAACGCATACTCACCATAAAGGTTAGATTGTTGCTTTACATCTTTAACTGTAATTTCATTACCTGACTTTAAGTAACTCCACCCCAACGCATCGCAAGCTGCTAATAAGATAGATTCATTCATTACATGAGGATTACGTATAAAACGCGACGATTCAAAACGTGACATATAATTATTTTTAATGATTATCCGATATTTCGCCTAAAATGATTATCTTTGTAAGAACTAATGATAAAAGACATGAATTTACTAAATTTTGTTGCACAATATCCAGACGAAACAAGTTGTAGAGTAAAATTTAAAGAGTATCGCGACCAACAAGGCGTTGTTTGTCCTCATTGTGGCGGAACAAATCATTATTGGAAGAAAGATAAAGAATGCTATGAATGTAAAAAATGCGGTAAACGTCAAAGTTTACGTGCCAATACAGTAATGCATGGTTCACAATTGCCATTTCGTTATTGGTTTATAGCCATTCACTTGCTGACAAGCACAAAGAAAAGCTTTTCAGCGGCTGAACTCCAACGACAGTTGGGTCATAAACGCTATGAACCAATCTGGACTTTGCTTCATAAGCTACGTGAGATTATGGGCAAGCGGAATGAAATATATTCATTATCAGGTGTCATTGAATTAGATGAAGGTTTCTTTTCAACAGAAACTCCTGACGATGAAAAGAAAAAGCCATTGAAAAGAGGTCGTGGAAGTCAGAAAAAAAGCAAAGTCCTTGTAATGGCAGAAAGTCAACCCGTTGAAGGACAAACAACCAAAACAGGTAAGCCAAGACAAGTGGGACATATCAAAATGATTGTTATAAATGACTTAAAATCAGCTACAATAACCTCATTGGTTGAAAACAATGTAACTAAAGAATCAACCATTGATTCTGACGATTCAACTTCTTACGTCAAATTAAAAGATATTGTCAAAGAGCATCGACCACAAGTAATACCAAAAGAAGAAATTGGAAAGGTATTACCTTGGGTTCATATAGCAATCAGTAACGCTAAACGAATGTTACTGGATATTTATCACGATATTAAACCTGAATATCTTCAAAATTATCTGAACGAATTCTGTTACAAATTCAATAGAAGATACTTTGGTGAAAATTTATTTGACAGGCTTATGATAGCATCGGTTACATACAAAAATCAATTTAGGTAACACAGCGGATAATCATATTATTTTATTAACGATTCTAACAAACTGTGTATTTCATCTCTTAAATTCGGATATTGTTTTATGTCAACATGAACCTTCTTGTCTTTGATTTTGTAAAATAGTTTTCCAAGACTCAGTTCTCTAAATACAAAAAGTTTTTTCCTAAACACTATGAAGACATCACTACTACCTTCATTATATTTGTTTTTGGTAAGCCCTATTTCGCAAGTTGACAATAGAAGATCATTGCTTAATAGCTTTAATATACTATTGTTTAATTTCCCAGTATCAATATTGTCGATTTTTGCTTGCAATGTAGATAAGTAGAACAATGAAACTAACGCTTTCATGATCTCATTCTCATTGATTAAATTTTGATCGGTTAAATATGTGAGAGCAAAAGAAAGTAATTTTTCATTTGGATTCCTATTGTTTGAAGGTTTTTCAGCCTTGAACTTATTTCCATCAAATACATTTTTGACTGATAACTTACCTATTTGATCTTTTAGTTGTTCAATTTGAGAAAGTGTAACTGAATCTATTATTACATTATTTGCTTTTGCTTCAATCAAGATTATTTCATTTTCTATATTCTTCTTTTTTGAGAAATGACTAGAACCAGCTTTGATATAATTGTCTATCTCAGACTGAAGATTATTTATCTGAATACGTAGTGTATTTATCTCTGCCTCAAGGCGTTTTTCATCAAATAAATCATCGAAAGGGAGTATGATTTCCTTAAGGAAGTCGAAACGACGAAAATAATTGAGTCTATCATTGTTGTAGGACAGTATTTCGTTGTCAGATAAACTTGATAATTCTTTTTTTGCTCGATTGACATATACATCGGAAAACTCTCTTAAGAACTCACTATATTTCTTTAAAGCGACCTGGTGGTGGGCTAATGCCATTTCCTCTCTGCGTACCTGAGTTTGATTTTCTGATATGTAAAACGAAAGAACATTAAAACTTCCTGTAAATAAAATGCATTGTTCTCCTTTAATTTCAATTACATTTTTCGTGTGAAAGTTTGGTAGCTCTGCATAGAAAAAGTTTGGATACTGTTTATCAAGAAGTTCAATTCTTCTTGCCGCTTCTTGGTCAACCATAATACTGTCATCCTTTTCAGGGTGAGAGTACGAAATAAAGATTTTGCCACCCGTTTGAAGAAATCTCTCAATTAGAGGACCTCGACTTGAAATGAAAGCATGATTTTTAATCCACGGACTTAATAACCAAATTTCATCAGGCTCATCTACTTTAAATATATTATGTATTTCTGCTTCAAATGCTATTGAATCATACAATGCTTTTTTGCGTAATTTTGCCTTAGCACTTAAGCTTTGATAGCTTGTTGTAACAATCTCCGAATTGACTTTTTGAATTTGATTCTCAGAATTAAGTTCATCTTCTTGTAATATTAGCTCATTTTCTGCTGTTTCTTGCTCTACACTTTTTTCTATGTTTTCCAGAAGAACTTCAACATCGTTATTTTCGCTTTCAATTTTGAGGCACTTTTCGAATAATTCATTTTTCCATTGAATATCTAACTCTATTAGGGTAGATAACTCTTCAATAGTTTTTTGAGCGTAGTCGTCATATACTATAGTTCTAACTGAATTATCCCTAATGCTTTGAATAAAACACACATATATTTTATATTTTGCCTTATAACCATCTTCCCAAATTGCACTTTCCAAAATATAACGTGATTTAGGAAAATGCATATTCGTAGCCTGACTCTCTGCTATATGTTTAATTTCCTCAATTGATAATTGGATATCATCAGTCTTATCTGATTTTTCGATTTTATCTATTTTTAAACAGTTCTTCAAATGAGGAAAATCAGGTCTTTTTTCAATAATAAAAATCTCAAATGTACCAGAATAAGTGTCCGGACGTTCACCTTTTTCGGCAAATATTTTTCCTTTAGGTGTTAAGCACAAATAACTCTCATCTCCTTCAATAGCACCAAAATTGCGCATATTCTCAATAGCATCGTGAAGAAGCTTCTTTTCTGCATTGTCATGTTGCGTGTCGAGACCAAGAATGTTCCCAATTTCCAAAAATGTAGAATTTTCATCGATTAACAATATGCCGACGACTGCTTTTTCTAAAGGCGTAATTTGGGCAGGTTTACTTGATTTGCCAATATATTTACCAATACAGATTTCAAGATCAAGTGGAAAATAGCCAACAATACGTTCTGATATTTTCTTATTCGAATCTATGATTTTTGCTAAACGAATATCAAATGATTCGATTAGAGGAACGTTGCTTGTTTTATTTGCAATATTATTCTTGTTAGCTAACTTCTTTATTTTCTTTTTATTATTACTGTTCATCTTAAAATATCTTTAAGCTGTTTCACATTTATTGTTTCCATTTTTGCTATTGATTTCTTGTAATCATCATTTCGCTCAAATAATGTCTTGTTGCCAATAACAATGAGAAGACTTTTTGCTCTTGAGAAGGCAACATTTATACGTTCAATTTCTCGTGCAAAACCAATATTGCCTTGCAGATTACTTCTAACCGTAGATACAATAACAATATTGCGTTCCATCCCTTGAAAACGGTCTACCACATCAATTCTATAGTCACAGAAGTTTCCAAACTTTTTTTGTTTTTGTCTATCTCTAATTTCTCGTTTCTGACCAGAATAAAATGTGATTATTCCAATTTCTTTGTCTTCAGGTTTTTTCTGAGCTTCAATATATTCTTTAAATTCACTTGTTTTTTTCAATACTTTTAAAACAGTTTCAATTGCATCTAATTCTCCATCATTCTTAAACCCTGGATTTAAATTAGTCTCAGGTGTTTGAACGTCAATCCAAACCGCATGTGAGTCGAATGACAAAAATGGAGGAATATTCGACCCATGATACCGACTTCCTCTATTGTTAAAATCAGGAACGTCCATTGAGTCTAATATTCCACATTTTAAGCCACCAGAAGCAGCTAATTCATCAATATAGAATTGATTAATTGTATTCATGCATTTTTTCATGCATACGGTATTGAGTATCCAATGTGGCAACAATAGAGGTTCGTACTTTTGCAGAAGATTGAAATAAGCGTTTAAATTGAGATTCTTTGATATTTTCTATCTTTTCTGCTAAATCATCTCTTCCTATCTTGCGCAAAGCTGTATCAAAACTGTTCTCATCCATCACTGGAGGTAACTGTTTGTGATCTCCTATTACTATTATTTTACGCCCCCAAACAAGTGGAACTGCCATTTCAAGTGGAGTAGCTTTACTTGCCTCATCCATAATTACTACATCAAATGCTAATTCAGTTTCATTATAGAGACTTTTAAAAGTGTCGGTGAAATCTTTTGAACCACAAACACTGCATGTTGCTGCGACGAGATTTACATTTTGTTTATAAGCATCTGCAAATTTTTGACGTATAAAATCATCTTTGGTTGTCAAATCTTTCTTCCATGCTTTAATAATTTCTGAATACTTATCTTCTTTACTAACTCCTTCAATTATGGTATTTACCCATAAATTGGCTGCATTATCATTATTCCTATCATTCGATTCACTGCTCCAATCGTCGATAACAGATACTAAATATCTCAACCCTTCTCGTTCAAGTTTATCAGTTGAGGCTTTTGAAACTACTCTAATAGGGCGTATCCCTCTTTTCCCTTGCAATCGTTCAAGGGCATTATCAACAGCAAGATTTGTTTGAGAAGTTAGCAAAATCTTGCACTTTGGATTACGTAAAACTTCCTGCCATATAATTTCTGCAATTACAGTTGTTTTACCAGTTCCGGGAGGACCCTGAATTAGTGCGAGATCTTGTGCAAGAACCGCTTTGGTAACTGCCTCTAATTGTTTCTCGTTTAAGTATGGTTCTATTCTATTCTTTTTTATTTTCTCTTTCTCTTCTTCTACATCCAAATTTGTTTCGGTTGCATAGCGAGGGTCAAACATAAAATTTGGTAAAGAAGTATTAGCTGGTGACTGAATGGTTTTTTTACCAAACTTTTTGCCCGGATTCATAATCCTGTCCATTGCCTCCTTTTGCCTAAATAATTCCGAAGATTTTCCAACAACAGGAAATTGTACATAATCTCCTTTCCTGATTTTAATTGTGCCATCTAAAATATCATCAATAAGTTCCTCATTTAATTGGATTGAAATTTTATCAGGAGTACGAGAAATACATGAACCAATAGTTTCTGTTGCTGGTAAATATTCACGTTGTTTTTTTCTAAGCTCCCAATTGTATTTTGAAGTGATAAATGGATCATTTTCATCCAGCTCTAATTCAATACTATCATTGAGGTTATCGTATTCCGTTCCATTGATTAAATTGACTGACTCTCTGCCAAAATCACGTTGAAGATTTTTTTCAAGTTCTTCTCTGAGTTTTTGATCTTCAAACAAACTAAACGAAGTTGACCCTAAATCATTATTGTATTTTAGTTGAGATAATGTGTAAAATCTTTTAGAAACAGATTCTAATTTTGATTTTATCATATCACGCTCTTCAGAATCTTTAAAGTCAAAAGAAAAAAAGAGTTTTTTATAATCGTTTTTGTCGACAGATAAATTTGAGAAATGCTGTTTTATATCTGTTAATGCATTGTCGATTTCATTAAATGTATTTTTTCTGAATTGTTCATCTTCAGATAAGAATATGATTTTAGCTGAAGGTCTATATAAAGGTGAATCAATTAGGATACTATCATCAAGAGAGTTTATGATTTGACTTCGTAACAGGGAGTATTCTTCTTTAGAATCGGGAAAAAATTCTATAATAGCTCTTGCTACATCTATTCGTATTTTTTTTTCTCCGTAGAACTCCATACGAATTTTTGCAAGGAGATTTTTATCTATTTTTGGTCTAAATGAGTAAAAGTATTCTGTGGTTATAGAATTCCCATTGTCTTTGTAAGCCTTTTTGACTTTATGTTTCATAATGTCAGCAACCCGAATCTTAGTGATATCTTTTATCAAACCATAATAAGAATTGCCTTTTTTTTCTAAATCATTTATTTCAATAGTATCATTAAAACTCTTAGGCATAATTTTTATTCTACAACTATCGAATATATAGTTTTGAAGATAATCAGAATCTAAGTTTAAGAGTTCTCTACTTTGGATAATAATGAAATCACCATGTTTATCAATTTTGATATTTGGTGATTCAATAGAGTGCTTAAGTGATTCGAGATCTATATTGGCTGAAAAATGTGACATTACTTTTGAAGTAATTTTTACAGTTGCAAATTCACTCCATTTTGTATTCACTATCTTCTTTAAATGTTCAATCTCATTATCTTCGTCAAAATTAAATTCATTTGAATTTAATTCTTCAATGGTTGTCCCGAATGCTTTGAGTTCTTCTCTGATTTCATCTGTAATTTGTGACAATTCGGCCTCGTCTGAAATAAGAGAAATATTACCTGAAATAGAATGTTTAGGCTGTTTCTCATTGGTTATATAGCAATATTCGCTTGCTATACCTTTTATTTTATCTAAAATGTCATCAGGAATTACTTGATATCTATCAAAACTAATACTACATTGCTTTCCTTTAAATTCAATATTGGGGAAAGAATCATATTTAGCTTCAAATAATTCTTCAATACTTTGTTTTAAAACTTCATTTGAACTCGAAGAGTCTATTTGAATATCTATACTGGTAATATTTCTTCCTCTAAATAATTTTTTTTGAGGTTTCCCTACTTGAGATATTTTACAAAGTTCTTTCTTTGAGTCGTTTATTGCTTGTAAACCTTCAATGTATGCGTTCCAAATTGCTTTGTCAAATTCTTTCTGAATTTCTTTTAATGGAACTTGAAGATTGCGAGATTCAGATATGAAATCTGAGATTTTATTATGTCTGGTTAACCAGTCAATTTGAGATAATAATCCAAATAAATCTTCTGAAATGTCAACAAAATAGAAATGACAGCTAACTTGTTTAAATTCATTTTTATCCTCAGGTATAACATTCTTTTCTATAGAAAAATTTGGATTGCTGAAAGACTTGCTGTCACGAAAAGGTGTAACTGTTACACAATAATCTGAGTTTTCAATTAAGAAAACAATTCTATTGAACCCTCCCTTATTTTTCCCTTTATTTATTACAAAGCAATTTTTTGTACCTGAAATCTGGGAAACAAAATCGTTGAACTTGAAATCATTGTTTTTGTCATGCCAATCGACATCTTGATTTGTGTACCTTATTATTAAAGGCAATGCTTTATTCTCTGAATAAAGCTCTTCATTATTTGTTCTTGTGAATTCTGACATGAAAAATTTATTTTAAATATATAATTGAGATATTTCGATCAAACATATTAAGTTGAACTCTCTCTATTGTATTGTTATTAATAAGTAAATCAATCCCATAATTAGAAAAATCAGCACCTATATTGTCATAACCATAGCCTCTTAGTGAAATAATATCATTTGAGATATTGATTATTTTCATTTGCTTGGGTGCCATTTGAATGTTATTACCCCAAACAGGGTGATTTGAATCAAGATTATAGATAGTTACCGTATATCCGACATTGCCACTAATGTTTTTCTCTATCTTGATTTGTCTATTACATCCATAGTTATGACCGGAAATGTCAGCACCATTTTGAAATCTTATGTGATCAGTTGAATCGAAATATAACTGACCTTCAGGCGGGTTATTGTTCCCTGTAATTAAATAAGAAATTAGTTTGTCCGGCATGTTTAAAATATGTAATTCAATAATTTACTTTCTTCAAAACTTTCTTTGTTTTTTTTTCTTTTTCTCGGCTTGCTGCCAACGGTTCGGGTATTGCCGAAGGCGGGGATTTTTAGCACGAAAGTTCAATCGAAGAAAGAATGTTTAACCTTGCACAAATATCCAATCGAAGCTATTCTGCCCCGCTTTTGGCAATACCTTGTTGGCAGCAGTATTTATTTTGTTTCGCTCAATAGTCCGTTGTCACTTAGTTCTGTATATGTGCTTTTAAGTTCAGCGTTAAGTTGAGTTATGTATTCCTTGCAAATATGAAAATATAAATCTTCTTTTTCATCTGTCAGGTTAAATTCAATTTCGCCATTTTTTAATTGCAATAACAGTTTATTGAAAACAGTCTTAATTTCATTAGGATTGTCTTCAGTTAGAACAATGTTTAATTCTTCTGATCCAAGTGAAAGTTTCAAAGTCGCACTATTGTCCTCTTTTCTGTCTATTGTTGCGTTATGTGTTGCCATAAATTTTTCCTCTTTCTCCGAAAGCAGCTTTCCCACCTTCCAATGTTTTCATACTAATTAATTTCCAATCTAAATCATCTTTTGTACCGTTTATACATTTTAAATTATTTGTAAACGGATTGCCGACAAATGTAAAGCAACTTTGATTGACGTTATGTAGCCTATAAATAGAATTATATGGCAATGTTCTAACGGCAATATTTGCATCGTGGGTTGCTATAATTACTCTTTTCCCACTTTTCGCTTTTTCCTTTATCAAGGGAACTATTACTTCGCTGATATAATCATTCCCTAAACTTTTTTCAGGTTCATCAATTAGGTAGATTTCTTTGTCTTTCTTCAATTCGTTGTGAAGCAAAACCATTGAAGATTCTCCGTTTGAAGGTGTATAAGGATTGCCATTTAGAGCGAAATGTCTATTAAATAGCAACAAATCATTAATTGATGAAACCGTTTCTCCACTTTCAACTTTTTTAAGTTCATCAATTTTTTCAAACAATAAGTTGGAATAAATATGTTTTGATATTGTTTCTATTTTAGAAGCTACGCTTTTTTGTGGCACTTTTGTATTAATTTGGATATGCTTGTAGTCAGAAGATGCAATTGTCCCATTTTGAATTTGTAAATTCGTTTGGCAAATCAATTTTCCTTTATCACCTAAATCTCCGACTTCTTCAATTTGAGGCGGGATTGTTTTTGAAATATTTTGTTGAACTTTTTTGACTGCTTTTTCAATAGCAATTCTGTTGCTCGCATATTCGTAAAAACCCGTTTTGGTTGGTTTTACCGCTAGTCCTGTCTTTCTTGAGATTTCATCAACAAAAACTTGAATCAATTTATTAAAGAAGTTTATTGTTTTGTAATCAATAAAGGTCTTTTCAGATTCTGAATTTATTTTTTCTAAAATTCTATTTACAACGCTTTCTAATTTATTCAATAGTTCATCACCTATTATTTCTTTTAGCTTAACATTTACGTTAACATAGCTTTTAAAATCCGTAATTTGTTTCAAATATTCTTTAACCTCTCCAAAAGTTCTTTTGGGTGAGTTTTCGTCAAGTAGCGTTAACTGGTTTACTTTAATGGTCTTAGCTATTTTGTTTTTTGATTCGTCCGAATAATAACGATGATACGCTGACAAACTCGTTACACTTTTTTCTGTCGCATTTCTTATTGAAGTCAATTCAGAAGAACAATTATCAATTCCTAATTCTTCTATGTCAATAGTAAATTGATTGCCCTTTAAGTCAAAAACATCTTCAAGTTTGTTTTTATTTGATTCATAAACTTCCGTTTTGAATCCTTTACCATTGTAGTAAGTTGAAAGTGCTCTTAAAATATCTGTTTTACCAGTTCCTTTTGAACCAAAGAGAATATTGATATCATTGTAAATATCAAGATTTATTAGTTCTGCGATTCCAAAAGGTGTTATTTGAATAGATTCCTTTGTCTTTTTGTCAAGAATCGTTTTAATAGTTGTGTCGTCTTTGTCCAAAAGCAAACAAAATTGCTCAAAGCTTTCAACAGGCAATCTTAGTTCTGGTAAACTTTTAGAATCACTTACATAATTGTCCCAATTTTGAACGTCAGAGCCGTGAATTGAATTGTGACCGTGATTTATGTAAATACCAGCAGAAATTGAGTTTGATGCTTCTTTTAAAACTCTTTTAGGGTTGGAAACTAAACTTACAAGTCTGTCAACGTCTTTGTCTGTTAAATTTGGTTTTTTTGAATGGTAGTGTGCAATGAAAATAGTGTCAAATTCATTGAATTTACTTACAACATCGTCTATTCCAATCGTAAAAGTGTCTACCGAAGTAGAGCCAATAACTTCATTTATTTTTTTGCCAAATGCTTCTGCGTTTTTAGGATTTACGATTGTAATTAAATGCGCTCTTCGTCCTTCTTCAAGAATGTCAAACTCAACACCTGGCCATATTTGACAAGTTCCGTCAACGCTATTTTTGAATTGAATGTATTGTTCGTGGTCAAAATGGTTGTGGTTCGTTATTGCTAAAATTTTAACGTCTGTCTTGTTAATTATATCGGTAAATTTAGACACATCAACATTGCGATTTTCAGAGTCGCCTTGTTTTATTTTCTTGGTATGTGTATGAATGTCTATTTTCATTCCGTTCGTCTATGGTGTGCGTTTGTAATATTGCTGCCAACGGACCGCGTATTGGCGATGGGCGGGATTTTTAGTACTAAAGTTTAATCGAAGAACAGAAGTTGAATTTTGTACTTCTGTTGATACGAAGCCGTTCAGCCCGCCTATTGCCAATACGATGTTAGCACCAGTTTTTCTCATTTTGTTTCTGGATACCACCAGTCTTCGAGTTTTCGTTTATATTCTTTCCCTCTATCGTCAATAATTACAACTTCGCAGATAAAAGGACTTTCCAAATAATCTTTGTCGCCTAAATGTGGTCTCGTTTGTTTCAAATCAAACTCAATTGTCATAGTTGCTGAACTTACAAAATCCATTGTCGAACCACTATTTTCTACCAATGTCGGAAACCATTTGTTCCAATGTTCAATTGAAGATTTAATTTGGTCAGTGAGTAATTCATTCGGTTCTGCAATATTTTTTAAGATGTCAACAGTCAATCTATTGTGTTTTGTCTTACGAGCTTGCTTTAATAAATGCCCCAAAAAGTAGTCGTCATTTATGTAGTTCATTAAACTTATAAATGAATGTCCAAAATTGTGAGAAACACTTTTTAAAGGTTTATGGCTTGTCATTGTGATACAATTTTTTCGATTGACGGTTTGTCAACTCCCAAAAGTTCTAATATTTTTCTTGCTTTGTCTTTGTCAGCAATTTGTACTTTGTCAAATTCGTCCATAAGTCCGCAAACATAAAGTCGTTCGTTAACGGTCATTCCTCCAAGTCCGTCAACTTTACTAATTGCTTTTATTATTTCCTGTTCCGTCATTGTTGTTGGTCGTCCTAAAATTGGTGCTAACGTAGGGGGCTAACTGCCATTGGCGGATTTGCGGGAGCTTTTCTGTCGGGAGACAGAAATGTGCGAGCGTAAATCTGACAATGTGCATACCTTTCGACCCCGCCAATGCAGATAGCCCTTGTTAGTGGCAGTTTTTTATTTATAGTCATTAAATTCCTTGCCTTTTAATTCTCCAAATTCAATTTTTGATTCGATAAATTTTATCTTTGGAGTGTCCAATAATTGTTTTTCTTCTCCCATTGCAAAACCGAGTTTGTAACCAATATTGTCTGAAGTTGTTAAATAAACATTATCGTGTTCAGTGTCATCCTGTGGAATAAAAAGCATTACTTTTTTATTTGCTGTCTTTTCTGTAATCCATATTTCACCACTTCTAGTTGTCGTCCAAGCTTTAACATCAAATGATTTATTAAATCCCATCGGATAACGAACATAATTGACAAAATAACATAAAATTTCAAATTCTATATCAAATGGAAATATTATCACAAATTGTCTTTCGCTTATTTTATATAGTCTTGGGAGTGCTTTGAAGCTTTTTTCGTTGTACATATTGCAAAATCCTGTCAAAATCCTATCGATTTCTGTTTTCGTTATGTCGTCTACAAAAACAAGTTTGTCATTCTGTTTTTCTTGTTTTGGTAAATATTCACTTGAGGGTTTTGTTGTGTTCTTGTTTGGTTCGTTTGTTTGATTTTTGAACTTTGTCCACATAAAATATAAGACTAAAATAGCTCCAATAATTCCGATGATAATTGTTTGTGTTTTCATATTCTATCTAGTTGTTTTATTTATTAAAATTCTGACTAACGGCCACGTAAGTCTTTGATTATCAGTAATATCTTTTTGGTCGTTAGCTTCGTAACTCAAAGGAAATTTTTCCTTTTTTTGGATTGCCACTAACGGAGGGGGCTAACTGCCATTGGCGGATTTGCGGGAGCTTTTCTGTCAAAAAACAAAGAAGCCCGCACGGAAATACGACCTGCGCAAACCACAAAACCCGCCAATGCAGATAGCCCTTGTTGGGCACCGTTTTTATTGTTTATTTTTCAATTTGGTCTAAAATCAACTTTTTCAAGGCTTTCACATCACTATGTATTGTTCCTTGCATATATTGGTCGTAGATACTTTTATTGTCAGGTGGGTTCAAATTCAACGCACAATCTTTTTCCAAAGCTAACAATCTCAAAAATTCTCTTTGTGTACGCCCATTTCCTTCTCGAAATGGATGTAAATAATTAACATAGTCAAGAATTTCAGCTAACTTTTCAGAAATATATTGTTTGTTGTTTTTTGAAATTTTCTTATAGTCTGTAATTAATGTGTCGATGAATTGAAAGGCATTATTAAAGTATGTGGTAGGAAAGAATTGTTTGTCTGCTTTACTAATTTCAACCTTTCGCTTTTCTCCCGACCAAACATAAACATCTTGAAATAAATATTTGTGAATGGCAAATAAACTTTCAATACCTTTTATATTAATGGGATTTTCGTAAAGCTCTTGCAATCGTTTTGTAACTGCCACACTTTCAAAAAATAATAAATCATTTTTGTCAGTTATTTCAGCTAAATTTCTAAGAATTCCTGTTGTCGGGTCTGTATAAAAATAATCCGGGTCAACGTAATTATAAGAATTATACATACGATTTCTCTTTCGAAAATTTAATTAATTCAGTTAATGAGATATTACCTAATACATAATCTCTTATAATTTCAATACTTTTAGGTGTTGGAGTAAAACCCTCAAACATATTACTTCCGATTGCGTTTGCGGTACTTTCCAAAGTTTTCAAATTTGAGAATTGTACGCCCATAATCGTTAGCTTATTTCTATCAATATCAATGATGTTAAACATATTTCAAAAGTTTTTATTATCTACAAATGTAATCATTTTTAAGCAGGAAATTCAATTTTTCTTGTGTTTTTGTAAAATGGTGCCCAACGGAGGGGGCTAACTGCGTTTGCGGACTTGCGAGAGCTTTTCTGTCGAAAGGCGGAAAAGCCCGCACGGAACGCAAACAATGTACAATTTTTTCGACCCCGCAAGCGCAGATAGCCTGTGTTATGCGTTCGGGGATTTTGTACTCAATCCAATGGTTCTGAGTTTCGTTGTTATTTTCTTTTGAAATTTAATATATTCTTTTTTAAGAACACTTTTTTATACAAAGTATTTTTTATCTCGGCTTTGAGGAGTGATATTCATTTTTGTTTATTTGTTGTTCGTAGTGGTTCTTGTTACTATATTTTTAGATTAAGATTTTATATACACTGCCAATTCAAAGTTTATTTTATTTGATGAAATATTGCTCTTATCACTATTGATGGCAACACCTGCTCCAACAAAACTAGATAGAACTCCTATTTTACCAGTTTTGCCAGTTTCACTTGTTTCAGAAACATTTAAATCAAATTTAATGAGCATCGTTTCTCCGTGGATATCTGTTGTTTCTTTGTCAATAGTTGGGCTGTAAGGAAATATTCCAAATTTTCCATTGTTATTCAATTCATCAATGCTTTCAGTAATGCTATTAACAGTATTTGTTATAAATTCTTTTATTGGTATAGGCGTTTAGTTCGCTGTAATTTTGGATAAATCTGCTACTTTTGTAGCGTGGATATTAGGAAACAATATATAGGAGTGAATTCAATAGAGTTCAATAAATATTTTCAGACACAGGAGGATTGCTATCGCTATGTTTCAGAAATAAAATGGTCAGCCGAGCATCCTTACCAATGTAAGAAGTGTGGTCATTTGAAATTTGGCAAAGGCAAAAAGCCCTATTCACATCGTTGCGCCAAATGCAATTACGATGAAAGCCCCACTTCTGGAACTATGTTTGACAAGTTGAAATTTTCATTGCTTATCGCATTTCATATCTGTTTTAAAATTAGCACCAAGAAGAAAGGAATGTCTTCATTGGAATTGTCAGAGGAATTTGGATTGCGTTAGAAAACAGTATGGGAATTTAAGTGGAAAATCCAACAAGCAATGACAAGTAGCCGTAAAAGCCGATTGGAGGGCAAAGTTCAGGTTGATGAGTTTCTCATAGGAGAATACGAAGAAGGTAAAGTTGGTCGTAGTGGCGACAGTAAAAAGAAGTTAGTAATTGTTGGGCTTGAAATTTTGGAAGATAAAAAAGGTGTTGGTCGAGCTTATGCACAAGTAATTGAGCATGCTTCGAGCAAAGAATTTAGACCATTTTTTCAAACATATATCAGCAACGATGCAAATGTTATTACTGATGTTTGGAAAGGTTATTTACCATTGAAAAAAGACTATCCAAACTTAGAACAAATACCTTCGGAGAAAGGGAAAGGCATGCAGCAGTTGCATATTCACATAATGAACATTCAGGGATGGCTACGAGGAATACACCACCATTGTTCAAAAGAACGGATGCAAGGTTATCTCGATGAATATCATTTTCGTTATAATAGACGGACAATGATGGGGTCAATCTTCGATTTACTCATAAAAAGGATGGTTCTAAGCGAACCTAAGAGATTGATTAAAAATAAAATAACAACAGCGAACTAAGCGCCTATACCAATTCTTTTAATTCCATATGTTCTATGTTAGATTATTTTATCATTGAGTCTAATTCGATTGAAACTCAACAGAATCAACCGGTAGATTTTCATCATAATCGAATGAGATATGTTGAGCATTTAAAGCTGTATATTCTATGGTTTTATTATGTATGATAACTTCTAAACCATAGTTTTTCATATTTATTTCCCCTCCTCTTTTTCTATCCTTCGCCTTTCCATATCTTCCAAATGTTCAACAATATGTCTCAAACTTATTGATATTCGCAAAATAACAAAGAAAAACAGAGATAACACAAGACCTCCAACAGAAAGCCCAATAAGATAAGTTCCTTCTCCAGAAATACCAGCAATAAAAACAATAACTGATGCTATTATTAATAATATAGCAAAAACTTTAAGCCAAGTTTCAGAATATGTTTTATGCTCATAATAAAATTTCTTTTCACTATTTTCAAAATGCATTTCTTTCATAATAATAAAATTAAATTATTGATTGGTTGTATATAATGTTATTTTCTTAAAAATAAAATGTCAAATAAATTGAAATGATTTAGTTCTAATATTTGCAGATTTTGTCTTTTTTATCCCTGACGCATAACGAACGAGGCTAACTGCCATTGGCGGATTTGCGGGAGCTTTTCTGTCGGAAGACAGAAAACGTGCGAGCGTAAATCTGACAATGTGGATACCTTTCGACCCCGCCAGTGCAGATAGCCTGTGTTATGGGCAGGTATTTTCCTTTTCAGTTTTTAAATAATTTCTCAAGAGTAATTACTTTCAGTTTGAAGACACTTATTTCTTTGATTTCTTCTTCCGTAACTCCCTAATATTTAGACCACAATCTAATACGAAATCTCTATTTTGATGTTGACAGAAAATATCATTGATATTATTTTTGTGTCCTTTTGGGCAAATAAATACTTCGGTTGATTTAGATAAAAGCCCTTTAGAAGTTTCAATTTTCCCTAAATCTGGTAATTTGTCTAATTGCCTAATTAATTCATACATTTCACTAATATCACTCTCCAAATACATTTCTTTGTCGATTTTCAGACACTGAATTGCATCTGTTAAATAGCCTTTTGTAATAAGTTCACTTATTTTACGGCTATCGAATAATTTATTTTTTTTGAGAATTTCTAAAATCAAGTTTGACTGACCATCAATTTTATTGTACAATAAATTAGTCGCAAAATCCCGATTTGTGTTTTGAATGAGTATCGGAAAGTTCTCAAATAGTAATCTTTGACTTTCAGATGTCTCGTCAACGTATTTTGGATTTATTTCAATATATTTCATCAATAATTTCTCAGAGATTTCTTCTATTGGGTTATTTATAAGATAAGTCCATTCGTCAACAGAAGGTAATTTGCCACTTTGAATTTTATCAATTAACAGAAGTTTTGTTACTTCATTATTTAGGTCTGTGAATGAAATTGAATTATCATTTCTGTTCGTTTTTATATTAATGTCTTTCTTTTCTTCTTTGTGTTTGATAAAAACAGCAGTGCCTAATGCTGAAATCATAAACATAGATTTTCCTTTTCCTGATATTTCATCAAAGTCTATTTTTAAACCAATTATCGCATTTGCGCCTAATCTTTTAGCCTTTTTTTTAAGAGTATCAATTGCAATGTTATTTATTTCTTGAAGTTTATTTTGATAAGTTCCTGAGAAGCCTCCAAATAAATCTGTTAACGAAGCACCAAAATCTGAGAAAAAGTTGGTTCCAATTACAACGTTTGTAGAAATTATTTCAATGTAACGTTCTATTGTTGAATTTTCAACACTATTAGTGGTTGTTATTAAAATTTTATTATTCATAATATCTCATTTCTAATGATACTTTGATTTTTTACTTGCCCATAACGAACGAGGCTATGGGCATTTGGCGGTTTGCGGGAGCAAAGACCGCTAATTGCACGTCAGCCAGCCAATGACCATAGATACTATGATTAAATCCAAATAAAATTACATTTTTTTTCGGGAAAATTCTTACTTTTGTACCGCACAGAAAGAAGACTTCAGTCGATACTTTGTACCGAAACAGTCTATCTAGCGAAGCGGGGCTTGACTCCGCTTCTTTTGTTTTTCGGCTCCCGGGGAGCCGGCACAGAAAGAAAGAGCTTAGTCTCCTCAATACCCGAAGTCTATCCGCAGGCATTCCACTGGTATTCTGCATTGTATGCTTCGTTTTTCTTCCACAATACAAATATAAGAATTAATAATTTACGCATACCAGCTACCACGCCTTTTCGTTTGATTGTAGGATTCCGTTCCACAATACGTTCATACAGGGCCTTAATCGGTTCATTATAAGAGGTTGCCGAGAGGGCCGGCATATACAAACATTCCCTGATCCGTGTATTCCCTTTCTTGGAAATCCGTGTTTTCCCTTTAAAAAGTCCCGATTGCCGCTCTGCAATATCCAATCCGGCATAACTTACCACCTGTCGGATATTGTTGAACTGTGTAAACCCATTGGTTTCGCACAGCACAGTGACAATGGTGAGCAAACGCAGCCCTTTAATCGTTTCTATGTTCTTAACCCGCCGGCTAAATTCCTTATCCTCATTCGTTAACCGAACAATATCGTCTTCAATGATTTGAATGTTCTTCTCCAGAAATTCAATTTGTTGTTCCTTGAGTTGTAACACTACCGAAAGCGTGCTGTGAGCGTGTTTGAGTCCATGAATCTGACACTTGCAGCGTACCAGATCTTTTTTCAACGATAGCCGTTCCCTGCATAAATCCCGCAGGTCCTTCATCTTCGGCATCATTGGTTTCCACCACTCCAGGGGGCGTTCCAAACCATACTGGGCAATCATTTGAGCATCGGCTTTGTCTGTTTTGGTCTTCATATTCAGGCTCTTGGCAAAATGCTTCATTTTGTTGGCCAACACAACCGAAACTTTTTGATCGTTGTCGTACAGAAAATGAGCCAGATCCTCGTGATAAACCCCGGTTGTTTCCATGACAAAGATTGGATCCGGCACTTTACTCAAAGTCCAGCTAATCAATTTTTCAAATCCCGGATAATCGCTCCGGAAACTGCGTGTAGCCTTAACGACTGACCGTTCGTCCTTTAATTGCTTGATACATACTTCAAAACTGTCCTTGGAAATGTCTATTCCCACACACGATTTTAATTCTTTCATACACAAAAAAAAGTTTGTTTTGTGGTCAGAATTAATCCTTTATAACCGCCTATCCTCGTAAATTATATACTGAATACAACCGCTTTAGGATTGTTTCTTAGATACTAATTCAGGCTCGAAAAAGGAAAAACAAAGGGCGCAAAATCTATGGTTCGATATACATTTCTGTTATCAGGCGTGTGTTGCTATTCCCTTTGCTAATTCTTCCCTGTTTGAGTGCAAATATCACAAATTTCTCTCTATTTGAAATATTATGCAAACATACGAGGCGGGTGTTATGCGTTAGGTGTTTTTTCATTCTGTTTGTCTTTTCTTCTTGTCGCAGAAAGAACCAATCATTCTCAAATTTAAGGTTTCTCTTTGACAACTTGACTTTGTCGAATTAGTTGTTCTGTTGTATCTAAAGTCTCTTTCCCGAGTACCTTATTTTGAGTTTTCTGTTCTTTTCTGTCCTTTACAGTTGTTTTCTTAATATGTAACTTTTCACTCCATTGACTTAGTTCTGAAGTTGGGTCGATAAATTGTTCGTCAATTTCCGTCTTCGTAAGTCCTTTAAAGTTTCGCGAAGTAATATGAATGCTTCTTGACATTTTATCTGATATTTATTGTTTAATTGATTCCAGTTTTCTTTTCAGAATTGCAGTTTCCACTTTTTGAGTATCCCATTTTAAAAGTCATTCCATAATTTGAGAAGCACTTTGTGACCTAATTCATCTGTCTCCTCTGGTGTGTCTGTCACATAGATTTCATTTTTTTCGTTTATCACAATTATTTGTCTTCCGTCAAATAGTCCATTGATAAATTCAATAGCTTCTTTCAATTCGCTTTCTGGTTCATAAGCTCCAAAGAGACTCATATGTGTGTGCCATATACATTCGCTATTTCTATCTAATCCTATTGATAGTTCATCGTCTTGTGTCGAAACCCAGAAAATTAATTCTTTCTTTTCGCTTGGATATTCAAGAATATAAATATCGTCTTCATATCTGTAACTGTCAATAAACTGAGGAAAAATCTGTTCTAAGTTTTTCTGTATGTAATTCGAGTATTCCTGTTGGTTTAGTTCTTCCATATTAGTTTATGTGGCTCAATTTGAGTGGTCTTTTTCTTTTTTTTACACTTACGCATAACGTTTTGGGTATTGCCGAAGGCGGGGATTTTTAGCACAAAAGTTCAATCGTAGAACGAATGTTGAACCTGGCACAAATGTCCAATTGAAGCCGTTCAGCCCCGCTTTTGGCAATACCTTGTTAGCGGTTCGGGCTTTTGTTGTTATGTCTTAAACACTTTTTTAATTATCTCGTCAATTTCTTTAACTGATATTGCTCCTCGTATGCTTCCGTCTTCAATTACGGTCTGCTTGTCTTCGGTTATGATAAGTGTTCCGTTTTTTCCACCGCCTTCGTCAAATGGGAGTATTCCGTTTTCTTTATACCAAGCATATTTTTCGTCCCAACGTTGTTTATACTCTTTGTCGTGTAACATTCCGCAATGTTCCCAATAATAAACTTCGCCTATGTCATCGTTTTCAATAGTAAAGTCGGGAAGTTTTTCTACTTCTCTGATTAAAAGTTTTTTCTCGTAAAGTGGGTTTAATCTATTGTCAATTAAACGCTGATAAATTAATAACTCACTTTTTGAACGCAACATTTTTCCGTCACTTGCTTGATGAATTAAATTTTTCTCTAAGTATTGACCTTCTATGTCAATTAGTTCAGGATTGTTGAATAAGTTAGTTATTCTTTTTAGTGCGTCTGATTTTGTTGGCGAAGCAAAACCTTTTATGTCAAAAGCATTTCCTTGAATGAGCAAAATTACTTTGTCCTTTTGTCGTGTTAGTGCCGTGTAAAGCATTTCTCTTGACAACAAGAAACAAGGATTAGGAATTACAATAAAAACTTTTCCAAATTCGCTTCCTTGTGCTTTGTGAACTGTCAGCGCATAAGCCAATTCGAGAGGATTATTTGATTCTTCGGAAAATTCCCAGCCTTTAAAAGTGTATTTGTAACCTTTCTGAGAAGTAAATTCTATCTCGGTGTTTTTAGGTCTTCCTTTAAAAGTCATTTTGGACGTTTTGAATTGTCCAATTACCATTCCTATTTCGCCATTTGCAACGTAATTCAATGAACCGTCTGGCCATACTTCGTTTCTTCGGTTGTTAAACAGATTGATGATTTTGTCTCCATATACAATTTCTTCTAAGCCAATAGGCGAAGGAATTTTGCCGTATTTATTACGTGCATATTCAACTTTGTCTTTTCTAAATTGCTTATGTATTTTTCTGTTTAACGCTCTAACACCAAAAACTTTTTCTCTAACAGGCGATAAAATTTGCCATTGTTCTGCTGAATTAGCGGCTTCTCTGAAATTAAAATATCTACCGTCAGATGAACCAAGAGTTTTATTAAACGTTTCAACATCTTCAATAGAAGACATTCCTAATTCTGAAACTAAAACCTCTTCAAACTTTTTATCAAATTCCGCTTCATTTTCCCAATATGCTATTCGTAGATAATTTGAATTAGGCGTTGTAATTATGTGGTTTATGATACTGTCTGCCCCAGGCTCTAAAGATTCTCCGCTAAACCATTCGGCAAGTTGTAAATCTTCTCTTTTTGTCCCACCTTGTCTGCGTTTAATAGTAAGTTCTGCGTAACCTTTGTCAATTCTTGGAAACGAAGTTTCAATTCCTTCGGGTTTCAAAAAGTGAATTATGTCAAGAAATGGGCGACCTGCACCTATTGGCGGCAATTGTCTGTGGTCGCCAACTAAAATAAATCTCTTAACTCCCTTCAAACAATCTAAAGTTGTTGCCAACATTTCTTCTGTCAGCATTGATGCTTCGTCAAGAATAACTGTTTCGTATTGACCTTCGCAATATTGATTTGACAAAACATATTGTTGCACTTCGCCGTTATATCTGCCGAAACTTTGTAAGAATTGTGCTAATGTTTTTGCTGTAACATCTATGTCTTTAGCAACTTCTTCCATTCGCACTCTTGCTTTACCTGTTGGTGCAAGCAAAAGAACTCCGTTGTCTTCAACTTCTTTTTGTCCTGCTAAAATGGTAAGTAATGTTGTTTTTCCTGTCCCTGCGGGACCAATCAATACGGAAAATCTACTCTCTGCAATTTCTTTTAATGCAGCGGCTTTCTCTTTTCTTGCTTTTAGTTCTTGTTCATCGGGTTTACCTTTGGTAAATGCTTTTAAAGCGTCATCTAATAAAGAAGCCCAATCTGCATTTAATTCAAGTCGTTTTGCATTTACTCGTTGAGTAATTTTTTGATTGATAATTTCTCTTGTTTCTGAAAAACGTTTTAATTGATACGCCCTGTCTCTGTTTTTCATTTCTTGCAAAGTAATTGCACCCGCAAAAACAGTTTCGGCTAAATCAAAATAATCGCTATTAATATCACAAGTTGGCGAAATAGATAAACTTCTTATTTGCTTGATTATTTCTTTACGTGGCAACAAAGTGTGTCCAAGAATAGAAGCAAATTCTAACTGTTGTATCGTTAATGCTCTTATGCGATTATTTTCAAAAGGGTCTGATAATAAGAAGCCGTTTGGCAATAGATTATCAGTTTCTTTTTTCAAGTATAATCCTAAATCAATTGTTCCTAATGCTATTGGCGTAGCGGTTAGTCGCAAATCTTCGTATATCAAATACGGATTACTCGAAATATTTCTTCGTCTTTTCTATCAATTCCTAATTCTTCTCTTTCTTCGTGAACAAACAGAAATTTTGCTTGCTCGAAATATTCAAGTCAAAACGACTTAGTAAGTGTAGAAACTGAATACGGGTTGGTGTTGTTTTGGTTTTTAATTGTTGATACAGTTTTTTGCTGTTAAATGGAATCAATGTTGCAACCACATCTGATAAAATACCTTTTGGATTGTCTAATGCTTTTTCAAAGAGAAGCCAAGGATTTTCCTTGTCATCTTTTAGTTGATTAATAATTTCCGCAGCAACAAAATGCCCTTTCTCAATTCCAAAAGCACAAAGTGCTGAACCCATTCCAGGGTAAGCACCTCTCAATTTTTCCAATTCGGCAATTTCGTTGTGAATCCATTGAATTTTTAGAGTGTTGTTATCGCCAATTCCTAATGTTTCGGCTTTCTCTAATGATTTTATACATTCCAACAAAACTCTAATTGCACTGTCGTTGCTTACGTGTTCGGCTGCATACGAAAATTCAAAACGTTTGTCGTTTGGAACAATAACCGCTATGTCTGCAATATCAAAGTCAATATTTTCTTCTTGATATGAAATTGCTTCGTGATAAGGTAATAAGAAACCACTTTTACCGTCCTTTCTAATGGAATGCAAAATCATATGTTCCCAATATGTCGCAGCGAAACGATTATTACTACCTTCGTATGCTTCGGAAGGAATGATTTTGTCAATTTTTCCAACGCCTACTAAAACTCTTCCCGATTCTTCTACAAACGGTGTTTGTTTAGCGTAGAAAAAAACAAGAGAATGTTTTGGTTCTAAATGTTCAAAAAAAGCATTTAGTAATGCTTTCTGATTATTCAGTTCTTGAACCCAGTTGTCGTTTCCACTTGTTGCCCAATCAAGTTCTGGTTCTCGGCTTTCGTCAAAATTTAAGTCGTATAAACTTGTTTTCTCTTTTGCGTTTTCTTTCAGCATCCAATGATATGGAACTGCTGCTGCTGAAAAAGCGGGAAATTGAATTTTTGTCGGCTTTAGATGTCCGTGTGTTGTTGGTGAACTTTCTGCGTATGGGTGTCGCAAGGTTTTGTAAAAAGGGAATGACGACATAAATGTCGCTCTTTCGCCAACACAAACAGGATATTGGTCTTCATCTAAGTCTTTTAGAAATTGTCCTTTGGTGCTGTCTTCTAACTCGTCATCTCTGTTTAACGCACAATTTTTCAAAATAAGACAAGCACCATTGGCTTTAGGATTGTTGCAAACAGAACCATTCCAAGCGTTGTCGGTGCCAAGGCACACGAATTGAAAGGTGTTTTAGAATGTATCTTGGATTGTGTTTCACGTTTTTGTTAATTGTCTGTAATTTGTTTGTTGTAGAGTCGTTTAGCCTGACCGCTAACGTTTTGGGTATTGCCGAAGGCGGGGATTTTTAGCACAAAAGTTCAATCGAAGAACGAATGTTGAACCTTGCACAAATGCACAATCGAAGCACTTCAGCCCCGCTTTTGGCAATACCTTGTTAGCGGTTCGTTGCAATTTCTACGGTTTATTTTAGTTTCTTCATTGAGTTATTTTCAAGCAAAGATTTCATTTGAGTTATGGCAACTTTGTTGAGTTGGATAAGTCTGTCGCTTTGTGATAAACCTTGTCCGATAAGCAAAGCGTTGATACTTTCCATATTGCTCAAAACAACTAATTGCTCCAAAGTCGCATAATCTCTTATATTTCCTTTTTGGTCGGGATTATTTTCTTTCCAAATTTTTGCTGTAATTCCAAAAAGTGCAACGTTCAATAAATCGGCTTCGTTTGCATAAACAAATCCTGCTTGTTGTTTCGTAATTTCTTTTGGTATCAGGTTTTCTTTGATTGCGTCAGTATGAATTTGATAATTGACTTTTGCCAAAGTCCGCTGTAAATTCCATTCTAATTTTAGACGGTCGTTTTCATCGTCTTTTAAACGTTGAAATTCGTTGACCAAATAGATTTGAAATTCTGGACTTAGCCACATTGCAAAATGAAAAGCAATGTCTTTGTGGGCATAAGTTCCTCCGTAACGTCCTGATTTTACAAGCATTCCAATAGATTTCGTTCTGTCAATCCATTGACCAACAGACATCATAAACCGATTCGTTCCTGCTTCTTGTCCAATTACCCCGAATTCGGGGTAATTAAAATTGGGATTTTTAATTTTTTCCCAAACGCCCAAATATTCCAAAGTGTTTTTATTGGTTATCCATTTCCCAATTAAACTGCTTCCTTCATTAAAACCTTTGGTCATATCAGTCAAACTGATAAAGTCGGTTTCGTTTTGATGAATAACCGCTATCGTTGATTCGTTTACGTTTAATGTCCTGCTTTTTGCCATATTGTTGGTTTACTAGACGACAAATTTACAAAAAATATACAGTGAGATTTAGCTTGTCCAATCCACTTTGGAAAAATTCGTTTAGTAATTATTTTCTTGAATTTCTTTGCTTTCCAAATATTTTTCCCATTCTTCGGAAATAGTTTTAATGAATGACATTGCGTATCGGTCTTCTCCAAAACCTTTCACAATTTTCGGTTCGATTAGCTCTGTTGTTTCCGTTTCTTCATTAAACACATATTCGTTTCCTTTCAACAGATGAATATTCACATAACAGCCTCCATAACCGCCCGAAAATGGCGTTGTGTTAATATGCTTTATGTTCCCAAGGTCGTAAGATTCGTCTCCGTAGATAAAAATTCTTCCCATATTTAATTGTTATTAAGTCCGAATGAGTTTGTTCCTAGTTTGTTTTTGAAAAGTCGTTCTTTTTTGATGGCTTCGTCTGCCGTGATGGTTCTTGGTAAAAGCATTAAAATCGAAAACTGAAAATGATTTCCGTACATCGGGTCAAAATCAAGAAGTTCTTTGAGCATTTTGTTATGTCCGTGTCCATTTGTCAAAACGTAATTGCTCCAACGTCCCCAAATCCCATTTTCTCCATAAGCCGATCCAACATAAAGTTTCCCTGTTTTTGTATCATTTATTAGGTAAATTCCTTTTGTAACAGAAAGCACTTTTTTCCAATCGCTATATTGGTTGGTTACGATTTCTTTGAGTTCGTCAAAATTTAGAATGAAGTCGAAATAATCAGTAAATTGTTTGTAGTGAAGACCTGGATGAATTTCTATAACTTCCATTTCGTTTTTTATCCATTGATGCCAAGAAATTGCGTTGCTCCATTTGATGATGACACGTTCTTTGAGGTCATCAAACAGCTCAACAACTTCGGTCATTTGATATTCAAAATGGTCATCTGCGATTTTTTGTCTGTTAGTAATTTGATAAATACCTATAAATCGTGATAAAATCCCTTCCTCTCCAATAAAAGAAACAATGTAATCAACTCCGTTGAAAACGTCTTTCGATTGTGAATTTTGATAGGCTAAAAACTTTTCTCTTTCAGTTTTGTAGAGGTTGTATAAATCCTGTCGTCCGTCTTTGTGTCTTACGAGTTTGACTTTGGCATTTCTGTCAAGCCCTCGATTGAAAAGTAATTCTTGAATTGTTATCATTTTGTCCGTTGTTTGGTTTCAGCGGTGTGTTTGGAAGCAATTACCGCTAACGGTTTGCCGCTTTGCGAAGGCGGGGATTTTCAGCACTAAACTTCATTAGAAGCACAAAGCTTGAATTTTGCACTTCACTTTCATAGAAGCACGAAACCCCCGCTTTTGCAAAACGGCTGTTAGCGGTAGTTATTCTATTCTTTTTCAAGTTCTTCAATCGCTTTTTTTATAGGTGTTGTGTCAAATAATGATGAACCAATTTCAATGGCTTTCTTATAAAACGGCAAAATAAATTTTGGGAAGCTTCTTTTTTTAAAAGGATTTGGTTCTTGCTCCATTTTCTTGTGTCGTAAACCACCAAACTTTAAAAGCAAATTTGTAGCCCTTGCTATTTCATTCGGTTGTTTGCGGTCTGATATTTTCTCAATTAAGTTGTGAAATTCAACATCACTTTGATGAATGTCGTCCTTATTCTCGTATCGTTTAAGTTGGTCGTCAATTTCTACTGTCTCAACATTAGGCATATTGAAAGTAATGTTATGACCAGCATACATATCATATTGCTCGTCATACCAAATTCCCGAGTCGTGCCATTGTCCGTAGAACTGAACTGCATTTTTTATTTTGAAGCCTTTTAGTCCGTCTGCTGAACCCATAATGGTAATGTCACAGAGATTTGGGAAGTAACCCTTAACTGTTTTATCTGCCGTGTAACTTGCGAAAGAACTTAAATAAAGGTATTTAAACGTGTTAAAGAATACAATTACATTCTCAACCTTGGGATAGAAAAAATCTTCTACATTAAAAGAAGATTGTCCAAGTCCTTCAATAACGATTGGTTCTGTATCGTGAAGAATATATTCGTCTTCACTTAAAGCATATGCAGAATGAAAAAATGTGTTTCTAATTTCTTTGAAATGGTTTTGCTTGAAGAAGTCGATAATATTTGGCTTTCCCGCATCGTGTAGAAGTTCTAAAAGGATGTCTTGTTTTTCACCAATACCAAGAAGTCGTTCATACTTTCTAGTTTTCCAAAATAGGTAAGAGGAACCTTTGTAACCCGTTTTAACTTTACACAAACTTCCAATGATGTTGTAGAAGTCGCTGTTTTCAAAGAATGTTGAGTATAGTAATGCAGCAATTCTTGTTTTCTCTTTTCCTGTATGCCCCTGGTATAAATTTTTGTAAAATTCAATTGCGTCAAACCACTCATAAAGGTTGGTCATCAGCTTATGCGTTCCCATACCCCTATAATTTATTAAAGTCAAAACAAAGTCAAACTCATTTCTTTGTTTCGCTTCATCAAATAAGGTTTCTAGGTCGTTAGTTACATTGTCCATATTAAGCACTGTCGTTTTTTATAATTACCGCTAACGGAGGGGGCTAACTGCCATTGGCGGATTTGCGGGAGCTTTTCTGTCGGAAGACAGAAATGTGCGAGCGTAAATCTGACAATGTGAATACTTTTCGACCCCGCCAGTGCAGATAGCCTGTGTTAGCGGTTCGGGCTTTATAAGTTATTGTTTCTATATAATACATTCCTTATCATTTCTTGCGCATTTTCAATTAGTACTTTATTCTGTTCGTTTTTGAGACTTTCAAACTTTTCTATAAAACCATATAGGTTATTGTCCTGCTCTATGCGTTTATTCTTAATCTTTTCATTGTAGCCAATCATTAGCTTATTTGTAAATACAACCATACGATTCAAAATATCTAAAAATGGAGTTAGTGTTTGGAAAGTCTCGTCAATGTCAATCTCTTGTAACATTCTGTAAACTTTATGAGAATTCTTGTCATAGTGAATAGATAAGTCTCTCTTTCTTTTAATTTCTTCAAAGTTGATTTCTGAATATTTTTCCAACTGTTGAGTTAGATTGTCGTACTCTTCCTTTTCTGACGGAAAATCAGTTATGATTTGACAAACTTCTTTTAGCCAAAATGAGTTGTTCCTATGTTTTGCTATAATCTCTCCATTCTCGTTTTCCCAGACAAAATTGTATATTTTTTTATATCCTTCATTTATGATAATTAGTACTTGTCTTGCTGCAAATAGCCCTTCATATTGAGACCTTGCATTTAAATATATTTTTATTGCGGTTGAAAGGTCAAGTATAAGAATACCAAGGAACAATTCGTACTCAGCCAAATGAGTTAGATTAGTCCAATCAATAGAATCAATAGATATATTTTCCTTTAAAGAAACTGGTTTACTTCTTCAATTTTTTTAATCTGTCCATTTAGTACATCTATTAATTCTGTGTTTTTGTCAGATATTTGAGTCAATAATCTCACTTAGACGTTTTCTTGTTTCCTCTGTCATTAGTGTTTTCTTCATACTTGTATTTTTGGTTGCCTGACCGCTAACGTAGGGGGCTAACTGCCATTGGCGGATTTGCGGGAGCTTTTCTGTCGGGAGACAAAAAGTGTGCGAGCGTAAATCTGACAATGTGGATACCTTTCGACCCCGCCAATGCAGATAGCCCTTGTTAGCAGCAGGCTGTTTTTTTCGCTCTAAACTTTTCGCGTTTTAATTTCCACCGAATCGATTATTCTTTCCCTCGAACTTATTTTTATTTTCTTGTTTGTTTTATTTCTGTCTCAGAATGTTTTATGCAAAAATCACGAAGGATTATATATTCTTCAGGAAGTCTTTCCCTAAAATCAGGGTGTTTTATTTCTTTTTGTCTATGCTCTATCGAACTTTATCTGACGTTCATACAACTTTATCTCTGCCTTTTACGACTTTATCTATTGCTTTTGCAACTTTATCTGATGTTTATTCAATTTTATCTCTGTCTTATGCAATTCTATCTGTCGTTTCTACAACTTTATCTATGTCCTATACAACTTTGTCGGTGTCTTATGCAAACTTTACGGAGTTTTATACCTTTTCTACGGAGTCTTATATATTTTCTACAAGGTGTTATTCCTTTTCACCACTGATATATTCCTTTCCGCAGTTCATTTATTCTTTCTCGCAGTTGATATATTCTTCTTCACAGTTTATTTTACTCTCATTCTGCCAGCTTGCTGCTAACGTAGGGCTAACTGCCATTGGCGGATTTGCGTGAGCTTTTCTGTCGGGAGACAGAAATGTGAGAGCGTAAATCTGACAATGTGGATTATTTTCGACCCCGCCAGTGCAGATAGCCTGTGTTGGCAGTAGTACTTTTAATTATCAAACTTAATGGCTACTTTCTCTGCAATTCTTCTTAATAAAAAAACATAAGCAAACAATAGATTATGATTACGCTTAGTTGGTAAGATTACTTTATTTTCTCTACTTTCCCTTATGTGCACTAAAACATTTCTAATATTGTCTATTCTATCTACGATTTTCTTCATTATATCCTTAGGAGGATTTTCAATCTCACTTTTATCCTTCAAAATGGCAGTCAATATAAAGCCTCCATCGAAATTAATATCTTCATAAAAAAATGTAGGATTTTGTTTTATTTCGTGTTCTATTTCACTATAATTACAATAATCTGAAACAACCTTTTCAAGTTTAATTTTATCATCATTATTTTTGAAATTATTTTTAAACTCTTCAATAATAAGGCGACTGTATTTATTATGATTTGAAATTAAATCTGGATTTTTAAGTATATTATTTAGATTTCTTTTCATTTCATCATTCAAATGATAATAGGCACAATATTCTAAAATTTGGAAATAAAATAAATACTTTAACCTAATATTTGCGATATCACTCGCTATTTGGAATAATAAGAAGAACTGGATCTATTTCTTTCATCACTATTGATTCAGGGTATACGTCTATGTCTAACAAACAAGGCAACTCAAATTCAGTTTTTTCGGTTTCATTTTCAAATATTATTATAGATGGAGCTTTTCTATCATAGAATTTAGCATAAACATTAAAATGTTTAGAAAAGCTAATAAAATCATTATCAATCTCATCAAATTTTCCTCGAATTTTAAATGAAATAGGTGTTTTATCTGCAAAAAATCGTTTTCTAAATTCACTTGTATCTTTTTTAAATAGTCTCTGAATATCCTAAGATTACGATAATTTGTTTCAGAATTTACATCAATTTCAACAAAACCTTTTGCAGTATTTCTAATGCATCTGAAATTTCGGAAAATTCTGTGTCCAATTCGATATTTATAATAAAACTTAGTTGTTCTGCATAAAAATATCTCTTTATCATCTAAAAGTGAGAAGATAAATTCTAATTCTTTTTTATCTTCGTGATAAATTGCTGATAATTCTTTTGGCAATTTAATGTTTTGAAAAGCGAAAAATTTGTTGATTTTGGTATTCGACAAATAAATGTTTCATCTTGCCAAAGTTTTGAAAGTTCATAAAAATCACTTTCAGTTTTCTTCAATACTACTATTTTTCTCTAAAAATTTATCAAATGATGACTTCATTTTTTGCGTTATTTACGTTTATATCGTTTTTGGTATTACTGCCAACGTTTTGGGGCTTTGCGTTCGGCGGGTTTCGAAGCACAAAACTTTCTATAGCACTGACTCTAATAGAAGCACAATGTTCCAAGTTTGCACGTCAGCCCGCCTGACGCAAAACCCAGTGTTAGTAGCCGTTTATCTTCTTCGTCTTGGTAGTTTATATGGACTATGAGTTAAACCTCTATAATCTGTCCAATATAAAGGATGCTTATTCATATTTGTTATGTGAAATTTAATGACCAAGGTCCAACATTTCTAAAGTTATTGTCATTCCACAAGAATTTAATCAGTTTATCGTCCTCTTTTGCTTCATACTTGTCAAAGCCTTTGTCAATGTTAAAAATTAGTCCACGATATGGGTCAAGTTTTAATTTTACTTTTTCTATTCCGTGTCCGTGAGGTATAGAAGGTTTGTCATCTGCATCATATTCGTTAAACTTCCACTTGCAGTATTTTCCATTTTGAGCCGAAACAAAATGCAAAACATTGTCTTTGGAATAAAGTTGTTCGTTGATTTTTGTTGCACCTGACAAACCCAATTCTGAAAGATTAATATCCCTAAAATCATTTCTATTTTCTGTAAGTTCTGTCTCAGGGTTTTGTTCAAGTTCTGTTGTCGAAAAGGGGAAGAAATCGTCTATTTCAAAACCGTTTAATTCATATAGTTTAGTAATTCTTTGGGCGAAGACTTTTCTTGTAATCAGTCCATAGTCGTAAGAAATTTCCGTTAAGTATATAAATGTTGAATTTGCTATTTCTTCCATAATTTATGTCGTGTTATTGTCTTAAA
Source organism: Paludibacteraceae bacterium (assembly GCA_049840795.1). Lineage (GTDB taxonomy): Bacteria > Bacteroidota > Bacteroidia > Bacteroidales > Paludibacteraceae > UPXZ01. The sequence continues at coordinate 165,264 of JASGJK010000016.1, forward strand.
TGGCTACTAACGTCCCGGGTATTGCCGAAGGCGGGGATTTTAGCACAAAATTCAATCGAAGAACGAATGTTGAACCTTGCACAAAATGCCCAATCGAAGCCGTTTAGCCCCGCTTTTGGCAATGCCATGTTAGGCACAGTGTTTATTCTTTTCTTTTGGGTATTTCGAAATCAATTAGTGAATTGTTCAAAAAGTCATTAAATGGCTTCATAAACCTGAATTTTTCAACAGCCAAATCAATAAATTTTTCAGAATCTACAAAATCAGCATCTTTAACAAAAAATTCAATATCCCACGCCTTATGCTTCAGATATTCTGCTTAATATATGATTCTTGTCGTATCTTTTGGCACGTTTTTTAGTTTTTCCCCAACAATTATAAAGTTCGTTTGAAAATCAGCATTTTCAATTATTTTCAAAAATGTATTTGATTCATTTATAATTTCATCTCGAACCATCTTTGTTGCTTCCGGAAATTGAGAAACGAATAATCCTCCGACCTAAAAATATATGATTCGGCTTTATATTCAAATAATATCCTGCCGGAATAGGAAATCTTTCTGCTTGGGATATGTGCGCTCTAAACGATGGATTATAAGGTGATTTGTCCTTGCTGAAACGAGTATCTCTATTTAGTCTGAAAATTAATTTTGAAGGTTGTAACCCTATAATTGAAGAATCGTAAACGCTGATTCTGTTTATCAATTCTTGTATGAGTTTCTCGAATTCAGATTTTGCTGTTTCGTATTCGGTTTTGTTCGCTTTCATCCAAGTTAATGAATTATTTTCTTCTAATTTTTTGAGAAAATCCAAGACTAAATTTGTGTTTACTTTCATTACAATTAAATTTTTCGCTTTACATACATTGTGCCTAACGACCGAGGCTATGGGCATTTGGCGGTTTGCGGGAGCGTTCACTGTCGCCCTGCGACAAGGTGAATGCGGAGCGAAGCTACCGGAATGCGCGTCAGCCAGCCAATGACCCATAGGCGTGTGTTAGGCGGTCGTAGCATTTAGTAATCAATGATTTACATGTCAGCTATACATACTTGAATTACTTTTATGAATATTGGTATCATGGTATCTTCATTTTTGAAGTTGTTGAATTTTATTCGCAATACTTGCTGCTTTTTGCGTTGCATTATTTAATGCAGACGTACAATTTGACCTATATGTTGCAGACGTATTATCTGTAAAATTCCTTATTTCATGTGAGTAGTAATCAAATCTGCCGTTTGCATCTCTTAAATCTCTTTCTAAGGAAGCAATTTGTTGAGAGTTGTCACTATTACCTGTGAAGGATACATCATAATTTAATCCACTTGAATTTGTAAGATCTACCATGGTGAATTTCTTCGTCTATATTCAAAGCATAATTTAAAGCAGCTTTAATATCCTCTACTGAAATATGCGTGAGATCAATACCTTGTGCTGCAAGATTGTCTATTATATTTTCAAAATCAAAATCGGAGGATTGAAAATCCATATTTGAAAATAAATCCTGTAATGTATCAATTAGATTGTCTAACATAATCTACTATTTTAATTATTGATTTTCAGATTTTTTCTTTTTAAATGTTTCACGGAAGATTTCGCCCAATTCTTCTTTTGAAGCTTTTCCTATATACTCTTTCTGAAATTCTTTTGCACCAGGCCCCAATTGCCCAAGCTGCAGCACCAGAAATAGCACCATCTAACGCAACGCCAGCAACATAACCAATACCTGTGCTTTCTGCAATAGCTGCAAAAATCTTTGAACCAATATTCATTGTAACAAACCAAAATCCTGCACCAAGAATAAATTGCTTGACTAATTTCCAACCCTCATCTTTGTCAATTTAACATCGTATGCAAGTCCAATAGCTACAACTCCAGCTCCCATTGCTGTTGCTGTTAATGCCCAATTAACGTGTGCAGGTACAAATGCAGTTCCTACTACGGCAACAACCATTGCTTTTATTGCCTTGTCTGCGCTATTATCACATTCATTCACAGGTTTTTTACTCATTTTACTCAGATTTAAATTATTAGAACTATAGTTTTTCTTTTTTCGTGTTCATCTAACAACGATTAGTAATGTTTTTTTTTTGCTATGCCGCCTAACCGACCGAGGCTATGGGCATTGGCGGGTTGCGGGAGCGTTCGCTGTCGTGAAACGACAAAGTGAATGCGGGAGCAAAACCGCAAATGCACGTCAACCAGCCAATGACTATAGATACTATGATTAAATCCAAATAAAATTACATTTTTTTTCGGGAAAATTCTTACTTTGTACAGCACAGAAAAGCTTCAGTCGATACTTTGTACCGAAACAGTCTATCTAGCAAAGCGGAGCTTGACTCCGCTTCTTTTGTTTTCGGCTCCCCGGGAACCAGCACAGAAAGAAAGAGCTTAGTCTCCTCAATACCCGAAGTCTATCCGCAGGCATTCCACTGGTATTCTGCATTGTATGCTTCATTTTTCTTCCACAATACAAATATAAGAATTAATAATTTACGCATACCAGCTACCACGCCTTTTCGTTTGATTGTAGGATTCCGTTCCACAATACGTTCATACAGGCCTTAATCGGTTCATTATAAGAGGTTGCCGGAGCCGGCATATACAAACATTCCCTGATCCGTGTATTCCCTTTCTTGGAAATCCGTGTTTTCCCTTTAAAAAGTCCCCGATTGCCGCTCTGCAATATCCAATCCGGCATAACTTACCACCTGTCGGATATTGTTGAACTGTGTAAACCCATTGGTTTCGCACAGCACAGTGACAATGGTGAGCAAACGCAGCCCTTTAATCGTTTCTATGTTCTTAACCCGCCGGCTAAATTCCTTATCCTCATTCGTTAACCGAACAATATCGTCTTCAATGATTTGAATGTTCTTCTCCAGAAATTCAATTTGTTGTTCCTTGAGTTGTAACACTACCGAAAGCGTGCTGTGAGCGTGTTTGAGTCCATGAATCTGACACTTGCAGCGTACCAGATCTTTTTTCAACGATAGCCGTTCCCTGCATAAATCCCGCAGGTCCTTCATCTTCGGCATCATTGGTTTCCACCACTCCAGGGGGCGTTCCAAACCATACTGGGCAATCATTTGAGCATCGGCTTTGTCTGTTTTGGTCTTCATATTCAGGCTCTTGGCAAAATGCTTCATTTTGTTGGCCAACACAACCGAAACTTTTTGATCGTTGTCGTACAGAAAATGAGCCAGATCCTCGTGATAAACCCGGTTGTTTCCATGACAAAGATTGGATCCGGCACTTTACTCAAAGTCCAGCTAATCAATTTTTCAAATCCCGGATAATCGCTCCGGAAACTGCGTGTAGCCTTAACGACTGACCGTTCGTCCTTTAATTGCTTGATACATACTTCAAAACTGTCCTTGGAAATGTCTATTCCCACACACGATTTTAATTCTTTCATACACAAAAAAAAGTTTGTTTTGTGGTCAGAATTAATCCTTTATAACCGCCTATCCTCGTAAATTATATACTGAATACAACCGCTTTAGGATTGTTTCTTAGATACTAATTCAGGCTCGAAAAAGGAAAAACAAAGGGCGCAAAATCTATGGTTCGATATACATTTCTGTTATCAGGCGTGTGTTGCTATTCCCTTTGCTAATTCTTCCTGTTTCAGTGCAAATATCACAAATTTCTCTCTATTTGAAATATTACTGCAAACATACGAGGCGTGTGTTATGGGCTGTAGTTTTGTTTCTGTTTTTTGTTTTCCTGTTGTCAAACCGCGAAAAAACAGTCATCAAACAATCCTTTTCTTCTATTTTATTCTTTCTTTGAAATTCTTCAAGTACGGAGTTTTGACATTATATTTTTCTCCACAAGTAATTAAGTCGTCAAGCATTTTCGCCATTTCTTCAGGTGAATGTTTCGTATGTCCGTCAAACATAATTGCTAATGCTTCGTCAGAATACACCTTTTTCGCAATGGAAACGCTGATAAAAAAAGGTAAATAATACAATTTGTTTGCCTTTTCAGATTTGGATTAATTCCTTCTTTCACACAAATCTCAAGTCCTTCTCGTATAGATTTTATCGTTTCTTTGATTATTTTCGAATCCCTCGCAAATGTCTTACCACCTCCGGCAGTTATTATTCCGGCGGACAAACCAGCTGCAACAGCATAATGAGTAATCAACCAAACTGAAATTTGAGTGGTAATTGTTGGTTTAAGATTGGCGTCTTCCAATGCTTTGGCAATTTCCTGTACACGAGGTGTTATTTCTCCGTTCAACTCGCCAAGTGGAGTATGAGAGTATTTCAAGCCTGAGATTGCACTGTAAATACTTTTGTCGTCTCGACCTCCTCCAACCATAAAAGGAAAACCGAAAAAGTATTGTTCGGGAGAAAGATAGTTGGCTATTTCGTCTAAATCGTCTTTCCACACATTTTGAAAGAAAAGAATGTGCGCTTTTCCTGCTGACTTGCTTAATACAGGTAAAATTTCTTTCAAATGAAGGTTGTTGGTTGATACAATGATATATTCAAAATCATTCTGCGAGGATAGTTCATCAATTACTTTCGGTTGAAAAACTGTCTGCTTAATCTGTTTTTGTCCTCCCCTAAAGTCGGTACAATGTATCGGAATACCATTTTCTTCAATTTGTTGTTTTTTCTCTTTTCGTACCAGAACACTTACGTCGTGTCCTGCTTCTGAAAGTTGCCAACCATAAGTGCAGCCAACTATTCCTGCACCATAAATTAATGTTTTCATAATCACGTTGTTTTTATTTTTCTACTATAGCCCATAACGTCCTGGGTATTGCCGAAGGCGGGGATTTTAGAACCGAACTTCAATAGAAATACCACAGTTCAAATATAGTACAAAAGTTCAATAGAAAATCTTCAGCCCCGCTTTTGGCAATACCTTGTTATGCCCAGTTTTTCTTTTATCAAGCAAGTTCTTCTGATACAAAGTCAATTGTTTTTCCATTGTCATTTGTCGCCCAAATTTGTAATGTGTCGTAACCGTTTCGTTTTATTTTTTCAAATTCAATTTTTGTTTCGTCAATAAGTTCTATTAGACCATTTTGGTCAACTTGGTCTGCAAACTCGTCATTGTAGTCAATTCCGTTATAGGTTGAAACTACAATTTCAAAAATGTCTTTACCGTCTTGGTCAGTGTAATAATTTGTTACTGGTCTGTTCTTAATTTGTTCGTCTGTGTATGTGTCGCAGAATAAAGCATTATAGCCGTGCTTGCAACCATCAAACAGTAATATTTCTTGTCCAGTTGAATTGTCGACCGCAAAAACTAATGAAGGGGCAAAGTCTGTCCCAACGATTAAGTTTTTGTAGTCCTCGTGAAGCTGTCCATAAAATTTGATTTTAAATTTAGTTTGTCCAGAAGCTGTTTTTAATTGTCTTCGCCATTCGTGTGAATGCAAGTCTTTTGGATTTTGAATATGTTCTGTCAAACCGTCAAGAAAAGTTGGTCCTAAAATTCCATTGTCCGTGGTCGAGTTGTTTGGCTTGTTGTCCTTTTTATTAAATATGTCTAAAAGTCCCATCGTTTGTCGTTTTGTTGTGTCGTCCTAAAATTGGGCATAACGGAGGGGGCTAACTGCCATTGGCGGATTTGCGGGAGCTTTTCTGTCGAAAGACAGAAAACGTGCGAGCGTAAATCTGACAATGTGAATACTTTTCGACCCCGCCGATGCAGATAGCCTATGTTAGGCACAGTTATTTTAATATTTTTCTCTATTACTTATTTGTAAATCGGTTAGAGAAATCAGATAATTACATACATTATAAAAATCTCCTTTCTCCGGTGACCAAACAGTGACAACTCGATATTGTTCAGGTGTTACACCTTCTAAAATCCATTCAGCACCATCTGTTCCCATTGAATTTCTACCTAATTCCATCTGCCAAAAGTTAGACGTTTTTAGATAAGTCTTAAACAAATCCCATTCTTTTTCCGTTAGTTTTTTTGATTTATTTAGGAGTAATTTTCCTGGGTCATAACCACCCTCACCACTTAACATTTTCCAAGTTATTGCATAATTATCATTGTCTTTTTCAAATCGAATACAAATCGGTTTATGAAATGTTCTTAACCAAGTAAATCGATAAATTTCTTTTGTTATTTTTCTGTTAAATAATAAAGGCTCTTTCATTGCGTGTAAATGGCTTGAATACCAATTTACGACAAATTCGTCATAAGATCCACTTATAATTTTTGTTTCAATTCTATATGATGAATTTTTTTCTTTTATTATGTTAGTTTCGATTTCAGGGAACATTTCTCTAGGAAAGTAAGGCTGTTTTATGTCTATAGGAACATTTAAACTGTTTACTTCTATTTTATTGTTTACAAAATTATCAATTGTTTGACCCCAAAATAGCTGTACTGATAATGTCAGAAAGAATACAGTCAATATATTTCTCATTCTTTTGTGTGTTTAAGATTTTTGTCAATCGCAAAATAAACGTGATGAATTATCTTTCAAGCAATTGTGCCTAACGGTTCGGGCTAACTGCCATTGGCGGATTTGCGGGAGCTTTTCTGTCGGGAGACAGAAATGTGCGAGCGTAAATCTGACAATGTGCATACCTTTCGACCCCGCCAATGCAGATAGCCTGTGTTAGCGGTTCGGCTTTCTGTTTTTATTTATTCTTCACCAAAATAATCGCTGTCTATTTTCTTTATTTCGTAAATTTGTTGTGTTGTACAACCTAAATTATAATCAATCATTAGTTGTGACAATTGCTCTCCATCAATTAAAACAATTTTTGTTTCATTTCTTGGTGTGTATTCTAATGCTTCTTTTGTAAAACTTGAAGTTGTAATAAAAATTCCTTTTTTCGCACCTTGACCTGCAAGTGCACCAACGAATTTTTGTATTTCTGGACGTCCAACTACATTTCCTTGTTTCCAACGTTTAGCTTGAATGTAAATAATGTCAAGTCCTAACTTATCTTCTTTTATTGTTCCGTCAATTCCTTCATCACCGCTCTTTCCGATTGCTTTTCCTGCGTCTTTTATTGAACCTCCGTATCCCATTTTAACCAAAAGTTCAACGACTAATCTCTCGAAAAATGAAGGAGAAAGTTCAATGATTTTGTTCAGAAGTTCCGAAGCTAAAGATTTTCTTATTCCTTGATACGCTTTGTCTAAGTTTTCTTCAGGCGTTTGAACATTCACGATATTTTCAGTCTCTTCCTCCTCTGTTTCAGTTGCCGTTTTTAGAAAGATTTTGGAACTCAATAAAAGCAGGAAACTGTTTTAAATATCTATTATCAATTCGTTCCAAATTTTCTGTAAGAGTTTGTTTCCCTTGTTCTGTTATCATAAAAACAGTTCTTTTCGGAGAAACAAGTAATCCTGCTTTCTTTAGATATGTTTTTGCCCAGCCAACACGATTATCAAAGATAGGTTGAACACCGCTTGCTAAAAGTTCTTTTCTTTCTTCGTCGGTTACATTAAATTCAACTGCTAATTTTTCAATTAAATCTCTATAAATATGCTCTTCTCCATCGGAAACGAGTTTAAGGAGAGGAAGCATTAACGATTGATAATCTGGTATCATTTTTATTTTAGTTTGTGAATTATATATTACTTTTCTTAAGCTGACCGCTAACGGACGGCGGTATGAAACGTAGCGGATTGCGTGGCTGCGAACTTATTCCCCGTTACTGACCTTGCCAGCGGGAGCCAAGCTTGCAAACTGCACTGAAACCGCTATGTTTTATGACCGCATCGTTATCGGCTTTTTTATTTACTCTTCACATAATCAACAATATCACTCTCTATTTTTCGAACTGCGTCGGAAATAACATCAGCATGTTCATATGTAAATTTTGATTTAATTAAGCAGTCATGAACGGCATCTGGTAAATCGACAACATCCAAATTGCTATTAATAGCTAATTGTCCAAAATTTTTAACAGCCTCCCAGTTGTCTCCATTTTCAAGAGCCTTTATTCCTCGTTCGAGATTATTAATTCTATCTCTTGTCCAAAAAATCCCCCCTGCTACTAATCCGACAGTACAAGCCGTTCCAATGGTTGCTCCAATACCGTAGGTCGCAATAGCTTTGGTTGCGATAACTCCAACTTTAACAGCAAGACCTTTAGTTGCTATTATTTTCCCAAGTCCAATTAGACCTTTTAAAATTAATCCTTCTACGATTGGCATAATTAATCCTCCAGTTTATAGTTTGACTTAATTTTTGAAATAGTTGCTTCATTTACAGAATCACGTAATTTTTTAGTTTTCATCCGTGTATATACAATCTCTAAGGCAATACTAATCAATACAGAAAGTATTATCTGTAAGTAAATTGGCAATTTGTATAATAAAAGAGACAGAACGCTCATTTCGATTATAAATCTGCCAATTTGTTTCCAAGTAATGTTAAATCGTTTCATATATTTTATGTTTTAGTAAATAGCTGTTGATTGTCTTTTTAAAATTGCCGATAACGACCGAGGCTATGGGCATTTGGCGATTTGCGGGAGCATTCGCTGTCGTGAAACGACAAAGTGAATGCGGGCGAAAAAACCCGCTAAATGCACGTCAGCCGCCATTGGCCATAGGCGTGTGTTATGGGCAGTTTTTTCTAATAGCCTTCAACACCCATTTCTAAAATTAATTTCTTCATATCCTTTAATTCTTGAACAAATTCGTTAATTTTTTCTTCTCGCACATTATCAAATTCTCTTTTAATTGAGTTTTTTGATTTTAATATTTTTGTCTTCTGATACACTCGAAGTAAAATTATTTATGATTTTTAATGCGTCTTCTTTTTCCGATATTCCAGCTAATGCCAGTTTTATAGAAGGGAATAGTTTATTTAACTCTTTTTCACTCAAAGTGTCAAGAGAATAAGCCATTTTATCAGTCCATTTATCCTTTGCTATAAATATCTCTTTAATAAATACTTTTTTTATTTCTACTAACTTTTTTTGATATGAAGTTTGCTCTTGTGCATATAGTGCAGAAACTCCTAGTAATAATGTGAGAAGTGTTAAAGAGATTGTTTTTAGTTTGTGATTCATAATATTGAATTTAGAATGTTATTATATAAATTTTGAAGTTGATTTTGAGGAAAATTGTAACTCATCGAAGTTTTTGGAAATTCTAATGGTTGACTTTTTTCATTGTCGCGACCACAATGTATTTCATAACGTTGTGTACCCCCTAATTGAATAACTATTTCATTTAACTGTCTCCCTAATTGTTCATTTCGCACATTTAATGCTCTATTATTCAATCTTAAAAAGTCAATTAAAATTTGATTTGAAATGATAATCATAATATTAGTTTTTATGTTATACCTTCTTTTTTGGATTTAGGCTTCTCCATTAAATTTGTAAAAATATATTGTATAGAATTTAATTCACCATAAAGTTGTCTTTTAAAATTGCCCCATAACGGTCGCGGCTATGAGCAGTGGCGATTTGCGGGAGTTTTCGCTGTCGTGGAACGACAAGGTGAATGCGGGAGCAAAAACCTGCAAAATGCACGTCAGCCAGCCAATGAACATAGATACTATGATTAAATCCAAATAAAATTACATTTTTTTTCGGGAAAATTCTTACTTTTGTACCGCACAGAAAGAAGACTTCAGTCGATACTTTGTACCGAAACAGTCTATCTAGCGAAGCGGGGCTTGACTCCGCTTCTTTTGTTTTTCGGCTCCCCGGGAGCCGGCACAGAAAGAAAGAGCTTAGTCTCCTCAATACCCGAAGTCTATCCGCAGGCATTCCACTGGTATTCTGCATTGTATGCTTCGTTTTTCTTCCACAATACAAATATAAGAATTAATAATTTACGCATACCAGCTACCACGCCTTTTCGTTTGATTGTAGGATTCCGTTCCACAATACGTTCATACAGGGCCTTAATCGGTTCATTATAAGAGGTTGCCGAGAGGGCCGGCATATACAAACATTCCCTGATCCGTGTATTCCCTTTCTTGGAAATCCGTGTTTTCCCTTTAAAAGTTCCCGATTGCCGCTCTGCAATATCCAATCCGGCATAACTTACCACCTGTCGGATATTGTTGAACTGTGTAAACCCATTGGTTTCGCACAGCACAGTGACAATGGTGAGCAAACGCAGCCCTTTAATCGTTTCTATGTTCTTAACCCGCCGGCTAAATTCCTTATCCTCATTCGTTAACCGAACAATATCGTCTTCAATGATTTGAATGTTCTTCTCCAGAAATTCAATTTGTTGTTCCTTGAGTTGTAACACTACCGAAAGCGTGCTGTGAGCGTGTTTGAGTCCATGAATCTGACACTTGCAGCGTACCAGATCTTTTTTCAACGATAGCCGTTCCCTGCATAAATCCCGCAGGTCCTTCATCTTCGGCATCATTGGTTTCCACCACTTCCAGGGGGCGTTCCAAACCATACTGGGCAATCATTTGAGCATCGGCTTTGTCTGTTTTGGTCTTCATATTCAGGCTCTTGGCAAAATGCTTCATTTTGTTGGCCAACACAACCGAAACTTTTTGATCGTTGTCGTACAGAAAATGAGCCAGATCCTCGTGATAAACCCCGGTTGTTTCCATGACAAAGATTGGATCCGGCACTTTACTCAAAGTCCAGCTAATCAATTTTTCAAATCCCGGATAATCGCTCCGGAAACTGCGTGTAGCCTTAACGACTGACCGTTCGTCCTTTAATTGCTTGATACATACTTCAAAACTGTCCTTGGAAATGTCTATTCCCACACACGATTTTAATTCTTTCATACACAAAAAAAAGTTTGTTTTGTGGTCAGAATTAATCCTTTATAACCGCCTATCCTCGTAAATTATATACTGAATACAACCGCTTTAGGATTGTTTCTTAGATACTAATTCAGGCTCGAAAAAGGAAAAACAAAGGGCGCAAAATCTATGGTTCGATATACATTTCTGTTATCAGGCGTGTGTTGCTATTCCCTTTGCTAATTCTTCCCTGTTTGAGTGCAAATATCACAAATTTCTCTCTATTTGAAATATTATGCAAACATACGAGGCGTGTGTTATGTGTAGTTTTTTTTTGAAATAGTGTCAATTACATATTCAGCTCTTTTAATTGGCGATAATTTTGGCAGTAATATTGTCTCATAACCTATTTTTCTATAGAATTGTATAATTGTTTCAGTTATCTCTACTGCTTGTAAAAATGTAAATGGTCGAATTTCATCTTGAACATAAATTTCTTTCCACGGGATTGGAATAAAAACTTTATTTTCATACTCAAATTCAGTCAAAAGATATTCAAATCTTTTATTGTCTAAATTTAGATATTTACGCCACGCAAGAATATCTAATGCTCCACCATCATAAAAGACAGGAGTATTCTCTGTTATTTGAAAATAGTCATTTCTAAAAATATCAATCAAATTGTCATCAAATAAATCTCTATTCAACCAAGGAAGCACTTTCCCATTGTTAGCCATGTTTAATTCTATGACACTTCGAGCCGCCTCGTCTTTTGTCACAAAGTTCATTTGATTTAATTGGTTTATTAAAGTCGTTTTGCCTGTTCCAGGACCACCTGTAATTAAATATCTTTTGTATTTCATTTTAATCTGAGAATGCATCTTGTATAGCTCGAGACACTTTCTGAATTAATTTATTTTTATAATCATTTTTGTTGTTGTTGAATGTATTAGGTTGTACAGAATCAAAAAATAGAATTCCCTCAACTACTGTATCATTCAGAATTGGATAACAAAGATATGACTTTCTTTCAGGCGATATTTCCTTTATTTCATCCGCGGAATAATTGTACTTTCTTATCATCTTTTCTTTAAACTCTTCATCTGAATCAAAAGATTCAACCACAAGTCTCTTTTTTTCAATACATTTACCAACCAAACCTTTATTTGAATCCCAAGTTCGATTTTTACCATTCCCATTTGGAATATAATTTATCATTTGTTTGTATTTTCTCTTTGTTGGTCTATGAAAAGTTAATCTAACATCTTTGTCTGGTTCAAATTCTAATATTCTCCAAACATAATCTAATAGGATTCGAACATTCTCTAATTTTTCGATATTATTAAAATGATTTTCAATGAATTTAATTACAATCATTCCAATGATTGGAAATATTAATATATACAACTTATCAGCATAAAAAGTTGGAATTAAACCAATAGAAGTTATTAGCAAGAACTCAATTGCCCACAGGATATACTTTTTCATATTTTTTTAATTATAATTATTTGAACAACGGGGATTTCATATGGAGATACATTCATTGTACTTGCCGGTTTTAAAATACTTTCTGAAATGTTTGTAATTTCTTTTGGAATAAAAATATCTTCAATCTCTAATAGAGTGAAATTATTTTGAATTATATGGATTAATTCTGAAGCAGTCGATAGATATGAATTCGTTTGTAGTATTTCTCCAGTAGTTAATTCAAATTGTGTTTTGTCGAATGGAATCCCTAATTCAGTTCGTAATGTTTCACCCCAAACATAATGTGGTAAAGTACCTATAAAAATTCCTCCTTTTTTTAGAATTCTTGATATTTCTACAAATAATGATTCATCATTATATGGGTCGAATAGAAATGCAGTTATTAAATCAAAAGTGTTATTCAAAAATGGAGTTTTTCGACCATCAGTTTGCAACTTTAACAAGCAGGAGTTGTCTGGAGCATTACCCAACATTAAATTCGAAATATCAGATAATATAATCTTTTTAGAAGGTATATTCAAATATCTTGAAGTACTACCTCGGCCAGCACCAATTTCTAGACATAGATTAATATTATTTTTCTCTAAGAAATCGAATGATTTATTTTTGAAATAATAATTAGTGGCTTCATCAAAGTTTTTTGAAGTGATATGTTTGTCTGTATAATACTCTGAGGCGATTAAATCATATCCAGAGTCAATAAATTCATTTACTTTCATATTTCCTTTTATTTGTTGTTTGTTATTTTTTTAAAATTACACATAACGACCGAGGCTATGGGCATTTGGCGGTTTGCGGGAGCATTCGCTGTCGTGGAACGACAAAGTGAATGCGGGGGCAAAACCTGCTAAATGCACGTAAGCCGCCAACTGCGCATAGGCGGGTGTTAGGTTCAGTTGCTTTTGTCGTCTTCTGTTTCAAAAAATTCTTTCAATTTTCTACTAAGCAAATCTTTGTCGATAAGTTTTGTCTGATAATCACTTATCAAAGTTGGTGAAAGGCTTCTACTCAGTGATATTTCAACTACATTTTGGTCTTTTGTCTTACACAAAATTATTCCAACACTTGGGTTTTCGTGGTTCTTTTTAAGTTTCCTGTCGAGTGCTTCAAGATAAAAGTTCATTTTTCCGAGATATTCAGGTTTAAATGCTCCGATTTTTAATTCAATTGCAACTAAACATTGTAGTTCACGGTGAAAGAATAGAAGGTCAATAAAGTAATCCTCGTTTCCGACTTGAATTGGATATTCCTCGCCAAGAAATGTAAAATCTTTTCCAAATTCTAAAATAAAGTCTTTCAGATTTGATATAATTGCTTTTTGGAATTCTTTTTCAGAATATTTGTGAGGTAAATTCAAAAACTCAAGAACATAGTTGTCTTTAAATACGTGTTTTATATTCGGGTGAATTTCCTTTAATACAGGTGATATGCTATTGCCTGAAAGCATAGTACGTTCATAAAATCCGCTTTCAAGTTGTCTTTCAAGTTCTCTTTTCGAATAGTTTTCTTTGATTGTCAAACGAATGTAAAATTCTTTTTCGTTTCGGTCTTTTGTCCGGGATAAAATAAGCAAATTGTTAGTCCAACTAATTTCTCTCACCAGTGGTGCGAGAATTTCGTCTTGTGAATATGTGTCGAAAAATTGCTTCATTCTCCATAGGTTTTGAGGAGAAAAGCCTTTAATGTCAGGTTCTTGTTCAATGATAAACTTAGACATTTTTTCAACAGTACTTTCACCCCAGTTGTTTTGAGTACAATTCTCTGAAATGAATTTTCCAATATTCCAGTTTAAATCAATAAGTTCAGTATTAATCGTTTTCAGAACTCGTTGTCGAGTCGATTTAATCAATTCAAGAATCTTTTCGAACTGATTTTCATGTGTTTGCTCTATTGTATTCATGTCACAAAAATATACAATTAATACTGGATTTTAGGGCTTTTTTTCTTTTTTTATGCAATTGAGCCTAACGGACCGCGTATTGGCGATGGGCGGGATTTTTAGTACTAAAGTTTAATCGAAGAACAGAAGTTGAATTTTGTACTTCTGTTGATACGAAGCCGTTCAGCCCGCCTATTGCCAATACGATGTTAGCACCAGTTTTTCTCATTTTGTTTCTGGATACCACCAGTCTTCGAGTTTTCGTTTATATTCTTTCCCTCTATCGTCAATAATTACAACTTCGCAGATAAAAGGACTTTCCAAATAATCTTTGTCGCCTAAATGTGGTCTCGTTTGTTTCAAATCAAACTCAATTGTCATAGTTGCTGAACTTACAAAATCCATTGTCGAACCACTATTTTCTACCAATGTCGGAAACCATTTGTTCCAATGTTCAATTGAAGATTTAATTTGGTCAGTGAGTAATTCATTCGGTTCTGCAATATTTTTTAAGATGTCAACAGTCAATCTATTGTGTTTTGTCTTACGAGCTTGCTTTAATAAATGCCCCAAAAAGTAGTCGTCATTTATGTAGTTCATTAAACTTATAAATGAATGTCCAAAATTGTGAGAAACACTTTTTAAAGGTTTATGGCTTGTCATTGTGATACAATTTTTTCGATTGACGGTTTGTCAACTCCCAAAAGTTCTAATATTTTTCTTGCTTTGTCTTTGTCAGCAATTTGTACTTTGTCAAATTCGTCCATAAGTCCGCAAACATAAAGTCGTTCGTTAACGGTCATTCCTCCAAGTCCGTCAACTTTACTAATTGCTTTTATTATTTCCTGTTCCGTCATTGTTGTTGGTCGTCCTAAAATTGGTGCTAACGTAGGGGGCTAACTGCCATTGGCGGATTTGCGGGAGCTTTTCTGTCGGGAGACAGAAATGTGCGAGCGTAAATCTGACAATGTGCATACCTTTCGACCCCGCCAATGCAGATAGCCCTTGTTAGTGGCAGTTTTTTATTTATAGTCATTAAATTCCTTGCCTTTTAATTCTCCAAATTCAATTTTTGATTCGATAAATTTTATCTTTGGAGTGTCCAATAATTGTTTTTCTTCTCCCATTGCAAAACCGAGTTTGTAACCAATATTGTCTGAAGTTGTTAAATAAACATTATCGTGTTCAGTGTCATCCTGTGGAATAAAAAGCATTACTTTTTTATTTGCTGTCTTTTCTGTAATCCATATTTCACCACTTCTAGTTGTCGTCCAAGCTTTAACATCAAATGATTTATTAAATCCCATCGGATAACGAACATAATTGACAAAATAACATAAAATTTCAAATTCTATATCAAATGGAAATATTATCACAAATTGTCTTTCGCTTATTTTATATAGTCTTGGGAGTGCTTTGAAGCTTTTTTCGTTGTACATATTGCAAAATCCTGTCAAAATCCTATCGATTTCTGTTTTCGTTATGTCGTCTACAAAAACAAGTTTGTCATTCTGTTTTTCTTGTTTTGGTAAATATTCACTTGAGGGTTTTGTTGTGTTCTTGTTTGGTTCGTTTGTTTGATTTTTGAACTTTGTCCACATAAAATATAAGACTAAAATAGCTCCAATAATTCCGATGATAATTGTTTGTGTTTTCATATTCTATCTAGTTGTTTTATTTATTAAAATTCTGACTAACGGCCACGTAAGTCTTTGATTATCAGTAATATCTTTTTGGTCGTTAGCTTCGTAACTCAAAGGAAATTTTTCCTTTTTTTGGATTGCCACTAACGACTTTGTATGAGAATGTTTTTTTCAATAAGAGAAATAGAGTTGCTTATATATTCGCCTTATGAGAGCTGAATACTGAAAGCATCTAGCAGATAATAAGTGATTTGCAAAAAAAACTATTTCTAAAAGGATTTCTCATACATAAATGTCTATTTTTTTATTTATTTTTTATATTGTTTTCTATTTATGCTGACTTTATTATACGGCTTCGCCACTGTTAGTAACAAATGTCGTTCCTAAACCACAAAGTTATATCGCCCTTATTTTGTGCGTTTCTATCGTTTTTTTATGTGTTCTTTTTCTATAGTCACAGTGACGAAGCTACCTAATCCCGGAATGGATATCCTGAATTTGCACTTGTCATTGAATGATGTAACTTGCCCACAGAATCCGGCAAAATGACCGGAAATTATTTCAACTTCTTCATCCAACTTAAAATTTTCTTTTTCTACTTCAACTTCTCCAAGATAAGTGCAAATTCGTTTAATACGCTCAATTTCTTCTTCACTTAAAATAGAAACCTTACCTGCTATTGAAACATATCTCAATATCCCGTCAACCTGAAAAACTTTACTTCGATATTTATCTTCAATATATACAAATAGATACGAACTAAAGAGGGGCATCTCCACCCATTTTTTTCTATCGTGCCAACTTCTTAATTGACTGTGTAGTGGCAAATAATTGTCAATATCGTTCTCGGTAAGTCTTTTGCTTATTTTTTTTTCTGCTTTAGGTTTTGTTGTTAAAACATACCAGTTTTTATTTCGTGATATTAAATGATTTGGCATTTATTTGCTCATATTCTTGTTAAATTTTATATAAAAATTGAAAAGCCAAAAATACAAAATAATTTTTAATTTCATCACATTTCTGTTAAATATTTAATTTATCTAACGGACTTTTTATTTGATCGAATCCTTTCGTAGTAATATGGGTGTATATTTCGGTGGTTTTACTGCTACTGTGCCCCAATAAACTTTGTATATATCGTAAATCGGTGCCTGCTTCGAGCAGATGTGTTGCGAAGGAATGCCGTAATGTATGAACCGTTACGTGCTTTTTTATCCCCACACTTTCTACCGATTTTTTCAGAATAGTTTGTACGCTTTTTGTTGAATAGGGCTGTCCTTTCTCACCTTCGAAGATCCAAGTTTTAGGCTTGTATTCTATAAAATATTTACGCAAAATTTCAAGTGTTTTTACGCTCAGCAATGTATATCTGTCTTTTTTTCCTTTTGCCTGTTCTATTCTTATTTGCATACGGTTACTGTCAATATCTTTTAGCTTAAGATTTACCACTTCACCTATACGTAATCCGGCTGAGTAAATGGTCATTAGCACGGCTTTGTGTTTAAGGTTTTCGGTTGCGGTAATGATTTTTTCTACTTCTTGCAGGCTCAATACTTCGGGTAAAAATTTTTCTTCCCGTGGACGTTCAATTAAATATACTTTTCGGTGGTTGCCACGCACTTTTTCATAATAAAACTTGATGGCGTTAATTGATTGGTTTTGGTATGAACTTGATACGCATCGCTCGTTCACCAAATAACGAAGAAAACCGACAATCATTTCTTCTGTGATGTCTTGTAATTCAACATCGGAATAGTAATTGATAAATTCACGAAATAAATCGGTGTACGTACCAAGTGTGTTTTTACTGTAACGTAGTTCTTTTAGCTTTTCGGAATATTTCTGCCGGACATTCGCGATAGTTTGCTATGTCGTATCGCGAATAACGTGGTTTGACTTTCTGGGGTTGTACTTCACGGTAAATATATGTTAGCGAATACGACTCGGCTATCTGTCTAATTTCAGTCAAAAAATTCTTGGAGTAGGGGAGTGACCAACAGTATTTAGCATTGTTCCACCGGGTATATGGAATTTTTTTTATTTGATTGATAATGTCTCTGTTGTAAACAAAATAGATATTTATTGTTCTGTTCGAAAAATTTAAGGCGAGTAATTCATTTCTGTTAAACTCGGGTTGATATATATCTATGTCGCTAACGAGAGATTTGTGTTCGGTAATTTCTACATTGCGCGTGCTAAAATATTGTTTTATCCTTTCCAAATTATTTTTGTAATTGACTACAATCCAATGTTTTGTGGTTTTTTGCCAACGTGTATATCTAAATGAAAGCAGAAATTGTGTGTCAGCCTCTTTTTTGGGGAGTTTTATGTAAATGTACGATTGGGTTACTGTAATTTCTACATCCGCCTTAATTATAGCTTCTTTGTGAGGAGCGTGACGCACATTGTCATCAAGAGTAATTGGCTTTGAGGGCTGATTGTTTTGTACGGTGTGAACTTGTTTGTTCTTTTCTCCGATGATTTCAATTTCTGTAAATGAGTGTTGCAACTCTTTAAATGCGCTGTTTGTATAGGGTATATACCAGGCATTCATTGTCTTACTCCATTTAGCCTCGGGTAGTTGTTTGATTTTTGCAGCAATTTCTTTGTCATAATCTGTTCTGATACAGATTCTCCAATCGCCACGATGGTAAACCTTTGATATTTGCAGTTTAGGCATAGTTAAAAAATAAGTTATAGTACAATAAAACAGATAGTTGGAAATAATCAATAGTTTACAAAGCTATTTATTTTTTTTGAATTTCCAAGTATGATTATCTGCAATTATTTTAAACTTTTTTTTTGAAAATATGTCGATGCTTTTTCGGGTGCTTACGAGATAGACCAAGCTCTCGTTTGTATTATACGGTTACAGTAAGTTTATGGTTCGATAAGGGAAGCGGTAAGACCAAATTCAGCACCTATTTTTAGCATCAACTGCTTTGCCTGTTCATATTCATTGGGAATTTCTCCATCCAAAATCGCGTCTTTAATACGCATTTTGATTTCTCCCACAGTATTACAAGCAGGCAGATTAAATGTCTTCATAATTTCTTTTCCATCAATCGGAGGCTGAAAATTACGTACGCGGTCTTTTTCTTCGATATCAATCAGTTTCTGACGCACAAGCTGAAAATTTTGTCGATATCGTTTCACTTTTTCCGGATTTTTTGAAGTAATGTCTGCGTTACAGAGCAACATTAAGTCGTCAATATCGTCACCGGCATCAAATAGTAAACGTCTTACTGCCGAATCGGTCACCTCATCTTCACTCAGTACAATGGGGCGCATGTGCAGTCCAACCATTTTCTGAATGTATTTCATCTTTTCGTTGGAGGGAAGTTTCATCTTACGAAAAATATCGGGAATCATTCTCTCTCCAATATAGTTGTGGTTATGAAACGTCCATCCTAATTTTGGGTCAAATCGTTTGGAACGCGGTTTGCCAATGTCGTGAAGCAATGCCGACCACCGTAACCAAAGGTTGTCTGTTTTTGTGGCTAACTCGTCTAATACCGCCAATGTGTGATAGAAATTATCTTTATGTCCGATGCCATCCTTGGTTTCCGCACCTTTGAGCGCTAGTAATTCGGGAAATATAAGTTGCAACAGTCCGCTTTTTTCGAGCAATATAAAACCTACCGAAGGTTTGGGCGAGAGGATAATTTTATTTAGTTCATCGGCAATTCGTTCTTTACTGATGATTTTTATCCGTTCTTTGTTGCGTTCAATGGCTTCAAATGTGCTTACTTCCAAATAAAAGCGGAGTTGAGACGCAAAACGAATACCACGCATCATACGCAATGGGTCGTCAGAGAAAGTAATATCGGGATTGAGTGGTGTTCGTATTACAAAGTTTTTTAAGTCTTCTACGCCGTTAAATGGGTCAATCAATTCGCTAAAACGGTTTTTGTTGAGACAAACAGCCAATGCGTTGATTGTAAAATCCCGCCGGTTTTGATCATCTTCAAGTGTGCCGGCTTCTACTATCGGATTGCGAGAGTCGAACTTATATGATTCCTTCCGCGCTCCAACAAACTCTATTTCCCACTCGTTGGTTTTTACCTGTGCGGTGCCGTAATTCTTGAAAAAAGAAAATTTAGCTTTCTTACCCAGCTTTTTATACACCTTCTCAGCAAGTTGTATGCCATCACCAACAGCTACAATGTCAATGTCTTTTGACGGTCGTTGTAAAAAAATATCACGTACGTAACCACCAATAACATACGTTTCAAGATGAAGTTCGTCAGCTGTCTCAGAAATCAGAGAAAATATTTTATCTTGTAATTCTATTTGCATAATATCCTTTTAAAAACCGTTTCAAAAATCTTGTCGAAACAATGAATGTGAAATCGTAACTTCGATATGAATGAATTGACCTTTGATTTAGTAACAGTTTTTGTGAAAA
This sequence comes from Paludibacteraceae bacterium, assembly GCA_049840795.1. Classification (GTDB taxonomy): domain Bacteria; phylum Bacteroidota; class Bacteroidia; order Bacteroidales; family Paludibacteraceae; genus UPXZ01. The sequence goes on from JASGJK010000016.1 coordinate 185,359, forward strand.
TTTTATTACAAAAATAACTTAATTTCTCCGAACGGGCAAAAAAACGTGGTTGGAACGGTGTATTTATGTTTGATAAATAGTGCTTTGATATGATAAATAAAATCACTTTCTTGTTACATAAGTTGAGTAATTTTACTTCTAAATTTCATAAATCGGCTTACAAATTATTTGCGATGAATTTTCTGTAATACTTTTTTATCTGCTGTCTATCCTGTCTGAATTGTTCGTTTATTTCTTCAGCTGTGCCGGATGCTTTTGCCGGGTCGGGGAAATTTTGATGATATTTCTTTGCCTTTGCAGGAAAAAAGGGACATCGTTCTTTGGCGTGATCAAAAACCGTTATCACATAGTCAAAATCAACGTTGTAACACTCCTTGTACATTGTTTGATGTGTGATTTGAAATATCAATACCATCTTCTTGAATAAATAATCAATTGTCATAAACAAAAAGTTGCTTTCCTTGTTTTTATGATACACTAAATCTGATGTCGTCTTGATTTTTTATCTTTTATGGTGTGTCGTTCCTGCGGAACTTACAAATATGTTAATAATGAGTCTTTTGCCAAACTGTCATCCCGAGGGGATTAAAAAGAGCAACCTTAGCCGCGATAGTATGGTGAAAGTATAAATCCATTGATATGATAACAAGTGACGTAGCTACGAAACTGTTTCAGCCACTATACTGCTTGTTAAGAAAATCAAGATGCTCTCTCTATAGGATAATATATTGAGATGAGATTTACCTGAAATTAAATATTATAACTCTTCATTTTAATTTTGTATGAAACAACTAAATTTGGCACACGAAGCAAAAACATCTAAGATTTATTATGCAGTTTCTACCTATTCAATAAAAAAAGATTTGTTACGCATAATACAAAAATTATTCATTTTTCTATTATTCAGCGTATTAACTATTACCGGATACGCGCAATTAAAGTCGTTGCCCTATTTTTATACTTTTACAGCCAAAACTATTAACGGAGAAACTGTGAGTATGGAAAATTATGAAGGCAAGGTGGTATTGGTGGTAAATACGGCAAGTAAATGTGGTTTAACTCCGCAATTTGAAGGGTTGGAAGCGCTTTACAAAAAGTATAAAGACCAAGGATTGGTAATTTTAGGTTTTCCTTGCAATCAATTTGCGAAGCAAGATCCGGGTACTAACGAAGAAATAGCTTCATTTTGTCAATCTAATTACGGAGTCACATTTCCAATGTTTGAAAAAATAGATGTGAATGGAAAAAACACACACCCTATTTATCAATATCTTAAGAGTGCTTTGCCTGGTACGCTGACTGACGGCATCAAATGGAACTTTACCAAATTTCTTCTCGACAAAAATGGAAATCCTGTCGAACGTTTTGCACCTAACGTCAAGCCTGCCGATCTTGAGCAAGATGTTGTGGCTCTTTTGAATGATTCAGATTAACGGCGCGTAATCAAAACGATAAAATAATAAAATAGATAGAATTACTTAAATCTGATTTACTTTGTGTTTTGGACTAATTTTGTAAAGCTGGCATTGCAAAAAAAGTTAATTGTTTAGTGAAAAAATTGATTTACTGCACATTTTTGTTATTTTTGTGCTGAAATTTAAGTTGAAGATAAAGCTTTTTCTGTTTGAAATAGTTTTATTCTGAGTAAAAATTAAAATTAAAAACTATGAGTTACAACTTATTAAAAGGTAAAAGAGGTATCGTATTTGGAGCGCTAAACGATATGTCTATTGCTTGGAAAGTAGCTGAACGTGCCGTAGAAGAAGGTGCAATCATCACTTTGTCCAATACGCCTCTTGCCGTACGTATGGGTACGACTTCAGAACTGGCTGAGAAATTAAATGCAAAACTGATTCCCGCTGATGCAACTTCGGTCGAAGATTTGGAAAATGTTTTTAAAGAATCAATGGAAGCGTTGGATGGGAAAATAGATTTTATTTTACATTCTATCGGGATGTCGCCTAATGTGCGTAAAAAACGTACTTATGATGATCTGGATTACGAGATGCTTAATACCACACTCGATATTTCAGCCATTTCTTTTCATAAAATGATGCAAGTAGCCAAAAAAATGGATGCTATTTCTGAAGGAGGCTCTGTGTTGGCACTTTCGTATATGGCAGCACAACGTACCATTTACGGTTATAATGATATGGCAGACGCAAAAGCAATGTTAGAAAGTATAGCTCGCAGTTTTGGATATATATATGGTAGAGAACACGGTGTAAGAGTAAATACCATCTCACAGTCTCCTACAATTACTACTGCCGGAAGCGGGGTAAAAGGCTTCGACAGCTTGGTGGATTTCTCAGAACGGGTGGCTCCACTTGGAAACGCCAATGCGGATGAATGCGCGGATTACTGTGTGGTGATGTTCAGTGATTTGACAAGAAAAGTAACGATGCAAAACTTGTTTCATGATGGAGGATTCTCCAGTATGGGGATGAGTTTCCGAGCTATGGAACAGTATTTGAAGAGTTTTGATTGTCCGCAAGACGATGAGAAATTCAAAGAATTTAAAGACAAGGACGGAAAAATTATTTATGGATAAGACTATAAAATAAGGAAATATAAAATCAATTATGTCAAACGCCGTTTTTAATCGAAAACGGCGTTTGACTTTTTTTAATCATCTTTATTTACCGGTAGATAATGATAATAATTTTGTTGTATTAAAATAAAACGTTAAATTTGTAATCAAATTTAAATCCGTTGAGAAAAAGACTTTCCATATTATTTTTAGCGCTGGGTACTGTTATGTTATTAGCATCCGGAGTTATGCCACATCACCATCATCATAATGGAGCGATTTGTATGGCAATGGAGAGTAATGAAGACAACAATGCCCAAGCCGGTGAACAAACAAAACACGCTACAGACCACCATTCATCTGAAAAAGGTAACTGTGTTGCCGAAAACGATTTTACAACTCCAAATACAGACGGTAAAGTTAAAATTAAAATACTGAACACAACTAACCGGAATGAATTGGAGCATACATATTTTGTTACACTGCTTTATTTTGTAGCAAGTCTCGCGATCCATTTCTTATGCGATGAACATATTACATCCGAATTTGGAGTATATATCTCGTTCTATCCCTCAATCCAAGCGAACAGTTGTCATAGTTTACGCGCACCTCCTTTTCTTTTTTCTTAATTTCCAATATATTTTAAGATAGATGACCTTTAGTTATATGGCTTATTTATAGCTGCATATCATGGTGTTTGTCATTATTCTTTTAATGATTGGCTATATTTCATTCTCATTCATATAATTTACTACGCCGATAATGAGTGTTATTTTTTACACTCATATCATCTTCTCAAAGGCATTTGGTATTATATACTACTATGTTTCAAGTTAAATATTGAAGTCATCTTGACTTTTTATAATTTATTGTGTGTCGTTTCTATGGAACCTTTTATGGGCTGATAATCATTCTATTATTAAGATGTCGTACCTCACAGTACTTCTTAACCCCATCGGGGCGAAATCTTAATAAAAAATATACATCATTGACTTTAAGCACCGCAGGTGTGACATCTATTGATTATTATTTCTGCAAATTAAAAAGTAAAGACGACACCTCATTAAAAACAAAATAGAACTATTTCTATACAATTAAAAAATTAAGTAAAATGAAAAAATACAGCATAAGCCTATTCATTGTCGCGTCTGTCATTTTTTTCGGATGTAAATCCGGCGATAAAGACCATCGCTCGGAAGGTAATGACGGGCACGAAAATATAGCGGGTGATACACATAAACATAACGAGGGTGAACATACCAACGAAATTCATTTTTCAAAAGCACAAGCTCAGGCGGTTGGGTTGACGGTAGAGAAAATTGCACCTGGAGATTTTAGTTATGTGATAAAAACAAGCGGAGAAATCTTGTCGGCGCAAGGCGATGAGGTGACAATCGTTGCAACTACTAACGGTATCGTTTCTTTTTCTAATAAATCGATTACTGATGGTTTGGCAGTTCGTGCAGGAGAATCGGTCGTCTCAATTTCAGCAAAAAAATTGCTGGACGGAGACCCGGCAACAAAAGCCCGCATTGCCTATGAAACAGCATCAAAAGAGTATCAGCGCGCGGAAGGGCTTGCCAAAGAGCAAATAATTTCTACAAAAGAGTTTGAACAAATCCGTTTACGCTACGAAATAGCAAAAACCACATACGAGGCACAGGCTTCAAATGTCACGGCAAGCGGAGTCGGAGTGACTTCACCCATTGGCGGATATGTAAAAAAACGTTTAGTTAATCAGGGAGAATATGTTTCCGTGGGGCAACCGATTGTTACTGTATCCCAAAACCGTCGTTTACAGTTGCGTGCCGAAGTTTCGGAAAAATATTTCAAAGACCTGAGAAGTATTGCTGGCGCTAATTTTCAGACATCATACGAAAATAAGGTGTACAAACTATCCGATTTGAACGGACGTTTGTTGTCGTTTGGAAGAGCCTCAGGCGGGCAGTCATTTTATATCCCCGTTACATTTGAATTTGACAACATCGGAGACATTGTTCCGGGTTCGTTTGTCTCTGTATATCTCCTTTCAAATGCTCAGAATAATGTAATTTCAATTCCTTCGTCTGCTGTGACAGAAGAACAAGGATTGTATTTTGTCTATGTCAAATTAGACGATGAGGGTTACAAAAAACAAGAAGTAAATCTTGGACAAAGTAATGGTGCCCGGGTGCAAGTGCTTAGCGGGTTAAAATCCGGTGATGAGGTGGTAATTAAAGGCGTATATCAGGTGAAATTAGCTTCCGTTTCGTCGGTGATGCCTGAAGGACACAGCCACAATCATTAATTAAAAGAAAAGCATTATGTTAAATAAAATAATAAGATTTTCACTGAATAACCGAATGGTTATTTTGGTTACTTCTTTGCTACTGATGATTGCCGGCATTTATACGGCTTACAATATGGAAGTAGATGTTTTTCCCGATTTGAATGCTCCTACGGTGGTGGTTATGACCGAAGCTAAAGGGATGGCGCCGGAAGAAGTGGAACGGTTGGTTACCTTTCCCGTTGAGACAGCAGTGAATGGTGCAACCGATGTTCGCCGTGTGCGTTCATCGTCCACTACCGGATTTTCTGTCGTTTGGGTAGAATTTAACTGGGCAACGGATATTTACAAGGCGCGTCAGATTGTGTCGGAAAAATTAGCAGTAGTAAAAGATGCGCTGCCGTCCAATGTGGGCAATCCCACCTTAGGTCCGCAATCGTCTATTTTGGGAGAGTTAATGATTGCCGGATTGACTGCCGATACCACTTCAATGCAGGAGTTGAGAACAATTGCCGACTGGACAATACGACCGCGTTTGCTCTCAACCGGCGGAGTTGCTCAGGTAACTGTGATGGGTGGAGACATCAAAGAATACCAAATTCTTCTCCAGCCCGAAAAGATGAAACATTACGGCATTGGGCTCGACGAAGTGATTAACGTGGTGAAGGAAATGAATCAAAACGCATCGGGAGGTGTGTTGTATGAGTATGGAAATGAATATATTATACGTGGCATACTTTCTACAAATGATTTATCCGCTTTGGGACGGACTGTTGTAAAAAGCGTTGAAAACGTTCCGGTGACACTTGATAATATTGCAAATGTAACAATTGGCAGTAAAGCTCCCAAATTGGGGGTGGCTTCCGAACGTGGAAAACCGGCTGTGCTCATAACTGTAACTAAGCAACCGGCTACCAGCACACTTGAACTGACTGAAAAGTTAGATAAATCGTTGAAAGAACTTCAAACTACACTTCCGAAAGATGTAAAAATATCTACCGATATTTTTCGTCAGTCTCGTTTTATTGATAATTCAATTGGTAATGTAAAGAAATCGCTTTACGAAGGCGGTATTTTTGTTGTTATCGTTTTGTTTGTGTTTTTGATGAATGCCCGTACTACCATTATTTCGTTGGTTACCATTCCGTTGTCGTTAGTGGCATCTGTTTTAGCCTTAAAGATGATGGGATTAACCATCAATACGATGAGTCTTGGTGGTATGGCAATTGCTATCGGATCGTTAGTGGACGATGCTATTGTAGATGTTGAGAATGTTTTTAAACGACTGCGGGAAAACAGGCAGAAACCCAAAGAAAGTCAAAAAACAGTGATGATGGTTGTATTCGATGCTTCCAAAGAGGTGCGTATGCCAATATTAAATTCTACATTAATTATCATAGCCAGCTTTGTGCCGTTATTTTTTCTTTCGGGTATGGAAGGGCGAATGCTGGCCCCGCTTGGCATTGCTTTTATTGTAGCGCTTGTCGCATCTACTTTGGTTGCACTCACATTGACCCCTGTGCTTTGCAGTTATCTGCTCGGAAAACCGCGCAAAGGAGACAAACACGAAGATGAACCTTACGTAGTTCGTAAATTAAAATATATTTATGAAAAAGCCTTGCAATGGACATTAGCAAATCGTAAATGGGTGCTCGGAGGTACTGGAGTTGTATTGGTTACGAGTATTGTTGTTTTCTTTACACTCGGTCGAAGTTTTCTTCCTCCATTTAACGAAGGGTCTTTCACTATAAATGTAAGCACATTACCCGGAATTTCATCTGGATGAATCGGACAAAATGGGACGTATTGCTGAAAACATATTGATGTCGGTTCCGGAAATAAAAACCGTAGGACGAAAAACCGGACGTGCGGAATTAGACGAACATGCGCTGGGGGTAAATGTATCGGAGATTGAAGCGCCGTTCGTACTCGGAAAACGCTCAAAAGATGAGGTTATTGCGGAATTGCGCGAAAAATTCAAAGTGCTTCCGGGAGTGAACATCGAAATTGGACAACCCATTTCGCACCGCATCGATGCTATGTTGTCGGGTACAAGGGCAAACATCGCCATAAAATTATTCGGTACGGATTTAAACAAAATGTTTGCTTTGGGAAATCAGATTAAAACTTCCATTCAAGATGTGAAAGGCATTGCCGACCTGAATGTGGAGCAACAAGTGGAACGACCGCAGTTAAAAATTGAACCCAAAAGAGATGCTTGCCAAATATGGTGTAACACCGCTGGAATTTGCCGAAATTATACGTGTGATGCTTGCCGGTGAGGTGGTATCTCAGAAGGTGTATGAGGGGAGAGAGCTTTTGATTTGACACTGAAAGTAGATGAAGACAGCCGTTCAACAGCCGATAGAATACGTAATCTGATTGTTGATGCCGGTGGAAAGAAAATTCCGTTTGCTTACATTGCCGATATTAGCTCATCCACAGGTCCCAACACCATAAACAGGGAAAATGTATCGCGTAAGATAGTGATTTCAGCCAATGTTGCAGGGCGTGATTTGCGGGGTGTGGTAAATGATGTTCAGAAAAAGATAAATACTGAAATTCAATTACCCGAAGGGTTATCATATTGAGTATGGCGGGCAATTTGAAAGCGAGCAGGCGGCTTCCCGCATTTTGCTGATTACCTCCTTGTTTTCAATTTTCGTAATATTCTTATTGCTGTTTTAACCAGTTTCGCAGTGTTACTCAATCCATTGTAGTTTTGCTAAAATTTCCCCTCGCGCTTATCGGCAGGGTATTTATTCTCTTTTTTACCGATGGTGTAATCAGTATCCCGGCAATCATTGGTTTTATCTGGCTATTTGGCATTGCTACCCGAAATGGAATGTTGCTCCTGTCGCGATATAATAATTTCAACACGAGGGATTATCGGTAATTGAAAGCGTTATGCGTCGTTGATTAGATCGCTTGAACCCTATTCTGATGACTGCTCTATGTTCGGCACTGGCTTTGATACCGATGGCGCTGGGAGGCAATTTGCCCGGTAACGAGATTCAAAGCCCGATCAGCCAAAGGTCATTCTTGCGGATTACTGACTTCAACCTTCTTAAATGGTTTCATCATTCCGATAATGTATCTTTTGACACATAAAAAGGTTTCAAAAGAGATAAATTACAAAAACAAAAATAAATAAATAAACATATTAAGATGAAAAAGATAATTTCGTATGGATAGAGCGATTATTTAGTTACTTCCTGTTTTTGCTCAACAGATATTTCATCCGTTTTGGCAACCGTTGAACAAAAAAATACGACTTTGAAAGCGCTTCGAGAGACGCTAAACGCCCAAAAAGTATTGAATCAAACAGGTATTTTTCTTGAAAATCCGGAAGTTGAGTTTAATTACCTTTGGGGAAAACCGGGAGTGATTGGAAACCGATTACAGATTTTCCTTGAAGCAACGTTTTGATATCCCTACACTGGCAGGAATGAAAAGTAAAGTGGCTGATAAACAGAATGATTTAATTGATTTGCAATATAAGGCAGACCGATTGGCTATTTTATTGGAAGCAAAACAGTACTGTCTTGAATTGGTTTATTACAACGGACTTAAAAAAGAGTTAGACACCCGCTTGTCACATGCAAAAACGATAGCCGAAGCATATAAAAGCAGATTGGAAAAAGGAGATGTTAACCGGTTAGCACATAATAAGGTGCAACTGAATTTGGCTACGGTCGAAGGTGAAATTAACCGTGTTGATGTAGAGCGAAATGCGTTATTGTCACAGTTGAAACGATTAAATGGCAGTCTCGATATTGTTTTTGATATATATCAGTACGAACATATTGATCTTCCGGTTAATTTTGACGAATGGTTTACACAAGCCATCCAAAAGAATCCGGTATTGGAATATGCAAGGCAAGAGATAGAGACGAGCAAACAGCAATTGGCATTAAATAAAGCGGCAGGACTTCCTACGTTTTCAGCCGGCTATATGAGCGAAAAAGCTGTCGGTCAACAATATCAAGGGCTTACAGTAGGCGTTTCCATTCCTTTATGGGAAAATAAAAACCGAATAAAGCAGGCTAAAGCTTCAATTACCGCTGCCGAGTTGCGTGATAAAGATAGTCGGCAGCAGTTTTACAACCGGCTTCGGATTTTATATGAACGAACGTTGGGGTTGAAAGTTACTGCAGAGAAATATAGTCAGGCATTGAGCGCCGTAAGTAATACCGATCTACTGAAAAAAGCGCTGGACGCCGGTGAAATATCGTTATTGGATTATTTACTTGAGATAGGACTGTATTACAATACCGTGAATCAGGCGTTAGAAGCCGATCGGGATTATCAAAAGGCTTTTGCCGAGCTTTCGGCAGTAGAGTTGTAATAAGTAGCCGGCAGCAAACCGATATGAATAGTTTCAGCCTCTCTGTTAGTGACGGCTTCACTTGGCAATCTCGGTTTCCAGAGGAGATAGTGAAGCCCGTCACTAAATGTCTAGTCCTGAAATAAGTTTACAAAAAAGTAAACAGAATTCAGGATTAGACATCTCTCTCTAACAAATATTCCGACATTACCAACGCGGGAAGTGTTAATAAAACGTAAACAACTGCCCCCTAACCCCTGCCTGTCCCGGTGTATCGGGAGGAGAATAAGAGGAGAAGATGTTGCGGTGAGGGTATTGTAGCTGTTAATAATCATAAGATTATCGGTCTTTATAGTTAATAAAGAATAAGTACATCGCAAAAGTAGAAAAAAGTTTTTAAATAAAGCAATAAATAGTTACAAAATTCACAAAACAATCAAAGAAAATTAATAAATGGTTACAAGAAATTAATTACACCTTCCCTTTCCCTCGTTTCCGAGCGAGGGAAAGGGAGTATTCCATTTTTCTTAACTTATAACGCAGCAAAAGTAAAGAAATCAAAAGGCAACAACAAATATGTGAAAACGGAATTGTTAACGGAATTGGGGTTTTGATGGATTATGTTGCAAAAATACGTGACTAAGTGGTAAAAATACGTGACTATGTTTTTTATTCACCCGGTGAGTTGAACGACGATGAGCTATTGTGCCTGTTGTGGTTTTATTAGGATACTTTTTAGGTTGCTGAATCCCGTCCCGATTTGCGGGATAAAAACTATGTGTACTATGTGGTGAAAAACAGATCAATAATAATTATTATGTACTTAATTAACGCTATAATTGTTAAAACTAAATCTAAATGCTTTGTTTGCTTTTTCGGTCTCTTTTTGGCATCTTTTTACGCTTTTATCCTTGATTTAGCCCGCTAAATCTTCGGACAAAATCCCAAAAATCTGCTCAAAAACAGCCTCGAAAAAACATTACAATAATTATTTTCTACTACTTATAAAATACAAAATCTGCCTTTTGGTGATGGATAATTAAAAAGAAAAAATTATCTTTGAACTTTCAAAACGGGCGATAATCGAATTTGATTCGTGTGAAATTTATCTTAAGTTTGTGATTCTATGACTGTTGTTACCGTCAGTATTACGATTCGAAAAATGGATGAAAACAAATAGTATTATGTATAAAGAAAACAAATTTAAGTATTTTCGCTGGCATTGGGGCGATAGGTATGATGGTTGGCGTGTAAGAAAAGTTGATGCCGTATTCTCGGCTGTTCCGTATTTTTTACGAACCCGTATTGATGCGCAAAATTATTTTGAAGAGCGTGTTTCCATTGATCATATCGAAGCGTTTATCAAAGAACACAAAGAAGATATTCCCGGATTATCGGTAATGCATATAGTTATTGCCGCGTTAATTCGGTTGGTGTCAGCAACGTCCCAATTTGAATCGTTTTGTGATGTGGAATAAAATTTTTGCCCGAAATTACTTGAATTTCTCCATTATTGTAAAGCGAAATATTTCTGACGATGGGGAGGAAACATTAATAAAACCGTATTTTCAACCAACGGACACACTCTTTGATGTAGCGCGCAAAATTAGTGAACAGCAGGAAATACACCAGAAATCAGGCAAACTGAATAATTCGGATAAATTGTCACGTCTGTTTGGGTATATACCTGATTTTGTGATGCGTATTGTTGTGCTTATACTTCTGTGGATGGATAAAGTGGGTTTGTTACCACGTCTCATAGAGCAAGCCAGTCCTTGGCATTGTAGTATTTTTCTTACCAATATAGGTTCAATAGGAGTAGAGTCCATTTATCATCATTTATATGAATTTGGAAACTGTAGTCTTTTTGTGGCGATGGGTAAAAAGTCGCAACGCCACTCTGTAAATAAAGCGGGTGAAATAAGCACGTATAAAAGTATAATGCTTAAATTTGTGATGGACGAGCGAATCTGCGATGGTTACTATTATGCTTCTTCTATGAGGATGTTGAATAAAATATTAAAAGATCCGGAACAACTCCTCACACCTCCCGAAAAAGTGGTGGTTGACGAAGGAGTAAGACACAAACGCTGGATGTGATTTGGTTGATTAATAATGAATTTGAAACTTGAAACTCGAAACTCGAAACTGAGAATGCCTGCCGAATGGGAACAGCAGTTGTTTGTGCAACTTACGTTTCCGTATGCTGATACCGATTGGGCATATATGCTCGATGAGGTAACCACGTGTTTTGTAAATATTGCACGCGAGATAGTAAAAAGAGAAAAACTGTTGGTGGTTTGTGCCGACGAAACTTTAGTGAGGGAAAAACTTAAAGACTTAGACCAAGAGAAAATAGTCTGTGTCGAAATACCGTCCAACGATACGTGGGCGCGTGATCACGGAGGCATTACCGTTTTTGAAAATAACAAACCGATGGTGCTTGACTTTACTTTCAATGGGTGGGGAATGAAATTTGCGGCTAATTTTGATAATCAAATTACCAAACAATTGTTCGAGAAAAATATATTTCCGAAAAATATGCCGTATAAAAATCGTAAAAAGTTTGTACTCGAAGGGGGAAGCATCGAAAGTAACGGTAATGGAATCATATTGACTACGGCTAAATGTTTGCTCTCTGAAAACCGAAACAATCTTTCAAAAGAAAAAATCGAGAAAAAACTGAAAAAACACCTTGGCGCTGAACATGTTTGTGGTTGAATCACGGTTATTTAGCCGGTGACGATACAGATAGTCACATTGATACATTAGCCCGTTTTTGCAGTGAAAACACCATTGCTTATATAAAATGTGACGATGAAACGGATGAACATTACAAAGAGTTAAAGAAGATGGAAGAAGAACTGTTTTCTTTTTCCTCTTTCAGGGGGTTAGGAGGCAGGTTCATCCCTCTGCCAATGGCAAATGCGGTTTATGACGAAAATGGTGAAAGATTACCTGCAACCTACGCTAATTTTTTAATCATTAACCATGCCGTTTTGATGCCGATGTACAATTCTCCTAAAGATGAAATAGCCAAACAACAGCTTCAGAAAGCATTTCCCGATAGAGAAATAGTAGGGATTGATTGTAACGCACTTATAAAACAGCATGGTTCATTGCACTGTGTAACAATGCAGTATCCTGCCTCACCCCAATCCCCTCCAAAGAAGAGGGAGTGAGCGTAATTCAATGTTTATTCTACTTATGCTGCCCTAAGAAAATAATTTTTAATATAAATACAGAATTAAATAAAATACTCATTCCCTCTCCTTTGGAGAGGGTTAGGGGGAGGTCTTATGAAAATCGCGCTTATTCAACAATCAAACACATCTGATAGAGAACTAAACATCCTCAAATTAGAGAATAATATACGTGAAGTTGCAGAACAAGGAGCTGAACTTGTTGTTTTACAGGAACTTCACAACGGATTGTATTTTTGTCAAACGGAAGATGTGGCTGTTTTCGATCAGGCAGAAACCATTCCGGGTAGTTCAACACAACGATTCGGAGCATTGGCAAAGGAATTGGGGGTGGTATTGGTATTGTCGCTGTTTGAAAAACGCGCTCCCGGCTTGTTTCACAATACTGCTGTGGTGCTCGAAAAAGATGGAACCATTGCCGGCTTGTATCGTAAAATGCACATTCCCGATGATCCTGCGTATTATGAAAAATTTTATTTTACGCCGGGCGATTTAGGCTTTCAACCCATTCAAACTTCCGTAGGAAAACTGGGTGTACTCGTTTGCTGGGATCAATGGTATCCCGAAGCAGCTCGTTTGATGACGCTCGCCGACGCTGAAGTGTTGATTTATCCCACAGCCATCGGGTGGGAGAGTACCGATACTGAAACTGAAAAAGTTCGTCAATGTGAAGCGTGGATGACCATTCAACGTGCACACGCCGTGGCTAACGGTATTCCGGTGATTTCTTGCAATCGGGTGGGTTATGAAACTGACCCTTCGGGAGTAACCAATGGAATAGAATTTTGGGGAAGCAGTTTTATGGTCGGACAGCAGGGAGACTTTAAAGCAGGCATCGAGTGACAAAGAAGAAAATCTTATCTTAGAGATTGATTTCAATAGAACGGAAACTGTACGTCGTTGGTGGCCATTTCTCCGTGATCGACGCATTGATGCTTATGAGGATTTAACCAAGCGTTGGAGAAGATAATATATAGATTTTACAGCCTTATTCTACTTATAATTTTGATACGGTTAAGTAAATCTGATCTATATGCCTACCTGTAAAGTTTGATAACGTTATGGTATTTAATGACATAGTCTTACGTTACTTATTTCAGAATTAAAGCGATGATGCTTTTTTTTGCTTGAAGTAGCTATAAGCTACACCAAAATATTGTGACACCGCTAACAAACAGACTATGCTGAATGAAGTCATTCACTGTTAGTGCTATAATAAGATAAATACAAATGCAACACTTTCAGGATATATATCAGCCGGCATTGGATGCAGGTATTATTTGTTTCTAATCAAATCTATATTTTCTTTTAAATAATCTCGAATGTCTTGTTTCAAAATATCAATAGCTGTTTTTTTAGTGACTGGAGCATATATATTTTGCCTATATCATCCATACACCTACCATACTCTCTTATATCTATAATTTTGCATTTAAAAGTATATAAACTTTAAATGATTATCCGCAAAGCAACATAGTATATTTCTTCAGTTGCTACGCCTTTTAAGGCGTGGCAACTAATTTTTAGGTCACTTTACGGATAATCATAAACTTTGATACCATAAATAGCTTCTGCAAACATACAAATTTAATTTCACAAATTAACATTTTTATTGAATTATTTTACAAAAAAACTCCCATACTAATAGTGCAGGAGTTTTAAGTAAGTGTTCATAATTAATCGCTAATACACGTATATGTAAGGTTATAAAAATCAATAATATACAAATTAAACATATTAAACTAATTCTGTTCAGCTACTTAATAAATAAAGTTATATAATATTTACATCTCGGTAGAGGGCTTGGTTTTGGTTGTTGTAGATTCGCGTTCAAGTATAATCAGCCTTACACGTTGCATTTCGGTACTCAGTTCATTTTCTAACTTGGTGTAGTCAAGTTCCTTGTTATGTTTCTTTGCCAAGTAGAGACTCGCAAAAAAGTCGCTAAGCTGTGTACGTAATTCTTTTTTAATCACATTGCTGTTCTTTTTTACATACTGAGAACGCACTTTGCGAAATGTTTCATATTTTACATTAAACGTAGATTGTATTTCACGTAAATGCTCTATGCCACTTTGCATACCCAGTGCCACAATGGCTTCCGTAAGGGTAGGGGTGGTGTCAATCAGATGCAGAAACTGGTGTACAATTTCATTTTGTTCCACTAAGTTTTTGCTATAAAAATTGGTAAAGCTGGCTTTAATTACCGGATAGAGTACACGTATGCTTTTCCGCTTGTCTTCCGCATTGATTTGATAAATGCTTTTTGCCTCATTCTTAAGGCCTAAAACACAGTTTTTGCGCTCTTTCCGGTTATCACCATAATCGGCAGTTTTACTTGTGGCTTTTTCGTTAGATACTAATGTGAAAATTAGGGGTTCCGAATTTTTTAGTAATCTGTACGGTTCGGTTAGTTTTAGCTGGTCCGGATCATTTTTTTCAATGATTTGAATTACATTGAAAGTAAAATTAGCAAGCTCCATATTACGCAACTTGCTCAACGAAAGATTAAATAATTTCATAATTGTAAAAAAAATTAGGTGTAAATACTTCATCTTACCCCTGTTTCAAGTCTATTTTTCAAAAAAAAGTTGAGATATGTAACAGATATAAAACAGATTCAGACAGTTAACTCGGTTTGTTCTTTGCAAATTATACGGTATGGCATATAAAATAACTCGAAACAAAACCATTCGCTTTACAGCAAAATTCGTGCTAATTTTTTTTATGATTATCCGCAAAGCGACCTGAAAATTAATTGCCACGCCTTTTAAGGCGTGGGTTAGACATTCAGATAGTAAGCGGCTTTAGCCAAAATATATGATACATTGGGCTGAAGCCCTCAAATGATTGTTTTGCAATCCACGCCTTAAAAGGCGTGGCAACTGAAAGATGTACCGAATCGCTTTGCGGATAATCATATCGAATATTAATCGCAACAACTAAGTATGACCCGATAATTCATATATAGATTGGTGCCAACAAGTTACTGTGATATACCAATCTATCGTTGAATTGATGTCAACAAGTTACTATGACCTGCCAATCTATCGTTGGATTAGTGTCAACAAGTTACTATGACCTGCCAATCTATCGTTGGATTGATGCCAACAAGTTACTATGGCATATCAATTTACATCGTTTTTTATGTGTTCGAGTAAGTCTGACCTATAAATTTATACGATGAGATTTAATAGAGTTATATTTTTAAGTATCCATAGCATGGGCGATAAAGCGCACATGAGAAATGAAGTGAACCTATAAAATCTTAACGCTTATAGGTAAAATATAGCTATTGATATTTAATATAATCAATGATTATCTGCAAAGCAACATAGTATATTCATTTTTTACATTTAATAGGAAATCGTTCTTTTTTTTGTGGAAAGGATAGGGTTATATACATAAGAGCAGTCATAAATTTTTAAAACTATAATCTACAGAATATCAATAATGAGGTTGTCTTGACTTTTAATTTGCAGAAATAGTATTTAATAGATGTCACACCTACGGTGCTTAAAACCAATGATGTATATGCTCTTATTAAGATAACACCCCGATGGGGATAAGAAGTATCGTTAGGCGAAACATCTTAATAATTCAATTAAGATTAAAATCCTTGATTCTTATAAGTATCTGATAATCAAGATGAGTAATTTATTAATATCCATAGAATCAAACATTTAATAACTTGCGAAAATTTAATTAATAACAGAATGATTTTTAATTTTAATAAAAAGAAGTATCTAAATGGAGAAAGGTTAGAAAACCGTTATTCTGAATTAAATATACAAATGGTTATTCGCTTTTATTAATAACTGCTCATCAATACCAATTTGATTTTAACCTTTTCATCCTCCTTCTTATGTTGCTCCACACATTGTAAAATTCGCTTTTTAAATTTCCAGCATGTCATCTGATTAATATCAAGTTGCTGCGCATAATCAATTGACGAAATATCCTTATGAAGTACACACACATTGTAAGCAATACAAAAAGCCTTATTAATAGGAAACTTTACGTTATGAAAAATTGTATTTGCGGTAGCCGACTCCTCCTTTTTGCATTTAGTACAACGTCGCGAATAAGGTGTTTTGCCATCACAGCAGTTTGTATTGCCACATTTACGACAGGTAAATCCATTCTGCCATTTAATTTCTGAAATAAACTGTAATACTTTATTGCTGTCGTTCATCAATTCTTCAGCCTGCGATTTCGATATTTTTCCTTTCGATATCATAGATTTATAAAATTATTCCGCACAAATATATGGTATTTTTTAGTGATAACAAAATAATTTGATTAGTGATTTTATTGTAATATAAAAAGTGATATTGAAACAAATTAAATAGTGATACTATAATAATATAAAATTTTCTATTATCTTTGCATTGTTTTTTTAACCTGAGATTGATTCATTGATAAAAAAAATAACAAAAACAAACAATATATGGAGAAAATAGTTATCGTTGGCGGGGTGGCGGCAGGTGCTACAGCCGCAGCTAAAGTAAGAAGAATTTCACCGGACGCACAAATAACCATGCTTGAAGCCGGTCCCGACATCTCATTTGCCAATTGTGGTTTACCATACTACATCGGTGGTGACATTAAAAGCCGTTCAAAACTTATACTTCAAAGCCCCGAAAGCTTTAAAGAGCAATATAATGTAGATGTATTTACACACACATTGGTCACTTCAATTGATAGAAACAGCCACCTTCTAAAGACCATGGACATACGTAGTGGAGAGCCCAAGCAATTTGAATATACCAAATTAATATTAGCACAAGGTGGTCGTCCCATAAAACCTACATTGCCCGGTGCAGACCTACGTCATGTGTTCACACTATGGACGTTGGAAGATATGGATAAAATAGCCCATTATATGGAAGAAAAATCTCCCAAAACTGCCGTTGTAGTTGGTGCCGGTTTTATCGGTTTAGAAATGGTGGAAGCCCTTGTAAAGCGCGGATTAAAAGTAAATGTAGTAGAGATGATGCCCCACGTAATGTCGGTAATGGAAGCCGAAGTATCTGGATTTATCGAAAACGAAATGCTTGCTTATGGCGTAGGACTACATACAAATACCGGAGTAACCGACATATACACTCGAAGCGTAAAGCTCAGTAACGGTAAAGAATTGGAAGCCGATATGGTACTGTTGTCAATAGGCGTAAGACCCACGTTGCAATTGGCAAAAGAAGCAGGATTAGAGATGGGAGAAGCAGGCGGGCTATTGGTCGATGAATATATGCAGACCTCCGATCCGGATATTTTTGCAGCCGGCGATATGGTAGAAATTGAACACCGCGTAAACGAGCCAAGGTGCGTATTCCATTGGCAGGTCCCGCAAACCGACAAGGACGAATTGCTGCCGAAAATGCACTTGGAGGAAAACATTCGTACAAAGGAGCCGTAGGAACATCCATCGTACGTGTATTTGAAGCAGTGGCAGGCATCACCGGACTATCATTAAAGCAAGCCCGAAATATAGGGATAAATGCGGATGCCGTTGTGATACACAAAGAGCATCATACCAGCTACTATCCAGGCGCCGAAACGGTAACAGTGATGCTTATATATGACAAAACCTCGGGAGTTATTCTTGGAGGGCAAACTTGCGGTTACAAAGGAGCCGATCGACGCTTGGATGTAATTGCCACTGCTGCCGCTTCAAAACTTACGATTAGCGATTTGGCAGATGTAGATTTTGCATACTCTCCACCACTTGGTACAGCAAACGATGCCATAAATATGGCGGCATATACTGCTGAAAACAGAATATCAGGATTTAGTCCGTCAGTTACAGTTGCCGAGTTGGACGAGTTTGTACAAGGCAAATATCCGGTTATAGTCGATGTGCGCGATGTTTTCGCATATGATAAGTCGCACATCACAGGCGCGGTGCATCTGCCATTAGAATTATTGCCATCCAAATTAAATACCCTGCCCGCCGACCGTCCGGTAATTATATATGATGAAACGGGTAAGAAAGGGCATCAGGCATTGCGTATCTTGGTAGGAGCCGGTTTTGGTCGTGTCACCAATGTTTCTGGCGGGCACACATCACTGCAACGCTACGAAAGAGCTATCGGTTTCAAAAATATCAAAATAGCTCTACTCCCTGTTGAACAAAAATCGCTCGAAGATAACAATGATACCGAAGTCGTGGAAGAAAGAACACAAACCGTAGATTATTCGTCACCAATCATTGTAGATGTACGTACGCCGGAAGAATTTCGATCGGGAGCATATCCCGAAGCATTAAATATTCCTTTAGACGAATTAATGACTCGCTACGAAGAGGAACTGGGTAACAATAGCGGACGCGATATTACCGTTTACTGCGACTCGGGTGCACGCTCGGCTTATGCGCAACGCTTCCTGATGCAGTTAGGATACACCAATGTGAAAAACGGCGGTGGATTAATGCACATGATGATGAAGCGGAGATAACATTTTTAAAATAAAGTAATCATTCACAATTATCCTCGTGGGATAAAAAAGAGTGATGTTATTATTATGCTAATTTTAATTCTATTGATAAAGAAAGAGCTATGAACATCTTTTTAATCATTTTGGCAGCGCTTATAGTAGCCATTGTTCTTTTGTTTATTTACACAAGAAGTAAATTAAAATCCTTTACCAATGTAGGGACAAGTGAAAAAATACTCACGCTGACGAACGAAAATTTTACACATCAACTAAAAGGTAAAACAATGTTAGTCGATTTTTGGGCGGATTGGTGTATGCCTTGTAAAATGATGGCTCCCATATTAAATGATTTAGCTGCCGATTTATCGGAGAATCATTTTGTGGCAAAATTAGATGTTGATAAAAATCAGTCAACGGCACAAAAATACAATGTCAGGAGCATACCAACATTGATATTATTTGAAAACGGTAAAGAGATAAACCGTTTTGTAGGAGTTAAAACAAAGGATTTCTTAAAAAAAGAAATGATGAAGTCCATACAATAGATAATCCTTTTTATTTTTTCTGAAGTTTATTCATAAAATCTGTTTTATTCACTGCTGCCCTTTTGTGGGTGGCAGTTCCTATTTTATCTCCGTTGGAATTTATTACCTCGATGTAAAACTCATAGATTTTACCTGTTTTTACAGTCAGTTCAGCCCGGCAAGTCAGTGTTTCACCTACCGGCGATGCTTTCAGATGCTTGGCATTAATTTCAATACCTACGGTAGTAAAATCATTATCTAAGTCATCAATAGCCTTTGTTGCCGTATTTTCCATCAGCGCTATCATTGCCGGCGTAGCATATACGGGAAGTATGCCCGAAGTATATTGTTCGGCTGTATCGGTAGGCAATACAATGTATGTTTGTGTGAAGGTTTTCATAAGGAATTTGGTTGGTTCTAATAAAAAGCAGCAGACATATTTAGTATCTGCTGCCTGTAATTATAATTAGAGAAAATTATTCCTCAAATACATATACATTTTTAACTTCCCACGTACCCGCTGCATTATCTGCACTGCTGCTAAGGTATTTGAGAGCGATACGAACATCACCTTTTCCTGCATATGCAGCCAAGCTAATCGGTGTAGAACTAACAAAAGTCCAGTTTGTTCCCGATGGATATCCTGCGTCAGGAATGGTTAATTGTGTCCAATCAGATTCCTTGATGGTATTACCATCACTCGTGGTCGAAATCCATATAGTCACAGCTTTACGCATTTTTTCGGTACTGGTTCCGGTATCACCGAAATAACGTCCTGTATGTGAAAATGATACCCAAGGATTTACTCTTTCTGTAAAATCCATTGCAGGAGAAACTAACCAGTCTTCGTTGTCATAATATGCACCAGATACATAACCGGTCATTTTAGCATAACCGTATGCATCCCAACTCCATCCTTGATCACCAACTACACTAATTGCTTTGAAATCTCCCAATGCTGTTTGCAATCCCATCAAAATATCTGAGTCAATAAATGTCCATACTTTATCCTTTAATTTATATTTTCCGATTTCAGGATTTGTGTTGTTGTATTTAACCCAATTTATTCCGTTGTGAATAAATACTGCATATTCATTTGAGGTTACTGAATTTGCATAATATTTATAGCGAATCAATTGAATATCACCTGATTTTGCGTAAGGATATTTTAATTTTAACCATATCGGAATATAGAAGTCAATCGAAATTACAGCTGAAAAATTATCATATTCCCCCGGCTGATTTGCGCCTGTTCCCATCGCATCATAATCGGTAGTTCCCAATGTGTATTTGCTGGTAGTAGCAATTTTTGTCGTGTCGTATGCGCTATTATAATTGTAGGTAACAAATACGACAGAATTGTTGTCGGCATATGGATATTTTGTCGTGAGCAATAATGGAACATAATTGCTGGCAATAACCTCAGTATTAAAATATTTATTTTTGTCGATAGAGGTTGCTTTTGCAGAGTCCAGAGCGTTTGCCGCTAATTTTAATGCAGCTGTGCTGATTGTTTTGTAATCTGCTGTCGTCAGGGTATATTCGTAGTCTACAACATTTGTAGGAGATGTTCCACTGTCGTACCCGGGAAATTATCTTCGTTGTAATCACAACTTATTGATATAATTGAAATTACAGAAAGCAGAATAAAAATATTTTTTTCATTTTAGTGATAAATTTTAAATTAAACATTAGAATCTAATTTTCAGACTTGTAGTCCAAGTTCTCCCAAAACCATAAAATACGCTGGCTGTTTCCCAATTATGTAGTGAACCGTCAGTAGCGTCTGTAATGTAATCATTGTCAAATAAATTGTTGATATTACCTACGAGCGTAGCATTAAATCCACCGATTTTGAAGTTGTAACTTGCGAATAAGTCAAATGTAACGGCATCCGGAATTTCCCAAGGTTGAGAGAAGTTTTCTTCTGGATTGTAAGTGGTGCTTACTGAAGAGATATTGAAATAAGCGTAATTTCTTCCAAAATAGTTTCCATCAAGACCGATACGAAATCCTTTTAATATTTCGTAAGCAGTTCCCAAAGCAGCTGTGGTTTGCGCGGAGTTTCCTACACGAACACCGTCTAAATTTACATCAATTTTAGCGTGATCG
This sequence comes from Paludibacteraceae bacterium, assembly GCA_049840795.1. GTDB lineage: Bacteria > Bacteroidota > Bacteroidia > Bacteroidales > Paludibacteraceae > UPXZ01. Next base: position 206,756 of record JASGJK010000016.1, read on the forward strand.
GCACTTAACATTTCAACTACATCACCGTTTGCTTTAACAGGCTGTCCTTGTAGATTGTACAAATAGCCAGATGCATTGTTTGCCCAATGATAGTCACCAAGTGATAACATTCCTTTTACTTCTAAATCTTTTATAGGTTTTGCTACAAAATCAAGCTCAATTCCCTGATGTAAAGCATTAACTCCTTGTAAATTTGCCACTAAGCTTTCAGGAGTGTTTGCATTCAACGCACGAACCAATGTTTTATCAATCCATTTTGTACGGTAGATATTTAAGTTGGCACTAAAATATTTTGTACGATACCCGTAACCTAATTCCATTGAAAATGCTTTTTCATTTACAGCGTCCGGATTGGTAATATTACTTGTTGTTGATTGTAGGAATGCACCACCGGAGAAGAAAGGTGCACGAGAAATAATACCAACATTTCCAAAGACATTATGGTTTTCAGTGAGGTTATAATTTGCTCCTCCTTTTACGCAATAACCAAAAAAGTTTACAGTTTCAGAACGGGCATTTTCAGTATCATAATAAAAACGGTCATAACGCCAATATGATGTGTTTGAGCTTGAAAGCGATAGGAAAGAACTCAAAGCATCTTTATTGTATTCTGCCTGCGCAAAAAGTCCTTCGCTAACAACATACCCGTCATAGTCGCGATAAACAACATCTCCGACTGTCAGTTTTTGAGTTTTCCAGTCTGTATTTGTTTTAGATAGTCTTGCCGTTTTGTCAATAAAGAATTTTCCACCATACATATCTACTATTTCATTTGTATGAACTCCTTTATAGTATCTTAAATCTATTCCACCATAAAAATCAATGTATTTTCCGAATTTTGTATTATATGTAGAAATAGCTCCATACCAAAAATGTTTATTGATACTGTTTGACATCACCATTTTAGCTCCATTCGTATTGGTTGAGTCAGTGTTATAGTCATAGATTGCACCATAATCAAATGTTCCGTCAGCGGAGCGGAAGTTTGTGTTAGGCAGTCCACTTGAAGAACCATACCATTTTGTTCTGTCATTACTATCATAAGCTTGACCGCTGTATCCGCCCCCATTACCAATTGAAGCATACAAAACGGTTGACAAACTTGATTTATCGTCAATAGTCCAATAATGATTCAATGAGATTTGTGGTTTGTGATAAACATTGTACGAAGAAACTTTTCGTTGTCCGTTCATATCAAAACCATAAGAGGCATTGTATTTATATTTCAATGGTTGTTTTTGCCATTCTGAAATTAATAATTTATCGCTCGCATTACGCTGGTTGTGCCATTGTGGTGCACCGAAAACGGTAAATGAAAGTTGATGGTTATCATTAATTAATTTTGATACATTGAGAAAATAAGAATAGGATTCAAATTCTGTCCCCTGAATATATCCATTTCCAGCAGTTTTTGTACCAAGTAATGTGATAGCCCAGTTATTTTCAGTGAGCCCTGTAGAAACGGAGAAGCCAATCTTGTTATACCCATCATTCCCAATTCCATAAGATAAAGATCCCTCTTTTTTAGCATCCGTTGATTTTGTAACAATGTTTATTGAACCTCCAAGGGATGGAGCAGCTACTTTTGAGGCGCCCAAACCGCGCTGAACTTGCATTGAACGGGTAACATCACTTAAACCAGCCCAATTTGACCAGTAAACACCTCCCCATTCCATATCATTTACAGGAACACCATTGATCATAACAGCAACGTTAGGTGCTTCGAATCCGCGAACATTCACACGTGAATCTCCAAAACCACCACCTGTTTTTGTAGCGTAAATACCGGGAGTTGATTTTAGTACTTCAGGGAATTCCTGTGTCCCTAATTTATTTTGAATTTCAATCGGTTCAATCACAGAAACTGCTACCGGAGTTTTTCTGCGGATGGCTATTGATGATGTAACAACAACGTCTTTCAGACCTATTACATCACTTTTAAGTGCTATCACTCCCAAATCCGGCTTTGAATGATTGATGGAGATGGTTTTGGAAGCGTATCCTACATACGAAAGCACTAATTCTTTTGCATCGTTCGACACTTTTAGTTGAAAACTACCATCTAAGGCAGTAGTTGTGCCACTGCTTGATTTGGCGTTGTACACTGTCACGCCAACTAACGGCTCGTTTGTACTCTCATCCACAACTTGTCCTCTTATTTGAACTTGAGAAAAGATGGGAATGCTTAAAAATAAAATAAAAAAGACTCCAAGAAACTTTTTCATACGATAATAAATGATTAGTTATTGATATTCATAAAAAAATTTCTACAAATATAACTTATTTAAATGTTAATTTTTTTAATTGTTTGAAATAGTTTTCAACAACTTAAAAGCATTATAAGTAGGAATAATTCTCGGATTATAATAATTATTTATTAGAAACAAATTGATTTTGTTCATTTTATATCCAAATAGAAAATAGTCATAAATATCAAAAAGAGTAGCTAATTATAATTGTTAAAATTATTCAATGTAAGATTATATTAAAAAATTATTTCAAAAAAGATGAAACAATAGGCGAATAGTTTGGTTATTTAATTCTATAAAATGTACTTTTGCAAAAATAAATAGATATGCAAACTGAACTTCAACTTATTCTTACACCGGAGCAAGCACATAAAAAGGAACTTTTATATGGTGAAATTGCAAAAAAAGCAAGGATTGATATACAAAAAATCAATGAGGTACGTATTTTACGTAAATCAATCGATGCACGCTCTATTCCTAAAATAAATCTTTTGGTACAGGTTTTTTACAATGAAAAAAGTCCTGAAAAACGAAAAGTCAACATTGAGCATAAATACGTTGGCGATAAACCATCGGTGATTGTTGTGGGTGCAGGTCCTGCGGGGTTGTTTGCTGCTCTAAAATTAATCTCACTGGGAATAAAGCCGATTGTAATTGAACGTGGTAAAGAGGCGCGAAAAAGAAAAAAAGATATCGCACAATTAAATAGAAACAAATCGTTGGATACCGAAAGTAACTACTGCTTCGGTGAAGGTGGAGCCGGTACTTTCTCTGACGGAAAACTCTACACCCGTTCCAAAAAGAAAGGAAATGTACAGGGCATCTTAGAAACTTTTTATTTTCACGGCGCTGATGAAAGTGTACTCTATGAAGCACATCCGCATATTGGTTCTGATAGTTTACCACTCATCGTTGAAAATATGCGAAAAACAATTCTTGCTTGTGGAGGGGAATATTATTTTGAAAAAAAAATTACAGCATTAATCATTGAAAACAACAAGGTTAAAGGATGCAAAACAGCGGATGGCGAAGAGTTTAAATCCGACGCTTTGATTTTAGCTACCGGACATTCAGCGCACGATATCTATGAGATGCTCTACAATCAGGGAATCACATTAGAACCTAAGGGTTTTGCAATGGGGGTTAGGGTTGAGCATCCACAAACTCTTATTGATAGTATTCAGTATCATCAAAAAACACGAGGTGAATACTTACCGGCAGCAGCTTATAGCCTTGTAGAGCAAATAGAGGGTAGGGGAGTATATTCTTTTTGTATGTGTCCGGGCGGACATATTGTACCCGCCGGAACTGCGAATGAAAGCATTGTTGTAAACGGGATGTCTGCTTCGCAACGCAATTCACCTTATGCAAACTCGGGGATTGTTGTTGAGATTCATCCCGAAGATGTCCCCGAAGAATATCAACAATTTGGCTCGCTTGCAGGATTGCGTTTTCAGAAATATGTAGAAAAATTAGCTTATGCAAATAATGGTGGACTGGGTTTTAAAGCTCCAGCGCAACGTCTTGGTGATTTTGTAAAAGGTAGAGTATCAGTCGATTTACCCGAATGCTCTTATCTGCCCGGTTTAATATCTTCACCAATTCATTTCTGGCTGCCTGAAATTATCTCTAAAAGATTACAAGAAGCGTTTAAAAAGTTCGATCGCAAAATGCACGGCTATCTGACCAACGAAGCTGTCATAGTAGGAGTAGAGAGTCGTTCTTCTTCACCAATTCGCATTCCACGCGACACATCAACATTACAGCATATCGTAGTTGAAGGTTTATTTCCTGCCGGAGAAGGCTCGGGATATTCGGGAGGGATCACTTCTTCAGCTATTGACGGTGAGAACTGTGCCGAAAAAGCCGCTGAGTTTATTTTGTCTATATCATAAAATATTAAATTAAATTGAATAGAGTAGAATAGGGGATTTGCATATTTTTCTTATTTTTGCATTCTAAATCTCAAGCAAACAGTAATTTGAAAATCAAAAAATTAAATATAATACATGTTTAGAACAAAAACTTGTGGCGAGCTTCGGCTGGCTAATACGGGAGAAAAAGCAACATTGGCCGGTTGGGTACAACGCAGTCGTAAAATGGGTGGAATGACCTTTGTTGATATCCGCGATCGTTATGGAATCACACAATTGGTCTTTAATCAAAAAATTAACGAAGAACTTTGCGAAAACGCGAATAAACTTGGGCGTGAATTTGTGATACAAATAACCGGAACAGTTGCCGAACGAAGTAGTAAAAACCTCAATATTCCTACCGGAGAGATCGAAATCTCGGTAGAAGATTTAGTTGTATTACATGACTCAAAAACGCCTCCTTTCACTATCGAAGACAACACCGACGGAGGTGATGATATTCGTATGAAATACAGGTATTTAGATCTACGACGTAATGCTGTGCGGGCAAATCTGGAACTTCGACATAAGATGACAATTGCTGTGAGAAAATACTTAGACAATTTTGGTTTTCTTGAAGTAGAAACGCCCATATTGATAGGCTCAACACCGGAAGGCGCCCGCGATTTTGTGGTACCTTCGCGTATGAATCCTGGGCAATTTTATGCTCTTCCACAATCTCCGCAAACATTAAAGCAATTGTTGATGGTGTCCGGCTTCGACCGTTATTTTCAAATTGCCAAATGCTTTCGTGACGAAGATTTAAGAGCCGACCGTCAACCGGAATTTACACAAATAGATTGCGAAATGTCTTTCGTTGAGCAAAATGACATATTGGAAACATTTGAAGGATTAACCAAGTATTTATTCAAAGAGTTGAGAGGAATTGAATTTAGCGAACCATTTTTACGAATGACTTATGCCGACGCAATGAAATATTATGGTTCAGACAAACCGGATATGCGTTTCGAAATGAAATTTGTCGAACTGAAAGAAATTGTTAGCGGTCATAATTTTAGTGTATTTGATGAAGCGGAATATGTCGGTGGAATTTGTGCCAAAGGTTGCGCCAACTACACACGTAAACAACTGGACGAATTAACCGATTTTGTAAAACGTCCGCAGATAGGAGCAAAAGGGTTGGTTTATATTCGCTGTAATGAAGATGGGAGTATAAAATCTTCAATCGACAAATTTTATACCGAAGAGGATTTAAAACAAATAACCTCCTTATTTGGCGCAGAAAAAAGTGATTTGATATTAATTCTTGCTGGCAAAAAAACTAAAACTCAGAAGGCATTGTGCGAATTAAGACTTGAAATGGGAGAGAAGATAGGTCTTCGTAATAAAAATATATTTTCGCCATTGTGGGTCATTGATTTTCCTTTATTTGAGTGGGATGAAGATGAGCAACGTTACTTCGCTATGCATCATCCATTTACGTCGCCAAAATTAGAAGATGTGCATTTATTAGATAACAATCCTGGTGCAGTAAGAGCAAATGCTTACGATATGGTAATTAATGGAGTAGAATTGGGAGGAGGTTCAATACGTATTCAATGATAGTCAGTTGCAGGCAAGAATGTTTGAACTGCTCGGTTTTACACCCGAAAAGGCTCAGGCACAGTTTGGCTTTTTAATGGGTGCATTTCAATATGGAGCGCCTCCTCACGGTGGATTAGCTTATGGATTAGACAGATTCGTATCTATGTTTGCGGGGTTAGACAGTATTCGCGACTGCATTGCATTCCCAAAAAACAATTCAGGACGTGATGTGATGCTCGATGCTCCATCACACATAGATCCGTCTCAATTAGATGAACTAAATTTGAAGATTGAAATTAAATCATAAATTAAGATCCAATGTTAAAGTTCAAATATTTTACTCCTTATCAAATTATGTTTGATAGGGAGTATTTTTTTAAGTAGCTGAACAGAATTAGTTTAATATGTTTAATTTGTATATTATTGATTTTTACAACCTTACATATACGTGTATTAGCGATTAATTATGAACACTTACTTATTATCAAACTAATAGCTTTACATAATATAAATTGTAAGAACGGTTTAACTAAAGTTTAACATTAATTAGAAGATTTTGGATAAAAGAATAATAACTACTCCGGTAAAGGAGTAGTTATTATCAAAGAAAAACAGAAGATTAGAAAAATAGAATAATAGAAAAATTATCAAAAACGAGTAAATTTATAAGCTGTGTAAAGAGTAAATGTTTCCAGCCAATTAAAAGAACGGAAGAAAAAATTATTTGAATAATTACCATCTCGAAATTTAACAGCAAAGTTATCATTGACTTGAAAATAGGCAGATGCGTTTTGATTTTCAATATTTCCAACAATAACATAGGCAGACAACAAGAAATAAACTGTATCATCCCTTTGTAGAAGTCCACGAGTACCTTGTATAAGTTGACAATCGACACGTTCAGAAGAGCAATGAAGAACTTGCGCAGCTGCTTTAAGTAAATCGTGTTTACTCAATATAGGATTATCATTACTTTGTATCAGTTCCATTTTCCTGATCTTTTTTAGAGTTCTTTTTAGAAAAAATTAATAAAGAAATGAGTTGTATAAGCTCAATCAGTTTTTTTATTTGCTCGTACGTGATTGCTAAGAGTTTCATTTTTTTTTTGTTCAATTTTTCGCTTCACTTTATCAAATGTAAAGCGGGTTAAGATAGTAAGTATTATTTGTAAAACAAGTAACAAAACTTGCTTGGTAAAATCTACAGTAAACAATTCAGTCAAGAATGCTGTGTTAAGAAGTCCGATAATATATTCAAGTCGTAACAATTTCATTTTTTTTTTAAGGTGTAAACAAAAAGACAAATTTAACGTAAACAACTGTTAACAAGGGCATCAGGGCTGAAACGATAGGTATAAATAGTACCCTTTAACTTACAATAGTAGAAACCATCAGAATGATTTATAACAGAATATCGTAATCCTTTATATAAGAATGTATCAGATACTTTCAGTTTATTTAAATGAGTATATGCCATAATTTTGAAGATTATAAACCAGCACTATCAAATAGAGTATCCCATTTAAGAAATTCCGATGCAGTCAATTCAGATTTAAGCCATTGACGAAGATTATACTCTTTACCCGTAGTCCAGGAATAGAAGAATGAATAAGGAGAGCCAAAAATGCTATAAGTACGAGTACCGAAGGCGTTCCAAACCTTTAACAAATCGTCAGGATAAGTAGCAAGAACCCGATATACATCATCTATATCCTGCTCATTAGTACCCATACCCTCCATAGCTGCGTATAATTTATTAGCCAAAATAATAGCGTAATTAGTAGAGATAGTACCACCATTTTTCGCAGGTACATCAGCGGAAGTCAAACCACCAATACCAATTTTAACCTTAATAAAATTGTAGATATTTTTAACATTCAACACAAGAAGAATGAGAAGTAACCATTTAAGCCATTTAGTCCATTCTTGACCAACTGATTTTTTTCCAAAAAAAATTGATATTATTTTATTCCACATTGGTATATTTTTTGTATTTACGTGCTATATTTGCACAATTATTAATAAATTAAATTTTAAACAGTATGAAAACAAAAATCTTTATCGTTAGCTTTATTGTAATGTTATCAGTTAATGCCTTTAGTCAAAGAGAACTAAAAGGAACAAATTCAAACATATACATAGAACTATGTGAGAATCTAATTAATCAAGACTACAATAATGTAGAAATAAAACAAATAGAAGAAACACAAATAATAGAAATAACAGTAAATAAAGAACTATATGGTTATGCAATAAACATAGATGAGAATAGAGGAATAAAAAACACTTATTGCATAATACCAGCACCAACAAAGAAAATGAGAGATAAAGAACTAACTAAACAAATTTCAATAAAAATGGATAGATTAATGAATGAAAATAAAACAAATGCAAAATTATTATTCACCTATATAATGTATAAAAATTGGAAATACATTAAAGAAGAGGAATAATAGAATCAACATATTTGCGAAACTCACTAACAGACAAAACACCGTCTTTATTCAAATCCTTAATTGCAGGATTAGATTTAGCGATATAAGAAGCAGACAATTTAGAAGTTTTAATAATCCAATTTTCAGGCTTACCAATAAGTAAAGGAAAGAAAACAACAGCATAACAATCATATAATGTGTGTAGCTTACCTTTATAAGGTAAAAAATACCGATAAACATAATCCAACTGCTGAACATTTGTCATAGTGCGAAGTTTAGAAGTAGTAGTTCCTAAAAAATTCGCAGTAGATTCAACAAACTGTATCAAACCAGTTGCGGAACCCTTCGGATTTTTAGCAGCGGGATTAAGACGAGATTCATACCACATAATACCCATAAGCCAATTAGGTTGAATCTCAAGACGAATACAAATATCAACCAATTTGCGAAGAAATAAATATTTGTTAGATAAAACCTTATCAGAAAGAGAAATCAAATCAAGATTATAACCACGATATAGATTAGCATCACTCATACCCAACAATTTTTTAGCATATTCTACGATATCCCAAACCTCATTTTTTTTTTCGCTTGTAGAGGTAATACCCAACAAGTCCGAGAACAACGGCAACGACATACCAGTATTTATTTAACGTATCAAGAACTTTTTTCATTGTAATAATTGTTTTTAGCATTTATAATAATTAGCGTTTATTTAACCAGCTATCAGGGTCCGACATACTTTTCATCATAATATCATTCCAAACCGCAGGTTTTGTTAACTCGTTAACAGAAGAAATAACGAGTTTAGTTTGTAACTTACTCCAAAACAAGAAATAGAATGTAATAGCGGTAATAATAACCGCTATTACACTGATAATAAACTGTTTAATCATTATCCTTATTTTTTGAGTTTAACTCATTAATAAATGTTTCCAACGCACTGATGAAAGCTTTCGCAATTCTCAATATATCCTCAAGAGAAGATACTGCATTGATGATTTTACTTACAACTTCGATTTTTTTCATATCAATTAGCGATTATATGTTTTACTGATGTGTTTACCGAAGTAACCACCTCTATTGGCACGAGGGTTAGCGATTAAATTGTACTCTTTAATGTACAACTTCTGATTTGCAAGATTGAATAAACCCGACATATTAGTCTTCTGCATTGTGCGACGATTCGTAACAGTAACAAATAGATTTAACCACTCTTTACCATTCTTAGAGGTAGATAGCTTAGTACCCTTGTATGGACGAGCGTAGAGGCTCAACATACCATTTTTAGAAGTTTTCCAACCCGTGACAATAGGTGTATCCTTATCTTTCATTATAACCCTACAACCTGACTTTTTAGGAGGTTGAGGAACACGAGGCTGCTGATAACTTGGAGAATAATTTCGAGAATAAGGAGCACGAGAATAACCCGAAGATGCTCCACCATTGTAAGCGTATGAGTATGACATATTAATACCTCCGTTTAGAATTTGATTTTGGTTTGAAAATAAAATAAGCGATTACAGCAAGACCGCCAGCGATAGCGTACCAATATTTTTTAACGAAATCCATCAACTTAAATTTAGGCTTACTATTACCTTCTGAATCAGTTTTAGTATAAGGGGAATTAGCAACAGGAACACCAGCAGCCTGCGCGACATCATTACTATATTCAGCAATTTCCGCATTCGTAGGCTCTTTACCAGTAATTTGCTGAATAGTTTCTTTAGCTTTGACAGGGTCGACATGTCCAGACGACTGAACGGCTGCCTTAAGTTTAGCAGCTTTTGCAGCCCCCATTTTGTTAATCAAACCAACCGTAAAAGTGCCAGCAACAGGAAGACCAACAAGAGAGCCTACAGCATTTCCAGCGACAGCCACAATACTTTTAACATTTTTTTTAACAAATTTGCCAACTTTGTTACCGAGATTTTTAAAAAATTTGCCATACTTTATTTGGTTTGCGCTGCAACAGTTGATGGAACAAAATCACCCAAAATAAATTCGAGCGAATTAACACTATTAGTATCACGAATAATTTCAATACTTACAACATCGACTAAGTTGAAGATAAATGAAGAGCAAAGAGACTGGTAAGTCTGAGCAGTACCCTGAATCAAGACAGAACCGGAAGATAACGCAGTATTTAACTCAGCAAATGAAGCAAATGAACGCTCAACCAAGAAACCCTTAACATTAATACCGTCCGCAGAACTTTGATAAGCCGACAAGTCGTTATTTTGCGCCATATAATATTTAAGCTCAACGGCAGACATATCAGCAACGAGACCGTTTTTATAGGTCAAACGAACACTATCAAAACCAGTCAATGGAAGTGCCAGCAAATCGTTATCGACAGTATTAAACACTACACGAGCAGAACCAGCCGGACAAGACATCTTATTGTACTTAGTTACGAAGTCAGTAGTAGTTCCCATTTCGTAAGTGTACAAATCAACAGAAGAAACCCAGCCAGGGATATCAATAAAAGAAAATTCTAAATACTTATCGTTGTCAAGGCTGATATTTTCGGTCGGGTGAAGCATCACTGGACTAATATAACTTTGAGTCTCAACAAGAACAGAACCCTCGTTGAATGTACTTATTTCAGATAAACGAGTGACTGAAATGTAAGGAATCAAAGCGGAAAGAGAACCGGTCTTACTGTTTTGAAGATTAACATTAATCTTAGTAGTATTAGATTTAAAATCTAAAACACCGATTACTGAATCAGACTTAAAGACTACCAAAAGAGATTGAGCCGGACGGAAATGTTTGACAGCATCAATTTTACCAGCAGAGGGAATGAATGAACCAATTTTCATTTTTTCTTTTTATTTATTAAAAGTTTTAAAGGTTATCGAAAAGGGTAGGGGACACACCCGAATACAGACGTCAGTGTATAAGCCCCTACCATTTTAAGTGATGCAAAAATACAGAAAGAAAAAAAGGTATATAAACTAATATATACCTTTCCTTACTTATATGTACCTTATTGTACTTTTCTGTACCTTTGGCAGCGCATCAATTACCCCGAAGAATGAACAAAACTTCACTAATAGTTAAACCCTCGTAGTTTGCTAAATGATTTAACAAGATGTTTTTTTTACCCGACATACCGAAATAACTTTTTATCTCCGCTTTTCTCTTTAAGGCTGTAACTTTTGAACAGCCATAAAAGGTTTCAAATTCTGTAACGTTAATACTGTTATCATAATTGTGATTTTAATTGTGTAAATAATTCATAAGCTTGTTGTATAGTGTTCAATTGTTTGATATAGTAACCAAATTGATAACAATTAATAGATTGTAACGCCCCTTGTTTTTCAAACCATTTAAAGGCATTATAGGGATTTGTAACAGTTCGTAACTTAATAGGAGACCTATCGTGATAAAATGCAATACACGTTATTTTTTTCGTAGCCATAAAAGAATGTTTTTAAGAAAACTCAAAGGCTGTTTGCGTAGGAAGCGAACGAGTATAGGAAGATACAACATCAGAAAGAAAATTGCTATTTGAGCAAGCAACAACAGGGTGTAAATAGTCATAAAAAGAATTTTTAATGTGTGTAATAAAAGTGTGATAAATATTTTGAAGTTTAGAACGAACGATTTTAAAACTTGTGCAAAGAGTAGTAAAATATTCATCAGAAAAAATCTTAATTTCGCTATTTTCTTGATTTTCATTTGATTTAACTAATTGATTAATTTCATTTTTATAGAATCTTCCAAGAAATCAACACATTTGCGACTTCTTGAGACCGACTGGCTACATTGCCAAATGCGACCATCTATGGTGTATAACTGCTTAATAGCAAATTCAGATAATTCATATTTAGCAGATAAAGCAGCAATATACTTTTTAACTTCTTTATCTTCGTGTCCGAAACCTTTCGAAACATATTTAGCGACATAGGCACTAACATTATCTACATTTTGTAACGGAGCTGTATCAGTTGAGTTAGGTTGCATCCATTTTGTTTTAATGCCGTATTCAAATGCTTTTTTTAGCTGTAATTCGGATTTGCGTTCTTTTTTACGAAGTTGGCAGATTTCAGAGAATGATAATTCTGACATTTTTTGAGAATATCTATCCACATAGCCCAGCTTATTGATGATACGATTCCAAGAAGTTCTAACAAAATCTTTATCTAAATTTTTATCGACCAAAATATGAAAGTGTATATTAGCATTTAATTGTTTTTCTGCGACCCAAACAAAGTTTTTAACGCCTTTTTCTTTAATTTCAATAAGAAATTGATTAAGACATTTAGATTTTATTTCTTGGTCGGTGTGATAGAATTTTATTAATGAAGTTGAATAACTCAAAATTTGGGAAGAGGGGAGTGTCAAAGTAATAAAAGAAACATTTTCCTTCCCACGACCGTCAAGTAATATGTTTTCATCAACAGATAGAAGGAGATTATTGACACTACGAACTAATTGTCTTTTAGCCTTTTCGCTCAAAATACCTTTATGAGCGTCAAATTTAGGAGGTTTGACTTCTTGTTCATCCCCATTCTCTAATGTTATCTTAGGAGGTAAGAATTTATTCGTTTTAATATCAAAAGTTCTGAAATATTGAGTTATGGAAGTAGCAGCAATGCTAACAAAAGGCACTCTTACAAATCTTTCTTGTTCCATCTAAATTTGAGTTGTGGGAGATTTGACAAGCCCCCTATTCTTTTTACATCATTTTAATTTAACGAGGTAATTACCAATAAAACAATGCTCTTGTTGTGTATCTTCCGAGCGACAGATTAAACAGTCATTTAACTTAGATGTAACAAAAAAATATTGTGATAAAAAAGGAAAGGTTTGACCTTTTTTGAGGGTTTGAAGCTTTTTAAACATAAGATAATTAGAATAATTATTTATAGTTGATTTTATAAGAATAGTTATAAGTAGAGTTGCTAATAAGTAGAAATGATTGTTTTTTTCTAATTTCAAGAAAAGGAATCAAATCAAAAGAATTAGGAGAGAAATGAAGAGAAACACAATGAAGCTCATTTGATATAATAATAAGTAAATCATTAAGACTTAGACACGTGTAATTATATTTAATACTGTGCATTTTATCATAAATAGAAATTTTACACTCATCACGAAAATCGAGAGAATAAAAAGGATAATTTACTATCCTATTCTCGTAAACTGAAACAGGAATGTTATTTTTACGACAGTGACTAACAAATTGTCTTAATAAGCTGTTACGTTGCATTAATTAGAAGCAAGGAGATTAATAATAGTAACATAATAAGGCTCATCAATATGCCTTGTTGAGCGACGAATAAATTTATCAAGATTGATATTATCGTTAACAGTTGCTTGTAAAACTGTACGATTAGAAGATTTTAATTTAACTGTAATAGAAATCATATTTGTAAATGTTTAGAATTTTGATACAAATATAATTAAGAAGTTTACATAATATAAATTATAGGAAAGTTTTGTTTTCTGTGTTATATTTGCGCTTATATTTAGAAAAAATCGTAATATGGCTGTCAAATTGAATATATCTGTATTAAAAAAAAATGGTTACTATTCTATTCAAAATACGTTTGTAGATAAAAAATTTAGAACTCTTTCACAGTTCAATCATTACAAAAGCATTCTTAATGCTGATTATAATTTTGTTTTGAATTATTGTATTCAGTGTAATTCAATTCTTTGGTCGTCTGTGGATATTTGTCAAATGCGCTATTATCAAATACAAGATTTAGAGCGTTTTTCTAATTCCTTTTTTTGGCAATTAAAAAATATCTCTTTTCGTAGTTATGCTACATCTGGAATACAGTTTATTTATCTTGAAAAATTAATTAATTCTTTGATTGATTTTGCTGATTATGTGGGCAATAAAAATATTCTATCAATTTGAAAAATATTTATTGTAATATCCACTATAAGCCAGTTACACGCCCTATTTTGCAGTTAAAGGAAAAGAATGTAACTGTTTACTCACGTTTGTCTAATGTCATTTAATTATAAATATAACTTTTAAAATTTATTCTTATGAGCAAACAAATAGTTATCCGTGCAAATTTTTCCAACCGTGTTTTGGCAATTGCAACATTAAAAGATTATGCAGATACTGACAAGTGGATTAAACGTCTAAAGCGTGGTTTAAATGAGCCTTACACCGTTATTATAACGGAAAATTAGCTTTAGCGCAAACCTTAAAAATTGGCTTGTCTAATCTCCCACAATTCAAATTTGACTATGAATGACCGTTTTGAAAAAATCCCTTTTATTTCCATATCTCCAACTTCGGTAACTGAATATTTTCGAACGTTGGATTATGAGACTGGAAATTTTGTAAAGCCTAAGTTTAAACTACCATCGGGTGAAGAGGTGGATATGAAACCGCCTTTATTTCGTGCAACAAGCGGTAAATTGACAGAAAAAGGACAAAGGAACTTAAAAAAAAGTGTCTATAATATGATGACTGCAGTACATCCTGATATGTTATTGGATGGTTCGGGTAAAGATAATATTAGCTTTATCACTTTAACACTTCCTACAAGTCAAATCAAAGAGTATAAAAAATCTTATATACTTTGGAAGTGGACAGATAAGGACATTAAAAGGCAATGCCTTAACCAATTTCTAACCGAAATTAAAAAGGATAAGGGCGTTAAATTGTTCGTTTGGAAAGCCGAAAAACAGATAAATGGGAATATACATTTTCATCTACTCGTTGACAAACGTATTGATTATAAGTATATTAATATTCTTTGGAATAGACAATTGAATAAACTTGGCATCATTGACGAATATACTAACAAGTTCAAAGATATGACTTTTGACCAATATTGCGAGTTAAGAAAATCTGAAAATAAGAGCATTGAAAAGTTGCAAAAAGCTTATAATAATGGTCAATCCACACACTGGAAACAACCTCCTACGACACAGATAATCGGGCTAAAATCGGTTAAAAATGTTGCTGGTTACATTGCAAAATACATATCTAAAACGGATGAGGTATTAACATCAAAAGAAAAAAAATATATTAATGATTTGGTATTCCAATATGATTTGTCTGAAAATGCTATTGACAGTCTTTATAAAATTGATGGTCGTCTTTGGCAATGCTCCCAAGAAATAAGTAAATCAAGGCGTTTAGTTGAATACCTTGAAAGTTCCTATAAATATGAAATTGATAAAGTCGTTAAGACTGTTGAAGATATAAAAGTCTTTGCAGATGAGCATTTTACAACCCTTTGTATCTCTTTTTCGACGTTTAAAACTAAAATGACCACAATCTATGAAACATATCTTAATCACATTAAAACGCACCTATTATATGATAGTAATAATTACCTCTCTCCTACTCCTGTTTATCCAAATGTTAATACTATGGCTTTTGCCCTCTCTAACACTGGGAATTTGCTCCCGGATTAAAAAACTTTTTCATTTGATAATCAATAAATTGAAATCATTATGGCAAAAATATTTATACCGTAATCGCTTTTTTTGAAAATCGTCCCCCTGCCAAATATAGAACAGTAACTAATCTGTATAATTTATGGAAATATTGTGAGCGTATGGGTAAAATAACCTCTTTTAAACGTCTATAGTAAGGAAAATTATACGTTTATTAAACAGTTTCGTTCATTAAAGTAGTATTTACGAATTTCAACACAAATAATATGATAACAGTATTAACATTGCAGGACTTGCAAACATTTTACGGCTGTTCAAAAGTTACAGCGTTAAAGAGAAAAGCTGAAATAAAAAAACACTTCGGTATGCCTGCTAAAAAAAACATCTTGTTAAATCATTTAGCCAACTACGAGCGTTTAACTATTAATGAAGTTTTATTCATTCTTCGGGGTAATTGATTCGCTGCCAAAGGTACAGAAAAATACAATAAAGTACATATAAGTAAGGAAAGGTATATATTAGTTTATATACCTTTTTTTGTTGCCGTATCTTTGTAGCTCAATCAGGATTGGGGGTAAATTGCAACGGCGTTAATGTGCATTTCTCCCTCTCCTTTTAATCATAAAATTATAAATTTAAATTAATAAAAACTTATGAAAATTGGTTCCTATGTTCCTACCAATGGTAAAATTGAAGCTGTAAGGCATTTCCGACCTGCACAATCTCTTTTATTTGTTATTCATACTTCCGCTCTTGTTTCAGCTCAATTCTATGCTGATTTCAAAAGCACGTTTGAATGTTGTTTTGCAAAATTCAAAAACTGGCTCGCTTGCTACTCTTATACCCTATGTTGGTTTAACTCAATTATCTGAGATAAGCACTTTCAATGAGGGTGCTGTTGTTATTGAAGATAAATTAATTATCATCCCTGTAATGTTACACCCTACGGATAACATTTCATTGGACAATGAAAAGTACCTTGAAATGTCTTTGATTGATATTCCTAATAACGTTACATCTGTTGATGTGCATTCTTTTGAAACTGGTACGCTTACGGATTTCGTAACCAAGTATAATAAGATGAATTGTCCCGCCGGTTCAGCAAGGGTAAAATTCAATGTTGTTGATAATGAATTGATATTGTTGCCAACTACTGGTTTTGACAGTATTCAGTTTACTTACAAAAATGGTTTAGTAGCGGAATATTTCCTGTGGAGTTAAAGTACTATATGGCTCAAAATAATGACCTCACGGCATTTAAAAGCAAGGAGGGTGGTGTTTCTGTCAAGGTATGGCCTGAATATAGTCCTATCGTGGAAACTACTTTTGATTCGTTTGGAGTTGCTTGGAATAATAATGGTCTCGAATTTGGTGGTACGTTGGATGCTTATATGTCTTACGCTAAATCCTTTCTTTTTAATTTGTTTGACGTTTCATCCATTGAAATCATCCGAGATACCGACCCTGCGAATGCCTTTGAATTTATCTTGGGCGATTTTGTTCAATCTGCTGTTGCAACCACTGTTTAATAACCTAACAAAAACTTTATAAAAATGGCAAATTTTTTCAAAAATGTGGCTAAGGGTATTGGTAACGTTGCAAAGAAAATAGCAAAACCACTTGTGACTGCGGTTGGAACTGCGGTTGGCTCTATGGTCGGATTACCTGCGCTTGGTGCTGTCGCTGGTTCTGTCATCGATAAGTTGGGAGTTTCAAAGGCTAAAAAGGTTGTTGCTGCTGTGCAATCATCGGGGTTTGTTGACCCTGTGAAGGCCAAGGAGACGATTAAAACTGTTACTGGTGTTGAGCCGTCTAATTCCGAGGTTGCTCACATTTCGCAAGACTTAAGCAATAATTTGGGTGTTCCTGTTTTGGAAACACCGCAAGTAAAGGTAGATTCTTCTGGTAACGTTTCTGCTAAATTTGATTTGAAAAGTTTTGTTAAAAAATACTGGTATGGAGTTTTGGCAGGTGTTATTGGAATTTATTTTTTATTCATTAAAAAAGGGGTTAAATCCTCACGTAGGAGATTTTAACAATGTCTTGGAAGTACTTTTAAACCATATCATTCAGGCGGTGGATATTATCCGCAATCGCCTGTAAATTACTCTCAAAATAGAGGTAATTATGCACTTCAAAGACAACAAAAAAAACACAGTGGTTGTCGCCTTACCTTTGTCGAAAAAGATACTCCTATCATAAGCGGTTGGAAAGTAGGTAAACAAGGTATGATTAGCCTTTACGCACGTCCTTATAAAGGCTCTAAAATCAGCGAAAGTAAAAGCGGTAAACGTTGGATAAACTTGTTTGTAACACTGACGAACAAAACCAATGGTACAATAACTAAAACATCAGGATTGTATGACTTCGACCGCAAACGTTTATACATCAAAGACTTTAATTTGATTGCAAATCCATATGCGCCAAATGGTGGTTATTTTGGAAAGCACATCAGTAAGACTTATAACCGATGAAAAAAATTGAAGTAGTTAATAAAATTATTGATGCTATAATGAGCCTTGAAGATATACTCAAAATCGCAAAGGCTTTTATGGCTGGTTTGGAAACTTTTATCTCTGAATTAAAAGGTAAAAATGATGATTAAACAAATAGTAATTAGTGTTTTGGCGTGTTTTTTAGTTCTTTTATTTGCTTATTACTTTCTTTGGGATAAGGTTAAGGCAAAGATTGTTATTAGTGCTATGACAGAACTTACAAAACCAGCTGTACTGAATAAAATACTTATGGATGCTGTTTCAACTCCTGGTTCGTGGTTGTACACAGGTAAATAAAACATAAAAACAAAATGAAAAAAATTATTGATACACTAAATAGGTACTGGTATGTCGTTGCCGTTGTTCTCGGACTTGTTGGGTATTACCTCTACAAGCGAAAAAAAAATGACCTTTGGGATATAGTAGAATACGCTAAAAAATTGTTTGGTATGGTTAACTCTGATAGTCTCTATAAGGGGTATAATCTTGAACTTATATCTTTTGCTAATAAGGTTCCTGATAATAAATATGCTTTTTTAAAAAGGTTGTTGATATTTGTATTAATCTCGATATTTCTCCCGATTGGTTAATGGGAATTATGTGGTATGAAAGTCGGTTGAAGCCTAATGCTAAAAATCCTAAAGGTTCTGCGAGTGGTTTAATTCAATTCGTTGAAAAGACTGCTATCGGATTAGGTACTACAACTGTTAAGCTTCGTGCTATGTCTAACGTTCAACAGTTGGATTATGTTTATAAATATTTTTTACCGTATAAAGGTAAAGTTAAAAATATCTATGATGCATATGCTGTTGTTTTTCTCCCTATTGCATTAGGTAAACCAGATAATTGGATAATGCAGGGTGGTGGATTTTCGGCAGCTATTATAAAACAGAAAAACCCCGCTGTTAAGGATATTAACAAAGATGGGGTTTTGTCTAAGTCTGAATTTAATGCTTATGTTGATAAACTTCTTCTTGAAATGTCTCGTTATTAGTTATATTGGTTGAGTGCAAAAATTATTGCTGTGTTGGTCTCTCTTGACAGTGTGTATATTTTGTTATATGCTTCGTTTATTAATGTTTGTTCACTTTGTTGAGTTGGTAGGCAATAAAAATTTTTCCCGCCATTCCACATTGTCTTAATCACTATACAAGCAGTTGTTTTGTTTTTTGTTCTCTTGAATTTGTATAGTTCTATTTTTTTATTTCCGTAGTTAAATGATTGCATATCACTGAAATAATAACCTTTTTTTAGGTCTAATCCTTGTTCTATTGACGTTTTTAGTCCGTTTGTTATGTAATTATATTCTTCCCAACTTGTTTGACTAAACCCTGCTACGGAACTGATTAGTAAGATGCTGATAATAAATACTTTTGTTTTCATAGATTTTAATTTTTTTTTGATTGTTTAATAAAGTGCAAATATACAGCACAAAAACAAATAATATGCCAATATGTGGACTAAGATAATAACTTTTTTTTTCGGTGCCAAAGCTGTTAACGAAGATTGGGTTAAATGGCTCAAATACGGATTATTAATTTTTTTATTATTCCGTGTCCGTGTCATTTATTCTTGGATAAAATTACAGTTTGATAAAAATGTAGTTGGAAAATCTGACAATCCAATTTCTAACGGTGGTTATTTAACTGATAACTATATTCGTTTATTAGCCTCAAAATTATTGAATGCAATGTCGGGTTTTGGTACAGATGAGGATGCGGTTGACTCCGTCTATAATGTCATGTTGATTTATCCAGCAGGATTGTATGATTTATATAGTTCTTTTGGTACTCCTAAATATTTTGCTTTTGGTAGTAATGAATTTCTTGGTACACCAACAGATTTAAGGGGTTGGCTGGCAAAGGAAATAAGTACATCTGATTATCTTAAATGGGATACATTATTAACTTCGGAGGGCTTGTAAAATGTCATACATTAAATTAGAAAATCTTTCTATAGGTCAAAGGTTTAGTTATAAGGGTGGAAAATACCAAGTAATGAATAAAACGAATGAATTTATTTATGCTCAAATTGATTTTTTAGGTTTAATTTATCATTTCCCTGTTCGTGGACTTGTTGTCAATTCCCTCAAATAATTTATCTGATTGTTTACACCTTAAAGGAAAGAAAATGAAATTTGTCCGCTTGGAATATATAATAGGATTGGTTAATGTCGCTTGGCTTACTGAATTATTCAGTACAGACTTCACGCAGAAGTTAATCCTTTTAATTCTTCAAATTATACTTACATTATTAACTCGCTTTACTTTTGATAAAATAAAGCAAAAAAAACAACTAAAACGAGATGAAATTACTGCAAATAACTTACGAGCAAATAAAAAAGATAATTGAGTTTATTCAATTGGTTTTGAGTTTAATCTTCAAAAAAAACGATAATGGAACTAACATTAAATAGCAGTACTCCTATACTCTCAAAAGGCGATTTAATAGAGCAAGCCGCTAAATTACTATATGTTAGTCCCGAGCGTGTAAAGTGTGAATTAAAG
The DNA here is from genome assembly GCA_049840795.1 of Paludibacteraceae bacterium. Classification (GTDB taxonomy): domain Bacteria; phylum Bacteroidota; class Bacteroidia; order Bacteroidales; family Paludibacteraceae; genus UPXZ01. The sequence goes on from JASGJK010000016.1 coordinate 227,282, forward strand.
ACTTCTGGCAGGGGCTTTTCAGAGCGTTCCGATAAGTGTTATTTTTTGGTGTCTGTCTCTTCTCGACTAACTTCAGATGATTCTTCACATAATGGTCTCTTTCTTGGTTTTGTGCGTAGTTCCGAAGTTTTAACTGGCGGTTGTGTTCGTTTGACTAATTTTGTTGGCGTTTTTCCTTTATTCTTCTGTCGTCTTTATTTTTCAAATGTTTCATTTGCTGTAACTTATTATGAGTTTACTGTTATTTGAAAAATTTGAAATATTCTTTTTCTCTTTTTCTCTTTTTCTCTTTTTCTCTTTTTTTTATACTTAAAACTGTATTGTTTTTTCTATAATTCTTTTAATGTCAGCTACTTACTTATTTAGGTAGCTGATATTGTTTTTAATCATTCTAAATAACATACGTATATAATTGATTTTCAATTATTTATAAATTATTTTACTTTACTTATAATATAAATTATAGGAAAAATATACTGAGAAAACAATGCTTGAACACAAGGGAAAAAATATTTTTTTAATAGAAAATAGAAAAAAACTTTACAATTTATGAATAATTAAAAATTAGTTTTATCTTTGCATCAAAAACTAATAAAGTATGAATTTTATCCTGAAATATTGGCGTTGGCAAATAAGATTTCGTTGTAAACAATGAGTTAATGTGTTGTGCTATATTTTTTAATAAAATATTTTGAACCTATTGTTTGCAGTAAACAATAGGTTTTTTTATGTCGTAAATCTGAAGTTAAAATATTATTTAATAATAATTTATATTATGGAAAAGATTAAAAAAATTTTATTGCAAGAAAAAGACTTACCAACAATGTGGTATAACATCTTAGCTGAAATGCCAAATCTACCTAAACCGATGTTGAATCCGGGTACAAAAGAACCTATGAAAGCTGAAGATTTGTATCCATTATTTGCTAAAGAACTTTGTCATCAAGAGTTTAACACAAAAGATTCTTGGATTGATATTCCGGAAGAGGTGAGAGACAAATATTTAATTTATCGCCCTACTCCACTTGTGCGTGCTTATAATCTTGAAAAAGCATTGGATACACCCGCTCATATTTACTTTAAAAATGAGAGTGTCAGTCCGGTTGGTTCTCATAAGCTAAACTCGGCTTTAGCGCAGGCATTTTATTGTAAAAAAGACGGTGTATCTAACATTACGACAGAAACCGGCGCCGGTCAGTGGGGTACGGCTCTTTCGTTTGCTGCAAAAATATTCGGGCTAGAGTTGGCTGTGTATATGGTAAAAATCAGCTACGAGCAGAAACCATACAGGCGCTCATTAATGCAAACTTGGGGAGCGCAAGTGATACCTTCGCCAAGTATGAGCACTAAAGCGGGGCGAAAGGTACTGACCGAGCACCCAACATATCAGGGAAGTTTAGGAACAGCTATTTCTGAGGCTATCGAATTGGCTATGCAAACTCCAAATTGCAAATATACTCTTGGAAGTGTGTTGAATCACGTTTCACTTCACCAAACAGTTATTGGGTTGGAAGCCGAAAAACAGATGGAAATGGCAGGTGAATATCCGGATATTGTTATCGGTTGTTTTGGAGGTGGTTCAAATTTTTCGGGCATTTCATTTCCGTTTATGCGCCAGTAATATTAATGATGGTAAGAAAACCAGATTTATTGCCGCCGAACCATCATCGTGCCCTAAACTTACACAAGGAGTTTTCCAATACGATTTTGGTGATGAAGCCGGTTACACTCCCCTACTTCCTATGTTCACGCTAGGGCATTCGTTTGCGCCGGCTCATATTCATGCCGGAGGGTTACGTTATCACGGCGCCGGTACTATTGTAAGCCAATTGCAAATTGATGGATTAATGGAAGCAATTGATATAGAGCAACTTGATTCGTTCAATGCTGGAGTTTTATTTGCTCAAACTGAAGGAATTATGCCTGCTCCCGAGTCATCTCACGCCATTGCCGCTGCTATTAGTGAAGCGTTAAAAGCCAAAGAAGAAGGCACCAAGAAGACCATCTTATTCAATTTATCCGGACATGGTTTTGTTGATATGGCTGCTTATGATCAATATCTTGCAGGTGATTTATCAAACTATAATGTATCAAAAGAAGATATTGAGAAAACGACAGCATCATTGGAGAAAATTATAAAATAATACCGACTTAAAGAAAAGGATGATTGGAGGATGATATAATTTGTATTTAACTTATATACAGATTGTTATCCAAAATAAACTTGTACACATCAGGATGTAACCATTTGCTTGCATCCTGATTGTTTTTTATCATTTCTCGTATTTGAGTAGATGAGATTTCAAAAAAAGGTGCTTCCTCCAATATCTGCATATCCGGATATTTTTCTTCATAATCTTCGTAAGGGTATCCTTCGCGTGGATAAACAAGGATGGAATAATCTTCCAAAATAGTTTCGTAGTCTTTCCATTGATCGAAATATTACCATATTGTCGCTTCCGATCATCAAAATAAACTCATCTTCAGGATATTTTTCTTTTAAAGCAGTAAGTGTGTTGATTGTGTAAGATGGTTTTGGTAAATTAAATTCTATATCTGAAACTTGTAAATATTCTATTTCTTCGGTAGCTAATTGAATCATTTTCAATCGTATATGTTCATCTATCAACTCGTTTTGCTCTTTCAGTGGATTTCTGGGACTCACTACATACCAAATTTCATCAACTCCTGAATATTCAAAAATGTATTTTGCCAACTGACTGTGTCCTAAGTGTACAGGATTGAATGAACCGAAGAATAGACCGATGTTTTTCATTTTATAAGATTCTAATGTTCAGTATTTTAGTTTTATTTAGCTAAAAATTTTCGGACAGCAATTTCAATATCTATTTTTGCTTTTTCGAGTTCATCATTTACAATAATTATATCAAATTGAGATGCATAACTCATTTCGAGTGAAGCCTTCCCTACCCGTTTTTCAATCATTTCAGCCGAGTCTGTACTTCTTTTAGTTAATCTGTTTTTAAGTTCCTCTATTGATGGTGGCGCAACAAAAATGGCTAATGACTGAGTTGGATATTGTTTTTTGATGTTTAATCCACCCACTACATCTACGTCAAATATCACCATACTCCCTTTTTCCGATATACGATTGATTTCGCTACGAAGAGTTCCGTAGTAGCAACCCGAATACACTTCTTCGTATTCTATAAACTCTTTGTTATCAATTTTTTGTCTGAATTCTTCTTCTGAGATAAAATAATAATCTTTTCCGTGTTGTTCTTTGCCTCTTGCTTTTCTGCAAGTTGCCGAAACCGAGAATTCTAATCCCAGATTTTGACTTAAAAGATATTTTACAAGCGTACTTTTACCTGAGCCGGATGGTGCTGAAATAATAATAAGTTTTGGTTGCGCCACTTTGTTGATGAATTAATTACCGGAGTCGGTAGGATTAAATAGTTAGAGTTAATTGATTTTTTTTATAATTAAAAAGCTTACCACTTTTATGTCAGAGTGTGTTCAGCACTTGTTCTTTAATCTGTTCTAATTCGTCTTTCATCATCACCACTATTTTCTGCATCTCGCTATGATTTGATTTTGAACCAAGTGTATTGATTTCTCTCCCTATTTCTTGAGCGATAAAACCAAGTTTTTTACCGGGCGATTTTTCGGTTTTCATCGTTTCAAGAAAATAATCCAGATGATTTTTCAGCCGGATTTTTCTTCGTTAATGTCCAGTTTTTCGATATAAAAAATCAGCTCTTGTTCTAATCTGTTTTTGTCATAATCCATTTTTTCGGATAAAGCTATCAGATTTTCTTCCAATTTTACTTTTATTTTTTCAACTCTTTCATTTTCAAAAGGTTCAACCTGTTTCAGCAGAATGTCTATTTTATTTATTTTTTCAGCAAATACTGCGTTTAGCGTATTGCCTTCCTGCATTCTGAATTCAATCAGTTGATTCAACGCTATATTTATTACTTTTTCTATTTCTTTCCATTCATTTTCATCCAATTCCTCCATCTCCACTTTCAGTACGTCAGGCAATCTCAATACTACCGAGAACCAATCTTTTGGGAGTTCGATATTTGTTTCGTCAGCAAGGCTTTTTATTTGTTCTATATAGGATTTGAGTATTAAACGGTTGATTTTTGCGCTTGATTCTTTCCCCGAACCGTCAATATAAAGCGAAAAATCAACTTTTCCTCTTTCCAATTTGGTGTTTATAACATTTCTAATTTCTAATTCTTTCTCACGGTAGATGTTTGAAATGCGAGTGGATAAGTCTAATTGTTTGCTATTAAGCGATTTAATTTCGACGACAATTTTTTTGTTATTTATTTCGCAGGTGGCTTTTCCGAAGCCGGTCATTGATTGAAGCATACGTTGATAAGGGTTAATTTTAATGCAAAAGTACTATATTTATCTTTTCTATTCAACATTAAATAAAAAAACTTAACTTTGTGATGATTTATCAATCAAAAAAAAGATGAAAATAGATAATTCAAATGTTCGCAGGCAGGACAGATTGCTCGTTGAAGAAAAAATTACGGAAATTCTGAAAGAAGGTGAATACGGCTATCTATCAGTCTCTACCGGAAATCAACCTTACGGTATCCCCATCAGCTTTGCTTGGAACGGTGCCGACTCTATTTATTTTCATTCGGCGCCGGATGGACGAAAAATTGCTATAATTAACGACAATCATCTTGCGTCATTTTGTATAGTGGCACATACAAAAGTAATCCCCGAAAAGTTTACTACGGAATACGAGAGCATTATTTTAAGAGGTGAAATCAATATAGTTACCGACAAAGAAGAGTGTTTAAAAGCGTTGGAAATGATTGTTGATAAATACGCTGCCAACTACAAGCAAGAAGGAATGAAGTACGCTGAAAAAGCGCTCCAACGTACTTCAATACTGCGTTTTGACTGTTCGGACATATCGGGAAAAGCAAAATATACTTAACGTTTTTTCTTTATAAAAATAGAACCTAACGTTCCCGCCAAAAGGATTATCGTAACTATAAATGCCCACCAATTAGCTTTTCGCGATTCTGCCTGAATTGAATAGGACTGTAAAAACATACGTTGTGATGTGATTTTCCAACTCATTGTTTGATTATTTAAGCTATTAAAGTTCCCACTTATCACCTTACCAGGCATTTGAAGCGAATAATTTATTGTGTGAGAAGGATCAATCATACTCAATAAATACAAAATTTTATTTTCACCATTAAACAAGTCGCTGTTTTTTTGTGCAAAGTTGCTAAAACAGATGGTGTTAAAATAATCGTCCAAAATTTTATCAATATCAGGTATTCCTTTTTCCAGCATATTTTTTGCTTTTTTATCAAAAATAGTGTCAGAAAGCATTACAAATTCACTTTGTGAAACAGGTGGATGGGACAATTTATCGTAATTTTCTACAAATAACCGGTATTCTTCGTTCCATAAAACATTTGAAATCCATGTATTGAATTTACTTTCCAATTCTTTGCTTAAATCGTTTATTTCTATTCCATTTAGTCCCATCGTCATATCTGGCTTCCCATTGAGCCAATATTCGGCTTCGTCTTTCGACATATATTTTGAAATGGGTAGGATGTTTTCGATAAGCTTTAATTTTGGATAAGTCTCTGTATATGAATAATAAGTATAAAACCATCTAAAGCGCTTTTTTAACTCATATTTAATGGTTTCACCGTATAACCGATTTACCGAATCAAGTTTACTCATTTCATCTACGGTGTTAAAATGCTTTCTGATTTTTACATAAAAACTATTTTTACACGAGTCAGAATTAGATATAAAAATTGAATCGGTATTCTTCAAGGGAAAATTGGTGTGATACTCACCATTTTCACATCGCCACGATATTTGCCACGATTTATCCACTTTCACCGGAAAATATGAAGTGGACATTTTACTCGAATCGCCAATCATAAACAGAGAATCTACCTCACTTACAAACTCCTTATCGCAGCTTCCATCGGCATGGATAATGGTGAGCATATTGGTGGCATTTTTTTGACAAGAAACACCTGCAAGCAGCAATAAAATAAGCAATAAATAATTTTTCGGTTTCATAGCTTTATTTATTTAAGTCTTTTTTAATTTGTTCGTAAATAGTTGTTTTTCTTTTAGTCTCTTTCAAATAGCATATCAATACTTCTTTAGGATGCTGTTGGGCATACGATGCTGTCAGATTACAATTTTTTATTTTCTCGTTTTTATATTCAGTGTTTTTTACATTTTTTTCAGCTATATTGCTTGTTTTTTTACTATCATTCATCTGCTGATAAACAAATAACGTTATCAAAAAAACGGAAGCGATATTTACGGCATATTTTATTATCCTGAATGAGATTATACGCATATTTGAGTGTTTCTTTTCAGGTAAACGTTGAAAATATTTTCCAATGATTCTTCGGATTTAACTAAAACCGGAGGCTGATTTCGAATATCACTCATCAAACTGAGCATTTCGCTATCGGTATATGATTGTATTTTTTTCATTTTGAAAAATAGTTGTTTATGGTAATTCCTGACTATTAATTTGTTTCGCAACTGCTTGACGTGCCAAATAAAGGTTATTTTTAATCTTTATTGTAGATAAACCGGTAATTTGAGTTATTTCATCCATTTCCAGCCCTTCTAAATAACGAAGTGTAAAAAGCATTTTTTGTTTGGGCGAAAGTGTATTTGTTATCACTTTTATTCTTGTTGCTAACTCTTTATTTATCAGTTTATCTTCAACTCCTATCTCGTTACTTGTTTCGTAATTATTTATATCGGTTAATCTGACGGATCGTTTTTTGTGCGAAGATTTTAACTTGTCGATACATATGTTTGATGCTATTTTATAAATCCACGTAGAAAACTGATAGTCTGATTGATAGGTTTTTATTTGCATCCAAGCTTTGATAAATGTATCTTGCATCGCATCTTTCGCATCTTCTTCATTACAAAGCATCCTGAAAGCAAGCCCAAACACCTTTGATTGATAAAAATCTATCAATGTGGAAAAAGCTTTTTTATCACCTTTTTTCCCAAGTGTAATAAGGTCTTGTATTTCCTGATTATCCATTCAATGTCTTTTGTAATTATATACGATTGAGGAGAGAAAAAGTCGAAAAAAAAAGTAAAACGAGCGTAGCAACCCGTTTTACTTCGATATTTATCTTATGAAATTAAAAACCCAGCGTAAAATTTACCGATGATCTGACTAAATTTCCGTTGTATAATAAAGGGGTAGGATAATACCTGTATGCTAAATTAAATCCGAAAAGGTAAAACAGCCTGACTCCCGTTCCAACGGTCCATCCGAATTGGAGCGAATTATAATCTTTGTACAAATATCCGTCTAACTTACCCGAAAAAATTCCTTCGAATACAGGTCCGGTATAAAGTTTTACTTTAAATGCTTTGTGAGACGATTGGTAAACATTATAACCAACATACGCTGGTACCGACAGCGAAAATGTTCTGAAGTATGCTTTATTCGCTCCCATAGCATATTGTCCATCAGGATATAGCGTATATTTACTCCAATTAAGATCGCCACCTACATACCAGTACGCTTTGGGAGACAATTCAAAATTACGGGCTATACCTGTGCCGAAGCCAAAGTTACTCCATTTATAATCATCGGCACGATCGACATCCCATCCTAAATGAAAATTTCGCCAAAGCTGTTTTTTGAATGGTGCGGTTGTATTTTGCGAAAACGTAAAATTTAATGCAAAAACAGAAAACAATACTATGATATACTCTCTTTTCATCTGTCATTTTATTGTAGAAGACAAAAATACACAAAAAATAAAGTTGTTCACTTATCTTTTTTCCATTGTGTGTCTCTTACTTCGTAAATACGTTCAATAATATCTACTACCTTTAACCCTTCCAATACGTTGGTGGTGATTGTACCTTTGTCGGTTAGCTTCTCTATTACATTTTCGATCACATAATGATGATTTTGTGCTGATCCTTTGTATAATCCATAATCATTAGGTGGATTTGACGGTGCCAACTCAGGCATTACATAATCTTTTACGTGACAATACACCACATCGTTCATTTGTCCGGCAACTTTGATGGTACCTTTTTGGCCTATAATGGTGATGCTACTTTCTAAATTTGTATCCCATACCGATGTTGAGTAATTTAAGCAACCCATACCACCGTTTACAAAGTCGAATGTAACTACTCCGCTGTCTTCAAAATCGGTTAACTCCTTATGATTAAAGTCGTCAAAATTTCCACGAAATATTGGTGATGTCGCCAAATAGCCAATACATAATGTCAATAAAGTGTGAAAATTGAGTGAAGAGTGTGCCTCCGTCCAATTTTTCATCTCCGTGCCAATTCCCTTTTTTATAGTAGCGATCATCACGATTCCAATAACAGTCTAATTTTACCATAAATATTTTGCCCGAATACGCTATTGTCCATTACTTCACGTAACCACACTGACGGTGGCGAATAGCGATTTTGCATCACACAGAAAACATTCTTCGACATTTCGAGTGACTTGAATAGTATTTTCTCGGCATCTTTTTTTGTAAGCGCTATCGGCTTTTCTATCACAACGTGCTTTCCCGCTTTCAAAGCCTTGATTGCATAGTCGGCGTGATATCCGTTCGGAGTACAAATATTTACCACATCAATCTCCAAATCGGTTTCTAATAGCTCGTTATAGTTATTAAAGAAAGGCTCATCAATATTTTCCAAGCCCAACTGTTCTTTGCTAAGAATATCGCAAACTGCGACTAATTGCGAATCGGGATTACGACGTATCATTTCCGCATGCCGTTTTCCGATATGTCCTTGCCCTATTACTGCAAATTTTATCATAACTTTAGTTATTTAAGTTCCCTATAAAAGGAATCTTTTAATATTTTTATTGATTTATTTTTAGAAAATTATTGACCTTATTCGTTATTGACTTCACATTGTCCGTCTTTCAACTTGTATTTCTCTCCTGTTTCGGGGCACACGGCATATCCTTGATTATCAAAAGATAGTCGATGACCATTTTTGCTGACCCAGCCTATTTGTTTTGCCGGATTTCCCACCACGAGAGCAAAAGACTTTACCGGTTTAGTTATCACAGCGCCTGCACCTATTAAAGCGTACTCTCCTATTTCGTTACCACAGATTACAGTTGCATTGGCGCCTATACTCGCCCCCTTTTACGAGGGTGGTCGCATATTCGCTCTTTCTGTTTACGTGGCTTCGAGGGTTGATTACATTGGTAAAAACCATTGAAACCAAGGAAAACATCATCTTCACAAATTACACCCGTGTAAACCGAAACATTATTCTGTATTTTTACATTTTTGCCAAGTACAACTTGCGGTGAAATAACCACGTTCTGACCAATGTTGCATTGTTCGCCAATGGTGCAACCGGACATTATATGTGAGAAATGCCAAATCTTAGTGCCATCACCAATAACACAGTTGACATCGACAACGGCTGAATCGTGTGCAAAATAATTATTCATAAGTATCTGTACTTTAATTCCTAAAAGAAGATATATGAAGATTAGATTAAACCTAACAGATTTTCTGTAATGTATTTCAATTGCTCTTCGTCCAACTCGGTGTGCATAGGTAACGAAAGCACACAACCGCACAACATTTCTGCGTTCGGAAAATCACCTTGGCTATATCTGTTATTTTTATATGCTTTTTGCAAATGGAGTGGAACAGGATAATACACCATCGCCGGTATATTTTTTTCTGCAAGTTTCTTCTGTAATTCAGTCCGGTTTACTCCATTCAATTTTATGGTATATTGATGAAAAACGTGTGTTGAAGTTTCGCTACGTGTTGGAATTATTATCTTCTTACAAGCAGAAAAAGCATTGTCATAATAAGACGCAGCATATTGCCGAGCTTCTGTGTATTTATCCAAGTATTTTAATTTCACATCCAAAATGGCGGCTTGCATACTGTCTAATCTGGAATTTACTCCTACCATATCGTGGTAATATCGCACTACCATTCCGTGATTGGCAATAGAACGCATTTTAACAGCCAATTCATCGTTGTTTGTAAAAATGGCACCACCGTCTCCGTAACACCCTAAATTTTTTGATGGAAAGAACGAAGTGCAACCTATGTCACCCATACATCCGGACTGCACTTTAGTACCGTTTTAAATGTATAAACGGACCCTATGGACTGACAGGCATCTTCAATTATAGTCAAGTTGTATTCTTTCGCGAGTTCTACAATAGCTTCCATATCTGCATTTTGACCGAAAATATGTACCGGGACAATTGCTTTGGTTTTTGGGGTGATGGCTTTGCGCACGCTTTCTATTGAGATATTAAACGTATCAGGATCAACATCAACTACTACCGGTGTTAATCCGAGCAACGCGACTACTTCTGCCCGTGGCTATAAATGTAAATGTAGGTGTAATAACCTCGTCGCCCGGTTTTAAGCCTAATGCCATCAAGGCTATCTGAAGTGCGTCGGTACCATTTCCCACCGGAATAACGTGCTTAACTCCTAAATAGGTTTCCAAATTACGCTGAAAATCGTTTACTTTTCCACCTTTGATAAAAGATGTACTATCTATTACAACCTGTATGCCATCGTTAACTTCCTGTTTTATATGTTCATACTGACTTTTCAGGTCAACCATTTGAATTGCTTTCATTTCTCTTCTTATTAAATCAACAAGTGTATGTTTATTTTTTTTCCAATAAAAACTCTACTTCATCAGGATCAATCCGAAGGTTTGAGAGATAAGGAGAATTATTTATTATTTTGAGTTTATTTTTTCTTTTTTGAGAATCAACCACATCATTGTAATCAAAAACTACTTTAATGTCGTTTGCACTCACTTTTTTATAATTACTCAAGCCTACGTTGTAAGCCAATTTTACCGAGACAGGAAAAATCCGGACTTGTAAATTAGATGGTGTATTTATAATTGTAATTGGAATTTCGGTGTTATCTTCGGTAAACATTTCTACAAAAATACCAATACTAACATCATTAAATGCGTATCTAATATCCTGTTGGCTTTGCAATTTGACTTGCAGTTGTGTGGTATCCGAGATATTTTTGAGATTGATTTTCTCTGTATAAGCAGCTAGCATCGTATCAAGAATATGTTTTGGACCGAATACTTTCACGTGTGACGGCTCATAACGAATACTATCGCTCAATATATGTTGCTGAGCTAACTGTAAATTACCGTACATTTTTATCGGAAGGTCTTTTGTCGCCAATTTTTGATACACAACTACAAGCGAATCCGGTGCAATCTCGAGCACGGCGGTAGTTGGCAAAAAATAATTCGATAATTTGCTTTTGAGCTGGTCGGGCGATATGATGATTTTGCCTTTTGAAAAATAAACTCTGGTCAAATCAATATTTATTGGAGTTAATTTTCGGTTTGCGTATTGTAGCAGTTTTATCCCTTCGTCTCTAATTGTTACGGTAATTTGATTGGGGAGTTTGTTTTTAATCTCTATGTCGTTAGGAATCCCGACATAATTAACGGGAAGTTTTATTATATTTTGTCGCTCTCTGTCTAAGGTGTGTACAAACCAAAAGGCGGTTGAAAGCAAAAGAAAAAGTATGAAACTCAAAACATCTTTTGATGTAAAAAATGTTTTAAGTTTCACTCCTGTTTTTTTTACCCATCCTGTTCCGGTTAAAGCGGACATAAGCAATTACAAGTTATAGCTATTAATCGTCTGAATACCAGAGAAATACTTCACTAATAGTCTTTATGTTTATTGTGAAATATGTACGAGAAAATAGGTTATTTCACTTCTGCCGTGGTACTTGCATTTGCATCGGCAGCTGTGGCAAATACAGAGGTTTTATCTACTGTGATGCGTACATTGTCTGCTATCTCCACAGTAACGGTTTTTTCTTTTACATCCTTTATCTTGCCATATATACCGCCGGAAGTTACTACTTTATCACCCGGTTTCATAGCTTCACGTTGTTTCTGAATTTCTTTCTGACGTTTGCTTTGTGGACGTATCATAAAAAAATAGAAAACCACAAAAACAAGTAGCATCATCAACATCATACCTCCACCACCACCTAATAATCCTCCTTGCGGTTGTTTTGCTGCTGTTGCGGCTTGTAATAAAATACTTAATAGAGTCATAATAGTTTAATTTATAGTTAGTAATTTTATCGTTTATAGGTTCTGAAATTTTATATCTTTAATGTTTAATGTAAAGCGACATCATATTTTCATCACTTTGATTAATTTATTATCAGCCTTAAGTTCTCTTACGATATTATCTAATACGCCGTTGATAAAAATAGCGCTTTTTTCTGTACTGTAGCTTTTCGATATTTCGATGTATTCGTTCAAAGTTACATTTATAGGAATAGTCGGGAATGAAGTTATTTCGGCTAATGCGGCTTCCATAATCACTATATCCATAAATGCAATGCGGTCAAGTTCCCAGTTTTTAGTATGTATATCTATCATCTGTCGGTAGTCGCTTCCATTTTTAAGTGACGTAGTAAGCAACTTACTCGCAAAGTTTTTGTCTGCGTCGTCTTTGAACATTGGGAGAAGCATTTGATTAGGTCCTTCCGTCTCTTTAAAACGTTTGATGGTTTTTATTACAAAACTAATGATAACTTCGAGATCATCTGTTAAGTAGATATTCAAATCTTCAACCGTTTCGTACAATTCTTCGTTAACTAAAAAGACCTTCTTATATATTTTGCGCCAAAGTTCTTTGTCCTCATCGTAGCTTGTGGCACTGGCTTCCATATATTCTTTATAAAAATCGGCTTCAACGATGTTATCATAAAGATGCTTTACAATATCACCCTGACTTTCCAACGAAAAATTGTATTCTTTCAATAATTCTTTCAATTGGTTATTTCGACCGAGTTGTTTTATAAACAAATTATCTATAAAACGCGTATTGGGGTTCAAATCTTCATCAGTAGGCCGGAGTTTATTTCGTTTGGAATCAATTTTCAGAGCTGCAAAATCGGTGATTTTGACACTCAACCAAAGTAGGTTAAAATACAATTGATAGGTTTTTTCAATGCTATAAAATAGTTCCTTTTCTGCCGCCGGAATCGAATTTCCTTCACTTTTATAATAGGAATAAATAATTTGAATAATCTTTATTCTGAGTAAAGCCCTGTTAATCATAAATCTATAGCTCGCGTAGCGTTAAAAATTTCTACAAAGATAAGAAAAAAATTGTCTGCACACAACAAAGAAAAAAATAAATCTATTTCCTCAAAATAACACATTTTTATTTCTATTTTTGCAGGATTCATCAAAAAGTTAAACTTTTTTCAAAAAAAATGAAATAAAATTCGCTTTTCATTTGATAATTTGAAAAAATATTCGGAAATTTACAGCAATTATTTTAAATACCACGTTTTCTGTACATTAAATAAATTATAATTAATCAACATCAGCTTTAACTATCTGCTAATAAGGCAAGTAGCAAGCTGTATTATTCGAATTGACTATGGAAGGTGAAAAAAGAAAAATTGAGTTGGAAAAAAGAGACAGTGAAATTATTTACTCCAAAGCCATTAAAGCGGGGAAACGAATTTATTATTTGGACGTAAAAAAAAGTAGAAACGATGATTTGTATCTGGCAATTACTGAAAGTAAGAAAAAAGTTACCGGATATGATGAAGACGCACAAGTAACATTTGAAAAACACAAAATTTTCTTATACAAAGAAGATTTTGATAAGTTTATTGAAGGATTGGAAGACGTTGTAGGCTTTATCAAAAAAGAGCAAGGTGAACCTACTCCCAGAGCAGAGTATAAAAATGAAGTAGCTGAAGATACGGAAGATGATGACACATCAATTAAAAATGAAGCAACCGGCTCTGAAGAACAAAAAAGAAGTTTTTTTGACAAATTTAAGTTTTAATTCGCTCCAATTCAATTTGAAAAAACTATAAATCAGTTCAATATGTAAAATTATACGTCCGTAGGAATTAACACCTGCGGACGTTTTTTTAATTCAAAATCAATAACTTATGAAAACTTTTGCCAGTGATAATTATTCCGGTATTCATCCCGATATATTAAATGCTATCAACAAAGCAAACAAAGGTCACGAAATTTCTTACGGCGACGATACCTTTACCACAGAAGCCCAACAAGCGTTTGAACGAGAATTCGGTGAGGTTATGGTGCTCTATGCCTTTAACGGTACCGGTGCCAATGTAGTTGCGCTCAAAACCTGCCTCCTACCCTTTCAATCCATCTTGTGTGCCGAAACAGCTCATATTTACGTGGATGAATGTGGCGCTCCGGTTCAGGGCAGCGGAAGTATGATTATTCCTTATAAAACCAAAGACGGTAAATTGAAGCCCGAGATGTTGGAAAAAGAAATCTCACAGCTCGGAAATGTTCATCACGTTCAACCTAAAGTTATCTCTATCAGCCAAAGTACCGAGTTAGGAACTGTTTATACCCTGAATGAATTAAAAGCATTGACCGACTTTGCACACAGAAACGACATGTACGTGCATCTTGATGGCGCTCGAATTTCGAATGCCGTTGCGTCTTTGGGTATTTCACTACGAGAAGCTACTGTCGATTGCGGTATTGATATTATGAGTTTCGGCGGCACTAAAAACGGACTGATGATAGGAGAAGCCATTCTAATTTTCAATGAAAAATTAAAGAAAAACGCAGCTTTTTTACATAAACAGTCGGCGCAACTTTTTTCTAAAAATAGGTTTATTGCCGCCCAATTTTCCGCTTTACTCAATGATGAATGTTGGCGAAAAATGGCTCTTCATTCCAATAATATGGCACAGCGAATAGCCTCACAACTATCTAAAATAAAGGAAGTTAGTATTATACAGCCCGTTCAGGCAAATGCACTGTTTGTAATTATACCCCAACATGCGGTAGAGCCACTCAGAGAGGCATATCGCTTTTACGACTGGGATACAGAAACAGGTGCATTGAGATGGATGTGCTCCTTTGATACCACCGAAGAAGATGTTGACAATTTTATAAACAAACTAAAAGGTTTACTCTGAATTTCTTACAATGTCAATTAGCCCTATTCTTTTGTTCGCATTTGCAATATGCTTTGTAATGTATGGAGGTTTTTCGTACCTTTGTGATCAAATTAAATGATATGGGGCGCATTTTAGCTATTGACTACGGACAAAAACGGACTGGATTAGCCGTTACCGATCCGATGCGTATTACGGCAAACGGACTCGAGACAATATCAACACACGAAGTACTGAGTTTTATTGAAAAATATGTCGCCAAAGAAAATGTGGATTTGTTCGTAATTGGAAAACCAACCCGGATGAATGGCGAAGACTCGGAAAACATGAGTCGTATTATTCCATTCGTAGCGCAGTTGAAAAAGAAATTTCCACAGATTGAACTAATTTATGTGGATGAGCGTTTTACTACGGTACTGGCTCATAAAGCGATGATTGATGGAGGTTTAAAAGAAAAAGATCGTCAAAATAAAGCACTGGTTGATAAGATAAGCGCTACGATTATCCTTCAAAGTTATTTGGATTATGCCTTGCCTTTGTAAGTTGTGAAAAAGCAGCAAAGCAAGAGTAGTATTTTTCAAATAATACTTAATTTTCAAATAATACTAACTTCACTTTTTGAGGTTGGAAATTTGATTTCGGAATATGATTTTACCTATATATACATACGGACATGCCGTTTTGCGTAAAGTTGCAGAACCTATTGATGCTGATTATCCTAATTTGAAAGAGTTAGTGCTAAATATGTTTGAAACAATGACTCATGCCGAAGGTGTAGGCTTGGCCGCTCCCCAAATCGGTTTACCTATTCGCTTATTAGTCATAGATTTAGCTCCGTTTGAAGAATCGGATCCTGAATTAGCAAAATTTAAAATCTGTATGATAAACCCTGAAATTGTAGAAGAAAGTGAAGAAACTATCACCTATGACGAAGGTTGTTTAAGCATCCCCGGGATAAATGAAACCGTATTACGTCCTGAAAGAATCGTTATCAATTATTTAGACGAAGATTTTAACGAGCACGAAGAAGAGTTTGAAGGCTACAAGGCACGTGTGATACAACACGAATACGACCATTTGGAAGGACATCTTTTTACTGACCGCATCAACCCGCTACGCCGGCAGTTGATAAAATCCAAACTCAACAACATCACCAAAGGAAAAGCTAATTGCAGGTATAAAATTAGATAATTTTTATACACAAAAAGCGATAAGATTTTTCAAATCACACAACTTTTATAAAAATAATAACAGAAAAGTATTGAAAATATATAAAATTTCAATACTTTCTTTTTATTTTTTGTTCGATGAAAATAAAAAGTTTTTTGTTTATTCTATTCAAAAAAGTCAACAAGTTTTTTATATGGAAAACTTTTTAGAAAATTTTTATGCATATTTTATTTTTTAAATAGCTGAAAATAAAATAATTAAAAAATAAAATGGAAAACTTTTAAAGATTTTCAATATTTTTTATTGATTTATTTGCTTCAATTAAAATATTTATTTAAAATTGCATTTTCTAAATCATCCGACTTATTAACGCCTAAAAGACTATTAAACAATAAATAATCAATACATACAAAGTGGATAAAAAAAATTATAATCAAGAAGACATTGAAAAAGCAACGTTGGATTATTTCAAAGGAGACGATTTGGCGACTAAAGTTTGGTCTACAAAATATGCTTTAAAAGATTCATTCGGGAATACCTACGAACTAACTCCGGATGATATGCACCACCGTTTGGCAAGCGAAATAGCGCGTATTGAAAAAAAATATCCGAATCCGCTGAACGAAAACGAATTATTTGATCTCTTCAGAAATTTCAATTACATTGTTCCTCAAGGAAGTCCTATGACGGGAATTGGAAATGAATTTCAAGTGGCATCGTTGTCAAATTGTTTTGTGATTGGTTTTGATGGTGAGTCTGATTCGTATGGAGCAATCATCAAGATAGACGAAGAACAAGTACAGTTAATGAAACGTCGTGGTGGTGTAGGACACGATTTGTCGCACATTCGTCCCAAAGGTTCGCCTGTAAAAAACTCAGCACTTACCTCTACCGGCATTGTACCTTTTATGGAGCGTTATTCCAATTCTACTCGCGAAGTAGCTCAAGATGGTCGTCGTGGAGCGCTTATGCTCAGTGTAGCCATTCAACATCCCGATTCTGAATCATTTATAGACGCTAAATTAGAAGCCGGAAAAGTAACCGGCGCTAATATTTCTGTGAAAATAGATGATAAATTTATGGAAGCTGCCATCAATAATCAACCTTACGTTCAGCAGTATCCTATCTATAGCAATGAACAATGGTATCAAAAAAGAAATTGACGCTAATGCTTTGTGGAAAAAAATAGTACATAATGCTTGGCAATCGGCAGAACCAGGCATTTTGTTCTGGGATACCATACTCAAAGAATCTGTGCCCGATTGTTATGCAGATTTGGGATATAGAACAGTATCAACTAATCCGTGTGGTGAAATTCCACTTTGTCCTTACGATAGTTGTCGCTTACTGGCTATTAATCTATATTCATACGTAAAAAATCCGTTTACCTCACAAGCCGAGTTCGATTTTGCACTTTTTTCGCAGCACGTAGAGTTGGCTCAACGGATTATGGATGATATTATTGATTTGGAGATGGAAAAAATTGACGCCATCATAGCGAAAATAGATTCTGATCCAGAGAATGCGGATATTAAAAATACAGAACATCAACTATGGAATAAAATCAGAACCAAGACACTCCAAGGCAGACGTACGGGCGTAGGCACCACTGCTGAAGGTGATATGCTTGCAGCATTAGGTTTCACTTATGGCACCGATGAAGCAATTGATTTTTCAGAAAAAGTACATAAGGCTGTTGCACTTTCAGCTTATCGCTCATCAGTGAGGATGGCAAAAGAACGTGGCGCATTTGATGTTTACGATGCTAAAAGAGAGGAAAACAATCCTTACATTACTCGCTTGCGTGAAGCCGATCCGGCTTTGTATAAAGATATGGTGAAATACGGACGTCGGTAATATTGCCTGCCTGACCATTGCTCCTACCGGAACTACAAGCATTATGACACAGACTACATCGGGTATCGAACCTGTTTTTATGCCAGTGTATATGAGACGGCGTAAAGTAAATCCGAACGATAAAAATGTAACGGTTGATTTTGTTGATGAAAATGGAGACTCGTGGGAAGAATATGTTGTATTCCATCATAAATTTGTAACTTGGATGGAAGCAAACGGAATACCTACTACAAAAAGATATTCCAAAGAAGAAGTCGATACTTTAGTGGCACAATCTCCCTATTATAAAGCAACTGCAAACGATGTTGACTGGCTTAAGAAAGTGCAAATGCAAGGGCGTATTCAAAAATGGGTTGATCACTCCATCAGTGTTACGATAAACCTGCCCAATAGTGCCACAGAAGAATTAGTAGGTCAATTATACGAAGAAGCTTGGCGATGTGGTTGTAAAGGAGTTACAGTTTATCGAGACGGTTCTCGCTCCGGAGTGCTTGTATCTATCGACAAAAAAGAAGAAAAGAAGAAAGAAGACAAAGAAAATTGTTTCTGTTATCCGGGAGAATATATAAAACGTCCAAAGGAGTTGAAATGCGACGTCGTTCGCTTTCAAAATGCGAGAGATAAGTGGATTGCGTTTGTCGGTTTATATAACGGAAGACCTTATGAAATTTTCACCGGTATTCAAGATGATGACGATGGAATTATGCTTCCGAAAACCGTGACTGACGGAAAAATAATAAAAGTAGTGGACGATGAAGGTAATAAGCGTTATGACTTTCAGTTTACAAACAAACGCGGCTTCAAAACAACCAGTGGAAGGTCTTTCGTATAAATTTGACCCTGAATTCTGGAACTACG
>JASGJK010000017.1:0-17216 GCA_049840795.1 Paludibacteraceae bacterium
CATAGCTGTTTTTTCTCTTCGGATATTTTTCCAACGCTAGTAAAAGATGGTAAATAATATCAGCAGAAACAGCATAAAGAGGTTTATCAAAACTCTCAATCATATTGTGAGGAGTATCGATTTTCATTATCTCCCCATTTTTAATCAATCCAATCCTGTCGCACTGCAAAGCTTCGTCCATATACGGTGTGGAAGCCAAAATGGCAATATCTTCCGATTTCAGTTTGCGCAACATTTCCCACAATTCTTTACGCGAAACCGGATCAATTCCCGTAGTTGGTTCGTCTAAAAACAACACCCGCGGTTTATGTATTAATGCACAACAAAGTGCCAGTTTCTGTTTCATTCCACCCGAAAGTTTCCCGGCGCGACGTTCCTTGAAAGGCTCAATCTGAATATAAATATCACGTATCAAATCAAAATTTTCATCCACCGTTGTTCCGAAAAGCGTAGCGTAAAATTTAAGATTTTCCTCAATACTTAAATCCTGGTACAGTGAAAAACGACCCGGCATATAACCCACGTCTTTGCGGATATTACGATAATCCTGCACGACGTCAAAACCCAGCACCGAAGCAGTTCCACTATCAGGTAGAAGCAAGGTGGTAAGCATACGAAAAATAGAGGTTTTTCCAGCACCATCGGGACCAATCAGCCCAAAAATCTCACCCTTCTTTACATCAAAACTGACGTTTTTTACGGCTTCGACAGTACCTTTTTCGTACGTTTTTGAAATGTTATGTAATTCAATGTAATTACCTTCAGCAGTAAGCGGTAAGCGGTAAGCATTAAGCTCCTCCTGAGATATTTTATTGTTATTTTTATTCATAGAATTAATTTTTCATCCTACTCTTTAATGTTGTAAATACTTTGACCAATTCATCCGTTTCCTCTTTCAATTCTTTAAAAATTTGTGGTGTAATTAATTCCGCTTCTTCTATTAATTCAAACCAAAATTGAGTTTCATCAACTTCTTCAACAACTATACACAATTTCGAGAATTTTTCAGCTTCCGAACGTCCACGAGTAAAAGCTCTAAAATTAGACGCCACAGATGTTCCAGAACGCAACAATTGTTTACCAATAACTCTTAATTCTTCAGATTTTTTACAATTATTAGAATAGAACCGAATAATTTCTACGGCAAATTTCTTAGTTCGAGATTTAAATTTCGTATTAAAATCAGATTTTGCTTCCATAACAATAGTTAAGTTGTTGTTTTAATGCTATTTAGCTTTCAGCTTATCGCTTAACGCTTACCGCTAAATGAAACTTCCCCATACATTCCTAATTTCAAGAAACCATCATTTTTTACGCGGATTTTTACGGCATAAACCTCGTTTGAACGTTCTTCCTTGGTCTGAATAGTTTTTGGTGTGAACTCAGCTTTTGTGCTTATCCATTCCACTTTTCCCTGATAATCAGCCGTTTTTTTATCGCCTTTGTCAACAGAGACTTTTACATTCTGACCTAATTTTAATGATGCAAGCTGGCTGTTTGTAATGTACGCACGGAGAATAATTTCAGATAAATCAGCAATTTTATACAGCGGTTTTCCCATACCTGTAATTTCATTTTGCTCTGCATATTTCACTAAAACAGTGCCATTTACAGGATTTATAATATGTGTTTTTTTCAATTGATCTTTCAATAGTGAAATTTGATACTGAACCGGATTACTTTCTTTTGTAACACTTTCACTAGCATTTCCCAGCGAAGTTTGTTGAGCCGAAAGCTGTTTTTGAAGCACTGTAACCATTGAACGCGCGTCGTCCACTTGTTTTTGAGTAGCGGCGTTGCCCGATGCAAGGTTCTCCACACGGTGCAGTTCACGTTGTGCTGTTGCTATTTGTTCTTTCAAAATGGCTGTTTGCGATGAAATATCCGGCTTCCGACTTAAAATAGCTCCTCGTTGAGATTGCAATTGAAGCAGTGAAAGATAAATCTGCGTACTGTCGATTTGTCCAACTTGCTGACCCGCAACAAGTTCTTGTCCTTCTTCCACATTCAGTGATAAAATTTGTCCGTTTGCTTGCGACGAAACGATGGTTTCAATTGCTTCGAAATAACCCGAAGCATCGTAGTTTTCATCTTTTGATTTACAAGAATTTAAAATCACGGTAGCAAAAATCACCGTAGAAACTAAAATTTTTATAGATGTTGTTTTCATATTCGTTTTTTTATGTTTTATTTTTATGATAATTTTGTTCATTCCCCTTTAGGGGTTAGGGGTTGCTATGGTTTTATCCATTTCAAACTATATTGCGCCAGTAATAACTGCATTTCGTGTAACGATTTTGTTTGGCGTGCTTGATTTTCAGCGTTAGCGTCGCGGATAAAATCAGCACTGGTGAGCACCCCGTTTTCAAGCTGGATTTTGCTTGTATTTTTAATATCGGTGCGAAGCGCAACGATTCCATCATCCGTTTTGAGTTTATTTTGAAGTTTTGTAATCTCGCTGTTTTGTTGCGTTTCGGCAATTTGTTGATTTAAATTAAAGATGTCTTTTTGCAATTCCAACGATTTCTCCTGCACTTTCAAGTTATTTCTATCTTTTGAAAGGGTGTAAAAACGCGACAACTGCCAATTCAACCGAATTCCGCCAACAAAATAAGGCTCAAACTTATCGGTAAACATATTCAACCCCGGTTTACCGTATCCACCTTGTGCAAAAAGACTAATTTTAGGAATATTTAATGATGTAAGTTGTTGATTTTGAATTTTTAATGTGTTCTGTTGATAGGTTATCAAATTCAATTCGGGACGAGTGGAATTCTCCATTTTAGAAATTATCTGAGATTTTGCAAAAACAGTTTTTTCGTCCATTTCTTTACCCGTCAACAAGCTCAGCACTTTTACAAACGATTGACGCTGAATGAAAACTTCATCTTTTGTCTGTTTCACTTTGAGCATTTCAGCCTCCAGATTTTGCCTGTTGCTGATTAACGAAACACCGTTTTTCACCATCACATTCACTTTGTCCAACGCCGTTTGAAGATCATTTTGGAGTAAATCAGTTTGTTTCAACTGTTCATCCATCAGCAAAATCCCGAAATAGGTTTGGTTGATGCGGTCTTTCAGTTTATACATTTCCACAGCCACTTTTTCCTTTTCCACGGCATTATTTGCATTCACCAATTTGCGTTGGTTCGAAATCATTCCGCCGTCGTAAACCGTTTGCGCAACATCAGCATACACTTTATATTGGTCTAAACTCGGTTCTGGGAAACTTATATTTTGCAACTGAGCAGGTAAATTCCCTAATTCAATTCTCGTCACATCCGATTGGTACGAAGCCTGTCCGTTGATTTGCACTTGCGGAAAATACTGCGTTAAAACAGATGAAACATTATTTTTTGAACTTTCGTCGATCAAGTTTTTTTGTTTTGCCAGCGGAAAATTTTGTTGCGCCAAATCCTGGCATTCATCCAGCGTAATTGTTTGCGAAAACACATTCAAAACGCTCAACGTTAACACTATAAATAAATATCTCCTTTTCATTTTAATTGAATTTTAATGATTTCTTCCATCCAAATCGGAATTAATTCTCTTCGTTTATCAATAATATTATGATATTCCTCGTTTGAAAAATCGAGCAAGCTCAAAATAATATCTTTACCCAAAAACGGAAAAATGGTCATTCCTAAAAGCGATAACATTATTTGTGCAAGTTCCTCTTTTGACGACACATTGTACGTTTTCAGAAAATCGGCAACGCCTTCCTGAAAACGCTCCTTGACTTTCAAATTTTCTACAAAAAAGTTAGGATTTCGCTTCAATTCCCCTAAAACAAATATAGGTAACTCGGGGAGTTTGATTAGCATATCGGTGTATTTATTCACAAGAACTTTGACCTTGTTTTGCAATGGTATGTTTGGATCTCTTAAAACGTCTATCACAAAACCGAAAAACTGTTTCAATTTTTCCTCCATTATTATTTTAAAAGATTTTCCTTGCTTCTGAAATAATAATTGAGCAGTGCGAGATTTATCCCTGCCTCATCAGCAATGTCGCGCGTGCGTGCTCCAAAAAAGCCTTTTTCCATAAAAACCTTTTCAGCAGACTGCTTTATTTTTTCTTCCGTGGATTGATCCAACGGAACGTTATTTATTTTTGCCATTTTAATAATAATTATTTTCGATGCAAACTTACAACATTTAAACGGAATATTTAATCATTTGTTTAATAAATTTGATTAAAATAATTGATTAATTCAAATGTAAAAATATAAAATGCTGAATATATGTCACTTATTCATCATCGATAATGTGATAAAAATTGTAAAAAAGATTATTTTTGATGAAGAATTTTGAACGATTTCCCAAGATATTGAATCACATCGCTTGGAAGCAGGCTTTCTTCCGATTGATTTTCGAGAGCCAAATCGGCTGAAAAACCGTGAATAAAAACACCCAACAAGGCACTTTCAAGCGGAGAATAATGTTGCGATAAAAGTCCGGCTATAACACCTGTCAGCACATCACCCATACCGCCTGTTGCCATTCCAGGATTTCCGGTAGAATTGAAATAAACGTTTCCATCAGGTGAACAAACCGCCGTAAAAGCCCCTTTCAGCACAATCACAATGCCAAGTTCCTGTGCTTTTTGCTGTGCTTTTTCAATACGTTCCAAAGAATTGTCGGTTTTGCCAAAAAGCCGTTCAAACTCCTTTGGATGAGGTGTGATGATAGAATTCTTCGGTAAAATATTCCAAAAATCGGGATGTTGAGAAATAATATTGAGCGCATCGGCATCAGAAAACTGACCTCACCCCGTGCCCCCTCTCCCGGGTGAGAAGGGAAAAAGAATTGCTTCTCAACATTTCTTTAAAAATCTGTTCGGTTTCTTTGAAGTGCCCATCCCCAGGTCCAAAAGCAAACACCGAATATTTTTGAATATCACTCAAATCGGTCTTGTACATTGCCTCAGGGACAGATGTTTGAAGAACAGCACGGTTCTCTTCCATTCCGAAAATGGTTGCCAATCCCGCACCCGCGCGTAACGTTGCAGAAGTTGCTAAAACGGATGCACCTGCCATTCCTTTGCTTCCGGTCATTAAAAAAACGTGTCCGAAATTTCCTTTGTGCGAGAACTTAGAACGGGTTTTTAAGAACGACTGAACATCTGTTTTATCTGTGAAAAAGAAAGAAGTAGGCTCCTTTTTAATGCCTTCGGGATGAAGTTGAATATCAATGACTTTCCATTTTCCAACGTATTTTTCATTTTCGGCGAACAAAAAAGCAATTTTTGGGAATTGAAGCGTGTAAGTTATGTCGGCTTTTACAATAATTTCTTCATCGGAAGCACATTTGTCTCCATTTAAACCGGAAGGAATATCAATGGAAACCACTTCATTGTTAAGTAAGTTAATCCAATTTACCGCTTCTGCAAAAATTCCATCCAACGGACGGCTCAAACCGGAACCAAAAAGTGCATCAACGATAATCGTTTTTTCAGAGATTTCAATGGGTTCAAATTTCCTGGTTTGTTCAATGAAAAAATCAGGAAAACTGTCTTGTAATCGTTCCTTGTTTTGTTTGCAATCGGGTGATAAATTACCTGTGTGGAACAATACAATCTGTGCATCGTAACCAATTTGCAACAACATTCTGCCCAAAGCCAAACCATCGCCTCCATTATTTCCCGGACCGCACAAAACCAGCACATCGCGGTTCAAACTAAAATCTTTTAAACTGTTGCAACATTCTGTCCGAAGCCCTTTCCATCAAAGCAATGGACGTAATCGGCTCGTTTTCAATGGTGAACTTATCCAGTTCACGAATTTGAGAGGTGGTAAAGAGTTTCATAAAAAACGGTCTGAACTATGATTTGTTTGATTAGTTTGATTATAAAGAAAATCTATATTTCTTTGACTTACGCCCAATCCAAACAACGCATAATCGTATTTTATGGGGTCTGACTCATCAAAAGTACGAAGAATTTTCGTAATTTCTTCCACTGCTTTCCAATCGTTTTGCTTGTGCGCGAGCAATCCTAAATTACGGCTCACATTTCCGGTGTGAATGTCCAATGGCAACATCAAAGCCGATGCCGGAATGTTTTTCCATAAGCCAAAATCAACACCGTTTTCATCCCTTCGAACCATCCAGCGCAAAAACATATTCAATCGTTTTGCCGAAGAATTAGAAGTTACATCTGAGATGTGTTTTTCAACTCGTTTTGAATGAGGAGTTTTTAGAAAAATACTTCTAAAGTATTTTAAAGCTCCGTAAATTGAATTCTCCAAACCAAAGCCATCAGTAAAAATCTGCTCTAAACCTCCGTGGCTTTTGTAGATATTTTGTAATGATTTTAGAAAGAAAAAACAATCTTCACCATTAAAGGTTCGGTGTACAAATAGATTGATCTCTGTTTTGTATTGTTCCAAAAAATCATCGTCCATCAAGAAATCATAAGGCGAACGATTCATCAATTCCATCAACCTAAACCCGTTTTTAATAATGGATTTTCGATTTCCCCAAGCGATAGTCGCTGAGAGAAAACCGGCTATTTCAATATCTTCTTTACTTGTAAAAAGATGTGGAATCTGCACCGGATCATCCTGAATAAAATCAATATTATTATACCGAATAACCGACTCGTCTAAAAGCGATTTAATTTCTGCTAAATTATCAATCATAATTTCCACCAACTATTCTTCCGGTTTCATTACTACCCCTTTACCTTTACGCCCATCTACTTTTAATATTATCGGATGTTTAAATTGTACGTGACGAACAAACCGCGTTTCATAAAAAGCTGATTGCGCATTCAGAAAATCAATATCGTAATTACCATCGTTTTGAAACGGATTGATGGTAAAATACGCCACACCCATCGAAGTTAGATTTTGAAAAAAATGTGTTCCTTGGCTTGGATCAATCCTATAATTTGATAAACCACTTTCCACAATTACGCGGGCATTACTTATGTGCGACCATTTTACAGGAATACCCAACCACGGGTCACTTGATCCCCAGCGTCCAGGTCCCATAAGAATATATTGTCGGTTAGATTGTTGCATCTGTTTGTTTATCTGTTCAATTTCTTTTGTAATTAGTTGATTGTTAGAAGCATTGAACGATTCGGGTTTAACGTAAACTATGTCGTAAATATCGCTACTAATGCCGTGTCCCAGCGCATTGTTACAACTTATAATGGTGTTTTCATTGGGAATAGCGCCAATATCTTCCGTGATAGTTTCTTTCGTATCTACAATCGGACGTATTTGCAATAAATAAAAAGTATGAACTGGTTTTGGAGAATAATCTAAGTTCACCGCAAATTCAATTTCGATTGGACGTCCCATTTCTGTTTGAGAGACACGCATTACTTCTTGCAATATTTCAGGAAGAGGAAAAACATTGTGTTTTAGTATGTTTGAAAAAGTGACAACTTTTCTTCCCGTTTCAAATACATTGTCGTAAATAGTCTCGTCTTGCGCATTGTATGTTGAGGAGATGTATTGTAATGTTCCATCTTTTAGCGCATCTTGTACATTGATTCGAAGCAGATTGAACCCGTCGTCCGTTTGGGGTACAAATTTGGTGTGTGATAAATCCAGTGCGTTAAAATAGGTTTGTGTCTCTTTTAGAGCATATTCCAATGTGCTTGTTTGAAGTACATTATTTGGATGATAAGGTGAAAAACGTAATGTTATTCCTCCGTCCATAATGTATTTCCCGAGTCCCATAGCCAAATTTACGATACCATCTTCCGTTTTTTCGACACCTATCGGATAAAAATTTAACGAACGAACTACGCCTGAAAACGATGGATAAAACCGTGTACCATGTTGATTTCCACAGATTTCTTGCAATACGATTGCCATTTTTTCTTCATCAATGATGTTTTTGGTAGCCGTCATATACGTTTTACTGGCTTTGTAAAATACAGAAGCATATACCGCTTTGATGGATTCTACAATCATTAGCAATAAATTGGTTTTACTTTTTTTGTCGAAAGGAACCATATAAGTAGAATATATGCCAGCAAATGGCTGATAATGTGAATCCTCGAGCAAACTCGACGAACGAATGGCAATTGGAGAATTTACAACGCTCAAAAATGCGGCTAAATCAGCTATTAAGCGTCTTGGAAGTTTTGCTTTGAGAAAATATTGTAAAATCACTTCGTCATCGGTATCTGAAAGAGCGATGGAATATAAATTATTTTTTTCCATAAACTCCGTAAAAATATCGGTACAAATAACTACCGTGCGTGGAATAACAATCTGCGTATTTTCAAAGTTTTCCAGCGTTTCGTTACTTTTTATCATGGCGTCGATAAACGCTAAGCCACGCCCTTTTCCTCCCATCGAGCCTTCGCCGATGCGTGCAAAATTGGAATATTGGTCAAATCTATCTTTCTGAAAAACAGCAACAACACCTCTGTTCTTGATTTTTCGATACGTGACAATGGCATCAAAAATAATTTCCCGCACGCGATCCATATCGGTGTTTTCTTGTGAGTCCACGTGAATGTTTTTAAGAAACTCTGCTAAAGGAAACATAGCGCGTGAGTAAAGCCATCGAGAAATGTTGTTTCGGGAAATATGATAGAAAAGTGAATCGTCGCTGATGGTAAAAATAATTTCTTGTAACCCTTTCAGGTTTGAAATATGCGCTTCTTCTTTTTGTGTTTTCGGATTGATAAATATAAAATCGCCAAATCCGAAATTGTTGGTAATGATTTCGCGCATTTCGAGAAGCTGTGTTTTGGATAATTTATGAATAAAGGCGGCTTTAACTTCATCTGCTTTTGCGTGATTTACAATGTTGGTCGATTGTACGATTAGGGGGATGTATTTGTCTTCAGCTCTGATTTCCTGACATAATTCGATGCCGGCTTGTTTGTTTTTTACCCCGTTTTGCATAAAACTCACATCGGTAATCACTCCGAGCATGTTTTTCTTGTATTTTTTGTATATATCGATAGCTTCTTCGTAGTCGCGGGCAAGCAAAATTTTGGGACGACCGCGCATACGGAGCATTTGTTCGTGCTCGTTTAATGCTTCAGTCATAAAAGATCGCGACTGAATAAAAACATATTTATACAAATGGGGGAGGATAGAAGAGTAAAACCGAATAGAATCTTCTACAAGCATAATTACTTGTACACCAACGGACTCTACGTCTTCTTGCACGTTCATCCCGTCTTCAATCAATTTGATAATGGCAAGTAACAAGTCCGAATCGCCCAACCAACTGAATACGTAGTCAACAGCGCTTAAATCTTCGTTGGCAATACGCGAAGATACCATTTTTGAAAATGGAGTAAGTATAACAATCGGAATATCGGGATGCGTTTTTTTTACCTCTTTTGCCCACTCAAATGGATTCACACTGTCGCCGCTCGGCATAGAAATGATTAATTCGTAAGTTCGTTCCTGTAATGCCCTGTTGGCTTCTTCTTCGTTCGATACTAATGTGAACCGAGGCGGATAACGCAAGTTGAGTGAAACATATTCGTTAAAAATTTGTTCGTCAACACGTCCGTCTTCTTCCAGCATAAACGCATCGTATTTGCTGGCATACAATAAGACGTTATAAATCCTATGTCGCATCAGATTGGCGAAGGATGTGTCTTTGAAATATAATTTTTTTATACTGTTGGAGTTCATGCTTTTAAGTTAGAAGTTAGAAGTCAGTTCATTAAAATTCGGAACAATCTATTTGTCTCATATCCTGATTTTTACAACAACTTCGTTTTCTGTGTAAAATATTTTCTCAAAAATAGTTGAAAATATTTGATTATCACAAATAAAAGGTGTAAACTTGCACCTAAAACAAAATGTAAGCTATTTCGTGGCGTATTCTGTTAAATCAACACTTTATTGACGAATTATTTGCTTTATAAATAGAATTATATGACATTTTGTTATATTTATTTACGTTTCTTGCAAAATAGATTGTAAGTAAATTATTGAAAAATTGCAATTATTGAAAAACATATCTTATTAACAAAGGATTAATCTAATATAAATTATTATGAATCTCGAAAAATTAATGCAGCAATTGGAAGCAAAACATCCCGGAGAGCAAGAATATCTTCAGGCTGTGCGTGAAGTGCTGATGACCATCGAAGATGTTTATAACCAACATCCGGAATTTGAGAAGGCAAAAATTGCCGAACGTCTTGTAGAGCCCGATCGTATATTCACTTTCAAAGTGCCTTGGGTTGACGACCGTGGCGATGTTCAAGTAAACCTTGGATACCGCGTACAGTTTAACAATGCCATCGGACCTTATAAAGGCGGACTTCGTTTCCATCCTTCGGTTAATCTTTCTATTTTGAAATTTCTGGGATTTGAACAAATATTTAAAAACTCGCTCACTACACTTCCTATGGGAGGCGGAAAAGGCGGTTCAGATTTTAATCCGAGAGGTAAATCTGATGCCGAAGTAATGCGTTTTTGTCAGGCATTTATGTTAGAGCTTTGGCGCCACATTGGTGCAGATACTGATGTTCCTGCGGGTGACATAGGTGTAGGCGGTCGTGAAATCGGTTATTTATACGGTATGTACCGTAAATTAGCACAACAAAACACAGGTGTTCTTACCGGTAAAAGTTTGGAATTTGGCGGTTCGCTGATTCGTCCGGAAGCCACAGGATTCGGCGGATTGTACTTTGTAAAGCAAATGCTCGAAACTGCCGGACTTAATATTAAAAGGAAAAACAATTTCTATTTCCGGTTTTGGTAACGTAGCTTGGGGAGCAGCCTCCAAAGCAACCGAAATGGGAGCAAAAGTGGTAACCATCTCCGGTCCTGACGGGTATATTTACGATGAAAATGGAATTTCGGGAGAAAAGATTGACTATATGCTTGAGCTTCGTGCAACGTGCAACGATGTAGTTGAACCTTATGCTGAAAGATTTGGCGCTAAATTCTTTGGCGGAAAGCGTCCGTGGGAAGTAAAAGTAGATATCGCTCTTCCTTGTGCTACTCAAAACGAATTAGATGAAGATGATGCCAAGCAATTAATTGCAAATAATGTGCTTTGTATCGCCGAAATTTCAAATATGGGTTGTACGCCCGAAGCTATCGAAGTTTTCTTACAAAACAAAGTAATGTATGGACCGGGAAAAGCTGTTAATGCCGGTGGTGTAGCTACATCGGGACTTGAGATGACTCAAAATGCAATGCATATTTCGTGGACAGCCGAAGAAGTGGACAAACAACTCCACCAAATTATGAGCAGCATCCACGAACAATGTGTGAAATACGGAAAGCAACCCGACGGTTACATTAATTATATGAAAGGAGCGAACGTTGCAGGCTTCCTCAAAGTGGCAAAAGCAATGTTGGTGCAGGGTGTAATCTGATTTTCTTTATCCTTATTTGATAAAGTTGACTTGAAAATTTAACATCATTTTATAATCCAAATTAGACGATAAAACGACTCCGCAGTGATGCAGGGTCGTTTTTTTTATTATCAATGAGTAAACAGTTCTTTATTGATTTGAATATTCGATAAAATGTGTTGTTTTTCGACTATTCAAACATATTTCTGAAATGTGAGAAAAAGTTCTTTGACGCTGACTGATTAGGCTTTACATTAGCAGAAGCTGCTAATTTTTCGATCATCTGTTTTTCTTCCCGATTTAAGTTTTCAGGAATATAAACACCGATATTTACCAATAAATCTCCTGTTCCATAACGGTTTACACTCGGAAGCCCTTTCCCACGAAGTCGTAAAACTTTTCCCGGTTGTGTACCAGGAACAATGTTTACTTTTACTTTTCCGTCTACCGTAGGTACTTCAACCGAACCTCCCAATATTGCCACAGGTACCGAAATCAATAGATTGTATATCAAATCGTTTTCATCTCGTATCAGTTCAGGATGTTTTTCTTCTTCGACTAAAATCAACAAATCGCCGTTAACACCACCACGTGGAGCTGCATTCCCTTTTCCACTCATCGAAAGTTGCATTCCTTCCATTACGCCCGCCGGAATATTCGATGGAAATCACCTCTTCTTCGCGTGTAATACCTTCCCCATTACAATAATGACATTTGTTTTTGATGATTTTCCCTTCTCCGTGACAAGTTGGACACTCGGTAGCGGTTTGCATTTGACCAAGTATGGTTTGCTGCACACGGGTTACGCGTCCACTCCCGTGACATGTGGTACAACTTTCAGAGCCGGAGCCATTCTCAGCTCCTGTACCGTGACAGTGTGTACAGCTGACTGCTTTTTTAACTTTGATTTTTTTTTCAACACCTGAAGCAATTTCAGCTAAGTTGAGTTTTACCTTTACGCGTAAATCGGAACCTCTGCGAACACGCTGTCCACCACGTGATTGCCCCCCGAAACCACCGAATCCACTGAAGCCTCCGAAATGACCTCCAAAAATATCGCCAAATGTAGAAAAAATATCATCCATTGACATACCACTGCCACCGAATCCACCTCCGGCAGCACTGCTTCCTACGCCTGCATGACCGTACTGATCGTATCGTTGACGTTTTTGAGGATCGCTTAGTACTTCGTACGCTTCAGCAGCTTCCTTAAACTTTTCTTCCGCTTGTTTATCACCGGGATTTTTGTCAGGATGATACTGGATTGCTTTCTTACGGTATGCTTTCTTTATATCGTCGGCGCTTGCGGTTTTTGCAACTTCTAATATTTCGTAATAATCTCTTTTTGACATATATTTTTGTTTTTTCGGAAAAATGACTCTTTGTGAATTAAATATAAAAAAGTCACGTTTTTTTTACATTATTCGCCGATTACCACTTTTGAAAAACGAATGACTTTATTATTTAAGGTATAACCTTTTGAAATACAGTCGATTATTTTTCCTTGTTGTTCGTCTGATGGAGCTGGAAAAGTGGTTACAGCTTCATGTATATCTACATTAAAACTTTCACCTTCAGTCGGAATCTCTTTAACGCCGTTTACTTGTAGAAAAGATAAAAATTTGCTATAAATCAAATCTACTCCTTCTTTCACAGCCTGAATGTCATCCGAGTTTTCCATAGCTTTTTTTGCACGTTCAAAATCATCCACCAACGGAAGAATATCTACCATCACTCTTTCTGAAGCAGTGGTTATCAAATCGGCTTTTTCTTTCAATGTACGTTTGCGGTAGTTGTCAAACTCTGCCATTAAACGTAGATTTTTATCTGCCAATTCGGCATACTTTTCGTTTAGTTGATCAATCTCATCAGCGATTTTGTCTACTTCTTTTCCTGTTGTTTCAGATTTAACTTCTTGATTTGCATTTTCTTGCATATTTTCTGATGTTTCTTCCTTGTCGTGTTTTTGTTGCTTTTTCATATATGTTTTCTGTTTTTATCATTTT
Source organism: Paludibacteraceae bacterium (assembly GCA_049840795.1). Classification (GTDB taxonomy): domain Bacteria; phylum Bacteroidota; class Bacteroidia; order Bacteroidales; family Paludibacteraceae; genus UPXZ01. The sequence goes on from JASGJK010000017.1 coordinate 13,311, forward strand.
TAAATATAGGCTTAAGACCGACACTACATCACAACAAGAAATCTGCCAAAATGTTTTTTTGTCCGTTTTGACAGTTTTAAAGACATTTTGGCAGAGAAATAGGATGTGTGCAAATATACCGGTTGCCTTGTTCTTATTTCTATTTTCTCACAAAACAGTTGAATAAATATAGATTTTCTTTCATATAATGGAGTGAAATCGATGTTTTACTTGATCTTAAGCCATTTAATAAATTCTTTTGGATTTTCGGTAAATGGAAAGTAAAATTTATTCAACGGTTGACCGTTAGCGTTTAGCATTACATAAAACGGTTGAGCATTTGCGCCGAACTTGTTACGTTGAAGGTAGCTCCACTTGTCACCAACAGTATTAATTTGGGTTGTGCGACCGTTTTCTTGTACTTTGTATGGTTGCGCTAAAGGTGCTTTTTCATCTACATATAATGAAATAAGTATAAAATCGTTGTTGAGTATATCTCTTACTTTATCGTCGGTCCATACAGAGACCTCCATTTTACGACAATTGACGCATCCATGTCCTGTAAAGTCTATAACGACCGGTTTGTTTACCGAAGCAGCGTACGCCATTCCTAAATCGTAGTCGGTAAATTTCGGGTGAACATCGTTGGCATATAGATTGAAATCCTGTGTGCGCGATGGTGGCGCAAAGGCGCTCACAGCCTTCAAAGGCGCTCCCCACAATCCAGGGATCATATACACGGCAAAAGCCAGAGAAATGATAGCCATAAAAGTACCTAATACGGAGGTGTGCTTTGTCTCTCCGTCGTGTGGAAAGCGAATTTTTCCCAGTAAGTAGATACCTAATAAACCGAAGATTACAATCCAAAGGGTAAGAAATACTTCGCGGTCTAAGATTCGCCATCCGTACGCTAAATCGGCAACAGAAAGAAATTTTAATGCAAAAGCCAGTTCTAAAAATGCTAAAACAACTTTTACTTTATTTAACCATCCACCTGATTTTGGTAAAGATTTTAGCAAAGACGGGAAAAATGCAAAAAAAGCAAATGGGATTGCCAATGCTAACGAAAAACCAAGCATTGCCAATATGGGTGCAAGGGTTAACCCTTTGGTTGAAACATCTACCAGCACTAATCCGATAATCGGTCCCGTACACGAAAATGATACAATGACCAATGTAAATGCCATAAAGAGAATACTGATGATTCCGGTCGTTGATTCGGCTTTAGCATCCATTTTGGTTGACCATGAAGCCGGTAATGCCATTTCGAATGCTCCAAAAAATGAGATGGCAAAAAGTACCAATAGAACAAATATGAATATGTTAAATACAGCATTGGTTGAAAGGCTGTTGAGCGCGCTGGCACCAAAAAGAATAGTGATTAACATACCCAGTGCGACATAGATAAGAACAATGGACAAACCATATAAAACAGCATCGCGCCGCCCCCGTTTTTTATCTCGCGAACGTTTTAGAAAAAAACTGATTGTCATCGGGATGATGGGCCATATACAAGGCATTACAAGCGCCAATAAACCGCCTAAAAAACCGGTAAGGAAAATCCACCAAAGCGATGTGTGTTCCGTTGTGCTTCCAAATCTACTTAACTTTTCAGCCAATGGTTCCCATCTTTTTTCCGACGAGGCAGGCGTAACGGGTTGTACTGAAGTAATCGTTGATTTTGTGCTGTCGCTATTTTGAATGGTAAGAGGCTGAACATCACCTACAGGCAATTTTGTTTTATCTCCATCAGCATTGAGTGCTACCGGTTTGGTGCCTGCTTTGCCAAATGCGAAATCTTGTGTGGTAGGAGCCAAGCAAGTTTCATCGTTACAAAGCATATAATGCACATTTCCTTTTATGTAAACACTTTTGGGGTCTTTGAATGAAATTTTCTGAACAAAAATCGCTTCGTTGATATACCAACTTAAATCCATACCGAAGTTTTCATCGTGCGACTGAATCAGTTTCGATTTAGACTGTATGCCGCCAACCTTTTGCGCATTTTCAATTTTTTCAAACGTGATATTGGTGGGTACAGGACCGTCTTCCGGAATGTTCATTCCGTAAAGATGCCATCCCTGTTCGATCTTGGCTTTTATGATAATGTCGGCGGTAGTTGCTCCGGTGCTTTTTTGTTCAAATGTCCATTTAGCCGGATTTTGAATTTGGGCAAAAGTGTTCAGCGTGAACAAAAGTAAAATGAACAGAACTAATTTTGATTTCATAGTGTCTTTTTGTTTCAATTATTTATAACTGTTTACGATGCTTCTAATTAAATATTTAGGTGTAAAAATAGTGATATTATTATAATATGACAAAAATGCGATTACAGCGTATTGCTTTTTTTGTTTTTTTAATATTTCTATAACAGAAACCCACATATTAATAATAACGCGTAAAAATAATAAAAAGATAAGAGATTTGAGTGAAATGATTCGGTCGTAGTTGAAAGTTTGATTAAAATTGTTCGGTTATAAGTTTTTTCAGTGTAAATATAATTCAGGTAGTACTTGAATCAGACATAAATATCCGTTTCTGTTTGCTTTATGAAAAAAACAGAACTTAGCGAAACAATTTACTTATTCCGAGTTCTTGTTTATTATATCCTGCATCACCAATCCGGCTAAAGTAAAACCAAAAATAGCGGTAATATGTACAAAAGTGCCGTTTATTTGTGCTTTTAAACTCCACCATTCGTGGTTGCGCAATTTCAGGAATGCCAGGACCGGCTTCGTTTTTTGGACAAAGGCATTTTTCGCTTCCGCACCAACTTTTTTCGTATTAGAACTTTAATAATTCGTCACTATATACACATAAGAATTTTTTAGAAGGTAATTCTCCTTTTCTTATTTTGATTCGCAGGTGGCGGCACCTAACGGACAACCTTGCACTTTCCAAAACTCAGCTGTTTTTATGCGGGTGGGATCGACTTTTAGCGATGTCTCCTATCGACGAAAATAACACACCATCAGTTTTTGTGGCTTCGCGAATCAAATGCGCCTTGCTCGATAAACTATCGATGGCATCGATGATATAATCGTACGAGTGAAGCTCAAATGAGGCTGAGGTATTTTCGTTATAAATTTGCTGAATGGCTTTGATTTCGGCTTTCGGATTGATTTTCGAGTAAACGATTTTTTAGAACTTCGGTTTTCACTTCGCCCACTGTTTTTGTAGTGGCGTGCAGTTGACGGTTGATGTTGGTAACACAAATTCTATCCGAATCGACAATGGTCAAATGGCGAACACCCGAACGTACTAAACTCTCTGTACACCAGCTACCTACACCACCAATACCAAACACTATGATGCGCACTTCGGAAATGTGCTGCATCACCTTGTTGCCAACCAATAACTCCGTACGCTGAAATAATCCTTTTTCTATACCCATTCTTTTTGTTTTCTGAATCAGGGTGCAAAAATAATTGTTTTTTCTGATTCAAAAGATAGTTAAGTAGTTACAAGAATTTAGTTGCGAGTTACAAGTTTTATTTTCAGAATGTTATAAATAAAAAATGTCACAATAATTCTTATTTACTACTTATATGAAATACCGCTCAATTTTCACCGCAAACGAGTTCTATTTTTCTTATAATCAGCCATAACATGTAAAAGATATGAATAAAGCAGAAAAACAGCTCGTTTTTGGAGTAAAATATAGTATTTTTGTAATGGAATATTTATAAATAAAGATGCTTGTAGTTTTTTAATCGTTTTTTGAAGTAAAAAGTTAGAATTATGAGAAAAATTGTATTTTATATTTTGTTGTTTGTGAGTGTTTCCCATTTTCTAACAAAAAAAGAACCAACCGGTGTATCACGAAGTGGATAACAGAGATGTGGTGCAGGTGCTGTTCGGATTCTATCGTGTTTCCCTATTAACCTTAGCAATACGTACTAGTTGAAGAGGGTTACACATAACCAC
>JASGJK010000018.1:0-28030 GCA_049840795.1 Paludibacteraceae bacterium
TGAACAAATAACATGTATCTCTCCCGAGATTATTTTTTATTTTCTTTTAAAGCGTTTATCAGGAGTTCCGTCTTTCTTTAAATGTTTCAGCCACGGAATCTTGTTTTTGTTTGTACCGTTTGTCAGGGGTGCCGTCTTTTTTAAGCACTACGCCTTCTTTTGTTACTTTTGATGTAGTATTGGCTTTGGCGTCTTTTACTTCATCTTTTTTCTTTTCAACATTTGTTTTTGCATCTTTTTTTGCTACATTAGCGTCAGCTTTCATTTCTTTTTTTACTGTACCGGCTTCTGTTTTTACATCCTTAGAAGCAGCAGCTTCCATTTTTTTTGCCCCTTCTTTTTTCTTTTCGACATTTGCCTTTGCATCTTTTTTCATTGCGTTAGCATCTGTTTTCATTTCTTCTCTCTTTACATCAGTAGCCTTTTGGGTGTCTTTAACCTCAGCTTTCATTTCTTTTTTAGCCTTTTTGGCTGAGGTAGAAACGGATGTTGCGGTTTGTGCATTTACGGTTGTGCTCAATGCAAATAATAGAGCAAACAACCCGATCAGATTTTTTTTCATTTTCTGTTTTAATTATAAGTTTAGCTCGGCGGCATATCGGAGAGCACAAATTGGTAAAGCGAATATGCTCGTTGTTTATTTTTATGATAATACAAAAACAATGCCGAAATTAACATTTTTGAAAAATAAAAAACAACAACTTCAGTTAAAAAAACTAAATGCCTAATTTCTTTTTAATATCGTGTGGTACAGCATTTTTATTTACAAAATATTGATTGTTTTTTGAAGAACGAAAGGTTTGCTCACATACCATATTCCTTTGTATTTACTATCGGTACCCCAAGAGTTTTTCACCATGTAGTATTCTGTTCCGGTTTGGTCTTTTGCAATCCCGAAGATCAACATACCGTGATCATCGGTTGTTTGGTAATTGTCAAATTCCTTTTGACGGCTTTCCTGAGTTGGCTGTATCTCTTTTAGTGGTCCTTTAATCTCAAATTTACTGCTTTTTTGTGTATCAAGCCATTTTGCCTGATCGCTTCCTGCCAAGTTTTCTTTTTTGGTTTCGGGAAGGAATCCCAATCCATCACGTGTAAATCCTTTTTCGCTGACATCAGCTCCCCAAGCGATAGTATAGCCGTTGTTCACAGCATAGTCAAATATGCGGGCGAATTCATCCAAAGGTACATTGTAAGACTCCGCCCAACGCCAATTATCCGGTATTTCAATGGCAAATTTTGTATAAAACGGATGGTGTGTAAATGATGTGATAGAAACATAGTCGTCCAAATTCAAGCCCAGTGATTGAAAATATGTTTGCGGAGTATATTTCTTTCCGTTAACCGTAAATTCAGATGGATTTTTACCGATATAAGAGTCTAAGATTCCGTTGAATGCTTGTTTCCAAACCGGAGTAATGGTCTTGTTCGGATTTCTTACAATATTTTCAACAAAAGACTTTGTTAACGCGTCCATTTCGCCATGATTGTGTTTTTCGGTACCATAGTTCAAACCTGTCATTTCGCTGTCGGGAACAATTCCGTAGTTTTTCAGCACGTACCATACATCATAAAACGAGCCTCCCGCAGCAAAATTGATAGTTCCGTTCATACGTACATATTTATCGGCTTTGTCTTCATACGAGTGGTGAACTACAAACATTTCAGATAAATCAACCTCCGGTTTACCCATTCTGAGTAGTTCGGATTCAAAAAGTCCGAGTCCCGAAAATGACCAGCAGGTACTACTGCTTGCCTGATTTTTTACCGGCGTAATTTTGTTTTCTTTCACCGCAGTAAAAATAAGAGTGTCTTTTGTAAGTTTGTCTTGTGCCGAAAGTGAACACAAAAATGTTGCGATTACTGTTGTTAAAATTAATTTTCTCATCTGCTTATAATTGATTTTTTTATTATCGTTTGAATGATCTTCGTGAAACGGGATTTATTGCTATATGTATATCATTAATTTATTTCAAAAAATCTTTTGCTTTTAGCTCGGTCACTTTTCCGAATTTGGCTAAAGAGTTAATATCCATTTTTTTCTTATTGCCTACAATAACGTAGGTCACCTTGTCTTTCTCGTATGCTTGTGTGTATATTCTTTTCACATCTTCGGAGGTCATCGTTGAAGTAATTTCAACCCTCGACTTATTTGGGTCATCATCATATCCCATTGATTTGTAATAAGCTACACGGGGAGTAACATCTCTGAAACTCGGATAATTGTTGTAGGCGGCATTAAGTACATCCTGTTTTGCTGTTTCTATCCGTTTGTCAACAACCGGCATAGAGTGAAAAACAGAATCTAACGCCTGCAAAGCATCTAAGGTTTTATCTGCCTGTGTAGAAAGCATCAAATTGAAAAGTGAGTGTTTATCAGTCATACCCAATGGCGGATTTTCTACAAAAGAATAAGCCCGGTATGCTAATGAGCGAAATTCTCTGATTTCCTGAAACATAAGCGAACTCATTCCACCTCCGAAATAAGTATTAAATAACTGATTCAGATTGTTGTCTTGCAGACTTCTATTTTTCGGTCCTACAACATAGCCGTAAATAATACTTTGCGTAGCCTTGGGATCATTGTAGAAGAAAACTTCAGCATCGTTATAGACTATTCCTTCTTTAAAAATCGGATTTTTGGTTTTCGTCACAATGCCCTCAGTATTGATATTGTCTTTTATGACTTTCAAAACCGTTTCTTGGCTAAGTCTTCCACAGTAGTGTATATCACATTCAGTAGCGAGTATTTCTCTAAATCTATCAATGATATTGTTCCCTGTAAGTTTTTTCACCTCTTTCACGGTCAATCTGCTCAGGTACTTGGAACGTTCACCATACTTTACTTTTTCCAGTATAGCTTCCGCCAAATTATCAGAAGAAGAACGAATAGCTTTGGTTTCGACCTTATATCCGGAAACAACTTGTTTTAATTTCGATTTATCGGCTTTCACATTTTTCAAGAAATCACCTGCAAGCAAGATTGTTTTTTCAAAGTTCTTGTCGAAACCGGTGATATTAATTTTAAACGTATTTGCTTCTGTATAAAAATAGAGTTGGCTTCCGAGTTGTTGCAACTTTTCATTGAATCGATTGACAGACATTGAGTCGGTACCAAGATAGTCGAGGTATGTTGCCACCACACCTGCTTCCTTTATTTGCATATCTCCTACACCATAGTTCAAAGACAGGGTAAATACATCATTCATAGGATTGGAAACGTAATATAGTTTAGCCAATCCATTGCTGTTTAGCGGATAAGACTTACCTTCTTTTTCAAAATCTATAAAGCGTGGAGACGTTTTAGGAGTCTCGATGGATTCGAGCCATTGGGCGTAGTCCGATTGTTTTTCTTTATTCTGAGTTTGAATAGGAGCAAAACTCGGTTTCTGTACTTTTTCGCTCGGATATTTTCCGGTTTTCTTCTTAACATCTAAATAGTTCTCTGTGAAATATGCACTTACGACATTCACAATGTCTTGTTTAGTAAGCATATCTATTTTATTTATTTCGTTTAAATAGCTTTCCCACGTTTTATTTTCAGAATATAACATCATCATTTGTTGCACTCTGGAGTTAATCTCTTCCAATTCAGTCAGGTGTTCTCGTTTTTCTTCCATCTTTAGACTTTGGAACATCTCTTCGGAAAAATCGCCATTCTTAACATTTTTAATTGCATCAAAAATATATTTTTGTTCCGATTTGTATGATTGAAAGGGTACGTTAGGAATCCCGAGAATAACAATTACACCGGCATCGTTCATGCTCATATTGGCACCCATTACTTGCATTAGTTTTCCATCTGTAGATAGTTTATCCAATAGTCCGGTTTTGTTACCATTACTAAAAATTTTCATCGCAATTTGTAGCGGAATCTCATCCGGATGGTTCACAGGTACTCCTCGCCAAATCAGGGCATTGGCTTTTACCAAAGGAATGGGAATTTTAACCTTAAAGTTTTCTTTTCCGCGCAATGGTGTCGGGAGCGAAAAATCTTCGTTTCGAACTTCTCCTTTTTTTACTTTTCCGAATGTTTTCTCAAGCACCGGCAAGGCTTTTTCCGTATCAAAATCTCCACTGAGCATCAGCCCCATATTTCCGGCAACATAATATTTTTCAAAGAATTTACGCATTTCGGTTAGACGTGGGTTTTTTAGGTTTTCCGAACTTCCAATCACCGGATATTGATACGGATGAGGTTTAAAAATACGTTCCAATACTTTTTCGAGCGCCATATAACCCAAAGCGTCAGCGTACATATTTTTTTCTTCATAAACGGTTTCAAGTTCACTCTGAAAACCTCGAAACACAGGATTAATTAATCTTTCACTATTTAGTTCGCACCATTGGGTAAAATATTGCAGGAGAAAACGTATTGTAATACATCGTATTGTCGTACGAAGTACCGGCATTTAATCCCGTGCCACCGTATTTTGAAATTAAACGGTCAAATTCGTTCGGGATAGAATAATTTGCCGCTTTGAGCGACAACTGGTTAATTTTTTTCTGAATATCGAGTCGTTTAACAGCATCATTTGTAGTTGCAAGTTCATCGTATTTACCCGTGATGGAGTCTAAATACACTTTTTCCGAAGCATAATCTATTGTCCCTATTTTGTTAGTCCCCTTAAACATAATGTGTTCAAAGTAATGGGCTATTCCTGTATTGGGACTCTGTTTTGCTCCCGCTTTGACCACTACGGCTCCTACAATTTTAGGCTGAGAGTGGTCTTCATTCAACCACACGGTAAATCCATTACTTAAAATGATTTGTTTGACTTCTAATGGATTGGAAGCGGATAAAAAGCCGCTTATTAAAATAGCGACCAATGACGATACTGTTTTTTTCATTGATAACAACGTTTTTTTCAATTATGGATGAAGCGCTCATAACAAAGTTCTTGCACTTTTGCTTTTCTTATTGCCTCTACTATTTTCACAATAATATTTGGGTTTAAACATTTTAGAGACGATGTTGAACTGTCATCGTCTCTAAAAATGCACATAACTGATTTATTTTTTTGGTATGTTAGCTAAAGTGGCTAATAAGTAATCCCAGAATTTTTTCACGCTCTCCACATTCACCTTCTCATCCGGAGAATGTGGGTAACGAATGGTAGGACCAAACGATATCATATCCATTGTTGGATAATGTGTTCCTAAAATTCCGCACTCTAATCCGGCATGAATAATCATTATTTTGGGAGTTTTACCATACTTGTCTTCATATACTTTGGTCATTTCTTTCAAAATCGGCGAGTCAAGATTTGGTTTCCAACCAGGGTAACCTCCGGCAAATTCAACTTTAGCGCCCGCTAACGTAAATACACTTTCAACGACAGAAGCAAGTTCTTCTTTGCGGCTCTCAACCGAACTGCGAATAAGGCATTTAACTTCCACCTTTTCGCCATCAGACCGAATGATGGAAAGATTATTGGACGTTTCGACTACATCCGGCAATTCCGGAATAAATCTGTAAACTCCGTGATGACAAGAGGTAATGGCATTGATTAAATCATCTTGTACCTCTTCGGGCATTAGTCCGGCGGGCGTCGCTACTTTTTCGGCTTTTAAGCAAATGTTGTCTTCCACTCCTGCAAATTCTCGAATGAGCAGAGCTTCAAATTCGGCAACGGTTTCAAGTAAATCTTCTTCATCGCCTGCGGGTATAGTGATTATTGCAAATGCTTCGCGAGGAAGCGCATTGCGTAAATTTCCTCCTTCAACGGAACTTAAGCGTGCTTCATGTTCAGCAACAGCTAATTTCAAGAAACGAAACAATGATTTGTTGGCATTAGCACGTTGTAAATGAATATCAACACCGGAATGCCCTCCCTTAAGCCCGGTCAATGATATTTTGAAAGCCACGTCATCAGCCGGCACTTCCTCTTCTTTGTAACGGAAGGTAATGTTAGCATCCAATCCGCCGGCACAACCTACATACAATTCACCTTCGTCTTCAGAATCCATATTGATAAGAATCTCGCCTTGTAAGAAATTTGGTTGTAACCCGAAAGCGCCAAACATACCGGTTTCTTCATCTACGGTAATAAACATTTCTACTGCCGGATGCGGAATATCTGTTGATTGCAAGATGCTCATAGCTGCTGCCACACCAATTCCGTTATCAGCGCCCAATGTTGTTTGATTGGCACGTACCCATTCACCATCAATAATCGTTTGGATAGGATCCATCTCAAAATTATGATTCACATTGCTATTTTTCTGTGGCACCATATCCATGTGTGCCTGTAAAATAACCGGTTTGAGATCTTCCATCCCTTTGGTAGCAGGTTTACGAACCAACACATTGCCTATCTCATCCTGAATGGCTTCTAAGCCGATAGATTTGCCAAATTCTAACAAGAACTTACCGATTTGCTCTTTTTTTCCTGAGGGACGAGGAATTTGCGTGAGCGAATAAAAATTATTCCAGAGCACTTTCGGCTCTAAATTGCGAATGTCGTTTGATGCCATAATATTTTTGTTCCCTAAATTCTTCCATTAAAAAAGTCTTTAGGGTATGATTATTTTTAATGTTTTGTTTTACGATTAGATTTTAAACTTTGAACTCGTCTCGACTTTTAAAAACATAGTGAACAATAGTCTTTTTAAGTCAATTTTAATTTCATTTTTACCGCATTTCGACCACATAGTCTAAAAATATCGAAGATATTTTTCTCTATGTTTACGAAAATAAGAGAAAATAATAATGAAAACTATGTTTTCTATGTTTTTCAAAAAAAGTCAAGATGACTTCTTTAAGATAAAAACATCATCTTACTTCTTAAAATTTATCCACAAATATCTTAATTAAATCTTGATTTTCTAAATATTTAAGCATAAAAAATCATAAAAGAAAATGTTCTCGCTTTCAGAAACAAGTATTTGGTTTTCTTCAATTCATCAAAATGGTTAATTTCACGCTTTTTTACTTTATCTACGGCTTTGTTTAAATAACCTACCAGATGAAAATTGTTGTGACAATGCTTTGCTGTTGGAAAATGAGTTTTTGCGCCATAAATATAGGCATCCCGCATATTTGTGCATACTGTTTTGACCTCTTTACGCTGTTCTTTGCTCAGCATTTGCCGACAAAGGATATCTACACTTTCTTTGGTATGTCCTTCTCTTACCTCCTGTACAACGTCGGTAGACTCGTCATAGAGAATCGTTACATAATTGTGCTCTTGTGAATTGCCTTTTCATCAAAGCTTAAATAGTAATATCGTTCATCTTTGCTCCTGTGAGAAAGACCTCTCTGTACGCTACGATGCATCACACGATGCACTTGCGAAAAACTATCAACTGGTAAAAGAAGTACTGTTATAAATTCAACCGAAGATATTTCGGGGAAAAGATGTTCGATAGATTGGTATTTGACGCTGCAAAGTACAACACCGATTTCAAATCCAGAATTTATAACTGGTCGCCTTGCGGATAATCATAAATTCTTTCTTTGAGGAATTACTCAGTATCCTTTTTGTGTCTTCAGCGTCAGCCGGAATACTGAAATCAATTTTCGATGGATTTTCTACTTTCCCGAATTTCATTATTTAGAGATATTTAGCCCAAGTTTAGAATTTATACATAAATCCTACGCCGAGAATTTCTTTAAATTGTATATGTGGTTTATTGTCCTTGGCGCTTTTTACATCGTTGTCATATACCAACTGGGTATTTAGACTTACCGTAATATATTTATTCACATTCATCCCTATCAAGTTCTCCCAATTTACATCCACGTTCTGAGGGTCTTTCAAATAATTAGAGAATAAGTCTAATTTAGAAGCAATCGACATATTCTTGAAAAAACCTTCGCCAAAATCACTTTTAGCAAATCCTACGCGAATATATCCCCCAAATTCTTGTTTCACTTTTTTGCCCGGATCAACTCCAAAAGCGCCTTTTTCTGAGAGTTTTTTATCCAATACGAAGGTTAATCTTCCGGTGAGCGGCGAAATAAAAGCGTTGAAATATTTATTCGGAATATAGTTTAACCCCACGGCCGCCAATAAATAGCCGGGCGCCATCAAATTAGATATTTTCACAGAATCATTCGGATAATTATAGCCCGGCGAGAATTGTGTACGAAAATTTACCAATCCGGCATAATAGAAATCTTTGAATGCTTTCCGCCCGTATTTTGAGGTAAATTCAATACGGTCATCGGTCTTCATTATCCCATCGTAAGCTGTTTGGCTTAGCAACCCGTATCCTACGTCCAACGAATTGTCCCAAACGTTTTCGTTATCTTTGAAATTGGCAAACAAGCTGAACAATCCGTTCAGCGCAACAGAATTATTTCCTCCTGCCGCCCAGTTGGTGAGCGATGTTTGCGATAAGTTAAGTCCGGTAAGTCCGCCTATTTTCCATGCAGCGATGGTATCGGTTTCTAATTTTTTCAATTTTGCTTCAGCATCAGTAACTTGTGCCTGCAAAGTAAGTCCATAGCCTGAAATAAGTACGAATACAATAAAAAATGCTCTTTTCATAATGGTTTGATATTGTGTTTTGTTATAAAAAAGAATACAAAGATAGCTATTTTAACGAATAATGTCTAATTTCGAACGTAAATTTAGGATTGATGTAAATTTAATTCGCAAGCAATAACGACAAACAACTTACATAAAATTGCGTTTTAACTCATACTGTTTTATGTTCTACGTTAATTTAACAGCCTTCGATAAATCGTTTAGCTTTAAAAAAACATTAAGCATTAGGGCTTATTAACAAACAAAAAAACAATGAGAATACACTAATTGCTGTAGAAAACGAATGAAGAAATCTATATATTTTAGTTTCAAAAACATCTAAAATAAGGGAGATACCGCGAATTTTTCAATTGAATTCACATCAGTCATAATCTTCTTTTTTACCGAAGAAATATAAGGCTATCGGAATTATACCTTATTGCAAAAATAAATGAATCAAAAATATTAATAACAAAAAATCAAAAATAATTCATTGAAAATTTGGTATATACGTGATTGTTTTTGTTACTTTGCACCCGATTTTAGTAATAATATTATATAAATTTGCGAGTTATGTCAAATAATCTGGTTATTGTGGAGTCGCCTGCAAAGGCAAAAACGATTGAGAAATTTCTTGGAACCGACTTTGAAGTGATGTCAAGTATGGGGCATATTCGTGATTTATCAGAGAAAGGATTAGGAATAGATTTTGAGAATAATTATGCGCCTCAATATGAAGTTTCATCAGATAAAAAGAAAATTGTTTCGGAACTCAAAAAAGCATCTAAATCGGCACAGATTGTTTGGTTAGCATCTGATGAAGACCGTGAAGGAGAAGCCATTGCCTGGCATTTATTTGACGAACTCAAACTGAAAAAAGAAAATACACGTCGCATTGTTTTTCACGAAATCACCAAAGATGCCATTTTGCATGCCGTTGATAATCCCAGAGAAATCGACATAAATTTAGTTGATGCACAACAAGCACGTCGTGTGTTGGACCGAATTGTGGGATTTGAACTGTCGCCTGTACTTTGGCGCAAGGTCAAACCATCGCTTTCGGCAGGACGCGTACAATCGGTGGCAGTTCGTTTGATTGTGGAGCGCGAACGCGAAATCAATAATTTTAACACAGACAATGCCTACCGTGTGACGGCAGTATTTACCGGAAAAGATGCTAACGGAAATACTGTGGAACTAAAAGCGGAACTTCCACAACGATTTCGGACCAAAGAAGAAACAGTGAAATTCCTTGATACGTGCCTGCATGCTCAATTTACCATTGATACATTTGAGAAAAAACCGGGCAAAAAATCTCCGGCGCCACCTTTCACTACGTCCACATTACAACAAGAGGCTTCGCGTAAACTCGGTTTCTCGGTATCTCAAACCATGTCCGTAGCGCAAAAACTATACGAATCGGGAAAAATCACCTATATGCGTACCGATTCCGTAAATCTTTCATCGTTGGCATTAAACACCTCTAAACAGGAGATATTGGCAATAGCAGGACAAAAATATGTTCACACTCGCAATTTCAATACTAAATCAAAAGGGGCACAAGAAGCACACGAAGCCATTCGTCCTACCTATATGAATGCTCATTCTATTGAAGGAACTGCGCAAGAAAAGCGTTTATACGATTTGATATGGAAACGCACTATTGCATCGCAAATGGCGGATGCCGAATTGGAAAAAACCAATATTTACATCAATGTTTCGGGAAGCAAGTACCAATTTGTATCATCGGGAGAAGTGATTGTTTTGATGGATTTTTGAAAGTATATCTTGCTGAAAGTACTGATGATGAAAACGATGCTGAAAACGACGGTTTACTCCCGACGATGAAAAAAGGGCGAAGTACTCGCTTCCCACTAGATATTGGCAGGAACGTTTTACGTAGTGTCCGCTGCTTTACCGAAGCAAGTTTGGTTCGTAAATTAGAAGAATTAGGCATTGGGCGTCCATCAACTTATGCACCCACCTATTTCGACGATTCCAGAATAGTAAAATATGTTGAAAAAGGTGACCGTCCGGCTTTGCAACGCAACTACAACTGACTCAACTGAAAAACGGAAACATCATATGAAATAAAAACTGAAAATTATGGTGCTGAAAAATCCAAACTTTTCCCGACAGATATTGGTATGGTGGTAAATGATTTTCTCATAGTAATATTTCCCGCAGATAATGGATTATAACTTCACTGCCAATGTCGAAAAAGAATTTGACAACATAGCCGAAGGTGAGATTAAATGGACAGCATCCATCGATACTTTCTACAAACAATTTCACCCCACGGTAGAAGACGCTATGAAAAATTCGGAACGTCAGGTGGGTGAACGTGTTTTAGGAACCGATCCGAAATCGGGGCGCCAACTTTCAGTAAAAATTGGTCGTTTTGGACCCTTGTGAAATAGGAACTGCCGATGAAGATGAGAAGCCGGTTTTTGCATCACTTCGCGCTACGCAATCCATCGAAAGTATTACGTTGGAAGAAGCGTTGGATTTGTTCAAACTTCCGCGTGAATTGGGCGAATTTGAAGGAAAAACGATGAAAGCCGCCATCGGACGTTTTGGTCCTTACATTATGCATAATTCAGCATTTTATTCCTTGCCAAAAGGGGAAGACCCGCTGGAAATTTCGACACAGCGCGCCATCGAAATCATTGAGGCAAAACGCGAAGCTGATAAAAACAAGGTGATTAATGTTTTTGGCGCAAATGGTGAAATCCAAGTATTGAACGGTCGTTTTGGACCATACATTGCATTTGAAAAAAACAATTATAAAATCCCGAAGAAAACCGATGCGAAAACGCTTACCGAAGATGAATGCCGTGAGTTGATTAAATCGCAAGAAGGAACGGTGACCAAAAAGAAACCCGCCAGAGGGAAAAAATAAAAATCAATAACTATGGAAACAGAAAACAAATGCAGAAACAAAAATCGTGGAGCAACTGCCGGAAGCGGAGCTGTTTATGGATTGGGAATGATTGGTGCGGCTGTTTACTTTATTTCGCACGCCGTAAGTTTTGGAATAGGCGTATTAGGTTTTTTGAAGGCACTATTTTGGCCGGCATTTTTAGTGTATTATGCATTTAAAGCATTGCTGGAATAAGAGTAGGAAGAATATCTTATACAAAAAGTAAACCAAAATATCTACTTTTTGTGTTATTTTTCGTCTTTAATTTCTTCAAATTCAACATACTCGCCTTCATTTGGCGTAAATATCTTTTTGCTTTCCGGAGTCGCATCCTGAAAAATATCAGATTCATTCGCATTCTTTTTTGTTCTTCTAAACAAAGCGCTCACCGAACCAACAATGAAAAAAATAACTCCAAAGACAATTACAAGTATAAAAACAAGAATAAAAAACAAGAAGTTCAACATAATAATGCAATTTTAAGTTTCAACAATAAAGGTCTAATACACATTTTGTGCTACTTTCCGTACACTTTGTGTTGCCATTAAACTATAAAAATGAATGCTCGGTACATTTTGCGCGATTAAATCTTTTGCCTGCATCGTACACCATTCCACGCCAACTTCAGCAGCCTCGGCGTCAGTTTTGCACACTCGCAATGCTTTTGCAAATTCTTCGGGAATCTCCGATTTAAATATCTTAGGTAGTACCGTTAACTGGTTCATAAACGTAATCGGTTTTAATCCTGGAATAATAGGCACGTTTATACCGGCTTCACGCGCTTTTTCTACAAAATCGTAATATTTTTGATTATCAAAAAACATTTGCGTTACTAAATATTCCGCTCCGTTATCCACTTTTTGTTTTGCCCAATGCAGATCATTTTCAATGTTGGGCGATTCTTCGTGCTTTTCGGGATAACAAGCCATACCATAACTGAACGGAGCTCCAAGCACTTTCATCTTGCTTCCGTCGAGGAAAAAACCTTCGTTAAAACAATTTACTTGTTGCTGAAGTTCGATGGCGTATTTATGCCCGGTAGGGCTAAACTCCTTTTCGTGTTTGGCTTTGTCGCCTCGCAACAGCAATAAATCATCAATGCCGAGAAATTTCAAATCAATCAGCACGTATTCCGTTTCTTCTTTGGTAAATCCACTGCAAATAATGTGTGGCACCACGGGAATTTTATATTTATGCTGAATGGCAGCCGCCACAGCCACCGTGCCGGGGCGATGACGCTCAGAAACCCGCTCGAAAAGCCCGGCAGAAGTTTCTTTAAAGACCATTTCGCTACGGTGTGTGGTGATGTTGATGTATTTAGGGTCAAACTCGCGTAGCGCATCAATGGTGCGGAAAACGCCTTCGATGCCGTTTCCTTTTAACGGCGGAAGCAACTCAAACGAAAACGCTGTGGATTTTGACGATTGTAATTTTTCTACAAGACTCATTTTTATTGATTTTATATTGCAAAAATACGATTTTTAGTTACAAGTTACAAGTTACGAGTAGCAAGAGGTTGAAAGTTTCCGTTTTTTAGAAAATTCAATGTATGATTTATGGTTTCTTGTTTTTGTAAAATAAAGATATTTTTTCTTTAG
The DNA here is from genome assembly GCA_049840795.1 of Paludibacteraceae bacterium. Taxonomy (GTDB): domain Bacteria; phylum Bacteroidota; class Bacteroidia; order Bacteroidales; family Paludibacteraceae; genus UPXZ01. Next base: position 12,996 of record JASGJK010000018.1, read on the forward strand.
ATGAAAATCAAAAAAAGTTTTATTAGAGATCGTCTTGACTTTTTATTATATTAAAATCGGTCGTTTCTACAAAACTCACAAATATGATAGCAATCAGGGTTTTACTATACTGTTTGCTAAAAAGCCAAGATAGCTTCTTTATGCAAAATTACAAATAATTATACGCATGTTCTGAATATTTCTTGCAAATTATGCAAAATATTTTGCTGTATGCAATTTTTATACTATTTTTGCGCATATTTTTTAATAAATATACATCTATGAAAAATAAAAGACAACGATTAAGCGTTATTTCTGAAGTTTTGCACTTGCAAATCATTGGGAGTCAAGAGGAACTGCTTGCCATTTTGAAAGGAAAGGGGTATGATGTTACTCAAGCCACACTATCAAGAGATTTAAAAGCACTGAAAGTTGCCAAAACACCGTTATCAAACGGAATGTACAAATACATTTTGCCGTCAAACATCAATCCTGAGTTGGATATGTTTAAAAACAAAGAAAACAAACCACTCGGAGCGATATTGAGTATGGAGTTTTCAGGCAAGTTGGCAGTAGTAAAAACCAAGCCCGGTTATGCAAATGCGATAGCTTGGGATATTGACAACCGAGCTACTTACGAGGTGCTTGGAACCATTGCAGGTGATGACACCATTTTGGTGATTCCAAGAGAAAATGTATCGAAAGAAGAACTAACAAAGATGATATATACAATTTTTCAGGAAAAATAAACAAAGAATGAATGAATGCTGATAAGAATGAAATAGTAGTTCAAGTAGCAGATGAAACCCATTTACCTTATGTAGAAACGATTCTTAAAACGATAGCCAATGCGGCAAAAGTACGTGGAACAGGAATTGCACGTCGTACACCGGAATATATTGAACAAAAGATGAAGGAGGGAAAAGCAATCATTGCTTTGAAAGGCGATAAGTTTGCAGGATTCTGCTATATCGAAACGTGGGGCAACAAAAAATTTGTTGCCAACTCAGGGTTGATCGTTGTGGAAAAATACAGGGGAAACGGACTGGCGAAAAAGATCAAGCAGAACGCCTTTCATCTTTCGCGCGAACGCTATCCTAACGCCAAAATCTTTGGACTTACCACGGGATTGGCTGTGATGAAAATCAATTCGGAATTAGGGTATAAACCCGTGACTTTTTCGGAACTTACCGATGACAACGCTTTTTGGAAAGGATGTGAGAGTTGTGTGAATTACGATATTTTGCAACGCACCAACCGCAAACACTGTCTTTGCACGGGTATGCTGTTCGACCCTGCTTGGCAGAATGAAAAAGAAGAAGAAATTTCAGCATCAAAGGCGGATAACAATCAAAGTTTAGTAAAAAAAGTTGTAAAAAAAGTGGTGAGGAAAGTAATTTCATCAAAGTAGAAAGAAGTGGATGATAAGTTGGTCTGGGATTTTAGATAAGGCTGTATTTTAAAACCTTATTTTTAATATATAAACTTTAGTAATATAAAGTAGTCACTAAAATCAACCTTATTACCTTATACACCAATTGATTATGGAAGTAGAATACAATAACTTATATACTCATTTTGTTTTTTCAACTCTACATAGATTACCACTCATCACTGAAAACAATCGTGTGAGAATTGAAAAATGCATCACCGGAATTGTAAATAATAATCAATGTCAGCTTTATGCTATATACGCAAATCCAGAACATCTACATTTGTTGATATCACGCAATCCCAGTATAGACGAAGAAACCATTTCAAGCATTATCGAAAAAAGTTCCCATAAATTCATCAACGAAAATAAATTATGTGTTGGGAATTTTCAATGGCAGTCAACTTGTTCTGCATTTTCAGTATCAAAATCAGATGTAGATAAAGTTTGTAAATATATTTTAAATCAAAAAGAACATCATAAAAAGAAAACTTTTGCAGAAGAATATGATGAATTTATGAGATTTTATCAGCACGCAATTAATCCTAAAAAATAAGGTTTTTATAGCAAATTTATAACATAGAAAAGATTATAAAAAGAATAGCAAATAAATTATGAAACAAAAAGTAGTTTTAGCATTTAGCGGAGGATTGGATACATCTTTTTGCGCTAAGTATTTGGCTGTAGAAAAAGGGTATGAAGTATATACAGCAGTAGCAAATACAGGTGGATTTTCAGCAGAGGATTTGAAAGTAATTGAAGATAAAGCATATCGTCTGGGTTCTGTGAAACATGTTGCTTTGGACGTAACGCAAGAGTATTACGACAAAAGCATCAAATATATGGTGTATGGCAATGTATTACGCAACGGAACATATCCTATTTCGGTAAGTTCGGAACGTATCTTCCAAGCCATTGCCATTATCAATTACGCCAAAGAAATTGTTGCAGAATATGTTGCACACGGAAGTACCGGGGCCGGAAACGACCAAGTGCGTTTTGATTTGACATTTGAGATACTCGCACCTGAAATTAAAATTCTTACTCCCACGCGTGATATGACGCTTACGCGCGAGTACGAAATAAATTATCTGAAAGAAAACGGATTTGTAGCCGACTTCAAAAAAATGGAATACTCCATCAACAAAGGGCTTTGGGGAACTTCCATCGGTGGAAAAGAGACTTTGAAATCGGAACAAACACTGCCGGAAGAAGCGTATCCGAGTCCGATTATAAAAATGGACGAAGAGACCATCACCGTCGGTTTTGAAAAAGGTGAAATAGCATCGGTAAACGGTGAGACCTCCAACAATAAAATTTATTTAATCAATAAATTGGAAGAGATTGCTAACAAATTTGGTATTGGACGCGATATGCACATTGGCGATACGATAATTGGTATAAAAGGGCGTGTGGGCTTTGAAGCGGCTGCTCCTATGCTGATTATCAACGCGCATAAAATGCTTGAAAAACATACGCTTACCAAATGGCAGCAATATTGGAAAGACCAACTTGGGAATTGGTATGGAATGTTTCTGCACGAGGCACAATACCTTGAACCCGTAATGCGCGATATAGAACAATTTTTGGAAAGTTCGCAGCAAAACGTAACGGGGACGGTAAGCGTTGTTCTCCGCCCGCATTCTTATACGCTGGTAGGCGTAGAAAGCCCGTTTGATTTGATGAAAACCGACTTTGGCGAGTACGGTGAAGTAAACAAAGCGTGGACGGCAGACGATGTAAAAGGATTTACGAAAATACTCGGTAATCAAATGAAGATTTACCATAATGTACAAAAACGCAACGGAAAGTAAAAAGTCTTTTTCAAAATAGAAAGAGATAAAAGGTCAGCGGAAACGCCGGCCTTTTTTGTTTGATGCTATTAGTCATCTGCATTTATTTTAATAACTAAAATGATTATCCGCAAAGCAACACAGTATATTTCTTCAGTTGCCACGCCTTTTAAGGCGTGGATTACAAAATAGTAATTTGTGGGCTTCAGCCCAAATTTAGCATAAATCTATAGACATAATCATATATTTTGGCTAAAGCCATTTTCATTCCGGATATTGGATCCACGCCTTAAAAGGCGTGGCAATTAATTTTTAGGTCACTTTACGAATAATCATAAAAAAAATTATGATTATCCGCAAAGCATCCTAATTGAAAAATAAGATTATTTACGGTTGATTTTTATTAAAAATAATTTGTTTAATTAACTGATATTCATTATATTTACAGTCTAAATCAATAGAATGTGAATATACTCGAATTCATTCAAAAATTTCCAGATGAGGACGCTTGTCGGTTAAAAATAAAAGAACAAAGAGACCAAATCGGTGTAATTTGTCATAAATGTAATTGTAAAGAGCACTTTTGGCTTGAAAACAAGCAATGTTATGAATGTAAACATTGTCATTCTCGTCAAACACTAAGATCAGGCACTGTTATGCAAAACTCTAAGTTACCTTTTCGATATTGGTTTGTTACCATGCATTTGCTCACGAGTACCAAAAAATCATTCTCAACAGAAGAATTACGTCGTCAATTAGGACATAAGCGTTATCAACCTATTTGGGAAATGGTCAACAAAATTCGTGATATTATGGGTAAACGCGACAATGAATATCAACTTACAGGTCAAATGGAACTTGATGACGCTTACTTTTCTACTGAAATACCTCAAGAACAAAAGGATCAGCCTTTGAAAAGAGGCCAGTGGAAGTCAAAGCAAAACCAAAGTGTTGGTTATGGCTGAAAGTGAATTCGTCGATAAGCCCAAGAAAGGCCGGAAACCAAAACGGGTTAATTACATTAAAATGCAAGTTATCAGCGATTTGAAATCAAATACAATTACAAGTATTGTCAAAGAACAAGTTGATAAGTCTGCTGAATTAGTCACTGACGATTCAACATCATATACTAAATTGATTGAACATGTCAATTCCCACGTTGCTAAAGTTATTGAACCTGATATGATACCAGTTATACTACCTTGGGTTCATATTGCAATCAGCAACGCTAAACGATTGTTTTTAAATGTTCATCAGTAATATTAAAACCAAATACTTACAATATTATCTCAATGAGTTCTGTTATAAATTCAATAGAAGATATTTTGGAGAAAGAATATTCGACAGACTGCTTATGACTGCTGTTTCTTATACTCCAGATTTCAAATCTAAAATTTACAATAGGACACTTTGCGGATAATCATAAAAAAATTATTTCTTTTCATTATATTTGTATCAAAATTCACAAAATATTCTTTTTGATATAAATGAAAACACGCAATAACAACTCTTTTAGATACGGAGAAGATTTTCTTACCATCGGCACAGCGCTTCGGTTGGCACGTAGTGAAACTGTGGGCAAACTCACAAAAGATACACTCGCGCGCGTAAAAGCCAGCCGGGATGCGGTAAATAAAATCGTCCGTAAGAAAAAAGTGGTGTACGGCATCAACACCGGCTTCGGACCGCTTTGTACTTCGTTAATCAGTCCCGAAGAGACTAAAAAGCTACAATATAATTTATTGATGAGCCACAGCGTAGGCGTGGGTAATTTTATCGACAAAGAGATTGCCAAACTGATGCTTATTCTCAAACTCCACGCACTCTGCAAAGGGTATTCAGGCGTGGCGGTTGAAACCATAGAGCGTATTCTTTGGCACATAGAAAACGAAGTTATTCCCTGCGTTCCTGAACAAGGTTCTGTGGGTGCTTCGGGCGATTTAGCTCCGCTTTCGCACCTTTTCCTTCCACTCATTGGAATGGGAAAAGTGTGGTACAAAGGCGAACAAGCGCAAATGGAAGACGTGCTGAAAACATTAGAGATGAAGCCCGTGAAACTTGGACCAAAGGAAGGGCTGGCATTGATAAACGGTACCCAGTTTATGTCGGCACACGCAGTGGTTTTGCTTGAAAAACTTCAAAACTGCCTCGACCACGCTGATATTGTAGCCGCGATGAACCTCGAAGCAATGATGGGTTCCATTAAGCCTTTTGACGAAGAACTGCATCAATTGCGTCCGCATTCGGGCGGAATTTACGTGGCATCGCGTATGCGTAAACTGCTTTCGCATTCCGAAATCGTTAAATCGCACAAAAAATGCAACCGCGTTCAAGATCCGTACTCACTCCGTTGTATTCCGCAAGTGCACGGTGCTTCACGCAACGCGTGGCTTCATCTAAAAGAAACCATTCTTACCGAAATAAATTCTGTTACCGATAATCCCATTATTTTTTCCGACGAAAAAACCATCAGCGGAGGTCATTTCCACGGCCAGCCTATTGCGCTTCCCATCGATTACGCAGGTTTGGCCGCCGCAGAATTAGGCAACATTGCCGACCGCAGAATTTATCTGTCAATGATGGAAAGCGTGCCGGGACTTCCAAAACTGTTGATGGAACACACGGGTTTAAATTCAGGTTTTATGATTTTGCAATACAGCACTGCCGCTTTGGTGAGCGAAAATAAATCGCTTTGCTTCCCTGCCAGTGCCGACAGCATTCCAACATCGCTTGGTCAGGAAGACCACGTGAGTATGGGTTCTGTTGCGGTTCGCAAAAGTTTACGGATTGTAGAAAATCTTGAAAAAATCATCGGCATTGAAATGATGTGCGCCGCGCAAGGATTTGATTTCCGCAAACCGATGAAATCTAACGTTTTGCTTGATGATATGCACGATTTAATCCGGGAGCATATTACCTTTGCTGAAACCGACCGCCTGTTTTCTGATGATATTGAAAAAGCCATCAAATTGATACAATCGAAAGAAATTATCAAACGGCTAAATTTTGTTGCAAAAAAGCATCATATTGATTTGAAAAATGAAACAGATGAAGTGTTTGGAATATAAATTAAAACTTTCGGCATTTTCAAGCAGATTGTTCTTGAAAAAATTAACAAGCATATTCGTCCTGAAAGGACAACTTATTTCAACCCAAAGGCAACGCCTTGGGTAAATAAAAGCTCTCGAAAATGCGCCCTGAAAGGGCAACTTAATATCTGAATTATAGCAAAATGCTAATCAAAACTTTACATTCCTTTCAAGATGAATATTTATTTTTTTGAAAAAATAAGGAATTGAATATAATGAAATATATTTGTGGACACATTAATTAATTTGCCCTTACAGGGCGCAAAATCGTTTTTTATATTAAATTACCCAAGGCGTTGCCGTTGGGCTTAAATAAATTGGGCTTACAGCCCGAAATCTTTTACCTATGAACTACATAGATTTTATTGAAAAATATGCCTCTCATCCAAATTATAAAGCACCGAGAGGCGGTGAATTACACGCAAAAAGCTGGCAGACGGAAGCTCCGTTGCGTATGTTGCTCAATAATCTGGATCGTGAAGTAGCCGAAGATCCTGAAAACCTGATTGTTTATGGTGGAACAGGACAAGCAGCACGAAATGTTCAGGCAGTAAAAGATATTATTCAATATTTATTAGAATTGGATGAAAACCACTCGTTGCTGGTTCAATCGGGAAAACCTATCGGATTAGTGAGAACGCATCCTCAGGCTCCTCGTGTGTTGATTGCCAACAGCAATTTGGTCCCTGCGTGGGCTACTTGGGAGCATTTTGAAGAATTGAAATCAAGGGGTTTGATGATGTACGGGCAAATGACTGCCGGAAGCTGGATTTACATCGGTTCACAAGGTATTTTACAAGGAACATACGAAACATTTGCCGAAGCCGGACGGAAATTTTTTAATGGCGATTTGAAACACCGCTGGATTTGTTCAGGCGGAATGGGTGGAATGAGCGGCGCTCAACCGTTGGCTGCAACAATGGCAGGCGCAGCGTACCTTGGAGTGGACATTGACCCGGAAAGAATAAAAAAACGCTTAGAAACACGCTATGTGGACAAAATGACATATAGTTATGATGAGGCTGTGGCGTGGTTGAAAGAGGCTGTTGAAAAAGGAGAAAATGTTTCCATTGGTTTGGTGGGTGATATTGGCGATACCTTGGAAAAATTGTTGAAAGATAATCTTATTCCCGATATTTTGACCGATCAAACTTCAGCACACGATCCTCTGAACGGCTATGTTCCAAATGGATTGAGTTTAGAGGAGGCATTAATATTAAGAAAATCAAATCCTGAAGAATATAAAAACCGCTCGTTAAAAAGTATGGCTCGCCACGTGGGTTTGATGCTTGAAATGCAAAACAGAGGTGCCGTTACTTTCGATTATGGAAACAACCTGCGCGAATTTGCTCGCCAAGGCGGTTGCAAAAACGCATTTGATTTTGAAGGATTTGTCCCTAAATTTATCCGTCCGCTTTTTTGCGATGGCAAAGGACCTTTCAGGTGGGTGGCACTTTCTGGCGATCCCGAAGATATTTACACCACCGACCGTGCGTTGATGGAACTTTTCCCTGAAAACAAACATCTTATAAAATGGCTGACCGAAGCCAAAGAAAAAATTGCGTTTCAAGGTTTGCCGAGCCGTATTTGCTGGCTTGGAATGGGCGAACGTGAAAAAGCTGGGTTGCTGTTCAATAAATTAGTCCGCGAAGGAAAAGTAAAAGCTCCGATTGTGATTGGTCGCGACCATTTAGATTGTGGTTCAGTTGCATCGCCTAATCGCGAAACGGAAGGGATGAAAGACGGTTCAGATGCTGTTTCAGACTGGACTTTATTGAATTTAATGTCGAACACGGCAGGCGGAGCAACGTGGGTTTCGTTTCATCACGGAGGCGGTGTGGGAATTGGTTATTCGCAACACGCAGGGATGGTCGTTGTTGCCGATGGAACAGACAGAGCCGAAGAATGTCTCCACCGAGTTTTATTTAATGATCCGGCAATGGGAATTTACCGCCACGCTGATGCAGGGTATGAACAAGCCCAAAAACACTGCCCCCTGACCCCCTAAAGGGGGGAATTATTGTCTTTCATAAAAACAATAATCTATAACACAAATGAACCAATTAACTAATCAACAAATCAACCATTCAGCGAAACTCCCCCTTCAGGGGGTTGGGGGGCAAATCATCGGTCCTTTCAAACAACTGCTCACAATGGATTATCTTCCTTTGCGGGGTAAAATATTTGATGATCAATTGGAAATAATTGCTGATGCAGGAATTTTGTATGCCGACGGGAAAATTTTGGATATTGGGAATTTTGAAGAAATTAAAAAAGATAATCCAACTGCTGAAATTCATTTTTTAAAAGGAAATTTTGTTTGTCTTCCGGGAATGATTGATGTGCACACGCATATCTGTTGGGCAGGTTCGCGTGCGGATGACTACGCGTTGCGCCTGGAAGGAAAATCGTATTTGGAAATTGCCGAAGCCGGAGGCGGTATTTGGAGCACGGTGCAAAAAACACGGGAAGCAAGCTTGGAAGAGTTGGTGGATTTGACTGTTCACCGTGCAGAAAAACTTTATCAACAAGGAGTTACGACCATTGAAGTGAAAAGCGGTTACGGACTTTCATTGGAAGATGAAATAAAAATGCTGAAGGCTGTTCAACTGGCTAATAATCAGACAAAAGCCGAACTTATTCCTACTTTTTTGGGTGCCCACATCAAACCAAAAGATTTTCAGGGAAATGAAAGAGATTATTTGGATTACATCATAAAAAATATGCTTCCTGAAATAAAAAAAAATAAATTGTCTCAGCGGGTAGATATTTTTGTAGAAAAAGGCGCATTTTCTGTTTCCGATGCAAAATATTATCTTTCGGAAGCAAAAGAAATGGGATTTGACGTTGTTATCCACGGCGATCAATTTTCGAATGATACAGCGACTTTGGCTGTAGAAATGGAGGCCGTTTCTATCGACCATTTAGAATATGCTGATGATAAGGAGATTGAAATATTAGCAAAAAGCAATGTCATTCCGGTAGTTCTTCCGGGAGCTTCGATAGGTTTGGGAGAAAAATTCGCTCCGGCACGGAAGATTTTAGACGCCGGATGTTCGCTTGTGATTGCTTCGGATTGGAACCCGGGAAGCGCGCCAATGGGTAATTTACTCGTGCAAGCGTCCATTCTTGGCGCAAAAGAAAAACTGACAATGGCAGAAACGTGGGCAGGATTAACTTATCGCGCCGCGCAAGCATTGAAAAGAAACGATATTGGTGTTTTGAAGAAAGGAAATAAAGCCGATTTTATTATCTTTGAAACAGATAATTATAAGGAGATTTTGTATAGAGGATTGCCCCCTAACCCCCTGTAGGGAGAATTCTGAGGGTATATTGATTCCTATTTTATTATAAAAAAATGATTGAAATTCAAAATGGATAGTAAAGATAACATTAATCAAGGCTCTACCCCCCCCCTACAGGGGGTCGGGGGGCATCTTACTCCCCCTTCAGGGGGTCGGGGGACATCTCTTATTGAATGCGTTCCCAATTTCAGCGAGGGGAATAATATGGACATTATCCGCCAGATTGTGGATGAAATTAAAACGGTAGAAGGCGTAAAGGTGATTGACATTGACCCCGGAAAAGCAACTAACCGTACTGTGGTTACTTTTGTTGGAGAACCAGAACCGGTTTGCGAAGCCGCATTTCGTGCGGTAAAAAAAGCTTCCGAAGTGATTGATATGAGTAAACACAAAGGCGAACATCCTCGTTTTGGTGCTACGGATGTGCTTCCGCTTATTCCTATAAAAAATATTTCGATGGATGAAGTGGTTGAATTGGCTCGTAAACTTGGCAAACGAATTGGTGATGAATTAGGCATTCCCGGATACTTTTACGAGTTTGCCTGTACCGAAGAAAAAAGGAGAAATCTTGCATCGTGCCGTGCCGGTGAATACGAAGGACTTCCGCAAAAACTCACTGATCCCGATTGGAAACCCGATTTTGGTCCGGCTGAGTTTACCGAAACAGTCCGAAAATCGGGAGCGGTTGCTTTGAGTGCCCGCAGTATTCTAATTGCTTACAATGTAAACCTCAATACAACATCTACGCGCTGGGCAAATTCCATCGCTTTTGATATCCGTGAAAAAGGACGCATCAAAAGGGAAGGAAATCCACTGACAGGAAAAATTGTGAAAGATGCCGATGGAAATACCGTTTACACTCCCGGTGTATTAAAAGGAGTGAAAGGTATAGGTTGGTACATCGAGGAATACGGCATTGCACAGCTTTCGTTCAACTTAACAGACACAGCGCAAACATCGCTCCACCAGCTTTTCGAAACCGCTTGCGAACGCGCCTCGGTGCGCGGAATACGCGTTACGGGTTCGGAATTGGTAGGTTGCGTTCCGTTGCAAGTGCTTTTGGATGCCGGAAAATATTTTCTACGGAAACAACATCGCTCCACGGGAATTTCGGATGAAGAAATTCTTAAAATAGCTGTAAAATCGATGGGATTGGATGAACTCGCGCCGTTTGACCCAAAAAAGAAAATCATTGAATATTTAATTGAAGACGATAGCGAGAAAAAACTCGTGGATTTATCGTTGAAAAACTTCACACAAGAAACCGCATCTGAAAGTCCTGCGCCGGGTGGAGGTTCTATTTCAGCCGCAATGGGAGCAATGGGCGTTGCGCTGGGAACAATGGTTGCCAATCTTTCGGCACACAAAAAAGGGTGGGATGACCGCTGGGAAGAATTCTCCGATTGGGCTGAAAAAGGAAAACATCTTCAGGAAAAATTATTGTTTTTGATTGATGAAGATACGCGGGCTTTTAACGGAATTATGAACGCGTTCGGACTTCCAAAAAACTCGGAAGAGGAAAAAACAAACAGAACTAATGCAATACAATCGGCCACAAAATATGCAATGGAAATTCCGTTGCAAGTAATGCAAACGTCGTATGACGCTCTGGAAAGTATCAAAGCAATGGCTGAAATAGGTAATCCGAATTCAGTATCGGATGCAGGTGTGGGAGCATTGGCAATTCGTTCGGCAGTGTTAGGCGCCGGATTGAACGTTAGGATAAATGGAAGTAGTTTGAATGATAAAGTATTGGCTTCAGAAATCATCGCCAAAGCCGAAAACTTAGAACAGCTGGTGGTTGAAAAAGAAAGAGAAATTTTAGAGATTGTGAGAGGAAAAATAGGATAATTTCTATTCTACTTATAATAAGAGATTCTATTTCAAATTATTGTCTTTACAGTTTTAAAACCAAAGAATAATGTTTTGTTGTTACTGTTTTTAAATATATTTTCAGGAGCCTGCGTTTAATTCACTGGTTGTTAATTTATTAAAAATCATACTGAGAATGGTATAGTTCATACAACAAAATAATTTTTGTTGTGAAATTTAAATTAAAAAAACAATTTTAATTTAAATAGTTAATATTATCTTTGTGGTAATATTAACTGTCATATACTGTCGCTGCATTGGTATTAACATCAATTAATATTCAAATAATTTTAGTTGCTCTTTGATATTTTGATTTAATTGATGCTTTTCGCATAATAACTCACGTATGGTTGTTTTGTCTAATGCAGAAATACCAAGTATTCGTAACAACTCAGCACTATCAAGTTGATGATACAGAATATTTTATGATTTAGGAAGGGTAAAAGAGAGAATATCAATGGCCAAGTGCACTGGATGTGGGCTTGGCAAACAGATAAACCGACCTATATCCATAGCAATAAATCACGTGGAAAATTAGCCATAGACAGTCAGTTTAAAAATGGATTGTCCAGATCAGTGCTGGTTACCGACCATCATAGCTCATACTTTAATATGCATGTTGCTGACCATCAGATATGCCTTGCTCATATTTTAAGGGAATTGACCTTTTTGACAGAACCGGATACCGGGCAAACAGGGTGAGCAGAACCGGCAAAGCTAATAAGAGAGGCTATACACAAAAGAAAAACAGAGGTGTGGGAGGAGAATATCGACCGCAATAAAGAACAATCAAAATCCTTGCCGTGGCTAATAAATATTGATCCTCTTTTTTTAGGGCTGAGTAAGTACCGTTAAGGTAGCATTTATTACTTCCATAATTTTATAAAAATCAATTTCTTTTTAACAGTTCTCTTTCCGCTTTGTGCACATTCTCAAAAGAGAATTCTTGCAAGATTCCATCTTTATATTGTTGTATTTCGTTGTTCATCAAGTTACCGATGCTGCCTTCGTGAGTATGATTTACCGTTTTATCAGGAGTAAAATTCTCGGCTTCAATATCTAATCCTACCTTTTTGTAAGCATCGCGAAAAGGAACACCGCTCAGTGTCAATCTATTAACCTCCTCTACACTAAAGATTGTTTCATATTTATTGTCTGAAAGGATATTCTCGTTCACCATAAGTTTTTCCATCATCAGTATTGTCATTTCCAAGCAATTGCGCAATTCATCGAAAGCAGGTACAAACACTTCCTTTATCATCTGATAATCGCGAAAATAACCCGAAGGTAAATTATTGGTCATCAACAAGATTTCTTGTGGCAATGCTTGAATTTTATTGCACTTAGCACGAGTAAGTTCAAACACATCCGGATTTTTTTTGTGAGGCATAATACTCGAACCGGTGGTAAATTCATCGGGCAATTTAATAAAACCAAAATTTTGCGAATTAAATAAGCAAGCGTCAAACGCCAATTTAGAAACAGTTGCCGCTACGCTTGCCAACGCCGATGCAACGGTACGTTCCATTTTTCCACGTCCCATCTGAGCATACACCACGTTGTAATTCATCGTATCAAAACCCAGCAAATCGGTGGTCATTTGACGATTAAGCGGAAACGATGAGCCATATCCCGCTGCTGAACCCAACGGATTGCGATTAGTGATTTTCCAAGCCGACAGTAACAGTTGCAAATCATCGGCAAGACTCTCGGCATACGAGCCAAACCAAAGCCCGAAAGACGAAGGCATAGCTATTTGCAGATGCGTGTAACCGGGCAGAAGCACGCTTCTGAATTTATTACTTTGAGAAATCAAGACTTCAAAAAGCCCGGAAACGGCTAAAACAGTTTTTTCAATCTCAGCACGGGCAAAAAGCTTTAAATCAACCAATATTTGGTCATTACGTGAGCGCCCGCTGTGTATTTTTTTACCTATGTCTCCTAATTTTTGAGTAAGGATCACTTCCACTTGAGAATGAACATCTTCTACACCATCTTCAATTACAAAACATTCATTATCTGCTAATTGGTAGATATTTTTCAGCTCTGCGAGCAACAGTTCCAGTTCGCTTTTTTCTAACAAACCTACCGACTCAAGCATTGTGATGTGAGCCATAGAGCCCAGCACATCATATTTTGCCAAATAAACGTCCATTTCGCGATCATGCCCAACGGTGAATTTTTCAATCTTCTCGTTAACTTTTGTAGTTTTTTCCCAGAGTTTCATAAGCCCCTCCAACCTCCCCAAAGGGGAGGCATTTAAGTTATATAAGTTACACGCAATCAAATTATATTTGCCTAACAAAAAGTCCCCCTTCGGGGGATTTAGGGGGCTATTGCTTTTGCTATTACATCAGCAATCATATTGATGCCTTCTTTGAGTTTTTTATCCACCATCATTTTTATCATCATCGGAATATCTGCTTTCAATGTCAGTTTCATACGGGTATCGTTTTCAGCCACTTGTTTGAGTTGTACCCAAACATTAGCGTTTACCGGTACATTTTCACTCTGAAATTTGATGGTTTTGTACGGTTCACGCTCTATGACACGCATTCCCACCCTTCCAAATCCATCCACATTAAAAAATACAGAGTCCGAGTCAAATTCCATATCTTTTAGTTTATCGGCGTATTCTGATTTTTCTCCCAAATTTAACTCTTGTAGTTTTTTGAGATTATTCAAATCGCTTAATTGATTAAAAACCACCTCTTCGGACGAAGAAATGGTTTTAATATCGCTTTCGTATGTTGTCATGTTTGTGTTTATTTACAATTGCTTTTTTGTAACTACCTTAAATATCCTCTATCTCGTAGTTTTCTGTGAATTGCTTCAATATCGTTCGGAATATCCACTTGAATTAACCAGTTTACATCTAAACCGTTGTATATGGCACATTTCATTAAATAAGGATTGCGGCCAATATTGTTTCCTAATCTACGCATATTATCCTCAAAATCAATCAAATAATCTTCGTGTAATTTCTTTATCAAAAGCATTATTTTAAATGTTCGTGTAATAACCGATGTACAAAATTTTTCGGCTTTCGAGTAACTTTCCGACAAAATTTTCTCGTTACTTTTTTCGAGTACCTCATTAATCATCCAAAGATTTAAGGCTGCCTCACCGTATTTATCTTTGGTGATATTTACGTGCTCGGTTATCATTCCGCTCATACCTCTCACTTCCATATTGAGATACCCAGTTGAATAAAAACGAACCGCACATCCATCTATATCTCTCTGTAATTTCACTTTAATCTTATCTCTTCTCACCTCGACAGGCTCTGTACTTACCAATTCAAATAACAATTGATTGGCAAGATTCAGATCTTTTTTCAAGAGTCGAAAGATCAATTTATCTTTTTGGTTTGAGGGCAAATGCCTTATCGCTTCTTTGAGTTCTTCGGGCAACGTCATAGATTTATAAATATTTTTTTAAGATATCGGATTTTCCTTTTTCCAAATCGACGGATTTTCTCGCCACTCTTTGAGTGTATTCATATCTTCTTCCGAGATATAATTTGTAGCCAATGCCTCTACAAGCACTGCTTCATAATTACACA
>JASGJK010000019.1:0-9491 GCA_049840795.1 Paludibacteraceae bacterium
ATGGGGAAAAGAGGCGTTTGAGATAATGAAAGAGATGAAAAATCTTTTCGACCCGAAAAATTTGCTTAATCCTGGAGTAATTTTCAACGATGATCCAAAATGTCATATTAAAAATCTGAAGCCTCTTCCTATTATCGAACTAAAAAATGGCAAAAAAGGATTTACTGCCGATAAATGTATTGAATGCGGATTTTGCGAAATAAATTGTTTGACAGCAGGATTTACCCTTTCATCGCGCCAGCGGATTGTGGTTCAACGCGAAATTTCTCGTTTACGCCGTAACGGTGAAAATCCGAAGAGATTAGCTGAACTTGAAGAGCAATATAAATATGCCGGCGAGCAAACTTGTGCCGGCGACGGACTTTGCGCCACTTCGTGCCCGATGAAAATTGATACGGGCGACCTTACGCACGATATTCGCGAGGCAAATCTACCGAAAGGAAGCATCGGCTACAACATCGGTGATTTTACGGCAAATCATTTTAAAGGCATAAAAAGTACGCTTCGTCCGGTGTTGGGTTTGGCTAATGTTGCGCACAGCTTTATTGGAAGTTCAGGTGTGAATGCGGTGGGCAAAAGTTTGAATAAAAGGGGCGTTCCGTTGTGGACTTCTTCGTTGCCGAAACCAGTAAAAGTTAATCAGAATAAATTACAAAAATATTCTTCGGAGAAAAAAGTGGTGTACTTCCCAAGTTGCATCAATCAAACAATGGGCGTGGGGAAAAATGCACCCGATCAAACTCCGTTAGTAAATAAAATGGTTTCGTTACTGAATAAAACGGGTTACGAAATTATTTTTCCGAAGGAAATGGAAAATCTTTGTTGCGGAACAATCTGGGAAAGCAAAGGGATGTATGATATTGCCGACAGAAAAACGTCGGAATTGGAACAATCGCTGTGGGAAGCGAGCGGACACGGAAAATATCCGGTGTTGTGCGATCAAAGTCCGTGCCTACACCGTATGAAGCATAAAATTACCTCAATGAAGCTGTTTGAACCGGCTGAGTTTATCTATACGTTTTTGAAAGATGAATTAAAATTTACACCAACGGAAAAACCTGTTGCCGTGCACGTTACGTGTTCTATGAAAAAGATGGGGTTGGATAATGTGATTATCAATCTGGCTAAACTTTGCAGTAAAAACGTGCTAATTCCTGAGGAAGTTGGTTGTTGTGGTTTTGCGGGCGACAAAGGTTTTACGCACCCCGAAGTGAATGCTTACGCATTGCGTAAACTTCATCCGCAGATTGAAAAAGCAGGCGTTGAAATCGGCTACTCAAACAGCCGTACGTGCGAAATAGGGTTGGAAACCAATGCGGGAATTCCATACATTTCTATTGTGTATTTGGTAGATGAAACAGCCTCTCCCCTAACCCCTCTCCAAAAGAGAGGGGAATAGTTTGAGTTACAATTTTATAAAATTAATTTGATTATTACAATAAAAACTATTAACAGTATAAACAATGAATAACGATACAACAAAACTCCCCCTTCAGGGGGTTGGGGGGCAGGTTCGTAGAATTCTTGCCGTTGATATTCTGCGCGGAATTACCATTGCCGGAATGATTTTAGTAAATAACCCGGGATCGTGGAGCCACATTTACACACCGCTTGAACACGCCGAATGGAACGGCCTCACTCCTACCGACTTGGTTTTCCCGTTTTTTATGTTCATTATGGGGATGTCAATGTATATTTCGTTGAGCAAGTTTAACTTTCAGTTTAGCGCACCAACGGCAAAAAAAATCATCAAACGAACCATTTTGCTTTATTTGGTGGGTTTGGCAATTGCTTGGTTTTCACTCACGTGCCGTACTTTCAATCATTTAGGAGAAGAAAGCCTGCCATTCTTTGAACGTTTGGGCAAAGCGATGTGGAATTTCGATAAAATCCGTTTATTGGGCGTCATTCCTCGTTTGGCTATTTGCTACGGTGTGGTTTCATTTATAGTTATTTCTGTCAAACAAAAATTTATTCCGTATCTGATTGCCTTTCTTTTGCTCGGATATTTTATTTTGCTGACGATTGGAAACGGTTTTGCGTTCGATAAAACCAATATTTTGTCCATCGTTGACTTTGAAATTCTGGGCGAAAACCATATGTATATTGACAACGGCATTGAACCTGAAGGGATTTTGAGCACTATTCCTGCCATTGCACACGTATTGCTCGGATTTTTTATCGGCAAAATTATGATGGAAACAAAAGATATTCATCAAAAAATAGAACGTCTTTTTATCATCGGTGCGATTCTCACTTTTTCAGGATTTTTGTTAAGCTACGGATGTCCTATCAATAAAAAAATATGGTCGCCAACGTTCGTTATTACTACCATTGGGCTTGCTTCTACGTTGCTTGCCTTGCTCATTTGGATTATCGACGTAAAAGGATATAAAAAATGGTGCCGTTTCTTTGAAGCATTTGGCGTAAACCCGCTGTTTATGTATGTGTTGGCGGCATTTTTCACCATTATTTTCGGCAATATTAAATTTACCTTTGAAGGTGAAACTACAAATATCATCGGATTTTTATTCACTAATTTCAGCAAAGTACTGAATGAATTAAACGCATCGCTGTTGTACGCTCTGCTTTTCATTGTATTAAACTGGAGCATTGGTTATGTTTTGTATAAAAAGAAGATTTATATTAAGCTATGATGATTTTATTCTATTTAACGAATTACAAATAAACTAATATACTAATTTATGATACTAATAGCAGACAGTGGTTCAACCAAAGTAGATTGGACTGTATCAGAAGAAGGGAAAATTTTACAAAAAATCTATACTAAAGGAATAAATCCTTTTTTCCAGACGGAAGAAGAGATTAGTGACGAGATAAAAAATTCGTTGCTGCCGCATTTAGAGTATAATAAATTCGATGCTATCTATTTCTACGGAGCAGGATGTATTTTTGAAAAAGTTAATATTGTTAGGAACGCCATCCAAAAAAAATTAACGGTAAAAGGCACTATTGAGGTAAATTCCGATATGCTGGCAGCTGCTCATGCACTTTGTTATCGCGAGCCGGGCATAGCGTGCATTATGGGCACGGGGTCTAATTCGTGTTTCTATGACGGCAAGCAAATCACTAAAAATGTATCGCCACTCGGGTTTATTTTGGGAGATGAAGGAAGTGGCGCTGTGTTAGGAAAACTATTTGTAAGCGATTTGCTTAAGAACCAACTCACTCCGGGATTGAAAGAAAAGTTTCTTGAAAAGCACGGACTTACTGTTGCCGATATAATTGACCGCGTGTATCGTAAGCCGTTTCCCAATCGCTTTTTGGCAAGCCTTTCTCCTTTTTTATCGGAGAATTTAAATGACCCAACTATTCAAAAGTTAGTTATTGATAGTTTTAAATCATTCCTTAAACGCAATGTAATGCAATACGAAGAGCATAAAACTGTGACGATACACTTTGTAGGCTCCATAGCGTTTTATTACAAAGAATTACTACAACAAGCTATTGAAGAAATGGGTATGCACCTTGGGAACATCATTCAAGCGCCAATGGATGGTTTAGTATTTTATCATAACTCATAAAAACGAAATACGAAAATTAAGAACAAAAATTCACTTAATTATATATTTAACAATGGCTTTTATTAAAATTTCTGAGCAACCGTCTCTTTATAACGATTTAGAGAAAAAATCGGTACGCGAGATACTTGAAGAGATTAACACGGAAGATCAAAAGGTAGCTTTAGCTGTGCAAAAAGCAATACCGCAAATTGAAAAATTAGTAACTAAAATTATACCCCGTATGAAACAGGGTGGACGGATTTTTTACGTCGGTGCCGGAACGAGCGGTAGATTAGGCGTATTAGATGCCTCTGAAATTCCACCGACTTACCGGCATGCCGCCAACATTCGTTATTGGAATCATTGCCGGAGGAGATACCGCTTTAAAAAAGCGGTAGAAAATGCAGAAGATGATCCGGAGCAGAGTTGGAAAGATTTACAGATACATAATATCAACGAGAAAGATACGGTTATCGGAATTGCTGCATCCGGAATTACGCCTTATGTGGTAGGCGCATTACACAATGCACGTAAAAACGGACTTCTTACAGGCTGTATTACAAGCAATCCGGATAGCGCGATGGCGACGGAAGCCGAATATCCCATTGAAATGATTGTAGGACCAGAATACGTCACCGGAAGTTCGAGGATGAAATCAGGAACCGGGCAAAAAATGATTCTCAATATGATTTCCACTTCCGTTATGATACAGCTGGGACGTGTAAAAGGGAATAAAATGGTCAACTTGCAATTAAACAACAAGAAGCTGGTAGATAGAGGTACACGTATGTTGGTAGATGAGTTACAAATTCCGTATGATCAGGCACATGCTTTATTGCTGTTGCATGGTTCTGTTAAAAAAGCTTCGGAGGCTTTCAAAGCTAAAGAAGAGTAAGACCAATGCAACTATCAAACACTTGAAAAGTTATTCTTTATGAAACGAATATTGACTACGGTATTCGTTTCATAATACAGCAACAGCAGAAAGCAGCTGATAATCAACAATATAAATTTTAAACAAACTTCAAAAAGTACTATATTCGTATGAAAAAATTCTCATTTATACCAATACTTTTTATTTTTGGCCAGATATTTTCGCAGCCTTTGCCACAGGTCTTACCCGAAAAAGCCGGAATGGACAGTAAAAAGTTAGCATACGCCGATAGTGCTATTTTGGATGCCATCCGCAATAAAACCATTCCCGGTGCAGTATTGGCTGTTGTCCGTGACGGTAAAATGGATTATTTAAAAGCTTTTGGAAACAAACAGATTTACCCTGATACCATTCCGATGGATGTAAACACGGTTTTTGATTTAGCTTCGGTCACCAAATCAATGGCTACTGCCATATCAACAATGATTCTGATAGAACGCGGACAAATCAGATTGCGAGACAAAGTCAGTTTGTACATCCCTGAATTTAAAGAAAATAAAGATTCGTTTGCGGTGAAAAAAGAACCGAAAATCATTGATTTACTGACCCACACTTCCGGTTTTCCCCCTTACGCTCCGGTGGAGGAGCTAAAGAAAAAATACGGTGCTCCTAATCCGGACGCTCTGATCAGCTATATTGCTACTTGCAAACGCGACTTTGAGGCGGAAGCCAAATTTCAATATAGTTGTCTTAATTTTATCACCTTGCAACGTATCATTGAAAAAGTGAGCGGTACATCGTTACGCGACTTCGCCAAACAAAATATCTATGACGTACTGGGATTAAAACATACCGATTTTAATCCTTCAGGCGAGACATTACAACGGGTAGCACCAACAGAAAAAGTGACCGATGGCTCCGTACTCAAAGGGTTGGTTCACGATCCACTGGCAAGAATTATGAACGGAGGAGTTTCGGGAAATGCAGGGCTTTTTTCGGACGCGAATGATTTAGCGATAATTGCATCAGCGCTTCTCAACGATGGTGAATACAATGGCAAACGTATTCTTAGCCCATTGGGAGTAAAAACTATGCGCAGCATCCCGCCGGGATTTGAGGTTTTTGGTAGAGCACTCGGATGGGATGTATCCTCCGATTACTCCTCTAACAAAGGAAACCTTTTCGGTCAAAACACCTATGGGCACACAGGCTACACAGGCACCTCGGTAATTATCGATCCAGATACCAAAACGTCGGTAATTTTGTTTACAAATCGCGTACATCCGCAAGATAAAGGAGAAGTGACCTCATTACGAGGAAAAGTGGCAAACATTGTAGCTGCCTCCATTTATCTTCCCACCACACAACATACCGAACATTATTACGAACGCAAGAACACTTTTGAACAAGAAATACCCGTCAGTTCTAATGATATTGTGATGATAGGAAACAGCCTGACCGAAAATGGCGGAAACTGGAACAAACGGCTGAAAATAAGCAATATAAGCAATTATGGGATCATAGGCGATGATGCAACGGGAATTTACGACCGACTTTATCGAAATATTGCCCGGAAAGCCAAGAAAAATCTTTCTGATGTGTGGTATAAACGATGTCTCACACGATTTATCGTCCGACAGTATAGTCGCATTAATTGACCGTTTGATTGTAAGAATAAAGACGGAAAGTCCTAACACAAAACTCTATCTGCAAAGCCTGTTGCCTATAAACGAATCATTCGGAAAGTACAAACGCTTGACAGGTAAAACAAACCTGATTCCGGAAATAAACCGTAAATTGACAGCGTTAACGCACAAACGAGCTATTGAATTTATACCGCTTTTCCCTTTATTCACAGAAAAAAACAACAAATATTTCTACGCAAAGAACTCACTACGGACGGACTACATTTAAATGAAAAAGGATACGATATCTGGTCTAAAACCATAGAGAAATATGTCAAATAAACCTCTATTGTCATATCAACCTTTTTTCAATTTCTTTCGGGCATTGCGTTGTGCTATCTTTTCGTCTAACTTCATTTTCAGGTAGTCGATATATGGGTCTATATACCTGATTTTTTTTGCTTCCAACAAATCATCCATCGTAACCATTATTCCGGTTTCGTAAGCGCCACTGAAATCAGGGTCAACAATTGTTCCAAACATGCGCATTGTATCTGTTAATCCGATGTAAGCATTAAACATCGGCGGAATGGTATAACCCTCTTTTCGAACGGCTTTTTGTAATAGTTTGTAATCCTCCTCCGAGTTTTTCCCTACAAATAAGTTATTTGCATTTTTCTTTCCCTGTTCGCTCACCGGAATCTCCTGAAGAGGTCTCACTAAACAATCTTTATCCGGAAAATGCTTAAACATATACTCGTAAAGTAGTTCACGCGCAAAAACCGGATAGTTTTCATAAATCGTAACCTTACCGATAAAATATCTCGCCTTCTTTTCATTGTGAATCAATGCGCCAAGTCCATCCCAAAGGTTATCGAGGGCAAACAGGCTTTTCGTTCCCATTTTAGATGTTTGATAGTCCGGTTGCACAAACGCACGTCCTAATTCAATCGTATGGGGGAGATACTCTTTTATAAATGTTTCGTTAAACGTAAAAAGATGCGACATTACAAAATCGGGTTGTCCGTTTTCCTGAGTCAACGCATCTGTTCCCGAAATAAAACGATAGCCACCCACTATTTCCTCGGTACTCGAATCCCAAACAATCAACTGTTTGTATGGTTTTTCCAAAAAATCGTATCGATCTACATCAATTTTTTCGCCGGTACCTCCTCCCCAAGAACGAAAAGACATTTCTCGAAGGCGCCCGATTTCGCGCATCACGTTTGGAGAATCATGCGCCGTTACAATATAAATTTCGTTGTGTGCTTTGTTGGTAGGACGAACAAATCTTTTTTTTGTAAGTTCTTTTTTCAATAATGCTTTTTCAACTGCCGGTATAATTTCTTTCATATTTTTTGAAAAAAGTTTATGTTTTTGTGCATGCAAAAATAATGAATTTTTGATTTGCTTTTTTACAATTTGATATTAAACTTACAATAAAATTTACCATTCAATTGAAATCTTGTTATTTTAATAAATAAACCGCACGAAAATCAACAAAATGAGCATATTTTAAGGGTTTCACAACCCTTATTCAAAGAATAGAGTTTTATTTTATTGCATTTTTTAAGATACAATTAACAAAAATCATCGTATATTTGTGCCACAAATTCATCAGAAAATGAGGAAAACACTTCTTATAATCATTATGCTATCCGTTTTTTTACCCGGCATTTACTCCCAAAACAATTTTTTTCAAAAAAGAAAATTTACATACAAAGGCGACACGTTAAGATACCAAGTTTTGTTTCCTGAAAACTACGATAAAACACGTAGTTATCCTTTAGTGTTGGTCCTGCACGGAGCCGGAGAGCGAGGCAGTGATAATGAAAAGCAGATGGCATACGGCACTTCCCTTTTTACAAATCCTCAAAACAGAAAAGAACACCCGTCCATTGTTATTTTCCCTCAATGTCCGGCAAAAGATTACTGGGTCAAACTGAACAAAAAAAGCAATGAACGGTTCCGTAGAGAAACCTGAAATATCAACATCGCTTTCTTTAGTCAAAAGGCTTTTGGATTCGTATAGAAAGAATGAAGCCGTGGACAAAAACAGGATATATGTTACCGGACTTTCGATGGGCGGAATGGGCACGTTTGATTTAATATGTCGCTACCCTAAATATTTGCCGCAGCAATGCC
Organism: Paludibacteraceae bacterium; assembly: GCA_049840795.1. Taxonomy (GTDB): domain Bacteria; phylum Bacteroidota; class Bacteroidia; order Bacteroidales; family Paludibacteraceae; genus UPXZ01. Next base: position 8,169 of record JASGJK010000019.1, read on the forward strand.
GATATGCGGAGGGGTAAATGTGGAACGATTGAAAAAGGTAAAGAATGTGCCGATACGTATCTTTCACGGAACAGCGGATGATGTAGTGAGAGTTGAGTTCTCGGAAAATGCCTACAATGAACTTAAAAAAGCAGGCTCTACCAAAGCTGAAATAATACTTTTCCCGGGTGTAGGACACGGTAGTTGGATTCCGGCTTTTGCTTCTGATGATTTTTTGAGTTGGATGTATAAACAGAAAAAATAATTGGTAAAAAACAATAAATATTACAAAAATGGCAAAGTTAAAAGGTGCGGTAGTTGTTAATACAGAACGTTGTAAAGGTTGCGACTTGTGCGTGGTGGCTTGTCCGCAAGACGTGCTTTCGCTCAACAAAGAAGCAAACTCTAAAGGATACAATTATTCATATATGCAAAGTCCCGACGATTGTACGGGCTGTTCCACTTGCGCGTTGGTTTGTCCCGATGCCTGCATTACGGTATATAGAGTGAAAGTTGAATAAAAAACGTTGCTCTCTTTTAAGGAAATGGGCAATAAATTACAAGATTACTAAAAAGAATTTAAATAACAATTGAAAAACAAAAAATCTTTCTTCGGAAGATTTAGGAAGCAGAATATGAATCAAGATATAAAATTAATGAAAGGGAACGAGGCTATCGCACATGCGGCTGTTCGCGCCGGTTGTGACGGATACTTCGGATACCCCATCACTCCTCAATCCGAAATAATGGAAACATTAGATCGATTTGGAGCTGGGACACTACGGGTATTGTGGTACTACAAGCTGAAAGCGAAGTGGCTTCTATTAATATGGATATGGCGCCGCAGGATGTGGAAAACGTTCAATGACTCTTCGTCAAGTCCCGGTATGAGTTTGATGATGGAAGGAGTTTCATACATTGCCGGCGCTGAGCTGCCTTGCGTACTTGTAAATGTAATGCGTGGCGGTCCGGGTTTAGGTACCATTCAACCTAGTCAGGCTGATTACTTTCAAACGGTAAAAGGCGGTGGACATGGTGATTATAAGATGATAACCCTTGCGCCTGCATCAGTGCAGGAAATGGCTGATTTTACGGTATTGGCTTTTGATTTAGCTTTCAAATACCGTATTGCCGCTGTAATATTAGCTGACGGAATCATTGGACAAATGATGGAAAAAGTGGTTTTACCTTCTTTCCGTCCGCGTTGGACAGAGGAAGAGATACGCAAAATCTCCCCTTGGGGCAACTACCGGAAGGGCTCCCGACAGAAAACAAAACGTAGGTGCTGTTCGGATTTTATCGTGTTTCCCTATTAACCTTAGCAATACGATGTAACGAGTACAA
>JASGJK010000020.1:0-58502 GCA_049840795.1 Paludibacteraceae bacterium
TTTCTTTGATTATTTTGTGAATTTAATAACTATTTCTTGCTTTATTTTAAAAACTTTTTTCTACTTTTGCGATGTACTTATTCTTTATTAACTATAAAGACCGATAATCTTATGATTATTAACAGCTACAATACCCTCACCGCAACATCTTCTCCTCTTATTCTCCTCCCGATACATCGGGACAGGCAGGGCTTAGGGGGCAGTTTTTTACGTTTTATTAACGCTCCCGCGTTGGTAATGTCGGAATATTTGTTAGAGAGAGAGACTAACCTACAATTTAGTTACGCGCGTATATACTAAAATTCAATTAGTTGCACAACATTCCGCGACTAATTTTTCCATACTGTTTTCAATATTCAGCATCCCGTTTACAAGGAGAACTCCTTGCGAACGGGATTTTTTTATATCCGTAAAACAACATTAAAAAAGGAGGTTTTTATGAAGTACAAATTAATAGGGCGGACTAACCCGCAAAAACCGACAGACACGCCGAAGTTATACGCCTCGCCGGTAAACGAAGGAAAAATTACCCGCAGGGAAATTGCTTCCGAAATCGTCGGTCTCTCGTCGCTATCGCGCGGCGATGTGTCTAACGTTATCGAATCTCTTATCGACACCCTGCCCAAATACCTGCTGATGGGCAAAAGCGTATCGCTCGACGGGTTCGGCACCCTGCGCCTGTCGTTTTCGAGCGAGGGCGTGGAAGATGCCGGCGCTTTCAACGCCGGTATGATTTCCGGCGTAAAAGTGGTGTTTACCCCAAGCGTGGATTTCAAAGCCGCTTTGGAAAAAATAAGCTTCGAAAAGAGCGAGTAAACCGCCATACGTACGCGGCTAAATTTACATACGTGCGGAAATATTTTTTTCTCACGTATGTAAATAAATTTCCGCACGTGCGCAGGTATTCAGTGACGGCTTCACTATCTGCCGGGAACCAAAACAGCCAAGTGAAACCGTCACTCAACAGAGAAAAACGGAAGTCACCCCGAAAATCCGTAACAGATAGACGAGTAAACAAGTTGACAAGTAAACGAGTAGACAAGTATTCAAATATCAAAGACTGTTCTAAAATATTACAAACTACAATTGCCCCACTCTCCCTCTCTCCCGATAGCTATCGGGATGGAGAGGGCCGGGGTGAGGTAAAACATACCGGAGCAACCCGAAAATCCGTAACAGAGTAGGGAAAGCGGAAGCCGAAAAGCTATATAGAGTAGGCAGGAAAAATAAAAAGTAATGAACAAGGAAGAAATACTTTTCTACGTGGCAGGTAACTTATCAGAAAAAGATAATGATGATGTGGCAGCTGTCAAAAAAAGGTTTATGCCAAAATCTAAAATGGCAACGATAGAAACTGCGGATTTTGACTTCATTGAAGCAATAGCAGACGAGGGGAATATATATAATGACCAATCTTTTTCAAAAGCTATGCGCGGGAAAAAACAAATATTAATCCCTGTAAGAGAAGCCGACATTCAAGAACTGACAAACAAAATATCCGGAATACTAAACAAAATGGGAGATGAAATACATCTTCGCGGGAAAAAGTATAATGGCGGAGGACCGGACAATAAAAAATCAAACACAGGTGAAGATGTCAAATTTTTACTGGAAGAGATAGAACTGAATTTTAAGATGGAAGGTGGTCTCAATTGGATACTTTCCGCTAAAGGGGAAGCTGGTCTCCGGTTTATTTATAAACGAAATAAATAAAGGATTAACAACTAAATATTTATAAAATGAAGGAAATCTTTACAACGTTTTTTGTATGTGCAATGATAACACACTCATTCGCATTTGAATACACTGTCAGTTTCACCGGCTCCGGAGCGAGCAGTACGGTAAACAGTGTCATTGTGCAGAACCTCACGAAAGGAACTACCGCTACCGTCCCTTCCGGAAGTACATTGACTCTGACGGATATTGGAACTTCAACCGAAAATATCGGTTCCACGAGTGATTTTCTCCACGTGTATGCGAATATAAATGAGGGGATATTCAATCTATCTTTTAATGTAATGCAGGCAGGAGTATTTCAAATCAATCTGTTCAATATTGACGGCAGAAAAATGGCAAGTCTTACCACTAAACTGAACACGGGAAACAACTCCGTTCGAATATCCTTACCTAAAGGAACATTTATAGTGAAAATTTTGGGCGAGGACTGTAACTTGTCCAAAATAATAATCAGCAATTCTACCACTGGCATTTACCCGACCATTCAATCAGGAAGCGAGAGTAATTCCTCCACGGCTAAAGTCAAACAAAAAGTCAAAACCACCGGAAATACCGTCAGTATGACTTATTCAACCGGAGATCAGCTGATGTATAAAGGCATTTCAAGTACTTATGCCACCATTATTACAGATGTTCCTACCGAGAGTAAAACCATAGATTTTGAATTTGTAGAATGCAAAGACAGAGATGGGAATAACTATGCGGTAGTAAAAATAGGCACGCAAACGTGGATGGCAGAAAACCTGAAAACCACTACTTATAAGGATGACATTGACATACCCAACATTACCGACAACACAGCATGGAATAATCTAACCACCGGCGCTTACTGCTATTACGGTAACGATGCTACTACCTACCACACTCTCTACGGCTGCCTGTATAACTGGTATGCCGTGAACACGGGCAAGCTTGCTCCTGCAGGCTGGCACGTGCCCACCGATGCCGAATGGACAACCCTAAGCGATTATCTTGGCGGCGGGGATGTAGCCGGCGGCAAAATGAAATCCACCACAGGGTGGAACAGCCCCAATACCGGCGCCACCAACTCCAGCGGCTTCTCAGCCCTGCCGAGTGGTTGTCGTACCTATAATGGTAGTTTTATCAACACTAATTATGAAGGTACGTGGTGGAGTAGCACCCAGACCACCATCGATAATGCTTGGGACAGGGTATTGTCTTTCGGCAGCAGTAATATGCCCTCTTACGTAGACAGGAAGTACTACGGTATCAGTATACGTTGTGTAAAGGATTTACTCCCTCCTCCTTAAGAATTACCCCGTCGGAGCGGATTTGTAATCCGGTAGGAATAAAATTTATAGGTTGTTTCGGATTATAAATCCTGATAAAACAGAAAGCGGAATTACAAATCCCGCTTGACGGAGTATTTCAATTCCCCTAACCCCCTTTTTTAAGGGGGAATAACGCATTTCTGCAACGAAAGAGCTATATTTCATAAATCTCACATCCCAAAGTCCCCTTTGGAGAAAGGGGATTTAGGGGAATTGACTGTTTGTCTAGTCCTGAAATAGGTTTACAAAAAAAGTAAATAAAATACAGGATTATGAGACAAAAAGTAAAGCGATTACCGGACGAGATTAAAATTCAAGTAGTTCAAGATTATCTATCAGGTAATTTTACACAACAAGAACTAATGTTGAAATATAATTTCAGAGGAAAGCATTGTGTAACCAATTGGATTCGTAAATTTGGAGTTGAAAAACCAACCATTCAACCACCAATGTTAAAGCAATTAAAATCAACCGAAAGTGATTCTTCAAAAGATTTGAAGATAAAGCGATTAGAAGAAGAACTCAAACGTGAGCAATTTAAAACATTAGCCTTAAACACTATGATTAACATTGCAGAACGCGAACTTAAAATTGATATAAGAAAAAAATCTGGAGCCAAACGGTAACAGAGCTGCGCACAAGTGATTATGGTTCAGATATCGACAGCTTGTGCGACCTGTTTGGCAGAAGTAGGCAAGCCTACTACCAGCGAAGTAAATATCATTACAAAGAAGAAGTAAAAGAAGAGATTCTGCTTCAATTAGTTGAAAAACAGCGAAAACTGATGCCTAAAATTGGAGGTCGGAAGTTGTTGGAGCTAATCCAACCACGTTTACCAACCGAACTAAGCATTGGCAGGGATAGTTTCTTTGATTTTCTGAGAAGATACGGGCTATTGGTTGGGAAACGACGAAAGCGGGTAAAAACCACCTATAGCAATCATTGGTTACGTAAGTATCCAAACCTGATTAAAGAATTTGTTCCAATACGGGCAAATCAATTATGGGTAAGTGATATCATCTATGTTGAAACAATGGCAGGATTCGTTTATTTGAACCTGATAACCGATGCTTATTCCAGGAAAATAGTAGGTTGGGCAATGGGTGAAACCTTAGAAGCTAAATATACGATTGAAGCCTTAAAAATAGCTTTTAAAGCAAGTTTCCAAAGGTACTGAAGGCTTAATTCACCATTCTGACAGAGGAGTTCAATACTGTTGTGGTGATTATGTCAAGATACTGAATAAGAATCAGGTTCAAATCAGTATGACAGAAAACGGAGATCCTCGTGAAAATGCAATAGCAGAGCGTGTTAATGGCATATTAAAAGACGAGTGGTTGAATCAAATGAAGCTAAGTTCGATTGAAGATGCTATAAAAGAGCTAAAGCGAATAGTTCAGATTTATAATAACTGTCGACCTCATGCCAGTTTGGATATGAAAACACCTGAATATGCTCACAGCCAGTCAGGTGCGTTCAAAAAACATTGGAAAACATATTACAAAACTGCACAAACCGCAGTCTCGTATTAGGTTTTTAAGGCATAAATAGCTCTTAGTTGTCATAAAAAAAGGATAGCTGAAAATCAACTATCCCATTTTTCTGACGTACTTGTCGCTAATCATATTTATTCCTTGTCAGGTTGCTCCTCAGCAGAGCCTGACTCTGCTTCAATATGATAGCACAAAGATAAATATTAAATGTAAAGCAATTACAGGATTGTAAACAAAAAACTGTAAACAAATTTCAGGACGATACAGTTTAATACATCATATAGATAGTTATTTTTATATTTTTTCTTATCCAAAACTCACGTTATTATTCTCCCGTCGGATCGGATTTGTAATCAGTCTCCTTTGCCCACTATGACAAAGAAATGGAACGCGAACTCCAAAAAATGTGGAATAGTTGCGGGTGCAGATAAATTTTTTCATACAATGATAATTGAACCTGCTGTTGTTAAAAAACCACATTATTCGTACAAATAATGTGATTTTTGCATATATTTGTAGTCGAAATATAAATCGTAAATATTATGCAAAGAAAATTATTACAGCAATTATTAGCGTGGAAAAACAGCGAAAAACGTTTGCCGCTACTATTAGAAGGTGCAAGACAAGTAGGTAAAACTTACCTGCTTGAAACTCTTTTTGGCAAAGAATATTACAAAAATGTAATTCGCGTGAATTTTGAAAAAGCCGATTCGGAACTGCTTGCATTGTTTGAGGGCAATATTGGACCACGGCGGATAATTGACTATTTGTCGTTAAAATTCAGCAAACTAATTACTCCAAACGATACGCTTTTGATTTTTGACGAAATTCAGGAACTTCCTCGTGCTTTGACTTCGCTCAAATATTTTGCCGAAGATACACCAGAAATTCATATTGTAGCAACGGGCAGTTTACTCGGAATTGCTTTGCACGGCGGCACTTCGTTTCCTGTCGGCAAAGTAGAAAGATTTAGACTTTTTCCAATGGATTTAGAGGAGTTTTATTGGGCTTTCAGCAAGCAAAACCAAACAAACGAGGCGCACCAAGCCGTTAAAAATTTACAAAAGCCGTTAATTGAAAGCGATTTTAGAGATTTGTTTCAACAATATCTTGCCGTTGGCGGGATGCCGGCTGCGGTCAAAGAGTGGGTTGAAAGCAAAGACATTAGAAAAGTTGAAATGGTTTTGAAAAATATTCTTGCCGACTACAAAGACGATTTTAGCAAACATACAACAAACGCAGAATCGCGAAAAATAGGCAATCTTTGGCGCAGTGTTCCACAACAATTTGCAAAAGAAAATCATAAATTTGCGTACAAAACCGTTGAACAGTCAGCTCGTGGGCGCGATTATGCGTTTGCTCTTGATTGGTTGCTTGATGCGGGGTTGATTTACAAAATTGACCTTGTAATTCACGGCGATAAATTACCTTTATCGTTTTATGCCGATAATTCCGATTTCAAAATTTATTCGCTTGATGTAGGATTGTTACGACAATTAGCAGGATTGCCCGCTTCGGTTGTGATTGGCGATGAAAATATTTGGTCGAACTTTGGGGGTGCATTTGCCGAAAATTTTGTTTTACAGCAACTTCATTCACTCGGTTTTGACCAAGCATATTATTGGGCAAGCAACGCCGATAATCCAAAACAGCCAAAAGGCAAAAGCGAACTTGATTTTGTCATTTCAGCTGACAACACTATATATCCGATAGAAGTAAAATCAGGCGAAAATGTAAAGGGTAAAAGTATGAAAGTGTTCAGAGAGAAGTACAACCCTGATTTAAGTATTCGTTTTTCACTCAAAGGTTTGGAATACAACGAAAGATTGCTGAATATTCCGCTATATTATTCTTTCTTGCTCAACGATTTACTCGTACAAAAAAATGATTTACCAAACTCGACATTTGCATTCATGAAAAAAGATAGACAATAGAGCCACAGACACACAACAAGCGGTTTGCCGTCAGTGCGGGTGTATGCTCGTAAAAAACTTTTGTGTAAATTTGCAGTTGTGGTTCTCGTCCGAGCAGTTGTGTTCCCCGCACCGCACGGCAAGCCGCCGAACCGATGTGTACCATATCGACGGCCGAAAAGCGGCAGGTCTTGCCGCCAAACTGAATACGGGAAACAGCTCCGTTCAACTATCCTTACCAAAAGGAATATTTATTGTGAAAATTTCGGGTGGGGGTTACAGCCTGTCGGAAAAATTAATCAGCAATTCCGGTTCGGGCATTAGGCCGTCAATTATTCTATCGGAATGGTCGGGCAATTCCGGCACCGATCACGCCCAACAAAAAGCCAAAGCCTCCACCGCCAATACCGTCAGTATGACCTATGCTGCCATACCCAACGTAACCAATAATGATACGTGGTGGAGTTTAAGCACCGGTGCTTACTGCTGGTATAATAACGAGGTAAGTTACAGGGCAACTTACGGTGCTCTGTATAACTGGTATGCGGTGAACACCGGCAAGCTTGCCCCAAAAGGCTGGCACGTGCCCACCGATGCCGAATGGACAACGCTTGAGAATTACCTGATAGCCAACGGCTATAACTACGATGGCTCCACCACCGGCATTAAGATAGCCAAAGCTTTAGCCTCCACCACCGGTTGGTCTACTTCTACGACAGCAGGCGCCATAGGCAATGATTTAACAAAAAACAACCGCTCCGGCTTTACAGCCCTGCCGGGTGGCCTCCGTGGCAGCAGTGGCTCTGGCGGCACCGATCGCATCGGCTACTGGTGGAGTTCTACCCGGTACGACGCCTACGACGCCTGGGCCAGGTACTTGGGCTGCTACTACGGCAAGTACTACGGATTCAGCGTGCGCTGTGTCAGGGATTAATACCCCACCTCAAGAGGCCGTTTTAAAAGCGAGACAGCCTCCAGAAAAAATATAAAACAGAGACAAGAAACCGCAACACCCATCCCACGGCATTGCGGTTTCCTATTTTTCACCCGGAGAAAATACGAACTTTACAGGGCAATAAAAAATATTAAAATAATTGTGGTATTTTTGCAAAAAAATAACCGCCCCCTATCTCCCTAAAGCTTGCCTGCGGCAGGCAGAGGGGTGTAAAGGAGCAACGACAAATAAATTATTTTACTATAAACTATTTTACTAATTTCCCCCATAAGGGGGTTCGGGGGACTTTTATGGCTGAAAACAAATTACTCGACAAACTTGACGGACTACAACACAAATTTGAGGAAATATCGTTGTTGATTACCGACCCTGCCGTGATGGCAGATATGAAGCGCTATGTTAAACTGAATAAGGAATACAGTGAACTCGAAAAAATAATGACGGCTCAAAAAGAGTATATAACTACGCTGGCTAATATTCAAGAAGCAAAAGACATCCTTGCCAACGAATCGGACACTGAAATGCGCGAAATGGCAAAAGCGGAATTAGACATCTTAGAGCCAAAAATTCCGGAAATGGAAGAAAACATCAAACTGCTACTCATACCCGCCGATCCCGAAGACGGTAAAAACGTGGTGATGGAAATCCGCGGTGGCACCGGAGGCGATGAAGCTGCAATTTTTGCCGGCGACCTGTATAAAATGTACACACGCTATTGCGAAAGCAAAGGTTGGCAAATTCAGGTAACTGATTTTAGCGAAGGAACTATCGGAGGTTACAAAGAAATTATTTTTGAAGTAAAAGGCGACAACGTTTTCGGTACATTAAAGTATGAATCGGGGGTCCACCGTGTGCAACGCGTACCTGCCACCGAAACCCAAGGGCGCGTTCATACTTCGGCTGCCACGGTAGCCGTACTCCCCGAAGCCGAAGAGTTTGAAGTAGAGATAAATCCTGCTGATATTGATTTCCACACCTCACGTTCAGGCGGTGCCGGCGGACAGAACGTAAACAAAGTTGAAACAAAAGTACAGCTCACCCACAGACCCACAGGCATTGTGGTGGTATCGCAACAAGCACGTACGCAGTTAGGCAATCGCGAAATTGCAATGGAAATGCTCCGTACTAAAATATACAATATGGGATACGAAAAGCATATGGAAGAAATTGCATCCAAACGTAAAACAATGGTTTCGACCGGCGACAGAAGCGCCAAAATACGCACTTACAACTATCCTCAGGGAAGAATCACCGACCACCGGATAAATTACACCATTTATAATCTTTCTAACTTTATGAATGGAGATATACAGGACGTGATAAACCAGCTTATCATCGCAGAAAATGCAGAACGAATGAAAGAAAGCGAACTGTAAATTAGTGATTTATAAATAATATTCTTACATTTGTAATTCAAAAACGATAAGAAAAAGGATGAAACCGGTATTAAATAAACGTATATTTTGGGATGTTGATTTTGAAAAAATTGACTACGAAAAAAATATTGCCTTTGTGGTCAGCCGCGTGATTGAACGTGGCGATGTGGAAGATATACGTCGGTGCAGAAGATATTATGGAGACGAGAAGATAACCGATATTTTATTAAATATCAATTATTTACCTGAAAATAAAATATATTTAGCGTCTGCGCTTATCAACCATTCTATTACAGAATTCAAATGTTACAAAAACAGACAATTGAGCCCGGCACTTTATCCATATTAAATGCTCTGATGGAAATACCTGAACTTTCCAATTTTAATTTGGTAGGAGGAACAGCGTTGGCATTGAAATACGGACATCGAAAGTCCATTGATTTGGATTTATTCTCAGTTGACCCATTTGATCGTCAAATAATAATTAACACTTTGCAAGACACATTTGACAAATCATTTGAGTATGATGGGAGTTTTTCAAAATGGGGCATATTTGGCTACATTGATAATGTAAAAGTAGATGTTGTGTATTACCCGCATTCACTGCTTGAAGCACCTGTAACTGATGAGAATATCCGTTTTGCAAGCGATAAAGATTTAATTGCGATGAAAATTCAGGCAATTTTAGGACGTGGAAAAAAGAAAGACTTTTGGGATGTGGCAGAAATACTAAAACACTTCCACATACAAGAAATAATTAATTTTCATAAAGCCAAATATCCCAATCAAATGCTCGGAATAACAATACCGCAAGCATTAGTTTATTTTGTTGATGCTGAAGATAGTGTGTCGCCTGTTTCATTAAATATGAGTTGGGAAGAAGTTAAAACACTTATTAAACAAAAAGTAAACGATTATTTGAAATGACAAAAGCATATTGTAATTACCCCTTCAATCCCCTCGCGATAGCTATCGCGAGGGGAAGTAAAAAACATACTCAACAATAGCATATAAATAATTTAAACTCATTAATTTCCCCTTCCCGATAGCTATCGCGAGGGGATTAGGGAGCAGATATGAACAAACAACAACTTTTCCAAAACATACAGCGCAAAAAATCCTTCCTCTGTGTAGGATTAGACACCGACATCAATAAAATTCCGGAATATATATTAAATAATTCCGACGACCCGTTATTTGATTTTAACGTAGCCATTATTGACGCTACTGCCGATATGTGCGTAGCATATAAACCAAATCTTGCGTTTTACGAAAGTCACGGTTTGCAAGGTTGGGATGTGCTGGAACGTACTGTGAATTATATTCGCAGTAAATATCCCGACCAATTTATTATTGCAGATGCTAAACGTGGCGACATCGGGAATACCTCACAAATGTATGCACGCGCCTTTTTCGAGAATATGAATTTTGATGCGGTGACAGTTGCACCATATATGGGCGAAGATTCGGTTGTTCCGTTTTTAGGTTATAATGAAAAATGGGTTATTATTTTGGCATTGACTTCCAACAAAGGTGCTTATGACTTTCAATTTATGGAACAAGACGGCGAAAAACTTTTTGAAAAAGTGCTGAAAACCTCCCAAAACTGGGGAACGGATGAAAATCTGATGTACGTGGTAGGCGCCACAAAAGCCGAAATGCTTGCCGGTGTACGAAAAATTGTTCCCAATCATTTTCTGCTCGTTCCCGGAGTTGGAGCGCAAGGAGGAAGTTTGCAAGAAGTTGCAAAATATGGTTTGAACGACGAATGCGGATTACTTGTAAACTCTTCACGACAAATACTTTACGCCTCATCCGAAAGAAATTTTGCCGATGCTGCACGTAACGAAGCCCACAACGTGCAACGGGAAATGGAAGAACTGCTAAGAGCTAAAGAGTTGATATAAAACATCTAAAGAAAAAACAAAAAACACAAAATCTATAATTTGTATTGTTAGACTTTGTGTTCATTATTTGATCGGTTTTTACACGAATGTATCTTATATTTCTATCGGTTTATACTTGGGTACCAGTGTTTTCATCACCGTCCAGCCTATTAAATATGCAAACGCACAGATGCAGAAATCTACAAAATAACCTGCCGGCTTTCCTTCAAATCCCATAAAATTCATATTGCTCTCACCTGCAAAAACAAATAATTTACCGGCTGACTTTTGCAAAATCATAGAGCCGATGCCTCCTGCCATACCACCAATACCTGTAATGGTAGCAATTGCACCTTTTGGAAACATATCGCCGACAGTAGAGAATAAATTAGCGCTCCACGCCTGATGGGCAGCACATCCGATGGATATAAGCAATACCGGAATCCAAGCAGCATTCTTACCCAAGTATGAATAATGAATACCCAATGGTTGCGCCAGCAACACGGCAAGTGGAAAAAAAGCAAAAATCAACATCGCTTTCATACGTGCCGCATAGGGATCTTGCCCGCTTCGATTAATAAATATTGTAGGTAATTTACCTCCAAATATAGACAATACGGTAACTATTGCATAAAGCGTAAAAATAAGCGCCATCCCTAATCCTTCAGAGGTTTTGATACCAAATTGAGTGTTTAAGTAAGAAGGAGTCCAAAACAAGAAGAACCACCATACGCCATCGGTCATAAATTTTCCTACGGCAAACGCCCAGGTTTGTTTATAAGTAAAACATTGTAAAAAAGGAATTTTTTCAACTTTATTCTCTTGTTTCAACGATGAGGTGTCTTCTTTTTTATCTTGCTCGATGTATTCCAATTCCAGTTTGTTCACCCTTTTACTTTTATCCGGTTTATCATAAACAAACACCCAAAAGCTCATCCAAAGAAAACCTAAAGCACCGATAACGATAAACGCGACTTCCCATCCGAAAAGCTTTGCAAGCGGTGGTATTGACAAGGGAGCGAAAAGAGCACCAATAGATGCACCGGCATTGAATATAGAAGTAGCGTAGGCACGATCTTTTTTAGGAAAATATTTCTGCTGTTGCCTTTATCGCCGCAGGAAAATTACCGGCTTCACCCAACGCTAAAATTCCTCGTGCCACAAGGAAACTCCACATACTTATAGTAGCTATCATCACGGCTAAATCACCTGTTGCGCCTATCAGAGCAGCTTTATTTTCTAATCCAACATACGATTCTGTCACAATTCCGCAAGTAGCATGTAGACATGCGCCAATACTCCAAATACCGATAGACCATAAAAATCCTTTTTTTGTCCCCAGCCATTCTACAAAACGACCTGCGAAAAGCATACAGATAGCGTAAAATATCGAAAAGAAGGAGGTTATGGTACCGTAATGGTTTTCATTCCAATGAAATTCCGGTTTTATAAACTCATCCCAAGTCAGAGAAAGTACCTGTCTGTCGAGGTAGTTAATTGTTGTTGCAAAAAACAACATTGCACAAATAGTCCATCTAAAGCTGGTCATTGTCTTTGTGCTTTCATTTGATTTAGTCATTTGTTACGTGTTTTATATGTGTTATTAAACTTTTGATGATTTGCGTTATTATCTGATTTTTTTTACAATATCCAGCACATTGGCACAAAGCTCGGTGATAATGTTCCATGTTTGGCTCTTAATTACATCTGCCGGAAATAAGTTAGAACCCATTCCTACACAAGTAACACCGGCATCAAACCACATCTTCAAATTGCCCTCTTCGGGCTTTACTCCACCGGTAACCATCAGATTAGACCAAGGCATCGGCGCTTTAAGATTCTTCACAAAAGCAGCCCCAAGCACATCACCCGGAAATACTTTACAAAGATCACATCCGGCTTCCTGTGCAAAGCCTACTTCCGATACCGAACCACAACCGGGCGAGTAAGGTATCAAACGGCGATTACATACTTTTGCCACATCGGGATTAAATAAAGGACCTACTACAAAGTTGGCGCCTAACTGAATGTATAGCGAAGCTGTGGGGGCATCTACGATTGAGCCTACACCCAATATCATCTCAGGGCACTCTTTGATTGCAAATTTAACCAACTCTCCAAAAACTTCGTGGGCAAAATCGCCTCGATTGGTAAACTCAAAAGCACGAATACCACCATCGTAACACGCTTTTAATACGTTCTTTGCAATTTCAATATCCGAATGATAAAAAACCGGAACAATTCCTGTGGATTTCATTGCAGAAATCACTTCTATTTTACTGAATTTCATAGTTTGCTTCTTCTCCCCCTTGCAAAAAAAGGGAAATTTGGTTTTTAAAAATTTTTCTGTTTTTCTAACTGTATAAGTCCCTTCAGTGAGAATCTTAAAGGTTTTATCTTGATACTCTCCCGCTCCCATCGCCACCCATCAAACTTTCGACTTCGGCTACCGAAACTAAATTAAAGTCACCGTAAACAGTGTGTTTCAGACATGAAGCGGCTACCGCGAAATCCAATGATTTCTGATCATCAGAAGGGTAAGTAAGTAAACCGTAAATCAAACCACCCATAAACGAATCGCCACCGCCCACTCTGTCAACAATATGAGTTATATCGTATCGTTTTGATTCGTAAAGTTTTCCATCGGCATACAATACACCACCCCAAGTATTATGATTGGCATTGATTGAGCCACGTAAGGTAATAATCACTTTTTTTGCACGAGGAAATTTTTTCATTAATTGTGTACAAACGCTCTCAAATTCGGCGGCATCCACTTCACCACCGGTATGTGCCACATCAAATCCTTCGGGTTTAATCCCAAAAACTTTTTCTGCGTCTTCTTCATTTCCGAGAATCACATCGCATCCTTCTACCAAAGCCGGCATTATTTCAGATGCTTTTTTACCATATTTCCACAAATTTTTACGATAGTTTAAATCCGTGGAAACTGTTACACCTAATTCATTAGCCACTTTAATAGCTTCGAGACAAGCATCGGCGGCGCCTTGCGAAAGTGCGGGTGTAATTCCTGTCCAATGAAACCAATCTGCACCTTTCAATACTTCATGCCAGTTTATCATTCCCGGTTTTATATCGGCAATTGATGAATTAGCACGGTCATACACCACCTTTGAAGCACGTGCAACCGCTCCCGTTTCTAAAAAATATATGCCGAGTCGTTCACCTCCTCTGATAATGTTTTGAGTACCTACATTATATTTTCTTAGTTCCGAGACACACCATTCTGCAATATCGTTTTTAGGTAAACGTGTTACAAACTCAGCCTCCAATCCATAGTTGGCAAGTGACACCGCTACATTTGCTTCGCCACCGCCAAAAGTCGAATTCAGACTTTGCGATTGGATAAATCGTTGATATCCGGGAGTTGCCAAACGTAGCATTATTTCTCCGAAAGTGACTATTTTTTTACTCATATTTTTTGTTTTTAATTGTTAAATAATGATTTTGCTATTCCCATTTCCAAACCCCGAAGCTCGGCTAACCCACGTAAACGCCCAATAGCTGAATAACCTGGATTTGTTTTCTTATTCAAGTCATCGAGCATTTGATGTCCGTGGTCAGGACGCAACGGAATAGATTTTTTTCTCTCTTGCTCTATCTCAAGCAAGCATTTCATCACTTCATACATATCTACATTTCCCTCCAAATGATTGGCTTCGTAAAAATTACCCTCATCATCCCGTTGCGTACTCCTAAAATGAACAAAATTCACGCGTTCTTTGAATCGTTTCATAATGCCGGTCAAGTCATTGTGCGATACAACTCCAAACGAGCCGGTACACAGGCACAATCCGTTAGATAAACTCGGAACAGCCTCGATTAACTCATTGAAATCATCTGCCGAACTTAAAATACGAGGCAAACCCAAAATAGAATAAGGTGGGTCATCAGGATGAATAACCATTTTCACTCCCGATTTTTCCGCTACCGGTACTATTTCTTTCAAAAAACAAATCAAATTTTGTTTCAATTTTTCGGAACTGATATTTTTGTACCGATTGAGTTCACGCTGCAATTGTTCTACCGTAAAACTTTCTTCAGAACCCGGCAAACCGGCAACAATATTTCTTGTGAGTTTTTGTTTATCGGCTTCCGTCATTTGCGAAAAGCGTTCTTTTGCTTTCGCTATTTCTTCGGATGAATAATCTCTTTCACCATCGGGACGTTTCAAAATATATAAATCAAATGCGACAAACGCTGCTCGTTCAAACCGAAGTGCTTTAGAGCCATCCGGTAATGTATATTCCAAATCTGTACGTGTCCAATCAAGTACGGGCATAAAGTTGTAAGTCACCGTAGCAATACCACATTTACCGAGATTTCGTATCGATTCCTTGTAATTTTCTATGCATTTTTCAAAATTACCTGTTTGGGTTTTAATATGCTCGTGTACAGGCACACTTTCAACCACCGACCACCGCAAACCGGCATTTTCAATCATCTTTTTTCGCTTCGAAATCTCTTCCATCGTCCAAATTTCACCATTAGGAATGTGATGTAAAGCCGTAACAACTCCGGTTGCACCGGCTTGCTTTACATCCCAAAGACTCACCGGATCGTTAGGACCGTACCATCGCCAAGTTTGCTCACATAAATACATAACTCGTAAAATATTTATTTTTTACTTAAATTGAAAAAGCATTAAAACCGCCGTCAACAATTGCAACCGTGCCGGTTACAAATTTGGAAGCATCGCTGATAAGATAATGAACAGTTCCAAACAATTCATCAGGCTCTCCAAAGCGTTTGAAAGGAGTTTGACGAATGATGTCCTTTGAACGTTCCGTTAATGAGCCATCCGGACTTGTCAATAGATTTTTATTTTGTTTTGTTAAGAAAAAACCGGGAGCAATGGCATTTATTCTAAATTTCTGACCAAACTTTAACGACAATTCACTTGCCATAAATTGCGTAAAACTGTTGACCGCCGCCTTTGCCATTCCGTATCCGCAAACACGTGTTAACGGACGAAAAGCCGACATCGACGAAAAGTTCAACACAACTCCGCTACCATTTTTCACCATATTTTCCAAAAAAACTTGTGTAGGCAGTATTGTTCCGAACAAATTCAGGTCAAGCACTTTGTGCATCGCTTCAATGCTCACGTCAAATATTGTTTGATCCGGACGAATATTTGCTTCATCGATATTCCCTCCGGCTGCATTTAGAAGCACTTCAATGTTGCCAAATTTTCCGACAATCTTTTCGCGCGCTTCAATCAATGATTCTTTGTCGAGCACGTCTGCCAAATAAAACCCGGCTTGTTGTCCATTCTTTTCGGCCTCATTTACAAACTTCTCACCGGCTTCGCGGTTTCTTCCCAAAGCTATTACCGTTGCTTTTTGAGAAAGCAGATATTGAGAAATATTTGCACCCAGCACACCCAATCCTCCTGTGATTACTACGACTTTGCCTGAAATATCGAATAAGTTTTCCATCGTTTTTGTCATTATTTATTGAAAGTTATAAAAATCAACATTTTCACGCACCAAAATATCAAGTGGAATGTAATTTTTCGCATTCGGCATAGTTTTTCTCAACAGAAAATTACAAAGCGATTTGGTTGTTTCATACCCCTGATAATAAGGTCGTTGTGCGATAAGTACGTCAACAAAGCCTTTTTTCATCATGGCTATATTTTTTTCCACTCCATCATACCCCACCAGCACGGTATCATCAATATTATTTTCCTCAAAATAACGAGCAACAATATGGCACGTAGAATTGAAAACAATAACTCCTTTTACTTTATGCTCAAGGAAGAAATCGTCTAAAATCATATCATTACGTTTTTTGTCCACATATTCTAAGTTTATCCTGAAAACTTTTCCTTCAAAATATTTTTCCTTTTAAATACTCTAAAAAACCGTTTTCACGGTTTATGCTCTGATTCGAACGTAAGCCGTTTTTTGCATTAAGCAGTACGATTAAGATATTATCCTTTTTCCCTACCAGTGAAAGCAACATTCGGGCACTCAACTTCCCTCCGCTCAATGAATCTGTACCATAAAATGCCAATGGTTTATGATGCCGAAGGTTAAAATCCATATACATAAAAGGTATTTCATTTTCAGCTAAATAGTCGGATAACAAGGCAAACTCATCTTTAAAAAGTACAGCTAATATAACTCCGTCAAATTTTTCTGACAGCAACATTTCATTTACTTTTTTCATACTCGCACTGTCGTATTGATCAAAGTAAATCTTTTGCATTTGCATTCCGAATTGGCTAAACTCATTGATGGCTTCGTCTATTCCCATCGATACAAGTTCCCAATATTCTCCCTTTTTGGATAATGGAATAACTGCTGCCAAATGATATTTTTTATTTGATGCCAATGCGCTGGCTATAATATTCGGATGGTAATCAACTTGTTGCAATATTTCGTTGATTTTTTCTAAATTCTTTGTCGAAACTTTACCTCGGTGGTGCAACACACGATCGACAGTACCGGCAGAAACACCAGCCAGACGTGCAATTTCTTTGATTGTTATATTTTCGGGAAAGTTTTTCATCGTATTTTACAATCTATGGTGCAAAAATAATAAAAGATTTTAAATGTGTGTGCGTACACACAGTTTTTTTCAAAAAAATTACAAAAAAACAACTTTATTTATTTTGACTAAATTTCACTATCTTTGCATCCAATTTAATGAATTATAAAACCATTTGTAAGGTTCAAAAAAAGTATGATTAAAATTACATTTCCAGACGATTCGGTACGTGAATTTGCGCAAGGCGTAACCGGATATCAAATTGCGGAAAGCATTAGTCTGAGATTGGCGCAAGACGTTTTATCGGTAAGTGTTAATGGCGAAACGTGGGATCTCTCCCGCCCTATTACTTCGGATGCTTCCATTAAGTTGTATAAATGGGACGATGAAGAAGGAAAACACGCTTATTGGCACAGTTCGGCTCACTTAATGGCTGAAGCATTACAGGAACTTTATCCCGGTATTAAATTTGGAATTGGTCCCGCTATTGAAAACGGATTTTATTATGATGTAGATCCCGGCGAGGTGGTAATCAAAGAGGGTGATTTACAGGCTATCGAAAACAAGATGATAGAACTTGCCGCAAGAAAAGAAGCCATTGTTCGTAAAGACATCAGCAAAGCGGATGCGCTCAAAATGTTCGAAGCAAAAGGTGATGAATACAAAGTGGAGTTAATCAGTGCTTTAGAAGA
This sequence comes from Paludibacteraceae bacterium, assembly GCA_049840795.1. Classification (GTDB taxonomy): domain Bacteria; phylum Bacteroidota; class Bacteroidia; order Bacteroidales; family Paludibacteraceae; genus UPXZ01. The sequence goes on from JASGJK010000020.1 coordinate 17,864, forward strand.
CGGAACAATTACATTATATTCGCAAGGAAATTTCACAGATCTTTGCCGAGGTCCACACTTAACAAATACAGGCGAAATTAAGGCTGTGAAAGTTTTAAATGTTGCCGGAGCGTATTGGCGTGGAGACGAAAAGCGTAAGATGCTTACCCGTATCTACGGTATCACTTTCCCAAAAAAGAAAATGCTAGAAGACTATTTAATATTGCTGGAAGAAGCTAAAAAACGCGATCACCGCAAAATAGGAAAGGAATTGGAACTGTTTATGTTCTCCGAAACGGTGGGAAAAGGACTTCCAATGTGGTTGCCAAAAGGAACTGCGCTTCGTTTGCGCTTGGAAGATTTCTTGAAAAAAATCCAACGTAAATATGAGTATCAGCAGGTAATGACACCACACATTGGCAACAAATTGCTTTACGTTACCTCAGGACACTATGCAAAATACGGGAAAGATTCGTTTCAACCGATTCATACTCCGGAAGAAGGGGAAGAATATTTATTGAAACCAATGAACTGCCCCCACCATTGTGAGATTTACAAACATAAACCGCGTTCTTACAAAGATCTTCCGGTACGTTTAGCTGAATTCGGAACGGTTTATCGTTACGAGCAAAGTGGCGAATTGCACGGATTGACACGTGTACGCAGTTTTACACAAGATGATGCACACCTTTTCTGCCGCCCCGATCAGGTGAAAGAAGAATTCTTGAAAGTGATGGATATTATCAGTATTATTTTCAAAGCACTTGATTTCCAAAATGTTGAAGTCCAAATCTCATTACGTGATCCTGAAAATAAAGAAAAATATATTGGTAGTGACGATAACTGGGAAAAAGCCGAGCGCGCCATTGTTGAAGCTGTGGAAGAAAAAGGGATAAAAGCTCGCGTAGAATTAGGTGAAGCTGCTTTTTATGGTCCCAAACTTGATTTTATGGTAAAAGATGCTCTTGGACGCCGCTGGCAATTAGGAACAATTCAAGTCGATTACAACTTGCCGGAGCGTTTTGAGTTGGAATACACTGGCGAAGATAACCAAAAGCACCGTCCGGTGATGATACATCGTGCTCCATTTGGTTCTATGGAACGTTTTGTAGCTGTTTTGATTGAACACACCGCAGGTAAATTTCCATTGTGGCTTACTCCTGACCAAGTAGCTGTACTTCCTATTAGCGAAAAATTTAACGACTATGCAGCGCAAGTTGTAAAAGAGTTGAATGACAACGATGTACGCGCCATTATTGACGACCGTAACGAAAAAATCGGAAGAAAAATTCGAGACAACGAGTTGAAACGTATTCCTTATATGTTGATTGTAGGCGAAAAGGAAGCTGAAAACAACAAAGTTGCCGTACGCCGCCAGGGTGAAGGGGATAAAGGAACAATGTATGTTTCAGATTTTGCAAAAATGGTGAACTATGAGGTGCAAAAAGCCTTTGAAATATAAAAGTTCTCCGCGTTTTTTACATAAAAATAAGGCTGCTTTAAAAGGTAGCCTTTTTTGTTCTCTTAGCTAACCAGCCAACCTTTAATTATAAAATTGACTGGCAATGAAATCATCTTGGCTTTTCATGATTTATTGCGTGTCGTTCCAATAGAACTTCTTATGAGTTGATAATCATTCTGTTATTAATATATTCTGACTAACGGTATTTTTTAGCTCCATCGGGGCGAAATCTTAATAAAAAATATACATCATTGGTTTTAAGCACCGTAGGTATGATATCTATTGATTATTATTACTGCAAATTAAAAAATCAAGACAACCTCAATATGTAAACAAGAATATTGTCTATTATTTGTTTTTTGCGACAAGAGAAAACTGTTATTCTATTTTGACGTTATTTATCTTTGAACATCTACAAAAAATTAGTTTTATCACGTATTTATAAAAATCAGTTGTTTTTTTAACAAAAAACATTATCTTAGCACTCTTAATAATTCATTTATGAATATAAAACGTAAAAAGCAAATAACCCCGTCGCTATTATATTTAGATGAGCATCGAGCTTGTAGTAACTATATTTCGGATTTCTTTTCGGGTTTTTCGTACAAGCAATACGGTTGCGATTTTGAATTAAAATTAGCTCTAAAGAAACAATTTGCTGTTATATTTATGCAAAATGGAGTATTGGAAGTGATTTCTGATTTAAATGAAATCAGAAGCGTACATACGAACGAAATCGCCTTGTTGAATTATGAAAAAAATTACACCTGCAAAATGCTTGAGGACTCTGTTTTTACATTATTATATTTTGATTATCCGAAAATAAAATGTGATAAGTACTCACTCCTTTCACTCGGCACATACAACAAACAAAAGTTAGAAGAAGACATTCGGATTCTGCCTATGAAAAATCCACTGAAAGCATTTGTTGATAATATGAATATCTATTTAAAAAATAATATGATATGTCGGCATCTGCACGATTTAAAAGAAAGCGAATGGCTCTTTTTGATGCGCGGGTTTTACACTAAAGAAGAATCGGCTTATTTTTTAGAACCGGTAATCAGTTCGTTGAACGATTTTGTAACCGTAGTAAAAGAAAATTATTTGCTCTGCGAATCGATAAAAGACTTGGCAGAAAAATGCAACATGTCCGAAAAAACATTCACAAGGCGGTTCAAAGAACATTTTAACGATACACCCAAACAATGGGTTATGCGCGAAAAAGCAAAATACATTAAATCCGAATTAGATCATAGTAACCTCAACATCAAAGAGATTGCCAACAAATTCGGATTTAGCTCACCAGCGCATCTGAACAATTACTTCAAAAAACAATTCAATACAACTCCGGGAAAAAGCAAGAAAAACATATAAGGGTATCTTATTTATCTTCTTGCTCTCGCATCAAAAAACGCCCAATTCTTCTTGTACGTTGCTGTAAAAGAATTTCACGCTGGCGAGTATTTTCTTTGATTATTTCGGGAGTAGTTCCGCGAATGGTCAACAGTTCCAGATGATCATTGTACGTCACACGGAAATCGTTGGCTAGTTCATCTAATGCCGATTGCAGGTAACGGGTGCTGTCCACACAAATAGAAATACTTACAGCCGAGCTTTGTATAAGCGAAACCTTAAGCCGATGTTTTTCGATCACGGTAAAAATCCAAGTTAAACTTTCTTCCAGCACAAACGAGAAATCTAAGGGACGCAAGGTGACTAATACTTGATTTTTGCGTAAAATTAACACCGGGACACTAATGGGTTTCGCTATCTTGTCTTTTATCACCGAACCGGCATCTGTGGGGCTTCCGAACGGACGCACAAACAATGGAATTTGTTTATTTTCTAACGGCTTTATCGTTTTCGGATGAATAATTTGCGCTCCACTGTAAGCCAACTCTACGGCATCCATATACGTCAATTCGGGAATATGTACCGTATCGGAAAAAATTCTCGGGTCAGCATTTAAAATTCCCGGCACGTCTTTCCATATAGTAACGCTTTCGGTCTGAAGCAAATTACCAACTACAGCCGCAGTATAATCTGAACCTTCGCGTCCGAGTGTTGTGGGTTTTCCTTGCATATTGGTACCGATAAAACCTTGTCCTACATAAATACGGTTTGTATTAAAATCTACAGCCTGCTTCATCCGCTTTTCAGATTCAAGCATATTAACATTCGCTTCGCGAAAATTGCTGTCGGTCACTAATACTTGCCTCATATCAAGCCAGCTATTCGGAATGTTGGATTCCATCAAAAAAGCCGAAACGATTTTGGTAGAAATGACCTCACCATAAGAAACAAGCTGATCGTACCAGCGGTCATAATCATCTCCTATGCCGTTATTTATAAAATTGTGTAATTCATCAAAAAGGGGGTTTACGGCATTTTCACCTGCAGCTTTATTTTCAAATAATTCAGCGATGATGTCTTTATGATATTTTTCAACTTCAAGTAACTTTTCAAGTGCAGCTATTTTATCAGCTTTCATAAAGTTTTCGAGCACAATTTCCATCGCATTGGTGGTTTTACCCATAGCCGAAACAACTACAAACAAATTTTCTTTTACTCCCGAAACAATTTTTACGATGTTTCGTATTCCGTCTGATGACTTGACAGACGCTCCTCCAAACTTATAAACAATCATGTAATTCCCCTCCTAAAAAACCTCCTTGAAAAGAAGTTCTTTTTTTATTAATTAATTGAAAAATATTTAATAAAATAATGTATTTTTTAGAAAAAACTCCAACGGAGCTGTTTATCAATAGTAAGATCCAGAATAGATATGGCAAAAAATTAAGGAACTATTTTTACCCCTATCAACTTATCGTAGCGGTCGCCAAAACCACGATGGTAAACGTAAATAACATATTCATTCTTCGTTTGCCAAAAACTCCCGTCAGTTGATGCGGTCGTAGCTTTGGGATTCCCTTTTCTATAAAACCAGTATTGGTAATTATATCCACCTTGCTTCAACAATATTTTTTTGAAGTACATTCCTTTACTAAAATCGTAATCCATCCGGCTGATATCATTCAGTTGATTGTAGTTATACTCTCCACCAATATATACCGTACCGTCTAAAAACGGTTCATCTTTTTTCAGGTAAAAATTCACGTACAGGTAATCAGCCGTTGTATCGTCATCGTCCGAGTTTTGATAATTGATAATAAACCGTCCATTCACATCAAAATCATTCACATACGTTCTGCTATTATTAATTTGGTCTTCAAAAAGATAAACCTGATAATTGGGTTCTTCATATCTTATTTTATCAATTTTTTCACTATAATTATATACCGATGAAATGTCAAAACGGCGGTATTCGTTGCCACCTTCAAATATTAAATTACGATTATTAGTGTAAGTTAACTTGTTAGTATTAAAGAATGTCGGTTTCACATCGGTGACTTGATTGTCGATACGGTTGTTCTGACGCACTACCACCTTAATATCTGATGGTGGATTTTGCACATAGTAACCCTTCAATAACACATCAAAATCGAGTTGTTGTAGCGTTCTATTAAGTTCGATATCCGTATTGCCACGTACGTTAGTTTCCATCTCCACCCTCGATTCTACCACCGAGAAACACACGTTGGCAATCAGCTTTTCCATATCGTTATCTTCGTAAATTAAAACAACATAATTTCCCGAAATTTTGAAAGTCATCCGGTCATTAGGCAATTCAAAACTGTAATGTGTGTAAAGTACCGTGGTATTTAACGACGTTACATAATCATCTATTCGTCTATTGGTAAAACCACCGAGATATTCCATAGTAGAAAGCCGAGAGGGTGTCCAGTCAGCGTTACAGTGCAATATGGTATATGAATACGCGTGTATTTCGTGCGAAAGTTCATCGAAACTGATTTTCATAACATCGTCTCCTCCCAATTTTATCACGGGACTATTCAGCGCTTCACCATTGATTTCGACACGAAGGGTTTTAACATCTTTATTCAAAATTTGAGTACGATAAAACGACTGTGCATACATTCCGTGAGTCATCAAAACAATTACACAACCTATCATCAACCACTTTTGCCAAGTTTTATTCATATAAATTTATCCGTTTTAATATTGGTTTGTTAATCATCATATAGCTACATAAGAAAATAACAATTTTAAATATGCCGAATCGACTCAACATATCAAGGTCATCTTATAAAATTTAAATGCAATATTACGCAATTTTAAGCAAAATACATAAACCACGCCAAAAATAAGTTTCATTATTTGTAAAATGGATATTTAGTAATACTATGAGTTATAGCTATATTTTAAAAACTCAAAATGGCATAGATAATAAATACCAACTTAAAAGCCAAAAATCTTTTAATTTGTAAATTATCTAAACAAAATTATTACAGTTTTGTTGCATAATCAAAAAATAGATTATATCTTTGCACTCAAATTCAAGAAATGAACAACAGTTTACATATTATCCTCCTCGGTATTATTATTCTCTTACAAAACAAGAGGGTGTGAGTTTGGTATGTAGATAACTGAATAAGATATAAAAACCTTTCTCACATTGTTGAGAAAGGTTTTTTATTGAAGAGATCTCCCCTTTTAAAAGGAAATTAATTTACATTAATGGGCATTTACTCTTCATAAAGAAAAGAAAATAATAATAAATTACTAAAAACCGTTTCTCTCTACGGTTCTCCCTCTTTAGGGGAGTTAGAGAGGGCTTATATGGACAAATTATTTATTTTTGACACTACACTTCGTGATGGGGAACAAGTCCCCGGATGCCAGTTGAACACTATCGAAAAAATTCAGGTCGCAAAGGCGTTGGAAGGACTTGGTGTCGATGTAATCGAAGCCGGATTCCCAATTTCAAGTCCCGGTGATTTTAATTCTGTTGTAGAAATTTCCAAAGCGGTTACCTGGCCCACTATATGTGCACTCACGCGAGGAGTACAAAAAGACATTGATGTTGCTGCTCAAGCATTAGAATATGCCAAACGTAAACGCATTCACACCGGAATAGGCACGTCTGAATATCACATCAGATATAAATTCAATTCTACACAAGATGAAATACTCGAACGTGCCGTGTCGGCTACAAAATATGCAAAAAAATATGTGGAAGATGTCGAGTTTTATTGTGAAGACGCAGGGCGCACCGACAACATTTATTTGGCAAAAGTTGTGGAAGCCGTAATCAAAGCGGGCGCCACAGTTGTTAATATACCGGATACTACCGGATATTGCTTGCCGTGGGAATATGGCGAAAAAATAAAATTCCTTTTTGAAAATGTAAAAGGCATACAAAACGCCATAATTTCTACTCACTGCCACAACGACCTTGGAATGGCTACCGCAAACACCATATCCGGTGTTCAAAATGGAGCACGTCAGGTGGAAGTTACCATCAACGGTATTGGCGAACGAGCTGGAAACACATCATTAGAAGAAGTGGCTATGATATTAAAATGCCACAAAAATTTAGATATAGAAACTAATATCAACACACAAAAAATACATCCTATCAGCCGGCTTGTTTCGAGTTTGATGAATATGCCTGTGCAACCAAACAAAGCTGTGGTAGGAAGAAACGCGTTTGCTCACTCCTCCGGAATTCATCAGGACGGAGTTCTGAAAAATCGTCAGAGCTACGAAATTATGGATCCGAAAGACGTGGGATTAGACGAAAACTCAATTTTACTTACAGCCCGCAGTGGAAGAGCGGCATTGAAACATCGTTTGAGCGTACTCGGCGTAGAAGTGGATAACGGAAAGTTAGACAAAATATACGAAGAATTTCTTAAATTAGCGGACAAAAAAAGGATATTAATGACGATGATGTGCTGATGCTTGCAGGCAAAGAGCGCTCCGAACAACAACGTATAAAAATTGATTATCTGCAAGTTACATCCGGTGTAGGTGTAAAATCGGTGGCTAGTTTAGGACTGATTATTGCCAACGAAAAATTTGAAGCCGCGGCAAGCGGTAACGGTCCGGTGGATGCGGCTATCAACGCCCTGAAACAAATTATAAAAAGAAAAATGACGTTACAGGAGTTCACCATACAAGCAATTAGCAGAGGGAGTGACGATGTAGGAAAAGTGCATATGCAGGTAGAATATAACGGATCGATATATTACGGATTCGGGGCAAATACCGACATTGTGGCAGCATCGGTTGAATCTTATGTGAATGCCATCAATAAATTTGTAAAATAACATAATATGTTTACCGTAAAACAAATAGAAGATGCCCACAGCAAAGTTAAATCAGGAGTGGATTTTCCTAACTATATTCAGGAAATAAGACAGTTGGGTGTTGTTGAATTTGAGACTTGGGTGAACAATAGCCATACCGTTTATTTTGGCTCTGAAAACTTCAAAACAAGTTCATTACCTCAGTATGAAGCTTTACAAATTTCCAATGAAGTAAAAACTAACAGCTTTATACAGAAATTAAAATCTCATCAAAAAGGAGAAACCGATTATTATACTTTTTGTAAGGATTGCGCTGATACAGGAATAGAAAAATGGATAGTAAATTTAAACCAAATGACTTGTATTTATTACGACAAGTACAATAACAAAGTTTTAGTTGAAAAAATACCACATTAAAAAATAAATATCAAAATAATATGTCACAAATAAAAGGAACTACCCTATTTGACAAAATTTGGGATGCCCATGTAGTCTCAAGTGTTGAAAACGGTCCAACACAATTATACATCGACCGTCATTTTTGTCACGAGGTCACGAGCCCGCAGGCTTTTGAAGGACTTCGTCAACGTGGATTAAAGGTTTTTAGACCCGATAAAACCACGATGACTGCCGACCATAATACACCAACAATAAACCAAGACCAACCGGTAAAAGATCCAATTTCAAAAAATCAGCTGGATACATTTGCAAGAAATGCCCACGATTTTGGGATGCCGCTTTTTTACCCGCTCGGACACGAAAAAAACGGAGTAGTTCATATTATTGGTCCTGAAAACGGCTTCACTCACCCCGTGTGCAACAATCGTTTGTGGCGATAGTCACACATCCACGCACGGAGCATTTGGAGCTATTGCATTTGGCATTGGCACAAGCGAAGTCGAAATGGTACTGGCAACACAATGTATTTTACAGTCGCGCCCAAAAACAATGCGTATTAATTTTGATGGCAAGCTTCAAAAAGGAGTAACCGCCAAAGATTTAGCTCTTTTTATGATTTCAAAACTTACTACAGGAGGGGCAACGGGTTATTTTGTAGAATACGCCGGCGAAGCTATTCGCAATATGAATATGGAAGAACGTATGACTGTTTGTAACCTTTCCATCGAAATGGGGGCACGAGGCGGTATGATTGCACCGGACGAAACAACATTTGCTTATGTAAAAGGGCGCGAGTTTGCTCCTAAAGATGGAGAGTGGGAAAAGAAATTAGCTTACTGGAAGACACTAAAAAGCGATGAAAATGCTATTTTTGATAAAGAAATTTCATATGATGCTTCTGAAATTCAACCTATGGTTACTTACGGCACTAACCCGGGAATGGGAATGGGAATCACCGAAGCTATCCCCACATTAAACGAAATTGACGAAGCGGGAAGAATTTCCTTTCAAAAATCATTGGAATATATGGGTTTTAAACCGGGAGAAAAACTGCTTGGAAAATCCATTGATTATGTGTTTTTAGGAAGCTGCACTAACGGACGCATCGAAGATTTCAGAGTATTTGCAAACTACGTAAAAGGCAAGAAAAAAGCAGATAACGTGGTAGCTTGGTTAGTGCCGGGAAGTTGGAAAGTAGAACAACAAATTCGTGAAGAAGGTTTATTGCAAATTCTGAACGATGCCGGATTTGCCTTGCGCCAGCCCGGATGTTCAGCCTGTTTAGCTATGAATGATGACAAAGTTCCGGCTGGAAAATACGCCGTTTCTACTTCAAACAGAAACTTTGAAGGTCGTCAAGGTCCTGGCGCGCGCACTATTTTGGCAGGGCCGCTTGTAGCAGCAGCAGCTGCCGTAACAGGAAAAATAACAAATCCTACGGCCCCCAACCCCCTGAAGGGGGAAATTATCATTTATCTGGTTTTTAATCCTATAAAACAAAATAGAAATATAAAATGCAAACTTCAAATAATAATAACCAATCATCTCAAACTCCCCCTTCAGGGGGCTGGGGGGTAGGTTTAACATCAACCGTGGTTCCACTCCCAATTGAAAATGTGGATACCGACCAAATAATTCCGGCACGTTTCTTAAAATCAACCGACAAAAACGGCTTTGGCAATAATCTTTTTGCCGATTGGCGCTATGAAAAAGACGGTTCACCAAAAACAGATTTTGTTCTCAACAATCCGATTTATATCGGAAGCGAAATACTTGTTGCCGGCAAAAATTTCGGTTCAGGTTCGAGCCGAGAGCACGCTGCTTGGGCAGTTGCGGGATATGGATTTAAAGTAGTTATATCCAGTTTTTTTGCCGATATATTCAAAAATAATGCACTAAACAACGGTATTTTGCCTGTAGTGGTAAGCCCTGAATTTTTAGCCGATATTTTTGATGCCGTAAATGCTGATCCAAAATCAACTTTAACCGTAGATTTGCAAAATCAAACTATCAAAAATAACGTAACAGCTCTTTCTGAATCATTTGAAATTAATGCTTACAAAAAAGAATGCCTTTTGAATGGATTGGACGACATTGATTACCTTTTAGGCAAAAAAGATTTGATAGAAGAATACGAGAAAAAGTCTGAATTGTGATTTTCTATGATTACTATGATTCAACTTTCGCAAGTTATTAAACGTATGATTCTATAAATATTTCTCAAAAAAAACACATTCTGATTATCAGATATTTATAAGAATAAAGCATTTTAATCTTATTTAAGTCAGACCTTACCCCCAGCCCCTCTCACGATGGAGAAGAGAGTACGTAGTGAGAGTAAGAAAATTGTTACACTAATACAAGTTGCTTTAATTGTGCGAATTACACGTGCGAAAGTTGAATTACATGATTAAGTATAGAAATTAATCTTTCCTATAAATACTTAAAATCAGTATAAATTGAAAAATGAAACATGAAAAAGATAAATGATTTAGAAATGCGGGCTGTTGAGATAAATCAAAATAAAAGATATTATGAAAAAACAGAATAAAGACAAACCTCCTCATCAGAGACTTGGAGAGCAGATTATCGAAATAATGGATACTACGCTTCGCGATGGAGAACAGACGTCTGGCGTTTCATTTTCTCCTCACGAAAAAGTAAGTATCGCCCGTTTGTTGATAGAAGAACTTCACGTTGACCGGATAGAAATCGCTTCGGCACGTGTTTCGGAGGGTGAATTTCAATCGGTACAAAAAGTATCGCAATGGGCAAAATCTCGCGGGCATCTGGAAAAATTAGAGGTGCTGGGATTTGTGGACGGCACAGCATCATTAGACTGGGTGCAGCGCGCCGGGTGCAAAGTGATGAACTTGCTTTGTAAAGGTTCACTTAACCATTGCACTCATCAACTTCGGAAAACACTTCCGGAACATCTAGAAGACATAAAAACAGTGATTTCCACTGCCACAGAAAGAGGAATAAAAATCAATGTTTATCTAGAAGATTGGTCTAATGGAATGCGAAATTCCGAAGAATATGTGTATCAAATGATGGATAAACTTCAGTACCAGCCGATTAAACGCTTTATGCTTCCCGACACATTGGGCATTTTGAGTCCGGATGAAACAGGATTATTCTGTAAAAAGATGATAGACCGCTACCCTACTCTTCATTTTGATTTCCACGCACATAACGATTATGATTTTGCCGTGGCAAACGTGTATGAAGCCTTAAAAGCAGGCGTAAAAGGAGTGCACACTACCGTGAACGGACTTGGAGAACGTGCCGGAAATGCACCGTTGACAAGCATTGTTGCTATTATTCACGATCATTTAAAACTGAAAACCAATATTTTGAAAAAAATGTGTATCACGTAAGCAAAGTGGTTGAAAGTTATTCAGGCATACGGATACCGAACAACAAACCTTTGATTGGCGACAATGTGTTTACTCAGGTAGCAGGTGTTCATGCCGATGGCGACAACAAGAGAAACCTGTATTACAACGATTTACTTCCCGAAAGATTTGGAAGAGCGCGCGAATATGCGTTGGGAAAAACTTCAGGCAAAGCCAATATCAAGAAAAACTTAGAAGCGTTGGGAATTGAATTAGATGATGAATCGATGAGAAAAATAACCAAACACATCATCGAATTGGGCGATAAAAAAGAGGTGGTTTCACAAGACGAATTACCATACATCATATCCGATATTCTGAAAAGTGGTGAAGAAGTACAAGATATTAAAATGCTGAATTTCTCGCTGACACTTACCGAAGGTCTGCGACCGATGGCAACCGTCAAAATTTCCATCAAAGGAAATATTTATGAACAGACGGCAGCCGGCGATGGTCAATATCACGCCTTCTCCAAAGCAATGTATAAAATTTACAAAAAATTAAACAAACCTACACCCGAACTGATTGATTACGTAGTTGTTATTCCTCCCGGTGGGCAAACAGACGCGCTAGTGCAAACCATCATCACATGGCGATTCGGCGAAAAGGTGTTCAAAACCAGAGGCTTGGATGCCGACCAAACAGTAGCGGCAATCAAAGCCACCGTGAAAATGCTCAATATGATTGAAAGCGGAAATATCCCAACCATCAATTATATGGAATTGCCGTAAAAAAGTCTGAACTATGATTTTGTTGATTTATATGATGAATATGATTTAACTTTTATTATATTTGCACTTTAGAATACTTAATCAAAAGTTATCGAAAATTAACTAATTACAATTTTCATTATGGAAAAAGTAAACAAAAACTGCCAAAGTTGCGGAATGCCATTAAAAGAAGATAAAAAGGGCGGTGGTACCAATGTCGATGGTTCAATCAATTCGTTATATTGTAGTTATTGTTATGAAAATGGCGAATTCACACATCACGAAACCGATGTAAAAGCATTTCAGGAGTTTTGTAGAATAAAAATGATTGAAGGTGGCCATAACAAATTTGTTTCGTGGTTATTTACACGCGGAATGAGCAGATTGGATCGTTGGAAAAAATAATACAAAAAAAATTATAATAAAAAACGAAACCTGTAAATTCCCCCTTCAGGGGGTTAGGGGGCAAATATGAAAACATTAAAAATAGCCGTTCTTCCGGGCGACGGAATTGGTCCCGAGATAGTAAAACAAGCATTAGACGTAACAAAAACCGTATGTGATAAATTTGGTTATCAATTGGAATATAAAGAAGCCATTGTAGGCGCTTGTGCCATTGATGCCGTAGGAAACCCCTATCCGCACGAAACGCACGAGTTGTGTATGCGGTCGGATGCCGTGCTTTTTGGAGCCATCGGGGATCCTAAATTTGACAACGACCCAAGTGCAAAAGTGCGCCCGGAACAAGGCTTGCTAAAAATGCGCAAGGACTTGGGATTGTACGCCAATATTTCGTCCGGTGTCAACATTTCCGCAATTGTTACACAAATCACCTTTGCGTGCCGATTTGGTGGATGGCGCCGATTTTATGTGTATCCGTGAACTCACCGGTGGGATGTACTTTGGTCGTCCACAAGGAAGAAGCGAAGATGGAAACACAGCATACGATACCTGCGTTTACACCCGCGAAGAGGTAGAACGCATTCTTCATTTGGCATATAAATTTGCCGGACAGCGGAGAAAAAAAGTAACCATCGTGGATAAAGCCAACGTAATTGCCACTTCCCGTCTTTGGCGTCAAATTGGGCAAGAAATTGCGCCTCAATATCCTGATATTGAAACAGAATTTATGTTTGTGGATAATGCCGCGATGCGTATTATTCAATGGCCTAAAAGTTTTGATGTGTTGGTAACCGAAAATCTTTTTGGAGATATACTTACCGATGAAGCCTCGGTTATTACAGGCTCATTGGGAATGCTTCCTTCGGCTTCCATCGGATTACATACATCGGTATTTGAACCCATACACGGCTCCTATCCGCAGGCGGTAGGAAAAAACATTGCCAACCCGTTGGCAACCATTCTTTCGGCGGCATTAATGTTTGAATATGCCTTCGGAATGATGGCAGAAGGAAAACTTATCCGCAATGCCGTAACCGCAAGTATGGAAGCCGGCATTGTTACCGAAGACATTGCCGATGGAGCCAAGACATACTCTACAACTGAAGTTGGCGAATGGATTGTGAAATGGATCAAGGAAAAGTGATAAATCATCTTCTGCAATCCAAAGACTATCAACCAATAAAATTTTTACATTTTATTGGTTGATACCTTAAAATCGATTATAGCGATTTTGTATTAAAGGTATCACCCTGATTTACATCTCCGGTTTCAAATCCTTTCTTAAACCAACGCATTCGTTGTTCCGAAGTTCCGTGTGTGAATGCATCGGGAACAGTATAACCTTGTGACTGTTTTTGTATCGTATCGTCTCCTACCGCATTAGCCGCGCTAAGTGCCTGATTCTATATCGCCATTTTCAAGTTGTATAATATTCAGTTTCTGAGCATAATTAGCCCAAATTCCGGCAAAAAAATCAGCTTGTAATTCTAATTTAACCGAATACTTATTATACTCCTCTTCCGATAATCGTGAGCGCATTTGATCCAATTTATCAGTGATACCGAGTAACTTTTGTACGTGATGACCAACTTCGTGAGCTATAACATACGCCATAGCTAAATCGCCCGGTGCACGAAAGCGTGTAGATAGTTCGTTGAAAAAAGCCAAATCAATATATACCTTCTCATCGGCTGGGCAATAAAACGGACCCGAAGCTGAATTTGCTCCACCACATTCAGAAGTAGTTGCATCCGTAAAAGTAACAAAAGTTGGTTTGCGGTATTTTTGCTGAAATTGCTCGTTGAATATTTCCGTCCACACATCGTTAGCACTATTAAAAACTCGTAGTGAAAAGACCTTTAACTCTTCGTTCTCTTTGGCTCGTGAATCATCCACCGATGTTTCTTGTGTTTGTGTGGTTACCCCGCCACTCAGAACATTGACAACGGAAGAAAAATCCTGCCCAGTAAATAGATACAATGCCAACACTATTATTGTTCCTACACCACCAATAGCTGCGCCTCGTTTAACGCCTTTCCCGCGACGGTCTTCGTAGTTTGACTGATCGTCATTGCTGTTAATCCATTTCATAAATAGGTTTGTTTTTAAAATTAATGTTTGGTTCTTTTTAATTAAATCTGATTATTCTGAATATAATCAATCGTTTTTTATGATGTACGCCTTAAAAATCAGCTACCAATCAATCTCACGTTGTCCGTGTTCCTTTAAATATTGATTTGTAAGTACAAAATGGTTATTCCCGATAAAACCTCGATACGCCGACAAAGGCGATGGATGTACCGATTTAAGTACCAAGTGTTTGTTCGTATCTATAAATGCTCCCTTTTGTTGTGCATAAGATCCCCAAAGCATAAAAACCAAATTGTTTTTTTCTTGGGCAAGCTTACGAATGGCAGCATCCGTAAATCGCTCCCAACCTCGTCCCTGATGTGATCCTGCTTTGTGCGCTTCAACAGTTAATGTAGCGTTGAGCAACAACACGCCTTGCTCTGCCCAACGAGTTAAGTCTCCGTGTGTCGGCGAAGACTTCCCGATACTGCGTTCTATTTCCTTAAAAATATTGATCAATGATGGCGGAATTTCTATTCCTTTGTTCACAGAAAAGCACAATCCGTGTGCCTGACCAACG
Organism: Paludibacteraceae bacterium; assembly: GCA_049840795.1. Lineage (GTDB taxonomy): Bacteria > Bacteroidota > Bacteroidia > Bacteroidales > Paludibacteraceae > UPXZ01. The sequence continues at coordinate 33,040 of JASGJK010000020.1, forward strand.
CCGTGATACGGGTCTTGACCTATGATAACCACTTTCACATTGTCAAAAGAACAAGTGTCAAACGCATTAAAAATCAATTTTGCCGGAGGAAAAATCCTTTTGGTTTGATATTCTGTACGTACAAAATCGGTTAATTCTTTGAAGTAAGGCGCATCAAACTCCGATTGTAATCGTTGTTTCCAGCTTGTTTCTATCGTTACGTCCATTCGTTTGTATATTCGTAATATATGTTATTATTTCGGTTTACTACCAGTTTCACAGTGATGTTTTACTTTTTATTCGTATTGATAACGTTTATATCGTCAATTGCTGTTTTCAGTTTTTCCATAGCTTCTACAAGTACACTACGCGGACAACCAATGTTCAAGCGCAGATGTTTTTCACCACCGGGACCAAAAGTGGTACCTTTGTTCAATCCCAGTCCGGCTTTGTTAACCATAAAATCTTGTAAGTCGTTGGTTGACATATTCATACCCGAACAATTTAACCAAATAAGGAATGACGCCTGAGGTATCATCGGAATAATCTGTGGGATATTCTTTTTAAGAAAATTAATCACATAATCCACATTTTCCTGTAAATATTCCACCATTTGAAGCAACCATTCTTGTCCGTTTTGGTAAGCAACTTTTGCAGCTAGATAAGCAAAAATATTGCCATTTGCCAATTCCGAGTTTTCAAGAAATTCGCTGAATTTTTTCCTGATTTCCTTGTTGGGTATAATATAGGACGAACTCACTAAACCTGCCATATTAAACGTCTTACTGGGCGCCATATATGTGATACTATTTTGTTCGGCAAGTTCTGAAACAGTGGCAAACGGTATGTGTTTGTTACCCGGCAAAGCCATATCGGAATGGATTTCATCAGAAACGACCAAAATACCGTGCTTATAGCAAATTTCGGCTAAACGTTCCATTAATTTCTTATCCCAAATTCGCCCTCCGGGATTGTGAGGATTACATAAAATAAACAAACGGGTACGTCCGGTTATTTTTCGTTCCAAATCTTCAAAATCCATTTCAAAGCGTCCGTCAACTTCTTTTAAAGGATTATAAATCACTTTTCGATTATTCTTTGACGGAACATTTATAAATGGAGGATACACCGGCGGCTGAATAATAATTTCATCATTTACCTGCGTAAACGCATTGACTGCAAACGCTAATCCGGGAACAATTCCGGGAAGAAATCCAAGCCATTCCCGTTCTATACGCCAACTATGATGATGATTTATCCAATTGAGAAGCACTCGTAAAATAATCTTCGCACGGGGTAGAATAACCGAAAATAGGATGATTACAGCGCTCTTGTATAGCGTTAGTAATAAAGTCGGGTGTACGAAAATCCATATCGGCCACCCAAAGCGGAATAATATCTTCGGTACCGAAAATCTTTTTGCATAATTCAATTTTTACGGCTCCGGTTCCACGCCTGTCAATGATTTCATCAAAATTATATTGCATATATCTGAAATTTTAAAATAGTATTTATCAAAATCTGCTGATCACTATTACAAGTGATTAGTGTAAAACTAACTCAATCGAATCCACCGCCACATTTCTTTCCAAGTGACTTTTTTACCATACATCAAAATGCCGGTACGATATATCTTACCTGCAATCCATACAGTGCAGATAAATGATAATATCAGAATGGATACAGATAATAAAATTTGCCACACCGGCACATCAAACGGCAGACGCACCATCATTACGATGGGTGAAGTGAACGGTATCATTGAGCACCAAAAAGCTAAAGGACCATCGGGATTTTGTGCCGAGTAAATAGCGGCGTAAACTGCAAAGAAAATCGGTAAAGTAAGCGGCATAGAAAACTGTTGTGTATCTGTTTCGTTATCAACAGCAGAACCAATGGCCGCAAATAAAGAAGCGTAAAGCAGATAGCCTCCTAAAAAATAGACAACAAACAAAAAGATAATTTGAAGAAATTTGATTCCCTGCAAAGACGAAATCATATCTACAACCTCGCTGTTAGTCACCTGAATACTCATTGGAGTAGTCTGTATTGCAGTTGCACTATCCGAAATTTGTTTCACCGTTTCAGGATTCGACGTTCCGGCAAAAAACAGAAAAACACCAACGATAAAACCCGTCAAAAGAATCCACATAAAAAATTGTGTAAGACCAACCAGCGCCACACCTATTATTTTTCCCATCATTAACTCAAACGGTTTGACCGAAGAAATCATAACTTCCACTATACGACTCACTTTCTCTTGCACAACTCCGCTCATAACTTGTGAGCCATACGCCATTATAAACATATAAATGAGTATTGCTGCCATCATACCAATAATCAGTGCAAGTTCAGCAGATGTTTTTTCCTCATTTCCTTTTTCATCCCATTTAATGGTCTGTATTTTCACATCGGTTTTAGCATTCTCAACAATAGTTTTTAGATTTGGAATATTGTAAGACAATAATTTTTGATTTTGTACAAATTCAGAAAGCTGATCCGAAATATAGTTTTTAAGTTCTACATTTACCTGTTTCTCAGAATAAAGCCTTACGGCATTCGGATTTTTACTTAAATCATCGGAAATTTGCAATGCTGCCACAAACACGTTTTTCTTGTTTGGAGCCAATTTTATATGTTTCTCCACCGGATTTTTAGAAGAAGAAACACGCACATATCATTACTTTTCAACGCATTACCATACAATCCTGTTTTATCAACCACAATAACGTTATGAATATTTCTCGTCTTTGATGTTAGATAGCCACAACGGAACAACGAGCATCGCCGCAAAAAACAACGGTGTAAGAAAAGTGAGAATAATAAATGATTTTTTCATTACCCTCGTTTTGTATTCTCTGGCTATGATAATCGAGACTTTATTCATATTTTTAATTTTACCTTTCTGAAGGATAATTTTATGAAGTCATCTTGACTTTTTTTGAAAAACATAGAAAACATAGTTTTCATTATTATTTTCTCTTATTTTCGTGAACATAGAGAAAAATATCTTCGATATTTTTAGACTATGTGGTCGAAATGCGGTAAAAATGAAATTAAAATTGACTTAAAAAGACTATTGTTCACTATGTTTTTAAAAGTAGAGACGAGTTCTATATCAAAACAATAAGATTCTACATTTTAATCTACGAAATAGGATCTGTTTTTTCTGATTACCGGATGTAATAACGCCCGCCTTAATAGACGATTATTTTACCGTTTCAATAAAAATATCGTTCATTGTCGGCAATATTTCTTCAAAACCGATTACCTCTGTTTGACGAAGTATTTCATTTAATATCTCATTGTTTTTCATATCTCTTTGATTTTAAAAAAATAGTTTCTATGATGCCACCTTTGTCTTGTTGAGAAACAATTTGTGCATTGGCAAGGTCAAACGATTTCAATGATTTCACATAAATTTTATTGGTTGTAAATGAAGACCGTATTTCCACTACACTACCCTGCAATACCACCCGTGACTTGTCAATTAAAGAAATGTTTTCACAAAGTTCTTCCACTGACGACATATTGTGTGTAGAGAAAATAACCGTAGCTCCCTTATCCCTCAATGCAAGTATTTCTCGTTTGAGCAAGTCTGCATTCACCGGGTCGAATCCGCTAAACGGTTCATCGAAGATAAGTAGTTCCGGTTCGTGAAGAATCGTTGTGATAAATTGCACCTTTTGCGCCATCCCTTTGGAAAGTTCTTCCACTTTTTTATTCCACCAATTGGTTATTTCAAACTTTTCAAACCAATAGTTTAATGATTTGATCGCATCATTTCTCGACAATCCCTTCAAGCGCGCCAAGTAGATAGCCTGCTCTCCTACTTTCATCTTTTTATATAATCCACGCTCTTCGGGCAAGTAACCTATTTTGTGTACATCTTTGGTTGTCAATTGTTTTCCATTCAACAATACCTCACCACTATCGGGCATGGTGATACAATTAATAATACGAATCAACGTTGTTTTGCCGGCGCCATTTGGTCCTAACAAGCCATATATACTCCCTTGTTCTACCGAAAGAGAAACTTCATCTAACGCAAGGTGTCCTGAGTATTGCTTGGTTACGTTATTTATCTCTAAAATTGTCAATTTTCGTCTTTATTTATTGTTATTCAGAAATCACTATCATTGTTATTCGATATAAATTCTTTTAGAAAATGAAACTGTTTCTATATCTTTCCATCATCGGCAAAGCTATAATATTTTCCACCGGCAACGATGATATGATCTAAAAAACTAATACCTATGGCTTTACATCCTTCTACAATCCGCTTGGTAATGCTTATGTCTTCAGCGCTTGGACACAGCTTGCCCCGATGGATCGATTATGTGCTACAACTAAAGCTGATGCCGACTTTTCGAGTACCATTTTCAATAACATCGGAATATCAACCACCGTCTGCCTCATTCCTCCTTGCGTTAATTTTCTTATTTCAAGCACCTTATTGGCATTGTTCAATAAACCTATCCAAAACTCTTCGTGCTTCAAATCTATCAATATGGTTTCGGATAGTTCAAAGACGTCACATTACTTTTTACCTGCTTTTTTTCCAAAAAATGTCGCTTTCTCCTTCTTTTCCCCAATTCCAAAGCTGATACAGATGGAGATGGCTTTTGGCTTCTCCTATTCCTTGAAATGTACACAATTCCGCAGCAGACAATCGAGCCAATTGGTTGTAAGTTATCGTGTGACTGATGCAAAATGCGGCGACAAAGTTCTACTGCAGTTTCACGCGTATTGCCAGAGCCGATTAAAATTGCCAATAATTCGGCATCAGAAAGTGCAGATACTCCCTTTTGCATCAATTTCTCGCGTGGGCGGTCTTCTTCCGCCCAATCGGTGATTTTCAGACGCTTTTCTTCCATAAAATGTTAGGTTTTCAGCATGTCTCTACTTTCTTTATCGCACAGAGAACGGTTGTTTTTTATGGTTTCAAAAATATTTTAAAAGTACAGATTGCTTTATAAGTATAGCTATCTCGGTTATAGTGGCACGCGTAATACAAAAAGTAAGCACGCAAAAAAAAATACCACAGATTGTAAACAAGAATCAAGGTTTATAACCCGAATCTTCCAACATTTTCTGATAATCGTTGGTTTTCATCAAGTCATTCAAGAGAAATATTTTCATTATTTTCCATATAGCTATCCACAATTCGCCAGCCGATATAAACACCGAGTCTTCCGGGCGATTCCTGCGAAATGGGAGTTGTAAACGGCGCATCGTTGAGATATTGTCCTATCAACTTTACGTTTGTTTGAAAATAAATTGTTTTGTCCACCATGCTTTCCATATTTCGCTTTCGTAACCGCTTGCCCATTTCATCTGCTCCGGCGAATATCCCAATATGTCTTCCGACTTTCTTTGAGACATAAAAACAGAAAGCAGAATACTCCGATACAGCATATTGTCTCAATAGCCGGTTTTGCTTTCCATCGAAACCAAAATATCTAAATAAAATGGCTGAAACTACGTCAATAGAAACCATATCGCGACGCATATTGTACAATAAATAGTCATAAGTGAACTCTTTGTAAGGTGCATAATCGGCACCAAGATAAAAATCGGTACCTTACACCCGCAATATTCTCAACATCATCACAACACGGTTAAACCCTGAACAAAAAAATAAATAGCCGGTATTTTCATCTCAGGAAATGAATGGTGCGTGTAAGACAATGCCTGTGATACCTCTTTTTCGATATCTGAAACATCTGAAAAAGTTTCCAATATTTTTTTATTTACTTTGGAAAATGCGGTATCATTTACAAATTGTGTAAGCAGTTGCGCTACCTGGCTGTGCTCTATACTTCAATCTCCAAAACATTGTAAGTATAAAGCGAAAGAAATTCCGAATATTTCTTGTAAAGCGCTACTACAGAATGTCTAGTCTCACCGTTTTTAAAATTCTATCAAATCTTTGTCAAATCGATGAATTTTTATTTCAAGGCGATTTTGAGTCCCGATTTCAATTTGAAAACGTTTGTGACTTTTTATGGCAAGAAAGTAGCAAAGCGAGAAAAAATACAGATATAGTCAGGCAATAAAAAAAACGTTTCATAGCGGATTTAACTATCTAAATAAGAGGTTTACTTGTATGCATATAAATGGTATCATTCATTTTTATCAAAATAAAGTACTCAAAGGCAAAGATACAAATTTTTGACAGATTCTTGTATGTGATATCTCAAAAATCAATCACGTGTTTAGCCAAAGGGCATAACGTATTGTACGAGGCTCTACCGAGCTTAATTGTTAAAACTTAAAACGTGGAAGTTTAAACGCACAAGGCAATATTATATTGTACTCAGCAAGAACCCTCTATCCTACAATATCTATAAATTTCAGTTCGCCATTTTTTTGAGAATTTCAACAAAATTATTCCTGCGTAATACAACAGAACTCGAACTTTTGCCCCATTGGTTTGAAAGCGCATAAAGCCGTTCGTGGTATCGTTGATTACGTAACAATCGCTCCAAATTAGGTTGATAATCAGCATTTGAATATCTGCGCCTATTTCTTCACCCGAAACCAACGCTTGATGATTAGCTCGCCCGGTAAAACCTGAAGCTAATCCCGCAGCGTCGCCGAGAAGATCAAATATTTCCAAATTTATATCCCTGATAATCTGCATTAATAGGAAACGCTTCGTATCTCGCATCGGACACATCCACCTTATGTTTTTTTAGCCATTGATGAAAATTGTCTTTCAACTTTGAGGTTGGGAATAGTTTTCCATCACACCCTGTACCTATGGAAACATAGCCTCTGTGTGGAAAAATCCATACATACCCGGCGTGAAATTTACGAGGCTGAAAATAGAGTTCAAAATTTTTATATTTATTTGATGGAATAATGTATTGAATTGCAGCTACTACTTTTTCTGATTTCATTCCTAAATATCTTCTTACCGTAGAGTTGGAACCATCGGCGCCCACTAATGTTTTGTAGCCAAATACTTCATCATTTACCGTGACAGAATTTTGCGTTATTTCAGTAACCTTTGCATTGGTTCTTATTTCGACATTCGTTGCATCAGAAATTTTGCTCAGCTGCCATTGTCCTAATTCTTTTCGATCGATGGTATAGGCAAAAGTTCGTTGATGTTTGATAGTAAAGGGAAGATGGTTCACCTGCAATTTAATGCTGTCGTACTGAAATTCTATCAAATCTTGTGGAAGATGAAGATATTCCATTCCTTTTCCGGTTAAGCCTCCGGCACATACTTTATGTCCTATTTCAGCATTTTTTTCGAGCAGCAACACACGCAACAAAGAGTTTGAGAGTTCTTCGGCACAACGAAGTCCGGCAGGTCCGGCACCAACAATAATCACATCGTACAATTTCATTTTCAAAGATTTAAGATTTTAAGAAAACCGTTCACTTTTTCATTTGTGTTTTTTAGCCCATCGGTCTCTATTACCCAATCTGAACGTTTAATTTTTTCTTCTTCCGATAATTGATTTTTCATTCTGTTATGCACTTGTTGTGCCGTTTGATTGTCCCGTTTCATTACCCGTTCCAATCTGACGTGTTCGGGCGCTGTAACTACTAAGATTTTATCTACATAAGCATCAAATTCACCCTCAAAAAGAATAGCACATTCCATAAAGAGATATTTGTTTGTATAGTTGGCTTGTACCCATTCTTCAAATTTAGCCTTTACCCTGGGATGAATGATATGATTTAATTTTCGGAGAATTTCTTTTTTTGAAAAAACGATTTGCGCTATTTTTTTCCTATCTAAAATATCATTTTTATAAATATCTTTTCCAAATAACTCTTGAAGTTCAGTTTTCACACTATCGTCCTCATCCTGAAGTTTTTTTGCTTCAAAATCTGTATCAAAAACCAATTGACCACATTCGCGCAAACGGCTCGAAAATGTGGATTTGCCTCCTCCAATTCCTCCTGTAATTCCGATAGTTATTGGCTTTTGCATACGCTATGATTATAATTTTTTCTAAAAGATAAAAAATAAAGTTCTTAACATCAATATTTTTAGATATTAAAACAATTAAGAATTTTACCAAATAACTTAGTTTAAGTAGCTGAACAGAATTAGTTTAATATATTTAATTTGTATATTATTGATTTTTATAATCTTACATATACGTGTATTGGCGATTAATTATGAACACTTACTTAGTATCTAATAGTAAGCATCTTTATACACCTTCAAAATCGAAACATCAGAATCCAAAATTTAATCCAAAAGTAACGGTTGTATTCTTGCCTTGCAAAAATGCCGGCGTATATTTATCCAGTACTTGTTGTGCTGTCATCCGATTTTCACCTTGAATTGTCTCCGAAGCAGCATCAAAACCTTCAATATTACTGTTTGAAATGTTTATTCGCGCATAAATATTATCTGAATACCTCGTACAAAGCATTAAACTCAACCGTCTGATTTTCCCAAATAACATCACTCATAAACGGTTGGCTGATTATATTCCGAATTGCGTCCGTAATTCCACTTCTCCGTAATACCGGTAATCGTTGCCATGTTTTGCATTTGTGTAATTCAAACTCAAATCTAACCCTCTGATAGGTTTGTAGTCTAATGAAAGATACATTTCCTGTGAATTATCACCTAAATAGTTTCCGAGATTATAGCTGTTTGAAGCCCAAGTAAGCACATCAATCGAATGTTTATAAACAATGATGTTATTTCGTGTATATTCACCGGTTAAACTTAAATTATCTATTGGAAAGTTTGTCAATTTCCCTCCAATCTTAATTGAAACGGGATTTGTCTCTTTGTTTGAAGACTTTAATCGGGCAGCACTAAACTCATCAGCATAAATAGAGGTAAACAGATGAAGGTGTTTAATGTTTCTCGAACTGACGTTTAAGAACATTTGCGAGTTTTGATTTTCGGTGGCAATTCCCTTAGTCATCGAATGATCTATTGATTTATAAAAAGCAATCGGAAGTAGATAAGCAGGCTGTATATTATTTTCGGCATAAACAATCGAATTTCCGAATGAGATATTCAGATTTCTTATCGGAGTGAATGTAAACATATTGGCAGCTATAAACTTGTTATGATTCCGATACCAAATTTTTGTTCCGTTTTCGATATAATAGTTCGTGCTATCCTTGACATTAGAAACAAGCCAACCGTGGAAATAATTCAATTCGAACCATGAAACCGGCTTCAATCTTAAGGTTATCATCGGAAAAGAAGGAGCACGCCCCGAAAGTATATTGGAACCATGGTAGTTATCGCCCCATACAACGTTATCTTTGACTAATCCTAACGAGCCCCATTTCCACGCGTATTTAATCCCTCCTCTTGAATCGCTGTAATCGCTGGGTTCTTTATACTGATATCCGGGGAAAAGTGTAAGATAGGTAGAATCCGAAAGACGCGCATTACCAAACCCTGAAAAAGAGATATCACGCAAGCTACCGTAAACACTTAGATTTTTACCTATCATCGACTGAAAATCTATGCCGTACCAACGCTGCGTAATGGTTCCTTTGGTATTTTTATAAACATTCATCCCTAACAGCGGTTGAATCCTCGCTCTAAAAACCGTGTCTTTATACTGAAAAACAGGGGGTAAAATATCTAACGAAAGTTTATCTGTCGTCCAAAGCGAATAATCATATTCCGAAAGTGCTTGCTGCTCCAAACTATAATCTTCCAAGAAAAAATAAAGTTCATCCTTTTGGCGCTTATTCAATTGGTTTTCCACTTGTTTTACTTCAAGTAATTTGTTTGCAATCAAGCTTCGTGAATAAGGTTTAATGACCGAATTTAACTCGATTAATCCTTCATTTGCCATTTCATCCAAGAAATCATAAATGCGGGTATATGAAATATGTTGAGGAATGTCTTGACCAAAGGCTGTAATTACCAACGCCTGTAAAACAAAAACGAATACAAATATTTTTTTCATCTGTTTAAAATTGATTTTTAATTGTCCGATAGATCTCGCACATCGAAAGCAATCATCTATTTGTGTGCTTTACCGATTATGCTTGTTCTCTTTTTTTATTTTTTATAATTTTTAGAATAGAGATTATATACATTAGAATATTAAGTAGTTGAACAGAATTAGGTTAACACATTCAACTTGTATGTTATTTTTTTTTAGAATCTTACGTATATGTATATTGGCAATTAATTATGGACACTTACTTATCAGCTTAATATACAGTGGCTTTCAATTTCCCTAAATCCCCTTTCTCCAAAGGGGACTTTTGCATCGTAAGAATTATTGAAGACATCTGCCCTTTGTACTCCGTATTCACCCTTTGAAAAGGGGGCAGGGGGATTGATTTGCTTTTAACTGATTAACAATACTATAATCTTCTTTTTTATATAATCTCTATTATAAAAAACGAATGATTCTAATTCCTTGAATCTCTACAAACTTCGTGCCTTATGCGCTATGGGCTTTTTTAAATAAGATATTTTTCAGAATTAAAAGAAAGTATTTTACATCGGTTATAAAAACACCTTTCTCCTCACAACTGTTCAGATATTTCATTTCCGAAGCCTGAATCTCGTCTAAAGTCCTTGGCATATCTGCGTAAAAAGGCGGAGCAGACCCGGACGGAATTTGATACGTTTCTCTTGAAGTTCCTTTGAGTAAAGTGAAAAATATTGAGCGCTGAGTGGTCTTACTCCTATTATTTTCATATCTCCTATTATTAAGTTTATCAGCATTGGTAACTCGTCAAGCCAATATCTCCGCATAAACCGTCCCAATGTAGTGACCCTAATATCTTTATTAAATTTCCCACCCTCTTGCAAACTGTTTGTTTCGTAAACGTAGTTCTGTAAAAATTCGGAGTAAGGGTGCATTGTTCTCATTTTGTAGACATAAAAAGGCTTTCTATTCTTACCAAAACGAGTAAGTTTGATAAATGGTCCATAGTTTCTTCTCGGTTTAATAGATTCCGATTGTTTTACTCTGCGGGCAATTACCATATTTACATCACCTATCTTCTTTTGTTTCTCTATTTGGAAACCACAAAACACTAATCTACCTAATACTTCGGTTTTAGAAAGTATCCTTCTTTCTCCTTTAGTAATGTCAAAATATAGCCGTTGAGTGAGAAAAAATTTTGGTAAAACCCGATGAAAAATAAAATAGAAAAAATATACAAGATTACGAATTATAACCGGATAACGCTTGAATATATTTATTTTCTTAGTACTTTTCGACGTATAAAAAACAGCTATTCGCCCATCGTCCGGCAACTTTTCGTTAAACAGGTAGAGCATTTTATTGATACCTCGAATTTTATTTAACGGTCTTAGCTGAACAAACGTCGAATAACGATACTGAGGAGCATTCTGAAACTCGTCCACTTCAAAGCGAGTATGTAACGAGACAGCACTTTCAGTCAATTCTATTTCTTTATTTAGGATCTTGTAGGTTTTTTCGTTGGTAAAATCTATTAATGTTTTTTTGCGGTCTTCAACTTCCTTTTCCGTCAATGGTTCAGAAGGGAGCAACACCGCATTTTCACGCTCTTCGGCAGTAGATATTGGAATATCATACTGAACAGCGTATTTGTAAGCAAAATAGATGAAGAAGAAAAGGTATTCGGAAATTAATATCCCCGACATAATAGAGAAAAGAACATATTGTGAAAAAGCACTGGCATGTTGCAACAAGATGAATCCGCCAAACAACGAAAAATTAATAATTCCTGTGTAAAATAATCTAAATCCGGCTTTTTCAAAAATCTGCTTTTTAGTACCAACATATCTACCTAATAAATAAGAAGTTGCAACCCAAGAAATGATAAAAAGCACTGCAGGGATTTCATATTTTCGGAAAGGATTTCGGGAAGTTAGAGGAAATAAACCCAATACTATTGCTATGTTCAATAATATTATAACTATGTCTGCTAAAATCAGCCATAATTTAGGTTTATATTTTTTTATTTTAAGAGCCACACAAAAATCAAATTAAATTGTGTTTTCAAAGAACAGATACGCTGTATTGGAATTACAAATTAACGAAAATAATATTTCATATTCAAACAAATCACAAAATATGTTTTATTTTAACATATCTTCATTTGTAAGAGGCTTGTAAGGTCCTTCTTTTACTTCAAAAATCACCGTACCTGATTCCAATACTTCAATTGTGTGCCATTGACCGGCACTAATATGAACACCAAAATTTTCTGATGAATGATCCAATATACTTGTTTCTGTTAGTTCTCCTTTTTCGTTATAAAATAATACGGATAGCTTTCCTCTGAGAAGTATGTACGTTTCTGAAGTATTTTGGTGTCTGTGAATAGGCAAAAACGTACCCGGTTCCAATGCGTTTAATAATCGTTGCGCTTTTGAATCTAAACTCTCGTGTAGATTATAGTTCATACGTAGACGTGGATTTTCTTGAGCTTGAGTGGTTAGCTGATCTAAAAGAGTAATATCTATCAACTTCATAAAGAGCAATTTTTTTTATGTAAATAAAAATATTTTTTCATAAAGAGCAAATAAATTATACACAATAAAACTATTATCGCAAATAAATATGTATAATGATAATTGACAAGAAAGAAGCCGATAATTATTATTGTCTGCACCACCATATATATAATTGAAACTTTAAGATGAGGTATTTTCAATTCATTTGCCATAATCTGAAACATATGCTTGCGATGCGCTTGCGTTAAGTCTTCTTTCAATATAATCCGGTGAAAAATTGTCAGAACTGTATCCACACCATACAAAATCAACAAAATAATGTAGCTAAAATCATTTGTAATAATCATTAATTTTCCGATAAGAAAAATAATGATGAATGCAATAGTAACTGCTCCAATATCTCCGGCAAAACACTTTGCTTTTTTTCTGAAATTAAAAAAGTTAAATACTACGAGCGAAATAAGCAGAAATAGAATGATATTGTTATCTACAAAGTTAATGGCAATAATCTTATTAATATACCAAAGAGCCAGAATAACAACAAAACTGTATCCACCTGTAATTCCGTTAATACCATCCATAAAGTTGTAAGCATTGAGAATTCCGATGCAAAGAATAAGTGCAATCAACCATACATACCAAGGCGTGATAGCAAATAAATTCCACTGATAAAACATAAGCAGAATAGAAACAAAGTGAATCGTCAGCCTGAATTTAGGACTTCTCGGCTTCACATCATCCATAAAGCTTATCACACTTATTAATGTGAGTCCTCCTAAAAAGTAAGGATAACTAAAACCGGAATAAACTAAATAAACCAACATCGCAATGTAGAAAATAATGCCGCCGCCACGCAACGTTATTTTTGTGTGCGAACTCCGCTCGTTGGGTTTGTCGATGATATTGAAACGGTCAGCTATTTTAAAATATAGGAGTTCTGCAACGAAAAACAAGACAAATATTAAGAAGTATACGTAAATCATTTATCAAAATTTATTTTTGAAAGCTTTTTAATGTTTTTTTCATCCCTTCGACCGAAGTAACCGGCATCTTATCGATATTCAGTGCTTTTTTTATTTTTTCATTACCCACAACATAGTTTTCGGTGAGTTTTCGCAAACGGTTTTCGTTAAGCGGAAAATGTAAAATACTTCCCAGCTTTGCAATTGCATTAATTGTAATTGCCGGTAACCTCCAAATACGTGGTTTTTTATTAGCCGATTCTGCAATCAATTGTATCAGTTCGTTGGTTGAAACCGGATCATCGTCACCGATATTATAAATCCCGCCGGCAATATTTTTCTCAATCAGTTGATTTATAACAAACGAAAGATTATCCACAGAGCAAAAAGAACGTTTATTTTCATACGCCCCTAAAGGCCATGGAATTCCTTTTTTAACGAAAGTATAAAGTAAATTCAGGTTGCCTTTATTTCCTGCTCCGTGAATCATACAAGGGCGCAAGATATAAGATTTTTTCTGTTTGTTTTCACATTCATTCTGCTTGCTGAGAATGTATTCTTCCGCTTTTATTTTCGATTCGCCGTAGGGACCAACAGGCTTGGGTACGATGTCTTCTGTCAGCACATCGCCTTCTACTTTATCCGCCGCCGCTTTAACAGAGCTAAAATAGATAAATTTATTACAGTTGGAAGCAAAAAAGTAGTCGTAAATCTGCTCTGTAAGCCTTGTATTTACATCAAAATAGACTTTGGCATCCGCTTTATTTTTAGTATCATGCGCTTTGCCCGCCAAATGAATAATAACATCTACTTCAGGAATTTTGTCTAATTCACTCCACAGAAAAGTCTTTATAACACCATCTTTTTCAGGTGCAATAATATCTAATCCGTAAATGATACAGTCATTTTTTAGCACTTTCACTAAATTGGTACCTACAAAGCCATGTATTCCTGTGATGAGGATATTCATAATTCGATCTATAATTGTCTTATTTTATATTCAATTTCATTTAAAGAAACCAGCTCTATATCCTGCTTCATAGACCATCCCTTTTCTACCGGGGAGACCACCAATGTTTTTACCGGGGCAATATCTTCAATCGCGTTATAGTTTCCACGCGATAACGTGGGAGAAAAAGACGATTTACATTCTATGGCATATACCTTGTTTTTTATGATCATTACAAAATCAATCTCAGCACCGTTGCTCGTCCTGTAAAAGTAGAACGTGGCTTCTGGAAACAAGCCTTTCAAATTGGACAGTACGATTTGTTCCCAAACAGCGCCGAACGATGGATGCCCCGACATTTCTTCAAAATTGCGCAAACCGAGTAAAGCAGACGTTATACCCGAATCGGCGATGTATATTTTAGGCGCTTTTACCAGCCGCTTCCCCTGATTGGAAACATAAGCGGATAGTACTTCCACCATAAACGTGCTTTCGAGCAAGTCAATGTAATTCCGAACCGTCACCGCCGAAATACCCAGCGACTTGGACAGCGTGGTGTAATCAACTGTTTGACCGTTTACGTGCGCCAACATTTGCCAAAGCCGACGCATCGCGATGGGCGTAAAACCCCTCCATTGCAGCAAATCCCTCTCCAGAAAAGTAGAAATAAAATTTTCGCGCCATTCAAAAGAGGCTTCTTTTCCATCGGCAAGCAAACTACGTGGAAATCCACCACGCGAATAATAATCACCTATTTTGTATTTTTCATCCAATTCATTCCATAAAAACGGCATCATTTTTTTGTAAGATATTCTTCCGGCGAGCGACTCGGAACTTTGCTGTAAAAGATCTCTTGATGCCGAACCCAATATCAAAAAAGAAGCTGCCGTGTTCCATTCATCCACTATACTCCTTAATAATGGGAATAATTCCGGTTTTCGCTGTATTTCATCTATACAGATTAGCTTACCTTTTTGAGATGACAAAAACCATTCGGCATCATCCAACTTATGCAGGTCGGACGGTCGTTCCAAATCCAAATAAATACTTTCGGGATATTCAGCCAACAAACGCTTTGCCAATGTCGATTTTCCACATTGGCGAGGTCCGAGCAATGCCACAACCGGATTGTTTTGCAAAGCCCGTTTCACTTCTTGTGTTATTTCTCGTTGAATATACATACTTTCACACAATAACTATGCAAATATAAAACTAAGTTTTGGATTTACATTATTAAAACAAACACATATTTTGAGATTATCTGTTATTTTTTTACAACAACAAGAAAATTTACACCTAAAAAGCCATTTATGCCGGTGATGAGGATATTCATAATTCGATCTATAATTGTTTTATTTTATATTCAATTTTATTAAAAGTACTAATACTATTATATGTATGTTTTATGCAGATGCAGATTATTTATTAAAAACAAATACATATTTTTCTGTAATAATACTCCATTTATATCTTCTCTCCGCTATTGCATTCATTTCAGTCTGATATTTTTTTATATCTATTACTCCATCACTAAAATCACAAATAATCTTTAATAAATCATTTTTATCAGTAAAATACAACGCTTTACCTTCTGTCGTTTCATAGTTATAATCCACATTGAATGAGACTATGCATAAACCTAAATTCATAGCTTCCACAAGCGATGGATTAGTACCACCAACACTATGTCCGTGAATATAGATACCACAATTGCTCCTTAGTTCATCGAGTGTTTCCTGATGATAAATAGGAGATAATAGTTTTAAATTAGAATATGATTTATATTTATTCATAAGATTCTCTCCATATTCACTAAAGTGCCAATTGCCAATAAGAATTAAATCTACAGATGGATATAAACTAAATGCTTCTAAGATAATATCAATATTACTTTCTGGTACAATTCTACAAACTTTAAAAGCATATCTTCCTGTTTCTATCCCGTATTTTTGTTTTGTTTGCGTACTTAATTTTACTTTTAGCACCTGATCTCCTCCATATTCTATAAGAAAAGAATCTTTCTTATATTCTGCTTTTATATACTCTTGTATTTTAATATTGTCCGAAATTATGTATGTTGCAAATTTAACACCAAATTTTTCTGATATTTTTAAAAACCATTGTATAGGTTTAGACCATTTATCTCTTTTCCATTCTTGTCCATCAGGATTTAATATGATCTTTTTTCTGAAAAGTCGTATAATTGGCAGGAAAACACACCCAGAGGTACCACAAATAAATAATAGATCACAATTAAAAATTGCATGTATCATTGAATATATATCATAAGGAATACTCTGGATACCATTAGCCTTGAATGGAACTCTTTTAAGGCATGTCCCATTATATGTTTTGTTTTTTTTATCACAGTTTGTATAGCTTGTGTAAACAATAAAATTAAATCGGTTTCTTAAATTTTCAGTTAAATGGATTACTAATTGATCCCAACCTCCATATTTACCCGGAAGACCATTAGTGCCAATAATTCCTATTTTTTTCATTGATTAATATTGAATTGATAAAATTATTTGCGATTTTATGCCAATTGTACTTCGAAATAATATCCTCTTTTATTTTTTCTATATCAATTTCTTCATTCAGTCCATCAATAATTTTTGATTTCATTTCTTCTATATTATCGGGAGAAAATGACAAATCTTTAAAAAAATCAAAATCCGACATAGCTGTTTTATTACTACAAGCTACTTTTGCACCATAATATGCTGCTTCAATTGGTGGTATGCCGAATCCTTCGGCTTTAGACGGGAATATAAATAATCGACAGTTTTTATATAGCCAAACTAAGTTTTCTTTTGATACATCTTTTAACCAATAAAAGTGTTGTTTCTGAATATCGGTTAGATTTTCAATTTGATTGTTTAAAGTTGAGTCTAATATTCCAACTGCACCAACTAAAACCAAACATATATTTCTTTCATATAACTTCAATTCTATCCATGCTTTCAATAATAAAGATTGATTTTTTCGTGGCTCAATTCTACTCACAAATAAAATAAAATCCTTGTTTGACAATTCATCAACTTCAATTGCCTTAATTTCAACCTGTTCAACAGCGTTTGGTGTTACAGCAATATCTGTCAATGTAATTTTGAAGTGTTTTGCAATGGATTTTTTTGAATAGTCTGATACTGTTGTTAATATATTAGCTTGTTTGGCAGACAAGTAAAACAACAAAGTATTTTTAATTCTATATATAACTGGAAACTTAGAAGGAAAATCTAAAAACAATAAATCATGAATGGTTACTATATACTTTGTTGTTTTTATAAGTGGAACGATATATTGAAAATGAGCATAATCTATTTTGTTTTTATACAATGCATACGGAATATCAATTGCAAGTCTTCTAAATTTTGAATGTGATTTATATCTTATATGAATGAAATTACTGCTATTTAAAAGTGTCCGCGCTTTTTCATAGTTTTCAGAACCAACAAAAAGCTGAACATCTTTATTTTTTACAATTTCTTTATACAACCCTGAAATAAATGTAACAGTACCTTGGTGGATTCCATCAAAAACATGAGCATCTACAAACAACTTTAGTTTTTCCATAAATCAATCTCTTTTTTTTACTATTTTAGCAGGTACCCCCGCAATAACGCTATTGTCAGGAAAGATATCTTTTACAATAGCTCCAGCCGCAACAACGCAACCATTACCAATTTCACAACCATCCAGAAATGTTGCTTTTGCTCCTATCCAACAATTATTTCCTATTTTAATACCTTTATGAGTTACACCTTGACTGCGAATTGGAATATTTATGTTGTCAAAGTTATGATTTTCACTATGAAAACTAACATTGTTTCCAATTATTGTATCATTGCCGATTATAACCCCCCCAGCACAGCCATAATGACCCCGTGTTCCAAGACCAACATTATCACCAACAATTAACCCTTTTCCAATTTGCTTTAAACTTCCAGAACATTCAATTGATGTAAACTTACCGATAGATACATTTTTGCCAAAAAGAATTCCTTCTGTAGAAAGAGCATCTATGTAGCACCATCTATCAATTGAAAGATTCTTCTGAAATTTTATTTTAGAACGAAATTTTATAATAGAAGACGGATGAATATAGCAATGAACTCTATTCAAAACTATTAGACCATTTATAAAATTTACCCCTTTTTCTAAAAAAATAAAAATCAGATAGCCGAATCCAATCTTATTATCTATATAGAAACTTTCTCCTTTGATTCTTGAAATTATTCTATTTAATAAAGAAATCATTTTCTTCTTAATTTAAAGTTTTCAACTGCGATATTATACATTTCATTAAAGAAATCAACACGCTTATCCCAAGTATATTTTTCAGCACACTCTACTGTTCCTTCGGATAGTTTTTTTATTTTGTCCGGATTATGGCATAGCATATCAATCTTTGTTGCTAATTCGCGGAGCACTTGTTTGTACGAAACTATCGGTATTTTTATACCGCAACTATCACATATCGTGTCGTGCATGCCACAATGATCTAATGTCATAGTTGGCACACCAACCGACATTGCCTCCCAAATGATAGTAGTATTAGCTTCGGTTAAACTCGTGATAATGTGCAAATCGGCATTTATAAGAATATCAAATACTTTTTCACGTGTTACCTTTCCGTGCCAGATTATAGAATCGCTAATTTTGTTGTTTTTTGCATATATTTCCATTTTACTCTTCAAAGGACCGTCACCCACCACATGAAGTTCTACCTTATTTATATCTTTCACAAGTACAAGTGCTTTTAACAATGTAATTAATGCTTTTCTTTCATCAATACTGCCAATCCAGACAAGTATGATTTTATTCGTGTCTGTTTTTCTTTTTTTAGGCTTTATTGCTATTGTAATACCGTTTTCGGGTAAATAGATGCTGTTTACCTTAAAAATTCTATCCACAACATATTTATTTTCCATTGTTGCTGTTAAGAGGACGTCGCATCTCTTTATTGCTTTTTTTATCCTATGCTTAAAATGTAGCTGTATTGTGTTTGCTATTGTTCTAAACCCTAATTTTGCAATTCCCTGTAAATTTAATGCCGGCAATAATTGGGGAGAAAGGTTATTTGTCCCTCCTATAGGACCCCAAATATAAGGTAAAGGTAGTTTCCATAAATAGCCAGGTTCTCTATATCCAATTGGTCCAACAAAATGAATTAAATCAAAATCTTCATGCTGTATCAGTTCTTTTGCAACTTTATATACCTGTTTGTGCCAAACAGTATAAGCAAAATAGAAAGTATAGACGAATACATTTTTTTTATTGAGTGAGTTAAACAGATTTGCCAATTTATTGGGTAGCACCGGGACAAATTTCACATTTTTAATAGGATTATTAGCGTTCAATTGCTCAATCTCATCAACTTCTCCCATATGATCTCCTGACATCCCGTATAAGACCACTAACTCATTTTCAATGGACATATTAGTCACGTAATTCCAAGCTACTGAATATTCCGATCCTTTGGTTGGTGAAATTGCGTATGCTAAAACTAATATTTTTTTCATTTTAATTAAAGTATTCTAAGGTAACAGATATTTAAGTTTGGCCGGACGAGATATCAATTTTTTTATTGTCTGTATTTTATTGATAATTCTGTTCTTTGTTGGATCTATCAAACCCCTTATGGAAAAATCGATATCAATATTTTCGGATTTAAAAAAATCAGGAATATTTTTGTGCCATTTTCCTTTAATAATTCCTGTATGCATATAGTTTATGACAGCATCTTTTTTGAAACTGTCTGATGATATTGTCAAAAATAAATCTTTCTTTTTTCGAGCTCTGCCGGAACCAAATATTTCAAACATCCAACCATTTTCATCTGACAAAAGATATGATTTCAAACATTCTTTATTCCACATCCCGGCTTGTAAAGAAATCCTGTATTTAGCGTGTTGCCTTACAATTTTAAGACGATTATCATCGGGATAGAATGCTTTAGATGCAGGAGAACCAAATTTTGTAAGTCCAATCGTTTTTATTTCGGGATTCTGTATCATTAATTCTGCAAATTCATCAATAGATTTGCTATCAACCACAGAATCAACAAAATAATCATCCTGCATATATAGTATTATTGGACTTTTAATTTGTTCTATTGCATTTAATAAGCACTCACTCCAAGTAAACGATTTTTGATTCCTTATTGGATAAATATCAACACCATCAAAAGTGAAAACTTTATTCTCACAGTTAAGATAAATTTTCACACCGATATTTTTCCAAATATTTTTAAGCAATGTAAAAAAAGGATACCAACAATCGGAATAACTGTCGGTTGAATTTATTAAAATTGAGTATTTATCATTCATAGAATTAAGCTGTAATTTATTCCTAAAATAAATAGAAAAGTCAGTTCGATAAAAAACTATTTTTTATATGGTTGATTTAGTATTATATTTTTAATCCAAACGTTAATTTAAATATGAGTTTTACACCCGATATTTTTTCTGACAGGCTATAGCGTTTATCAAATACAAGAGTTAATCTAATGAAAAAAGCCACAAATTTATAAATAAACTTATCTATCCCATTAAAATGCTTGTTGATATATAAAAAGAAACTGTTGATATTAAGAACAAATCTGTTATATGATAATTTTGATTTTAAAGATCTACTTGCCCCTTCAATATGAATAATTTTTGGACCCTCAATGATTATTCTTTTATAGGAAGAATTAGCCATACGTTTTTGTAAATCAGTTTCTTCATAATACATAAAGAAACTGGGATCAAAATACCCAATTTTTTGTAACACATCATTAGGAATAAATAAATCAGCTCCAATGATATAATCTACTTCAAAAGATTTATTATTAACAAATAAATTCTGTTTCTTGTCAACCCAAAATTTTTCTAATATTTTTTTAGAAAAATAAGTAAATTCACTTTTTAAAGAAGGAAAATTGCCCCAAGATACTGTTGGCTGTTTGTTAATATCCAATAACTCACAACCAATTGCACCAATATCTTGATTGATATTGTTCTCTCTCATATATTTGAGAAAAAAAAGAACAGCATTGTTTAGCAATACAGTATCCGAGTTTAACAGAAACAAATATTCCCTTTGGCAGTTTCAAATCCGATATTATTGGCTCTTCCAAAGCCAATATTTTCATTGCTCTCTATAAGTTGTACATATTTAAATTCATTTCTTATCATCCTTATAGAGTCGTCAGTGGAAGCATTATCGACTACAATGACTTCAAAATTGACCCCTTTTGTGTACTGAAAAACTGAATTTAAACAATCCTTTGTTAATTTACCGGTGTTATAGTTAACAATAATAATTGATACGTCTATTTTATCTGTAACTTCTATCATGCGTATAGCTATTTCAGGGGTAACATTTTTAAATCTTTCATTACGACAAAGGGCCATTTCCAATTTTGATATGCTACTTGAGCTATTCCAGGTGCAATAATCATAGACAATATTCCAAGATTAGTAAATTTGAAAGAAAGAAATAATAATAAAATTGTAGCAGCACCGGATAAAAGAGATGCTTTAAAGAATGGGACTTCATTTTTTGAAAGTATTATGTTTCCAGCAATGGCATGGTTATTTTCCAAGAAAACAATTAACAGGCATAAAGACATTACAAGAGGAGGTAACAATGGCGTTTGACTTCCAATAAGCTTCAGAAAATATTGCCCAAATAAAACTAAAAAACCTCCTCCAACTAAAAAGGTAGCTATCAATATAAACTGACCTTTTCTATATAAATATTGAATGGATTTAATATCATTTCTAACACGATATTGTACAATTTTAGGCATATAAGTTGCGGTATAAATACCTGACAGACTCGCTAAAACGGATAGTAACTGGATAGTAATACCATATGATGCCAAATCGGTTAGAGTTAAGTAAAAAGACCCAATAATTAATGCTGATTTTTGAACTAAAAAACCTCCAAAAGAAGTAAGTCCAATTTTTAAAACATTCGGATATATTATTTTTAAGATAGAATCTTTTGAGTAAGCTACAACGGAATTAACTTTATCTTTAATTTCAGTTGTAAAAAAGGACTTGTATGACAACCAACGAACAATAATTACTGAAATAGCTTGCGCACTAACAATTGCAATTAATCCACTGCCCAGTAAAACCAAAAGAATAGAGATAATTAAGTACACAGACTGTCCTAAAATAATTATTTGTTTTTGTCTTTTTACTAAACCTTTGCCTTGTAATAATGCCTCATAATATAATGTAAATAGATTGTATGTATTTATTATTATGAGAATAAACCATGAAATATAAATTTCAGATTTATTTCCGCTATAACTTTTCAATAAATACGAAATATAATAAGTGCCGGCAGTAACTAATAGAATAAAGAGAATTAAGGCTATTCGAAAATAAAACCAGCGCATAGCAGAAATAGTTCCTTTTAGCAAACCAAAATCTATTTCTGCCCGAGTGGAATCAATTGGGGTATAACCGTTGACTTCTAACTTCTTTATTCCACTAAAAATGTAGGTAATATTTCTTGTAAATGAAGGACTGAAACCAAAGTCAAGTAACCCAGAGAATGATGTAACTGTCATAAAAATAGTCCAGATACCAATCGTTTCAGGACTTAACATCTTCAATATAAAGGGCAATAAAAGAGCAGAAGCAGCTATTTTCAAAAAAGTTGCAGCATAATTCCACAAAATATCTATCCTGTTTATTTCCATATAGAATATCTTTTTACTTAGTTTTTTTTACCATGCTCTTTTTTGCTAATCTATTCACTAAAAGAAGTTTTTTTTATTTTCCACATTAACATGTAAAGTAATAAGGCTCCCATTATTAATAAAAGTGACTCCATCTGCATGTTAAAATAACCACTGATAACATATTGTGAAAAATAAATTGATGATATTACGGTCAATGCCAAAAGTGCAAGAAATAATTCTCCTTTTTTAAATGTATACACAGATAATTTTAAAATAGTTAAAATAAAATATCACAAAAAAAAGTACACCTATAATTCCGGTTTTCACTAAAATATAGGCATATCCATTATGTAGGACTGGGATGTATCGCCAATCAGTACCAGCTAACTCTATATACATCTTTAAATCAATTAATTGTCCCAATCCTTTTCCAAAAAAAAGTTCTAAAAAATTGCCATCAGCGTATGTATCAATAGCCATTTTTGTTTTCATAACCTCTATAATTCAGATATAAGTTTTCCATATCAACATCATTGGTATTTGTAACTTCTGAAAAAGAATATGACAATTTCTCAATAAAAGGACTATCTTTATATGTGTTAAAGATAACAACAGCTCCAATTGTAATGATTGAAATTACTATTATTAATCGTGCAAAATTCTTTCGCATAGGATATAAGAAGATAATTAATCCAATGATAAATAATCCGAAATATGTGCGCGATCCAAACATTATTAATGCTGATAGATTAATTATAATATATGGTATGTAAAGTTCAGGGCTAATTATAAAAGAAGATTTTTGATATTTCCTATGAAAAATGAGAATAATCAAAGCAATTATACTTAATGGATTTCCAACACTGATTAAGCTTCTTATCTTTGTAAAATCGTTTAGAAAACTCAATCCAAGAATAACAAATGTTTTGACAATAAAAATTAAAGATAATAAGGTACCGACATGTACCAAAATTTTGATGAAATCTTTGAACTCAAAATTTAATGCGAATAGAGAACCAAAAATGATAAATAGAATTGGATTAAGAAAATAAAATAGATCTCTGATAATATCAGAGCTGACATGATTAAATAAAAATATGAATCCAGAAAAAAAAGCAACTATAAGAGGATATAAAAATTTATAGAATCGTTTATATTTTATTTCTACTAATGTAAGTGGTAAAAATCCAATATAACTTATGAAAGTAGCAATTTTTGTTTCCTCAAATATATGGTTTACAATTACTGTTAACAACAACGTTAATATCAATATAAATTTTCTTATTTTGATAGTAGTAAGCATATTACTCGAATCATCTTTATTCGTTAATGTTATGAATACAATGTATCTTAAACTACATTATTTGGGGAATTAGTAAGTTCCCATAGATGTTGTAGATAAATTTTAGTTTATAGTCAGAAATTTAAATTTATAAAATCTCGGCTTTCTTATCAACTCCCATTTTTCAGTCACACTAGTTCGTTTATCCAATTTAAGTTTTAAATTCTCCGTTGAATTTTCTATTTATTAATCCCTGTATCTTGAGTATTCATATCTAAAATTGTTTGTCGGACATCATCATATAATTATTGCATATATCCATATTTTCCCAATATGTAATATTCAACTCTTATTATTTAACCTCTCCCAACCCTTACTATTAAAGCAAAATTGTTCTTTTTGTTCTGCTCTATTCTTAAAATTATAATATACAAATTTTATCGCCTTTGATTTCATTATTCATAAGCTCCCTTTTCCTTTTTTTATTGCAAAACACTTTAAATTACATTTTAAGCTACGAAGTCATATTGACTTCTGGATTTATGCAATATTTTCAAATATTTAAATACTAAATACAAAAAGGGAGTATTATCTATGTCGTTCAAATCATATAAAGCCCAATCCCTTCTATGATGTACCAAGTACTATACAAAGATACAATTATTTCATAGATTTTACTCTATTTACAAAAGCCACGCTTAGCTTTTCAACAAAAAATAACTGGGTAGAGAGATGACAAATAGTATATATTTATTTCTATTTCTATTATTCACATTAAACTGTCATAATAAGCAAAAACGTCATCTTTTAACCAATACGATAATACTTCAAATCTTTTTTTTTTGAATTCGTATCTGTCGTGAATATTTCGTCCGCCAAACAAAAATACTGTTTCAATTAAATTAGAACATATATTATTACCCAAAACGTTCCTTATCTCTATCTTTACAGCCTCGCGTC
This sequence comes from Paludibacteraceae bacterium, assembly GCA_049840795.1. Classification (GTDB taxonomy): domain Bacteria; phylum Bacteroidota; class Bacteroidia; order Bacteroidales; family Paludibacteraceae; genus UPXZ01. Next base: position 58,276 of record JASGJK010000020.1, read on the forward strand.
CACCCAGCGTCTATCCACCACTGCTTTGGCATCAAATACCACAGCACCCTCCGTATAATATCTCTCAAAATTAAAATCCTTAAATTCGTCATGAGCTACAGCTAAAACAATAGCGGAATATTTTTTGTTCTTATTCACTTGTGTTAAAACCGTTATTTCGTACTCTTCTTTTACTTCATCCACATTCGCCCAAGGATCGCACACATCAACATTCGCGCCAAATTCCG
>JASGJK010000021.1:0-65275 GCA_049840795.1 Paludibacteraceae bacterium
TACGTATTGCTAAGGTTAATAGGGAAACACGATAGAATCCGAACAGCACCTCTTTTTTTATGACAACTAAGAGCTATTTATGCCTTAAAAACCTAATACGAGACTGCGGTTTGTGCAGTTTTGTAATATGTTTTCCAATGTTTTTTGAACGCACCTGACTGGCTGTGAGCATATTCAGGTGTTTTCATATCCAAACTGGCATGAGGTCGACAGTTATTATAAATCTGAACTATTCGCTTTAGCTCTTTTATAGCATCTTCAATCGAACTTAGCTTCATTTGATTCAACCACTCGTCTTTTAATATGCCATTAACACGCTCTGCTATTGCATTTTCACGAGGATCTCCGTTTTCTGTCATACTGATTTGAACCTGATTCTTATTCAGTATCTTGACATAATCACCACAACAGTATTGAACTCCTCTGTCAGAATGGTGAATTAAGCCTTCAGTACCTTTGGAAACTTGCTTTAAAGCTATTTTTAAGGCTTCAATCGTATATTTAGCTTCTAAGGTTTCACCCATTGCCCAACCTACTATTTTTCTGGAATACGCATCGGTTATCAGGTTCAAATAAACGAATCCTGCCATTGTTTCAACATAGGTGATATCACTTACCCATAATTGATTTGCCCGTATTGGAACAAATCCTTTAATCAGGTTTGGATACTTATGTAACCAATGGTTGCTATAAGTAGTTTTAATCCGCCTTCGTCGTTTTCCAACCAATAATCCGTGTCGTCTGAGAAAGTCAAAGAAACTATCCCTGCCAATGCTTAGTTCTGTTGGTAAACGGGGTTGGATTAGCTCCAACAACTTCCGACCTCCAATTTTAGGCATCAGTTTTCGCTGTTTTTCAACTAATTGAAGCAGAATCTCTTCTTTTACTTCTTCTTTGTAATGATATTTACTTCGCTGGTAGTAGGCTTGCCTACTTCTGCCAAACAGGTCGCACAAGCTGTCGATATCTGAACCATAATCACTTGTGCGCAGCTCTGTTACCGTTTGGCTCCAGATTTTTTTCTTATATCAACCTTTAGTTCGCGTTCTGCAATGTTAATCATAGTGTTTAAGGCTAATGTTTTAAATTGCTCACGTTTCAATTCTTCTTCTAACTTCTTGATTTTTAATTCAAGTTCCTGTTCCGATGATGACGTCTGTTTCTCCTTTGACATAACTCGATGCAACTGTATTTGGTCTTCACTTGGTTTTGAAACCCCAAATTTACGCATCCAATTGTAGATATTATTATTTCCAGTGAAATTATGCTTCTTTTTTAACTCTTCCTGACTTATTCCTGTGCTTAAATAATCCTGGACAACTTGTAACTTAAAATCGTCCGTGTACTTGTTTACATTTGTTCTCATAATCCTGAATTCTGTTTACTTTTTTGTAAACTTATTTCAGGATTAGACAAAGACATCCGTCCATTGTACTCCCCCTTCCCCCCGCCAGCTGGCGGGGGGAAGGGGGAGTGACTTTCTTTTAACGGATTATCAATACAATAATCGTTACTACTCAGCCCTCCATAAGGTATTTGTAAGTGCAATTTTAATTTTAAAATGATAGTTTTTTAGTCTGAATGCAAATAAACACAGCTCGCAAGTACAAATTAACTCTCTGTAACGCTCCAGAACTCCCCCTTTAGGGGGTTGGGGGGCTGACTAGTAACCAATAATCTTCTATTCTAGATAATTCAACTTTCGCAAGCGCTTTTTTAATTTGTAAATATCTGATATACTAACTTTTATTTAAACATTTTTGAGCTTTTTGTGTCTGCTCTGTGATTTTTGTGTAATAGTAATATTTCTAAATCTCGTTATTACACAGAGTTGTACAAAGAATACACAAAGTTTCACAAAAAACGCTCTAAAACAGTATGTTATTTATTATTAGTTTAACTTTCGCACGTGTAATATACATAATCACAGCAATTTACATTAGTGAAATAATTTCATTACTCTCACTACGTACCCCCCTCTCAAAAAACTATTTTCCATTTCCTTTCCCTTTCAGGGGAAAGTACCCGCCATAGGCGGGGGATAGAGGCTGGAGAGGGGTTGGGGGTGAGGTCTAACTTAAAATAATATTAAAACCCTTGATTCTTATAAGTGTTTGATAGTCAGAATAAATAAACTTTTAATATTCATAGAATCAGACATTTAAGAACTTGCGAAAGTTCAATTTTTAATAATTATAGCGTTAATTGTTTTTTTACTACTGATTATTTTCCAACTCCACCAACCGTTCCTTTCGGAGCGATTGGTTTAAGTTGAAAAACGTTACAAAATTTATAATACAGTACTCAGTCTGTCCATCGGAATTTGCAATAATGCTCTTCAACTCCTCCGCCAGCCAGCGGGATTGGAGGGCTGAATTTCTTCTTGTGTCGGTAAAAATAAATATTTGTTTTCACATAAAAAAGCACTCAACCTAACTCCAACTACTGCCGTTTAATTAGATTGGAAGATAGTTTTTGTTAGGTTGAGATGTTAATAAAAGAAGTCAGCAAACTAATCGGGAACAGTTATTTTTATCTTTTTACCATTAATAATTACTTCAACTTCTTTTCCTCCAATTATTTTACTTAATTGTTCGCGACTCAGAATTTCTGTTTCTGATTGAAAAATGTTTTTTGGCTTCATAGCTTACATATTTTTATAGGGTTTATTTACCCTACAAATGTGCAAGCATCCTGATAATAGGTTTCTAACCGATAGCTAATATCTATATAACCAATCTAATCAATTATTACTTACCCAATCTAATCATTTTATTAAATTTTGAACAAAAAATAATTAGATTGGAATACTTTGTTAATTAGATTGTAAGTTTATTTTGATTAGATTGCAAATTTTAATCGTTAAAATATAACTAAATTTAACTTTTAAGAAGTTTTCTCTTTTGTTTTTTTCTCTAATTTTGTTAAAATAAAAAAGTAAGGACTAACTTAATGGCAAAGCAAATATTATTAGCTTTAGGCGTATTGATTATATTGATCATCTCACAGTTGATATGGTTTAATCAATTATGGGAATTAGACAAACGCAGACTTCAATCTGAATTGACTTCTGAAATAAGTAATATGGTTAATTTTCAGAGTTTAGCAATTTCAACAGTTAAAAATAAATATAATCAAGATGAATGTCCAATGATTATTAAGGATGGAGGTGAAGCAAGTCAAGATGATATTTTAGCTACAAATTCTATTACAACCGAGAAATATTCTTCAGATAAAAGTTTGGGCAAGATGGTTGAGAATGCTTTTATGGATTTAGCATTACAAGCAAATCAAATTAAAGTTTCGTTTGTAGATTCAGTCTTTCAAAAAAGCTATCCCCGTATAGGTGAGGTTTCTTATTATTCATTGAGGCTGTGTAAATACAACCGTTCGATTGATTCAATTTCGTATGGCAAAAAACCAATCATTTCTCCTTTCAACGTAGATATTCCGCTGGGCAGTAAAAAAACATATCATTTCAAAGCCGATTTTAATTTAAAACCATCCGTTCAGGTACGCAATATGTTATTTTCCATCGGCATTACCTCGGTGGCAATTATTTTAGTGGCTTTTTTTATGATTTTTCAACTGGTACTACTGAGAAGAAAAACAAAACAACTTCAATGGCGCGAACAATCGGTAAGTGGTATTATTCACGATCTGAAATCGCCCTTATCTTATGTTTACACAATGCTCGGTTTTTTTGAAAGCATAGAAAAAGAGACTGTAAAAAAGCAGAATCTTAATACGGCTAAAATCAGAGTGAAGTATTTGTCCGAAAAAATAGAATTGCTTTTATCGGTATTCAAAGCCGGTAGCAGCAAGCTGGTGATGAATAAAACTCCGTACAATTTCAGCGGACGCTGCACCGAATTGATGGAAGAATTGAAACTGATTTATAAAGACAAACAGATAACGTACAGCGTTCTTTCTCCTGCAAATCTTAATTTGAATGTGGATAATATCTATTTTGAAGGATGTGTACGCAATTTGTTGGACAATGCTATAAAATACTCTCCCGGCGATGCGGAGATAACCGTATCATCAGAACAAAAGAATAATCGCATATTTCTCTACTTTAAAAGACAATGGCACCGGCATACCAAAGGGGTTGCATAAAAAAGTGTTCAAAGAATTTTACCGAAATTCTGACTCTGAAAATGTAAAAGGACACGGTGTGGGGCTTTCATTCACAAAACAAATTATTAAAGCTCATAACGGCAAAATTCATATTGAAAATAAACGTGATAATCCGACAAAAGGAACTACATTTGTGGTGGAATTGATGATTTCTCCCTTAGAAAAGGTGATTTAAGAGATTGCACCATCTATTTCCCCCTTAGAAAAGGGGGGTAGGGGGATTGAAAATATAGAAACAAATAGAACATACATCGTTATAAAATCGATTTCGATATTCTTTGCGACTTTGCGTCTTTGCGTGAGAATGACTATTTTATAATAAACCATTATTACCAAAGGACACGGTGTGGGGCTTTCATTCACAAAACAAATTATTGAAGCTCATAACGGCAAAATATATATACAAGATAATAACGAAAAAGGAACTACATTTGTGGTGGAATTGATGATTTCTCCCTTAAAAAAGGGGATTTAAGAGATTAGACAAACTTAATTCCTCTTAGAAAAAAGGGTTAGGGGGATTGAAAATATAGAAACAAATAGAACATACATCGTTATAAAATCGATTTCGATATTCTTTGCGACTTTGCGTCTTTGCGTGAGAATGACTATTTTATAATAAACCATTATTACCAATAAAAAACATTTTAATATACCAAAATGAGTACTTTCGACAATTCAATACAAAAACTACCCCTTGAGGGGGGTGGAGGGCAGAAAGTTCTTCTGATTGATGATGATACGGATTTGGGAGGTTTTATAAATATAGCTTTAACATCGTTAGGTTATGAGGTGCATTTTCAAAACTCGCCTGCAGGTATTAAAGGTATCATCAAAGAATTTCATCCCAATGTGATTGTGCTGGATGTAGAAATAGGGAAACAAAACGGTATTGAAGAAGCTGAAAATATCCTGAAATTTTATCCGAATATTCCGGTAATATTTATATCGTCTCATACTCAAATCGAAAATATAAACAAAGGACTTTCGGTTGGTGGTGTTTGTTTTTTGAAAAAACCATTCGAGATTCAGGAGCTGGAGGCGTATATTCGTCGGTTTTCGTACAATGATGTGCAAGAAAATGTGATTCCTATCGGTATGTACAGTTTAGAACTTATCAATCAAACATTGGTTTATAAAGAAGAAATCATTAAACATTTAAGTCCGCTGGAGAAAAACGGTTTACTTTTGTTAATCAAAAATGTAAATAGAGTGGTTATGCGCAAGGAGTTTAGTAAAGAATTGTGGGGTGACGATTTTTGTTCAGCCAATGAAGCTGCCTTAAATAACCTGATTTCCAAACTTCGCGAAATGTTCAAAAGAGATACGCGCATCTCTATTAAAACAGTTAAATTTCAAGGATATAAATTAGAATTCAAAGAATAATATACTCAATAAACAATATGTCAGAAAACAAAGTGGTATTAATCACCGGCGCATCGTCCGGCATAGGGAAAGAAGCAGCCAGACTCCTGTTTCAAAAAGGATTAAAAGTATTCGGCGCAGCCCGCAATCTTGATAAGATGAAAGAGCTGACTGCTCTTGGCATTGAGATCTTGCCGTTGGATATAACGGATGAAAAATCAATAGAAAATTGTATAAAACACATTATCGACAAGGAGCATCGAATTGATATTCTGATAAATAATGCAGGATATGGCTCATTCGGCGCTGTGGAAGTGGTGTCTATTGAGGAAGCCAAAAGGCAGTTTGAGGTAAATCTGTTCGGATTAGGACGAATGCTTCAAAAAGTGCTTCCCGTAATGAGGGCGCAAAACAGCGGACGAATCATCAACATATCATCTATGGGGGCGTATTTTAGTGAGCCCAACGGAGGCTGGTATCACGCTACCAAAGCGGCGTTAGAACGTTACAGCGACTCGCTTCGGATGGAGGTGAAACGTTTTGGCATAGATGTGGTACTCATTCAACCCGGCATGATCAATACCGAATGGCAAAGCATCGCGATGGAACATTTGATTAAAACGTCTGCCGGAACCGTATACGAAACGTCGGCAAAAAAGCAGGCTATAAGTATGACCAATACATATAAAATGGCATCGAAACCCATTGTTGTGGCTAAAACCATCGCCAAAGCCGCCACCAAAAAACGACCGTGTGCCAGATATAAAACAGGAGGGTATGCCAAACTGATTATTTTTATCACTCGTCTTGTGCCTACCCGTCTTTTCGATTATATTATTTCAAAAGTGATGAACGATTAATCTTCACACAAGTTCTCTTTAACCTACTGAAAACACACGATTAATAAACTAAAATAGTATGTCATTTTGGTTTTCCGTTTTCTTATCCCATAAAAAACAATTATTTTTGTGGGATAATTTACTTTTAAAAATAAAGATTAATACAATGATTAATGCCGTAGAAACTGTAAAAACAGATGTGTTGATTATCGGTGGGGGGCCTTCAGGATTGTCAACCGCGATACATCTTGCCGATTTGCTGCAATCTGGCGAAAAAAAACACCGCATTTTACTCATCGAAAAAGGGAGTTCCATCGGAAGCCACATCCTTTCTGGTGCTGTTATTAAACCCGAAATTCTAGAAACGTTACTTCCCGAAGTTGATTTTTCGGAGTTCCCACTCAATGCCAAAGTTACTCAGGATGTCATGGTACTGCTTTCCGAAACAGGAAGCATCAAAGTGCCTTTTCATTCGCCGTATATGAGTAATGCCGGAAATTACACTGCATCATTAGGCCAGTTATGTCGTTTCCTTGCTAAAAAGGCAGAGGAAAAAGGGGTGGAAATCTACACCGGTTTTTCTGTCAGCGATATTTTATATGACAAAGCAGGGAAAGTTATCGGTGCAAAAACCATCGATACCGGAGTGGATCATCACGGAAATCCGATGGAAAATTTTCAGCAGGGAACTCCTATCGAAGCGAAATTAACCATTTTTGCCGAAGGTACGCGCGGAAGCCTTGCAAAAAAACTGATTAATAAATTTGATTTAGCCGACGGAAAAAATCCGCAGATTTACTCGTTAGGTTGCAAAGAGCTTTGGAGTGTTCCGGAAGGAAACATCAAACCGGGTGAAGTATATCACACGATGGGCTATCCTGTTGGTCCGAAAGAATTCGGCGGTGGTTTTATCTACGGTCTCAACGATAATAGAGTCGCGGTGGGTTTGGTTGTTGGTCTGGATTACCCCGACCCTACTTTCGATACGCATAGCGCGATGCAGATATGGAAAACGCAGCCTTTCGTGGCAAAAATATTAAAAGGAGGTAAATTAATGGAATACGGAGCAAAAACGCTTCCCGAAGGTGGTTGGTATTCACTTCCAAAACTTTACGTCGACAATGCGATGATTGTGGGCGACAGTGCAGGATTTCTTACGATGCCGGCTCTCAAAGGAGTTCATTTAGCCATCGCTTCCGGTATTGCCGCAGCTAAAACCGCTTTAAACGCTCTTAATAACAACGATTTCAGTGAAAAAACATTGAAAAAATACGACGACGAAATTAAAAGCGGCATTATCTATAAAGAAATGTATCCGGTAAGAAACTTCCGCCAGGGCTTCACTAAAGGGACAATTGTGGGAGGTCTCAATTTCGGAACATTACTCATCACAGGTGGCGCAGGTTTCTTCGGAAAATTAAATGTACACGCCGACAAAGACACCACCAAAAAACTGAGTGAATTCAAAGGCAAAACATTCAAAGAACGTTTCGCCGGAAAATTAGAATATGACAAAGTGCTCACTTTTGATAAAGCCACGGATGTTTATTATTCAGGGGTTCAGCATGACGAAGCGCAGGTACCTCACGTGAAGGTAAATAATACTGAGAGCTTCAAAAAAATCAATATAGAACAATACGGCGCTCCCTGCCAGTTCTTCTGTTCATCGGAAGTATACGAAATTCACGTTGACAAAAACGGCAACAAAGAATTGCGTATTCACGCTGAAAACTGTATGCACTGCAAAACATGCGACATCAAAACTCCCGGAGACGGAATCACATGGTCGGTACCCAACGGAGGCAACGGACCTGATTGGCAGAGTATGTAGCCCCCTAAATCCCCCGAAGGGGGAATATTTAGGAATATCTATTGAAATAATACTTTTTTACAATGAATCAATAATCCTACAACTCTCAAACAACAGTCTTAACTCCCCCTTTAGGGAGTCGGGGGGCAGGATTTTAATTAAACACTTATGTCACTAACAATTATATCACTCATAAAACAAGTGCCGCTTCCATCCGAAATGCGTATGGGAGACGACGGATTAATGGATAGAACGAAAGCAAAATCCATTATCAACATTGACTGTCAGTTCGGTCTCGAAGCCGGATTACAAATGAAAAAACAATACCCGGATGCAAAAATGATTGTGGTTTCAATGGGACCACCGTCATTTGAAGATGCACTGAAAAAAGCCATTTCTATGGGTTATGACGAAGCATACCTTCTCTCTGACAGACGCCTCGGAGGAAGTGACACATACGCCACAGGATTGGCTATTTCTACCTTACTGAAACATCTTGGATTTTCAAAAGAAAGCAAAGAACCGTTTATCATTTTTGCCGGACGCCAGACAAGCGACGGTGACACGGCGCATGTTCCTTCGCAGGTAGCCGAAAGCATCGGCATTCCGCAGGCAACATTTGTAGAAAGTGTAAAACCGGACGGTAACGGAAACGTGATGGCTAAACGTATCATCGAAGGTGGTTATCAAATGCTCAAACTGCCTATGCCGTGTACTATTTCACTCACCCCTACCGGTGTGCCACCACGTAAACCTTCGTTAAGCGGAGCTATCAAAGCAAGAAATTCCCGGATAAAAGTATTTAACATCGATGACATCGGCCTCGGAACAGAAAAAATTGGTTTGAGTGGTTCACCCACTATTGTAGCCGCTGTGGCAAATATCGTAAGTGAACGTCCACCGGTTACAATGACCTCCGGACATACCGAAAAAGAATTGATAGAGCAGTTTATCACCAATTTTAAAGCCGGTGGAAACACGCTGGAAGTGAAAGAAAAAGGAGAAAAGAAAGTTTCCGAAAAACCGGATTTCCCTGTAAAAGATATTCGTGATGGAGCGAAAGGAATTCTTACCTGGGCTGAGATTACCAATGGTAAAATTGCCAGACCATCGTTAGAATTGCTTACTCCGGCGCGCAAACTGGCTAACGAACTTGGTAACGATACGAAAATATCCACCGTTTTAATAGGTAAAAACGTAAAAGAGCTTGCTCAAACCTTGATTGAACACGGCTCGGACGAAGTAATTTTGGTAGAAAACGATAAGTTGGAAGAATATCTGGTGTTGCCGTTTTCTGATATCATTACACAAGTTATCAAACAGCGTAATCCTGAAATAGCCCTCTTTGCAGCCACCACCGCCGGTAGAGAACTGGCACCACGTATTGGTATGCGTACCGGAAGTGGTGTTACAGCCGACTGTACCGGACTTGAAATTGGCGAATACATCAATCGTAAAGATAAAGTGATTATCAATCCGATTCTTCATTCACGCCGCCCTACGTATGGTGAAAGCAAATTAGCAACCATTCTGGGATTTGTATTCCCCCAAATTTCCACCGCCCGTGCCGGAACATTTGAAGTGCCGGAACGTCAGGAAGGTAAAAAAGGTATTGTCACCGCGTTTAACCCCGAATTGTCAAAAGAAGATTTTAAAGTAGAGATTGAAAAAACGGTTCGTGGCGAAGGTGGATTACAAAACTTATTTGACGCCGAGATTATTGTGGCAGGCGGTAGAGGCACAACAGGCGACGGTCTTAAACTTGTACAGCAACTTGCCGATGCGCTGAAATCGCAAGGCGTAAATGCCGAATGGGCTGCCAGCCGTGTAGTCGTTGACGAAGGAGTTGCTGAATATGCGCGACAAATCGGTCAAACAGGTAAAACCGTACGTCCTAAAGTCTATATTGCCATTGGAATCTCGGGGGCTATTCAGCACATTGCAGGGATGAAAGAATCCGGAAAAATTATCGCGATAGATCATAATCCGAAAGCGACTATTTTTCATTATGCCGATTTTGGGATAGTGGGAGAGTATCAAGACGTAGTACCTGAACTGATTGAAAAGGTGAAACAAGGATTTACTTTCGGTATTGAACCTGTCAAGAATTAAAAATGATTCATTCATAAAACGGGCTGTTATCAACGATTAATATTGTGAAAACAGCCCGCTTTGTTATTATTTTGGTCTAATCGTTACTCGTGTAAAAGCACATCTTTTTTTTGAAGACAAAGTACTTTCTATCGATGCTTAAGACCAAGATGACAGGGGGTTAACGCCTCTTTGTTCTTTCTTGCTTGTATTAGTTATATATGAGAGCTACGCTCCTAAGTTTCATTATTCGTCTGTAAACGTTTGTTGTTACATTGAGTGGGGCTAAGAATTTAATTCTTCTACCTCGACCAAAATAATTGAATATTAAGATACTTTTTCGGCAACGTATAAACTACAAACTCCGAGAAAAAATGTTTTGTATTTCAATGTTTTGAAACGATTTTTCTCTAAAATTGAAATCAGTGCTTTCCCTTGCGGAAAGGCTTTCACCGAATGTGTCAAGTAGGAGTATGCTTTAGGATCGTTTGCAAATGTTTTGACGGCAAACGGTATCAATGTCTTGGTGTAGAGCAGATACCCTTGTTTGATAACCGGTGTTTGTGGCTCGCTCATTTCAAGAATCACGAGTTTTCCACCGGGTTTAAGTATGCGATGAATTTCGGTTAGACTTTGATCTAATTTCTCAAAATTACGTATGCCGAACGAAGTGGTAGCAGTGTCAAAACTTTCATTTTCAAACGTCATTGAACTTACATCCTGCACTTGAAGACGGATGATGTCGCTCATTCCCGCATCGTCTATTTTGCTTCTGCCTATTTCCAACATTTGTTCCGAAATGTCAATTCCTACAATTATTTTCGGATGGAGAATATTTACGGCATCAATAGATAAATCGGCTGTTCCGGCAGCAATATCCAATATGGTTTCGGGATGAAATTCGGTCAACGTTTTTAACGCTTTCTTTCGCCACACTCTTGCCAAACCAAGTGACATAATGTCGTTAAATTTATCATATTTTCCGGAAATACCATTGAACATCCGTCGAAGTTGAGATGTTTTTTCTTCTTCTTGATTGTAAGGCTTTACTTTATTTATATCCATAACTGTTAAATTTCACAAGGTTGTTGATGTAAGTTGAGTCTATTTTGGTTCAAATTTAGTATTTTATATTTGAATACATCAGGTTTAATGTAAATATTTTCGATTTTAAGAGGAACCATTCTTCAATTGCTTGAAAAGGCGTTTTTACATTAAGTTCTTTTCTAAGTGAACCATGTCTTCTGTTTAGATTATAATAGATTAGAAATCGCATTAAATCTAAATTCATTTCAACCTTAGTATTGTAATTTGTTTTTAGTATTGTGCTGTTTTTTATGGTTCCGTTTACCCTTTCCACCATTCCATTTGTTTTAGGTATGCCGGGTTTTGTGAGTCTGTGTTGAATATTGTTTTCTTTGCACTTAGAATCTAATAATGAGTATCTTGCACAAAGATTTCCTTTTTTGCTTCTGATTAATCGGTTTGTAAATTCCAATCCGTTATCCGTTATATGAGTGATTTTAAAGGGAAAAAATCTAAGTATTCATCAATATACCTAAATCGAAAGCAATGTCGGTAACTATCGGAATACCGGTACCTGATTGTGTTGGTAATCCATAGTTGAAAAGTGAAAAAATACCGGCAGGGAACAGCATTCCGCCGATTGCTCCAAAAAACGGAAGCAAAGCATTTTTGAAGTGAGAAAGTTCGCCGATGTATATTTCTTGTTCCAATTCTAATACGATTAACAGAAAGAATATAGCCATAAGTCCATCGTTAATCCAATGTTTAATAGAATGTTAGGTGATTGATATGTGAAAGAAATCTGTATGTTTTATACCAAATGTTGAATTTGCTATTATTAATGAAAAAATGTTGCAAATAATCAATACGAGTCCTCCTGTTTTTTCACTCTCAAAAAAATCTTTATATAATTTTATAATTTTCATCGTAGTACTTTGTGAGAATTATGTTGATTTATAATGTGTAATCGCAAAATTACTAAAACAATAACATACAACCTATTTTGATATTTGTCTAAGTTCGTTAACAAATACTATCTATGAGTTTATTATTGCCCTTCCCTTTTTAGTGTGGAGAAGGGTAATAATTATACTCTGATATGCAGTTACTTTTGAAAAGGTATGATTAAATTACGATTTAATCCCATAAATTTTTCTTACTTAATGCGTATTTGCCACCGCCGGTAAAAACTAATACCAATGCAGCAAAGAAATACAAACCTTGTAACTCTACTGTCCATCCTCCCGTGGTAGGATTAATGCTGAAAACCTGTGATGAGTGAACCATCAATGTGGCAACGAGCATATTAAAAGCATAAACTAATGCGGCAACTCGTGTTGCATAACCTGCAAGTATAAGCAAAGGTGCAATGACTTCACCTATATACACGCCGTATGTGATAAAATACGGCAGACCTGCGCTTGTAACTATCTGACCAATAAAATCAGAGCCGTGTGCCAATTTAGATACTCCGTGAAAGAGCATTAAAATACTCAGTGTAAGACGTAGGAGTAAAAATTCCCAAGTCATTGTTTTTGTTTAAAATGTTTGTGTTCATTTTCGTATAAAAGTTATTATTTATAATTCTCACAAAATAAATTTGGATTGAAATGATAATTAGTATATTTTTGTATTATAGTTTCAAAAAGATTATTAGTATATTTTGGATACAAAAATAAAGTATTGATTTTTAGTTTGCAATACGTTACTTTAATGAAATATAGTTACATGTAAGTGACAATTATTGAAAATCAATTTATTAATTCCTGAAAAAAAATAAAAAAAATGACAAATGACATTGAAAAATTTCACGATAAAGAGCATTGCCCCGTAAGATGTATCCTATCACGTATAGGTGATAAATGGTCGGTGTTGATTATTACATTGCTGGGCGAAGCGGGAACTTTGCGATTTGGGGAAATTAAAAACAACCTCGGAGACATTTCTCAAAAGATGCTCACGGCTACGCTTCGGTCGCTTGAGGCAGACGGACTTATCTCTCGAAAAGCATATATGGAAATTCCACCTCGCGTAGAGTACGAACTTACCGAATTGGGGAAGAATTTACTTCCCTTATTGGTGAATTTATCGGATTGGGCTAATAAAAATATGGATAAAGTGTTGAATAATAGAGTATTCTATGAAAAAAAATCAAACTGTTGAAAGGAGTTTTTATGTTGAAAATTGTTGAAAGATAGCTTAGGAAGATTTCACTTAAATTCTCCGGAATCGTATCGGTTAATTATTTCTTCATAAATAGAGTCTTCTTGCTCTTTGTGATATTCGGTTTTTAGGTCGGTACTAAATAGTTTGCCTATTGCGTACCAAAATGTAGCGGAAAATCCACCTTTAAAGTCTTTGATAATCTGATAACCGGATTTATTGGTTTCGCGTGCAATCATTTTCAGTAATACTCTTCCTTGCGATGTGGTCATTTTTCGTATGGCACTTTCATATTGGCTGAATAATTGTTTTTCAGTTTGATTTATAAGGCGTTTTCGTTCAGCTTTGTCGAGCGTAACAGCTAATTTTGCGTTTAGCGAATCAATAATTTGACGCGTTTTGAGTGCATAAGGATATGCGACCAAAAAATTTCGGATGGATTTATAGTTTTTTCTATAAAATTGGTATTTTTCTAATGACGATTCATTTTTATGTTTATTGTTCTCTTTATTAACCACTTTTGCCAATTGCTGTTCTTCAATAATTTTCAAAATTTCGTTTGGTACTATTGAATCAACAATGGACTTCTCTATTTTTATTTCTTTGATTTTGACCGGAGGTAAAGCGACTATATTATCTTCTGATTTATCGGTGATTGCTTCCGGCGGTGTTTCTTGTTCCGAAGTAACTGTTTCTTCTTTTTGTGTGTCCACTGCTTTAGAAACGGGTTGTTCCATTGTCGCTTTTGTATTATTTTCCTCTTTATAATCGGGGAGAGGTGCAAACTCCGCTAAATCTTCAATAAGTTGGTCTAAAGGCATATCAATCTCTTGTTCATCGGTTTTTAACGGGATAACCGATGAAAAGGACATAAAACGGATATTGAGCGTTGCATAAATCGATAACACGATAAATGTGGTACTGAGCGCTGCGGTGATTTTATGTCTGTTTTCTTTTGACATGAATTAACGGACGGTGTGATTTAATTCTTTTTTTTAGTGGCAAGGGTCATTTTTACGTTGAGATTGTTGCCTATTTCGAGTACATTTACCAATTGCTGGATGGTAATACTGCTATCACATCTTAAAATGACAAAAGCATCCTTATCGCCTTTTATTTCATCGGCAAGAACGGGTTGCAAATTGCTGAACGGTACTTTTTTACTATTGACAAAATAATTTAATTCTTTATCAATAGAGAGCGAAACCTCTTTTTATGAACTGACTGCGCGGTTTTTGCCCCCGGCAAATTAACCTTGATTATATGCGGATTCAGTAGTGTTGAAGTAATGATAAAAAACAACATTAAAAAAAACATAATGTCGTTCATCGCCGCTGTAAACACTTCAGCTCTACTTTTTTTGTTATTTCTCAGTTTTATCATCTTCTATATCTTTCAGAAAATCAATAAATCCGATGGCGTTTCGTTCCATTTTATTAATTATTTTTCCTATTTTTACATTCAGCCAATTATAGAAAAAATAAGCGGTAATTCCAACCAACAAACCTGCTGCACTCGAAATCATTTTTACATATAATCCGGCTGAGACAGTACCGATACTAACATCGTTAGAGATGGCAATATCTGAAAAAATCTTAATCACGCCAAGAATCGTTCCTAGAAATCCAAGCATTGGCGCAATTCCGGCAATGGCAGAAAGTATGGGTAACCCTTTTTCTAAATCAAATACTTCAAATCTTCCTTCAACTTCGATACTTTCTTCTATTTCTTTAATAGGTTTTCCTATCCTGTTTATCCCTTTTTCGACCATTCTTCCCAAGGGCGAGTCGGTTTTTTGGCAAAGCGCTATGGCTTCCGGGATTTTTTTTTCTTCTATTAGTTGCTTTATATCTTGAATAAAATTACCTTCTTTTCGGGTCGAATATCGGATGGTAAGAAAGCGCTCAATAAAAATATAGATGGCAACAATGAATAATATTGCCAGCGGAATCATAATAATCCCTCCTTTTTCTATGGATTGCCACAATGTTCCGGTGGCTTCAGTTGTTGGCATTTTGGGTAGCGATGTGCGTTGAGATATTGAATCGACAACGGTATTTGTAACTTGTAAAGCGATGGATAATAGCATCTTATTTAACGATATTTTCTTATATTGACTATAAATTATATTGACTGTAATGTCTTTTTTGTATAAACGACAAAATTAATCAAAGATTCTCAGATGTACTAAAAAAATAAAAAGATAAAGCGAAAGAATACATATAAAGCGCTTTTTTAAGTAAAAATAACAATGGGTCAATCACTTACGAAAGACCCATTGTTGTTTGTAATTGGCTGTTTTTTATGAGATATTGACAAAAATACCTTATAGTTTTAATGTCAATGATACCATCTCGTTTCTGCCGGCTTGTGGAAAATAACGTTTTTCGGTCACTCTGTTTCCACCCCAATAATAGGACCAGTTATAGCCATTAGTCTCGTATTCCGTATTGAAAAGATTATTTATTAATAATGTTAACTCAACCGCTTGTAAAGGTTTAATTTTCCACGAGTATCCCAATCTAAGATTATTTACAAAATATGAATCAATAGAACGATCGTTGTTTGAAGTATTGTCAATATATTGTTTACCAACATAAGTGGAACTAAATGCGGCTTACTAAATCCACCGATAGAAAAGCTGAATATGCTATTTGCAATCACATTGGGCGAGTATGCAATGTTGGTTGTTTTAAAATAATTTGTTTTAACTTCAATAAAATTTCCATTTTCATCGTAAGCTTCCAGATATTCGGTGAAATTTCGGATCTTATTTTGACTGACAGTCGTATTTCCATCCCAACGAAGACCTTTATAAATATTAATTCCACCTATTAATTCTATACCCGTACGGTAACTGTTTGATATATTTGTTGTTAAAGGCTCTCCGATTTCATTTACCGCTCCTGTTAAGATTAATTGGTTTTTATACTTCATATAATATGTATTAATTCCCAGACTGATTTTTTTTGATTGAAATTTATATCCCAATTCCGTATCATACAGTCGTTCGCCGGTCGGATTTTCGTTGGCAAGTGCATCAGTGTAGTTGTTTCGATTGGGTTCTCGGTTAGCTACTGCAAATGAGGCAAATATGTTGTTGTTTTTGCTGAATTGATAATTCAAACCTGCTTTAGGATTGAAAAAATTAAACGGATGTTCTTGGTCAATACTTGGTCTGGCGCCTGAATCACTTACACGCTTTTCATCTTCACCATTCATCTTGAGCAAAATATGGCGATATTGTAAATCGGCGTAAGCGGTCAGATTTTCAATAATCTCGTAATTCGCTTTCAAATATATGTTTGCATCGGTTTTAGTTCCTGTATTGAAATAATATTGATGATCAGGCATCAGGTTATTAGCATTGCGTGCCCATATTACTTTTCCGAAATGGTCACCGGAATATCTGTTAGCTGCACCACCCAGTATCAGCGAATATTTTTTTTGATTGTAATTCAATGAAAATGTGGCGCCACCAAAATGATTATCTAGCCACTTTTGGCGGACTAAATCGGTTTTTTTGAGGGGTATTCCATCTACCTCGGCAGGAGTTAGACCGTATTCAGCATAACTTTTATTTTGTTTATATTCTTCGTAATAGCCGTTTCCTCGCGTGTAATGTAACGCACCATTTAGTGTCAAAGACGGACTTAATACTTGTGTCAGTAGTAGTTGATAATTGTATTGTCCATAGTTATCGGTCTGATTATCATAAAATTGTGGTTTGTTATTCTCATCTGTGTACTCGCCTGATTCGTTGTACGTACGTGGGTGTTTGTCTAAATCCACGCCGTTCCAAGATTGATATGTTTTTTCTGTTCCGCCAAAGGTGATAAATTTTAGTAATGTTTTTTCAGCATAATATCCGCCGGAGATGTAGTACGATTTCATATTTACAGACGCCCTGTCTATGTATCCATCCGAAATCAGACTCGAAAGTCGGGCGTCAATGCCAAATTTATTGATCAATCCGGTACCCACTTTCAGTGTGTTTTTGAATGTGCCGAATGAACCGATGGAGTTTCCAATCTCAGCATACGATGTAGGATTTAGTGTTTCGGTTTGTAGATTGATGGTGGCGCCAAATGCCCCGTCTCGTTGGACGAAGTTCCTACACCGCGTTGTACTTGTATTGATTGAAGTGAGGAGGCAATATCGGGCAAATCAACAAAATATACACTGTGTGACTCGGAGTCGTTGTAGGGAATACCGTTGATGGTAACATTTGTTCTGTTAGCGTCTGTCCCGCGTATCCTGAAACCGGTATAGCCGATTCCTGTTCCGGCATCAGATGTGGCTATAAACGAAGGAGTTAGTGATAGCAGATAAGGTAAATCCTGTCCGGTATTTCGCTCGTTAATCTCTTTTTTTGAGACATTGGTATATGCCACAGGGGATTTCTCGTTTGCCCGCGTAGCGTACACGGTGACTTCTTCTAAAGCAAAATTAGCGTGCCTTAGTTGAATAGTCACATTTTTACCTGTTTGAATGTTTTGTTCAAAAGTTTCAAATCCAATGAATTTCACCAAAACAGTATAAGCGTAATCGGTTAATCCGTTGAAACTGAATTCTCCTTTTCGATTGGTAACTATGGTACTTGAAGTTTGTTTAAGTGTGACAGAAGCGCCGGCAAGCGGTTTGTTGTTTTCATCTGTTACTTTACCCAGAATAGCGTTTTGTGCCGAAATTTGCCATACAAAACAAATCAGCACGATTGAAAAAAATAACTTTCTCATTTTAATTTTACGTTGTGTCATTACCACTTTGTTTTATTAAGAACTAATAAAAGCCCCGAAACAATGACGGTTAATAAATTAGATGAGAAGCCTAAAAAACGGTGAGTTGAAGAAATAATATGTCTTATTCCCTTCCCGGAATTACCCGCGCAGGTTCAAAGGGTATGATCTCAGCCCGATATATTAAGGCACCCCAATTAAATGTTAAAGATTTCGGTTAACGGATTTCTAATATTTTCTTTGAAAAAGCACGTTCCTTTTTCAATTCAATCATAAAATTTCGTTTTCCTTATTTTAATAAAATGTTTTGAAACCCGATTTTGTTCAGATTTCGGTTGCAAAGTTAGGTGTTTTTTTTAATATATCAACAGTATAAGCGTACAATGTTGTTGGCATCTTTTTTTCGAAATGTTTTTTCCGGATATGATGTCTTACGCCGACACCGAAATAAAATACAATAATTTTTGATATCTCCTATTTTTTATTAATTTTGAACTTTGTTTCCAAAAAACATAAAAATCTATTCAATATGGCTATAATCAACAAAGAATCAACGCAAGTAAGCAACGGTAACTCGTATAATGTTATCACCTCGGGAACAAAAATAGTAGGAAAAATTAATTCAGATTCCGATTTTAGGTTGGATGGTGAAATAGAAGGAGACATTATTTGTACTGGAAAGGTTGTTATTGGACAGCGAGGGATACTCAAAGGATCGATTACCTGCGTTTGTGCCGAAGTGATGGGAGTTGTGGTAGGTAATATAAAAGTAGGGGATACTCTCACATTACGCTCTTCGGCAAGTGTAACGGGCGATGTGTCCATCAAGTCGCTGATGGTTGAGCCAAATGCTGTATTTAATGGCTCCTGCTCAATGAAAGATGCTGCAAATACCTCTAAAAATACGGAATCGAAAGAATAAGTAACACAGATTGTTGGGAATATTTCTCAACAATTTTAATTTTAAATAAAATGTCAGGTTTTAGTCACAAAACATATACAGCTTTTCGCATAAAAGAAATTGACGGCAAATACATACGCGAAATAAAACAATTAAATACAAATGATCTGCCGGATAATGATGTGATTGTTAGGGTACACTATTCCTCACTTAATTATAAAGACGCTCTATCAGCAATCGGTAACAAAGGCGTAACAAAAAAATATCCTCATACACCCGGTATAGATGCTACCGGAGTAGTAGAATTCTCCAAAAGTAGTGATTTTAAGTGTGGTGAAAAGGTGATTGTGACCGGATATGATTTAGGAATGAATACTGATGGAGGATTTGCCGAGTATATTTCGGTACCGGCAGATTGGGTGGTAAAACTACCTGATGGTCTTACATTTAAAGAAGCTATGATCATCGGTACGGCAGGATTTACGGCAGGAATATCCGTAACAAGACTCACTGAACTGGTGAATCCGGCTGACGGAAAAATAATCGTAACAGGAGCAACAGGTGGTGTAGGTTCGGTAGCTGTAAGCCTATTGACTAAATTAGGGTATTATGTTGTTGCCGTTTCGGGAAAACATGCGGAGTATGATTATCTGAAAAGTCTGGGAGCAAAAGAAATTATTGATAGGGATGAGTTTTTAAATCAGGCAGATAAACCGATACTCTCAGCCCTATATGCCGGAGGAATTGATACTGTAGGCGGGAAATATTTAGAAAACATACTGAAAAGTTTACAAGGTTTGGGTGCTGTAACTACCTGCGGAAGCGTGGCTTCCACCGAACTGAATATGACAGTTTTTCCATTTATATTACGTGGAATTTCATTAATCGGCATATCAGCACAGAATTATCCTTCAAAACTGCGAAAAGCACTTTGGAACAAATTTTCGTCCGAATGGAAACCTACTGATTTGATAAATATTTATAAAGAAATAACCTTAGAAGATTTTAAATGAAAATATTGATTTAATTTTGCAAGGTAAATTAAAAGGAAGGGTCATTGTGAATCTTCAAAAATAAGGCAATAATTTACACATTTTTTGTCACATTTTTCTAAAGAAAATATATACAAACTTTAAAATTATTTTAGTTTATGTGTGGAATTGTAGGATATATAGGCACCAGAGAAGCCTATCCGATTTTAATAAAAGGATTACAACGTTTAGAATATCGTGGTTACGATAGTGCCGGTATAGCATTGGTAGGTAACAACCACCTGAAAATATATAAATCGAAAGGAAAAGTTTCCGACTTAATAGAATTTGCCAAACAAAAAGACATTGACGGAACAATAGGCATTGCGCATACCCGCTGGGCTACGCACGGTGAACCAAACCAGGTGAATGCACATCCGCACTATTCTCAATCAGAAGAATTAGCAATCATTCACAATGGTATTATTGAAAATTATACTTTGCTTAAACAAGGTTTAATGGAGCACGGTTATAGCTTTCAAAGTCAAACAGATACGGAAGTGCTTGTACAATTGATTGAGTATATGAAAAAATCGCATCACATAGATTTACCGGGAGCTGTTCAGCTTGCGCTTAACGAAGTGGTGGGTGCTTATGCCATTGCTGTTATTGAAAAAGGAAATCCAGATTTAATCGTTGCAGCCCGAAAAGGCAGCCCGCTGGTTGTGGGTATAGGTGAGGGCGAATATTTTTAGCTTCCGATGCAACTCCTATTGTCGAATATACCGATAAAGTAGTTTATATTGGTGATGAAGAAATCGTAACCATTCAAAGAAATCAGCCGCTCAAAATCAAAACAATCGGAAATGTAGAAAAAACACCTCATATCAATAAGTTGGAGTTGACATTAAGCCAATTGGAAAAAGGAGGTTATCCGCATTTTATGCTGAAAGAAATTTTTGAACAGCCCAAAACACTGGCAGACAGTATGCGTGGTCGCGTTAATGTTGATTTTGATAATATTACTCTTGCCGGTTTTATTGACAATAAAGATAAATTTCTTAATGCTAAACGAATAATTATCACCGCTTGTGGAACCTCTTGGCATTCAGCCTTGATAGGAAAATATGCGATGGAAGAGTTTGCACGTATTCCGGTGGAAGTGGAGTACTCTTCGGAGTTTCGATACAGAAATCCGATCATCACTTCCGAAGATATTGTTATAGCCATTTCACAATCGGGCGAAACAGCCGACACATTAGCGGCAGTAGAATTAGCAAAACAGCACGGAGCATTTATTTTCGGTATTTGCAACGTGGTAGGTTCTTCCATACCAAGAAACACATACTCAGGTTGCTATACACACGTAGGACCTGAAATAGGAGTAGCTTCTACAAAAGCGTTTACCGCGCAGGTTACTGTATTAACAATGCTTTCATTACTTATGGGTAAAGAAAAAGGTACACTTTCGAATGAACATTATCTAAAATTGGTCAATGAACTGAGTTTAATACCTAAAAAAATAGATACGATACTGAAAACGAATGACCAAATAGCGGAACTTGCAAAGATATTCACTTACGCTCAGAATTTCATCTATTTAGGACGTGGATACAATTTTCCGGTAGCACTCGAAGGTGCATTGAAACTGAAGGAAATATCTTACATTCATGCAGAAGGTTACCCTGCTGCCGAAATGAAACACGGACCAATAGCACTTATTAGTCAGGAAATGCCTGTTGTTGTCATAGCGACACAATCAAGCACATACGAAAAGGTTATCAGTAATATACAAGAAATTAAAGCAAGAAAAGGCAAAATAATCTCTATTGTAACAGAAGGAGACGACATTGTAAAGAACCTGTCGGATTATTCCATCTCCATTCCTGAAACCGAAGAGTGTTTATCGCCATTGCTATCTGTTATTCCGCTTCAACTATTAGCATATCATATTGCTGTGGTAAAAGGATGCGATGTAGATCAACCAAGAAATCTTGCAAAATCGGTAACAGTTGAGTAATTTGTTTTTTTAGAATAATATATTTATAGCACTTTACATTTAATTTATTTTTACACATTATGTGCGGAATAGCAATGGTTCGGCTTTTAAAGCCATTGGATTATTACCAAAAAAAGTACGGCACTTGGCAATACGGACTTCAAAAAATGTATCTTTTAATGGAAAAACAGCATAACCGGGGACAAGAAGGCGCCGGTATTGCTACTGTAAAATTGGATATGGCGCCCGGCGAAGAATACATTTGGAGGGAGAGGGAAGAAGGCAAAAATGCAATTACGCAGATATTCGAAAATATTAATAAGAAACTCGAAGATCATAATGGCAATGCCGAAGATGTGAAATTTGCTAAAGATAATTTGCCATTCGCAGGCGAATTGTATCTTGGTCATCTTCGGTATAGTACCACCGGAAAAAGCGGATTATCGTATGTGCATCCCTTCTTGAGACGACACAATTGGAAATCGCGCACCTTAGTGTTAGCAGGTAATTTCAACTTAACCAACGTGGATGAAATATTCGAGAGATTAACCAATCAGGGACAACATCCAAGGGATAAAGGAGATACTTTTCTGATGTTAGAATCACTCGGAAATAAGCTGGATAATGAAGTTCAGGATGAGTATGAACTAATCAAAAAACGTTATACAAACGATATTGTCATCACTCGAAAAATAGAGGAACAGCTTGATATACCATCGTTTATACGTAAATCAGAAAAACATTGGGATGGAGGTTATGTTATATGCGGTATGCTTGGTCATGGTGATTCATTTGTATTCAGAGATTTTAAGGGAATAAGAACCGGTTTTTATTATGCGGATGATGAAATTGTAGTTGTTGCATCCGAAAGGCCTGTGATTCAGACTGTTATGAACGTAAAAGAAGAGCAAGTCAAAGAACTTGAACCCGGAAAAGTGATGGTAGTAAAGAAAAACGGAAATATCTATTTTGATACCATTCGCATTCCATCGCCAAAATTG
This sequence comes from Paludibacteraceae bacterium, assembly GCA_049840795.1. Classification (GTDB taxonomy): domain Bacteria; phylum Bacteroidota; class Bacteroidia; order Bacteroidales; family Paludibacteraceae; genus UPXZ01. The sequence goes on from JASGJK010000021.1 coordinate 23,046, forward strand.
ACTCCCTGTTCGTTTGAACGCATTTATTTTTCGCGAGGTAGCGATTTGGATATCTACAATGAACGAAAAAAACTTGGTGAGTCGTTGGCTGATCAAATATTGAAATCGATTGATTATGATGTGAATAATACCGTTTTTTCATTTATTCCGAATACCGCGGAAGTTGCGTTTTACGGAATGACTCAGGGCATAAAAAAAACGACCGGAATTGAGCCACACATTGAAAAAGTACTGATAAAAGATATAAAACTTCGCACATTCATATCTCAAAATAAAGAAAGAGACGATTTAGCCGCACACGTTTATGACATTACATGGGGGTTCTATCAGAAGAAATAAAAAAGATACTTTGGTAGCTATTGACGATTCTATTGTGCGGGGAACAACCTTAAAACAGAGTATCTTGAAGATTCTGAACAGACTGGAACCCAAAAAAATAGTTATTGTTTCGTCTTCGCCACAAGTACGTTATCCTGACTATTATGGCATTGATATGGCACGTATGAGCGAATTTTGTGCTTTTAGAGCAGCTATAGAGTTGCTTAAAATTACAAACCGCCAATATGTTATTGACGAAGTATATAATAAATCAAAAGCGCAGGAAAATCTTCCGAAGGAAGAAATTGTGAATTATGTAAAAGAAATATACGCTCCGTTTACGCACGAAGAAATATCAGAGCAAATTTCCAAAATGCTGACTCCCAAGGATGTAAACTGTCCGGTAGAATTAGTGTATCAAACCGTTGAAGCACTTCATGAAGCGTGTCCAACTCACACCGGAGACTGGTACTTTTCGGGAAACTATCCTACGCCTGGCGGAAATCGTTTGGCAAATAAAGCATTTATTAATTTCTACGAAAATAGAGAATAAGCACATCAAAACGCTCTTAAATCCACCAACAAATTAGGTTAATGAATGATGAAAAGTCAGTCACGAAAATGAGTTGATAACTGATTTGATATAATTTGTTAATTTATTTTACAGGAAAAATTTGATTATGATAGAGTTAATCCCGGCCATTGATATTATAAACGGTAAATGTGTAAGACTTACACAAGGAGATTATGCGCAAAAAACAGTGTATAACGAAAATCCGGTCGACATTGCAAAAGCATTTGAAGGCGTCGGTATAAAACGACTTCATGTCGTTGATTTAGATGGTGCAAAAGCACAACACATTGTAAATTATAGCGTATTGGAGCATATTACTTCCCACACAAGTCTTATAGTTGATTTTGGAGGAGGATTGAAGTCAGATAATGATTTGCGGATAGCCTTTGAATGCGGTGCTTCAATGATTACCGGTGGAAGTATTGCCGTTAAAAACAGAGAGATATTTTCAGGATGGATACAGAAATTTGGAAATGAGAAACTTATTTTGGGTGCCGACGTGAAAAATGAAAAGATTGCGGTATCCGGATGGATTGAAAATACCGATTTAGAGCTTATTCCATTTATTGATATTTATAAAAAACAGGGATTAAATAAAGTAATATGTACTGATATATCGAAAGATGGAATGCTCGAAGGACCATCATTAGTATTATATAAAAAAATCATTCGCACTTTTCCAGATCTCTACTTGATTGCAAGCGGAGGAGTAAGTTCAATGCACGACATAAAGCAGCTGGAAGAAGCAGAAATCCCTGCCGTCATATTTGGAAAAGCCTTTTACGAAGGACGAATAACGTTAAAAGAGCTCGAAAAATATTCTATATAAATTATTTTTAATACAAATAAATATGTATTTTTGTATTAAAATGACCATTAAATACGTTTTTAGTATAAAAATATCATATTTTCATAACCAGATGTCATTAAAAGGGCATTGTATATTGTAAAACAACTATGTTGAAAGAAATTTTATCTATTACCGGAAAACCCGGTTTATTCAAACTTGTATCGCAAGGTAAAAATATGTTGATTGTAGAATCGTTGATCGACGGAAGTAGAATGCCGGCTTTTACTAAAGATAAAGCTGTTTCTCTCGGCGATATTGCAATTTTTACCGATACTGAAGAAGTACCATTGGGAGAAGTGCTTGAAAAAATCAAAGAGAAAGAAAATGGTGCAGTATGTTCTATTAATCCAAAATCAGATAACGATATGTTGCGTAAGTATTTGGGAGAGGTCTTACCTAATTTTGACAGAGACAAGGTTTATCCGAGCGACATTCGTAAATTGTTAAACTGGTATAATATGCTTATAAACAAAAACTTAACTGAATTTGTCAAAGAAGTGACTGAAGAATCAACGGAGAAAGCAATAGATACTAAGGAAGAAGCAAAGGAGAAAAAGAAAGCTACTTCTACAACTACCCAAAAAACAGCAACTCATCAAAATGTAAAAACGACTCAAAGTAAAGCGAGCGGTACTACGCGAACAAACCGCTCAAACAGAGGAGTATAAGTATATATTATTCAACTATTTTCCATCTTGAGTTAAAGCATATATATTTTGATTTATGAATGTTGCCGAAATCACCAACTTAATTGAAGACCAAGCACCTGTTGCTTTGCAGGAAAGTTATGATAATGCCGGATTAATTTTGGGCAACGGTGGTATAGAGGTAAAAGGCATTTTAATAACGATCGATGTCACCGAAGAGGTGATAGAGGAAGCGATACAAGGAGATTTCAATCTGATAATATCGCACCATCCGTTGATATTCAGAGGTATAAAGAAGATTACAGGAAAAAATGAAGTAGAGCGCTGTATTCAAAAAGCCATTAAAAATGACATTGCAGTTTATGCAGCACATACCAATATTGACAATGTTCAAGACGGTGTGAATGGAAAGATTGCCGAGAAACTTCAGTTGATAAATACAAAAATCCTCGTGCCTAAGGAAAAGTCATTAGTAAAATTGGTAACTTATGTTCCTAAAAACAAGGCAGATGTGGTTCGTAAAGCGCTGTTTGACGCAGGTGCCGGAAACATTGGCAATTACGATGAGTGTAGTTTTAATGCGGAAGGCTTCGGCACTTTCAGAGGTAACAAAAAGGCAATGCCTTACGTTGGGCAAACTAATAAACAGCACTGCGAACCGGAAGTACGTATCGAAGTCATTCTTCCTACTTATTTGATAAAAAAAACAGTGTCTTCGCTTGTTTTGGCACATCCTTACGAAGAACCGGCGTATGATATCATTCCTCTATTAAATAATTGTGCTACAATAGGTGCCGGAATCATAGGAGAATTGAATGAGGAGATGGACGAATTATCGTTTTTGTATTACCTGAAAACAGTATTTGAACTTTCTACCGTCAAATACACATCGCTTTCAGGCAAAAAAATTAAAAAAGTAGCGCTCTGTGGTGGCTCAGGAAGCGAGTTTTTGCAAGATGCTATTGGTGCCGGTGCAGATGTGTTTATTTCTGCCGACTTTAAATATCACGAATATTTCGAGGCAAAAAATAAAATTCTTATTGCAGATATTGGGCATTTTGAGAGCGAACAATATACAAAAGAAGTTTTTTATGAGATAATTACAAAAAAAATGCCTAAATTTGCAGTCCGAATTTCAAAAGTGAATACCAATCCGATAAAATATTTATAAACTTATGGCTACCGAACCAAAAATAGAAAAAGACATTACCGTTGAAGACAAGTTAAAAGCACTTTATGAACTTCAAAAAGTGATGTCGAAGATCGATGAAATTAAAATTCTTCGTGGGGATCTTCCACTTGAAGTTCAAGATATGGAAGACGAAATCATCGGATTAAATACTCGTATAGAGAATTTGAAAAATGAATTAGAAGAACTAAACGCATTGATCAAAGGAAAGAAAATAGAAATAGAAGAGGCTAAAATAAAAATAGAACGTTACAAAGAACAGCAAAATAACGTAAAAAATAGCCGTGAATACGATAATTTATCGAAAGAAATAGAATTTCAAACGCTTGAGATTGAACTTTGTGAAAAGAGAATACGAGAATATTCCACTGCACTCGAAGATAAAAAAAATGAGCAAGAAGCATCCAACACTCAATTAAATGAACGAAATCTTGATATTGATCAAAAAAAGGGAGAATTAGATGAAATTATTTCTGAGACCAAGCAAGAAGAAGAAAGACTGAGAGAAAAAGCTAAAAATATTGAGAGTATAATTGAGACCCGCTTGGTTACCGCTTTCAAAAGAATTCGTAAAAATGCTCGCAATGGTTTGTCTGTCGTGTCTGTTCAACGTGATTCTTGTGGAGGTTGCTTCAACAAAATTCCGGCGCAACGCCAATTAGATATAAGATTGAGAAAAAAAATCATTGTATGTGAATATTGCGGTCGTATATTGGTTGACCCGGAATTGGCTGCTGAATAAGAAACCAAGTTCTATTATTTATATAGGAAAATAAACAAAACATACATTTAAATAGAATGCCGAAAAAGATTAAAACTTTTTCGGCATTTCTTGTTGCTATACATTACGATATTCTCGAACGAAGTATAGGAAAATTATGTCTATTCAATTGTCATAAGGTCAAAATAGTAGTAAGTCTCTATTTATCTGATATTTAATTAAAATTTTCATTAAAGTGTTTTTCAACAAAATAGAAAAATACATGTTTTTTGAATCATTTTCCTGTTTCTGTTATTTTTTCTCCTTGAAATAAGCACGTTCTATATTTAAAAACTTCCAAAAAAACATACTTCCGTAGTTCTTAAATATACTACATTCTTATCTAAAAAGAAGTGTATTTGTGAATTCCGTGACGGATCCAACTCGTCAAAAAAAATCCTTAAAGATTCAATTGTAGCAAAATCAAAGAATATTTTATCGAACAAAACTTGTTTTTACATTTGTATATTTACCTCACTTGTTTTACAAATGTAAAATGATTATCTATTTTACAATAATATAATTACATATTACCAATTAATTCACACTTGTATTATACAAATGAATTTTAAAACATAAATATGAATATAGAATTGAATATAAAATATACAAATTATTTTTATATAATTAAATGACTGTAAACCAGAGTTTTAATTTGTATATACAAATTGTTTATTTATAAATAATGCTTTTATCATAATTTAATATTAAAAAATTAGTTATTTTAGTATTAAAATTAGGTAAATATTTAATAATCAATATTTTATGTCATATATATATATTATAGATTTAATGTATTTTACTTTATATCTATATTATAATTTATTTTTAATGAATACTTTATATTGCTTTATTATTTTTATATGCTTTATTAGTCATGTTGTTACAAATGTAAATAAGCATATAATACAAATACAAATGTATATTACTTTCAAATGTAAATTATTTTACATACATTTGTGTCGAAATATAAATGTATAAAAACTATATATTTGTAAATTTATGGATACAAAAATTACCGAAAGAGATCGAATACAGCAACTAATGGAGACAGAAGGATTGAATTCTGTTCAGTTTGCTAATGAAACAGGCATTAAAAGTGCTACTCTCTCCCATATTTTAAATGGAAGGAATAATCCGAGCTTAGATGTCTTGAAAAGAATACTTGATAGATTTAGAACTGTTAGCTCAGACTGGCTTTTTTTGGGTGTGGGGCAAATGTATCGGCAAAAATCGCAACCTCAAGCACTCTCATTGTTCGATATTACGGATGAAACTAACAGTAAAACAGATGATTATACTCTAAAAAGTATTAAAAATTTAGTATCTGATACCGAGATCATTCAGAAAAATATTGCGCCGGAACCAGAAAAAAAGAATGAGCCAATTAAAATCATATCGGAAAATGTAAAATCAATTAATAAAATTATAGTTTATTTTTCCGATAATACTTTTCAGGAATTTCATTCGTGACACATGTGTATTATTCATTTATGACAATTAGACAATATTTTATTGAGGCATGTGATTAAATGATGAATATCGCTTTGTTTTTATTACATATTATTGTTAGCATTTGCCATATATTGTGTAACTTTGCAATTAATTTCCATTGTGCATACTCGAATGCCACAAATAGTAATGAAAAAATACATCAAAGACCTTGTAGTGAAGGAAAACCTCCCTTTAAACCAGCAGTATTTTATTTTAAAATTAACTTCAGCAGATGAGTTACCCCCTATGGAACCCGGTCAATTTGCACAATTGCGTGTTGACAATACTTCCGGGACATTTTTAAGAAGACCGATTTCTATTAATTGGGTCGATTACGAAACCAATGAAATGTGGCTCTTGATTCAAAAAGTTGGAAATGGTACCCGAAAACTATCTGAGTTGAAACGAGGTGATACATTAAACTTAGTTTTTCCGCTCGGTAATACATTTATGCTTCCCGAAAACAAACAGGCTGAGGTACTCTTGGTCGGTGGTGGTGTAGGTATAGCTCCATTACTGATGTTTGGACAAAAATTACGCAATCAAGGATACAAATGTAGGTTTCTTCTGGGCGCTCGCACCAAATCTGATCTCTTGGAATTAGATGAATTTGCTCGTTATGGTGAAGTATTTACCACTACCGAAGATGGCTCTAATGGAGAAAAGGGTTTTGTTACGCACCATTCGCTCTTAAAACGCTCTAATTTTGATTATCTTTATACATGCGGTCCCACTCCAATGATGAAGGCAGTAGCAGCTTATGCCGTGAAAAAAAACATATTTTGTGAAGTGTCATTGGAAAATATGATGGGGTGCGGTTTTGGAGCTTGCTTATGTTGCGTAACCGATACTATCGAAGGAAATATATGTGTATGTACCGAGGGTCCTGTTTTTAATATTACAAAGTTAAAATGGCAAATTTAATTACCGATCTCAGCAAATTACAATTGAAAAATCCGGTGATGACTGCATCGGGCACATTCGGCTACGGTACAGAGTATTCCGACTTTATAGATGTATCGAGAATAGGGGGTGTTATTGTTAAGGGAACTACTATTCGCAATAGGGAAGGAAATCCGTATCCGCGTATGGCAGAAACGCCCTCAGGTATGCTAAATGCGGTTGGATTGCAAAATAAGGGGGTCGATTATTTTGTAAAAAACATATATCCTGGTATAAAAAAATTTGATACAAATATATTTGTAAATGTTTCGGGTTCTACGATTGAAGATTATGTGAAAACCGCTGAAATTATCAATGATTTGGACAAAATACCCGGTATCGAACTAAACATTTCGTGTCCGAATGTGAAGGAAGGCGGAATGGCTTTTGGCACTTCTTGTCCATCAGCAAGTGCCGTTGTACAAGCCGTAAAAAAAGTATATCGTAAAGAATTGATGGTGAAGCTTTCCCCGAATGTTACGGATATAGTAGAAATAGCTAAAGCGGTTGAAGATGCAGGCGCTGATTCTATATCGTTGATTAACACATTATTGGGGATGGCAATTAATACGAAAACAAGGCGGCCTTTACTTTCGACTATTACGGGTGGCTTGTCAGGACCAGCTATCAAGCCTGTGGCTTTACGTATGGTATGGCAAGTGTCAAACGCAGTGAAAGTGCCCATAGTGGGTATGGGAGGTATTATGAATGCAACAGATGCGATTGAATTTTTTCTTGCAGGCGCCACAGCCGTACAAATTGGAACAGCAAATTTTATAGATCCGGCTGTTACCATAAAAATTGTGGATGGAATAAATGAATACTTAGATTTGAATCATTTTAATTCGATAAAAGACATTATTGGGGCATTAGAATGCTGATTTAATGAGAAACACGCATTACATTTTAATCTGTTTTTTCCTTTTTTTGCTGGGTTGTACCCATTCGGGACGGAATAAACAAACGGAAATAACTTCACCTACAGTTGAAGAAAAACCGTTGATTTTGCTTTTTGCCGGAGATGTGATGAATCACATTCCACAGTCAAACGCAGCTTATATCTCATCATCAAATAGTTACGACTATAGACCTTGTTTTCAATATGTAAAAACATATATTGAAAACGCAGACGTTGCATTTTGTAATTTAGAATTTCCGCTTGCAGGAAAGCCTTATTCCGGATTCCCTACGTTTTCCGGACCTGATGAAATGTTAGATGCTCTGCAATGGATAGGCTTTGATGTGATTCAAACAGCCAATAATCACATGATGGATAGAGGAAATGTAGGCAATCAAAGAACTATAAAAGAAATAGTTAAGCGGGGGTTAAAGTTTGTGGGCAGTTACACAGGAGTTGAACAAAAAGATAGTGTTTATCCGCTGATTATAAGCAAAAGTAACTTTAAATTAGCCATTTTGAATTATACATATAGTGTAAATCTACATATTATGAAGCCAAGTAAGGTTAATATTTTAGATAGTATCGCAATAAAAAATGACATTTTAAAGGCAAGATCTCTTGGCACTGACTTCATAGTTGCCACGGTACATTGGGGTGATGAGTATCAATTAGTCAATAATAGCTATCAAAGAAAATGGGTTAATGTGCTCATAAATAGTGGAGTAGATCTGATTGTAGGAAGTCATCCGCATGTAGTTCAGAATTTTGAGATTATACAGCACGGCAAAACAAGCATCCCTGTATTTTATTCGTTGGGTAACTTTATTTCCAATCAACGCGAAAAAAATAAAAACGGTGGCATATTAGCTCGTATTGAAATAGATATGACCCACAAGATATTAAGTAACGTCTCTTATCATCCTTTTTATGTTTTCAAAGGGGTGTTAAATAATAAATATCAATATTTTTTATTACCTACAGATGACTATATTGCTGATCCGTCTTCATACTCTATTCCGATGAAAGATAGCGTAGAGTTGATGTATTTTCATCATAAAACCAAAGAAACGTTAAATAATATTCCCACATATCAAGAGAGGTTATGAACAAAGAGCAAGCCATAGAAGCTTTAAAAGCAGTTGCAACAGATGATCATTTTAAAAAATTGTCACGTTTCGGTATTGAAGACAGTAAGGCATTGGGAGTTAAAGTGCCTGATATTCGACAATTGGCAAGAAAAATTGGGAAAAATTACCCTTTAGCAGTTGAACTATGGAATTCGGAAATTCATGAGGCACATTTATTAGCGGCTTTTATAGCTGATAGTCAAAATATTACAGAAATATATTTTGATAAAATTGTTTATAGTTTTGATTCTTGGGATGTTTGCGATTTGACATGTGATATTCTTTCGGAAACCCCATTCGCAGAAAAAAAGATGTACGAATATGCAAATAATGAATTGGAATTTGTAAAAAGAACAGCTTTTGTACTAATGTGTTATTTTGCAGTGCATCATAAAAAAAAGAACGATGATTTTTTTTATCCATTATTGGTATTAATTGAACGTGAATCTTGGGATGAACGAAATTTTGTACGAAAAGCGGTTAATTGGGCTTTACGTCAAATAGGGAAAAGAAATGAAGCATTAAGGCAAAAAGCCATTGAAACTGCCGAGCGAATCTTGAAGCAGGATACCAAAACAGCAAAATGGATTGCTAACGATGCTTTGAGAGAACTTAGAAACGAGAAAATAATTGCGCGAGTAATGAAAAAGACACGTACAAAAAATGAAACGTCAAGGTAATGATTCGACGAAGTTTAATAAATATTTAGGGAAAAGTTGGTTATAATCAGGAATTTCGCTAAAAAATTCATACTGAGAACTATCTGTGTTAACACGGCAAAAATAATGTGATATTCCGTTGCTTACAACAAAGTATCTTACACTCAGTTTTGAGTTATATACAGCTACTTGGTCAAATACGGCTTGTGTGATTTCCACAGTAGGTGCTTTGAATTCCAAAATTATTTCGGGCTTCTTTTGTCTGTTGTAAAATACGGCGTCACATCTTTTTTTCATACCGTTTATGTTAAGTTGTTGTTCGACAGAGAGTAATCCTTTAGGAAATTGTTTTTCTTGCATAAAATATTGTAAAAAATGTTGTCTAACCCATTCTTCGGGAGTGAGTTTAACGTATTTATTTCGTATAGAATCCCAGATAATATACGAATTTTGCTCTTGTTTTATTCTAAATTGATAGGTGGGTAGATTAAGTTGCAACATTTTTTTGTAACTTTGTATTTAAGAACGAAGTTAATAATTTTATTTGTAAGAAATGGAATTAAATTGACTTTTTATAATAAAAAAAGAAATTACCATACGAGAGTAATATCGGGAAATGTAATTATTTTAACCAATTATTATTCAGTTGTCTTATAATATGCGTATTATGTATGAAACGTACATCGGAATATTTTACGTAGATCATTCAAAATTAAAATTTTAAACAGATGAAAACAAAAGAAGAAATTGTACGGGATTGGCTTCCCAGATATACCAAGCGTCCGTTAGAAGATTTTACGAAATATATATTATTGACTAATTTCACTCATTATGTTGAGCTTTTTGCTGAATGGTTCAACGTTCCGATAGTGGGAAGAGATGGTAATATGATCAATGCCTCCGCCAATGGAATGACCATTATTAATTTTGGGATGGGCAGTCCGAACGCGGCAATTATTATGGACATCTTATCGGCAATACATCCGCGTGCTGTGTTGTTTTTAGGAAAATGTGGTGGTTTGCGGGCTGATAAAAACAAAGTGGGCGATTATATTTTACCAAGTGCGGCAATTCGTGGCGAAGGGACTTCCAATGACTATTTTCCGCCCGAAATACCCGCTTTGCCGGCATTTAATCTACAACGCTCGCTCTCGTCCAATATCCGCGATTTTGGCAAAGATTACTGGACGGGAACAGTATATACTACCAATAGGCGCGTATGGGAGCATGATGAGAAATTTAAAGAATACCTGCGTTCAACTCGCGCTATGGCAATTGATATGGAAACAGCAACACTTTTTTCAGCTGGATTTTACAATGGAATTTCTACCGGCGCATTGTTATTGATTTCGGATATGCCACTGCAAGAAGACGGCATCAAAACTTCGGAAAGTGACAAGAAAGTAACTGCCGATTTTGTTGAAGAGCACCTGAAAATTGGGGTGAAATCATTATCGTCTTTAATGAATAACAGTCGAACAATCAAACATTTAAGATTTGAATAGATAGAGAATTTAACTATATGAATGTCCGGTTGATAATGTGCGTTTTTGTTTTTTGTGTGGTGATTGCCTGCAAGACTTTGCCGGAGCAAAAAGCGAAAAATCTTATTGCAAAAAAAGTTGTTACAATTATCAGCAATGCCAATTCATATCAACCAATAAGTTTTGGAAGTCTTGATTCTACTTTTTCCGACGATATAATTTTCAATGTAGATTCATTAGAACAACCCAAAACATTTCGAGGGTTTAATATGAAACACACATTCAGATATTTACGGCATTCGAGACAAAAAGAAGATACGCTTATTTTTTATTTTGATAGAAATATAGAAAATATACAGGTGGTTATACGTCCTTTGGATAAATATTGATTTATTGAAATTGTTCTATGGCTAAATCAACGTCAAAATATACATATCAGGATATTATGACCGACTTACGACGAAAATTGTATAGTCCCGTGTTTTTTTTGATGGGTGATGAGCCATATTATATTGATAAAATATCTGATTTTCTGCAAGATAAAATTCTGAACGATGTTGAGAAGGATTTTAATCTGACGGTAATGTACGGGAAGGATGTGGATATAACTACGGTAGTCAACACAGCTAAGCGTTATCCGATGATGGCTGAGTACCAGGTAGTAATAGTAAAAGAAGCACAGCAAATAAAAGATTGGGATAATTTGATTTATTATCTTCAAAATCCGCTGAAATCCACAATTTTATGTTTTTGTTACAAATATGGTAAACCCGATGCTCGTAAAAAATGGGTGACGGAGTTGAATAAGACAGCTATTGTTTTTGAATCGAAAAAACTGTATGATTATCAAATTGGAGTTTGGATTCGGGATTATTTAGTAGATAAAAACGTTAGAATATCCGAAAAAGCAGAGGTGATGCTGACAGAGTTTTTGGGCACCGATCTATCAAAGATAGCGAATGAAATAGATAAACTTTTGCTCACAAAACCAGCTGATAGCCAATTTATTACTCCGGAATTAATTGAGCAAAACATTGGGATAAGTAAAGATTATAATGTTTTTGAATTACAGGAGGCGTTGATAAACCGAGATGTGTTGAAAGCTAACCGAATTATAAATATTTTGGTGAGAATAAAAAAGCAAATCCATTGCCGATGGTACTTATTCAGTTGTTTTCTTTTTTTTCTAATTTGATGATATATCATTATTTACCTAAAAAAGAACCGGCGATTGTAGCTTCGGAATTGAAAATACAGCCTTTCTTTGTGAAAAATTACGAAAAAGCATCCAAGATTTTTAATCAGTGGAAAACGATGAATATCATCACTTATATACGCGAAACTGATGCTCGAAGCAAAGGAATAGGCGATACCGGTACCGAACACGAAGATTTATTAAAAGAATTGGTTTTTAAAATGTTACATTAAAATTTGGGTAAATAATACAAATATTTTAAAAACTTAGATAGAAAATGTTTATCTTTGGAAATCTATATTTAGCAATACTTAAATAAACAATTAAAAATACTGCGCTATGAAAACTGAAAATGACGATTTGTTGGAATATGACGATGATGAAGCTGTAAAATTCATCTTAAAATTGATCCCGAAAGAGTTAAAATCAAAGATTGATGATAACGCTGTGAATTATGTCTTGGATGTTGTGTACGACTATTATGAAGAAAACGGACTGATTGACGAAAATTCAACCGAAGAGGCAAGTATTGATGAGGAAGAAATGCTGAAATACGTGGTGAAAGCCTCCAAAAAAGATAAAATAGACTTGACTGAGGATGAAATACAGTTGATTTTGGACGGTGAGTATGAATATGGCAAATCAATCGGAATTTATACAGAGGAAGATTGATACGAAATAAGTTTTAAGAAAATTAAAGAGCACCTTGACAGTTGTTGTCCGGGTGTTTTTTCCGTAAAATAGATTATGTACAACGTTGTTTATTATATATTAAAGTTACTTTCGTACTTGCCTTTTTGGTTGTTGTATCTCGTCAGCGATTTTATTTACCTGATTGTGTATCATATTGTAAGATATAGGGTAAACGTAGTTCGAGAAAATATAAACCGTTCGTTTCCCGAAAAGACAGTCAGAGAAAAGAAGCAAATTGAAAAGAAGTTTTACCATCACTTTGGCGATATGATGGTAGAGATGCTTAAAATGATGAGTTTGAGTGATGAAGAAGTATTAAAACGTATGAAATATATTGATTATGAACCGGTAATCAAGCATTATGAAGAGGGTAGAAGCGTGATATTATACACATCTCATTTTGGAAATTGGGAATGGTTATCTTCTTTTTCGCTCCATTTGCCTAAAGATAAGCCTGTATATCAGGTATATAAAAAGCTATCAAGTGATTTAAGCAATAAAATCTCATTCAAAACGCGTCAACGCTTTGGAGCTGTAAATGTTGAGATGAAGGAATTGTTGAGAAAGATTGTTGAGCTAAAAAAGGAAAATAAACTGGGAATGTTCGGGATGATTTCAGACCAAAGTCCGCGTCGTGTACCAGATTTACATTTTGTTGATTTTTTGCATCAGCCTACATCGGTGATTACCGGTAGCGAACAGTTAGCTAAAAAGTTTAACTTTCCGGTTTATTTTGTTTCTATTCGGCAGGTTAAAAGAGGATATTACACTGCTACACTTCAACCTTTGGCGCTACAACCTACCGAAACTGCCGAATACGAAATTACAACAAAATATATGGAGCTTCTTGAAAAGGATATTCGGCGTCAACCGGAGCAATGGTTGTGGTCTCATAAACGATGGAAGCACAAACCAAAAAATGATTAAAATCAAAGGATAAACAGTTAGATTATTTAGGATAATAAAATAAATATGTCGGTATCAATTGTTATATTAAATTGGAATGGAGAAAAATACCTTAAAAAATTTCTTCCGATTTTGAAAGAATTTTCGGGTAATGTGCGCAATATGGAGATTGTGGTGGCAGACAATGGATCAAATGATGGTTCGGTAAAATTGATGAACGATGAGTTTCCCGAAATACGCACTATATTATTTGAAAAAAACTATGGATTTGCCGAAGGCTACAACAGAGCGCTAAAAGAGATTGAAAGTAAATATTATGTTTTACTTAATTCTGATGTAGAGGTTACTCCTGATTGGCTTTCGATACTATATGATTACATGGAAGAAAATCAGGATATTACGGCTTGTCAACCTAAAGTGCTATCGTATAACAAAAGAAATTATTTTGAGTATGCCGGAGCAGCGGGTGGTTTTATTGATAAATATGGTTATCCGTTTTGCAGGGGTCGTATATTTGGCGAAACTGAAAAAGATGTGGGACAGTACGATGAGATTGTTGATATATTTTGGGCTACGGGCGCTTGTTTATTTATTCGTTCAGCAGATTATTGGGAAGTGGGCGGCTTTGACGATGAGTTTTTTGCCCATATGGAAGAAATAGACTTATGCTGGAGATTGAAAAGCAGAGGAAAAAGAATTGTTTGTGTACCTCGGAGCGTGGTTTACCACATTGGAGGTGGTACGCTGAAAGCTGAGAATCCCTATAAAACGTATCTTAATTTCCGTAATAACTTATTGCTGTTATATAAGAATTTGCCACATAAATCATTAAAAAAAGTTTTTGATGTTCGTTTTTATTTAGATAACTTGGCGGCTTTTCATTTATTATTGCAGGGAAGAATACAAAATGCGAGGGCTGTATCTGATGCGCGTACTGATTTTAGAAAAGTTGTGGAAAAATTTGCATCAAAGAGAAACGAAAATATACTCAAATCAGTAACATCGATAGACAAAGAAATAGTGCAGACCAGTGTCCTTGTTGAATACTATTTAAAAGGTCATAAAAGATTCAGTCAAATAAAGGCGGTGGACGAAGTGATAAAAAAGGACGAGTAGCTTCGTTCTTTTTTTTATTTATGAGATTGTCTTGACTTTTTAATTTGCAGAAATAACATTAAATATATGTCAGACCTACACAGTGTTTAAAACCAAATATATTATTAAGATTTTGCCCTGATGGGGTTGAGAAGTACCTTAGGTACGGTATATTAATAGCAAAATGATTACCAACCCATAAAAAGTTTCATAGAAACGACACGTAATCATTTATGAAAGGTCAAGATGACTTCTATGTGAAATCACTTATGGGGTTTATAATGAGTTTGGCGTACCTATTTTTGTACAAAGCAACGTATTCAAACATTTTTGTGAGTTTTGCGATATAATAATTTAGGAGAAAAATATGAAAACAGCCATTGTAATAGGCTCAACCGGAATGGTTGGAGTAGAGTTAATCAGGCAATTAATTGAAAATAAAGATTATTCTAATGTTATCTCTTTAGTTCGTCGTGCAAGCGGTGTGAAGCATTCAAAATTATCGGAACATATTGTTGATTTTGATAAGCCGGAGTCTTGGGCTGAATTTGTGAAAGGCGATGTGCTATTTTCTACGATGGGAACTACCATCAGAAATGCCAAAACCAAAGAAAATCAGTTTAAAGTAGATTACACGTATCAGTACGAGGTAGCCAAAATTGCTGCTGAAAACGGTGTGCCGACGTATGTTTTGGTTTCATCAATAGGTGCGAAATCATCTTCAGCAAATTTTTATCTGAAAACAAAAGGACGATTGGAAGAGGATGTGAAAAAACTATCTTTCCGTGCTGTGATTATTTTGTGTCCCGGTCAGTTAGACGGTGACCGTCAAGAACAACGACCGATGGAGAAAACGGCATTGGAAATAATGTACATTGTTAATAAAATAGGCTTATTCAAGAAATATCGTCCTATTTTAGCAGAGGAGGTTGCAAAAGCAATGATAAATGTAGCCGGAATTAACAAATCGGAAACGTATGAATTGAATAATATCTTTAATTTGATTTGAAAAAGACAGTTTTACACTGTGTCAAACAATATATATATTACTTGGAATAAGATAAATTTTAGTATAAGTGATATTTATTTTATAAATGGTGGGTAATATTTTATATATAACAAGTATTGTTTTATAAATAATAATGTTTGTTTTATGAATAGTATGTAATGTTTTATATATAACAAGTATTGTTTTATAAATAATAATATTTATTTTATGAATAGTATGTAATGTTTTATATATAACAAGTATTGTTTTATAAATATCAATTAGTATTTTGTATATAATAAGAAATAATTAATATTACAGATAAAAGGAGTAAAATAATTTAGATTATGCGATATTACTGCTGTTGCATTGATATTAAACACTGATTAATATTGAAATAATTTTAGTTGATGCTTTTCGCATAATAATTCACGTATGGTTGTTTTGTCTAATGCGGAAATACCAAGTATTTGCATTATTTCATAAACGGAGTGATTGCTGTTGAGTTTATACCTGATGTATGCTACTATTAAGTAGGTGCAAATAGTTATCCGAAGATGCGTTTTCAGGGCATTTACAGAATATCCTTACAGTTTCTTAATAACAAGATTCTGTTTTATTCATTTGAAAAGTACTTTGAATTGCCAATGATTTTTATATAAATTGGTAATTTCCAAAGTTGATATATCAAAATTGTTGGTCGGAAAAACAAGCAATTCATCATTATGACTGTCGTAATACTCAACCAAACGTAGTTTTTGGGGATAAAACCCTTTTGATTTTGGGATGGTTAACATCACTATTTTATCTGTTCTTGATCCTGTAGATTGGTCAATATTAAGATTTTGCTCAACAACTTTATACTTCATAGGTTTTTCAGCTCTCGTTACAAAGAAAGCATCTGCTTGATTTATACGGTATAATGCTTTAAAATTAACCTATGCTTTATCCATTAAATAAATAGCATTTCTCTTAGGAATAATTTTGTCTATAGCATTGCCATCGTGATACTGCCCCTTAAGTTGAGCAAAGTGTGCATTTTTACAGCTCCACGCGAATACTTGCCTTCTGCCCGGGTACAAAGACTGATACTGATCGAAATAGTGGTCGAGTCCAACGCATAAACTTCATTATCAATATCAAGATTGGGAATGGAAACATCGTAAGCCTCCCAAATAAAAAACAGCCTGCAAGATTTGACAAAATTAAACAGGCTGTTTTTTTTGAATACAATACGGCTGATTTGGGAGGCTTACGTTGGAATAGCAACAAATAGAAAACACGGTAGAAACACATAGAAAAAAGATAGGGCTAATGCTAAAGAAAAGACTAATAAGTTTTGCTTATAAATAATAATACTCTACTTTTGCATAAAATAAATCATGACACAACTAAAAATAAAGAATATGAAGAAGAATCTTATCATTGAAGATGATACTCAAGGTTGAGTATACGCTATTGACACAGTTTCTAACCAATGTTGTGATATTTATATCTTTGACTTAATAAACGGCGTTAACCGCAACGCAGAAAGGGATCGCTATGAAAATTGAAAAATATGAGAATTTAAACTCGGTGCAGTTTGCCACGCTCAAAAAGGCGGAGGACGTCGCTTCGAAACTCGCAGCCTCTGCGTTTTTGAGCGTGATTGGTAAGAATGTGATGATTTCGACACCGACCGTTCGGTTGCAGGCATTTCAGGACGCGATCGACAGCATCGGTGAGCCGGATAGTATGTTCGCGGGGATTTCGGTGGGGCTGAGCGGCGACATCGAAGGGGTAGTTATGCTTTTAATCGAGCAGGAGGTTGCGCAGGGGATTATTGGCACGGTTTTAGGGATACCGGATGGGGATTCGCTAGGTGTTTCGGCGCTGACTGAAATCGGTAGCGTTATGACGAGTTCCTGTGTCAGTGCAATCACGATGTATTCGGATCTACTTGTATTTCCGGAAGTGCCTTGTTTTGGGATGGATATGCTGGTGGCGCTGATGAGCATACCCGTCATCGAGTTCGAACAAAAAATGAGCGACAAATTGCTGCTGATGGAAAAAAACCTGAAGGTGGATAATGTCAACATCCATTGTAATATGGTGCTGGCGTTGACGCAGCCATGCCTGGAGTTACTGCTGAGCAGGCTGGATTCGGAAGCGTGGGCGTTGTGAAATACTTTTTGTTACTTAATTTTCGTTACTCGGTTTTCTTTATCCCGAAAAACTTTTCATACAGCGCGTTAGTTAAATCTATGCACTTTCAGTGCAAGACTTTGGCGTTATGTTTAGAGATATAAAGACAAATAAAGCCCTGATAATCAATATTTGACATTTGATTATCAGGGCTTTATTTTTGTCGGGATAGCGGGATTCGAACCCACGACCCCCTGCTCCCAAAGCAGGTGCGCTAACCGGACTGCGCTACATCCCGAATTGCTATTTGTTAAAAGCGAGTGCAAAGGTACATAATAAATTTATATTTACAAAGTAAATCGCCTTAAAAAATCAGTGCAAATTCATCTTAATTGCAAATTAAGATGCGTTTGCACTGATTAAATTATTATGACGAATTTGATTCGCTCCAATATTTTAGTATCTTTGTTCGTTAATGTGATGAAAATAAAACTACTTTATATAGCTTTATTCCTCTTTTTCTCTGTAAATCTAACAGCCGAGAACGATATTTATTTTTCCAAAACAAATATGGAAAACGGGTTGTCACAATTATCCGTTACAAGTATTTATCAGGATGAGTTGGGGAGTATGTGGTTTGGTACGCGCGAAGGGGTAAACAGATATAATGGTGGCAACTCTATGACAGTTATACTACCGGTGGCGAACAGTGCCAATTCGTTGTCGGGCAGTTTGATTAAGAGTATTTGTGGTAACCAAAATGGATCGGTTTACATCCAAACACAAAACGGGGTGGACGAGTATAATCTGCAAACGAGTAAAATCACCAGTATAGAACGTAAGCAGATAGACGCCATTTATTACGGGAGCTATAACCTCTGGCTCGCCGATGGTACGAATCTTTATTCTTATATTAACGGAGAAAAAAACTTTTTATGCAGTTTGAAGCAAAGCGCATCGCCCATAAAAGTGATTTTTCAAACTCAGGATAACCGGATATTGTTGGGTACGGTTTCGTCGGGCATTTTTATGATTAACCAAAACAACGAGGTCAGTCGTTTGATTCCCGATTGTAGCCAGATTTCGTCCATCTTTGAAGACGGTAAAAGAAATATCTGGATAGGCACTTGGCACGACGGATTGTACAAGTTGCAGCGAAACGGTGAACTATTGAGGTATCACAAGGGAGCAAATGATACTCGTTCGGGAATTTCATCGGAGTTTGTTCGGGATATTTGTGAAGATAACGATGGTAATATCTGGATCGGAACAAACAAAGGATTGGATAAATTCAGTCCCGTGACAGGTGAATTTAAGCATTACGGTATAGATGAATTCAATAATATGCAACTTTCCAACGAATCGGTATGGGCATTGCTCAAAGATAAGCAAGGGACGATTTGGGTTGGAACATATTTTGGCGGCGTAAATTATTTTAATCCGGATGTAAATTTTTATACATTTCATAATCTTAAAAAAGGAGTTTTTCGTAATAAACCTTTTCCGATTATAAGCACTATTGTTGAGGCAAATAACGAAAATCTTTTTTTGTGTACCGAAGGCGACGGACTTATTTACTACAATTTAAAGGATAAAACTTATCGCACCTTTACCAACCAGCCCAACAATCCGAATTCATTGGGAAGCAATAATATTAAAACCGTGTATTACGATCCGGTTAAAAAAGAACTTTGGCTCGGATTACACTTGGGCGGGATAAATAAATTAGACCTGAACTCGTTTCAAATCACCCGATTTAACGATATTAAACCGGAATTTCAACAGTCAGATATTGTCAGAACCATTCTTCCGTACAACGATCGTTTTTTAATCGCAACATACAATGGTATTTATTTATTTGATAAAACCACCCGGCAATTTACCCTTTTTTCAGAGAAACTTCATAAAACGGTTAGTTTTTGTACCAATATAGCATTGGATAAAAAAGATAATTTATGGATTTCAGGTCGTGGCTTGCACCGATATAATCTAGGCACCGGAACACTTAAAAGCTACTTTCCGTATACCAAAGATGTGCACAGCCTGAGCAATATGAACGTGGTGAAAGTGATGATAGACAGTAAAGATCAAATTTGGGTGGCAACCAACGGCGGTGGCGTGAATTTGTATAATGAAGAGACGGATAATTTTACCCGTTACGATAAATCGACTTGTGAAATAAAAAATGATTATGTGAGTAATATCATTGAATCGCGGTTGGGAAATATAATTATAGCTACCACGCAAGGATTTTCTATTTTAGATACCAAAAATAATAAGATTTATAACTATGGCGCTGAAAATGGCTTACCGTTAAATTCTCTTTATAACGGC
Organism: Paludibacteraceae bacterium; assembly: GCA_049840795.1. Taxonomy (GTDB): domain Bacteria; phylum Bacteroidota; class Bacteroidia; order Bacteroidales; family Paludibacteraceae; genus UPXZ01. The sequence goes on from JASGJK010000021.1 coordinate 43,326, forward strand.
GGGATGAGTTTGTTGAAAAACGGTGAAATTTATATGGCGGGAATGAATGGAATGGTATCGTTTTTTGAAGATAAACTCTCTTTGCAACGGCGTTTCTTCAATATCAAACTGAGCGATATATGGATAAATTATAAGCAAATATTACCCGGTGACGAAAGCGGTATTTTGAAAAAAAATCTTCCATATACCAATGCTATACGGTTGAACTATAAACAATCGATGGTTACCATTGAATTTGCGTCAAACAATTATATTCAGACAAACGAACCGCAGTACAGATATAAGTTGCAGGGACTGTCGAACGAATGGGTCAACCTCCCATTGGGTTCCAATAAACTGAACTTTATGAACCTTACGCCGGGGAAATATAAACTGATTTTGGAAGCGGTTTCTCAAATTGATGGCTCGGTCGTTGATGGCACGGAGTTGGATATAAAAATGTCGCCTCCGTTTTATAGTTCCTGGCTGGCATATTTACTGTATGTGCTGATGATTACGTTTGCCGTATCACGCTATTTGGCATTTACTCGCTCCAAACTGCTACTGAAAACCTCATTAGAATATGAAAAGAAGGAGAAGCAGCATATTGAAGAGGTAAATCAATCCAAACTCCGTTTTTTTACCAATATATCGCATGAGTTTCGTACCCCGCTAACTCTAATCAGCGGGCAGGTAGATATGCTTTTGCAAATGCACAATATTGCTCCTCATATATATGGTAAAATACTTAATATCAAGCGTAATACGCATAATATGCAAAATCTTATCAATGAACTTCTCGAATTTAGAAAAAGTGAGCAAGGTTTTTTAACAATAAAATTATCTGAACAGAATCTTGTAGAGTTTTTGAAAGAAATTTACCTCTCATTTGTCGATTATGCCAAATACCGTCATATCAAATTTAATTTTGATTGTGGCGAGGAGAAAATTACATTATGGTTTGATCCGAATCAAATGCAGAAAGTTTTTTACAATTTAATCTCAAACGCCTTTAAATATACCGAGGAAAACGGAACCATCGACATAGTGGTGAAGCCAACCAATGAAACGGTGAATATTGATATTCTCGATAGTGGTATTGGCATATCAGCCGAAGCGTTGGAGAAAATCTTCGACCGTTTTTATCAAGCTGAAAACGGACTTGGGAACAACAATATGACCCACGGAACAGGAATAGGGCTTGCCTTGACAAAAAATATTCTTGAATTACACTCGGGCACAATAAAAGTTCATAGTGTCCCCAACAAAGGAAGTGTTTTCACTGTAACACTTCGGAAAGGGGATTTGCATTTTACATCAGAACAAAAGAAGGACGCAGAAAACATTGAAAATCTCTCAACGGATTATACCGATATTCCGGACGATGAGTATATGCAGGAAATTATTGACGCGCAGCCTAAAGAGCCCGAAAATAAATATGCGATGCTGATTGTTGAAGATAACGCAGACTTGCGAGATATGTTGGTCAAGATTTTTGAGCCGATTTATAAAATATATACGGCAAATGACGGAGAAGAAGGGCTCAGTAAAGCCATTGAACATCAGCCGAGTATTGTGCTAAGTGATTTGATGATGCCCAAAATGTCAGGAAGTGAAATGTGTGCCAAGATAAAGAGTAATTTCTCTGTTTGCCATATACCGGTGGTGCTGTTAACGGCTCAAACTGCGATGGAATACAACATCGAAGGCTTGCGTTTGGGTGCCGACGATTATATCACTAAACCGTTTAATGTAAAGGTGCTGATAACCCGATGCAACAATTTAGTTAACGGACGAAAAATATTACAAGAGAAATTTAGTAAACAAACCGATATTTCGCCGGCAATAATTGCCACAAATGAGATAGACCGAAAGTTTCTGGAAAAAGCTTATGCTGTGTTGGAAAAAAATATTGATAATCCTGATTTTGATGTGGCAATGTTTTCGGGTGAGATGGCTTTTGGACGCACCAAGTTGTTTGGTAAAATAAAAGGAATTACGGGGCAAACTCCGAACGACTTTATTCTGAATTATAAAATGAAAAGAGCTACGGATTTATTGACCAATCATCCGGAATTCAATATTGCCGATATTACTTATATGCTCGGTTTTAGCTTTCCGAAATATTTTTCTAAATGTTTCAAAGAACAGTTTGGCGTTTCGCCATCAACTTACCGTAAAAAGCATACCGGAACAGATATGCAAGAAGAAGAGGAAGAGTAACTCTCAGTCAAATGCTGCTTGTGTGTTTTCGTTATCTTGCTGAACTCAATATAAGTTCCTATATTATATAAGTGATTGATTATTTGTGTTTTTTGTCTTCTATCAGAGCGATTTTAATATGAGTAATAGTGATTTTGCGAACAATTTTATCCCCTTTTGCGTCGCTTTTTTGTACCTCCCCTTGTTTGAATTAGATTAATTTTACACTCAAATAAAATAAATACTATCATGAAGCGTATTTCTTTCCTTATTCTTCTATTCTTTTTTGTACACTCTTTCCTGTTTTCGGTTGATAGAGATTTGCTCGTAAAAATCATTTCGGTGGATAACTTGTCTGCTGTATTGGTGCCAAATCAAAAATGGGTGCCTTATCCGCATTATTCTGATCGTGTAGGCTGGGATAAACTAACCGGAGAAAATAAAACAACGCTTATACAACGGGGTGAAAAACAGCTTACTTATGAATGGAAGATTGTTAAAGCCACAGATTATTTTGAATATGAGCGAAGCGGAAATAGGGGAGTGATGCAGGGTCCGAACTCCCAAAATATAAACGCATTATCTGATTTGTTAATGGCGGAGTTAGCCGAAGGTAAAGGACGTTTTATAGATCAAATCATTAATGGTGTTTTTTATCAGTGCGAACGCACTTCGTGGGTGCTTTCGGCACATCTGCCGCTGCAGCTGTCCGGACGCTCGTTGCCTGACCATACCGATCCGGTTATTGATCTTGGCTCCGGCGATTTCGGGTCTATGCTGGCTTGGACATACTATTTCTTTCATTCCGAGTTTGATAAAGTTAATCCGATAATATCAAAAAGACTTCGCGATGAGTTGTACAATAAAATTATATTGCCTTACCGCAACGAAGAACGTTTTTGGTGGATGGGCTTCAAACCACGAGCCGATGGGTTGGTAAATAACTGGAATCCTTGGGTAAACTGCAATGTACTACAGTGTATTGCTTTGATGGAAGATAATCAGGAACAATATGCTCGCGATGTATATAAAACGATGCGCTCGGTAGATAAATTTATTAATTATGTAAAAAATGACGGTGCCTGTGAAGAAGGACCATCGTATTGGGGGCACGCCGCAGGAAAATTGTACGATTATCTGGAAGTGTTATCTTGGATCTCAAATAAAAAAATTTCTCTTTTTGATAACAAAATGATACGCAATATGGGCGAATATATTGTAAGGAGTTATGTGGGGAATGATTGGGTGGTTAATTTTGCTGACGCTTCTGCTAAGTTTTCGTCAGATGCCGGGCTGATTTACCGATATGGAAAAGCTATAAAAAGCGATGATATGCAATATTTCGCATCTTATTTGATCAAGCAACAAAACAAAAAAACATCGGCTGCCAACAGTGATTTGAGCGATATTCTCCGCAAATTTGAGTCGTTGAGGTATTTTAACGAATTAATAACCACCCCTTCGTCATTTGTTGTTGCTGCCAGTACAATTTATCCCGAAACACAATTTTATTATTTTAAAAACAAGAACAATATGTTTGTAGCCATCAAAGGGGGATATAATGCCGAAAGTCATAACCACAACGATACCGGAACGTCTTCTTTATGGTTGAACCAAATGCCGATATTTATCGATGCCGGTGTAGGTACCTATACACGGCAAACTTTTGGCGCTGGGCGTTATGCTATTTGGACAATGCGAAGCAATTATCATAATTTACCAACAATAAATGGTCAGGAACAAAAATATGGACAAGAATATAAAGCAACCAACATTCGTGTTGATGAAAAAAAACAATACATTTCACTTGATATAGCAAAAGCATATCCTGACTCGGCACAAGTTACGAATTGGGTAAGAAGCTACCGGTTGTCTGAGGATGGATTGACTATTAATGATAAATTTAGATTAAAAAACGCTCTCAAAACGAATGAAATACATTTTTTGTTATGGGGGACTCTGAAAAATTCAGCAGGAAAATTGGGAATAGATGTTAATGGAAGAAAACTGGAATTGCTTTACGATAAGGATGGTTTTTCGACAAAAATAGATACCATAACATTAAGCGATGCAAAGCTTTCAAGAATCTGGGGAAATGATGTTTACCGTTTTACATTGGTTTCTAAATCAAAAAGTACGATGGGCAATTTTAAATACGTGATCAAACAAGTAAAATAATTCAATAGTTTTTTATATATACAACATATGAACAACAGACGCCAAATATTTACCGGTTTACTTTCAGCGGCGTTTGTTGGCGGCGCTGTGGGGCAGTCAAATCAACATCCAAATATCGTTTATGTATTTCCGGATCAGTTTCGTAATTGTGCGCTCAATTTTTGGGCTGAAAGAGCATTTAGCAAATATGTCAGATTCAAAGCAGATCCGGTTCATACCCCTAATTTAGATGAATTTGCCCGGGAATCGGTTGTTTTTAGTTCGGCTCAAAGTAATTGCCCACTGAGTAGCCCGCACAGAGGAATGTTGTTGACTGGTATGTATCCGGATGGCAGTGGCGTTTCTTTGAATTGTAACACGAATCGCCCTTGTAGTAGTTTGAATCCCGATGCTGCGGCTATTAGTGATGTATTGTCAAAAAACGGTTACGATTGTGCCTATATCGGGAAACTTCACGTAGATTATCCTACAAAAAATAATCCGCAACATCCTGAAACATACGTCGAAAATAAAAATCCGGTGTGGGATGCTTACACTCCGCCTGAAAAAAGACATGGCTTTAATTTTTGGTATTCTTACGGCACGTTCGACGAGCACAAATCACCTCACTACTGGGATACCGATGGCAAACGGTACGAAATAAATGAATGGTCGCCCAAGCATGAAGCCGACAAAGCCATTGATTATCTGAAAAATGGCAGAAATAAAAATAAACCGTTTTTTTTGGTTGTAAGTATGAATCCTCCGCACAGCCCTTATCAGTCTTTAAATGATGTACAAGCAGAAGATTACGCGCTGTATAAAGATATTCCGATGAGTAATTTACTTATTCGTCCGAATGTAAACTCAGCTTTGAAACAAAAACAGCAATGTGCTTCTTTCTATTTTGCAGCAGTCACAGGCGTAGATAGGGAATTCGGACGAATTTTGTCTGCCTTAAAAGAGATGGGATTAGATAAAAATACAATCGTGGTATTTAGTTCAGACCACGGTGAAACTATGGCGAGCCACGTGGAAGATCCTAAGAATTCGCCTTATGTTGAAGCTATGAATGTGCCTTTTATAATTCGCTATCCTGAAAAACTAAAACCACACGTAACCTCTTTGCTGCTTTCAACTCCGGATATAATGCCCACATTATTATCGTTTGCCGGGCTTAAGAGTGAAACTCCAACATCTGTTCAAGGGCAAGATTTATCCACCTTCATCAAAAAAGAAAATACTTCAGGTTCGCCCGACGGGGTGTTGTATATTCAAAATATTGATGGTAAAAAAAACGCGCTTGGGGAGGTATTAAGCTATTTTCCTAACGGTCGAGGTATAAAGACCCACCGTTATACGTTGTCTATTTTTATCAATAAGAAAAAAGAAATAAAAGAAATCTTATTTTTTGACGATAAAAAGGACCCATATCAAATGCACAATCTATTGATAAAAAATCATCAAAGAATATATAAAAAACTGTGTCGGCAAATGGGTAAATTACTAAAACAAGCAAATGACCCTTGGTACAAAGAAAAAATAATGAGTTCGGATATAATATATTGAAATTTAAATGATTGATTTATTTTATTTTTTAGGTGGTGAACAAAAAAAGGTGTTTTTATGAACTATTTTGTTACGTTATCCATTAAAAAAGCATCTATTTTTGTCAAAAAAACAATTAATTAAAAAATAAATCGTATGAAAAAAACTACTCTTTTATTATTCGTTATGTTTTTAGTAATTTCGTTGAATGCTCAAAATAAGATTCAAAATGCAAGTTTTGAAGATGATATAAATACATTTACGGTGGTAGAATCATCAGCAAACGTTTTGATGCGTGTCGCCAACATACAAGATGCAACTACTCAGACCGCATCGCCCACAACAGCCACAGCAGTTAGTGTAGCTAATGGATTATGGGTTAAAAAAGCGCCAAATTCAGGTTATGTTAAAGGAGTTGTGGTAACATCTGATTTTGAAGATGGAGCAAGCAGCTTAAATCTTAAAATTACTTCCGGGGCAACTCAAACGGGCTTGAACAATTGGTATCAGTGTGTAGCGCAACAAAAAATATTAGGAGGATTAGATAATACGAAAAAATATGTTGCAAAATTTTGGGCAAAGGTAGATGCTACTGCAAACAATGTCTGCAGCCAGGTAGTTGTTTTCGCGTCTGACAATACGGCGAAAGTGAACATAACAAAAACAATTGCGCTCACCGGTGGCACAACTTGGACCGAATATACTACCTCCGAATTTGACGTTCCTGCACACATAGTAACAAATCCTACGGCAAATTTTTCTACGGCTTTTTTTGGCATTGGCATTCCAACTACTTACGATGCTAACAGTAAAACAAATTATTCAGGAGTCTTGCTTGATAATATTTCCCTTACCGAGGTTATATTGGGTACAGGTACGTCTCAATTGGAAAATTCTTACAAATGTTATGTTGTAAATAATACGATAAAGATTGACGGAACAAACGAAGGTCAGGAAATTACCGTATTTAATATGTTGGGAGAGAAGGTAACTTCAACAAAAGCAACTTCAACTAACACCTCAATAGAATCAGCCAAAGGTATTTATCTTGTTCGTATAGAAAACACTACTAAAAAAATAATTGTAAAATAAATAGCTATCAGCGAACTTTGTCGGTAGTTTAGATATTGGACAGCGTTCCTTCTGTTATATAAAATTCAAAAATAATCATGAAAAAAATTGTTCTATTACTGACGGTTATTGTTGCAGTAGCTGCTTTTGCCGAAGAAAAAAATGGTATCGTATATGTAAAACAAGGTGGAACTGGTACCGGGACCTCTTGGACCGATGCGCTGGGCGATATTCAAACTGCTATAAATACAGCACGAACAGATAGAGCCACGCGTAAAGATGTGTGGGTAGCAGCAGGCAACTATACCATAAATACGTGTGTTGCATTATCGGATAGTATTAATGTTTATGGAAGCTTTTTGGGAACAGAAACGTCTGTATCACAACGATTAAAGGTAGCTGGGGGAGCGCCATGGGAATTTTCTTATCCAACCATTCTTACCGGAAACAATGTCCGTTTATTTGAAACATCATCTAACTTTGATATGGCAACAGTGGTCGATGGGTTTATTTTAACTAACGGAAATGCCGTAGGAGCTACATTAAATAATTCGGGTGGAGCGATCGTATTAAGAAACAATACGATTTTACAAAATAGTGTTGTTAAAAATTCATCGGCACTAAATGGTGCAGGTGGAGGGATAAATCTAACCGGTGGAACAGTTAAAAATTGCTGGATTTATAATAATAAGCAAACTACCAATGCAAATGGTGGCGGAGGAATATACATAAATACCGCTTCGGGTAATGAGACCACTATTGAAAATTGCAAAATAGAAAGCAACTCTTCTTCGATAAGAGGTGGCGCTATCAACGTGCAAGGAGCCGGCAATACTTTCTTGAGAAATCTTTATATTGTAAACAATAAGGCGGAAGATGCAGGTACACCTAAAGCCGGTGGCGCTATTTATGCCAATAGTGCAACAAATACCGTGACGAATTGTATCATAGCTAATAATAGCGGATTAACGTCATTTTATATTAGAGGCAGCGTGATGAACTGTACTATGGTAAACAATATTGGTGGCGCTTACCTGGCAGAAACCACGGCGGCGATTGAAGTAAGCAACAATATATTTTGGGGCATGTTTACCGATATAACCGAAACCGTTGCTACGAGTTTGAGCGGAGCAAACAATGCGAATGCTTTTGTACAAAATAACGCGACGTATAATCCGATTCCTACAGACAAAAACTGGAAAATATCTGAGAAATATTCAATTCTCGTCAAATGTAAGCAATGGTGATGTTACTGAACCTGCATCAGGAACGGTAGGCTCGGGACCAAAGTTCTATCATATAACACGTTTCAGAGGAGTGACCACAGCAGACGAAGAAGTACTCTCTTTAGACTCGGCTAATTGGAGAATAAAATATAATTCGCCATGTTTGGACAAAGGAAAAGTGTTGGCTTCAGTAGCAAGTGATTATTTGTATTTGTCTCGTCCACAGGGATTTCCAACAGGTAGTGCATTGTTTGATATTGGTGCTTATGAACTTCCGTACCATAAAATAGTCATAGGTGCTGGTTCAAGTTTGAACGGAACGATTTATGACGCGTCAGCTTCATTGTTAGCTGACGGAGCTATATTGGGCTATGCTGACGGAACTGTTACTGACTTTTTGTTTGAAGCCGCAGCTGGTTACAAATTACAAAAAGCATATTACATCACCGGAACAGATGATTTGACTGAATTTGGGGGACAAGAAGTTGAAATTACCGAAAAAATTGATGCTAATGGAATATGGCACTCTGTTCCATTGGTAAAATCACTAAAATTATACGCCGTTTGGATACCAATTTCAGGGTTGAAAAGCATAGATTCACATTTTGGTGTATATGCGATAAACAATAATATTGTACTTTCCGGATTGCAATCCAACGATCAAATTGATATTTATACAATTACCGGAAAACTAATATATTCTGAAAAGGCAGCTGCCTCACAGTTAAAAATACAAATAGAAAAAGGCGTTTATATTATCCGAATTAATAATGGTACGAAGAAAATAGTTGTTGATTAGTATTGAAAGAAAATTGCCTGCCTTACAATATACTTTGGCAGGCAATTTTAAATATATATGTCAATAATTTTTCAAAACTATCCAATAATATTAAAAATCAGGATGATTTATGTATTTAGCTTATCCGGTTGTGTTTACAATACGAAATTTAGCATCGGATAAAAAGTGTTAAATAATTCGTTGCTTTACTTGTTGTAACGAAAAACAAATGCACATGAAAAAAATAAAACTTTATTTATTGTTTTCGCTATTTTCTACCGCCATTTTTGGTCAGATTAATGTTGTAGGAACGGTAGTGGACGAAAAAGGAGAGCAGCTGATTGGGGTGTCTGTTCGGGTAAAAGGTACATCACAGGGAACAATTACCGATTTCAATGGAAAGTTTGGAATAAATGTTGCCAAATTATCCGATATGCTCATTTTTTCTTCGGTTGGTTATACGCCGCTCGAACAAAAAGTTGAAAAGGGAAAATCTATGTCGGTAACGCTACGAGAAGATTCCAAATTGCTCAATGAGGTGGTTGTAATAGGTTATCAGGATATGAAACGAAAAGATTTAACGGGTTCAGTATCAAAAGCCAATGTAGAAGATATGTTGAAAGCACCGGTTGCAACGTTTGATCAGGCATTGGCAGGGCGCATTGCCGGTGTAAATGTATCGTCATCGGAAGGAACACCGGGAGGAAATATGAACATCGTTATCCGTGGCAAAAATTCTGTAACACAAGAAAACTCGCCCCTATATGTGATTGACGGATTTCCGGTGGAAGACCCTAAAGCGGGCGCTTCCATTAATCCGAATGATATCGAATCCATTGATGTGCTCAAGGATGCTTCTGCTACAGCTATTTATGGCGCACGTGGTTCAAACGGGGTGATAATCATCACAACCAAAAGAGGTAAGGCAGGACAGTTGAGTATCAACTACGATGGAAATTTCGGTGTGCAACGCATAACCCGAAAGATTCCTTTGATGAATGCCTATGAATTTGTCAAACTTCAGTCGGAGGTGTGGAACAGTACTGAAATGAGTTCGACCGGCTATTTTAAAACCATTGATGGTAAAACTTATACATCGGATGATTATAAAAATGTTCCGCAATATGATTGGCAAGATTTGATTTTCCGTGATGCTGTTCAGCAAAACCACAGTCTTTCATTAACAGGGGGAACTGCCGAAAACAGATATAATGCTTCATTTTCATATTACGATCAGGATGGAGTGGTGATCGCCTCCAATTACAAAAGATTGCAGGGAAAACTTGGAACAGATATACGTAAAAATAAATTGCGCATTAATTTAAGTGTAAATTATTCTAATTCAACTCAAACAGGCAATTCTCCTTCGCAATCAAGTTCGAGCGGTATGAACAATCTTTTTTACAGTGTTTGGGGATATCGTCCTGTAACACAAGCGGGTGTTCCTCTAAATACACTTTTGGATAATGGATTAGACTCAAATGTAGATACGTCAATCGATTATAGATTTAATCCCTATTTGTCGTTAATTAACGAATATAGAACAAATAACATTGCTTATACGCAATTTAACGGATTTGCCGAGTATGAGTTTATCAAAGGACTCAAGCTGAAAGTATCGGGCGGTTATACAACCGATGTTAGAAAACTTGAAGTTTTTAACAATTCCAATACACGCTACGGTTCGCAATTATCTATTGATAAAGTGAACGCTACTGTGGGAACATCACAAAGCAGCACGTGGCTCAACGAAAATATCTTAACTTATCAGCGACTGATAAATAAAAAACACTCAATCAATATATTAGGTGGTTTTACATTACAAGAAAATGATTTTAAATACTATACGATGAAAACAACCAACATCCCTAACGAATCGCTTAGAATGGCAGGGATGTCGCAAGGTACACCCAATGTGAATGACTCAGGCGAAAGCGAATGGAGCCTACTTTCATCATTAGGAAGAGTTAATTACAATTACCTGTCAAAATATTATTTTACAGCCTCGTTTCGTGCAGATGGTTCGTCTAAGTTTAGTACTCAAAATAGATTTAGCTACTTCCCTTCAACGGCTATTGCTTGGACTTTTACTGAAGAAAGTTTTATGGCAAAATTCAAGAAAACCGTATCGTCCGGCAAACTACGATTGGGTTGGGGAATTACCGGAAACAACCGGGTTGAGGAATATGCGAGATTTGCCAGATTGTCTCAAGAGTCGGCTGGCAGTGGCTCATACAACGATCCCTCAGGATATACTCACGGGGTTTATTCTTTCGACAATACAATCATCAAAGGGACTGTGCCGATTAGCTTAGCCAACAATCATTTGAAATGGGAAGCTACAGAGCAGTGGAACGCAGGATTAGACTTGGTTTTTCTCAATGATAGGATTTCGACTACAATTGATTACTATGATAAGATAACTTACGATTTGCTTATCAAAGCTACGTTACCTATTTCGTCGGGGTTTGGTAGCGCTATGAAAAATATCGGAGAGGTACGAAATCAGGGATTGGAAATTTCGATCAACACGATAAATATTAAAAAGAAACAATTCAGTTGGAATTCGAGCTTTAATATATCTTTTAATCAAAATAAGTTGCTTGGTTTGAATGAAGATCAACGATCGTACATAACTGCGGAAATTGTTGACCGCAATTTCGGAGGAGATAATTATATAGCAAAAGTAGGTTACCCTATCGGGATGATGTACGGTTATATTTACGAAGGAACTTACAAATTAGATGATTTTAATATGGTGGGTGGAAATTATGTTTTGAAACCGGGTGTAGCGCATTATACCGCGGAAAATAATACCCAGCCGGGTTATCCAAAATACAAGGACCTCAATGAAGATGGCGTAATCAATAGTGACGACCAAACGTTTATAGGGCGTGGTGACCCGATGTATATCGGCGGTTTTACCAATAATTTTATGTATAAAAATTTGGACTTGAGTATTTTTTTCCAGTGGTCGTACGGTGCTGATATTATTAACGCCAACCGTATTATGTTTGAAACCTCATTTGCCAAACGTAAAGATTTGAATCAGTTTGCAAGTTATGCTAACCGTTGGACGTTTGATAATCAGCAGAGTAACATACCTGTGGTGAACAACTCATCTTCTAATCTTTTGTACTCGAGTCGGTTTATCGAAGATGGTTCTTACCTTCGTCTTAAAACAGTATCTCTGGGATATAATTTCCCTAAGAAATGGATTAAGGAATTGAAAATAAATTCTCTAAGGGTGTACTTCTCTGCTCAGAATTTGTTTACGTGGCATAATTATTCGGGATATGATCCTGAAGTTTCGATTAGAGAAAAAGCGTTAACGCCTAATTTGGATTTTTCATCTTATCCTAAAGCTGCATCTGCAAATTTTGGAGTTAATTTAACATTGTAATACAATATCGAAATTAAAAATGAAAACAGTTTATAAAATATTAGTTACAAGTTTATTGGGTTCCCTGATGATTTCGTGTGAATTTTTAGATAAACAGCCTCACGAACTTACACCGGAAACGTACTTTAATAGCGAATCGGAGTTACAATCTTTTTTGGCAGGTGTTTATAGTCCGTTAGGACAGGAATATTTTTACGGAAATTATTATCCGTTGTATAATGCCGGAGGCGATGACTTGAGTTTTTATCAGCGTGCAAACTCACCGGTAAGCATTATTACTGCTGATGCCAACAGTACTAATCAGTATGTCACAGCCTATTGGAGAGTTTTGTACGATGGTATCAGTCGCGCCAATATCTTGTTAGAAAATGCAGATAAAAATCTTGCAATTGACCAAACTGAAAGGAAAAGGGTGAAAGCGGAAGCGCAATTTTTACGCGCGTTTTATTATTTTAATTTGGTACAAGGCTGGGGCGACGTTCCGTTCAGACTTACTTTGGCGCAAAGCGTAGATAATCTTTCGTTACCTCGTACCGACAAACAAATAATTTACGATACAATCACCAATCAGATTATCAGATCTATCACCGATTTGGATTCGGCAAAGAACGTTAATCCCGGTTATGTTACCAAATCGGCAGCACAAGGAATTTTAGCTCGCATCTATCTTTTCCGCGCCGGTGAGCATTATCGAGACAATAAACCGGCTGACGAGCATATACAAAAATACTTTCAGGAAGCAAAAAAATGGGCGCTGGTGGTAAAACAAAGTAATATACACGGATTAGCTTCTTCTTACAGTAAGGTTTTTATGGATTTATGTCAAGATAAATACAATACTACTGCCAAAGAAAGTATATGGGAAGTGGAAGAAGCCGGTAACAGGATAAATTCACCGGAATCGTGTTGCCGGACGCATCGGAAATGTGATTGGCTTCGGAAGTACAAATGATTATTCAGCAGTTGATGCCTACAAAGATAAAGGCGGAATGAGTAATCCGGGGTATAGTTATAAATTTATTATTGCTTCATTGAAACTATTCAGAATGTACGAAGAAGAAGGTGATACTGCTCGCGGCGATTGGAGCATAACACCTTACGAATATCTTTTTGCCAGCGCTACACCCAAAGAAGTTACCGGACGTAGTTACTACTATGGTAAAAAACCTATCGGGTTAAGTTCGGTTGACGGATTTCCTTGTTCGGAAATGCGTCTTTCGGCAAGTAATAATAAAACGCGTTGTTGTGCTAAATACAGACGCGAATTGGAAACCGTTTTACCCAAAAATAAAAACTATTCACCTATAAACTTTCCCATTCTTCGGTATAGCGATATTCTACTAATGATTGCCGAAGCTGAAAATGAAATCAACAGCACGCCGACTCAGTTAGCTTACGATTGTTTGAATGAGGTAAGAGACAGAGCGCATATCACTCCATACCCGACAGGTTCGTTGGAGCAAGCTACTTTCAGAGAAGCGATTAAAAAAGAACGGGCTATGGAATTTTGTTTTGAAGGCACTCGCCGATGGGACTTGATACGATGGGGAGATTTCTATAAAAATATGCAAGCAATGCGTACTTTGGTAAATGATACAAACTGGGGAGCCTCTTATAAATATGCTGCAAATTATTATAATATTGAGCAAATATTATGATTATTATCCTATCCCAAGTCTTGAACTATCTGTAAATAAGGCAATAACTGCTAATAATCCCGGATGGTAATTTTAGAGGAAAGGTTATTGGTACAAAATAAAATTAAAGAAAATTCTATCCGGCAATTGCGAAATAAATAAACTGAAAAACGATAAATACACCTTTTACGGTTGTAATTACGTTTGTTTGTTGATGGAGTGGAATAAAAATAAATTATGAAACATGAAGAATAAAGTCATAATATTATCGATCTTGTTTTCGACCGTTGTTTTCTGGAGTTGTGAAAATGCTCTGAAGCAGCCTGTGGAATTTGGTGTAATTATGCCCACGCCCGTATCGGAAACCGAGAAGGCGGCGTATTCCCCTTCGGCGATGCCCAGCAGTTCCGCAAGGCTGCCCATCACGTGCTCCGGGCGCGTCCGGAGCGTGATCACGCCGATCGCCCATGGCCTCGTTGGCGTTGATGACGAGGTTCAGGAAGACCTGATTGATCTGCGAGGGATCCCCGTCGATCCGGGGTACGCGCTCGAGATCCATCACCACATCCACGCCCTGCTTGAGGGAGGGCTTGAGCATCTCATGGCCTTCGCGGACGAGGGTCCCCGATCCAGGGGCTCCACGACGTTCTTGCCACGCCGTCCGAAGGCCAGGAGCTTGCGCGTCATTTCCGCGGAGCGCTGGGCGGACCCCAGAATGGCCTTGAGATAGTTCTGGCGCTTCGGCTCCACCTCCGTGTTGAGGAGCAGATCCGCGTAGCCGATGATGCCCCCCAGCATATTGTTGAAGTCGTGCGCGATGCCTCCCGCCAGGCTGCCCAGGCTCTCCATCTTCTGGGATTGCCAGAGCTGCTGTTCAATGCGCTGCCGCTCCTCCTCCGCCTGCCGAAGCCGGGAGATATCCTTGCCGAAGACCGAGATGCCAAAGGTGGTCCCACCGCGAACCAGGGGATTGATGGAGAGGGTGAAGTGCCGGCTCGATCTGAGTGAAGACGTGATCCAGCGTCAGAGAACCTTGTTCCAGCACGCGGCGGAAGTGTCCCTCCCATAGGAGCGTATCCTCTCCCCTGAGCAGATCGCCCATGGATGCGCCGGTCCTCAATTCGATCCCGTACAGCTCAGGAAGAGCCCCGGGCGGACAGATTGAACAGCTTCAGGCGGAAGTTCTCCGCATCCACGATGAACACCGCATCCTCGGTGCTATCGATGAGGGTGGCCAGCAGCCAGGGAATCGTGAAGCTCCTGCTCGGCCAGGATCCTGGACGTGATCTCCCGGGAATTGGCCACCATCCGGATCGAAGGGTCCTCCAGGTGGCTGATCCCGACGGACTCCATGACCACCCAGGACCCATCCTTGGGGCGACCGGAATCGCGCCTGCACCGCCGAACCGGGATGGGCCATGGCCTGGTGAAAGACCTCCAGCACCTGGGGGCGATCCTCCGGATGGACCTTATCAAAGGCGTTGCTTCCGATGAGTTCGAATTCTTCGTAGCCATGGATCCGCGTGACGGCCGGGGAGTTGTAGAGCAGGGTCCCCTTCTCGTCAAAGATCGAAAGGATATCCCAGGAGTGGCGGAGCAGGGCCTGGTGGCGGCGCTCCGCATCGGCCAGGGCATCCAGGGACTCCTTGAGCCGCGTTCGCTCCCGGTCGTACCTCCCCACCACCACCCAGAGCATCAGGGCGCCGGACAGGATGCTCACCAGGTATCCCGTCAAGAGGTCCAGGAAGCGATCCTCGGGCGAGTGGAAAGGGATGATGAGCTCGGGAAACCGGACCTCGATGAGCAGGAGTGCCGTGCCATCGATGGCCAGGAGGCCCAGCATGGCCACCCGGAACCAGCCCCGGAAGAAGATCACCAGGAAGGACATGGCCACGAAGGCGTAGAGGGCGATGCTCCCGGCACTGCCGCCGAGTGGAACCAGAGGAGATTCAGCATGGCCATGAACAGCAGGAACGTTGTCTTCTTCAAGTAGTCCATAGCGGCATGCGGTATAGAGCCCGGTGCTCGCCAGACCAAAGACCAGCACGACCAGGTTCACCAGAGGAGACAGATCCAGGAGGGCATTGATGGGGATCACCACCAGGGAGACCAGCGCACCCAGCAGGCAGAGTCCCTGGAGAAAGCGGCGCTCCAGGTCTTCATCCCTGTCGCGAACAACCGCCCTTGACCCGGTGCATCCAGCGGATCGAGCGGAGCTCCTCTTTCGGTTCAGCGTCCATTCCCGCGGTTAGCCGCGCTTCCTATCTGGAAATCGGCAGGGCGCGGGAAGGACATGAACCCGCGTCATCCAGGAGCAGGCTCCCGGAGTGCTCTGCCGAAGGTCATTCGGCCTGGTTTTTGGCCGAGCGGCTGTAGGTCAGAATCCGAACGCAAAGGGCCACCATGCCGGCCATGGCCAGCCACTGCCCCGCGGCCCCTTCCAAGGCGTGCTCCGAAGAGCCGGTAGATCCCTGGAAAATCGGGCCACCGCCTCGCTGCGCGTGGAGAAGTAGCGCAGGGCCGCATCCGCCATGCCCATGAGGGCGCCGCCGGCCATGAGGCCGGTGGCGATGATGATGCCTCGGTTCTCGTTGGCCTTCAGGGCGGCTGCGCTCGGAGGTCCCCTTCTTGCGGGCCTTGTTTACGTAGTGGGCGATGAGGCCTCCGAGGAAGAGGGTGGTGTTCAGCTCGATGGGCAAGTACATGCCCAGCGCGAAGGCCCAGGGCGGGCAGCTCGACCATGCGCAGCACAGGACAGCACGATGCCCAGGCCGAAGAGGACCACTGCAGGCGCGAGGAGATGGTGCCGAAGATGCCCGCCGAGGATGGTCTTCATGGCGCTGGCCTGGGGTGCGGGAATGGGCGCGGTGCCGAGGCGTAGCCGCCGTCCGGCAGCTTCTGGCTGGCCAGCAGCCACATGGCGAAGCCGTCAACCCAGCGCCGCCACGAAGGTGCCCACGAACTTCCAGCCGCATCTGCCTCGCGGGCGTCGCGCCGATCCAGTGGCCGATCTTGAGGTCCGTGGCGAAGGCGCCGGAGGTCGATAGGGCCGTGCACACGACCCGCCCACCATCATGGTGAGGAACATGCCCGTATCCGCCGCCGAAGCGGAGCTTGAGCATACCAGGGCGCCCGTGATCATGAGCGTCATCATCGTCATCCCGGTGATGGGGTTGGTGCCGATGGTGGCGATGGCGCGGGCCGCCACGGGGGCGAAGAAGAAGGCGATGAGCATGATGACGCCGGTGGCCACCAGCGCTGGCAAGCAGGGCCTTCTGAGAGCCGAGGCCGAAGGAGAGGAAGAGCAGAACGCCGAGGATGCAGATGACGAGCGCCGACGGCACAACCTGCCGGGCAGGCTTCGATCCGTGCGCATGGTCGTCCGCTTCGCTGGGTGTCCTGCTCTTCGGAGAGCAGGGCCTTCATGTTGCTGATAGATGCTGCGGATCATGTTGGGCATGGATGCTAAGGATGCCCATGATACCCGCCCCGGCGATGCCGCCCACGCCGATGATGCGCACATAGGCCTTGAACACCTGCTCCGGGGCTCATCTCGGAAATGGGCACGGTGCCCGGCGCAACGATGCCCGGCACGTACTGGCCGACGGCGTGGATGGCGGGCACCAGCACCAGGTAGCTGAGGAAGCTGCCTGCGCAGATGATGGCGTCGTACTTGAGCCCCACGATGTATCCGATGCCCACCAGGGCCGAGACATTGCTGAAGCGCAGGGTCAGGAACTCATCCTTCAGCATCTGCCCGAAGCTGCCCACCTGGAGCGTGATGTTCTCCGCCATGGCGCGGCCGGTGCTCACCAGGCCGTCGTACAGCGCGCCGACGCCCGCGGATAGGGCAAGCACCTTGGCGGAATCCCCGGCGCCCTCGCTGCTCACCAGCACCTCGGTGGTGGCGGTAGCCTCGGGCCAGGGGAACACGCCATGGTTCTCGATCATGAAGTGGTAGCGCAGGGGAATCAGGAACAGGATGCCCAGGCAGCCTCCCAGGAAGGACACGATGATCACCTGCCACCAGGTGGGCATCGCCACCCCCGAACCCGCTTCGCTGGCCAGCATGTAGAGCGCCGGGATCGTGAAGACGGCCCCCGCCACCACGTGGCTGGAATTGGCGCCGATGCTGGTGGCGATGACGTTCTCCAGGATCGAGGAGCGCCTCGGGAAGAAGCGCGATAACCCCACGCAGAGGATCGCGATGGGGATGGCCGCCTCGATGCCCTGCCCCACCTTCAGCGCCAGGTACGCCGCCGCCATGGCAAACAGGAAGCAGAAGAAGAGCCCCATCACCACGCTGCGCGCCGTCACCTCGGGCACGCCGGACTCCTGGGGCACGACGGGCGCATAGCTCTCGTCCGGTTCCAGCACGCGGCGGGCGTTCTCCGGAAGGCCCTGGATGACCGTGGATTCAGATTCGGAGGAGGACATGGGGATTCCAAAGGGCGGATGCAGGCTAGGCGAGCAGCGACATTATCTGCCAGTTTTCAGGCCCGAGGGCGCTCTCCCGAGACCTGAAAGTCCTGAATAGGGATAGCTGTGGCCTTGGTCACCGATGGAAAGGAGAAGGTCCCATCGGCCACGTCAAACGAGGGCGGTCGGCTTGAAGGGATTCCGCTCGGGTGCGTCCTCGGGCTCGGGCAGCACGGTCAGCAGGCCCTTCACCAGCAGGTTCGCGGCCTGGACCCGGTGCCGGATGTGACACACGGTGGGCTGCGGAAGGGCACCCAGCTTGGCCTTGGGAGCCAGGGCCGTGCGTCCCAGGGAGACCCACTGGGCCCGCATCGTGATGGCGTCTTCCACGGCGCGATACAGCATGCGCAGATATACCGGAAGCGTCTGGGCGGCTTCCCGGTCATAGCCCACGTAGTAGCCGATGGCGCCCTCCTTATCCTTCAAGGTGGTGATGAAGCCGAGCAGCCTTCCTCCCCCCTTGGGCCGCAACACCGAGGTGCGGAAGTCGTCCCCGAAGCGCGCGGCCAGGGCGGGGATCCATCCGGGCGTGATCGTCACCAGGCGGAACTTCTGCCGGTCATGCACCTGCCGGTAGAGGCCGTAGATCTCCTCGGCGTGGGCGGCGACCTCGGAGGCGTCCAGGCTCAGCAGCTCCAGCTCCGCCTTCTCGATATCCTTGAGCTGCTTCTTGATGCCGCTGCGGTAATCGGATTTCATATCCGCCAGGTAGGCCTCGAAGCTGGTCCACTGGGAACGCAGGGACAGCACCATGTTGGGTTCCGTCTCGAAGGCCCGGTACGAGAAGCGCCTGAGCGCCCATTCGGCCTGGGCATCGGATCGCGGGAGGTCCTTGATCATGGCGACGGAAGGGGAACCGGAGAGCTTGTCCGCCCGGCGGATCCGGTAGAGGGCTTCGGCAACGCCGGCCCACACGAACTCGGGGTCCGCGTCCGGGGCCATGGCCACGCCGTGCGCTCCCCAGCTCAGCAGATTGCCGCAGACCAGGATCTGACGCTGGACCGGTTCCAGGCCGTGTTGAAGCGACTTCGCTAATCCCTTCCGCACTTTCTCGCCGGACCCCAGGAGGAGACCTTCACCGAGACATTCTGGGCCGCCAGGGCGGCCAGGGGTTTCTCCCCTGGTAGATCAGGGCATAGCGGGGGCGCGGGTTCTCGGGGGCCTGGTCCTCCAGGACTTCCAGGAAGGCCCGGGAGAGGCAGACAGAGGCTCCCTGCGTCAGCGCATCCCAGTGATCGGGGCGCACCATGCGGATGGAGTCGAAGAAGGCGAATCCCAGCCCCGAGGGACGGTGCCGCAACTCATGCCGCTCGGCTGCCTCCTTGATGCGGATGCGGGTCACCGCGAGCTTGGCCTTCACCTGCTTCAGGACGGGCATCGGATGAGCCTCAGAGGTACTGGGTGAACCACGCGACTTGGGCCGAGGCCACCGCCTCGAGGGCCTGGCCGGTGTAGATATCGTAGTGGGTGGCGTCCACCCAGAGCAGGGCCTTGGTGCCCACGGCCTGATCGTAGAGGACTTGGGTTTCGGACGGAGGGTTCACGCCGTCCTGCCGGGCGCCGGTGAAGTGGATGGGCACCTTCACCTCGCCGAGGACCCGCTTCGGCTTGTGGGCCAGGGTCTCCAGGGTGGTGAGGAAGGGGATCTTGGTATCAAGGGCCGGGAAGCGCTCCCGGTATTCCTCGTAGAAGGCCCGGGACTGGGGATCCGAGAGCACCTTGGAGAGCCCCACCATCATTTCCTTGCCGGTGGCCTCGCGCTTCTCCTTCATCTTGGCGAGCATTTCCAACAGGCGCTGCTTCTCTTCGGGCTGCATGGATCCCGTGATGACGCGCTCGCCGTCGCCAAAGGTGATCTGCACCGCCAGGGCCTTGACCCGGGGATCCTTGGAGGCCGCCACGATGGCGTTGGCGCCTCCGAAGCTGGTGCCCCAAAGGCCCAGCCGTCCGGGATCCACGCCAGGCTGGGCGGCGAGGCAACCCAGGGCCGCCTGGATATCCGAGATCTGGAGCTCGGGCACCAGGCGCCCCGGTTCGCCCCCGCTCTCGCCGAAGCCGCGGTAGTCGAAGGTCATGGCCACGAAGCCCCGGGCGGCGAAGAACTCCGCGAAGGCCGGCAGCAGCAGCTCCTTCACCCCGCAGAAGCCGTGGCAGAGCAGGATGGCGGGAAGGGCACCGTCTCTCCGGACGGCCGGTAGAGGTGAGCGGCGAGCCGCTCGCCTTGGTTATCAAAGCTCAACGTTTGTTTCGCGATGGTCTGTGCGTTCATGCGTCCATGGTACGCGAGCCGGCGCCCCCGGGATACGGGAGCGCCGGTGACCTTCACCTCGATGGAATTCCAGTCAATTCGCCCGTTTCGGCATCTGGGTGCCCCCGAAGTGCGCCTCGAACAAAGGAGTGTGGTCCTTCCCCGTCACCACCTTCAGGATCACCGGCAGTTGGGAGGTGGTGAGGGGCTGGAAGGAGGCCATCGCCAGGGTCGTCCGCAGGAACTCCGCGAAGGCCTCGTCGCCCAGTTCCTGGTTCAGCCGATGGAGCAAACACTCCCCCCGGGAACGGACCAAATACTCCTGCCAGCGTCGCTCCACATGGTCTTGATCCGCGGGAACGACCCGGTGGGTGAGCGCCAACGACAAGGGTTCCTGCAGCAGACTCGCCTGGCGATACTGCTCGTCCATGGCCAGCTCAAAGTCGCGCCATCCCTGCTCCGTATTCCGCCTCACCGATAGCGCCGCGCAGTTATGCGAAAAGGCCTCCGGGATCCAGGCATCTTCGGGACTCCAGGGGCTTCACGACCTGTCCCCCCAGTACTGGTGCCCGATGGCCCGAGCGATCTCTTCGATGGAATAGAGCCCCAGCGACGTGTGCTCCACCGTGACGATATCGAACTGAATGGCCCCCCCGTAGCCCCCCGCGCTGATGTTGTTCTCGGTGGCGAGCTGGGCCGGAGCCCCGATGGTGATGACCCCCGGGGCAAGGCGCCCCTCGGAACCGCCCACGACGGTATTCAGTTCCGGGAAGGGATAGGGACCCCGGAGCCGCTCGTCCAACTCCAGCACGGCCCGGGTACGCTCCCGGAGTCGCGGATCGTCGGCTTCCTTCCCGTACCCGAAGGTGCGCAGCAGGGTCTTGCCGGCCTTCTCCTCATGGACGGACGGCGCTTGGCCGAAATAAGGAAATCCCGCACGGGACGCTCAAGACGCGTCTCGAGCAGGGAGATCTCCCCCTCCTGGACCCTCTTGAGGGTCTCCCCACCCATCATGAGGTGGAAAATTCTTCGGGGCGCGAACCTGGGCATGGACCGTGTAGACCCGCCCCGCATCGTCCAGGGGCATCGGGAACCAGGCTCCGGATCCCGGCGTCCAGCCCTCCCAGGCATTGTCGTAGTAGCGGTAGGGAAGCAGATCCCCCTCCAGCTCGAAGCTCAGGGTGATCGGCGTGTTGGCCTTGAGGCCGGGCACCGCCACCAG
>JASGJK010000022.1:0-62140 GCA_049840795.1 Paludibacteraceae bacterium
ACGTATTGCTAAGGTTAATAGGGAAACACGATAGAATCCGACAGTACCACCTCTGTTCCACAAGACCGGCGCCGGCAACGGCGAGTGGGAGATGACGACCTACCGCTGGTCCGCCGACGAGTCGTCGGCGAAGCGCCTCGACGAGGGCGCGATCGTCGACGGTTACGAGATCCCGGCGGTCTCGGTCTGCAACCGCTGCCACGGCGGTCGCGACGACCGCATGCTCGGCATCGAGGAGTGGAGCCTCTCCGCCGCCGGCGCCGAAGGCCTGACGATGGCCAAGCTGAAGGATCTCGGTCTCGTCACCCCGAGCCCGGCGACGACGACGATGACGATCCCGGAGGACGGCACCGGCAAAGCCGCCGCCGCCCTCGGCTGGCTCCACGCCAACTGCGGCATGTGCCACAACAACCGAACCGGCAGCGCGAAGTTCACCGGCCTCTTCATGGACCTCGTCCGCGACGACGCCGACGCCGGCGTCCTGGGCCAACCCACCTGGACGTCCGGCGTGAACCAGCCGCTCCGCGCCGGCGGCCACTTCGCGCTGTCCCCCGACTTCGCCGGCTTCGTCCGGATCAAGCCCAGCGACGCCGCGCACAGCATGGTGCCCGTCGCCGACGGGATCCGTTACACCGACGGCGGCATCAGCCCCGATCAGATGCCGCCGATCCTGAGCCGGAAAGTCGATCCGAAGGCCGCCTCGGTCGGCGCCTGGATCAACGCGCTCCCGCCGTAGTCGCGGCCTCTCGAACGTGAACGTGCCCGTTCCGTCCCCGATCTCGCAGGTAGCGTTTGCGGCGAGCTACTTGAAGTCGGACCCGTTGCGCTGGGGCCCGATCGCTGCCCCGATCGCCTCCACCGCGGCCGGCGCGATCGGCTTCGTCGGATCGGTGTAGCTCGCCTGCGGTAGGGCGCGCGTGGCCTCCGCCTTCAGGAGGTGATTCACGCCGGGAAGGAGCACGACCTTCGCGCCTCGCGCGCGTCCCGAAAGGCGCTTGGCGTCGTCAGGGCTCACCTGGGCGTCGGTCTCGCCCTGGATCACGGTCGTGGGCAACGAGAGCGCCTTCGAGTTGGTGACTGGGTCGATGTTCATCTCGCTCTTCAGGTAGGTCGCGACGGTCGGGTTGAGAGAGCGGCGCGAGCGGAGGGGGAACGCGCTCGAGAGGACGGCCGGCGGCGATGTCGCCGAGGAGGCGGTCGACGTCCGTCATCGTTGGGGCGTCGAGCTTCGCGGCGAGCTGCTCGCGGACGATTGCGCGGAGAGGGCGGCCGCCGGTCGAGACGAGGACGAGGTTGTCGACCTTCGTACCGCCGGCGACGAGGAGGGCGAGCAGGCCGCCTTCGGAGTGGCCGACGAGCGAGACCTTCGAGAAGCGGTTGCGATTGGCGAGCTTCGGGAGGAAGGCCGCAGCGTCGCCGGCCATGTCGTCGACGGTCGTCGCCGCGACGTCGAAGGCGACGCCGCTTACCGACGCCACGCTTGTCGTAGCGCAGGGTGGCGATTCCCTTCGCAGCCAGTGCTTCGGCGAGGAGGCGGTACGAGTCCGACTGCAGACCGAGGGCGCTGTTGCCGTCGCGGTCGGTCGGACCGGAGCCGGCGATGACGAGCGCCACCGGGACCGGGCCCTTCGCGTTCTTCGGCGTCCAGAGCGTGCCGCGAACGACGACCGAGCCGCGCGTCACCTCGACGGGCTCCTCGGCGACGGTCGCCGGCGCCGGCCGCTGGTGCGCCTTGTGGGACGGAGCCGGCTCGCCCTCGCGGCGAACCTCGAGGTCCTGCGAGGGGACGCTCGCGCGGACGACGCGGCCGTCGGCGTCGACCTCGACGGAGACCGCCGTCTTGCCGACGTCGAGATTGACGATCCGTCCCGGCTTCGGCTTGGCGTCGCTCGGCCGCACGCGGATCGTCCCGTCGACGAGAACGCCGGCGCCCGGGATGAAGACCTTCACCGGCGTCGGCTCGGCCGCCTTCGCGTAGGACTCGGCGGCGGCGGCGTACGCCTGCCAGCTCCCGTTCTCGATGGTCGATCGCGCCCTGAGGGATCTCGCGATCGAACTGGCGTTGCCCTGGGCCTCGACGCGCGCCTTGCGCTCGCGGCGAGCGACCGACGACGGTGGCCTTCGAGCCGAGGAGACTGAGCTCGCTCTTCAGCGTCGAGCCGTCGTCGGTCCAGGCCTCGCCGCCGACCACCTCGCCGTTCTTGTACGTCACGAGGTGGCCCTGGAGGGATTGCTTCGCCGGCGGCGCTTCGGGCTGAGACATGGGAGCCTTTCGCTGGGGCACGGCCGGCGGAGGCTCGGTGTCACAGGCGGCGGAGAACGCCGCAGCGGCGAGGATTGAAGCCAACGTGCGGAAGGATGGGCGGCCGTTCATTTCGATGACGCTCTATTTAGAGAGACATCGAACTATGTCAAGAGGCGCCAGTCTCCGCCCGATGCAGCGGCCGGGAGCGACAGCGCCCCGGGCCCATCGCCGCGACGGCGAGCTTCACCTCGATGCGGCGAGCGTAGAGCGCGAGGAGGCCGGTGAGGCCCCAACCGACGGCGATCGCGGCGGTCTCCGCGACGCCGTCGACCGAGAAGCTCGCCAGGAGGATGCGGATGACGAGATGGGTGATCATGCCTACCTGGACCGCGATGACCGCGTAGGCCCAGAGCGTCGGCCTCGTCGTCGTTCGGACGGCGATCGCGAACGCGCGGAGCTCGGCGCTGTCGTCGCGGCGAGGCGCGAGTCCGGAGCGGGTAAGGGCCGCCGCTCATGCGCGCACCGCCACCTGGGCCTGCGCGTACCAGCCGTCGCGCTGGTCGAGCGCCGTATTCGAGCGCAGCGGGCCTCGGCCGGCGATCCCTTGTCCTTGGTGAAGTACGTACGCGTTGAAGCCCTCGTGGAACGCGGCGTCCTTCGCGTAGGCCTCCGCCTCGCGCGGGTGGGCCGCGAGGTAGGCGCTCGTGCTCATCCCCGCGCGCGACATCTCCCGCGCGGCGTTCATCCGCGATTGCAGTGGAGCTGGAGCTGAGCGAGACGGTCTTGTCGGCCATGAGCCGCTCGGCGGTCTTGAAGGCGGCGCTCCCTGTTTCGCGCGACACCCCGGCGAAGTCCCGTTCGAAGCGCTTCGTCTTGTAGGCGTCCGGAAAGGTCGAGCGCCCCGACCAGCCCGACGTGAGCCTGCTCGCGGGTCAGCGCCTCGGACTGGGCCTTTCCGTTCTCGTGAGCCTCGTGGAGCTCGTAGACCCCGAGACCGAAGCCGGCGATGGCGCCGCCGATGACGAGCCCGGCCTCGGCCTTGGCCGCCATGTGGAACACCTCGGCGATGTGAATGCCGTCGAGGACCCCGCAACCGAGCTCGATGCCGCCGGGGATCCCGACGTGCCCCTGCTGCTCCGCTTTGACCTGGCGCCCGGACGGATTCGGAGCCGTGTAGATCGACGTCGATTCTTGGCCGTCCCCGTCGGACGATTGCGTTCGTCGACCCGTCGTGCCGAAGGGCCTCCTCTTCCTCGAAGCTAAAATGCCGACCTGCTCCCACCGCTGCGACGTCACTCATCGTTGCCTCCGTGTGGGGTTCCTTCGGCCGGCGGCAGGAGCGGTTGCGGACTTTCTACCGTTGCGCGTCCGGAGTCCTTCGCGTCATCCTGAACGCGCGGCAGGCCCTGAAAGAGCGGCCGGTCGCCCCATGACGTCCCTCCGGATTCCTTCTCGGCCACTTCGCTCGTGTTCCTGCTCGGTTGCAGCGGCGCGCGCGCCACCGAGCTCGACGCTCCGGTCCCCGACGGCGGCAGGATTGGGAACGGACAACGGGACCGGCGGCGGCAACGGCAACGGCGGCGGCAACGGGACCGGCGGCGACACGCCCACCGGCGACGCCAGCCCTGGCAGCCCCGACAACCCCGTCACTCCCGCCTCCGTCTGTCAGGGCAACGCGCCCTGCACCCGGCGGGACTGCACCAACACCGCCTGCACCTGCCCAGCCGCCGCGCAGTGCGAGCTCGCCTGCTCCGCCGCGCCTTGTCAGATTGCTTGCGAGGCCACGTCGACCTGCAGCGGCGTCTGCGCCAACGGCGAGTGCAACCTGCCGCCTCGGCGCCTCCTGCACGTTCGGGTGCCGGGAGTCGCCGTGCAACGTCGACTGCGCCGGGCAAAACCCGACCTGCGGAGGGGACGCTGCGCCGACGGTCGCTGCCGGTGCGGGATCGGCTCGTCGTGCGTCTTTATTATAATTTTTATAGTAAACAAGAAATACAAGTATGCAAGTAAGCAAGAGTTTAATCTTGTTCTACTTGTTTACAAAAAACTTGTAAACTAATATACGGGTGTAGCTCAGTTGGTAGAGCATCGGTCTCCAAAACCGAGTGTCGTGCGTTCGAGTCGTACCTCCCGTGCAAAATCTATTTGAAAATGAGTGCTAATTTTTTATCAAAAACAAGGGACGGATTAAAGGAATCTTACAATGAACTTGTTCATAAAGTTTCTTGGCCAACTCGCTCAGAACTTACAAACAGTGCTATCGTGGTATTAATTGCTTCCATAATACTTGCATTCATTGGTGCTTGCCATGAACACTACCTTTAGGGAATTAATGACGTTCATTTACAAGAAATTGTTTTAATTTTTAACTTTAGGAGAGAAGAAAGTGACAGAGTCAGCTAATTTAAAATGGTATGTACTTCGTGCTATCAGTGGCAAGGAGAACAAGGTAAAAGAGTATATCGATGCGGAAATTAAAAATTCCGACCTTGGTCAATATGTGTCTCAAGTATTAATTCCTACAGAAAAAGTTTATCAAATTCGTAATGGTAAAAAAATTACCAAAGAACGGAGTTATCTTCCGGGTTATGTACTCGTAGAAGCAAATTTGATAGGTGAAACTCCTCATCGTTTGCGTAATATCCCCAATGTACTCGGATTTCTTGGTGAGAAAAATAACCAACCCACACCCATTCGCCAGTCGGAAGTAAATCGTATCTTAGGTACGGTGGACGAACGTCAGGAGATTGGAGAAGAAATGTTAACACCATTCTTCATCGGGGAAACCATCAAGGTAATCAATGGTCCATTCAGCGGATTCTCCGGAGTGATTGAAGAGGTAAATAACGAAAAGAAAAAACTAAAAGTAATGGTTTTGATTTTCGGTAGAAAAACACCGCTCGAATTGGCATTCACTCAAGTAGAAAAGGAATAATAAGTACATTTTTGTTACAATGTTCGTTGTTATTTCTCTATTTTAAATCAAAAAAACAATAAAACAATTATGGCAAAAGAGATTGCTGGACTTATCAAATTGCAGATAAAAGGAGGTGCGGCAAACCCATCTCCCCCGTTGGACCCGCATTGGGTTCCAAAGGGATCAGATTTACGGAGTTTTGCAAACAATTTAATGCCAGAACCCAGGAACAAACCGGGTAAAATCTTACCCGTAGTCATCACTTATTACACAGACAAATCTTTCGACTTTATCGTTAAAACTCCTCCGGTAGCCGTTCAACTTATTGAAGTATCGAAGGTAAAAGGAGGTTCGGCTGAACCGAACCGTAAAAAGATTGCTGAAATTACTTGGGAACAAGTAAAAGCAATTGCCGAAGATAAAATGGTCGATTTGAATTGTTTTGAGTTAGAAGCTGCTATGAAGATGGTAGCCGGTACAGCTCGAAGTATGGGTATCACCGTTAAAGGTGAATTTCCAACCAATAATTAATTAAACTTCAATTAAAATGAGTAAACTGACAAAAAAACAAAAGTTAGCTGCAGAGAAAATTGAAGCAGGAAAAGCCTATTCTTTGACTGAAGCATCAGCATTGGTAAAAGAAATTACTACCACAAAGTTTGATGCATCGGTAGATGTTGATGTGCGCTTAGGTGTTGACCCCCGTAAAGCCAACCAAATGGTACGTGGTGTTGTATCACTACCACACGGAACCGGTAAACAAGTAAGGGTTCTTGCGTTATGTACTCCCGATCAGGAAGCAGCGGCTAAAGAAGCCGGTGCTGAATTTGTAGGGCTTGACGAATATATAGATAAAATCAAAGGTGGTTGGACGGATGTAGATGTTATCATCACACAACCGGCAATTATGGGTAAAATAGGTGCTTTAGGACGTGTACTCGGACCTCGCGGTTTGATGCCTAACCCAAAGAGCGGAACTGTTACCAATGATGTGGCAGCAGCAGTAAAAGAAGTGAAACAAGGAAAAATCGACTTTAAAGTAGACAAAATTCGGTATTGTTCACACTTCTATCGGAAAGGTTTCTTTCACTGCTGAACAAATAGCTGATAATGCAAAAGAATTTATTCATACCATTATCAAATTGAAGCCAACAACTGCTAAAGGTACATATGTAAAGAGCATTTATCTTTCAAGCACGATGAGTGCCGGAATCAAAATCGATCCAAAATCAGTAGAAGATTAAAAATGAATTGAGTTATGAAAAAGGAAGATAAAAGCGCAATCATAGAAGATTTACAATCAACGTTAGGTGAGTATTCTCACTTCTATTTGGCTGATATTGGGGGCTTAAATGCCACACAAACCAGCGAACTCAGAAGAACTTGCTACAAACAAGAAATTAAACTCTTGGTAGTAAAGAATACGCTGCTTAAAAAGGCTCTTGATAATTTAGACACAGACTTTAGCGAAATTTATGAATCGCTAAAAGGTGAAACATCATTGATGCTCTCCAATACCGGAAATGCTCCTGCTAAACTCATCAAAGAATTTAGCAAGAACAACAAAAACAAAAAACCGCTGTTGAAAGCGGCTTATGTGGAAGAAAGTTTCTACATCGGCGAAAATCAATTGGATGCACTTGTAGCTGTTAAAGAGTAAAAACGAACTTCTTGGCGAAGTTATCGGTATGCTATTGTCACCGGTTAACGACGTTATGTCCGCACTCCAATCAGGAGCAAATACTATCCACGGCGTGTTAGATACGTTGGCGGAAAGAAACAATTAATTAAATAATAAAATTTTAATAAAATCAAATAAAGATTATGGCAGACGTTAAAGCTATAGCTAAACAATTAGTAGAGTTAACAGTAAAGGAAGTTAATGAACTAAAACAAATTCTTAAAGAAGAATACGGTATTGAACCAGCAGCCGCTGCAGTAGCAGTAGCAGCAGGTCCGGCAGCAGCCGCAGCTCCTGCAGCTGAAGAAAAATCATCTTTCGATGTTGTTTTGAAATCAGCCGGAGCTAATAAATTAGCCATCGTTAAATTAGTAAAAGAACTTACCGGTCTTGGATTGAAAGAAGCTAAAGACTTGGTAGATGCAGCTCCTTCAGTAATTAAAGAAGGTGTTTCAAAAGACGAAGCAGAAGGGCTGAAAAAATCTTTAACTGAAGGCGGAGCTGAAGTTGAACTTAAATAAAATCACCTGATTTTCAGGCTCTTGGTTTAGATTCCTCTCTCTGAGAGGATTCTAAACCTTTTTCTGTCTATACTTAAACATTGAGTTCTTTGCACTAAAAAATATAACCTCTTTGACAATATGTCTTCAACTACGAATAATCAAAGAATAAATTTTGCTTCTATTAAAAATCAGATGGAATATCCTGATTTTCTGGAGGTTCAATTAAAATCCTTTCAAGACTTTTTTCAAATGGATACGGCTCCCGAAAAAAGAAAAACAGAAGGATTATACAAAGTTTTTACCGAAAACTTTCCAATTGCCGATACACGAAATAATTTCGTACTTGAGTTTCTCGATTACTTTATTGATCCACCCCGATACACCATCGATGAGTGTTTAGAACGTGGATTGACATACAGTGTGCCTTTAAAAGCCAAACTCAAGCTGTATTGTACCGACCCTGATCATGAAGATTTCGACACGGTGATTCAAGACGTATATTTAGGTCCTATCCCTTATATGACACCGAAAGGCACTTTTGTAATCAATGGTGCAGAGCGTGTTATCGTATCGCAATTACACCGTTCACCGGGTGTGTTTTTTGGCCAAAGCACCCACTCCAATGGCACGAAGCTTTATTCAGCCCGTATTATTCCATTCCGCGGTTCATGGATTGAATTCGCAACCGATATCAATAACGTGATGTATGCTTACATCGACCGTAAAAAGAAATTACCTGTAACAACGCTTTTGAGAGCTATCGGTTTTGAAAGCGATAAGGACATTTTAGAGATATTCAATCTTGCGGAAGAGGTTAAAGTTAATAAAACGAATCTTAAAAAAGCCGTTGGGCAAAAGTTGGCTGCGCGCGTTCTGAAAACTTGGAACGAAGACTTTGTTGACGAAGATACCGGAGAGGTTGTAACCATAGAACGAAATGAAGTCATTATCGATCGTGAAACAGTTCTCGAAAATCAACATATTGATGAGATTATAGAGTCAGGAGCTCAAAATATTCTTTTGCACAAGGAAGATGCTAACCAGAGTGACTATGCAATTATCTACAATACATTGCAAAAAGACCCCAGCAATTCCGAAAAAGAAGCGGTACTTTATATCTATCGCCAATTGCGTAATGCCGAACCTGCGGATGATTCTACCGCAAGAGAGGTGATTACAAACTTGTTTTTCTCCGAAAAACGATACGATTTGGGAGATGTTGGACGTTTCCGTATCAACAGAAAATTAAATTTGAACATTGATGATGAAATCAAGGTCTTGACTAAAGAAGACATTATCGAAATCATCAAATACCTTATTGAGTTAATCAATTCCAAAGCTGATGTCGACGATATTGATCACCTGAGCAATCGTCGTGTTCGTACCGTTGGAGAACAATTATTTAATCAGTTTGGTGTAGGTCTGGCTCGTATGGCACGCACCATTCGCGAACGTATGAACGTACGCGATAACGAAGTATTTACACCGATTGATTTGATTAATGCCAAGAGCATTTCTTCAGTAATTAATTCCTTCTTCGGAACAAATGCGTTGTCGCAATTTATGGATCAACAAAATCCATTGGCTGAGATTACTCACAAACGTCGTATGTCTGCCTTAGGTCCCGGCGGTCTTTCGCGTGAAAGAGCCGGATTTGAGGTGCGTGATGTTCACTATACTCACTACGGACGTCTTTGCCCGATTGAAACTCCCGAAGGTCCGAACATCGGTTTGATATCTTCACTTTGTATCTATGCTAAAATTAATGAGTTAGGGTTTATCGAAACTCCTTATCGTACCGTAGAAAACAGCAAAGTGGATATTTCGCCTTTAGGAATAAAATATTACACTGCAGAAGAGGAAGAAGACTTGGTGGTAGCACAAGGTAATGCTCCACTGAATGAGGACGGTACATTTATTCGCAAAGTGGTTAAAACACGTTTGGGAGCTGATTTTCCTGTGGTAGTACCTTCAGAAGTGCATTTAATGGACGTGTCTCCTTCACAAATTGCTTCGATTGCTGCCGCGTTGATTCCATTCCTTGAACATGACGACGCGAACCGTGCATTGATGGGATCGAACATGATGCGCCAGGCTGTGCCACTGTTGAGATGCGAATCACCTATTGTAGGTACCGGTATCGAAAATCAGTTGATACGCGACTCACGTACGCAAGTTATTGCCGAAGGTGAGGGAGTTGTTGAATTTGTAGATGCAAAAACGATTAAAATAAAATACAACAGAACTGAAGAAGAAGAATTTATAAGTTTTGATGATACTATCACTGCTTATAATTTACCTAAATTCCAAAAAACAAATCAAAATACAACCATTGACTTGCGTCCGATTGTAAGAAAAGGCGACAAAGTAACGAAAGGTCAAATTCTAACGGAGGGTTATTCCACTCAGCAAGGAGAATTAGCATTGGGACGCAACCTAAAAGTCGCGTTTATGCCTTGGAAAGGTTATAATTTTGAGGATGCAATCGTAATTAACGAACGTGTCGTACGCGAAGATATATTTACATCGATACACGTGGTGGAACAATTGTTGGAAGTACGTGAAACTAAACGTGGTGTGGAAGAATTTACATCGGATATACCTAACGTAAGTGAAGAAGCAACGCGTGATTTGGACGAAAACGGAATTATTCGCATTGGAGCACGTGTTGAACCGGGAGATATCATCATCGGTAAAATTACTCCAAAAGGGGAATCTGATCCTTCGCCGGAAGAAAAACTTCTTCGTGCCATTTTCGGAGACAAAGCCGGTGATGTAAAAGATGCTTCGCTGAAGGCAACACCATCTTTATCGGGAGTTGTTATTGGTAAAAGTATATTCTCAAAAGCTCAGAAAAATAGAAAATCAAAATTAGCGGATAAAGCTATTCTTCCAAAATTAGACGAAGAATTTGAAGAACAAGCAGCTAAGCTGAAAGAAATCTTAATTGAAAAATTATTGGTCATTATTGATGATAAGACATCGGCAGGTGTGAAAGACTATCTTGGAACAGATATTATTTCGAGAAACAGTAAATTTACCGCTGAACGTCTTCGCGAAATTGACTATACAACTATTCAGTTAAGTAAATGGACTCAGGATAATCACAAGAGCGATTTGATTCGTCAGTTGATTCTGAATTACCTGAGAAAATTCAAAGAATTAGATGCACAAATTAAACGTCAGAAATTTAATATAACTATTGGTGACGAATTACCAAACGGAATTGTACAAATGGCAAAAGTATATATTGCCAAAAAACGTAAAATCCGTGTAGGTGATAAAATGGCGGGGCGTCACGGTAACAAAGGTATCGTGTCACGTATTGTTCGTCAGGAAGATATGCCGTTCTTAGAAGACGGAACTCCTGTAGATATAGTGTTAAACCCACTTGGGGTGCCTTCTCGTATGAACCTTGGACAAATTTTTGAAACGGTGCTTGGCTGGGCTGGAAAAGAATTGGGAGTAAAATTTGCAACTCCGATTTTTGACGGGGCGCATTTAGACGATTTAGACCAA
This sequence comes from Paludibacteraceae bacterium, assembly GCA_049840795.1. Classification (GTDB taxonomy): domain Bacteria; phylum Bacteroidota; class Bacteroidia; order Bacteroidales; family Paludibacteraceae; genus UPXZ01. Next base: position 10,866 of record JASGJK010000022.1, read on the forward strand.
TGGTGTGATAAAGCAGGCGTACCTCGTTATGGTAAAACATACTTGCATGACGGAGGAACCGGCGAACGCTTTGACCAAACTGCCACTGTGGGGATAATTTATATGCTCAAATTGGGTCACATGGTCGAAGATAAAATGCACGCCCGTTCCATCGGACCATATTCGCTGATTACGCAGCAGCCACTTGGTGGTAAAGCACAGTTTGGTGGACAACGTTTCGGAGAGATGGAAGTTTGGGCGCTGGAAGCATTCGGTGCATCACACATTCTGCAAGAGATCTTGACCGTGAAATCGGATGACGTGATGGGACGTGCCCGCACTTACGAAGCAATAGTAAAAGGCGATCCAATGCCAACTCCGGGAATACCGGAATCGCTCAACGTGTTGTTGCACGAATTGCGTGGCTTAGGATTAAGCATTCACTTAGAATAAAAACCCCTGAAATTTCTCGGAAAAGAGAATTTTAGCGCTAATTTAGATTAAAACTTTTTTTAAGTTTTATAAGTATTGCATACAGCAAACTATAAACTGCAAACTATAAACTTTATAGAAAATGGCTTTTAAAATTGATACTAAAGCAAAAAATAATTTTAGTAAAATCTCGATTGGTTTGGCTTCACCGGAAGAAGTGTTGAAACTATCAAGCGGTGAGGTACTGAAACCCGAGACTATAAATTATCGTACATACAAACCGGAGCGAGACGGGTTATTCTGTGAACGTATTTTTGGTCCTACAAAAGACTTTGAATGTCACTGTGGAAAATATAAACGTATCCGTTACCGTGGTATCGTCTGTGACCGATGCGGTGTGGAAGTAACCGAAAAGAAAGTGCGCCGTGAACGTATGGGACACATTCAGTTGGTTGTTCCCGTGGCTCATATCTGGTATTTCCGTTCGCTACCAAATAAAATCGGGTATCTGCTCGGTATGCCTACCAAAAAACTTGATGCTATTATATATTATGAAAAATATGTAATTATTCAAGCCGGTATTGCCGATGATGGCGAAAACGTTGTTGATGGTGAATTACTTTCTGAAGACGAATATTTAAACATATTGGAATCGCTCCCACGCGAAAATCAATTATTGGAGGACAATGACCCCAATAAATTTATTGCTAAAATGGGCGCCGATGCTGTATATGATTTACTTGCAAGATTGGATTTGGACTCTTTGTCATACGAGCTAAGAAACAGAGCAAATACAGATACTTCTCAACAGCGTAAAACCGAAGCTCTGAAACGCCTGCAAATCGTAGAGTCATTTCGTGCGTCCAAAATGCGTAACAAACCGGAATGGATGATTGTGAAAATTGTTCCGGTAATTCCGCCTGAATTACGTCCGTTGGTTCCATTGGATGGAGGTCGATTTGCAACATCAGATTTGAACGACTTATACCGTCGTGTTATTATCCGAAACAATCGTTTAAAACGACTAATCGAAATAAAAGCTCCCGAAGTGATTTTACGTAACGAAAAACGTATGCTTCAGGAAGCCGTAGATTCACTGTTTGATAATTCACGTAAATCAAGTGCCGTAAAAACAGATGCCAACCGTCCGTTGAAATCTCTTTCAGACAGTTTGAAAGGAAAACAAGGACGTTTCCGTCAGAACTTGCTCGGAAAACGTGTTGACTATTCTGCACGTTCGGTAATTGTGGTTGGCCCCGAATTGAAAATGCACGAATGCGGATTGCCAAAAGATATGGCAGCTGAATTATTCAAACCATTTGTTATTCGCAAATTGATTGAACGCGGTATTGTGAAAACGGTAAAATCGGCTAAAAAAGTGATTGACCGCAAAGATCCGGTGATCTGGGATATCTTAGAGTATGTGATGAAAGGACATCCCGTATTACTAAACCGTGCCCCGACACTGCACCGTTTGGGTATTCAAGCTTTCCAACCGAAAATGATTGAGGGTAAAGCTATTCAACTTCACCCGCTTTCGTGTACGGCTTTTAATGCCGACTTTGACGGTGACCAAATGGCGGTTCACTTACCACTTGGAAATGAAGCTGTATTAGAAGCACAAATGTTGATGCTTGCATCGCACAATATATTAAATCCGGCTAATGGCGCACCTATAACAGTACCATCGCAAGATATGGTACTTGGGTTGTATTATATCACCAAACCAAGACCGGGCGCTTTAGGAGAAGGTCTTATTTTTTATTCTCCTGAAGAAGCGGAAATTGCTTACAATGAAAAAAGAGTGGATTTACACGCTTTAATCAAAGTAAGAACAAAAGACTTGGACGATAATAAACAATTGGTAACCAAAATTATTGAAACTACCGTGGGACGTATTTTGTTTAACAAATGTGTTCCGCAACAAATGGGTTACATCAATGAATTAGCGTCTAAAAAATCACTTCGCGATATTATCGGACGTGTGATTGAAGTATGCGGGGTGGCTCGCACGGCACAATTCTTGGACGATATAAAAGACTTAGGTTATTATATGGCATTTAGAGGAGGTCTTTCGTTTAATCTGAGTGACGTAATCATTCCTGAAGAGAAAGAAATTTACGTAAAAGAGGGTAACAATGAGGTAGAAGAGATTATGAATAACTACAATATGGGATTCATAACTCCACGTGAACGTTACAATCAGATTATCGACACTTGGACACACGTAAATACAAAACTTTCTAACTTGTTGATTAAACAATTAGCTGCCGACCGTCAAGGATTTAACTCAATGTATATGATGTTGGATTCAGGAGCGCGTGGTTCTAAAGAGCAGATTCGTCAGCTGGCTGGTATGCGTGGATTGATGGCAAAACCTCAAAAATCAGGTGCCGAAGGAGGTCAGATTATTGAAAATCCTATTTTGTCTAACTTTAAAGAAGGATTGTCGGTGTTAGAGTATTTTATCTCAACACACGGTGCTCGTAAAGGGTTGGCGGATACGGCATTGAAAACTGCAGACGCAGGCTACCTAACCCGTCGTTTGGTGGATGTTTCGCACGATGTGATTATCAACGAAGATGACTGCGGTACGTTGCGTGGTTTAATAGCGACCGAAATCAAAAATAACGAAGATGTAATCTCTTCTTTATACGAACGAATTTTAGGACGAGTTTCCGTACATGATATTTATCATCCGTTGACTGGCGAATTGATTGTTGAATCAGGAGAGCAAATTACTGAAGAAAAAGCAAAACAGATTCAAGAATCACCTATCGAACGAGTAGAAATTCGCTCTGTATTAACGTGTGAATCTGAAAAGGGAGTTTGTGCGAAATGTTACGGACGAAATCTTGCAACCGGAAAGATGGTACACATGGGCGAAGCGGTTGGAGTTATCGCAGCGCAATCTATTGGTGAACCGGGTACGCAGCTTACGTTACGTACATTCCACGTTGGGGGTATTGCTTCAAACATAGCTGCCGAATCGAATATCACGCTTAGATACGATGGTAAACTTGAGATTGAAGAGCTTCGTACAGTTGATGCGGTTGACGAAAACGGAAAAGACTGTCGAGTTGTAGTAAGTCGTTTGGCTGAAATGCGTGTGGTAGATACAAATACCGATATTATACTTACAACTCAAAACGTTCCTTATGGCTCAAAACTGTATGCAAAAGATGGCGATTTAGGTGAAAAAGGACAAATAATTTGTACTTGGGACCCATTTAACGCTGTAATCATTTCTGAAAATGAAGGTAAAATTGATTTTCGAATCGGTTATCGTGAAAATATAACTTACAAAACTGAAATTGATGATGCTACCGGATTGCGTGAAAAAATTATTATCGAATCGAAAGATAAAAATAAAGTTCCGAGCGATCCACATTATCGATCCTAAGAGCGGTAAAGTATTGCGTGAATACAACATTACCGGTTGGTTCACACATCTCTGTAAACGAAGGAGACAAAGCATGAATTAGGAGTTATTTTGGTGAAAATTCCACGTGTCGCTAGGTAAAACCGGGGATATCACAGGAGGTCTTCCACGTGTAACGGAATTATTCGAAGCACGTAACCCGTCAAATCCTGCTGTAGTTTCTGAGATCGACGGTATCGTTGAATTCGGTAAGATCAAGCGTGGTAACCGTGAGGTTCAGGTAACATCAAAAGCTGGTGATGTTCGCAAATATTTATTCCGCTTTCTAAGCATATCCTGGTACAGGAAAATGACTTCGTTCGTGCTGGTCAACGCCATTATCTGATGGAGCAACAACACCGAATGATATCTTGAATGATTAAAGGTCCTACTGACGTTCAGGATTATATTGTGAATGAAATCCAGGATGTATACCGTCTTCAAGGGGTGAAAATCAACGATAAACATTTTGAAGTGATTGTACGCCAAATGATGGTAAAGTTGAAATCATAGATACAGGATGATACCCGTTTTCCTTGAAAAACAGATTGTCGATAAAACAGACTTTATGGAAGAAAACGATCGTATCTGGGGTAAAAAAGTGATTATTGATGCTGGAGATTCACCATCGTTGAAACCTGGACAGATAATTACTGCACGTAAATTACGTGATGAAAACAGTGTGCTGAAACGTAAAGACTTGAAATTGGTAGAAACACGTGATGCTGTTCCTGCCACTTCAAATCATGATTTTGCAAGGTATAACGCGTGCCGCACTGCAAACAACCAGTTTTATGTCGGCTGCCTCTTTCCAGGAAACCACCAAAGTATTGAATGATGCCGCTATCAACGGTAAAATAGATAAGTTGGAAGGTATGAAAGAAAACGTAATTTGCGGTCACTTGATTCCTGCCGGTACCGGTTTACGTGAGTACGAAAAGATCATCGTTGGCTCGCGCGACGAGTACGAAAAGATGATGGATGCCCGTAAAAATGTCTTGGATATCAATCAGGACGAAGAAAGCATTGAACTATAACTCGATTAGTAGATAACAATAAAGAAAGCGCAATCATAATAGGTTGCGCTTTCTTTGTAAGCCTCCCAAATCAGCCGTATTGTCAAAATTAAACAAAAGAGAGAACTTTGTCGAAAAAAAAGTTATGTTTAGTTTGAACGAAGGAAATCGGTTTGTCGTTTGTTTAAGTGGCGTTGATTTGCGCAAGGGTTTGGACGGCTTGTGTGGATTAATACGTAAGCCTCCCAAATCAGCCGTGTAGTATTCAAAAAAAACAGCCTGTTTAATTTTGTCAAATCTTGCAGGCTGTTTTTTTATTTGGCATTATTTGGAAGAAGTTTGTCCCAGTGTATCGGATTTTGTAGAGTTGGGCTAATAGGTCAAATTGGTTGTTAAAAACGTTGTAAGTTGCATATTATCACATCTTTGTATCAAATGAAAGGTTATGAACAAAAAAAATGCTTTTATTGTGGTTCACCAATAGTCCGTAAAAATGGTATTAGAAATGGTCATCAACGCTATATTTGCTTTTCGTGTAGACGTTGTTTTACAGGTGGTGAGAAACTCGATATAGATGAACTTTGGGCATTATACTCTGAAGGAAAACAGACTTACAAAAATCTATCAAAGACTTTTTAAAGTGAGTGAAAGTACCATAAAAAGGCGATTACGAGAGTATCAGGTTGATTCGAATATTGACTTTATCACCACGTAGAGTAATAGGATTATTAGACACCACGTATTGGGGACGAAATTGGGGGTTATTGGTAATAAAAGATGCCTTAAGTGGGAAAATACTTTGGCGTAAATACGTTAAGCAAGAGCGTTTGGCAGATTATAAGGAAGGGGTCAATTACTTGGAGTCCTTGGGTTTTGTATTTAGCGGGCTTGTTTGCGATGGTTTGAAAGGAATGTTTCAGCAATTTGGAACATATAAAGTACAAATGTGTCAATTTCATCAAGTTGCAATCATCAGGCGATACATAACAAATAATCCAAAGCTGGAAGCCGGTAAAGAACTGAAACAATTATCGAAAATGCTTACAAGAACTGATAAAGAAAGTTTTATATCAGAATTTGACTTGTGGTATGATAAATGGTCAGATTTTCTAAAAGAAAGATCAAATGACCCGGTAACCGGAAAAAGCAGATATGTTCATAAAAAGTTACGGAGTGCATATTTGAGTTTGAAAAGAAACTTACCTTATCTTTTTATTTGGTATGATAATCCAGAATTGCAGATACCAAATACAAATAATGCATTAGAAGGTTCATTTACTGATTTAAAGAACAAACTTCGCAATCATAATGGGCTTTCTAAAGAAAACCGCAAGCGGTTTATAGATGAGTTTTTTTAGGCATTAGGGGCTCAAATAAAATGTGATAGGGGTTGCTCTTATAATAAGAACAACCCCCGGAACTATCGACTTTTTCCCGTCGCCCCGTCAAATATATCCCTGGCAAGTTGCTCTCCAGCAGAGCTCGCTTCCGTTTAGTTTGACCGAGGAAAATATATTGAAGAAATAATGAGTGGGCAAAACTTCAGAAAAAAAACACCAACCATTTTGACCTCTTGAACGTATTAACATTAATTTAACAACCAATTTGACCTATATAGTCTTTCCTTAAAAAGCCAATTTAGGCTTTATCAATAAAAAACAAATTGCCTGTATCTTTAAAAAGATATGGGCAATTTTTTCTTTGTACTTCCTCATCATCCGTTTGAAGTTAAAAGCTGCTGCTGCCAACAGTACATTGATAGCATCTCCAAAGTCGCCCTTGTAGAAGTTTCTGGATAATCGGTGGTCTTGTTTGAGATGTCCTATTATCGGCTCTATGGATGCTCTACGCTTGTGCCCTTTTCTACGTTTGCGTTGTTCATATTGACTGAGTTTGTTTGAAAAAGGCTTAGGAATATGAATGTTCGTATCGCCAATCTTCGATTTTCCTTTGTAACCTCTGTCAGCATACACATTGTTAGGGACTTTCCCTTTAATTCGTTCATATTGCGATAAAGCATCGGGGAGCGTATGACCATCATATTCATTTTTAAAGGCTAAGGCTCCCACGATTACGCCTGTAGTTTGGGTGTAAAGAATCGAAACTTTGTTGCCAAACTCGTATTTCTTATGTTCTTTTCCTTTCGAGATGCATTGTACTTGAGGTTCGTGAAGACTGTAAATCTTGTTTCGACTATTTCTGTTTTGTTCCAACACCTTGTGATAGAGCGACAATAAATCAACATAAGGATGATTGTCGGGTAATTTACGTTCCAACTCACGAACTAATCTTCCGGCAATAGTTTTCACCTTACGATTGGCAGACCGGGCTTTTTTACGATTCTTGGGATGGCGATTGAAGCGCTGTTGTACAGACAATTTCTTCAGCGTATGGGTGTAGCTTTGACGAAGGTCGATGCCCTCATCTTTGGCTATTTTCTTGCATTTGTCGATAATCTTGCGCTAAAGTTTATTGTCCGTTGGAAAAGTGATATTCTTCTCCTGAACCGTCGTATCGGCAGAAATATCGGATTCATCCCCATCTTTGCCATTAAGTCGAATACTTTCTTTGAAAATCAATTCTCAACCCGCGATGCCGATACGATGCCGAAAATGAACCAATTCCGAAGACGCGCAAGGCTGATAAGGGACAAATTCCTGTCCGCCACAGAAGTATTGGTAATAAATATTCTCACTCCATTGTTCCACAACGTCTTCGTCAGAGAGATTGCGGATGTGTTTTAACAGCAACAGTCCAACCATCAAACGAACAGGTTTGGCTACGGCTCCATTGTCAGGACAATACAAAGGAGAAAACTCGCGCTCAAAAAGCTCCCAATCAACCTTATTGGCTAAAACATAAAGTGGATGACGCTGATCTAAACTATCTTCTAATGAGAAAAACAAGCTGCGCTGACTATCTTTTTTACTTGGTAATAACATAATAAATCTGCAAGAATTAATACCTAAAGATACGAATTCTTGCAGATTTAAACAATACTTTTGAAGAAATATTAGGCTGTATACAAGGTAATTGTATGAGTTTTAAGGGGAGACTATATACCTAGAGTCGGAATTTTTTCGAGTGTCGCATTGAGCCATTGATAAGGATCGATGCCTGCTTGGAGGCAACTTCCAATCAGGGGTGTAGAATATACAGTTGTCTTCAGCTCCGCTGTCATTTGCGGAGAATAAGTAGTTTTTACGTCCCAGCGCAATGGGCCTGATGGCATTCTCAACGCCATTGTTGTCGATATGGAAATATCCTTCCTTGCAATAGCGGCTCACACGGGGCCACATGCCGAACGCATAGCTGATGGCTTTGCCAAGCGGACTTTTGGGGGTGCAGTTATCATAGGTTTGCTTCATCCAGCTTTCCATCTCTTGTAATATGGGATAGGCTTTTTGTTCCCGTTCCTTTCGGATTTGTTCGTAATCGGCTCCTTCTGCCTTGAGGTTGCCCTCGAGCATATAAAGCAGGGCGATGTAGTCGAGTGCTTTCTGTGCTTGGGGCGTAGTTGCGAGTGCGGTCTCGAACTTGCGTCTCACGTGAGCCAGGCACCCTAAAGGCAACACACCCTGTTTTTCTTCGTAAATACTGTAAGCGGCATAACCATCGGTTTGAAGTGCCCCTTTGTAGTCTTTGAGCATTTTTAAAACCACATCTTGCGAACGGGAGCCTTTGTCGTAGTGGAAAAACACACCCGGAGTCAACACCGAACGAACTACCCAGACATACCCTTTGCGTGCCGAACCCGAACGGTCGGTTATCGAATGGCTTGTTTCGTCCACCTGAATATAATCGGTTGCAAGCACTCGATTCATCTGTGCCACGTAGAGCGGATAAAGCTTGTCCGCCACATCGTGTACCCAACGGTTGATGCTCGAGGTGCTAAGCGCTATACCAAAATCCTTAAAGCGCTTGGCTTGCCTATATTCAGGCAAATGGTAAAGAAACTTGTCTATGATAATTTGGCTTAGAAGCGACTCGCCTGCCATACAGCCCGGAAGAATGGTCGGGTGAAGGGGGGCTTGAATGATCACGCTAGAAGCAGTCTGTTGTTCCTGCATCCTCTTGTACACCGGGCGGACAATGCGTTCTACCCAAAACCTGGAAGGCTCAACCATCAGTCGTTCGCTCACATCCTCGCCTATTTTAATCACATCTTCCAAATCAATTCCGTCAGGATGAATGATCCTTTCACGGCGTTCAATATCGGCAGGGATTTTATAGGGGCGTTTTTGTGATACCGCATTTGATTTTTTAGCATTCACACGCTGTTCTGCTTTTTGTTTGATCTCCTCTGCCAGCGTTGAAAACACCGAAGCCTCCTGTTCCAGCACGGCAGAGCCTTGTTCCGTGTCAAATAGCGATAATTGCGCGTCAGGGTAAGTAGGTAGGCTTTTCTCCGAACGCCGCCCGAATAGCTGACGCTCCAGATAAAGTATCCGTTCGTTCTTGCGGGCAAGCTGCTCGTCCTTGACCTTGAGTAGCTCTTTTAATCGAGCATTTTCCTGTAGTATTCCTTGAGCCTTTTTCATCGTTTTGTACCATAAAGATACTAAATTACAATGATATATACAAATATCTCAACTACAAATCATACCTTTTTCTTCGTTTTATTTTCACACTTATTCCTTCCATAAGCAGCACCAATTCATCCCACCGAAGCGTGCGGAATCCAACACCCTCCTCGATGAATATCTTATGACTGACACGCCCGCTTTCCAACCGCTTGTAATAAATTACAAAACCGCCACGCTCCCAGTGAAGCAACTTCAAGGTAGTGCGCTGCTTGTTTAGAAAAACATAAACATCGCCATTGGTGGGACTTAGGGAGAGATAGCGGATCAATCCGCACAAGCCGTCCAAACCCTTGCGCAAATCAACGCCACTTAAACAAACTACAAACCGATTTCCTTCGTTCAAACTAAACATAACTTTTTTTCGACAAAGGTCTCGCTTTTGTTTGCTGTTGGCAATACGGCTGATTTGGGAGGATTACGGTAGATTTGCCACCAAAAACTTAGATCTTAGTGGAGAAGTTAAATTATACATAACGTATAAATTATCGGGAAGTACCACAAAAAAGTTTCAAATGGACATTGACAAAACAGGCACAAGTGGTATGGGTGGAATATTAAACGAAGCCGGTGGAGACTCTCCAACGATATTCGCAACAAAAACATTTACAATTACCACCGGCACAGCATCTTCATACATCCATTTTAGGACGGAAAGTAGCCATACGATTGTTATTGATGAAATTAAAATTACGAAAGCAGACCTTGGTACCAATACATCAACCCCCAAGATGGATGGTGTAACTTTTAACGGAAAAACAATTTACAACAAAAAACGTACTGCTTTGAATATTTTTGACATTAGCGGGCGATTCGTTGTAAATTCTAATCAGGACATTGATATGAGTAGCTATGCTAACGGATTTTATCTTGTAAAATCCGATAGTAACACAATGAAAATCTGTGTTAAATAAAAAGCTTAATCACTGCATTCTAAAAGGATGCTGTGAGATATTTACATAGATTACAGAAAAATCAAAACCACCATAATACAACTAAAATTGATATTATGGTGGGGTTTGAGTTAATACATACCCATTGATCAAAAGCTCTTCTTTATTTCTTACCCAACGAGTGAAACCTGTAAGAGAACACCAGCATCACAAAACTTTTTAGTGTATTAAACTGCTGATCTTCCACATAATTACTTGATATTATTTGATTTATACTAAGTTGCTGTTGTAATATATCATTAAATAGCAGGGTTACACTACCTTTTTTGCCTTTGAATAAACTTTTACTTATTTCCGCGTTCCATATTACCTCGTCTCTGTTATATGCTTCGGAGAAGCCGTTCAGTCTTCTATAATTTAATGCAGTGGATATAGCCCACGAATAAGGAAGTGTAAACTGCGCATTAAGAAATCCTCCCAAGGTAGAGGTATTTTTAGGTAAAATACTTTTGACAGAATAAGTTGTATTACCCATCTGATAATCAGCTTTTGCTAAAACATATAACCAATCCCATTTAAAAGTAAGTCCCATTTCTTCCCTCAAGGAAAGAGTTGTTGCGGTGGTTTTCTCACTTGTAGAACGGCTGTTAACAGTAGAAAAACCGATATTATTTTTCATCCCTACTTGCGAATAATTGTTTATTTGAAAAAAGGTACCAACTGGCTTGTTGAACAATACCATACCGTTTATATTCCACGAACCGCTCTGGTTTACCGGCATTGTTGTTTTTATGCCGGTTTCATCGTCGTAATTTGTAAAACTGACAATATCGTTCAAAATATAATTGGCTTCCAAGTTTGCGCTCAGTGACGTTTGTCTTTTTTTGTTATTGTTGTTGTATCTTACACGCGCCCAATGCGTAAATCGAGGTAGTAAGTTCGGATTTCCCATCTTGATGTTGGTAGGATTAGTTTCGTCGCGTGAGGGGTCTAATTGCGCCACTGAAGGCGCTTCGGAGCGTCCTCGATAGTCGAATCGCAACGATTTCCCTTTGCCGATGTTATAAAGCAAATATGCGTTAGGGGCGTAATTATACGTGTTCAAACGGGGATAATAACTTATCACAGAGTCACCACCTACCACCAAGCCCTCCTGAACAAATGATCGACTACGTGTTGATGCCGGATTATAATCAAGTCCGACGGTGTACACTATTTTTTGTAAAACACCCCGATAACTGATTCCTATTTGCTGCGAAATCGATTGATTTTCAATACTCTTACTATATGGAATATCAAGTATGGAATATTTATCAGTTAGCGTATCTAATTTAAACGTATTTCTGTAATTATCCCGATTGTTGGACTGTATCCAATATACAAATTGAAGAAAATGTTTCGGAGCAATAGGCTCGACATACGACAAATACAACTTGTTAACAAAGTATTCGGTGGCATTCTTCCACTCCTGATCTCGGTTTACCAATCGATTGGTTTTTCGTTTATAGTAGTAATAGCGGGCGTGAGTTTCACCGGAACTTTCACTGTTTGAGTACCTTGAATCAATATTAAAAGAGAATTTTCTCCCTTTGGTATTGAAATCGTATGTACCCGTAAAATTCCCTCTAATATCAAGTACCGGAGTTACTGAGGTACGATAATAATTATTTGAGTTTACCGAGTCTCGGTTAACGTTTCCTGCTTGCAATAATGTAATTCCATCATTTTCCCTTTTCACGGTGTTGTAGGCGAAAGACGGATTAAACGAAAATGTCCAGTTTTTGACTGAGCGATTCAGAATTTTGGCACTAAAGCGGAGTCCTTGTTCTCTGCTGTTTTGATTCATCGAATCCTGCTGATAAGAGGTACTATCCTGCAAATAATACTGGCGTGTCGAATTACGGCGCACCACGCTCTCGTTAAAACCATACGATAAATCGCCATTGATTACCCAAGGATATTTCTCACGCTCTTTTTCTACGCCCGACGAAAAGTTGAATCCACCCGAAAGCGACGAATTTAATCCCGGTTTTCCACTTCCTGTGGTGCTTCCTCCACCACCCACATTCATTCCGTTGATATTGTTTCCATTGGCTATCAGTCCTATTTGTGTTTGTTCTATCAGGCGTGCCGCAAAACTATTTAGCGTATATCTCAACAGATTGCCTTCACTTCCGTCCAGCTCCTTGCCGGCTCCTAAGTTATTACTCACCAGCCATCCCCGTTTTTTACCGGGCTGAATAGTGATGTTTATGGTAATATTTTCTTCGCCATCGTCAATACCGGTAAGTTTCGAAAGTTCCGATTTATCCTCAATAACCTGTAATTTTTCCATAATCTCTGCCTGAATATTTTTAATGGAAAGATTCGGATTACTTCTGAAAAAATCTTTTCCATCCACCATTACTTTTTTAACTTCTTTCCCGTTTACCAATATTTTTCCATCTTCGGAAATAACGATACCCGGCAGTCTTTTCAATAAATCCTCAACCACCGCATTGTCTCGCAAGCGGTATGAAGAAGCATCATATTCCATTGTATCGGTTTTTACGCTCATTTGCACGCGTTGCGCCGTGACTGTGGTTTCAGACAGGGTGAACGAGTTGTCGTCCAACACAATATTATTTAGATGAGTTACAGATTGATTTTCATCGACTCGTATAGACTGAAACACAGCACGATAACCTACACTGGACACACACAGTAAAAAATCAGTACCAACCGGGAGGTTTAGTAGGTAATCCCCAAACTCATCGGATATGGTACCGGTAAGCATTGTACTATCGTTAGGAGATAAAAGTTTTATATTGGCATATTCCACCGGAAGGAAAGACCCATCGTTTTGTGTGGTTATCTTTCCTTTTAGCAGTCGATTTGTGTGGGAGTTATTTTGAGATTTTAACGTGGGGAAACAGAAAAAACAGCATATAAATATCAATAATAGTCTAAAAAGCTTACCACAATTCGTATTGATACGTTGTAATGTAACCCTTCGAATTGTGGCAAACCTTATAAAAAAATCAAAAAAAACTACCCTGTAAAAAAACATCTTCCTATTTTAACTCTATTTATATGTAGCTACTCTTTTCATTTTTGTCAGTGTATTTTTATCTGCGAAACATCAACATTGAAGAGACATCGGCTTATTTCTGACAATTCTTCTTTATCTCCTTGAAAATGAAATACAGCGTGTTGGTGCTCTATCGACTCACCAGGCTTTAAAAACGCTGCCGGCGATGAACTTTCCAATTCAAAGAACGGTCCCAATATGCTCCCATCGTCCAGCGGTCCATCGTTATAAGCGTTCAGTACATCACCGTTAAAAACATCGTCACACGCGCCCCATTGTTGATTCAGATAATCGGCTTCAGGATTGATATCAAACCAGATTACAGTCAGTAGTTGCTGTTCAGGGTTGTAATTTCCAGCCCAAGATTTCGCATAATGTTTATTTAATCCTATTTTACTCCGGTACTTTCCATCTGTTTTCAGATATAAATTCCCGTGATGAAATTGCAGTCTGTCCGTTGGAATTTCACCGAAATAATCGGTTTTAGCTATGTGTCTCGTTTCAGCACGTTCATCATCAATATACGGTACAATCGTTAAAGCATCAGCAGCAGGAGGAAACATATCCAACATCCATAGACAAACCGTGCCGGTATCAGATGTCCATTCAAAATTATTCTTATTGATAATATTGTTGGAAGTACTGTACGCTACCGCTCTGATATTTTTCCCGATTTTAATACCTAACTTTTGTTCAATTTTTTTGTCAGACAGTAATTCTACCCTTCGGTTTAAATCTATTTGCAAAATTATATCTTGTGCATTTTGTAGTCTTGCTTCTTTTTTCAGGCTCACAAAACTACGACAAACATCTGTCAATTGCCATGCTTCCGTGTCAATAGCCTTGGGAGTAAACCAGTTATCAAAATTCTGTTCTACTCCTTTCTTGAAAAAAACGGAATAATTCCCTCCTTCCGGTCCAAGCCAAAAACGATTTTCGCCGCCATAAACATGGATATGCTCGTCATTCGCCTTGTCAAATGCTTTACGATTCACAAATCCGATACTTTCGCCATCGGCTCCATTAGTAGTGGAGGTAAACACTTTACCCTGATACTTGGCTGAAACAACGACCTGAGATTTTTCATCGTCGGAAGAAAGTACTACAAGATCGCTATCGTGGGATTTTAGGAATTTGAGGTCGGAAGAAAAGAAATTCATATATTGATTTATTTATCTATCTATCTGTAAAAAAAATGATTTCCAATAACTTTGTTTCTGATTCAGAAAAATATTAATCCGTTTATTGTAAGATTATCTTCTTTGTTGTAATTTTTTCATTATCAAATAACTGAACCAAGCACACACCTTTTGACAAGGAAGAAAGATTGATTTGATTATCACTTGTACGTTTGCTAAAAATCGTATTTCCGGTAGCATCAAATATCTTTACGTAGGCATCATTCATAGGATTTTCAAATACTAAATTTTTGTTGATAAGCGTTATTGTTGCATTATTGTTATCGGTAGCCGGTGTAATTGCCGAGACGGTATTTATCTGATTGTTCGCTCCGTTATCTTTGATGTACCAAGTTTGGGAACTCCCTGTGAAAGTATTTCCATATATTACGTTGTCATCAGCAAAATCATGATCATCGATGCTGCTTCCAAAAGGATAACCGGCATCATCATCGCAATAGCTTTTATTCCCATTTCTGGAACCGAGCCATATCCCGTAATTTCCCAACACTAAGCTACTCAGATTGAATGTATTGTTTCTAATAGTATTATGATTGGGCGTTTGATGCCGTACAGCGCCACCTTCGCCACAGTTTCGATAGAGATAAATGCCTCCTTTAGTTATGGTTTCAAAGGTATTGCCTTCAAACAAATTATAAGCGGAACCATCGCACGCTATCACTTCTCTATTTGATTTAGCTGTAAATTTATTGTTACGAAACACATTATGACCACTTTCGGCATCTAAATACACAATGGGACCGCTACCGGTATTTTCGCCCTTAAACTCCGAATTTTCGATGGTAACGTATGTTGTTCCCGGTGCAATATAAAGCAAGGTAAGTCCTTCTAAGGTCTCTATTACCACATTAGATAAAGTAATATTGGTTGGCGCAGCCGCTTGTGCCCGTTCGGTATGTCCGAGAGACAAAGAAGATTCTTTTACATCTGCCGCCTGACCGTTTTTACCCATTCCCATAATGCGAATGCCTCCTTTAATGGTGCAATTTTTTATCGTCACATTTTTAGTTTGTATCCAGCCAGACGAAGTTTTCTTGGAACTGATATACAGATAAGTCACTTTGCCGTCATTAAACAATCCGCCTTTGCCGTCAATAACGGTATCACTCTTATCAATCGTCACTTGCTCGTACTGGCTAAAGCCAACCATTGGGGAACCCAAAAACAAGACAAATAAAGCGATACTCTTTACCAAATAAATAATTTTATTGAAACACATAGAATAATTACCATTTTACGATTTATGTCTCAAATATCGGATGTGTTAATTTTCCGATTATTTGTATTTTAATTATCTGTTTTATCGATTGTTTTCGGTTTTAATACAGTTATTTGAAACACCATAGCCAACACAACCGCCACAATCATAGTAATAAACACCGCATTCATATGACCGGCATCAATGGCTTTTCCCAATTCATTGGTAATCACAGCCCCTGCCGAAATTCCAGCCAAGTTCAACAGTCCGTAACCTGTTGCACGGTAGCGCGATGATACGAATTGACACAATATCGGCATATTATTTACATCAAAAATACCGAAACCTAATCCGAAGAGAATAGCGCCCGTTACAATCATAACCAAACCGTGTCCGTAGCCTATCAATACCAAAGCCGGCAGTGTCAGCGCCAGTCCTATGACTCCCGTAAAGATACGTCCTTTCAGGTGTTTTTGTACCCAACGATCAGAAACGTATCCTCCCAAAAGTACACCCACCAACGAAGCCAATGCCAGTGTCATAGTAGAAAGTGGTCCCGCATGCTGCATATCCATGTGAAGCGATTCGCTAAAAAGCGTTGGTAACCAGTTTTTTGTAGCCCAACCCGGTAAGCTTGGCGCTGAAAAGTAAAAAAGAATTACCCAAAAAGCAATATTACCCAAAAGCATCCCCACCCCTTTGAATGATGCCGACAGCTCGCCAAAAAACGATTTTTTTTCGGAAGCATCCTTACTGACAGTGTATGTTTTGTGTTCTCTTAGGAAAGCGATTAACACCAAGCTATAAATCATACCCAATATACCAAATGAATGAAATGTAAATTGCCACGAAGTTGCCCCTGCTAATGTGGCACCAAATCCTCCGAGCGCCTGCCCCAAATAGATACCTGAAGTATGAAACCCAATAGCCAGCGAGCGGGTTTTTCCTTGATGATAATCAGCTATCAACGATAATCCGGCAGGAACGTAAAAGGCTTCACTAACACCCATTATGGCTCTCAAAATATATAATTGATGTATATTTTGAGCATAACTCATTGAAAAAGTAACTCCCGACCAAACGAACAAACTAATAACTATCAGCCATTTACGATTCAGTCTATCGGCTATCATACCCGAAACAGGACTCATCAAAGCATAAATCCATAAGAAAATAGCCATCAAACGTCCAAAATTTGTGGCAGATACCAAGTCCTGAATATCTTCGAGCATAAAAGGACGCATTGTAGAAAGCATCTGACGATCAAGATAATTCAACAAAGCAACGAACCAAAGCATTGCTACAACCAACCAAGGATAAGATTTTTTAATTTGCATAGTAACAGAATATAGTATTTTTTATATGATTATTTTTTTTGAAAAAGAATTTTCTTTCTGATTTATTCTCAAAACATAAATTCCTTTTGAAAATTTAGTTACGTCAATGTTCAATATTTCGGAATTATTTTTTTGAAAATAGATAATTTTGCCGGAGCAATCAAAAATCTCTGTATCGAATAGCTTGGCTTCTTTGCTCTTTATAGAAATTCGTTTGTTTGTTTTGGTAAAATCAAATTCTGTCTCCAAATGATTAGGAGAAACAACCGAAGTTACCACTCCTCTAAAATTGGTAAAACGATGGAAAAGAAAATAATTACCATCATGCTGACGTACGGGCAAGCCCCTTTCATCTTGAAATGCCGTACGGGAAACGGCAATAATATCATCCCCTTCAAATAGCCAGTCCACATACTGAAAACCGTTCAAGAAAGGGTTATCGTAGCTTATCAGGGTATCTTTGATTGTCCAATTTCTTAAATCCGGCGAACTCATAAGCACTAATCTATTTCGCAACAACCCACAATGCGTTCCGCTACTGTAAACACCGGCTTGAGTTTTTGTTCGGTCTTCATCAAACTCAGCGTTGCTTATTGTCCAGTAAAAATTACTCTGATTATCGTAGCGAATAGTAAACTTCTTTCCTCCACCCGGAAAATGGATTATGTCTGTGGATGGATTAAAACTCAATTGTATTGTTCCGGTAACAGTGGCTATAGCTGCTACCCCACCGTATTTTTCCTCATCTACTCTAAGTACATTCACAATATTGCCGTTTTTATCTACCACTACGTTACCTTCGAGCCATTGTTTGAATGATTTTCCATCTCCCGAAATCCAATTGGTATTATAACTCAGCGCATTTGTAACCGCCCAATTTGTAGCATTCATTAAATCAGCATCAACAGGCGCCGACATTACAAAAGCGGTTTTATTTTCACCTTCAACATTTGTTTCAAATGCCCGCCAAATTCGCCCGTTGTGCACCGCCATTGGCACAGGCGCTGAATGATACTGACCGGTAAGCAAGATTCCATCTGAGCTATTGGTCGGATACGTCCACGTAACGCCCTTGTCCGTTGATGTCCGTATAATAACATCGCTCTGCACACCACTTGTACCCATCAAATACAATGTACCCTTATGTACAAATAAATTCTGATAAGACATCACTCCATTATTTATCGATTGCGCTTTCCACGTTAATCCTTTATCCGATGAGAGGAAAAAAGAAACTCCTGCGCTCGTTCCCTGAACTCGATATGCACCTGTACAAGCCGCTAAATAATCGCCATCGGGCAAAATCGTAATACTCGGGTTCGTTATAAAGGAATATTTTGAGTCTAACGACCTTGTAATGATAATTCCGGGTAATTGCGGTACGTTTCCACACATTAACTTATCAGCAAAGAAAAGAGAGGAATTAGGGTCTTTATCGGTGGTAGCCGGCAACGCTATTTCGATGGATGGATCAGTGTATTTATACTTGTAAATGTAATAAGTAACGGTTGAAACCGGTATGGAGTATAATAATTTGTTCAGCGTTACTGTTTCTCCTGTTTTCACCCAACCGTTGGCTGCAGACGGTTGATTATTTAATGCCACATACACCGTACAAGTGTCGTAGCTGGAAAAAAGAATCGCTCCCGGACGATCGGATGTACTGAAAGCATACTTTTTAGTACTCAAATAAGCCGGTATCGATTTAAATGTATAATCCTCGTTTTGTGCAAAGACATAATCATCCACCACAGCTGAATCTTTTATATCGAGGTATTCACCTTTTACAGTAACTGTCGGAGCACCGTAAATTATTCGCTTGGCTAACGGAGTTGCTCCTTGAAAATTAGTGATATTGGGTATTGCAATGCGTTGACCGGCTGTGACCGCTTTTTGGTAAACACTCAATTGCACAGTTAAAATCATCGATTGCGAATTTGCAATTTCCGTCCAACCCGATAATCCTCCACTCCGCGCCAGCATATAAATGTATCCATCAGAAGAAGGAATGATCGTTCCAGTATTTGCCTCACCTCCATTGCTGGCTAACATATCAAAACGGGAAAAATCAGAACAAGCATTAACAAGCGTATATATTCTATTGGTGTACATCAACGCACCATTTTCATACGGTCTCCGGTCAAATGTTCCCGCTGCAGCTTCTACGGTTATCGTCATTTGATCCACAGCCGAGACCGTAGATATTGCACAAAACAACAAGGTAACAAATATCGTTACTTTTATCTTCATACGTCTTTATTTTTTAGCTTCCCTGAAATTTTCAACCCTATAAAATGTAAAAAAATTAGCATCGTGCTGACGCATTGGCAAACCTCGTTCTTCTTCGTAAGCCGTTCT
The DNA here is from genome assembly GCA_049840795.1 of Paludibacteraceae bacterium. Classification (GTDB taxonomy): domain Bacteria; phylum Bacteroidota; class Bacteroidia; order Bacteroidales; family Paludibacteraceae; genus UPXZ01. The sequence continues at coordinate 30,352 of JASGJK010000022.1, forward strand.
GATTACAGCTATAATATCCTTGCCATCAAATTGCCAATCGGTATATTGAAATCCGTAAAAAAACGGGTTATCGGTACTAATAAGAAATTCCTTTATTTTCCAATGAACCAAATCATCGGAATAAATTAATGCGGCACGGTTACGGAGCAAACTGGCATGAACACCTGTTTTATATTTTCCACTATGTGTTTTCGTACGGTCTTCATCCTGAATAGCGTTGGTAATAGCCCAGTATTTGTTACTTACCGAATCGAGACGGATAGTAAACTTAACGCCGCCGCCCGGCATACGAATTAAATCTTTTTCTGAATTATAAGCCAGTTTTGTTGTTCCTGACATATGCGTTATCGCTGCAAAACCACCTTCTTTCAGTTCGTCAACTCTCAACACATTTACCACGTTACCCTCTCTATCCAGTACCACATTTCCTTCGAGCCATTGTTTGAATTCGTGCCCTTCTTTTACCTTCTCAGGTACCGAAAAGGAAAGTTCATTCGTTTTAGTCCAGCTTGAGGCTTTCAGTAAATCGGCATCAACAGGCGCCGACATCACCAAGGCTCGTTTGTTCTTTCCTTTGCTATCTTCTGCATTTTCCATTGCCCGCCAAATTCTACCGTTATGAATCACCACGGGAACCGGCGCTGAATGATAAAAACCGCCTGTTAAAAGCAAGCCGGTAGTATCATCGGCAGGGGTAGTCCAAGTGATTCCCCAATCATACGATTTTGCGATAACAGCGTCTTTGTAACCGCGATTAGTACCCATCAGATAAAGTACTCCATTATGTACAAACAAATTACAAAAAGTCATTTCCACACTATTTCGGGATTGCTCTTTCCACGTTTTGCCTTTGTCAGAAGAGATAAAGAACGACACACCCCCTTTTTCACCGCCTTTTACACGAAAAGCGCCCGAACAAGAGGCAAGATATCTGCCATCAGGCAAAATAACGATGCTCGGATTGGTAATATATACATTTTTGGGATCCTGCGAACGCGTAATGATTATTCCCGGTACTGTTGACGGATTAGCCCACATAATATCATCGCCAAAAACCAGCGTAGGCGCAACTGCACCCGACTTCAGCGGTTGCGGAACATCAATCCAAACCCCAGTTTTGGGATTCTTGTATTTATAAAGATAATAAGTTCGAGCTGAACTGATGGCAAAAGATTCACCGGTATATTGCCAATTATTATCCGTTAACGTGTTGTAATGAAGCGCAATCAATATATCATTGCCGTTTTCGGATTTCACCTTTGACGCACCCGGATTCTCAATCAGACTCACCGCATATTTTTTATTGACAATAACATCCGGCAATGGTTTTTTAAATTTGAATGTACTGTTCTGCGAAAAAACGAATGCCCCCTCCTGAACTTTCCAAGTATCTATTAATTTTCCTTCTACTGCCACAGCATTATTAAAACCGTATTGAATGGAAGGCGCTATCGGAGTTACTCCCGCAAAGCGTGCTACTTCCGGTAAATGAATCTTTTTCCCTGCTTTCACCTGTTTTTGATAGATAGCAAGCTTCGATTTTTTGGCGTCATCGTAAGTAAATTCCGAATTATCAACAGGTTGCCATCCTTCAACATTGATTCCGGCGGGCGCAATAATGTAAATTAACCCATTATTCTCCGGAATGATTATCCCTTCTTCGGCAAGACCACCCTGATTTGCCAGAAATTGAAAGTCTCTGAATGCTGCCGGAATTTCTTGTGCTTTATACTTTTTATTTGTGAACAATAACGCTTTGTTGTCAAACGTCCTTTTCTCAAATCCGTCCCCTTCAAATTTTATTGACGTATTTTGGGGGCTTTGAGCAGATGAAATAATTACTATTCCCAACAATAATAATATGACACTTATTTTTTTCATTTAATTATTTCAAAATTACTTTTACTTTTTGATTTCCAGTTGAATTTGAAAGAGATACGACATAAATTCCTTTCTGATTCAAAGAAATAACCGAGTTTCGATTTATTTTTTCAGAATATATTTTTCTGCCTGTTACATCAAACACAGCGCAATTCGTATCATTTTGTCCACAGTTTATAAATATCTTATTTTGATATGAATAAACGATAGCTGTGTTTGGATTATCCTTTTTCACATTAGTAGAGATATAACATCTGTTCAACACGAAAGCAGCATACCTGTCGCCAAGCGTAGCCAATCCATCCCGATTGAAATGTGAATTATCATCAGCCAAATTGGTTAGGTTCACTAACCCATCGGTTGAAACACAGTTTGAGTTATTTATAAAGGTAGAAATGGTGCTAATCAAGTTATTAAACGGAGCATTATCAGCGCGCCATTGCCCTATTTGTCCGGCTACAAAATATAAGTCAGGTTCATTCAGGTCAATCCGCAAATTACTCACCAACTGAATCAGTTGCGGTGAATAAGCAGCTACGCTTGTTCTGTTTGCCTCACCCTGATGCCAAAGTATCGCCTTGTATTTTCCCCATTTTTGTGCTTCGAGCGCTCTTTCCATTGTTTTGGAATAAAGCGTATCGCCGGCATCCGTTCCGGCTTTGTCCCACAACTCAATAGACGAGCCGCCACGAGCATTCACCACCAGACCGATTTGCTTACCCGTTTGAGCAGTAATTTTTTTTGCAAATTGATACGTGAGACCGTAATATTGGCTTGTAGAAGTGAGCACATTGGCATACCTGTTCATTCCGTTTTTAGCTATTTCAAAGGCATTGTCCGAATTAAAAAGAAACGCATTGCTTACCGGATCATAATCTCCTTTGGAAGCGTCCAATGTAGCTGCACCTGCCATATTGGACTGACCAATACAGAGGAATAAATCAAGCGAAGGCAATACATCAAAAACAATATTGTAGGTTAATGTAGTAGAACCATCTTGTGAAGTAACTTGTACGACGCTTGTTTTGTCCGACACGCTTGAACCGTTTATATTCGGCGCATTTGTTACATTTGCAATGGCACCGCTTGCATGAGTTTTCACCGTAATTACCGGGACGGTGGTAGCGGTGTAAGGAAGATAAAAATCGTATGAAAGTACATTTTTATCGAAACTCTTCAAATATTTTCCATCAACGAATATTGAATCGACCCGTGCGTCTTTTTCCGGAGATATTTCTATCAAATTTATATGCTTGGCTATAGGAGAAGCTCCTTTAAAATTAGTAACTTCCGGGATTACCACTCTTTCACCGGCTGTTACATTTTTAGAATAAATGCTTAATTCAGCCCCTGTATAATGTATATCCGCACCAAAAACCGGTGTCCAACCGCCAATATTTAATCCCTTATCGGCAATAAGATACAGTTTACCACTCGTTTCGGGAATCATCACCCCCTTTTCAATCTCACCGGCATTGCTCGACAGAAATTCAAAGTTATCGAATCCTGAAAATGTATTATCCGTAATCAGATATGTAGGTCTGTTAAGGAACAAATCAATATTTTTATTTAAACTCTTTTTCGTAAACTGTCCGGCATCCGCTTCAATCTTTACAACCACTTGACCGGGTAAATAAAGACTGTCTGCTACTATTTTTGCGTATCTTTCGCCCAAAGTAATGGCGCCCGCCCTATCAAAATGATTCGTATCTCCGGCGTTATTAGTTAAACCATCGGAAGAAGCGCAAGCCGAATGAGGTATGAATGTTGAAATGGTACTGATCATATTATTGAAATCGGTCACGTTGAGACCAAAAGTACCGATTTGTCCTGCAACAAACAACAAGTTAGGGTTGCCTAAATCGGAGCATAAGTCAGCCACAAACTGTTGTAATTTAGCCGGATACGAAGCTGCATCAGCTTTATTTGCTTCGCCCTGATGCCATATAATCGCTTTGAAATCACCCCACTTTTTAGCTTCGAGCGCTCTTTTCATCGTTGGCAAATAGAGAGTGTCTTTATCGCTTCCAGTACCACCTTTCGTCCAATTTTCGACAGAAGAACCTCCGCGAGCATTCACTATCAAACCAATCGGGGTGTCTGAACGCATATTTATTGATTTTGCAAAAGAATAAGATGGTCCCAACAAGGCATTTGAGCCCACAGCCGCCACCGTAGAATAACGATTCAATGGATTTACAGCTTGTTCAAACTGATTGGAGGTATTAAATAAATAAGAATTATCCATCGGATTCAAATCCCCTTTAGTAGCATCTAACGGAGCGTAACCAGCCATATTTGACTGACCGATACACAGATACAAATCCAATTTTGGAAGTACTTTAAAACTCACTTTGTACATTTTGGAAATCGAATTATCGGCTGATTTTACATTGACGGTTGCCGTACGTTCTTCCTCCGTTCCTTTGACATCTTCCACTGTTTGTATGGTATAAGTAGCTGAAGAAGATAATGTTTTGGGCTCTACCACCGGAAGTTCATCGTAGGTATAAGGAAGCATAATTTCGTAATCGGTTGTTTCGCGCATAAATCCCTGAATATCTGCTCCATCCACTTTTATCATAGACAGACGGGCATCTTTATCGGCAGGCAAAACAGAAAGAGTGATGTTTTTCGCGATAGGAGTGATTCCTTGAAAATCGGTCACAAGCGGCAATTCTACCCTTTCGCCTGCTTTGACCTGTTTTTTATAAATACTCATATCGGTAGGTGTAGCCGTGCTGTAATAAAAAGTAGAATTTTCTATTTCCGTCCATCCGGTAATTCCGCCGGGTTTGGCAGCCACATAAACATATCCGTCTTTGGAAGGAATAACAACGCCCTTATCTATTTTTGCCCCTTCGTTTGCCAAAAAATCAAATCCCCGAAATGATGTAGGCGTATTGGTGATGGTATATGTACGATTGGTAAAAAAAGCGCTTCCATCATTAAATGTCGATTTTGTAAAAATGCCGGCATCCTCTTCGGTCACTTCTACGGTTACATCCATTGAATCGGCAGGAATAATTTTATTGAGAATAATGGATTTAGCAAACGGACGAGTTTCATAGAAATTGTCAACAGCCGGTATTTCTATCCGCTGTCCGGCAGTGACTGTTTTTTTAAATAGCGATACTGCTCCTATGCTCGACCCGGCATTGTAATAAAACTCTGTTCCCGGTACCAATGTCCAACCTGAAATAGCGGTAACAGTGCGTCCTAAAACATATATTTCGCCGTCTTTGGAAGGGATTATTGTACCGGTATGTGTAATACCATCGCTTGAAGTACCTGCATCGGACAATAAAAATTCATTGTTCGACAGCGTATCTCCAACGCTGTACAGTGTATAAGTTCTGTTAAGATAGTATGTGGCTCCATCTTTTAAAATACCTTTTTCAAAATTATCAGCCGTTTCCACAGTGACGGTCATTGTATCCAACGACCACGTTTGCTGATTGGCTATGGAAATATTTTTTGCAATGGGAGTAATACCTCTAAAATCGGTTGTGGTGGGCAAAGTAACCACTTCATTGGCTACCACATCTTTATAATAAATAGACATTCCCGTATTGGTAGTGGCATACGTATAATCATATCCCGTTAATTTTGTCCAACCGCTAAAAGTGAGGGTTGATCTGGCAGTGATGTAAATTTGTCCGGCAGCCGATGCCGTGATAGTACCCGTCATTTCAACTCCACCACCACTCGAAAGCATTTTATACCCTTCGAATCCGCTTGGAACTGTATTGATAGGCATATTGGTTCTATTGGTGAACAACTGCACACCAACTGCAAAGCTTCGGACTTCCAACACGTCATCTACAGCTGTAACATTGGCTGTAACAGTCATTCCGTCCACCGCAAAAGCAGAAGAAACAACACAAAATAACGAAAAAAACAAGGTAACGATTTTAGTTCTCATTGCTATTAAAATTAGGTAGAAGATATTAAGTTGTAGAAAACAATTAACGCTATAATTATTAAAAACTAAATCTAAATGCTTTGTTTGTTCTTTCGGTCTCTTTTTGGCATCTTTTTACGCTTTTATCCTTGATTTAGCCCGCTAAATATTCGGATAAAATCCCCAAAAATCTGCTCAAAAACAGCCTCGAAAAAACATGACAATAATTATTTTCTACTACTTAACTTACGCTTATCGCTCCCTTCGGAACAATAAGCATAAGTATTGATAAATTAATTATTTGTAAATTGGACCATACGTTTGGCAAGCTCTGTAATCGGCTCCTTCATTATCAGATCCAAAGGCACTCCATACCGAAGGACGGAATATTTTATCGTCCGTGATATTGTGCATATTTACCGGAATTGAAAGCATAGAAGCCAATGTTATCAGTTCAGAGCCAATGTGTCCAAAACTGATCGCGCCGTGGTTTGCTCCCCAGTTATTCATCACGCTATACACATCCGTAAATTTGCCATAACCCGTCAATCGAGGCACAAAGAATGTGGAAGGCCACGTTTTGTCCGTACGTTTATTGATGACGTCAAAAACGTCGTCGGGGAAACAAGCGCTCCACCCTTCAGCAATTTGAAGCACGGGACCTAAACCTTTCACAAAGTTTAATCTGCACATCGTCATTGACATTCCGGGACGGGTGAGGAATTGAGACGAATAACCTCCTCCGCGGAAATATTCGAGTGAAGCGGTGTACCAAGTTGTTGCGTCAAGCATTTTTTCAACTTCTTCGTCTGTAATTTCCCAGAATGGTTTCATTACCGGATTGCCATTTTCATCGGATTGTTGTCCGGTACCATCCAGCGTACAAGCGCCGGAATTGATTAAATGTATTGCGCCGTTTTCCAAAATTCCGTTGGGTTTCCAACCCGTCACCCGTTCAATGGCTTCTGCACTCCAATAAGTACGCACATCCGCAAATATCTGAGCCCGATTGGTAAGTAAATTTCCAAATAGCATACTGATGCCGTTCAAGTGGTCATCTTCAGTAGCAAAAGTAAATGGCACACGTGTACCATTCCAGTCGAATGAAGTATTTAGAATCGCTTCCGAGAAATCACCGTTCGGCAGAAAATCCGTCCACTGACGTTGTCCCTGAAATCCGCCGGCAATAGCATTGTGTCCCATCGATTCTTCTTTGAACCCTATTTTTTCCAAGTTTTGGTTTCCAATCATCAAATCTTTCATTATGAGTGTCATCTTCACCACAAATTCCCAATCTTTATCCTTTTGTTCACGTGTACGTTTCAATCGAGCGGGATTATGGTCTTCGCCTTCGTTTGTCATACATTTCTCACGTGTCCATTTCATCGCTTTCTCAAATTCCTCTTTATCATATATTTCCAATTGAATACGACGAAGAATTTCCACCGTATCCACATATTCGGCGCGAATACCAAGATATTCCTGTAAAAACTCGGGATTGATGATTGAACCGGCAATACCCATTGAAACCGATCCGACTGCCAGATACGATTTTCCACGCATGATGGCAACGGCAAGTCCGGCTTTTGCGAATTGAAGTAGTTTTTCTTTCACATCGGCAGGAATATCGGTAGTACCGGCATCCTGCACATCGTGTCCATAAATACCAAATGCAGGTAATCCTTTTTGATTATGAGCCGCTAATGCCGCCGCTAAATACACAGCTCCGGGACGTTCCGTGCCGTTAAAACCCCAAATGGCTTTCGGAATAAGCGGATTCATATCAATCGTTTCGGAGCCGTAGCACCAACAAGGTGTTACCGAAAGACTCAACCCCACATTTTCTTTCTCAAATTTGGTCGCACAATCGGCAGCTTCTTTTACACCGCCAATGCAAGTATCAGCTATGACACATTGTACCGGGCTTCCATCCGGATAGCGTAATTCAGATTCGTAAAGCGAGGCAACCGATTTTGCCAGATTATAGGTAATATCTTCTAATGACTCTCTAATACCTCCACGTCGTCCGTCAATAATCGGACGAATACCTATTTTTGGATAAGAATTTTGCATTGTTTTATAAAAATATAATTGTTAATAAATCAAATCTCTAAAGTTTTTTACCCGATGGAACGTAATCATATTGGTTTCGTGTGCACTGTACGTATCAGGGTCACCACTTCTCGATAAGATAACAAGATCATTTCCGTCAAAATCCATCGCGGCATAACTACGAGCCTCTTTCTGCGTAGCGCCAATTGCCACCACACCGGCAAAACACCAATCAACCATATTTTTTGAAAAATGTAATACCAATCTGTTTCGCTCTCCGAAAGCCAAGTCGTGACGGTCGGCAGGAAGAAGCTCCGCTTTGGTCATAGAGTCGGTAGATTGATTGGAAAGTAACCAATATGTTTTGGTGGTAGTATCGTACAAAATATGAAATCTGTTGTGACCTCCCGGCAGAGGTAAAAATAAGATTTTCTTTCCCGATGGAGTTGTTTCAAGCATTGTAGTCATAGTACCATCCTCATTTTCAACTACTTTACACACAGCTCCATAGTTGGTCATTCCGGTGAGCGAACGCAGAAATATGTGAAAAGTGCTACCTGAATCATCATACCAATAATGGTTAGGGTCAAGTATCTGTACCACATTTCCTTCAGCCCATCCCATCGGTGAAAAACTTCTTCCGGGAGCAATCACACTGCGGTCAGGGTACGTTTGCGGATAAAAAGGAACGCCAAAGAAATCAATTTTAGGCTGATTATCACGATAGCACGGGATTAAATCGGCAAAGTCGAGCACGCTGGCAAAAGTCCAGCTGGCAGCTTTAGTCAAGTCGTCCGTTACTTTTGCACGCAATAGCACAGGGGCTTTTTCACCTGCTCCCCACGCATTGATCACTTTCACGCGCAATTCCATTTCAAGATAAACATTTCCGTGCGCATACCAGACATTGGCAGCTGTTTGTTGCCATGTTTTGTCTTTTCCGGTCAAATATACCGGTGTGCTCCACGTAACACCACTATCTGCCGACTTACAAACAGGTAGTCCGGCGCCGGTTGAAATATAATACAGAATACCGTTGGCTTCGAAAATTCGTCCCTGGAGGGCAGCGGTGGTTTCAAAGCGTTTTGTCCAGTTAAGTCCGCCGTCATCCGATGTCAAAATGATTTGATAATCGCTTTCGTCACTATCTTTTTTTCGTGCTTCGGTGTAGGAAATAACCAATCTCCCCGTAGATAATCTGAGAATACTGGGCGAATACAGCGGTTCATTTTTAGAATCCGCAGATTTTGCAATAAGCACGTAATTTTGCGCCAAAGGGCGAATAGGTCCTTGAGCTAAAATACGTTGTGACAGATTACTACATCCAGCACAAACAATTACGGCAAGGACTATTTGTTTAATTTTTATCATAACTTAATTTTAAGAACTATTTTCTTCACTTTTGAATTTTGACCGATTTTTATACACGGACGATGAATATCTTCCGGAAAAAAGATAAAATATGTGTTGGGAGTTGCGGTTAAAAGCGTTCCACCGGTATTCGTGTAAAATGCAATATCCTTTTCCTTATTGTAGAGACTGCTTACGGGCAAATCGGTATCGTGAGTTAACCCGATAGACTCTTTTCCGTTAATAATATACTGTAAATCAATATACTCCTTATGACTTTCAAATAAAGCGTCATCCGAATTCTTAGTAGTATATTCACTCACCGTAGCATAAACATCGGCATTGATTATCGTTTTACCGACAGGAAGTTCCTTTAGGTTATTTTCACTCAGAAATTGAAAGGCAGCATTCCAACTTTCGGGATGAAGAGCGTAATGTTCAGAGAATCTTTTCAAATTGACAGATTTATCGGAGCTTACCTGAAAAGGAGATTTTATACCTTCACTTGTTACCGTGATCATTGTTTTATTCTTTTTATGTAAATTACCGGTACATATAGCGCATGCTGAAACGCCGGCGACAATCATCAAAAGAGAAATTATTTTTCTCATTTTTCATTTTTTACAGATGTTCCGTTTATCCAAAGCACCTTGCTCCCTTTGGTATTGGATTTTCCAAACCCGAAAGCCCGTTTTGCTTTTTCACCATTACCACCCCATGCGTAAAGTCTGAATGTGACGGTGGTTTTATCGGTCAGATTTTGAAGGTCAGTGTATGCCTTAAGGTCTAATTCCGGTTGTTTCACACCATTGTTTCCCAAATCGGTAATGGAGTTATCTTCCGCTCCTATTTCCTTGAACTTTCTTCCGTCAAGGCTATACATCCATCTGTAATTAAAAGCCGAATTTTCCTGACGACGCAAGACGGCATTCAACTGAGAAAGTGATACGGTATATCCTTTTTTTACCGTCACAACAAACTGATAATAAGCACCGGAACGACGCGCATCAGCTTTTGTTTCATCAATCGGAAAGTTACCGCTAAATCCTCTCGAATTGCCCGGTCCCGCCTTTGCATTGGGTCCGCGTGTAAGTACAGACACCTCCAAACCCGGGTCAACCGTAGTTGCCTCAACAGATTCTTCTTTACCTGTAAGTTCGGTTGGTGTAGCAAATTGCCAAGCAAGCAATTGAGAATAAGTGTTTGCACTAAACGTAAATAATATCGCAATAACTGCGATGGTTTTTAAAATTTTTTTGTTCATTTTTGATATGATTTATGATTAATAGATTCATTTATTTTACAAATTTCACACTGTATATTTGTCCGTTGTTTTGCAACGTAAGAACATATATACCATTGGACAACACGCAGGGTATCCGTATAATATTTTCACCTTCCTGAATAGTTAACTGTTTATTAATCAGCGTCCTTCCTAAAATACCTTTGAGTTCTACGGTGGTTTTTCCACTAATACTACCTCTGTAACAGACACTTATTGTTCCACTGGAGGTAAACACTTTTATTGTAACTGGTGCATCTTCAACAAGGCTCGTTGTGGTTGCATTTCGTACAGAACCGGTAATTTTCAGTGCTGGTCCTGCTGCCAGTTTTGATTGTCCAAATCCGAAATGTTTTCGGGTGGTTGCAGTTTCGCTTCCGCCCCACGCATACAATCTAAAAGTGACAGGTTTATCAGCTGTAAGTGATTTTAATTCTGCATAATTATCCAGCAACAGTGTTGGTTGCACATATCCGTTATTCTCTGCAAAATCCGCTATTTCGCTATCGACAGCGCCTAATTCGTAAAAATCGGCACCGTTAAAACTATACATCCAGCGATATTTGTAAGCGGAAAACTCCTGCCTGCGCAACCTTGCATCAACCGCAGATATATTTATTTGTAATCCTTTTTTAGCTTGTACTGTCAATTGAAAATAACAATTGTTGCTTATTGCTTCCTGCTTGCTTTGAGAAATGGTCATATAACCGATAAAACCTCCAGTATGTCCGGATGAAGTTACGGTATTACCGGTACCACGCAAAATAGTGGAGACCTCGACCGCACTGTTGGTAGTTGTTGACGAATATGTCTCTTCACGACCGGTAGAAATGACTCCGTTATCATCATAAAATTGCCATGCGTTCAATATCTCCACATCACCACCGACTGTACCGTACACCGACAAGCAATTTTCTCCGGTATATCGTCCAAATGCCAATCCACCGGCAGAAGACATCGCTCCCCAAGCATAAAGTCTGAAAAAAACGGGTGTTGTTGATTTAATATTTTGTAAGTCAGAAACAGTGCTTAAATCAATGGATGTTTGCACCACGCCGTTGTCATTGTTACTTAGAAAAACCACATCATCAACGCCTAATTCGTTAAAATGCACGTTATCCACACTATACATCCATCGATAGCTCACCGGACCGGTAGAATTGCGCCGTAACTTTGCATTTAATTTTGATAAAGAAACCACAGCACCCGCCTGAGGTTGTATGGCGAATGTATAAAAATCATTATTTGAGATTGCATTGCTCTTGCTGTTTGCTGAAGTTGCATAAGATGAAAACGAAGAATAATACGCATTTGTAAGGCTCAACGCCGTTAATCCCGCACCGCGACCGAGTAAAGGAGTTTTGAGTTGCTCATTACAGATTGAAGCTGCAACATCGCCGACCGTTATTCCTGTAAGACCTGCAAACGTCCAAGCTGCAATGGGAGTTTCCGTTAACGGCGTAAGATTCACACTCCCTCCTACCTTTAACGATGGTGTGGTATCTTTATATCGTCCAAAAGATATTCGTCCGGAACTCAACGTAGCTCTCCACAAATAAATTCTGAAAATGACTTGTTTGGAAGAAGGTACATTTTGCAAATCGGAATAACTATCCAACCGCACCGTAGTTTGTTCTTCGCCTTCACCACTGTCGTCCGTAAAGTCGGAAACATCTCCTGACGATATTTCGGTAAAACTTGCTCCATCTAAACTGTAAGCCCAGCGATAACTTGTAGGTCCTTCTGAATTTCGAGACAATTTTGCATCAATAGTAGAGAGCGAGACACTATACCCCTCTTTAGCCTGTACGATAAACTGAAAATATTGATTGTCTGCAACAGCTTTTTCTTTGCTATTGTCTTCCACATCAGCCAAAGCGGTGGCAGCACTAAATGAGCGTGCAAATCCGGAGGTATTTGTAAGTCCGGCTCCACGTGTCAAAACTGACGCATTTAAGTAGGTATTAGTTGTTGTGGAAGCCGCACTTACTTCTTTTCCGGTCGATGACGGCGAAGTAAACTGCCATTGCAACAGAGGTGTTACATTGTCGGTCAATGTACTTAAGTCGGCGGGTGAAGCATCCATTGTTATCGATCTGAAATTCGGTATTTTATGAAATGTCAGCATATTTCCCTCATTCAGGTCGGAGCCGTACCACGATGTTTTCACAACTGCCACAATATCGTTTCCATCTATCTGCCAATCGGCATATTGAAAGCCAAAATTAACCCGTTGCGTAAGGACATCGGCTTCGTTCCAACGAAGAAGGATGTATTTTTCTTCCCAGTTTTCCAAATCGGTCGATGAATATAAAACCAATACATTTTTTTGGTTGACCGGACTATTTGAAGCACCGAGATATTTATAATTTGTTGTCGTTATTTTATTGGCTATGCTCCAGTATTTTCCACTTAAAGTATCGTATCGGATGGTAAATTTAGACATCGCACCGGGAAAATTGGTAAAATTTGAATACGGATCAAAACTGACTGTTTTACCATCAGCGGAAACAGGAATTTTAGCGGCAATTTTGTAACGGGTATAACTGTCAGCAGGGCATCCCAAGGCAAAGTCTCCGTTCTTTTCTTGTTCGGATATAACACGCACAAAATCAACTAAATTACCATCGGGATTGATGACCATATTTCCTTCCAGCCATGCGGGCGATGTAGCATTTATCCAATCGGGATTAAAATTCACACCGCTACTTTTTGTCCAGTTAGCAGCATTCAATAAGTCGGCTTCAATCGGTGCCGAAATAACAAATGCTTTCAAATCTTGCGGATGTAGAGCATCCACACTCTCTTCATATGCCCTCCAGATACGTCCGTTGTGAATCACCACCGGAACGGGAGCCGTATAAAACCGTCCTTTAAATAACAATCCGGTAGTAGATGACACAGCCTCAGACCAGTTGATGCCGGCATTTGCGGAGTGCCTTATACAAATATCTCCATAATCGGACTTCACTCCCATCAAATACAAGTTTCCTTTGAACCAAAACAACGTTGCACATTTTACATCTTTCACCGTGGAAACCAATTTCCAGTTAATGCCTTTATCCGTTGATTTATAAATGGAAGAATACGTACCGTTTATGGCATCGCCCCCCCAATCGTGAGAAGCAAGGTAAGAGCCATCAGGCAAAACTACGATAGAAGGCGAGCCAATGGTCATTTTCAATGGATCGGGACTTTCGGAAATGATTTTTCCCGGAAATACAACCTTTGCCTGAAGTATAACCGTATGCGCTATCAAAAAGAAGATGACAGCCAATCGTGGTGAGATAATATGTAAAAAAGAAGATTTCATCTGCCGGATTGAAATACCCCTCACAAGCCCCCTTTCGTTAAAAAAGGGAAACTTGTGGAGATATGACACACTAAACTTTTATTACTTAAAAAATGATTTTAGAATTAAATTTAGCCCCGTTTTCATCAACCAAAGTAACAATATAATTTCCCTTAGCTAAATTCATCGGTAAACCAATCGCATTGTCTCCGGTTTGTACATTCAAATTGGAAGAATAAATAGATTTTCCAACAAAATCACAAATCGAAAATTTCATTTGCATATCTTTGCCCGCAGTATTTCTGACAATAATTTGATTATTTACTGCATAAACGGAGACTGTGCTGTTTTGTATAGCATTTGTTCCTGAATTGATTGATTTTACATCGCCTTTAATATATATTGTATTGACGTTTGGAATTGCTACCGAACCAACATAATAGCGACCAAAGCCAAATACTTGTGTATTACTTCCTGACCCCCAAATGTACATTCTCAACGTAGCAGTAGTTCCTGACGCTATATTTTGAAGGGCGGAAATACTTGACAAATCAACAGAATAAACGTCTCCGTCTCCATTTGCGGTTGCAACATCCTCAGCAGTCGCTCCTAAGTCAGTAAAATTGGTTCCATCTAAGCTATATCTCCACTTATATCCTGCAGGACCTGAACTATTGCGACGGTATTTATAACTCAGTGAAGTTAACGAAGTTTTGTAAGTGGATTTAGCATTTAAGGTAATTTCAAAATATTCGTTGTTGGCAATAGCCGCATCCTTTGTAGCACCCAGCAACGAAGTAGTTGAAACATACGAAAAATTCAAACTACCCGGAGTTAAACCTGCACCTCTGCCCAATACGACAGATTGAAGATTTTCATTTAACGAAGAAGCATTTAAGCTACCTGATGTTGTACCAGTATAACTTTCAAAATCCCAACCGGCAATAACAGGAACTGCTCTAACAACGGTACCTTTAACGATAAGCGAAGCTTTGTAGCCTCCGGTGGTACTTCCGCCCGATTTTCCAAAGCCAAATCCCTGAACAGCAGCGCCACCCCAAACATAAATACGGAAAGTAACAGAGTCAGTCGAAGTAATATTTTGCAAATCGGAAATAGTACTCAACGGTATTGGCGTTTGATCCACTCCTGTTGAGGTGTTGTCCATACTTACGGCAGCACTCAAATCAGCAAACGGAGCATTATTTCTTGAATACCTCCATTGGTAATTAGAAGCAGTCTGCGTTCTCAGCTGAGCGCCCAGTTCAGATAAATTAACAACATTACCTACTTTGGGTTTTACTTTAAACTCAAAATATACATCGCCGCTAATCGCTTCATCTATTGTAGTACTTGGTTGAATAGTGCCAACAAATCCGTTGGTATAACCACTATTTCCCGGAGCGCCGGCTCCTCTTGTTAAAACGCCTTGTTTTACGTCCACATCATTTAAACAAGCGTTTGATGTGGCTTCTTTCCCTGTGATGCTTGTACCGTAAAAATTCCATTCAAGGATACTACTCTGAGCATTTGTATTTACAACTGCCATCAGAGAGACAACTAAAAAAATTGCAGATACGATATTAAACTTTTTCATAAAATCATTATTATTTTAAGTTAGTTATTTGAGATTATATAAATTAGTATGTTATATAAGTAGTAAAAAACAATTAACGCTATAATTGTTAAAAACAAAATCTAAATGCTTTATTTATTTTCTACTACTTATTTAATATACAGTGGCTTTTAACTGATTATCAACACTATAATCTTCTATTTCATACAACCTTTATTGTTTTTTTAAAAGATTTTACCTGAGGATAATTATTTGATAAATTTCACATTATGTTTTGTTCCGCCTTTCTCCATCAACGATACAATGTAAGTACCTTTTTTCAATTTCATTTGAATATTATTCTCACCTTGAATTAGTTGATTATTAGAAGAATATACCTGTTTTCCATCAATAGTTATGACACTTAACATCATTTCACGGGCAACATTACTATTAATCATCAGTGTGACATCGTCATTTGTCTTTGAAGAAATAAATTTATATCCTCCATTAGAAAACAGTGATTCGGTTGATGTTGTAGTCAAAATTTCAGCAACACCACGTAGATAAACACTATTGATTGGCGCTGCCAATGTACTGCTTGCCGTTAAGTATCGACCAAATCCAAATACCGCTGCATTTGAGGTTGCACCCCATACATACATTCGCAGTAGCGCACTTGATGTTAGATTTTGAAGAGCAGCTATGCCCGACAAATCAATCTGATACTCGGCTCCGATAGAAGTTACAAAACTTACTGCATCCGCATCATTCATCTCAGTAAAATTCGTTCCCCCATCAACGCTATACGCCCAACGATAATTTAAGGGACCAGACGAAACACATCTAAACTTATATTTTAAAGTAGATAACGATGCTTTGTACCCGCTTTTGGGAGCAACAGCTATCTGAGAATATTCGTTATTCGCTATTGCGGTTGATTTATCGGCACTTAGTGATGTTGTAGAAACATAAGCGTAATTGAAACTTCCGGGCGTTAAACCTGCACCTCTCGACAATACCGGAGTTTCAAGATTCGTATTGCTTGAAGTTGCATCAACGGAAGTTGTAACCGTACCCGTAAGCGCACTTAAGTTCCATCCGGCAATTTTAGCGTTGCTTGATATGTTTGCAGGTGCACTTGTTACAATTCCGCCAAGAATGAGAGATGGTGAATCTAAATTTGAACCGCATTTCCCAAAGCCGGTGCTTCCGGTAGTACCACCCCAAGCATATAAGCGGAAAGTAACCGTTGAAGTTGACGAAAATTTTCAAATCACTGTACGGCGCAAGATCAATGGTAGGCTGAAAAGTGCCGTTTGTAGCAACATCGGTAATTGTTGTAGGCAAACCTATGTCCGTAAAATTAACGCCATCCAAACTATACTGAAACTGGTAATTCGTTGGTGACAGAGTTGCCGATGATATTCGGATATTGTAATCCAAATCTGTGAGAGACACGTAGTAACCTGATTTCGGCTTTACTTTGAACTCAAAATAAGCATTATTTGCAATGGCTGCGGCTTTGTCGGCAGAACTTACCATCGTGGAAACAAACGAATTAGTAACGGTAGTGGCATTGGGAGCGCCGGCGCCTCGTGTCAAATTGGATAATTCCAAATTTGTATTTTTAGATGTTGCGTAATAATAAGCTGAATTTCCGGTAGTTCCGTAAAATTGCCAAGCGAGCAAGTACGATGAGTTATCGACAACTGAACCCTCAATAGCCAACGATGGAACCGTTGATGTTGACTTACCAAAGCCAAAATTGATATAATTCTTATCCGTAGCATCGTCAGCAGGCGTTGTGCCTCCCCAAGCATATATACGGAAAATTACCGATTGCGCAGACGAAACTTCTTGTAAAGCCGAAATAGATGACAGATTAACAGATGCTTGCATCACTCCATTATTGACATTAATTTCGCTTGCATCGGGAGTTATAGGAGAACCGATATCGGTAAATGTAGCTCCGCCATCTACACTGTACATCCACTGATATGTTTTTGCAGAGTACGTTTGAAGTCGGATATTAGCTTTAATAGCCGTCAGGAAAAGATTGTAACCCGATTTTGCTTTCACATTAAATTCATAATAAGCATTATTGGTAATCGCCGAAGCTTTATCTGCCGAAACAGTTAAATTTCCTACAAAACCATAGCTACAACCACCCGAAGCTGGCGCTCCCGTACCACGGCTAAGTATTGATGTTTCGAGAAGCGTAGCATTATTTAACGTTGCGTTAAATGTCGCTTCTTTGGCAGTACTCGCTGTTGGAGTATATAGATTCCACTCCAGAAGATTTCTGGGAATAAGCAGCCTGTTGACCCAAGAAAGCCAGTATTATTGCCAGCAAGATTAAAAAAGAGTTGTTTTTCTTCATGATTATAATTTTTTTAGATATAAGTATTAGAGTTTATATAAATTAGAATATTATCTGTTTAATATACAGTGGCTTTCAATTCCCCTAAATCCCCTTTCTCCAAAGGGAACTTTTTGCGTGGTAAGTATTATTAAAGACATCCGTCCATTGTACTCCGCATTCCCCTTTTGAAAAGGGGGGTAGGAAAATTAATTTGCTTTTAACCAATTATCAATACCATAATCTTCTATTCTATATAACCTTTATTGTTTTGATGGTATTTTCCACTTGTCTGTTCTAAAAGACGAAGCCGGAAATCCTGCCGAATTAAATAAATCCCCAACTACCCAAGCTTTAAATGCGTATCTTACAGCCACCGGTTTGGTTACATTATCAGCCCAAACGGCAATTTCATTTCCACTCATAATCCGTGCTTTAGCCGGATAAAAAACCTGATCGGCTCCTGCAATTTCAAAATTCTGCGATATCCCGTCTTTAAACATCAACCCTTCTTCTACATTTTCGAAACTGAGGATAATTTTATTTTTATCAGTTTTCATTTTAGAATATACCGGTGATGCGTATTTAGTATCTTTAAAATTATATGTTTTTGCTTTGGCAAAATAAAATAACCTATCGGCTACCGATTTTTTGTCGGAAGGATGAATTGTTTTTTCTTCGCCAACATCTAACAACACCGCCATTCCCGAATTTTTAATTTTCTTCTCACTCAGTAGTTGGGTTTCTCTCAGCACAGGAACTTTTGGCATAAGTTCTTTTATATTATCGGGCAAATTAGTCGTTTTTTTGAAGATATAAGGCGCTATTTGGGCGTAATAGAAAGGAAAATCACCAATACCCCATTCACTTCGCCATTGTTTTACCATAGCCGGAAAAAGCTTGAGATAAAGTGCCGGATTATCTCTATTCTGCTCTCCCTGATACCAAATTACCCCTTTAATCCCGTAGCCTACCAACGGATGTATCATAGCGTTATATAATCCGGCGGGAGTTTTTTTGTCGGTATTGGAAGTATTACTTTCTTTTGGAACCTTAACGGCTGCGTACCCATCTAATGTTTCACCGTTCATCCAAGCTTCTACCGGTGTGCCTCCCCAGTCCGATTCAATAATGGCTACAGGTACATTCAGTTGATTGTATAGATTTTGTGCAAACAAATAAGCAACAGCGCTAAAGTTCACAGCGTTTGTTGGATTTGCCGACTTCCATTGTCCGTTACAATTGTCTAACGGACGTTTCCACGACACATTTTCCACATCGAAGAAACGAATTTGATCATTTTTAGACTGACTGATGTAATGCTCTGAATCCTTTACAGGTTGGTCTTTGAAACCTTTTAACGGCATTTCCATATTCGACTGTCCGGATGCTAACCATACTTCACCAAGCAATACATTGTTTATTTTCACCGGATTACCGTCACTAATAGAAATAGCATATGGACCACCGGCGCCAAGAGTTACTACATTCACTCTCCACGTACTGTCTGATGTAACTTTAGCCGTATATGTACTATTGTTCCACGTAGTCTGAACAGTAACGGTTGATTTTGGCGTTGCTTTTCCCCAAATCGCCACTTTAGAATTTTGTTGTAAAACTATTCCGTCTGAAAATATGGAGGGAAGCTTTACCGTTGCCTGACTTGCAAATATCCATGTCAGCAAGCATAAAATTGTTATATATCTATTTTTTCTCATCTGTGTACATTATTAATTTTATTTGGGTAAAACGGTAATTTCAATTTGTTTTACGGTTTCCTTTCTCCCGTAAATATTTGAATTGGCTGCTACAAACGTGACGGTATATGTTCCGGCTTTGTTGAAAGTATGCGTATATGTAGTAAGTGGAACATCCACCAACGATTTGATTCCAACCGCTTTATCTTGTCCAACATTTATGTTTTTGTCTAACTTAAGCGTATCGCTAATGCACCAAAGTTCCTGATTTATATCTCTAAAAGCAGGATCAGCTCTCATAGTAACCGCTGTGGAAGTAGTGGAATATCCTCTGGTGTGATCCCAGTTTGGTCCCATAAATACGGGAGTCCACAATGCCGAAGTCTGTGTGGCAATAGTTGCCGAACCGGCATCGGATACAGCCGTTAAACCGAAGCTTGAAAAACGCCATATATTGCAATTGCCGTGATCTTTATTCGGAAGGTTTACATACTGAAAAGCAAAATAAAATGGTTTTTCATCTTCAAGATAGTTCGTTAAATCAACCGTTCCTGCGGCAATGTAAGAAGAAGTGCTATTACACGTTACCGGACCGATGGAAAATTTGTCCGTCAAATCGACCCAAGTTGCATTTTTTATAGATGCGGAGTCGTACTTTCCGCTAAAGTCCGTGGATATTTTTACTTTTAACTGATTTTCTTGACAATACAAGGCACCGGCATCTGCGCCGGTATAGCTTTGCGAACGGTTTTGAGTTTGAAACGTAGCTGAAGCCGTTGCTGCAACAATGCGGTCTTGATTTGCATATTCGTAAGCATTACCGGATTCACCGGAATAAAACAGAAGTAAATCTGAATTGCCATTCAATTTGAAAAAGACAGTATCACCGATAAAATAGGTGGTGGAATCGACCGAAACCTGAAATTCAGGCACTTCTACGTTTTCGGTTTGGCATGAAATTAGCAAGCCGAATAAAAGGAACGTATATAATATGTTTTTTTTCATGTCTTTATAATTCTTTTCTAATTATTAATTACGTGCAGGGATGAACCTTTGGCGATTAAAGTCCGACAATTATCGGCGTAATACACACAAAAGAAAACGTTTTTAATCGCACCGGTTTCATCTCCGCTTATTTTTTTACCATCCGGTATTTTGTTTCAAATATTTATTTACGCCTATTTCATAGGTGGGAATAGGCCATATCACATCTCTTTTACTTGCTCCTGAATAGGTATTCTTTGCATAGTTGATGTACGATGATGTGCCGGAAGGGATATTTGCTAACACTGCTTTCATCCTGTTGTAGAATATACCCCATCGTATCAAATCATTTTTTCTTAAATTTTCGAAGCACAATTCACGGTATCTTTCATCTTGAATCTCTTTCAAAAATGCAGCCTGACCAAGATTGCTTAAATCTATTGAAGGAGCCGAAGTATTCAAATTATACCCATAAGCTCTACGGCGCACCTGATTGACAGCCCAATATGCCGAATCTGTTTCTGACGTAGTTTTTGTCTCTTTCATATTCACGCTTTCAGCATACATCAAAAGCACATCCGCATAACGCAAGAGTGGAAAATTTTGCGGTGTAGCAGTAGTACTTTTCGGAGTCAAAAGTTCGTATTCTCTTCTGAATTTACCGCAATGACGTTGAAATTTAGTTCCTCCGGCAGTCCAGGCTTTTACAACAGCTGGATTTCCATCAAAATAATAAGGAGCAACGCACCAATCGCGGCGAGTATCAAGTCCCGAAGCATTATATGTATCATACAGCACAGTCGTAGAGCGTATCATTCCGGCGCAATAACCAATGGTATTATCTCCTCCGGTGTTTAATATTCCATTATTTCGTCCTACCATACCGGCCACAGTGGTATATGTACCCGTATTGTTTCCATAAAACTCTACTTCCCATATACTTTCTTTGCTGTCATACAGGTCTTGGGCATAGTTTATGAAAATCTGTTTGTATGAGCTATTTAGTGCATGCTTTTGTGAATCAATGACCTTTTTAGCCCAATAAGCAGCTTCGGTATATCGCTTCGTATCGTTTATCGGGTTGCCGGCAGCATACAAGCATACGCGCGATAAAAGACCCCACACCGCTGATTTGCTTACTCTTCCAGCCGATTCTACTTTATTAATGTCCGATACCATATCCGCAGCTTGTGCCATTTCAGATATAATAAAATTGTAGATATCTTTGGCAGTTGCTTGCGCTATTTGCACTTCGCTCGCACTACCCGATTTTGCCAACGTAAGCACCAATGGCACATCACCAAAGCGGGTAACCAGCATCGAATAATAATATGCCCGCAAAAACTTAGCTTGTCCTTCGATATCAACTCTTTTGGCTGAATCCATTGTTGGTTTATCAATATTGGCGAGTAATAGATTCGCTTTGTTGATACCTTCGTAAAGGTCGCGCCAATAGTTAAGTATTTTCGTATCGGAAGGCGCTGCCTGATATTGTGACACTGAACCTACATCGCTCGAATAGCAATTGTATCCTTCATCGGCATCGAGTCCTAATCGTCCCAGCATATTGTTGGCATACAGAGAGCTTTCTGCCAATGTAGCATAAACTCCATTGAGAGCAACCTGAAGTTGAGCTTCCGTATTGTAGTATGTTTCTTCTTGCAACGTACCGTTCAGTTCCACATCAAGCATATTGCAAGATGTAAAACCTATAAATCCGGCTACAAGTAATATTATGGTTAATTTTGTTTTCATAGTGTAATGTTTTATAAAACGATGGTAATACCTCCTGTTATTGTTTTGCTCTGTGGATAAGCCGAGTAATCAAAACCGGGTGTAAGCGTACTGTTACGAACCGACACTTCCGGATCCATACCTGTATATTTGGTCCAGGTGAAGATATTATTCATAGCGGAAAACACGTCTATATTTTTCACCCCTATTTTGCTTACCCATTTTTTAGGAAGGCTGTACGACAATTGCAATGTTTTTAGGCGCAGGTACGATCCGTCTTCCACCGTTCTTGAAGAGTACACGCCACGCGGTCCCATACCACCAACTCTAAAATATGTATTATTCTGATTATCAGGCGTCCACCGGTTATTATAACTTGCAAACTGATTGATGTTTCTGCTGGTAGCGTTTCCCTCGAAAATAATTCTGTTCGCATTAAAAATATCATTTCCGTAACTCCATTGAAATAATACATTCAAAGTCAGATTTTTATACTGAAAATTATTTTCAAATCCTCCGATGTGTTTCGGCAGCGGATTTCCAATAATTACAAGATCCTGATCATTTACAACTCCGTCATTGTTTTGATCAACATATTTAATATCTCCCGGTTGAATACTTTCCCGGGTATTTCCATTGGTAGCAACGTTGGTTTTCAGCACATAAGTTCCATCGGCAAGTTTATTGAAATCTTCGTATTGATAATTACCATCCCACACAAATCCGTAAAACGAAGATACCGGTCCACCAATTTTAGTCATATACAAGTAAGTACCGTTCCAATCTCCCGTCCACGAAACCATCGACACAATATTTTGTTGTCCTTCAGACAGTTCCAATACCTTGTTCTTATTAAACGCGATATTAAAACTACTCCGCCAGTTAAAGTTCTTCGTTTTTATGTTAAGGGTATTCAATGAGAACTCAAGTCCGCGATTTTGTATTTTTCCAACATTTTTGTACGAACTACCCGTACCAGAGCTGTAAGGCAATTTGGCATCAATAAGTAACGCACTTGTTGTTTTATCATACCAATCAACTGTAAGTGCAATCCGGTTTTTGAACAGCGACAAGTCATATCCGATGTTCGTTTGAGCGGTTTTTTCCCATTTCAATTCATTGTTTCCCAAATTATCAATTTCTAAAGCATTCTGTGGAGTTCCATTTGCAAAAGAATAATAATCATTAATAATCAAACTTTGATAACGGTCATAGTCTCCTACACGGTTGTTTCCTGTTACTCCAAAACTGAGTCTCAGTTTTGCTTCTGAAATGTATTTCAGTTTGCGTATCAGTTTTTCTTTATCCATTTTCCACGCAAAAGCTGCCGATGGAAAATATCCCCATCTGTTTTCCGGATTAAATTTTGAAGAGCCGTCAGCTCTAATGGAAGCCGTGAACAAATACTTTGAACGGTAACCATAATTCACACGTGACAAAAATGACATTAAAACATTTCTGGAATTCAATGATTGTGTTTGAGAAGGAATACCGTATCTCATTCCGCTCAATCCAAGTTCTTCGTTCGGGATATTGATCACCGAATAGCCATATACGCTATTGTTTGTTCCTTCCATAGTAGCGGCGGCAGTTATATCAAATTTGTGAAATCTATTAAAGTTTTTAATATATGTAATCATATTTTCGTTTACCCAGTTAAATCGGTAAGCGTTTTGATACGATCCATTCACACCTTTCGAATTGTTGCTGGACGGGAAACCTCTATAGGTTTTTGAATTGTTAAATTCTTCATTTTCTATTTCACGTCTGTTAAAACCACCTCTTACAGTCAACTTCAGATTATTAAAGATACTATAATCTAATGTTGCGTTCGTTGTTAAAAGATCTCTTGTTTGTTGCCTTACTTCATTGTTGCTCGATACAATCGGGTTCATAATAGCAACCAATTCATCATCGCCATCAAACAAATCGTTATATATATCGGCATTGCCTACATTGACCGGTTTATACCCCCACGTTCTGTACATCAAATATGTACTATAAGCACTTGCACTGTTGCCCTGTGACGATACCACTTGTCCATAGTTTTTATCGTTGCTATAATTTATGTTGATTCCTAAGTTAATTTTATCCGTCAGGCGTTGATCCAATTTCACCCTGCCTTGATATTTCTTAAAGCCCGAATTGATTACAATACCGTCTTGGTTAGTCATAGAAGCCGAAACAAGGTATTTATTTCTGTCTGTTCCACCTGAAACGGAAACACTATGTCGATAAATAGGTGCCGTTCTGAACAATAAATTCTGCCAATCGATATTAGCCATTTTACCATAATCTTCAAGTGTCAGTCCCGGTTTTGTCAGATACAAATCTGTCATTTCGGTAGGGTCTCGTTCTATCTGATAAGCAACAAAGTCAGATGGACTCATCATATCCATTTTTTTAGTCACTTGTTGAAATCCATACGAACCTTCGTAAGTAATTACCGGTTTTCCTCTCTGACCTTTTTTAGTTTCGATGATGACCACCCCGTTAGCACCTCTTGAGCCGTAAATGGCTGTTGCCGAAGCATCTTTCAACACATTAAATGAGGCTATATCCGAAGGATTAATCGAAGCGCTGTTAAAATCTTCCATCGGAAATCCATCTACAACATACAACGGTGCATTGCTTTGTGTGAGCGAGCTTGCTCCTCTTATCACTATGTTTAATTCGGTGCCGGGTTGCGCATCGTTGGCACTAACCTGCACGCCGGCAATACGACCTGCCAACGCCATATCAATGTTGGGTACGGGAACACGGTCTATGTTATCCAAATTTAACTCGTCTAACGAACCGGTGATGTCCTTCTTGTTCTGTTCTCCATAGCCAATAACAACCACTTCGTCCAACAATTTAGACTCTTCGGTAAGCTGTACTATCATTTCTTTACCAAACACCGCCAATAGTATTTTTTTCGCATAGCCGATGTATGTAAATGTAAGCGAATCTTTTTCGTTGGCATTTATAACAAATTTTCCGTTCAAATCCGTTATCGTACCAAGTCCAGTACTTTTTATCAAGACATTGACACCGATTATCGGTTCTTTATTTGAATCGACTACGGTGCCTCTTATTTGCTTTTGGCTGTATCCGTTCAAAAAAAGTGTCAAACTTAATAAAATTAAGAAAATACGGTTTTTCATGATATTGTGTTTATATTTTGTATGATTAAAGATTTAACTCTTCTAAAGCCTTGGCTATGGTTTTTTCTTGCTCAAGTCCAAATTGATTAAATGGTGACGCCAAATAACCGCTACATATCCCTTTAACGGACAAAGCACATTTTACACCTTTCAAATAGCTTGATCCGTAACATCCGGCAGTGTAAATCGTTGTACTAATTTGCATAACCTTTTTCTGAAGTTTCTCAACCGTATTCAAATCGCCGGCAAAAGCAGCGTTATACAAATCAACATAAAGGCGTGGAAATATATTAGCGCCACCATTTACGCCACCACTTGCACCCAATAAAACCACTTCCGCCATCATCTCTTCCGGTCCTACGAAAATTGAAAAATCTTCTCTGTCACGCATTTCATACATTACCGACTGGAAATATCCGCCATTAGCCGAGCTATCTTTAAATCCGATAACCTTTTCATTTTGCGCAATACGTTTAACTGTTGACGGTGCGAACGAAACTTTGGTGTGAGTAGGCATATTGTACAAATAAATAGGCAAATCCAATTGAGGGATCAGCGCCTCATAAAACTCGGCAAGCTCGGGTTGCGCTGTGGCATAATAATAAGGTGGCGCCGAAACAACCGCATCGGCTCCGGCTTCGTAAGCTATTTTTTCTAAACGAATACTGTCTCCCAGCGATGTATCGGAAATACCGACAAGAAGCGGCAAACGCCTATTCGAGAATTCTGCTTGTTTGTTTTATCATTTCAGTCCGAAGGTCGGCACTTAAGCTTTGAGCTTCTCCGGTAGTTCCTAAAATAAAAATCCCATGAACGCCTCCGGCTACAACGTGTTCAATCAATCTTTCCAAACCATCAATATCCAATGTATTATTGTCAATAAGTGGCGTAATAAGTGGAGGTACTATTCCACAAAGTTTTTTTCCCATTTCTTTTCGTTTTTTATTTTGTTATTACATTGTTTTTCAACATATAAAAGTGTCCGTCTTCGGCACCAACCAGCACATCAAAAACACCGTCTTTGTCCCAATCTACTGCCGTTGGACTGGTATCGTGACCTGCCAAGCGAATTCCGCTGATATCACCTTTATTCACAAAATAGACCGTATCATTGTCTTGTTTCACATTCTCAAAATAGCAAACATTGGTACTATTCACTAATAAGTCTATCTTTCCATCCTTATTCCAGTCAACCAATGTAAACTTACGTCTGCCCGACTTTCCGTCCACGCCACCATTCAGTTGAAGCAACGATGATTTTTCTCCAATCGGTTTATTGTTATGATCATACACAGCTATATCAAGCATATAGAAGACTCTTTTCCCCGGCTTCAACCACCACTCTCCGTTTTTTTCAAATCTTTCATAATAAGCTAAATACCCTTCATTATCAAGCATTACCAAGTCGGTTAGTCCATCGTGATTCCAATCGATGGCAAATGGAGTAGTGCGCCATTGTGTTACTAAATCGGTTGTTCCGGGATTCCACCAATTCCAAACAGGCTTTGAAGCAACTTGCCCTTCCCAGTCCACTTTTACCTTATATGGTCCGGCTACGTTGTATGCGTCTCCCGTATTTTTGTACCAAATAATTTCTCCAAAAATAGAATTTACGATAATATCCGGTTTATCATCATTGTCCCAATCAGCCACGGTAAGTGTTGTATATCCCCATTTCTCTTCAGCAGGACCTTGTATGGAACCGTTTTTGCCCGCCATAATACGAATTTCATCGTTATTTGTTTTAAGCAGAACCGGTTCAGCCCATTTGGGATTGTTTCCACCGGTCAAATTTTTGATAAAAGCTATATTTCCGGCTGAATTTCCGCAAATGATATCTTCTAATCCGTCACCGTCCCAATCAATACTGTATGGAGTGGATAAAGCGCCAAACTTCACATTATCGGCTTTCTGTTTCAGATATTCAGGCGTAGCAAAGACGGGCATTCCTTTTTTCACTTTACCTGTATTTTTTATGAGAGCCACACGTCCGTCTTCATCACCTACCACCAAATCTATATGTCCGTCATCATTAAAGTCATACGCCACCGGCGTAATCATCTGTACATGCATACGAATAATTTGTCCTTTCGCATCTGTTAGTTGCTTGCCGGTATCGAATATCGGATGCCCCTTTTTACCTGTATTATTGTACCACGTAAATTTGTCTAAAAATTCACCGCAAATAAGTTCCGGTTTACCATCACCATTAAAATCAGCAAAACATGCGTTAGGCGCTCCGTAAGTTTCGAGCGGTTTTTTGCCGGCAAATGTTTTTCCTCTATTTTTATATATTCCGTTTTCCAATTCCAACCAGTAAACAAATCCTCGAAGAGGTCCATTAGTCCAATTCCCACTTTTATCGTAGGCATTATCCCATCCATAGTCGCCCCAATCGTCAACACTGACTAATATATCTTGATTATTATCGTTATCAAAATCGACGAAACTCCACATATTACTTCGCATTTTCTTAAAATCGAATCCGGGCAAAGTGTCCACTTTCAATTTTTTTGACGATTCGAAGAGTTTGCTTTTGAAGTTTTGATATTCAGTATTCTGACGAAGCACCCTTAAATCGCCGTTGATGTAAGAAGCTTTGACATTTTGAAATGATTTGTCCGATAGTTTTACTGATTTATCAAATAAAGGATTTTGTTTTGTTCCGATATTTTTATATAGATATATACCTTTGTAAGGAGCATCCGGACACGACATAATAATATCGGTTAAACCATCGTTGTCATAATCCAATGGTAGTGGCGTTCCCCACAAGCCTACTCCTAAACACACAACTAAGTTTTCATTATTGTATTTTGAAACGAGCATCATCTATGGTTTGCGAACGAACTGCCGAACCAAAAACAACTAAAACTACACTCCAAATAATTCCTCTTTTTATCATTTTAAATTTACTTAAACGATTTAGCAAAAATTTTAAAGATATATGAATTCTTTATTTCTTATTTTTTAGTATTCATCGATGAACCTCCGATTATCAGTTGAGGCTCGGAAGAAACCATAGTTCGAATATCAAGTTCACTGCTTTTAATTTTATCTATCAGTATATTTACCGCTTGCGTACCAATCATTTCCAGCGGTTGCTTGATAAAAGTAATTGGCGAATAAAACAAATTAAATACATCATTTCGATTAAATCCAACTACGGCAAGGTCATCCGGTATCCTCACATTTAACTCCTTGAGGCAATATAATCCGGTAACAGTAAGCATATTGGTCAGAAATATAACCGCCTCTATATTTTTTTTATTAATCAATGTATCTAAGGCGCTGTATATTTCCGGTTGTGTATTTTGGATATTCACTTTTTTAACCGTGATGAATTTTGATAAACCCGCATTTGTCATCGTATCTTCGTAACCTTTGATACGTTCGAGAATATGATTCATTTCCGTCTTATATCCTATCAGTGCAATGTCTTTAAAACCTTGTTCGATAAGATGTTTTGTGATAAGTTCCGTAGCCTTGTAATTATTTAACGACGAATAACTTACATCCAAATTAGGAAAGTGCCTGTCTATTAAAACCAACGGGATATTATTCTCATGTATCTCCTTAATTATTTGTTCCGAACCATCGCAAGGTACGATAATCAGTCCGTCCACTCCTTTGTTTAGCAATAAATCAATTAGATTCTTGGTATTTTGCGCATCTTCATCCGAACTACTGAATACCACCGTATATCCCAATTCATTTGCTCTGTTTTCAACAATTCGGGCAATAGCCGAATAAAAAGGATTTGAAATATCGGTTACAATTAGTCCGATCAACTGAGTTTTTCCCCCTCTAAGGTTTCGCGCTACCAAATTAGGTGAATAATTCATCTCCTTTGCTATTGTTTTTATACGCGCTGCAACCTCATCACTGATTCTATATTGTTTGGATTTCCCATTCAACACCATCGAAACAGACGCCGGCGATACACCGGCCGCTTTTGCCACATCTTTTATTGAGATTTTTCCTTCCACAGATAACTTATTAATAATTACGAAGCAAAAATATAGCTAAAACGATTAAGCGACAAAAAAAAATGACTGTTATAAAACATATTTTTGGCGTTATTATGAAAAAAGTGAGTTAAAATCAAATTGTAGCTCCAAAAATAAACTACTGTCTGACAAATAAACGAATAAAATAATCTTAAAAATTCACCTTTTCAGCTCCCCTACGCTTGTAATATATTCAACTTGCTAAATAACCCATATTATTAAAACAACTTTATTTACCAACAACCGTATCTTTAGCAAAAATTTATTTTGGTATAGGCGCTTAGTTCGCTGTTGTTATTTTATTTTTAATCAATCTCTTAGGTTCGCTTAGAACCATCCTTTTTATGAGTAAATCGAAGATTGACCCCATCATTGTCCGTCTATTATAACGAAAATGATATTCATCGAGATAACCTTGCATCCGTTCTTTTGAACAATGGTGGTGTATTCCTCGTAGCCATCCCTGAATGTTCATTATGTGAATATGCAACTGCTGCATGCCTTTCCCTTTCTCCGAAGGTATTTGTTCTAAGTTTGGATAGTCTTTTTTCAATGGTAAATAACCTTTCCAAACATCAGTAATAACATTTGCATCGTTGCTGATATATGTTTCAAAAAATGGTCTAAATTCTTTGCTCGAAGCATGCTCAATTACTTGTGCATAAGCTCGACCAACACCTTTTTTATCTTCCAAAATTTCAAGCCCAACAATTACTAACTTCTTTTTACTGTCGCCACTACGACCAACTTTACCTTCTTCGTATTCTCCTATGAGAAACTCATCAACCTGAACTTTGCCCTCCAATCGGCTTTTACGGCTACTTGTCATTGCTTGTTGGATTTTCCACTTAAATTCCCATACTGTTTTCTAACGCAATCCAAATTCCTCTGACAATTCCAATGAAGACATTCCTTTCTTCTTGGTGCTAATTTTAAAACAGATATGAAATGCGATAAGCAATGAAAATTTCAACTTGTCAAACATAGTTCCAGAAGTGGGGCTTTCATCGTAATTGCATTTGGCGCAACGATGTGAATAGGGCTTTTTGCCTTTGCCAAATTTCAAATGACCACACTTCTTACATTGGTAAGGATGCTCGGCTGACCATTTTATTTCTGAAACATAGCGATAGCAATCCTCCTGTGTCTGAAAATATTTATTGAACTCTATTGAATTCACTCCTATATATTGTTTCCTAATATACACGCTACAAAAGTAGCAGATTTATCCAAAATTACAGCGACCTAAGCGCCTATACCAAAATTTATTTATATATTTGTCATCCATAGTAAACATAGGGACTTTAAAAAAATTGAATTAAAAAAGTAACAGTTTATCCACAAAAAGGTAGTTGTTATCATAAAATTATTTATGTTTGAAATCATATTGACTTTTTATATTTTATTATGTGTCGTTCCTACGGAACTTTTTTGTAAGCTGATTATCATTATGTTATTAAGATACCGTACCTAACGGCACTTTATAGACCATAGGGGTGAAATCTTAATAATAAACGCACATCATTGATTTATAGCGCCGTAGGTGTGATACTCTTTAAACATTATATATGCAATTTAAAAGTCAAGATGACTTATTTTTCTGAAAATAATGAGCGGACTTGTTGATACAAATGAATATTCGATAATAAAGATGACTTATTAAACTAAAAAAACACCACATACAAACAATATGAACGAAATTATATGCCCTAACTGTAATAAAGCTTTTAAGGTGGATGAAGCCGGCTTTGCAAGCATTCTTAAACAAGTGCGCGACCATCAATTTGAAGAAGAACTGAAAAAGAGATTAGATATTGCGGAG
The DNA here is from genome assembly GCA_049840795.1 of Paludibacteraceae bacterium. Classification (GTDB taxonomy): domain Bacteria; phylum Bacteroidota; class Bacteroidia; order Bacteroidales; family Paludibacteraceae; genus UPXZ01. Next base: position 61,423 of record JASGJK010000022.1, read on the forward strand.
AATGAAAAAATAAATGCTGTTAGACTTGCCGAGGCAAATCTTAAAAACTCAATACAAGAAGAACTGGCTAAAAAAGAGAAAGAAATCGTTGAATTAAAAGCCAAAAAAGAATTGGAACTTACTGAAAAACTGACGAAAAAAGATTCAGAAATTGTAACGATGAAAGCTAAAATCGAAAACGCCGAAAACGAGAAAAAACTTTCTGTAACCGAAGCAATCAAAGAAATAGAAAAGGAACGTGATGAACTATATAATAATCTAAGAAGCAAAGAATTAGAAAACAAAAGAAGCATCGATCTATTAGAAGCAGGTCTCAAAAACACGTTACAAGAGGCACTTACTAAAAAAGAGAAAGAAATAATTGAATTTAAAGCCAACAAAGAACTGGAAATTGCCGAAATGAAAGCTAAAATTGAAAACGCGGAGATTGAGAAAAAGCTCACCATCTCGGAAGCTGTTCAAAAAATTGAGAAAGAACGTGATAGTTTATCAAATAATCTGAAAACTAAAGAATTAGAAAACCAAAACTTACTAAACACGTTGAAACAGCAATATACATCAGAACTGCAAAATAAAGACGCAATTATTAAATTTAAAGACGATGAAATAGCACGTGTTAAAGATATGAAACTGAGACTCTCAACTAAGATGTTGGGTGAAACACTTGAACAACATTGTGAAAATGAATTCAATAAACTTCGTGCTACCGCATTTCCCA
>JASGJK010000023.1:0-5202 GCA_049840795.1 Paludibacteraceae bacterium
TACGTATTGTCTCTAAGGTTAATAGGGAAACACGATAGAATCCGAACAGCACCTAAAATTTTATTACTTCCGAAAACCAATACAAACTGGCACAGGTTAAAGCTGAAATACAAATTGGTAGCGTCGTTGTATATGACAGGCGAGGTATCGAAGAAGCCGATGAAAAGTTCAACCTTATAGCCTCACTCTATTCCGGACAAATGCTAAAAATATTTCCCACAAGGAATACCATTTTATGGTTTGCCGCCGCCGATAATTTGCCAGCCGATATGGGGAACGGGAAATGGATTTTTATAAGAAAATCAATGGATTATGTGTTTGAACTGATTATGACCAAAGACTACGCGGGAGTTCACAATCTTTTGGACAAGATAATAAAATATCAGCACAATGAAGCTGGCGCTTCGCTACCTTCGCCCGCGAGGTTTTAAAGCCGAAAAAAATTACAATCTTTTAAATAATTCATTTTGGATGGCAGTTATATCGATAGTGGCAGGGTTGCTCCTATTCGTTATCAATGTCCGGAAAATGATTTACAATCTGAGTATGAACCGAATAATTATCATAATTTCAAACGTGATACTTGCAAATATTTTTCGGTTATTTGACCCTGATTATCATACTGAGAGCCTTTGTGTCCGGTCATATCCCATTGGCTAACGGATTTGAAACTATGCAATTTATGTCGTGGAGCGCTATGTTGCTCACTTTCATTATTCAACGAAAATTCAGTATGTCGCTCCCTTTCGGTTCTCTGCTGAGCGGACTCACGCTTATGGTTGCCTTTTTGGGCGAAAGTAATCCACAGATCACGCCACTTATGCCTGTTTCGTCATCGCCGCTACTAAGCGTTCACGTGGTTATTATAATGCTGGCATACTCGCTTTTAGCTTTCGTTATGCTGAATGGAATTACAGCGTTGACATTGTATTTTTCAAAAAAAGACTGCGACCTCCAACTTGAAAAACTATATGTTATAAGTCGCGTTATGCTATATCCGGCAGTATTTTTCCTCACCGCGGGTATATTTATCGGAGCTGTGTGGGCCAATGTTTCGTGGGGCAGATATTGGGGCTGGGATCCGAAAGAAGTTTGGGCACTTATCACTTTGCTGGTTTATGCCTTGTCGTTTCATACCGAGTCGTTACCCTGGTTCAGAAAACCGCTTTTCTTTCATATTTTCTGTATCGTTGCATTTTTGAGCGTAATTATCACCTATTTTGGCGTAAACTTTATACTCGGGGGTATGCATAGTTATGCAGGATAGGTTTTTATTCTCGTTGTCCGGTAAAAAAAACGTATTCTTTTTTTTGATAACATAAAAATGACTTATATTTGGGTTAAACGGTTCTTCCTACCGTTCGTTTTATTAACGATTAGAAATCGTCCATCCCAAAACAGCATTTTCTTCTTTATTAAATAAAAAACAGTACTTCTGAAAAAACACTTACAAAATATACATATTCAATCAATTATAACGAATCAGAAGTTTTTTATCGGAAAACAATAATTATTATTAATGAAATGGTGTTTTCTATATGTATATGATACCTAAAAGCTAACAAAAACGATGATTTATTAACTCCGATAACTATTGTGTTTCAGAATGCGTATCTCTATCAATATAATCTTTGAATAATACCTGTATCTGTAAAAAATGCTACGCAAGAAGATGTCGTTGTTGTGGTTGCTCAATGTTATGATTTTATTCAAGCACCACTTTACTACGGATGTCAAGCTATGGCGGCTAATGTGTATGCACACGTTTTCAGTCGGTATAAAATAGCACATTTCCATTGCCTATTTTATTTAGCACAATGCTTTGATTACATTTCTTAAAGAACTTATCACTTTGTTTAATTTAGAAAATGACCGTTAAATCATATGGTTATCAATAGTTTGGCAAGAGATAAGACCGTAGTGGTCATCGCTCATTATTTGCAATCCTGACTATATTGTAGTAATGTGGTGAGCCTGTAAAGCATTCCAACTGATATTCATCAATGGCTTATGTTTATTTAATGAGCTACAAAGAGTGAAAAGATGTCGAGTATAGCTCTTAATATCCGATTAATGTTGTATTTTTTTTTTGAGATGGTATTAAAAATGAAGTTATCTCGACTTTTTATGTTTAATTCAAGTATTGTTCTTACGGAACTATTATTTGTTGACGATCATTGTGTTGGCAAGATGTCATAGTTAATGTTACTTTTTGTAATTTTATCGGATAAGATTTTAAGAATAAAACATCTGTCGTTAAATTTGACTACCGTAAGTATGATATTTTTTGTTGGATATTTTATTAATCAAAAAGTCAAGATAACTTCAACAGTTATTTCATCACCTGCATTTGCTGGCGTACCGATTCTTCGTGAATAGCTATCAGAACGGTTTTCATAAACTCATCGCTCATACCCATTTTCACTGCTTGTTGAATACGGTTTTCGAGAATTTCCTCGTATCGTTGCGATTGCAAAATAGGCATATTATGCTCTTTTTTATATCGTCCTATTTCTTGTGATACGCGCATACGTTTCGCCAATAATTCAAGTAAATTATTATCCAAGTCGTCAATTTGTCGGCGTAATTGGGTAAGATTCTCAGTCGATTGTTTGGTATCGCGTATAACAATAGAATCAAGCACTAATTCTAATACCTCCGGCGTGATTTGCTGCGATGCATCGCTCCACGCTTTTTCAGGATTGCAGTGCGTTTCCACTATCAGCCCATCAAAATCCAAGTCCATTGCCTGCTGAGAGAGTGGCGCCACTAACTCCCGTTTTCCACCTATATGTGAGGGATCGCAAATAATCGGCAGGCTGGGTATCTGTCTGTGAAGTTCAATGGGGATGTGCCATTGTGGAAGATTGCGATATATTTTTTTGTCGTATGAACTAAATCCGCGATGAATAGCGGCAATTTTTCGTACACCGGCATTATATATTCGTTCAATGGCTCCAATCCATAAATCTACATCAGGATTTACCGGGTTTTTGATTAATACAGGAATGTCTGTGCCGTCAAGCGCATCAGCAATTTCTTGTACCGAAAATGGATTTGCACTCGTTCTTGCGCCAATCCAAAGCATATCGACATCGGCTGCTAACGCTTCGCGAACGTGTTTTGCGGTAGCTACTTCTACGGCAATATACATACCATATTCTGCTTTTACTTTTTTCAGCCATTCCAAAGCGGGTGCACCCACACCTTCAAATCCACCCGGTTTAGTTCGTGGTTTCCACACACCGGCACGATAGATTTTAATGCCTAATTTGGCAACTCCTTTGGCAGTGTTCATCACCTGTTCTTCGGTTTCGGCACTACAAGGTCCGGCAATAATCAGCGGACGCTTCGGGTCTATGCCCGGTAATAATATTGATTCGAATTCCATATTTAAGCCCCCTTTTATTCCCCTGAGGGGGGAGAACCGTGAGGGTTTCGGTTTCTATTTTGATTATTTTTGATATTTATACTTTTAAAAATCTCCCTTTTGGGAAGATTTAGAGGGGCTTCAACCTCTGAATTGCCTCTTCCAATAAATTTTCCGGACAGCAAAGCGAAATTCGCACGTACCGTTTACCTTTGTCTCCAAAAATAAATCCGGGAGTGATAAAAACGTTGTTTTCATACAATACTTTGTCGGCTAATTCGCCTGCATCATTCCATTGAGCTCCTATTTTACCCCATACAAACATTCCTACCTGATTTTTGTCGTACGTGCAATTGAGTATATCCATTATTTTGAATGCCAAAATACGTCGTCTCGCGTAAATTTCGTTGATTTCGTTGTGCCATTCTTCCGAATTCTGTAATGCTTTAACGGCTGCCGTCATCATCGGGCGGAACATGCCACTGTCCACGTTCGATTTTACATTCAGTATCCATTTTATAAACTGTTCGTTGGTAGCCAGCATAGCCATACGCCAGCCGGCCATATTGTGCGATTTGCTCATAGAATTAAGTTCGATACAGATGTCTTTCGCTCCTTCAACAGACAAAATGCTTATTTTTTTATTATTTAATATAAAACTGTACGGATTATCGTTGCAAATGACAATGTTGTGTTTTTTTCCGAATGCGACCAATTTTTCAAATAATTCAACACTGGCATTGGCGCCGGTAGGCATATTCGGGTAATTGGTCCACATCAGTTTAACATTGGATAAATCTAATTTTTCCAATGCTTCAAAATCGGGTTGCCAGTCTTTTTCCTCGTCTAAACTATATGATATGACATTTGCTTCGCAGATTTTACTTGCCGAAGTATAAGTAGGGTAACCCGGTTGGGCACCAATACGCTTTCTCCGGGATTGACAAAAGCCAATGTAATGTGCAATATCCCCTCTTTAGAGCCAATTAACGGTTGAATCTCGGTATTGGGATTTAATGAAATACCGTACCATTTTTGATACCATTCGGCAAAACCTCTTCGCAGTTCGGGAAGTCCTACATAGGATTGATAACCGTGCGCATCTGCTTTGTGAGCATCTTCGCAAAGTGCTTCGATTGTTTCTTCCGAAGGAGGTAAATCCGGACTTCCAATCCCTAAACTCAATACATTTTTTCCTCGTGCATTCATTTCGGCAATTTCCCTCAATTTTTTTGAAAAATAGTATTCCGATACCGAGTTTAATCTATTTGCAGGTTTAATCGTAAGCCTCCCAAACTCCTCAGGAGGGAGTTTTTGCTGATTTATATTAGTGTTTTTTATTTCCATTATGTCGATATTTTTTAGCAAAATATTCTTGAAATATATTATTTATTCCCCTTTGAGGGGTTAGAGGGCTACATAGGCGTAGGTGCCTCTTCAAATTCACCAAGTATCATCAGATCGCTGGTGAGTGGGGTAATAGCATCCAACGCCTGACGGTAGCGGATATAATCATCAAAAGTGAAATTGATGTAAAATTGATATTCCCATTCCCTCCCGATGATGGGAAGCGATTGTATTTTTGTGAGATTCATATTATAAAAAGAGAGAATTGAAAGCACGTGTGATAGTGAACCGGACTGATGAGGGAGGGTGAAAAGCAACGATGATTTATTGATTTTTTTATCTTTGGTTAAACTATCTACTATCTCCGGTTTTGCCACAATCAAAAAACGGGTAAAATTTCGTTTATTTGTTTCAATACCTTCGGATAAAATCTCTAACCCGTATTTCTCAGCAGCTAAACGACTACATATCGCAGCCCTTCCTTT
>JASGJK010000024.1:0-9187 GCA_049840795.1 Paludibacteraceae bacterium
GCGCATTTAGTTTCACTCTTGCGTTTCTAAATTTTTCTTCGGCTAAAGGCAAACTGTAAGTAAAGATAGCTACCATTCCCAGCACTTCGCAACCGTCTCTACGTATGGCTTCTACCGCTTTCAAGCTACTGCCGCCGGTAGAGATAAGGTCTTCGATAATGACCACTTTTTGTTTGGGGCGTAAATCGCCTTCTATCAAGTTTTCCAGTCCGTGATCTTTAGGGCTCGAACGTACATAAACAAACGGTAAACCCAACTCGTCCGCAACCATTGCCGCTTGCGCGATAGCTCCGGTGGCAACACCTGCTATCACTTCCACATCGGGATATAGTTCTAAAATAGTGCGTGTTAGCTCTATTTTTATAAATGTTCGGACTTTGGGATACGATAAAGTTTTGCGATTATCACAATAAATGGGCGAAAACCATCCGGATGCCCATGTAAAAGGGTTATTGGGTTGTAACTTAACGGCTCTTATTTTTAGTAGCTTTTCTGCTACGGCTTTTTAATGATTTCATTTTTAAATTTTTAAATTTTATGTGCTACGTGCATTTTATTTTTGCAAAAATAATGAAAGTATTTAAGAAAAAGAAATAAAATGAAGGTGTTATTAAACATAAATCACATAATAGGGGCTAAAAAAGCATCTTCAATATGCTCAATGACAAACGTTTGCCCTTTAGGCATAACCGAAATTACGTCAAAACGGGTTTCTCCCATCCAATTGAATTGTAGAATATATTCGTGTGTCGCATTAACGATGTTTCTTATTTTTCCTTGGTGTTATCGCCTCTTCGGGATGCTCAAAAGTATCGGTCGAACGGGTTTTTACCTCGACCACCACGAGCATATCGTCATTTTCTGTAATGATATCTAATTCCCACTGCCTGAATTTCCAGTTAACGTGCTTAATTTTATATCCTTTATCACGCAGATATGCTTGTGCACGCAATTCGCCCTCATTACCTAATTCGTTGTGTGTTGCCATTGCTTAATAATAATGATTTAAATATTGAACTTACTTTTTTATCCATTAAGCGTCAAATTTATGTATTTTTCAAAATATTTCTGTTAATTGGACAGATAATATTATTTTTGTACAAATATAGCAGTTGAGTGGCAAAGAAAACGAATATAAAACCGATAAGTGAACGTGGTGCATTATTACGCACGCATCGCCATTTCTTTGTATTGAACGAGAAAGAAAACAAAGCGCTTGAGCGCTATATCTGCAAATATAAGATAAAGAACAAATCAAAATTCATCCGGGAGATACTAATGGTTTCCATCATCAAACGCTTGGAAGAAGACTCGCCAACCCTCTTTGATAATACTGATTATTAGCTAATAACCAAGCTAATATATCGCAAAGATAGAGAGAGACAACAAAATTTGTAATAAGAATGAAAGCCGGATTCTCATCGGAGATTAAATGAAAAATGTCAACAGGAATAGTCATATTTATCATTATCATTGCCATTATTGCTGGTTTCTTGATTGCCTGGATTCTGCAAAATCAAAACGCAATTCGGCAGCGCATGCGCTTTGAATCCATTCAGCAAAAACTTCAGGAAGATAAAATGGGATTCGAGAGTAAGTTTTTGGTATCGCAAGAAACACTGAGGCTAAAATCGGAGGAATTGGAAAAAATGCAAATTGAATACCGTATGCTAAAGGAAGAGGCTGAAAAACGTGGACAAGAGATAGCCGGTTTACAAACGTTGAATAGTACGTTGCAAGAAAAGTTGGAAAATCAAAAAAGGGAGGTGGAAGAACTTCAGAAACGGCTCACCTTCGAATTTGAAAACATAGCTTCGAAAATATTAAAAGAACGAGCCGAAGAGTTCTCAATATCAAATCACAAGAATTTAAGTCAGATACTGAATCCGTTACATGATAAAATTCATACTTTTGAGAAGAAAATTGAAGAAACATACGAAAAAGAATTGCGTGAAACCGTAAGTCTGAAAAATGAGATATTACAACTCACAAAGCTCAACAGCCAATTAAGCGAAGAGGCTAATAACCTCACAAAAGCGCTAAAAGGAGAAGTCAAAAAACAAGGAAACTGGGGCGAAATTATTTTGGAAAGAGTACTCGAACGTTCCGGACTGACCAAAGGAGTGGAATATGAGCGTGAAAAAGAAATTACCGGAAGCGATGCTCAACGCCAACGACCGGACGTAATTGTGCATTTGCCCGACGACAAGCACATTATAATAGACAGTAAAGTATCGCTGGTAGCGTATGAGCGCTACTGCTCCGCAGAAACACCGGAACAACAAACTGCTTTTCTAAAAGAGCACCTTCGTTCGATTGCATGACCATATCAAGTACCTAAGCGAACGAAACTATCAGGATGCGCTACAAGTAAACACGCCCGATTTCGTTCTGTTATTTTTACCGATTGAGGCGTCTTTCTCGGTAGCGGTACAGCAAGATACCGATTTATACACATACGCTTGGGAACGAAAAATCGTAATGGTCAGTCCATCAACGTTGCTCGCCACTTTACGCACCATTTCGTCAATTTGGAAACAAGAAAATCAAACACGAAATGCGCAAGAAATCGCGAGATTAAGCAAGTCTCTGTACGACAAATTTTTATCATTCACCGAAGATATGAATAAAATCAAACAAAACATAGACAGAGCTTCAGGCGCGTATGACGATGCCATCAAAAAGATGAAAGACGGCAAAGGAAACATACTCCGTACCGCTGAGAAAATTAAAGAACTCGGAGGGATTGAATCGCAAAAATCATTACCTAACGACTTTGAAATTTCTTAAAAAAGACACACTAAATAATCGTTCTTTGCGTTTTAAAAAGATACATACATTATGAAGATTCGATTTTACATACTTACAGCACTATTTTTTAGTTTATATTTCATCCCTCGCATCGAAGCTGCCCCTTGTATTTCTGTACCGACAGATTCTATTCCCGATGCGTATATTTCTGCATTTCAAGATTCGGCATTAATAAACGCGGCACATAACAAGATAAGTTACAAATTTGAACTTATAACACCTGAAAGAACATTGGTTAGCAAAGATATTTTGCGACATAAGTTGGACTCTTTAATCAAACTCCCTATAAAATACTCCGATTCATTACTTTACCAATCCGATTATTTATCACTGCCTTTGGTCTATTTAGATAAAAAAGTAAAAGACATAGAGAAACCTGATATGGACAAAATATATTTGCAACCGGAAAAGAAAGATATTCCATCATGGTCAAAAACAGACAATGACATATTATCAACCGAAAGCTTTGTATTGAGTTTAAGAGAAAATGCGCGTAACGAAATTACAAACAAACGTGCCGATTTGTATTGTACAATCATAGACCGGCTCCCATCATCTAACAGTTTTATGCAACAACGCATTAACTATAAACCCATTAGAGAACTTTCTATCACGCAAGAACTTCCCAAACCTGAGAATGGAAAGATCAAGATAAAAGATGTAGGAAGAATGTATTGGCAAAAAAAGGCAAGCGCGTTGTTTCAGTTTTCACAAAACTACATCTCATCCAATTGGTATCAGGGTGGAAACAGTAATTTGGCACTGCTCTCAATACTGAACGGGCAATTAACGTATGACAATCTGAAAAACATTCAATGGGAAAATAAAGTTGAATGGCGCGCCGGATTCAACTCTGTAGAAGGAGATACGTTAAGAAAAATTGCTACTAATGACGACATATTGCGCTATACCACTAAATTCGGTGTCAAAGCCTTCGGAAACTGGTATTACAGTATTTCGGGAGAAGCTTCAACTCAGCTTTTCGATAATTATAAAGCGATAAACTCAACGGTACTTAAAGCCCGGCTTTTGACTCCCGTAAGGGTTAATTTAGGATTAGGGATGGATTACAAATACAAAAAGTTACTGTCTCTCATGCTCGCGCCTTTCTCATTCAAATACATTTATGCAAATGATACTACCAACGTCAACCCCAATCTCTTCGGTATTGAGAAAGGAAAAAATCACTTGCGTGAGATTGGTAGCTCACTGCAGGCACAACTCTCCTACTCGCCAATGATGAATTGGCAAATAACATCACGCCTCACATTTTTCACCAACTATAAAAAAGTGGAGACCGACTGTGAAATTGTAAATCTATTTAATATTAATCGTTTTATTTCCACACGATTATCATTCAATCCGCGCTACGACAACACCATTATCTTAAAAAACGGCGAAAAATCAAAGATACAGTTTAAGCAATTGCTGAGTATAGGTTTATCGCTCCGGTTAATCTGAAAATAAATCCCTGTCAGAAGAGTAATCAAGTCGAAAAGACATTCGGTGATAATTAGAGTATCCGTATTTTGTAAGCGCCTCGCGGTGCTCTTTGGTAGCATAAGCCTTGTTTTTAGCCCATCCGTATTGTGGAAATTCTTCGTGCAGTTTCTTCATACATTCGTCGCGATGCGTCTTTGCCAATACCGATGCCGCCGCTATGGACAAATATTTACCATCGCCTTTCACTATGGTTTGGTAAGGTATATTGTGAAACGGTTTAAATTTATTTCCATCTACAATAATAAATTCGGGTGACACTTTTAATTGCTCAATCGCTTTGTGCATTGCTAAGATGGAAGCATGCAGTATATTCACCTCATCAATCTCTTTTTCAGACACATACGCAACCGACCAAGCCAATGCTTTTTTCTCAATTATTTCCCTGAGTGTATCCCGTTGACGTTCCGTGAGTTTTTTTGAGTCGGTTAATCCCTCACACTCAAAATCATCGGGCAAAATAACAGCTGCCGCGACAACTGGACCGGCCAAACATCCTCTACCCGCTTCGTCGCAGCCACATTCAATCTTTTTCCCGGAAAAATTCTTTTGTAAAAGATAGTGCATATTTATTATTTTAAGTAAGTGTTCATAATTAATCGCCAATACACGCATATGTAAGATTTTAAAAATCAATAACATACAAATTAAATATATTAAACTAATTCCGTTCAGCTACTTACTGATTCCTTTATTACTTTATTCTGAGACGGTTTGTGTTTCTGTTGTTCGTAAAAAGCTTTGGATTCCTTCCACAACGTTGGAGCTAATTTCAGAATAGGATAGTAACCTATTGAGGCTTCTTTTTTTTCGGGCTTCGCAAGCCGAAAACGACAGTCAACAGCATCAAATACATTCATCAACACACTTATTATCAGCGCATACTTCAAAGCCCCCAATGCCCCACCAGCCAAGGAAATTTAACCAACCAAGATGTATTTTTGAGATTATTTTTTCGATAAATCTTGACAAAATAATCATCAAAATTATAACAGACACAAAAATAAAAACATAGCCTGTCATCTTTCCCGTTTTCTCTGAAAAATTAAATAGGCTTATAAGCAGCGATTTGGTAATGGGAGAAAACAATTCGGCTGCAACTAATGCCACAAAAACTGCAAAAAAAGTGACTAATTCCTTGACAAAGCCTTTGTATAATCCAAAAACGAGCCCAAAGACAATGGGGACAAATATGACAAAATCAAATGTATTCATAAATTATACGATAATCAAAGACAAAGTTAACAAAAGTTCGATAGATACACACAAAAAAGCATCCTCATTTTCAGAGAATGCTTTTTGCATAATTGATCAGTAGCATTCTATAACTACCACATTATTTTTTCAGGAGCTGATTTTCAAAAAAAGCCGTTCGATTGGTCGAACGGCTTTTGTACTATGTGATTCAGCTGGGGCTCGAACCCAGGACCCCATCCTTAAAAGGGATGTGCTCTACCTGCTGAGCTACTGAATCTCCTCTATGTTTGCTTTAGTGCGTGTGATTCAGCTGGGGCTCGAACCCAGACCCCATCCTTAAAAGGGATGTGCTCTACCTGCTGAGCTACTGAATCTCCGTATTTATTTTTTAAAAAGCGACTGCAAAGATACGACTTTTTTCCAAAACACAAAACAGTTAAGCATATTTTTAAATAAAAACACCGTGAAACCGATTCTCACGTAGTGTATATAGATATTAATCAGGACGACAAATTGTATTCACATCAGAATATTTTTATTTAATTCTATTGATACGAATGAAAATATTGGTATCTTTGTAACTGATAATAAAAACAAAAAGAATCACAAACGTGGATATTGCTTCATATATCATTATTGCTTTGCTTTGCTCTGCTTTCTTTTCAGGAATGGAGACAGCGTTTATTTCGTCAAACAAATTACGCATGCAACTTCAAAAGCAAAGTCAAAATATGGCTTCATCCATCTTGGATATTTTTTACCGCAACGAAAAACAATTCGTCTCTACAATGTTAGTCGGAAGCTACATCAGTTTAGTAGCCTACGGCTTGCTTTTTGCTTCGTTATTTGCCGAAATTCCTTCATCGTTCGGGAACATCTACGTTCGGATTTTTCTCCAACTCATCACGGCAACAGTAATAATATTAATTACCAGTCGTTTTTTGCCCAAAGCTACTTTTAAAATAAACTCTAACCTATGGTTACGCGTTTTTTCGCCGATACTTTTATTTTTTTACATTTTCCTTTATCCCATTGCATGGATAGGGTCATCGTTCTCATTAAAAATACTCAAACTATTCAAAGTTGATATTCCCAAAACGACAGAAGAAAATATTTTTCGAAAATAAACATCGACTACCTGATACAAGACAATACCGAAAACAAAGAATCGCTACGAGATATTGAAAAAGACGTAACGATTTTCAAAAATGCACTTGATTTTTCGGCAGTAAAATTAAGAGACTGTTTAATACCTCGTACCGAAATTGTTTCACTTGAATTTGGAACGCAACCCAACATTGAAACAAACATTTATCGAAACCGGACTTTCAAAAATCGTAATTTACAAAAAAGATATTGACGAGAAATATTGTGGGATACATACATGCTACCGAAATGTTTCAACACCAAAAAGAGTGGACAAAACACATCAAGCAAATACCTATTGTACCCGAAAACATATGGCAGCTCAACGGCTGATGAAACTATTTATGCAACAGAAGAAAAGTATTGCCGTAGTGGTCGATGAATTTGGAGGAACGGCAGGAATCGTCACATTAGAAGACATCATGGAGCAAATTTTCGGAGATATTGAAGATGAGCACGACATAAAAGAATATAAAGCCGAAAAAACAGGAGAAAACGAATACCTGTTTGAAGGTAGATTAGAGGTGGAAGAAGCCAACAAACTGTTTGATCTTAGCATTCCACTCTCGGACGAATACACCACCATAGCCGGATATTTATTACATGCACATCAGTTTTCTGAACTTGGATCGAGTTATGCGCATAGACAAATACACATTTAAGTGTATAAAGGTCACCAACAACCGGATAGAAATGGTAAAAATGCAGGTAAATTCATAATTAACAAGCAAAATAACACACTAAAAAACAACATTTTACCAAATATACATCAAAATATTGCGATGTATATCTATTTTTTTTGTATATTCGTGCCCGCAAATTTTAAAAGCCGTACAACCTAAAATTCACCTTTTGACCACGGCTTTTACAGATGCAATTTAAAACATTGAAATGTAAATCATATTATTATTATTCAGAAAATGGCAACATTACAGAAGATTAGAAGCAAAGGAGTCCTACTTGCATTCATCATTGGAGGGGCACTATTTTTATTTGTTATCGGTGACTTCCCTGAATTCAGGTTCCACTTTTTTCCATCAGTCAAAAGAAGTCGTCGCTGAAATTGCTGGTGAGAAAATCAAGTACAACGAATTTCAGGCAGCAATAGAGCAAATGACCAGTGTGTACAAAATAGAAACCGGTCAAAGCGAAATGAATGAAGAAATGACGTCGCAAATCCGCAAATCGGTATGGGAAAACTTTGTTAACGAGCGAATCTTAAACGAAGAAGCAGCAAAAATAGGCTTGAGTGTAGGAAAAGAAGAACTAACCGATCGTCTTATCGGCAAAAACGTTCCACCCGTTGATTATGCAACGTCGTGTATTTGTAGGTGAAAATGGGCAATTCAGCCACGTTGCACTTATGCAATTTTACAATGGCGTTTTCAACAACCCCAAGGCAGAAAATGAAGAAACCCTACAACAACTTCAGGAGTACAAAAGCTACTGGTTATTCTGGGAAAAAGCTGTAAAAAATTCTATTCTGCAAGAAAAATACACCGCGTTACTTGCTAAATCTATTGGGTCAAACAATATTGAAGCAAAATATAACTTTGATGCTCGCAAAGAAACCGGTGATGTAAATTATGTAGTACAACCATATTTCTCAGTGCCTGATGCCAACATTAACGTAACAGATACTGAACTCAAAGCGCGCTACGAACAAGACAAGGAACTCTTCAAACAAGAAACAAACCGTGCTATAAATTATGTTGCGTTTGAAGTAGCACCTCTGCCCGAAGACTTTGAAGAGGACGAATGGATGAAAAAAGTTAGTGAAGAATTCAAAACTACTACCGACGTAGAAGGATTGGTCAACACTGAATGGGACATCAACTACACCGGACAAGACTATTCGATGCAGACTGTTCCTGCAAATCTCAAAGCATTTGCTTTCAGCAATCCTACCGGCGCTTTCTTCGGTCCGGTTTTTCAGAACAACACCTACACGATGGCTAAAATTATGCAAGCGGGCATTATGGAGTCGGATTCAGCTAAATTGAGTCATATTGTAGTTTCTAACGAAAAAACAGCCGACAGTTTAATGACCGTTTTGAATAGCTCAAACTTTGCTGAAATGGCTAAAAAACATTCACTTGCACAACAGACAGCTGTCAAAGGCGGAGATGTAGGTTGGGTTAACATTCGGTCGGTAGGCAAAGAAATAACCGACCAGATTGTAAGTAAAGGCGTAAGGAGGTATTTCGAAGTCGGTGCTCCTCAAGGAGTTCAAATCTTTGAAATTACTGAAAAATCGCCGGCTCGTCCTAAAGTAAAATTAGCTATCTTGGAACGTAAAGTAATACCAAGCGATCAATCTCAAGCTAAAATCTTCAATAAAGCAAAACAGTTTGCTGCTGAAAATTCGGATGCCGAAAACTTTGAGAAGAATGCGAAAGCTGCAGGGTACGTAGTACATCCCACAACTAATTTATTGGAATCCGCAGACAATATCAATATGATTCCTCAATCAAGACAAGTTGTTCGCTGGGCGTTCAAACACGAAAAAGGCGAAGTATCTGATGTTATTGAG
>JASGJK010000025.1:0-121969 GCA_049840795.1 Paludibacteraceae bacterium
AAGGTTAATAGGGAAACACGATAGAATCCGAACAGCACCTAGAATGACGGCCGACCCGTCCGCCGACAACTTGTCCGCGGTTGATGGACCCCACACTTCTGCAGCAGGGGTGCGTCGCGAATACAGCCACACGGCACTCACGATGAGAATCGCCGCCCGCGGGACGACTCGGATAATGCACTCGTGCAAAGCATTACTAGGGGCCGAATCCTCGGGATGGAATAGATCGATCACCGCCAGGATTGTGAACAGCCGCCCCAACGATTAGGCCGACGACCGCAAACCCGTTCGCAACTTGTCGTGGCAGCGGCGGAGTGTTCGGCTTGAGAGATGGGTCGGCCAACGGTCGCTCGGCACTTGGCGTCCGAGGCGGCTCGCGATCACCGAGCGTTGTCACTCCCCGGTTTCGAGGATCGCCAAGAACGCTTCCTGCGGGATGTCCACGCTCCCCATCCGCTTCATGCGCTTCTTGCCTTCCTTCTGCTTCTCCAAGAGCTTGCGCTTGCGGCTCACGTCGCCGCCGTAGCACTTGGCGGTGACGTTCTTGCCGACGCTCTTGATCGTCTCGCGGGCGATGATCTTCCCGCCGATCGCGGCCTGCAGGGGGATCTCGAAGAGGTGGCGGTCGATCTCTTCCTTCAATCGCGTCAGCAGGCCGACGGCTCTTCGCTTCGGCACCGTCGCGGTGGCAGATCAGGCTCATCGCGTCGACCTTGTCGCCGTTCACGAGGATGTCGACCTTCACGAGGTTGCCGGCACGGAAGCCGATGAAGTCGTAGTCCATCGTGCCGTATCCCTTCGTCTGCTCTTCAGGCGGTCGTAGAAGTCGTAGATGACTTCCGCGAGCGGCAGCTCGTACTCGAGGATCACGCGCTCGCCGAGGTACTCGTTCTTCAGGTAGATGCCGCGCTTGTCCTCGCACAGCTTCATGATCGCGCCGACGCTGTCCTGCGGCAGCAGGAGCTGCATCTTGATGAACGGCTCGCGGATCTCGGCGATGTACGTCGGATCGGGCAGTTCGCTCGGCGAGTCGATCTGCTGCGTCGTCTGATCGTTCTTGAGGATCTCGTAGGTGACGGTCGGCGCGGTCTGGATGATCTCGATGTTGAACTCGCGCTCGAGGCGTTCCTGGATGATCTCCATGTGGAGCAGGCCGAGGAAGCCGCAGCGGAAGCCGAAGCCGAGCGCGTCGTTGTTCTCGGGCTCGAAGCTGAACGAAGCATCGTTCAGGGTCAGCTTGTCCATCGCGTCGCGGAGTTCCGCGTACTGCGTCTTTCCGGCGGGATAGAAGTCGCAATAGACCATCTGCTGGATCGGCTTGTAGCCGGGCAGCGGCGTCGGTCGCGGGGTTCTCATCCGTCGGTGATCGTGTCGCCGACGCGGACGTCGTGCAGGTCCTTGATGGCCGCGACGATGAAACCGACCTCGCCGGGCCCGATCTCCTCGACCTTCTTCGGGCGGGGGACGAACTTGCCCATGTCGGTGATCTGGTACCCCTTGCCGGTGCCCATGAAGCGGATCTTGTCCCCCTTCTTGAGCCGGCCATCGATCAGGCGGACGTAGGCGATGACGCCGCGATAATCGTCGTAGAGGCAGTCGAAGATCAGCGCCCGCGGCGGGCCGTCCGGGTTGCCGCGCGGGCCGGGCAGGCGTTCGCAGATCGCGGCGACGAGGTTCGGCGACTCCCTCACCCGTCTTGGCGCTCGACCGGCACGCGCATCTTCCGCGGGCAGGCCGAGGATCTGCTCGGTTTCTTCCGCGACGTGTTCGAACCGGCGCGCTGGGCAGGTCGATCTTGTTGACGCACGCGACCATCTCGAGCCCGGCTTCGACGGCGGCATATGCATTCGCGACGGTCTGGGCCTGCACGCCCTGCGTGCTGTCGACGACGAGGATCGCCCCTTCGCACGCCTGTAGCGCCCGCTGCACTTCGTAGTGGAAGTCGACGTGGCCGGGCGTGTCGATGAAGTTCAGCATGAACTTCTCGCCCTTGTGTTCGTGGAACACGGTGACGGCGGACGCCTTGATGGTGATGCCGCGTTCGCGCTCCAGGTCCATGTCGTCCAGGATCTGGTTCTGGAACTCGCGCTGGGTGATGGCGCCGGCATACATCAGCAGGCGGTCGCTGAGCGTGCTCTTGCCGTGGTCGATGTGCGCGATGATGGAGAAGTTGCGGATCTGCATGGGGTTTACGGTCCGCCACGATGGAGCGGGAGAAGGCAAACGCAAGGCAAAACCGCGTGGCGAACGGGCCATTGTACGGCATCGGGGCGAGCAAACGAAGATGCAATTTAAAAAAAAAAAAAACCGGGCGACGGGCTCGTCGCTTGCCGGCGATTCGTCGGGATCGCCGCCGATTCGGAGGACGGACTTTCGGCACGATCTTATATGCCGAACGTCGCTCCGCCGACCTATGATTTGGTCGTCGGCGTTCGTGCCGGGCGCGGCCGACGATCCATTTCCGCAGGGGAGCGAATGACCGTTTCTACGCCGCGTCCGAGTGTTATGTCCGTTTGCAATGATCGCCGCCACGTTGGGCGGGCTGATGGTGCGGCTGCGTCGGCCGCACGTGCCGACATCCACGTAACGGCCGCCAACATCGTCGATCAGCTCACGCCCTTCCAAGGCTCTGCACTGCCGCCGCAGAATACCCGGCCGTTCGGCACGTACACGTACAACCCGACGCCTGTACCGAACAATTTCTCGACCGAGGTCGACTTCGTCGGTGCGACGCTTTCGCTCGACCCGGCCACCGGCGGGTTCTTCCGCGCCGCAGAACGGCAGCACTGGCCTTTATTGGTGGACGGGCATGACGTCCGGCTGCGGTCAACTTCACGGCCGACTCGGCTTTCACACTCGGCGTCGGAACGCCGCCCGCGCCGGCGGCGACGGGGTTCCAATCGACCGGCTTCATCAAGGTGACGAACCTCTCGACCGGCGACTTCTTCAACATGACGTTCACGACGCCATTCAACCCGCCGACGACGAGCGGCGCGTATGCGTCCGGCGCGATGGTGCCGGGCGATTATCAATTGACGTATTCGCTTTCGCCGGTCTTCACGACGGGCGTGACGAACACGGTGCGCTGCAACTCGACATCGTCGTGCCGGAGCCGGCAACGATCGGCGTGCTGACGGGCGGCGCAGGGTTGCTAGGTGTCCGTCGCCGCAGGCTTACTTGACCTGTCGAATT
Source organism: Paludibacteraceae bacterium (assembly GCA_049840795.1). GTDB lineage: Bacteria > Bacteroidota > Bacteroidia > Bacteroidales > Paludibacteraceae > UPXZ01. The sequence continues at coordinate 3,193 of JASGJK010000025.1, forward strand.
CGCGAGCGCCGAAGCAAACGGATTACAAGCTGGCCCACACACCGCCTGAGCGTCGACGGAGGTTCGTGCCGATCGCCACGACGTCGGCCGATGCCGCGGGCAGCGTCGTTCCGTAGCGACGGGCCAGCAAAAGCAGATCGTCGAAGCCGACCAGGCCGTCGCTGCTGTAGTCGACGTTGCCTTGGCTAAACGTCCGGCCGAGCTGGCCATAGTTTTTGGCGAGCAGCAGCAAGTCGTCGAAGTTGACGGACGCGTCGCCGTTGGCGTCGCCGGCCAGGACGTGGAAGTCGAAGACGTGGCTGGCGATGAGTTTCGTGCCGCCCGAATTCGTGATGCCGGCCGCGAAGAGCGTCGCGCGGTAGCGGCCGTCGGGCAGGATGCCGCTTCCGGCGACGGTGAACGTCGCGAGGTTCGACGTCGGGTTGTAGCTGAACGAGAAGCCGGCGGACGGGACGACCGTCGACGTCGTCAGGTTGCGGCAGTTCGAAGTCCGGCAGGCCGAGGCTCGCGCTGAACGTTCTCGCTGAAGCCGAAGCGAAGCGATTGCGGCGCGGTCTGCGCGCGAACAGACTCGAAACGACGGCCGGCCCCGTCGATGCGAGTTCGACTGCGCCGATATCGACCGTGCCGACGAGCCGAGGATAACCGGTACCGCGTTGGTCGTTCGTCAGGCCGGCCGGCACGAGCGACGTTGGAGCCGGTGCCGATCAACGGGCTGCCGGCGAGTGGCGCGTGCGTCATCGTTCGGCCGCCGTTGTTCGTGAGCGGCGCGAGCAACAGGTTTGTGCCGTACGCGAGGTTATTCGCGGCTGGCCGGGCTGAGCGTGAAGCCGGCTGACGTGCCGATCGCGCTGAAGTTGACGGTGGTCGTGGTAAAGGCGTTGGTGCGGATGTCGGATGCGCCGTTCGCGTTGTTGCCGGACACGATCGAGTTCGCGAGGGTCAGGTTGTGCGCGAATGTGCCGCTGCAGGCGACGCCGCCCGCGCCGGTGGACGCGTTGGTCGGCACCGACGCTGTTGTTCGTGACGGTCGTGTTCTGCAGCGCGATCGTGGCGTTGGTGGTCATCGTGCCGGCGATTCCGCCGCCGGAGACGGCCGCGGTGTTGCCGCTGATCGTCGAGTCCTGCAGCCGCAGTGTGCCCGCGAATGTCTCGACGTGGATCGCACCGCCCACGCGTGAGGTGCGGTTGTTGGAGAACGTGCTGCCACGGATGACGAGCTGATTCGCGACATAGCCGGCCGGCGGCGTGGGGCGTGCCGCGCCGAAGAAGTAGAAGCCGCCCCCGCCGGCGGAGGTGGTGTTGGTGGCGACGTTGTCGGCGATCGTGCAGTCGTCCATCACGAGCGAGCCGTCGCTGAAGAAGGCGAGCCCGCCGCCGTAGAGCGCGGTGTTGCCGCGGATGATCGTGTTGCGGATGGTGAGCGTGGTGCTGTTGTTGAGGTAGACGCCGCCGCCGATGTTGGCGGTGTTGCCGGTGAAGACCATGTCGTCGAGCGTGACGTTGGACCCGCCCGGCCCGGTGGAGGCGAGGCCGCCGCCGTTGCCGTTGACGACCGCGCCGGTGACCGTCATGCCGCTCATCGTGAGCAACGTGGCGGCAGAGCTGAAGACGCCGTTGACGGTCGTCGGCAACGCGGACTGCAGCCGCACGGTGAGCAGGTTTGAGCCGAGGCCCGGTGATGATGAGCTGCCCGGAGTATCTGTGGAGCGGCGACGTGAGGCCGATCGTCTGAGGCGAATTGAAGAGCGACGTGAACGCGATCTCGTCGAGCCCGGTCAAACCGTTCGCGTCGATGATCGCCTGCCGCAGGCTGCCCGCGCCGGTGTCGGCGGTGGTGGAGACGAAGACGCTGGCGAAGAGCCGGCGCGGTTCGGGAGCGCGTCGGCGACGCAGACGGAGAAAAGGGCGGGATGAGATCGCGTGCGCATGGCCTTGCTGCTCCGCGTGACAAGAGCGCATGCATTGTCGCGTGGGGCGGGCTATGGGCAGTTGCAGATTATTCGACGGGTGCCACGATCCTGTACTCAGGGTCGTGCCCGCGCGACGATCACCTCCGCGGCACGACCCTGAGTACAGGATCGTGGCACCCCGGACGCCGCTGCTATCGACTCGCGCCGCGCGCCTCGATCGGCCAGACCGTTTCGACCTTGCCGTCGCGAAGGCAGACGTATTCGTCGTGCAGGTTGATGGTCGGATCGCGAGTGGCCCGGGATGAGCAGGAGTTTCTCACCCAGCTTCGGTTTCGGCGTGCCGGGGGCGAGGTCGATCTTCGAATGTTCGTCCGACAGGCCCGTCACGGTCATGCCCGGGCGGTTGTGGACGAGTGGCATGCCGCTCTCACCGCTGAACGATTTCAGACCGGCGTCGACGACGAACCAATCGTCACCACCAAGGCTCATCACGGTCGTCAGGATGAAGAGGCTGTGTTCGAAACGGACGGGGTGATCGTCCCGCTGATTGGCGGCATAGTCGGCGTCCATGAACGCGTAGGAGCCGCATTGCAAGTTCTGTGTAGACGAATCGGCTGGCCGTCTTCGAGCGGAAAGGTGCCCGTGCCGGCACCGGTGACCGTGTTGCACGACAGGCCCGCGGCCCGCAGGCCGTCGACGGTGGTGCGGATCGCCGTCGAACACCGTGTCGATCGCTGCCTTCCGCTCGGCCGGCGTGCGGAAGTGCTGGGCTTTGCCCTGATACGCCTGCAGGCCATCGAAGATGAAGGCCGGGCGAGGCGGCGATGCATTTCGCGAGTTCGACGGCCGGCGCGTCTCGTGCGATGCCGCAACGCTTCATGCCGGTCTCGATCTCGACCAGCGCGTTGATCGTGACACCGGCCCGTGTGGCGGCCGCAGAGGCGGCGCGGACCTGGTCGGCATGGTCGAAGCACAGGCCGATCGTCGGCGTGCTTCGCGAGCTGCATCAGCCGATCGAGCTTCGAATCGACCACGACCTGATTGGAGACGAGCACGTCGTTGATGCCGCCCGCGACGAGCACCTCCGCTTCGCCCACCTTCTGGCAGCACTGGCCGACCGCGCCCAGCGCGATCTGCCGGCGTGCGGACTTCGACGCACTTGTGCGTCTTGGCGTGCGGGCGCAGCTGGACGTTCGACCGTCGCGCGAAGTCGGCCATCGCGGCGAGGTTCCGCTTGAACGCGTTCAGATCGACGACCAGGGCCGGCGTGTCGACGGCGTCGAGCGGATCGTTTACGCGGGCGACAAACACTTGAGACATGCCGACCGTTCTACCGCATCCGCGGCCAATTCACGTGCGAGCGACTGGCGCGATCGTCGGTTTCGGCGGAACGCGAGCAGCAGCACGCCGAGCGTTGACGGCTCCGGCGCGATCGCCTGGGCCAGTGCCCAGTCGTTGGCGAAGACTTCCGCGGACGATGCTGCGTCGGCTGTGCTCAGCGTGCGGTTGTAGTTCACGGCCATAACCGCCAGCAGGTCGTCGAAGTCGACGTTGCCGTCGTGGTCGCTATCGCCGCTGGTCGAGAACTTGCCCGTCGTCGCGCCGTAGCTCTTCGCGAGACGCAGCAGGTCGTCGAAGTTCACGGTGCCGTTCAGGTCGCGGTCGCCCTTCAGCGTGTAGCGGACGATGAGCGACGTCGCGTCGAGCGGCACGGTCTGAAAGTCGGTGCCGGCCAAACCGAGGTCAACCGGCCTCGCCATAGCCGACGGCGGTGTTGTTATCGAGGAGCATGCGGCTCGCGATGATGCCGCGGCCGTTGTTGGCGATGGCGTTGAGGATCCAACCGCGGACGGCCGACTGCGGCGAGCCGTCGGCGGCGCCGTAGTCGATGACGAGTGCGCGGTCGCCCAAGTCGAGCAGCGTCGTGATCGGCGTTGGCCGCCGCCCGTGCCGAAGGTGCCAGCGAACGGATGCGCGACGCGCCTGCGGCGTGAGCTTCGGGATCAATCGAACCTTGCCGCGATCGATGGCCAGCCCGCCAACGTCAAGCTGGTCGATGCTCGGCAAGGCGTGCCCATGCCGGCTTTGAAAAGCGTGAGCGACGGATCGCCCGTGACCGTGCCGGCCAGCTTCAGGATGTCGCCGGCTTCATAGACGGTCGCGCGTGCACTCGGCGCCCAGCACGACCGGCGCGGTGATCGCGTGGCTGCCGCGGAAGTCGTGGCGTCCGGGCGACGCCGTCGGCGAGGCGAGCGTGAGCGTGTTCGAACGGCTGAGGTGTACGCTGACGCCATCAAACCCGATCGCGGCGGCGGACTTGGGCGAGGCGAACGAAATCGTCCGCGGCGCGGTGATCGCCGGCCTGAATGTCATCCGCGCATTGCTGGCGGCCGGCGTGGCGCCGATCGACTGCGCCGGTGGTTCCACCAGCCGCTGGCGTCGGTCCCATTCGCTGGTGCGTTCGAAGGCGGTGAGGCGGACGTCGTCGAACTCGACAGAGACGCCGTTCGCGCTGTTCGGCATCGAGAGCCGAACCCGCAACTCTTTTCCGAGGTACTGAGCCGAGATCAGGCGGGAATTGATCGTGAACGACGCGTCGACGAACTCGCCGACGATGGGCGTGATCGCGTTCGTCTCACTGGCGAGGACAAAGGTGCTTGTCCCGTCGACGGCAAGCAGTTCGAATCCGGCATGCCGTAGATGCCGCCCGACGGCTGCGTGCCGGTCGGCAGGCGCGTGCCGACGGCGACCGTCATGGTGTACTCGGTGTCGGGCATGACGATCGCGCCGGAGCCGCTGTTCGGCGGCGGGCTGGCTTGCGGTGCTGGTCAGCGTCGCGCTGTTCCGCATGAAGGCGAATGGCGAAACGGCTGCATGCAAGTGTCGGATTTCGTGTGTTTATTCCAATGTTGGTGGCAAGCGTAGCAGCAAAATCTGGTGTTTTACACCTCTCCCAAAACTTTGAGTGGCTCGGAAGCATGCCAGCCATTATTGCATTTGCCTCAGCTACCATTATTGAGATTATTGCTTATTACATCCCTTTTGTAGATAATCTGCTGGATGGTATCGCTACGCCGTTGTCTATTAGTGCAGGTACACTCTTGATGACATCGGTGCTTCCGGTTGATAATGATTTGCTAAAATGGATTACCGGGTTCATTCTTGGTGGCGGAGCTGCTGCTACCATCCAAAGCGGAAGTGTATTGACAAGGCTCGGCGCCACAAAATTTACTGCCGGAACCGGAAATCACATAGTGGCAACCGGTGAAAATATGGCAGCTTTTGGCGCTTCATCGTTAGCGCTGTTTATTCCTGTGATTATTGCGATATTATTTCTTGGATTATTTGTTTTGAGCTTTAGAAAGCTTTCAAAATGGCTCAAAAAACGAAAATAAAGAAGACCAAATAACGATTAAAATCAAGAAAGAGAACTTCTCGTCCTCTTTCTTTTAAATGATGATGAGCGGTAAACGGGGCTCGAACCCGCGACCTTCGGCTTGGGAAGCCAACGCTCTACCAACTGAGCTATTACCGCTTGTAATTTGCAACAAAGTTACACATTTCTTCGCAATATCACAGGGCTTAATTGTTTTCTTTTTTCTCTTTTTGTATCAATTCTTTGGGCTTTTGCTCCAATAATGGAGTTGTCAGATAATCAATGGTTTCTTCCATCTCCCAGTTTTTAATCAACGTTAGTTTTTTTGAATAATAATAGACAGCTTCCGGTTGTCTTTTTCCCGAATAACTTCCGGTATCCCATTTGCCGTTTCGATTTTTATCAATAAACATACGGATATAATAGTCACCCGGCTGTAAAAACTGAATATGTGTTCCTTTAGCAGTTGCTGGAGCACTTCTTATAACTTCGTCTTTCGGATTAAGTACCTGAAAAACGATTGTTGAGTCGAAATTGGCAAGCATCAGTTTTAAACTTGAATAATCGTCTAAAGATTTAATTTTGAAGTCGTTCTTTAATTTATTGGTATGAGTGTCATAAATACTGTGAAATGCTGTGGAATCAAATATCAATACATAGTTTGCTTCGGGCTTCCAGTTATATTTTATTTCATATTTTAATCCGATTTCGCTTGTTCTGCTTAAATTAAACTTTACCGGTATCGGGATTGTATCTCTCATCTCGCTTAAATGAATCTTGGCGCTGTCAAGCGATTTGACAGGGACATCAAAATCTAATGATATGGCTTTGTAAACATCAAAACTTCCCGATAAATTGGTTTTTACATTCAGGAAGTTGGTTTTTGCTTCTGCCGGTTTGTTGTCATTTTTATCCGACTTAGCCAACTGTGCATTTTTATTCCGTCGTAGTGTGAGATGCAGTGTATCGGTAGTGTAAACCAATTGATTGGTAGAGTCTGTCTTCTGATAACGCATTTTCACGGAAATTGTATCGGAATTTATCCATTTTTCATCCTTTATCCAGTAAGTAAGGGTATCTAAAGTCTGATTTTTCTGGATAAGCGGATCTTCTTTCCATTCGCCATTCAGTGGCGTAAGCGATGGTAGTTCCGTTGCCGGCGCGTTAAAGAAGAGTGTAAAATGGTTTTTCTCTTTCCGTTCTGCTTTGACAAAGCGCTGTTTCTTTCCTGAATTTTCTTTAAAATAGCGCAACAATATATTTTCGGGCAAGAATCGGACTGCTTTACTTATTTTGATTGTATCAACCGTTACCGAATCTTTCCAAATAGTGTCTCTTTTTTGATAAATTTCCACCGAAGGGGAAAGTACAGAGTCGTTAAAAGCAATTCCTTCTCCGGGCTGATAAATATTGTCGCGACTGTCGTCTTTTAGTGCACGAAGAATGTATTTACCCTCTTTGATGTTTGGGACGGTAAACTTTCCGAGATCATCACTTTTGGTAATGCGTAGAAATGGTTTTTTGAAAAAAGCCGAATCTGTAAAATCGGAATATATCCCAACGGTGATTCCTTGTAATGGATTTAGATTTTCGGCATTTATCAGTGTTCCGCTAATTTGTAACGTATCTATGGTATTACCGGTGGCAAAAGCAAAAACGTAATTTTTTAACGGATTATTTTCGTTATTATCGACAATGGCATCGCTAAAGTTAATAGAATACGTTGTGTTAGGCTGCAAAGTATCATTAAATTCAATCAAAAGTTTTCTGCCGAATGCCTGAATATTGGGAGCAGTATGCTGCGGAGGTGAAATTATGACTTTTTCCGCAACTTTTTGTACGATTATGTTTTCGTCAAAAATGATTTCAATTTTCTTTTTCGATACATTCAGCGCTTTGTTGTCGGGTATCGATTTTATAACGCTTGGCGGAATAGTGTCTTTTGGTCCGCCTTGCGGTCCTTGTCCGCGATTGGCGCAAGAAGCTATGAATAACGTAATAATAGCTACAAATAGAACAGATTGTATGTAATATCTCAATTTCATTTTGTTACTTTAAAGTCAAAATTTGACGACCAATGCGACAACGAAGACATTTTTTCTCATCACAGTATATTTTTTTTAGTTGCAGTAATGCTTGTGAATCAAAAGCATTTGCTGCGTTGATGTTTAATGCGTGCCATTTTGCAATTACGGAATTGTTCTCAGCAGGAAGAGTCTCCAGCAGGCGAAACGCTTTTTCGATGTACGTTTCTTCGTTCTTTTTTCGTCCGTAGGCAAAAAGAAACGGTACGACCGTGTTTATCAGCAAAACATCAATAGAACTGTTTCCTATTGTTTTTTTTGATGAAGGACTTTCCTTCCCGAATAAATAATGTTTTGTCCAATAATCCGATACCTCGCTTTGAAATATTTTTCGTAAATCGTTTATATGTTCAATTTCCAATATTTTTGAAAAAAGTTTTGTTGATTTATGTATCAACTTACTAAACTGTGCCAATCGGATATGTGGAAAATTATCGGGTCGTAATCGTAACAATTTCCATTGCAAAGCAGCGATCGGTGTCAGATTATACTTTGTTTGCAAAAAACGGTACTCTTTCTGTAACGACAATTGATATTCATCGCTATCCGTTTGCTCTAACAAACCCGCCTGCCCCAAAAGTAACGCCTCTAACTGAAACAGATTGTCTTTATGTTTTGCCAATACGTTTAGTGGCAACGATTTTGCAGTCATTTCAAAAGGTAGCCCATTGATACCGAATCCAAAGCTACGCGCCAGCGAAATATAAAATGCCTCTTCCCAATGGTTTTCCGTCTGCTCAAGTAACTGAAATATCAATTCTGTTTTCTGCTCCAATCGTTCAGTGAGTAGGGTGTCTTTCCACGTTGCAATTCTGATACTTTCCACTTGGCTGATTTTGTCTTCGCACGAAATCCACTTCTTGTTGGCAAGCAATTCGTCGTAGTTTCTTTTGATATGTTCGGGTATTTTCAGTTCCATCTGCGGAATTCTTTCCCCGTTGGTTCTGAATACGTCCGTATCTACGTTCTCAGCAATATGCAGAATTACATTGTCATAAGCTTTGTCATTAGAGTGGCGATGTCTTTTCCAGTCCGAGCTTCGTTGATGAAATTCTATATTTCCAGCCCAGACAGTTCCATCGATTTTTATTTTGGCGTTAAAAAAATCGGGACCTGCATCGCTGTTGAAAAGGCCACAGTCAATCACCTCCATTTCATCACCATCAATTGTTTTTAGTTGGTGTTGCGGAAATAGTTTGTATTGCCAGATATAATGTAAAATCGATTCATTCATACAAAAAACTGATTTTAGGAGCAGAAAACAAAGATTTTTAGTTATAAAAGACCCTGGATCAAACTGTTTTCAACTACTTTCCTCCATACGAGGAGGGGAGTTTTAAGAATGAGTTGCTTTTTTTTATAAATACAAAAATAAAAAATATTATTTTATCAGCCTTCATTTATTTGTATAAACGCATGGATATAATTTTGTATCCATTCTTTTCCCAGTATTCTAATGCCAACGGAAGTGCTTGCAGCATATTTTTTTGTGCCTTTAACGAATCGTGAAAAACAACAATAGAACCGTTGCGTGATTTTTTTTTCACTATCTTCATTATTTGCTCAACGGACATTGTGCTGTCGTAATCGTAAGTGATAAAATCCCACATTATAATTTTATAATCCGACGACAAACGTTTTATTTGTCGGTGGGTTATTTGTCCGTGTGGAGGCCTGAATAATTTACTGTCAATATAATTTGCTGCCTTTTGTACGTTGTCAACATATTCTTCATCAGCAAACGAAAATCCTTTGATGTGGTGAAAGGTATGATTTCCTACCTGATGTCCTCTTCGTATCACTTCCATATAGGTTTCGGGGTGCTTCCTCACGTTATCACCAACACAAAAGAATGTAGCTTTTGCATTGTAGTTATCTAATATATCCAGCACTTTTGGAGTCACTTCCGGTATAGGTCCATCATCAAATGTAAGGAAGATATTTTTTTTATCCGGATTCTCACGCCAGACAACCCCTTTCCAACACCATCTTATTAACGCCGGTACCTGAAATTTCATACGCTTTGTTCTGATAATAAGAAAAAAACTTTGCCAAAGTTTTTTAATTTTGGCAAAGTAAATCGTAAGTCACAATGATTTTATTTAGCTTGCATATTGTAGTAAGTGGCAAAACGCTCAAAATGCTGATAATACTTATTGAATAACGTTTTTTGTTTTGCCATATCACTCAATTGTAAAATATGATTTAACAAAGCCAGATTTTGTTCTATGTTTCTCATAGAGGTGCTTTGTTGTGACTTGGTCAACTGGGTGTACCAATTCAGATATTCCACATTGCTTTTAGCGACAGTATCTAAGATTTTGTTTCCCTCATTGTACATTCCCAATTGGTAATAATACTGTCCCAATAAAGTAGAAATGTAATTGTTGTGCGGAACCGTCTTAGCTGGAATCATTTTCTCCGAATAAGCCAATGCTTTTTTAGCGCGCGCGGTGTCGCCTTGTTGCAGTAAAGCTTCAACCAAGTCTGCAAATAACATACGGTGAGTGCTGCACATCCGCATAATATTTTCGTCAATATATACTTTAGGATTATTGATACCTCCGAATTTGAATTTATTCATTATGTTGTCATACATCTCCTCTACATTGACATTTTTTTTGTTGCTACTATTTTTTACCGGAACAATATGATTTGCCAAGCCGGTGCTTTCTACGTAATTGTTAAAACTTTTCGGATAATAATCATCGCCAACGGTAGTGGCAATGTACATCGGACGTTTCCACTGATTTATACGAAGCATTTCAAACATCATTATGGAGCTTTTGGTCATTCGTCTATCTAAATTAAAAAACATTTCTGTAACAATACTGTCAGCTTTAGCCGGCGATACAGTTCCTGTTTTTAAGACAATTTCTTTGTTAACAGGAAAATAAAGTTGTTTCGCGGGGAAAAATCCTTCACCGTCCATTTTTGTACTTGGGTCTTTGCTAAGCAAAAAGTCAAACGCCGTATTCATATCCAATGATTTGCCTTGCAGTGCATCTTCGGCGCTCACAACATCGTTTGTGCCTTGTATGTATTGTTCCGGTGTCCACGAGATTGGCAATGCTGCTGATTCGTAGGCGCTTCGTTTCATTTGGTCAATGTACCAGTCTGTTTGCAAGTAACTTAGATTGCAAACCCGAATATCTTTGCGCACACCTTCCACTTCCTGATTATACCAGAGAGGGAATGTGTCATTATCGCCATTGGTAAAAATAATGGCGTTAGGTTTGCACGACATCAGATAATTTTGTCCAAAATCACGTGCGGTATATCGTCCGCTGCGATCGTGATCATCCCAGTTTTGAGCTGCCATTAATATCGGTACGCCCAAGCACGCAAAAGTTACTACGCCGGCGCTAATGTTTTTAGAAAGGAATTTATTTAATAGCTGAATTATCCCCAATACACCAAGCCCTATCCAAAGGCTGAAAGCATAGAACGAACCGGCATAAGCATAGTCTCGCTCACGTGGCTGATACGGGGTTTGATTCAGATAAACAACGATTGCCAATCCAGTCATCAAGAAAAGTAATAATGTAACCCAAAATCCTTCCATCCCTTTTTTGCCGGTGTTTAGCAAGAAGAACAAGCCCAAGATTCCAAGCAAAAACGGAAGCATATAATAAACGTTATGTCCTTTGTTGTTTTTTAACTCACTCGGTAAACTTTGTTGATTGCCTACCAGTATATTATCAATAAATCCTATACCGGTAATCCAATTTCCATGCTCAATTTCGCCAGAGCCTTGCATATCGTTTTGACGCCCGCTGAAGTTCCACATCAAATAGCGCCAATACATAAAATTAACTTGATAATCGACAAAGAAACGAATGTTTTCCCCAAAAGTGGGTTTGTATTCAGTTTTTTGCTGTCCGGAGTAAGGGTCGTTATAAGTTATCGGAGTTCCTTTAATATTTGCCCACATCTTGTATCCTGAAATGTGCGATGATTCGTCGCTATACATTCTGGGGAAGAGCATCATAAAGTCATCACTCATTTTTACGTCCATTTTATAGCCGGCAACGATGTATTTATCTTTTTCGTTCGGGCTTGTTTTTGGTTTTGGCGCGTAAAGCGGTTTTTTAGTGATATCAAGTTTCATATAATTACCATCTTCCACCACCTTAGGAGGGGCGTTATATGTTGCTCCGAAAAGCAACGGACGATCACCGTACTGTTCACGGTTCAGATAATATTTTAACGCAAATACGTTATCCGGAGAGTTCTGATCCATTGTAGGGTTGGCTGCTGAACGAATCATAATGACGGCATAAGTAGAATAACCTATCAACATCACAGTTACCATTAGCATTGAAGTATTTAACCAGCGTGCGGTCACATTTTTTCTCTTGTAGTAGAAAAATCCGGATAGCGCGGCAATTAAAATGATACCAATAAATAAATTTTCTCCTATAAAAGGTATGCCCACCAACGTAGCTGCTAAGGTAAACGAAAGGGTCATTCGCAGATAATTTTTATCAACGTAAGATTCATAAATAGACCAAACGATAGCTGCAATCATTAAAATAAGGTAAATGAACATTCCGCTGTTGAAGGGCATTCCGAGTGTATTTACAAAAAACAACTCAAATTGAGCGGCTACGGTGGTGAATCCGGGTATAATGCCATATTGGGTGAAGCCTAAAATAGCTACACCTGCTAAAAAGGTGACAATACTTCCTTTTATCGTGGGGGTAAATTTTTTGAAATAATAAATAAATACAAGCGCCGGAATGGCAAGTAGGTTGAGTAGGTGCACTCCGATGGAAAGTCCCATCAGGTAGGCTATCAGAATTAGCCAACGGTCGGAGCCTGGTTTCTCTTCAACGCTTTCCCATTTCAACATCAACCAAAATACGAGCGCCGTGAATAGCGATGAAAATGCGTACACTTCACCTTCGACAGCTGAGAACCAAAATGTATCTGAAAATGTATATACCAAAGCTCCAATCATACCGGCACCGAGTACTCCGATGATATTGGCAAGGGTGTAATCTTCTTCTGATTTTAGTAACGTCTTTTTAGCAATGTGTGTTATAGTCCAGAATAAAAATAGTATATTGAAAGCGCTACACAAAGCTGAAAAAGAATTTACCATAGCGGCTATGTGGGTTGTATTTGATGCAAATAGCGAAGAGAACTTTCCCATCAGCATAAAAAACGGTGCTCCGGGTGGATGTCCCACATTCAGTTTATTGGCAGAAGAAACAAACTCGCCACAATCCCAAAAACTTCCGGTGGGCTCAATGGTTGTTAAATACGTTACGGCTGCAACAGCAAATGCTACCCAACCGAAGATGTTATTCAGCAATTTAAATTTTTTCATTGTTTTGAAAATGATATTATATTCGATGAATTATGTTGTGTATAGGCAAATAATCAATGCTATTAATAAATTATGAATTGAGAAAGTGTTTTCTAAAAATGGAATAATTATTATTTGGTACTATTTAATTTTACACATTTAACAAAAAAACGTTCAAAGATACAAAGAAATTTCATTCTAATATGAATACACATTGGTTTTTAGTGATTATTAAAAAAATGATTATCTGGTAATTTACTTGCTCCTGACCTTTGATGCTTTTGGTCATAATTTTAAAATATATTTTACTCAGTCTAATTATGCCTGAATGTTCAATACTGCCAAAATAATTGAAATAAACATTTTCGGGAACATTCATTGATCTAATTAGCAGATGGTTGATTGATGAATAACGTTTATTAAAGTTCAAAAGGTGGAGAATTTCATCAAAAATTCTCCACCTTTTGAACTTTGGTTGTCAGTTGTTTATGCGTTATTTATTGCTTTCCACATCTAAAAATACAAGCAGCATTGGTAATTTTCACGGTGTTTTTCTCGTCAATTATATTCAAACGATCGCGTAAAAAAGCGCTGTCAAGTATATTGTTGTAATATTTCATCAACAGCATAGAATCTTTCGATATGGAAGTGTTAAATGTTACTTGAGGCAAAGAATAAATCGTCAGTACTTTGCTGAAATGATTGTAGAGATAAGTCTTTGCTTTTACGCTGTCTTTGTATAGAATATCGCATGTGTTATTGGTATTGAATGTGAGCTTCGCATCAAGCATCAACCGATCGTTCAATGCGATGAAATCACTTATTTTGCGAGTCACACTGTCCACATTTGTTTTGACGTAAGGTTCGGCTTTTACAATTTTCCAAGTGCCTGTAATCAATGGATCGGCACTTTTATCTTCTTTGCAAGAAAGTGCAAATATTGCAACCAATATGAGGGTTGCTGTTATATTTTTTTTCATGTCTTTTCCTTTGTTTTTTTGAGTGTTTTTTATGTAATAAATTTATTTTTAGATATTTGCTGTTGTTCTTGTTTGTACGATAATATCCGTACAAAGCGTTGATATATATTCGATCAATGTTTGCCTATTTTATGGGAATAAAGGATTCGGCAAAAGTTAACATAAAAAACATAATTCTCGAAAATAATACAGTATGCTGTTTTTATTATCCGATAATGAGTGCTTTTTCTCTTTTGTTGGCAGAATGCCGAAGCATAAACTTCCCGCGTTGCAAAGTTAAAGAATTATTCATCAGAAACAAATAGGCAAAACGATTACCCCACTTAGCCTGTTTTTGTTTTTTGCAAAGTCCTTCAGAAAGAATCAGTATCCGAAACGTTTTTTCAAGTGTTTTTTGTAACTTTGCATTTTGTCAGTAAAAAAACATCGGACGTCATAATCATCTCCATAGGCGAAAGTTGCTGCCGGATATCTGAGCGCTGATGTGTAAAATCTATTCAATATGCTTACATTAAAATACATTACCGAGAACAAGGAAGAAGTGATCAAACGGTTGGCTAAGAAACACTTTGATGGTACAAATATCATCAACGAAATAACCGCGGTTGACGAAAAAAGAAAAGCGACACAAACGGCAGCCGATAATTCTTTAGCTGAAATGAACGCACTCTCAAAAGAGATTGGTCGGCTCTTCAAAGAAGGAAAACAGGCAGAAGCCACAGCTGCCAAAGAAAAAACAGTTGTGCTGAAAGAAAGCATCAAGCAACTCACCGATTTGCAAGCCGATTTGGAACAAAAACTCACCGATTTACTTGTTTTGGTACCTAATCTTCCACATACAAGTGTTCCGGAAGGAAAGCACGCCGAAGATAATGTTGTGGAAAGAACAGGAGGCAGTGTTCCTGAACTTCCTGCTGATGCTGTTCCTCATTGGGACTTGGCTAAAAAATACGATCTAATAGATTTTGAACTCGGTGTAAAAATAAGTGGTGCCGGTTTTCCGGTATATAAGGGCAAAGGCGCTCGCTTGCAACGCGCACTTATCAATTTCTTTTTAGATAATGCACGTGAAGCCGGATATTTAGAGGTACAGCCACCTTATGTGGTCAATGCCGCTTCCGGTTATGGTACCGGTCAACTTCCGGATAAAGAAGGACAAATGTACCACGCCACTTTAGACGATTTGTACCTGATTCCTACGGCAGAAGTGCCGGTAACCAATATTTATCGCGATGTAATTTTGGATGAAAAAGAATTGCCCGTGAAAAATACGGCGTATTCGGCTTGTTTTCGTCGTGAGGCAGGTTCTTATGGAAAGGATGTACGTGGTTTAAATCGTTTACATCAGTTTGACAAAGTAGAAATTGTACGTATAGATACCCCCGAACATTCCTACGAGTCGCTGACTGAGATGGTAAATTATGTGCAGTCGTTGGTCGAAAAATTAGAACTGCCGTGGCGTATTCTTCGTCTTTGCGGTGGTGATATGAGTTTTACCTCCGCGCTTACATTCGATTTTGAGGTTTTCTCCGCTGCTCAAAAACGATGGTTGGAAGTGAGTTCGGTTTCTAATTTTGAAAGCTATCAGGCAAACAGATTAAAATGTCGTTACCGTAATGCCGATAAAAAGACACAACTTACTCATACACTGAATGGAAGTGCTTTAGCATTGCCGCGTATTGTAGCTGCTTTGCTCGAAAACAATCAAACGCCGGAAGGTATCAAAATACCGAAAGCATTAGTGTCTTATACGGGATTTGAAATGATTGATTAAAAAAAAGGTTCTTTTTCAAAAAAACAAAAGCGGGTAACATTATCCCGCTTTTATTTTTTTTGCTCAGAGTTTCTTATACCAAAGCAACAAAAACCTCTCCTTCGTTTTCTTCTCTAAAGGAGATTTTACCTTCACGCGCTAACCAACCTAAAGCTAGATTCAAGTCTTTTTCTGCAAGTTTGGTAGCTTTTTTTACGGCTTTCAAATTTAATTCGCCATTTTCTAATACCTTCCATACAAGTCCGGCATTAAAACCAATTCTTTCTTTGTACATATTAAAATAACAATTAGATGTGAATTATAATGCAAAAATAGCGTTAATTATGTTTTAAAGCATAAAAATTAGGTATTTTAACTATAATTTTAAAGCCGATAACGTTTGCAATTAGCTGAATTTTTTGTGCCAATCAAGAAATCGTTGTGAGTGCATTTCACCGTATTTGCCCAATTTTGCTGCGATTTTATCTACTTTCAGCTCTTTGTATAGTTTTGTTTTCGAGAAAAACTTATCTGCGTAACAAATGATTTGCTCTTCGATGGAAATAGGTTGCATGTCTCTGTGTGGAACAGGCAAGTTGTTTTTTATAATATATTCAAGGCTTAAACCCGTTCCGGTGTGACGTTCGCAAACGAGAGCGTGTCGCGGGAAACCTTCTTTTTTCATTAAGTCCGCTCCCAAATAGCCGTGGCACACATACTCTTTTTTACCGTAACATTCTATTTCGGGTGCATCGGTAAGATAAATACCAATATCGTGCAACATAGCTGCTTCTGCAATAAATTCCCTGTCGGCTTGCAGTTCAGGATGCTTATCAACAACTGCCAATGCTTTGTCTCTCACTTGATTGCTGTGAATAATGAGTATCTCGTATAGTTTCGAGTGTTCGTTGTAATACTTTTCTATTATTTTATAAGGGTTCATTCCAATAGTTTTGTGTTTTTGTAAAGATATTATCTGAATAAGTGAAGTAAAGCATTGAGGTAGTCTTGACTTTTTAATTTGCATAAATAATATTAAATAGATGTCATACCTACGGTGCTTAAAATCAATGAGGGATATTCTTTTATTAAGATTTCGCCTCGATGGGACTAAGAAGTACCGTTAGGTATGATATTTTTATAATAAATTGATTGTCAGCCCATAGAAAGTTCCGAAGGAACGACACGCAATAAACATGAAAAATCAAGATGACTTCAGTTTTTAAATTACAAAGATACTCAATTCTTCTTGCCTAAATCTAAAAAAAGGTAACGTTATTTATGGTTGTGAACGTTTTGAAAATTCCCACACCATCTCAGCCACTTCCCCATAGATATTTACGGCTCTTTGTCTGTTTAGTCCTGCTTTTTCAGCTACCATTAAAACATCTTTTTCGGTAGGATTTCCATTGTTGTTTACAGTTGTAGTGTGATAACCGTTAAATCCAGCGCTTGGAAGCAAATCATAAGCCGGAGAAAGTTTCCATTCATTATTTATCAACTGAAAAGAGAAATTCTTTGCGTGGTCGTCACGGTTTTTTATGGCAACGTTAAACACCATCACTCGGTAGAGCGCATACACTTCTTCCATATTTTTTGTTAAAACGTGGCAGAGTTTCAGCAATGCTTCATAGTCCAAACTCGGTTCGCGGTAATCGGCGTGTAACAACCCCGCTGCACTTACCGTGTGGATTTTCCCTAGTGGAGTTCTGTCAAATCTTTCAGTGCCAAAGTATTTTCCCTCAAATAATTTGGTTTCGGGCATTAAAATTCCACATTTTTTAGCCAGCAACGAATAATTATATTCAACTGTTCCAATATCTTCCGGGTCGCTCAACGATTTGAACTTAACCAACCACTCTTTGCCTTCTTTTTTCACAAACACTTTGGGTCTTGCACCGCCCGGAGAGCCTCCGTGTTTATACAAAGTGTCCGGCGAGGTTTCTGATTGGTCTGTGGAGAGTATCTTTTCTGTTTCTTCTGCCAAAAAATGGAAATCAAAAATCTCTTCCGATGAGGTTTCACTCCAATCCGGTCTGTATTCCAATGCACCCCTTCCGTTATTGCCAACCAATGACAATCGTTGCAAAAGAGTTAATTTATCCGGATGAATTCCCTTGGTTTTCAGGTAGCGGTCGAGAATAAGATTTCCCCAGCCGTCAGGAAGGCTATCGTCAAAAACGCCGAAGCCTCCGTTAAACGGCACTCGTTTTGCCACAAACACCTCTTTGCGTAATGGAAGATAAAAGGGTGAAACGGATTGCCCTGAGGTTAAATAGGAGTTATCATATTCAAAAGCGCACAACATTTCGGGGGTCAAAGCCAGCCTGCCTACCCTTTTATTGTTCAAAAAAACTTCTACTACACGGATGTTTTTCATTGCTTGCGTCCCCTTTTTCTTTTTTTAGGCTCTTTCAATTGTATAAGTTCGTCAATGCTTTGATATGCTTTTTTTGCAAATAAAGTTTCAAAATCCTCTGCATCTCCCAAAGCCATTGCACAAAGCACTAAATTACGCAATGTAATCTCGCCTGAAGTTTCAAACTTTCTGTACGCATCGTACCCAACGCCTGCACGCATTGCAAACGCCCGCTGTGTGAGATTAAGCCCCAGCCTTTTCTCCTTTACCCGTTCGGCAATATTCGATAAAATAATATCGGGGGTGTTATTTATAACTGTGTTAATATCCATAATAGAATTGTTTTTATTCTATAATTATGCAAATATACATAATTACAAAGATACTTAATTTTTACGAAATTTGAATGCTTTTGATAAAAAATATGATGATTCGCAAAACTACCTAACTCCTAATTTTGATAAGGAATAAAGAACCATGAAAACCTGCCTGTTCTTATATAAGTAGTAGAAAATAATTATTGTAATGTTTTTTGGAGGCTGTTTTTGAGCAGATTTTTTGGGATTTTGTCCTAAGATTTAGCGGGCTAAATCAAGGATAAAAGCGTAAAAAGATGCCAAAAAGAGACCGAAAAAACAAACAAAGCATTTAGATTTAGTTTTTAATAATTATAGCGTTAATTGTTTTTTACTACTTAATCACAGACATTTTGTTTTTACCTTCTTCCATTTTGCGTAAATAATACGGGGAGGTTTCTAACGCTGTTCGCTTGTTTGCCGCAGAGCTCAGGAGGGCTGTTAACGCTGTTCGCTTGTTTGCTTTAGCGATACGGGTGAACGAGGCATTTAGTGAAGCCGTCACTTACATTTAAAGGAGGTGGGCAGGCAAGATACCGGAAGTAAAATAAGACACAATCTTATGCATGTGATAGAATACTCCTTAAACAAAAGCTTGTTAAACCTTAGCTGCATGCTTCATTTTTTAAAATGCTTATCCGCAAAGTGACCTGTGGTCGGGGCTACGCCGCTATTATCCTACAAACCTGCCGTTTGCTGTAGCGATACGGGTGAACGAGGCATTTAGTGACGGCTTCACTATCTGCCAAAAACTGAAGTTGCTAAGTGAAGCCGTCACTTACATTTAAAATGCTTATCCGCAAAGTGACCTGTGGTCGGGGCTACGCCGCTATTATCCTACAAACCTGCCGTTTGCTGCAGCGATACGGGTGAACGAGGCATTTAGTGACGGCTTCACTATCTGCCAAAAACCGAAGTTGCTAAGTGAAGCCGTCACTTACATTTGAAAGGAGGTGGGCGGGCAAGATACCGGAAGTAAAATAAGACACAATCTTATGCATGTGATAGAATACTCCTTAAACAAAAGCTTGTTAAACCTTAGCTGCATGCTTCATTTTTTAAAATGCTTATCCGCAAAGTGACCTGTGGTCGGGGCTACGCCGCTATTATCCTACAAACCTGCCGTTTGCTGCAGCGATACGGGTGAACGAGGCATTTAGTGACGGCTTCACTATCTGCCAAAAACTGAAGTTGCTAAGTGAAGCCGTCACTTACATTTAAATATTATTTAATATGATTATCCGCTGTGTTACCTAAATTGATTTTTGTATGTAACCGATGCTATCATAAGCCTGTCAAATAAATTTTCACCAAAGTATCTTCTATTGAATTTGTAACAGAATTCGTTCAGATAATTTTGAAGATATTCAGGTTTAATATCGTGATAAATATCCAGTAACATTCGTTTAGCGTTACTGATTGCTATATGAACCCAAGGTAATACCTTTCCAATTTCTTCTTTTGGTATTACTTGTGGTCGGTGCTCTTTGACAATATCTTTTATTTTGACGTAAGAAGTTGAATCGTTAGAATCAATGGTTGATTCTTTAGTTACATTGTTTTCAACCAATGAGGTTATTGTAGCTGATTTTAAGTCATTTATAACAATCATTTTGATATGTCCCACTTGTCTTGGCTTACCTGTTTTGGTCGTTTGTCCTTCAACGGGTTGACTTTCTGCCATTACAAGGACTTTGCTTTTTTTCTGACTTCCACGACCTCTTTCAATGGCTTTTTCTTTTCATCGTCAGGAGTTTCTGTTGAAAAGAAACCTTCATCTAATTCAATGACACCTGATAATGAATATATTTCATCCCGCTTGCCCATAATCTGCATGTAGCTTATGAAGCAGAGTCCAAATTGGTTCATAGCGTTTATGACCCAACTGTCGTTGGAGTTCAGCCGCTGAAAAGCTTTTCTTTGTGCTTGTCAGCAAGTGAATGGCTATAAACCAATAACGAAATGGCAATTGTGAACCATGCATTACTGTATTGGCACGTAAACTTTGACGTTTACCGCATTTTTTACATTCATAGCATTCTTTATCTTTCTTCCAATAATGATTTGTTCCGCCACAATGAGGACAAACAACGCCTTGTTGGTCGCGATACTCTTTAAATTTTACTCTACAACTTGTTTCGTCTGGATATTGTGCAACAAAATTTAGTAAATTCATGTCTTTTATGATTAGTTCTTACAAAGATAATCATTTTAGGCGAAATACCGGATAATCATTATTTAATTTAGCTTCAGATTTTAATATCCCACAAACAATATTTAATTTTGTACGTTTAATGAATTGAAGATTGCCCCCCGACCCCCAAAGGGGGAGCAAAAAACAAAAACAATGATAAATGTTCTTTATTCCCCCTTCGGGGGTTAGGGGGCAGATTTATTTACTAAATTATGTCAGACAATATATTACATGAAATTACCCAAACGGAATACAAATACGGTTTTACTACCGATATTGAAACAGACATCATCCCCAAGGGGTTGAATGAAGATGTTGTGCGGTTGATCTCGAAAAAGAAAAATGAACCGGAGTGGTTGCTTGAGTTTAGACTGAAAGCCTTTCGACATTGGCTTACAATGAAAATGCCTACTTGGGCACACTTGGATATTCCGGAAATTGACTATCAGTCTATTTCCTATTTTGCTGCGCCGCGTAAAAATGCGCCTCAAAGTATGGACGAAGTTGATCCGGAGTTGATAAAAACATTCAACAAACTCGGCATTCCGCTCGAAGAACAAATGGCGCTGTCGGGCATTGCGGTGGATGCAGTAATGGACAGCGTTTCGGTGAAAACCACGTTTAAAGAAACATTGGCAGAAAAAGGAATTATTTTCTGCTCTTTCAGCGAAGCTGTAGAACACCACCCCGATTTGGTTCAAAAATATATGGCATCGGTTGTTCCTTACACCGATAATTTTTATGCAACACTAAACTCTGCGGTTTTCAGCGATGGATCATTCGTGTACATTCCAAAAGGCGTTCGTTGCCCGATGGAGCTTTCAACGTACTTTCGTATCAACGCCGTTAATACCGGTCAGTTTGAACGCACGCTGATTGTGGCGGACGAAGACAGTTACGTTTCGTACCTCGAAGGCTGTACCGCTCCAATGCGCGACGAGAACCAACTCCACGCCGCAATCGTTGAAATTGTGGTGATGAAAAATGCCGAAGTAAAATACTCTACCGTTCAAAACTGGTATCCGGGCGATAAAAACGGAAAGGGCGGGGTTTACAATTTTGTAACCAAACGCGGCATCTGCAAAGGCGAAAACTCAAAACTCTCGTGGACGCAGGTGGAAACAGGTTCGGCCATTACGTGGAAATATCCATCGTGTATTTTACTGGGCGATAATTCTTCTGCCGAATTTTATTCTGTTGCCGTAACCAACAATTGCCAACAAGCCGATACGGGCACAAAAATGCTCCACATCGGAAAAAATACATCGAGCCACATTCTTTCAAAAGGAATTTCGGCAGGATTTAGCAACAACAGCTACCGTGGTTTGGTAAAAGTAAATCCAAAAGCTGAAAATGCGCGTAACTTTTCGCAATGCGATAGTTTGTTGTTGGGCGATAAATGCGGTGCGCACACATTTCCGTATATGGAAGTGAACAACGAAAGCGCTATTGTGGAACACGAAGCAACCACTTCTAAAATCAGCGAAGACCAGATTTTTTACTGCAACCAGCGTGGAATTGATACCGAAACCGCCGTTGGACTGATTGTAAACGGTTATGCCAAAGAAGTAATCAATAAACTTCCGATGGAATTTGCCGTTGAAGCGCAAAAGTTGTTGCAAATAACACTCGAAGGTTCTGTGGGATAAAAAATATTTTAAACCACAATAGTCACAATAGAAAATTTAAGATTTCGATTATGAATTATAATACAAAGAAAGAACTAAATGATTTGTGCTATCAGATTATCGGGGCGGCTATTGAGGTTCAAAGATTTCTTGGTCCGGGTTTGTTGGAGAGTATTTATGAAAAATGTATGATAGTAGAATTGGAAGGTAGAGGTTTGAAAGTGAAAAATCAGGTCGTAATTCCATTAGAATACAAAGGGAAAATGTTAGAAGCCGATTTGAGATTAGATTTATTGGTTGAAGATGTTGTTGTGGTTGAATTAAAGACTGTAGAAAACTTTCTGCCAATTCACGAGGCTCAAATAATTTCATATCTTAATTTATTAGGCTTGCCAAAAGGACTTTTGCTCAATTTTAAGAGTACAAACATTATGAAAGAAGGACAAAAGACATTTGTTACAAAAGAGTTTTATTATTTAGAAGATGGATATTAAAAAAATCTATTGTTCCTATTGTGGTTTAATAGAAATTTATTAGAACAAAATTATGTTAGAAATCAAAAACTTACACGCCAATATCAATGGCAAAGAAATATTTAAAAGGACTAAATCTTACCGTCAAAAAAGGTGAAATCCATGCCATAATGGGACCAAACGGCGCCGGAAAATCTACCCTTGCATCGGTGCTTACAGGTAATCCAGCTTTTGAAGTTACCGACGGAGAAGTTATTTTCGAAGGAAAAAACCTCTTGGAACTTGCTCCTGAAGAACGTGCTTGCGAAGGAATTTTCTTGAGTTTCCAATATCCGGTTGAAATTCCGGGCGTGAGTATGGTAAACTTTATGCGTTCTGCCATTAACGAGCAACGCAAATACCGAAACCAAGAGCCCATTTCTTCTACCGATTTTCTCCGTTTAATGCGTGAGAAAAGAGAATTGGTGGAAATGGACAACAAACTGACTAATCGTTCGGTTAACGAAGGCTTTTCGGGTGGCGAAAAGAAACGCAACGAAATTTTCCAAATGGCAATGCTTGAGCCTAAATTAGCCGTTCTGGACGAAACTGATAGTGGTTTGGATATTGATGCGCTGCGCATTGTTGCCAACGGTGTAAACAAACTCAAAACGCCCGAAAACGCCAGCATCGTTATTACACACTACCAACGTTTGCTCGATTATATCGTTCCTGATTTTGTACACGTGCTTCACGATGGTAAAATTGTAAAAACAGGCGATAAAACATTAGCACTGGAATTGGAAGAAAAAGGGTACGACTGGTTAAAATAATAAACTTGCATTATGACCGCTGAGACTGCCATCAAGATATTTGAAAGCAAGAAAATTCGTACTCATTGGAATGAAACAGAAGAAAAATGGTATTTCTCTGTGATAGACGTAAGTGGAGATTCTTACGGAGAGTTCTCTTCCCAAAAGATATTGGAGCGATTTAAAGAAAAAATTAAATCAAGAGGGAAGTGAAGCGTACGATTTTATCGTACGGTTGAAAATGCCAGCAGAAGATGGAAAAATGCGTGATACCGATGTGGCTGACACACAGACACTTTTTCGTATCATTCAATCCATACCATCGCCAAAGGCTGAACCATTTAAACAATGGCTGGCAAAGGTGGGTTATGAACGTATTCAAGAACTTCAAGATCCGGCGCAAAGTTTAGACAGGGCTAGAGAAAATTGGAAACGATTAGGAAGAAGTGAAAAATGGATATAACAACGAATGACCGGGCAAGAAACCCGAAATAAATTAACAGATTATTGGAAATCGGCAGGAATTAAAGAACAAGATGAATTTGTATATCTTACTAACGTTATTCATCAGGAGTGGAGTGATTTAACCGTAAAACAGCATAAAGAATTAAAGGGACTTCAAAATCAAAATCTTCGAGATCATATGAGCGAAGCAGAGTTGATTTTTACGGCATTGGCTGAGTTATCTCCACACGTCAGATTGCCGAAACAGAGAAATCAAAAGGGATAAACTAAAATGCGAAAGCAGGAAAAAGAGGAGGAACAATAGCTAAAAACGCACGAAAGGAATTAGAAGAAAATACCGGTAAGAACGTTGTTACTAACGAAAATTTCCTACCTCCTTCAAAAAATAAAAAGAATTTAAAATGATGGAAAAACAATATATAGAATTATATGCCCAATATCACGAGGTGATTAAAAGCAATTCGTCTGATGTGATGAATACCTATCGTGATGAGGCGTTTGAGCAATTCAAGCAGTTGGGATTTCCTACCAACGAATTGGAGAAATACAGATATACCGATTTGAAAAATGCGCTTTCGTTGGATTACGGATTGAATATCAGCAGGATAAAATTTACCGTAAATCCTTATGAAGTGTTTAAGTGCGATGTTCCTGGAATTTCGGCCTATTTATATTTTGTGGTAAACGATACGTTTTATCCCGTGGAGCGTGGTGAAAAAAACACTTTACCCGAAGGCGTAATCATCGAAAGCTTAAAAACAGCATCTGAAAAATATCCCGAATTAGTAAAAAAATACTACAACAAACAGGCTGAAAAACAAGAAGATGGTTTGGTAGCTTTTAACGGAACTTTTGCGCAGGATGGATTTTTTATTTACGTTCCGAAAAATGTACGGCTCGAAAAACCTATACAGATTGTAGATATACTCACTTCGGGTGCCGATTTTATGGCAAACAGTCATAATTTGGTGGTGGTGGAAAAAAATGCAAAATGTCAGGTGCTTGTGTGTGACCATACCGAAGATGATGTCAACTTTTTTGCAAACCGTATTACCGAGGTTTTTGTGGGTGAAAATGCTGTTTATGAGCATTATAAATTAGAAAATGTACACAACAAAGCAACAAACATAACTAATTTGTTTATTGACCAGGAAGCATCGTCCAACGTGCTTTCTAACATTATTACACTTCACAACGGAGTGACGAGAAACACCATTCAGATAGAATTAAACGGTGAAAATTGTGAAACGGTGCTTTGTGGCATGGCGTTAGGAGATAAAAATCAACAGATTGACAATCATTCTTTTATATATCATAACAAACCGCATTGTCACAGCACGGAACTTTTCAAGTATGTGATGGACGATACCTCAAAATCTGGTTTTACCGGAATGCTCTACGTAGCAAAAGACGCTCAAAAAACGCAGGCTTATCAAACTAACCGCAATATTTTACTCAGTAAAGAGGCAAAAGTGCGCACACGTCCGCAGTTAGAAATTTATGCCGATGATGTAAAATGTTCACACGGAGCAACTATTGGTCAGTTGGACGAATCGGCTATGTTTTATATGCGCCAGCGTGGCATTCCCGAAAAAGAAGCCCGCTTGTTGTTGATGTATGCTTTCACAGCCGATATTGTAGAAAATATTCGTATTAATGCACTCAAAGATAGAATTAAATATTTGGTTGAAAAACGTTTGCGTGGAGAACTAAGCAAGTGCGAGGGGTGTGTTATTTGCAAATGATTTTTTTAGTACAACGTCATCGGTTATAAATCGTTTTTGGGTAGTGTGATATGAAATACGCTGCCCTTTCCTATTTCACTGTTAAAATTAATGTCGCCTCCGGACGTGCGAATAATATTGCGGCTTATGGCTAACCCCAATCCCATTCCGGTTGATTTGGTGGTGAAATTCGGTGTGAAGAGTTTGTCTTTTATTTCCTCCGGAATACCTTTTCCGTTGTCTTCGATGAAAATGTTAATTGTTCTTTCAGAATAACTCAGACTGATTTTAATTTCCCCTTTAGTGTCCGTAGGGATAGCCTGAACGGCATTCTTCAATAAATTATTAAACACTTGTATCAATTGTTCTTTGTCTGTATAAGCAAAGACATTCTCGCTCGCTCCTTCATACTGTACAGTGATGTTTTTATTGCTGTTAGAAAAAAGTTGCGTAACTAAACTCAGCCTTTTTGCTACATCGACTTTTTCAAGATTCGGCTCAGGCAACCGTGCAAAGGTTGAAAAAGTACCCGCTATTCGTGACAGATTGTCTATTTGCTCGATAAGCGTATTGGTCGATTTTTCGAAGTAAGAATCGAATCGTTTATCATTAGTGGTTTTGGTACGTTGAAGTTGTTGAATCGTAAGTTTCATCGGAGTAAGAGGATTATTGATTTCATGAGCCACCTGACGTGCCATTTGCCTCCAAGCCGATTGTCGCTCTGACGATGCCAGTAATTCGGCGCTGCGTTCTAATTCATCTACCATACGGTTATATTGCGCCACGAGTTGCCCAATTTCATCGTTGCCTCTATAGTCTATCTTTTTGTTTTCTTTCCCTACACGGATGTCTTTTAATCGATTTTCGATGATAGTTAGCGGTGCTGTTAATCGTTTCCCGATCAATATACTGGACAATATAAACAACAGTATGATTATCAGCGATATGTGAGCGATGACTATCAAAAAACTTTGTACTTCGGCGTTATATTCGTCTTTGCTTAAAAAATGAGGGATAGAAATGTATCCGATGGGAAGATTATCCCCATTATAAAAATCACAGTAAGTGGCTAAATATTCTAATTTACCAATCCTTTCATATTGGTCAATATCGGCATTACTCGAAAAATAGGGCTTTGGCGAAATAAGTTTACTAATTAGATTGCGACTGAAGATGATTGGCTGTGAAGTACCTACAAGTCTTCCTTCGTTATCATATACGTTAATATCGGTTCTGTAAATGTACGATAAGTCTTGCAAATCAAAATTGAGCGCATTGACCATCGTCGAGTCTAAGTGTTGTGTCCAGTAATATTTCTCTTGCAAAGCATTCTGAATATAGCCCTTTTTTGCATCTATGTCGGCAAGCTGTTTTTCTTTGTATCTTTTTTGAGTGTAAGTCACCGAAACGTAAAATATAGCGGCAAAGCACACCGCCATCAGTGAAACGAATGCAAACAGTAGTCTGGATGTGAGATTGTATTTTACTTTTTCTTTCCTCTCTAATAAATTACTTATCCAGATGATAGTGACCGAAATCAGCAGAAATGCCACAAAGGTGTAAATCAGGTAAATAAAATACGTGGAAAGGCTCGGAATTTCGCTTTCCGAAATGATCATATAATTGTATTTACTCGGCGAGTATATATAATGCCTGTATTTCGCAAAATCTTGGGTATGAAAATCTCCGGACGGATGTTGCTGTATCCATTTTTCGTTCTTTGGATATTTGAATTTTCCGATAGAATAAATAAGTTCGTCGCACGAATATCTCGCCACTGATAAATCCAACTGCGATTGAATGGAAGCAGGAGACTCCACTAATAGGTTGGGGTAACTATAGCTTTTGTAGTTTGAACGTGCATAAAATTCCATAAAAATATGTACGGAATCCTTCCCCGCTTTATACGTTTGAAATGCTCCCAAATAGGCAATGTCGGTATTTTCACCGGTTATTTTATAAAAATGTGTATTTGTAATTTTATTTCCCTGCGAATCAATCATATATCTGTACGTTTTGTCAATATCTGATTGTGGATACGTTGCAAATAGTTTCATCTCGTATTTGTTCCAAAAGCCGCGAAGATACTTGTTATTGAGATAATCATTTACGTTAATGATAGAATCGGGAAATACAATATTTTTCTTAAAATACACGTCTTTGCTTAAGTCTTTATCCAGTTCTTTCAACATTGATTCAGTGTATTTTTCTTCTTGCGACGATTCGTTGAAGAATAGATTTTCAGCAAGCAAATGGTATTGGTTTTTTTTCTTGTCGGCGTTCATTCGAATGGAGTTGTTTACAACAAAAAAAGCAAAAGCAGCCATAAAAACTATCAAAAAGCGTAAGGGCTTAAAAAACGAAGGATAAATTAGCGGAAAATACAAGATGAGTGTAAGTCCAACATAGGAAATAACGGCTTCCTTGTCATACTCATCAAAAACGAAAAAACAAACGGATATCACAAGCACGCTTATAATGACGTCTTTTAAGAGCAGATTGCGAAGCGATTTTTTTTTGTGGCTAACCCTGTGTGTTTTGATAAAAAGAAGCATGTAGCCCGTCCCCCACAGAAGAAGCAACAAGTGATTCCAAACGGCAGTTGTTGAGATGTCGTCAATACGTAAGATATTTAAGTTGGTGCTGGAATTGAAAACTAAACTTTTCAATACATAAAACATCAACACAAAGTAAATAGCAGGCAACAATAATAAAGCCACTTTCTTTACCTCAATCCATCGATTTGAGATTCTTTTTTTTACGTAATATGTGTATAGAAAAATGGAGGAGAATACAAAAGCGGTGAAAAAGGTAAGGTGTGTAAGCGTTGCAAAGAGAGTGTTTGACGCGTAATGAAATGAGGTGAATATGTTGTTGCTGAAAAAAGTTAATGGTATATTTGTACTTAAGCAACCAAAAATAGCGATAGACATACCCAACAAAGCAAGCAAAAATTCTTTCCACGTAAAATACCTCCTTTTGAATAACAGAGGAAGATGTGCGTAAATATAAAATAACAAAAGAAAACTAATCGAGAATAAAATCAAAGCCGTCTTGGCGATGCTTTCGTCATAAATCTTTTGCGGTGGCAGTTGAAGCGTAAAAAGATAATTCTTTCCTTGTTTGTCATATATTGCATACTTTGATTTTGGCTGATTGTCAACTACTTGAATCTCTTTATTAAGATTGAATTCATCGTCAAAGTTATTAATCAATACATTGTTTTCGTAAGGATAATTATGCTTGATAAGTATAAAAAAGACAATTTGATAATTATTCACCTGAATTCTTTTGCACAAAACGTGAGCGTTTAATGTGGCATAATACTTCCAATCCGAAATCGAAGTACGCGTTCTTTTTATCTCATTGTCTGTCCAAAAAATGAGTTTCCCGTCACGATAAACAAAAAACAGATCGTTTTGAGGTCTGAATGTTACAAATTTAAGCGAATCTTCGTGTCCTCGTTCGAGAATGTGCTTTATTTGTTCTATTTTTTTGTCAGCTTTTTTTTCTTTTTGGGTGATGACATATTCCACATCGCTCACCGACACCGCATGCTTTGGAGAATTTATATACATCCACTGAAAAACCGAGCCCAGCGTAATGATGGAGAACGAAACTAACAGTAATATACGGTGGATAATATATATATATTTTAATCTTTGCATTTTTAGCAATGGTTGTGAGAAAATTTTAACTTATTGGTGGTGATATGGTTCCCCTTTTATAATAGTCATAGCCCGATAAAGTTGCTCAACAAACAGTAAGCGTATCATTTGATGCGAAAAAGTCATAGCCGAAAGAGAAAGCAGATCGTCCGCCCGTTTATATACTTTCTCCGAAAAACCGTAAGCGCCTCCGATTACAAAAGTAACATTTTTAGCTGAATAAAGCATTTTGTCTGCCATAAGGCTCGAAAACTGCACCGAAGAATACTGCTTCCCTCGTTCATCCAATAATATCAGTTCATCCTGTATATCAATCTTAGACAACAAAAACTCTGCCTCTTTTTCTTTTTGTTGTTCAAAAGTCATATTTTTTGCATTTTTAATATCGGGAATAATGACTACTTCAAAATTGATATAATGAGATAGACGTTTTACGTAATTTTCAATCAGTTTATTTAGCTCGATATCGGCGGTTTTGCCCACCATTAACAGTTTAATTTTCACTTTTGCGGAATTTTATGTAATTTTGGCTCGTAATTTGTGGATTTACTTCTATACAAATCAAAATATAAATTTAAAAACAATGCAAATATTGTAATTTTTACCGAGATTTATTTCATTTGCCGTTGTTTTATTTACAAAAAGGAGAATAAAAATGAAAACAATAAAAACCGTTACGTTATTATTCCTTTTTCTGTGCGTAGCCCAAATTGTTCAGGCGCAAAATCCGGAAATACCTTCGGGAATCATTGCTGCCTTGAAAGGGGGCGATAGCGGAAAATTGTCGTCATATTTTAGTGATAATGTACAGCTCGTGGTTGGAAACAAAAACGATATTTACAGCAGGCAGCAATCTTTAGGGATAATGACCGATTTCTTTTAAACACAATGCGGTTAAGAATTTTGAAACAATCCATCAGGGAACAAAAGAAGCAGCAGGCTTTTTAATAGGTACTTTATATACATCGGGAGGCAAATATCGTATATCTGTATTGATACGGAAAAGCGGGAATTCTTCCGTTATTCAACAATTACGCATAGAATCAAGCAATGACTAACGAACTTAAAAAACTCATTCCTATTTGGTTTGCCGAAGATATTGGTGACGGTGACCACACGACGCTTTCATGTATTCCGGCTGACGCTATTGGTAAATCACAGTTAATAATTAAAGAAGATGGCGTGTTGGCAGGTGTTGATGTTGCACGTGAGATTTTGCATTCATTTGATCCGGAATTGAAAATGACCGTTTTTATTTCAGATGGTACGGAGGTAAAAAAGGGAGACATAGCATTTGTAGTGGAAGGAAAAATACAATCGTTGCTGCAAACAGAGCGTCTTATGCTGAACATTATGCAGCGAATGAGTGGAATAGCCACTCGTACACACCAATATGTGAGATTACTCCAAGGAACAAATACCCGAGTGCTTGATACCCGAAAAACTACGCCGGGATTAAGAACTCTTGAAAAGGAAGCTGTGAAAATAGGAGGAGGTGTTAATCATCGTATCGGACTGTTTGATATGATATTGCTCAAAGATAATCACGTGGATTTTGCAGGTGGAATTGAAAACGCCATTGTTCGTGCCAAAGAATATTTGAAAGCTAAAGGTAAAGACTTGACAATAGAGATTGAAGTACGCAATTTTGATGAATTGCAACAAGTGCTCAATACCGGAGGTGTAGATAGAATTATGCTGGATAATTTTACTCCCGAAAACACCCGAAAAGCAGTAGAAATAATCGGAGGCAAGTACGAGACAGAATCTTCCGGGGGAATAACATTTGATTCGCTACGCGAATATGCAGAATGCGGTGTTGATTATATATCGGTAGGAGCGCTGACACACTCAATTAAAAGTCTGGATATGAGCTTTAAAGCCGTAGATTAAAAGTGAACAAAAACAAGTTTAGTGTCAAAGAAACTGCTGAAAAGCAGAAAAATTAAAAACCATATTTGAGAATTATAAAAAAAAGCAGTTGTAATATAAATCTTATTACAAGCTGTTTTTTCGTTCTGTTTTTTTAGCCTTCTCCTTTAAAACGACCAATTTTATCCTTTATAAGAAGACAAAAACAATCGCTCTTTGTGCGTTAATATATATGTTTTCAATAAAAGAATTATCTTATGTATTCAAAACATTTTTATCCGTCTAAAAGCAAACAAACATCTAATGGTTGTTTGTCAGATTTTATTTTGTTTTCAAATAGAGTGTTTTACGTGATCAAAAAAGCAAACATATATTTTCCTCTATCTTGTTGGAAAATAATGATAATTGTTTTTTTGTTTTTACCTCAAATTAACTTTGCGGCGACAAGAATAGCTTCTGTCCCCGGTAACTGGAATGCAAGAGCAACTTGGGGTGGCGCAACAGTACCTACTTCAGCCGATGACGTTATAGTCAATAGTAATATTTCTGTTATTGTTAATACTAACGCCGTATGTAAAACACTGACCATTAACGACAATGGTTTGCTGTCCTTCATAACCACCGGAGGATATAACCTTACCGTTTCCGGAGCAACAAACATTAAGGGTACATTAATATTAAACATCTATAACGGAACAAAGATATTTGTTGGTCTTGTGACTATTTATCCAACAGGCGTATGGAATAATTCAGGAGGGTCGCCGGCAACTTTTCGAGGTGGTGTTACCAACAATGGAACGTTCAATGCCGGTAGCCCGTATTCATACACTTTTGATACGAATGCGCAAGCGCTTACCGGAAATATTGATATGGCAGGCGCAGGCATTACGGTTAACGGTGTTACACTTACAAATAACGGCGTACTTACAACTACCGGCAACTTTAGTGGAAGTGGAACTTTTGTAAATTCAACTGCCGGAACATATAATAATAACTCCGACTTTACTATTACCAATTTGATAAATAACGGAATTATCAATAAAAATGATAAGAATCTAACTCCTACAAATATAACAAATACCGGAATACTAAACATAACCGGTTCTGTATATACCTATAGTAATACATTGGTCAATTCGGGAGTATTTAACCTGACTTCGTCTAACGGAATTAATACTCCATATAATAGGTTTACGAATACAGGTGTCGTTAATCTAAATGGAACAGCTTGGCTTAGTGGAATAACAAATAATCTTGGCGGTGTGGTAAACTTGATAAATGTTTCGCAAAGTATGGGGACGTTTGTAAATGCTACAAATACAAGTGTGTTGAATATATTGGCACTCACAACGAGTGAGAGTTTTATTAATGCACTTACAGCTACTACTTCCGGAAATACCGTAAATTACTGTGGTGTAGGTAATCAAGTAATTAAATGTTGGGCTACAAGTTACTCCAATCTAAAATTAACAGGTAGCGGAATAAAAACATTTACCGCTGCTGTTGCAATGAGTGATACGATGACCGTTGTTGATGGAGTGAAAGGAAATCTTGGCTTCGGTTTTATTCATACAGCCGGATATTTGTTCTTTAATGACGAGCAGCAAGCAGCCGGTTCTTGGGGTGGAGAAACGTCGCCGGCGCAGCACATCAGTACCGTCTATTTTACCAAAAATACAGGCATAATCAATGTGTCAAAAGGTCCAAACTACTGGCTGGGAGCGACGAGTAATGATTGGGGAACGGCTTCCAATTGGACATCAAACACCGTACCGCAGTCAGGTAAAGATGTGGAGTTTGCAACGGTGAACAATTTTGGGGAAGATGCCAAAAATAATTTGGTGCTTGATCAGGACAGAGTCGTTGGAAAATTGACGAATAACTCAATAAAACAACTTATTATACCGGCTGGCAAATCGCTTACGGTAACTGATATTTTAGCCACAAACGGTGACCCGGGCGCTGTTCAGATAAAGGCAGACATTACCCTGCCGAATGGTGCGCTGATATTTACAAATCCTCAGTTGAATCAATCGGTAAAAGCCACCGTAGAAATGTATTCCAAAGGATTTGAAAGGGGATACTATAACTTGGGTTGATGGTGAAAATACCTATAAATCTACTTACCGTTGGCAGTACTTTGGCGTGCCGGTAACTTATGTCGAAGCTAATCCCACATTTTATGGTTCGTGGGTGCGAGAATACATTGAGTCATTAAACGGAGATTTTATGTATCAAAAATGGAGGCAACTGGATAATAGTTGTGTTTTATCTCCATTCAAAGGGTATGAAATAACTCAAAATAACCCAAAAGTTGTGACATATCAAGGAAATTTGGTGGTTGGAGATCAAGAATTAATGTTATCCGTTTCCGGTAGTACCGGTTTTTACGGAGCTGGATATAATATCTTTGGAAACTCTTTTACAGCGGCAATTGATGTTTCGAAAATTAAATTTCCTGAAAGTGGCGTGCAAAAGACCGTTTATATATACAATACGGGAACGTTCTCCGAATGGGCGATGCAAAACGGTCAAGCAGGTACATATATAGCTATACCGCAACAAACAGCCTCTGTTACCGGTAGTGAAATTCCTTCTATGCAAGGTTTCTTGCTGATTGCTTCGGAAAATAACTCAAAAATAACACTCCCGTATAATGCCATCGATAATTCACTCACGAAAAACACTGTGGCGCAGCGCATAAATAAAGATCATACATCAAATGCCAATAATTTATCGTATCTGAAAATTGAGGTGAAGAGCAATAGTATGTACGATACTGCTTGGTTATTTGAGAAAGAAAATACGTCTCACTTGTTTGATAATGGCTGGGACGGTTATAAACTTCTCGGAACGGAAGGGATGGGGCTTTATTTTGATGAAGAGATAGGGAAATTGCAAGTTAATACGTTGAATAATATTGACAGCACTTACATTAGTTTTAAGGCTGGGAGCGAGACACAATATACGATGACATTTGATTCTGAAAATTTATTAAACAAATACCAGAATTTGTACGTTATAGATTTAGTTGAAAAAAAGAGTATCAAACTTAACTCGAATATTGTAACATATCATTTTTTTGCAAATAATAATATCTCTGCAGAAAAAAGATTTTTGATTAAGGGGGTGCAAAAAGAATCGAAAAAACACCCCAATTTCAGAATAATTCAAAAACAGGGATTATTGGATGTGCAAAATGAAGGTATGGAAAATGGTGTGCTGTATATTTATGATACTGTTGGCAGAACTATTGCTACAATGGCTTGTTTATCAGAATCAACAACATCTGTACCTTGCAATCTTGAAAGAGGGGCTTATATTCTGAAAATAATAACTGAAAAAGGACAAAGACAGGTACAGAAAATTATTGTACAATGAAATAGAAGGACATTCCTATATAACATTCTAAGACAACCTAATCCGTAAAAAATCACAAACAACACGTTGTAAATTGATTGAATTTGTAAAAAACTACAATTCAATTGGTTATGTATTTCTTGGCACGTTATTTGCTCAATCTAACGATGTTAAGGAATTTTATGCTTAAAGTACACGTATTTTTAATATATAAAAAGTGTGTGTTTTTTTTGGCTATTGACTTTATTGCCAATGTGATAGTGCAAATAACAAATGTTTTAGTTCTAAAATATAATGAAATATTTTATAAATATGAAAGGATAAATTATGAATATAAAGTACTCCTTTTTACAACAATTGAATCCTACCGTGAGGTATTGTTTGAGTAAGCCTACAATAGCTTTAGAGAATGGGAGACACAATGTTACATTAATCATAATGTTTTTATTGTGTATGTTTTTGTTTAATATGCCGTCAGGGTATGCTACAGCCTATTATTCTACAGGGAGTAATGCTCCAAATTTGAAGGCAAGCTGGAAGTCAAACACGAATGACACAGGAACAAGTCCTTCAAATTTCACGAACAGTGCTGATATTTTTATCGTACAGAGTGGACATTCTATGACAACCGGCGCAGATTGGTCTGTGACCGGAAAAGTGCAGGTAAATAGTGGAGGTGCTCTTGTTTTAAGTAATTATAATGTAACTATTGCCGGAGGATTGACTATCAACGGAACGGTTCAACTGTCATCAAACTCCGGAACGAAAGCCTTTACCGGCGATGTAGCATTAAATAGTGGAGCTGTATGGAATGAAACTGCCGGCGCCACGGTTAGTTTTGGAGGGAATTTTACCAATAACGGAACATTCACGGCAAATAGTGGTGCACATACTTTTTCAGGTACATCAAAACTAATTGGTGGCACAAATTCCATCTCTATTCCTTCGGCTACTTTTAGTGGAACATATAATAATACGGGTATGTTGACTTGTTCCACATTACTAACAGTTTCAGGAACATTAACAAACAATGGCACTGTAGAAGCTACCACTGCATTATCAGGAACGGGAAGTTTAGTGCAGGGAGCTAATTCCACCCTGAATATACTCGGAACTTCCGGAATAACTACCTTGACGGCAACAGCTACCGATAATACTGTGAATTACAATGGTTCGGGTAATCAATCCATACATTCGGGAAACTATTTCAATCTTACATTGTCAACAAGTGGAACTAAAACACTGTTATCAGGAACAACCGGTATCGGAGGTGATTTTATCATTGATAACGTAACCACAAGCGCTGTGACTGGCTTAACCATTGGTGGCGATGTTATTTTAAATAGAAACTTTAACTTTACCACAGGAAATTTTACTCATAATTTGGGAGGTAACTGGACTATCAACGGTTGGGGAACAACTAATGCTACTATAGGAAATACACTTAATTTTGTCGGAAGTAATTCGGCTATCAACGGCACGAGCAATGATGCAACAAAGGCAAACTTTTATAACATTACCGTATCGAAAGATGTAGGTGCAACATTAAGTCTTGCCGGTGTTTTTACGGGAATAAATGTAGGGGGAAATTTTACACTTGTTTCCGGTGCTTTTTCTAACGGGAATACGCAAGTGAAGATTTCCGGAAACTGGAGCAATAACGGAGGTGTTTTAATGCCGGGTAGTGGTTATGTTACTATGGCGGGCGCTTCTAAAACTATTGGTGGCACAGTTTCCACCACATTCAATAATATAGAGATTGGAAGCTACCAAAATTCCACCATTTTCCTTGGAAAAGATATTATTGTAAATGGTAACATTAGCTTCCTAAATGCAAAGTTTCAATTAGGAGGGTGCAATTTCACGCTGGGAGCCACTGCCACAGTTTCCGGTTCTTTCTATTCTTCAAACATGATTGTCACCGATGGAACCGGAGAGGTAAGAAAAGTATTTTTGGAAAATGGTTCTTTTACTTTTCCCGTAGGAGACGTTTCTTCAAATTATTCACCGGCAACAGTAAATATGACCGGAAGCTCTTATGCCGAAGGTGCTTATGTAAGTCTGCGTGTGACGAATGCCAAAGAACCGAACAATCCAAGTTCAAACAATTATATTACAAGATATTGGACTGTAAATCAATCGGGAATCACATCGGCTCAATATAATTTTACGGGTTCTTCACTTTACGGAGCCGATAATGTTGGGAATAGAGAGAACTCTTTAGCCGCTATTTATGGCGATAATTCTTGGACTGTTTTTACTGTACCCGCAGGCGATACATTTGGGATAAATGGACTCACCATTTTTGGTAATATTACAACCATCAACAACGTTCCGATTATTAATACGTCTTCTTCATCCCTATCTGACTTTAGATATGGATACGGATATGGCCCTTCAAATGAACAATCTTTTTCTGTTAGCGGGAGCAATGTGTCGTCCAATATCGTTATTACAGCGCCTTCAAACTATGAAATTTCCACTGTTTCGGGCGCTGGCTTCGCCGGTTCAATTACTTTGAACGCTACCAATAAAAACTTGGCAGCCACCACCATTTATGTGAGACTGAAAGCCGGGCTTGCAGTAAACACTTATACACAAAACATCTCACTTAAATCGGGAACAACTACTGCAACCGTTTCGGCTACGGGAGTTGTTTTTCCTGAGCCATGTCCTTATTCAGGCAATTCATCATCAGGAATTACTATTGTACCGATTGTTGATATGACGAGTTACGTAAATCAAGTATCGGCGTCTTTTGCAACCAAAAATTATTTTATTTTAAATGTGATCAAGGGACTCACGTATCAAATTTATACATGTAGTTCGCCATCAGGACCATTAAAAATATCTGTTTATGAAGAAGGTAACTCGGCTAATTTTATAGCATCTTCTATTTCAAACACAGGAAATAGTTGCAATAACAATTCCAATAACGTTTATTTATCCTTTGTATCTCCTCTGTCCGGACAAGTCAGAGTTCTATTGAATGGTAGAACTAACTGCTCCGCAAATATTTCCGGATTGACCGTGAATGTAAATGTAAGTGAAGGTAGCAATACGCAAGATGATGCTAATGCTGCCGGTAATGATACCTGGATTGGACATATTTACGATGGAGCAGGAGTTTTTACAAATTATATTGGATATTATAATACCACGGCATTTTCCGGAAAATCAGACGAATTCAAAGAGTCGTTTGGTACGGGTGGGACTTTTCCTAATTGCAATAATGATGATGCAACCAGTTTTAATGTTTATTCCAATGGTGTTGTGCGAGCGAAAATATTGGATGTAACCTATTCTGTTCGTTACAAAATGAACTCAACAAAAAGAGGGCTTTGGACTTTTGATGTTGCGTCTGACGATGGTGTCAAACTGTCTGTTGATGGAGTCTTACAATATAGCTATTGGAATATTCACGCCCCGGTTACAAATACAAATATGTTGATATCATTAACCGGAAGTAGTTCCTTGATATTCGATTTTTATGAGAATGACGGACAGAATATTGTAGGGTTCTATAATTTGAAGAAAATCATATCCAACGAGTTGACAACAAACAAGAATCAAACAATCTGTTTGGGAAATACTTCGGGAGGCTTAGCCATTGGGGGCGATATATTACCGGTATCATTGCCCAGCGGACTTTCATTAAATGGAACAGGTTATACGTGGAGTTACAGCACTACACCTGATGGAACAAGAACGCTTATCTCCGGTGCGACAGGCGCAACTTATACACCCACGGGAGCTTCGCCATTTAATGTTCCGGGTACGTATTATGTTTATAGAAATGTATCCATAAATAGTAGTTACAATAGTGGAACATATCCATTTAATGCTAATGAAACAAATGAATCAACTCCGGCTATAATCATAGTTAAGGCGTGTAATAATTATTGGGTTGGAACAACGAGTACGAATTGGGGGACGAGCTCTAATTGGAAAGCCGGTTATATTCCTTCTTCGGGAGAGGATGTGGAATTTGCAACTGCGGATAATAATAGTGGAGTTGCTGCTGTAAATGACCTACAACTTGACGTAAATCGCACCATTGGCTCATTGATTAATCTTTCAAGTAAAAAACTGATTATTCCTGTGAACAAATCACTTGTGATAAGCGGTACTGCAACCACAACGGGTGATGCTGGTCAAATTCAGATAAACGCCGACACAAGTTCACCTAACGGTTCGTTAATATTTTTACAACCAGTATTGAATAAATCGGTAAATGCGACTATTCAAATGTATTCAAAAGGATTCAAAGGAGATGTAATAACTTGGGACGATAATGGAACTACCTATACTTCCTCTTATCGATGGCAGTATTTTGGATTACCATTGCAATCAGTTGTGGCGAATCCGACTTTTTCGGGATCTTGGGTCAGAGAATATAGCGAGCCATTGAATAGTAGCCTTTTATACCAAAAATGGACACAGCTGGATAATAGTTCTGTATTAAAACCATTTAGAGGATATGAGGTGACACAGGACGCTCCTAAAACTATAACCTTTCAGGGGACGTTATTTGTTGGTGACACTGTTCTTAATTTAACAGTATCAGGAGGATATGGTTCGGGATATAATATTTTTGGTAATTCGTATGTGGGCGCTATTGATATATCCAAAATACAGTTTCCACCGAGTGGTGTCGAAAAAACGGTATATGTCTATAATACCGGAACGTTTTCAGAATGGGGTAGCGCTAACAATCAGGCGGGTACATATTATGCAATACCTCAACAAACGGCTTCGATTACAGGCGATAAGATTGCTTCGATGCAAGGATTTTTACTGATTGCAACGGCAAATAACTCCAAAGTGACCATACCGTATAGTTCAGCCTCTAACAATAATAGAGCACAACGTGCTAAAGGTGTCGAAAAAATGCCCGGTGATAGTGACTTGTCATATATAAAAATGGAGGTACAGAGCGATAACACGTATGATGCTACCTGGATATTTGAAAGTGAAGAAGCCTCGCGCGCTTTTGATAATGGATGGGATGGATATAAACTGCTTAACTCCGATAGAATGAGTCTTTATTCTGATGAAGAAATTGGAAAACTGCAAGTAAATTCATTAAACACAATCGATGAGGTTTATGTTGGCTTTAAAGCAGGAGAAGACACACAATATACTATGACAATCGCCGCGAAAAACTTGCTTGAAAAATACGGTAGTTTATATATGAAAGACCTGATTACAGGCTCTATTGTGAAATTAGACGATAAAAATGTGACATATCATTTCACAGCCAGTAGCGCAACTCCGGCAGAAAAAAGATTTTTGATACGAGGCATCGAAAAAGATATTGACGAAGTAAGTCCATTGGTTATAACAACTCAAAAAGGGAACTATCTGATAATTAAAAACAATGGTGAGGTAAACGGCAGACTTTATGTATATGATACCATCGGACGGATTGTTGCTGAAGATGAATGCGCGGCTAAATCAACCGTAGAGCTAAACCGACAATTGGAAGAAGGTGTGTATTTAATTAGCTTTATCACAGAAAAAGGGAAAAAATATAATCGGAAAGTAATAATGCCATAGCCTGGTTATTATAATATTCGGTTGTTTTGTCAATGAATATGCTTTTTCTCTTTCATCATATATACAGAACCGACTATCATCGGAATAATAAAGTTGACTAACCAAATCAATAATCCGGTTAGCAGAACTCCGATTTCGTTGTTAGAAAATGCACCTAAAATCAGTACGGCAATGGAAGCGCGCACAGCAGCTTCCGATGCTGCAAGAGTAGGGGCGTAGGTGATAATGAGATACATTGTAGGTATGCCTATCAAGGCTTGTACCGGTGTAAGTTCTACTTTGAAAAAATATAATAAAAGATAATATTGGAAACAAAAGATTAAAAATCGTACTGTTGAAATCAAAACAGAGAAAACTAATGTCTGCAGTCTTAATTCAGACAAAGTCTTCAAGGTGTTTTGCATTTTTGAATCGCGGCTTTTGATCCTTAACTTTTTGAAAATTTCAGGAAACAAAATATAGATGACGACGAAGACGCCTAACAAAGCTATTGCAGAAAGCATATACTTGGAATAGTCAAATAATGACTTGAATTGCACGGAATAGAAATACGAAGCAATCAATCCCAGTACCGTGATAACAAAAGTCTGTATAAAACCATTTACAAAACTAAGCAATGTACCAGCTAAACGTAGATTTGATGGCAGATAAATAATTCTGCCGGCAAAGTCGCCAAACCGACTCGGTGTTACAAAACCGGTGTTTAGTCCGGCAAGTACCGATTTTATAGCGTCTTTAAATGATATATTCACAATGTTTTTAGTGAGTACCTGCCACTTCTGAGCTTCAAGTATCCAATTTATGGGCATTAATAGCAGCACGCCAACGAAAACAAGAAAACGTTTCAGACTAATTGTAGTAAAGGAATGTTTCAGTTCGGTCCAATACTCAATATTTGCCAATTTATAAATCAGGTAGCCGTAAGCCGCCAGCATAATCAGCCATTTGAGCAGTGACAAAAGTTGTTTTCTATTCCGAAACATTTTTGTTGATTGGAAAAGTGTATTTAGTCTGAAGAAAATAACTTACTACGGTAACAACGATAGAAACAATAGCGTTTGAAATAGAAGGAAAAATATGAAGAATTTCCACCATCAACTTTAATCCCAAATAGTTGAGAAATAAATTAAGTAATCCTACCTGTGCATAGCGTACAAGTTGTTTGCG
Source organism: Paludibacteraceae bacterium (assembly GCA_049840795.1). Lineage (GTDB taxonomy): Bacteria > Bacteroidota > Bacteroidia > Bacteroidales > Paludibacteraceae > UPXZ01. The sequence goes on from JASGJK010000025.1 coordinate 44,229, forward strand.
ACCCCTCAAGTCCGAAGTTGTAAACGTAACATATTTTTGCAGAAAAAAACCGATAAGCAGCGTAATAACAAAATTAACTATCAATGCTGCCGTGTGTCCACTCAAAGCGATAAAAGGTAAATTGACAACCCTCTTTTGAATAACAAATTGATAGAGAATAAAGTAAGTGATCATCGAGCTAATCAGCGTAAGCGAACCGGAAACAGCGTAACGAAAAAGCTGCGGACTCATATAACGTTTAAATAACGGATAGAAAAAGTCTATCAGCTTACCTAATACTCTTCCAATGGAGATGAAGATTCTTTTCATTTTATATTTCTCGCTTACAGTAAAAACGGTATCTTTTTTCGTAAAAGCTTAGGTTTATTAAACAATAATCCGTACTTTTGTCGAAATTATGACTTTGCAGTTGCAAAGATACAAAAAACTGCAATAACCGACTATAAATGTCGGACGTCGGGATAAAACTTTGTTTTGTTCTCGATAAAAAATAAAACAGCAAAATGATTTATTAATAATATGCCGGACGACTATCATCAGCGCAATGCCACAAGTAAGAGCCAAAAAACATTTAGGGCAGCATTTCCTACGCGACAAGGAAATAGCTCGTCGTATAGCGGAGAGTTTAACTCCCGGCTTGGCATGGCACGTTCTTGAAATAGGTCCCGGAATGGGAGTTCTCACCCAATTTCTTATTGAAAATCAAAACTTTAAACTTACAGCAGTAGAAATCGACAAAGAGTCGGTTAATTATCTTTACACCCATTTCCCAACATTGGAAGTGATAGAAGGTGATTTCTTGAAAATGAATTTGAAAACCGATTTTGAAAACAAATTTTCAATTATCGGAAATTTCCCCTACAATATTTCCAGCCGAAATATTTTTCAAAGTATTAGACAACAGAGAACAAGTGCCTCAAGTAGTGTGTATGATACAAAAAGAGGTGGCAGAACGCATATCATCGCACCCCGGCAAAAAAGCGTACGGAATTTTAAGCGTATTGATGCAGGCATTTTATACCATCGATTATCTTTTCACTGTACATGAGCACGTGTTCGACCCTCCGCCCAAGGTCAAATCGGCTGTTGTTCGCTTTACCCGAAACGAAGTGCATCATCTCGATTGTGACGAAAAACTCTTCCGTACGGTAGTGAAAACAGCCTTCAACCAACGCCGCAAGACTCTGCGAAATTCATTGAAACCATTGGTGGCGAAAGAAAACCCTATGTTTGTCGAAGAAATCTTTAATAAAAGACCCGAACAATTAGATGTTCAGTCATTTGTTGATTTGACCAATATGGTGGAAAACGCTTTGAAAGGAAATTAATTCTATTTTCTTTACTCCCAATTTAGTTGTCAAAGATATTCGTAATCCGGTAAAAACAAACGGAATAGAAATTTTAAAGAATTGGGAGGAACGGATATGACAAAACCATCGTCCGAAGAAATAATCAACAAACACCCCAACGACATTGCCGAAAGAATTTCTGAACTTGAAGAAAGCAATCAGGTAATGGCATTTATGACGCTTCCCGGCAAAACAAAAGGCGAGGTTTTCAGCTATTTGGAAAGACCTTTACAGGAAAGTGTGCTCACTTCACTTGGCACAAAAGAAATTGCCGATATTTTAAAAACAATGTCGCCTGACGACCGTACGGCAGTTTTTGAAGATTTTCCTGATACATTAGTCAAAGAAGCCGTAAATCTCCTGCCAGCCGAAGAACGAAAAATAGCCCTTGAACTTATTGGATATGAGGAAGATACCGTGGGAAGAATAATGACCCCGCACTATATTCAGGTGCAACCGGACTGGACAATCGGCAAAACGCTGCAACACATCAAAAAAAACGGGCAAAAAGCAGAAACATTAAACTTTATTTACGTGGTAGACAAAGGACTACGTTTGATTGATGACATTAGAATAGGTTTAATTTTAATGGCTGAAGAAGATGATACCATCTCAAAAATTATGGATAATGAATTTGCTGCGCTTCTAACCACTCAAAGTTGCGAAGAGGCTATTGAAGTTTTCCAAAAATATGACCGTGCTGCTCTGCCTGTTATAACAAGTGCAGGAATTTTAGTGGGAATTGTTACTTCCGACGACATTTTGGACCAAGTAGAAAAACGTGACACTGAAGATATTCAGAAATTCGGGGGATTAGAAGCATTGGATTTACCATATATGAGTACCGGAGTTTTTGAAATGGTAAAAAAACGTGCCGGTTGGTTAATTATTCTCTTTTTGAGTGAAATGCTTACCGCATCCGCAATGAGTTATTTTGACAACGAAATAAGCAAGGCAGTAGTTTTAGCATTGTTCTTACCATTGATCATTTCCAGTGGTGGAAATTCAGGCTCACAAGCCGCAACATTAATTATTCGCGCCTTGGCAATCCGGGAATTAAAAATAAAAGACTGGTGGTATGTAATGCGCCGCGAAATACTTTCGGGATTGATGCTTGGTTGCATTTTGGCAATTGTTGGCTTTATCCGAATTTTTATTTGGCAAAAAACAGGGTTGTATGATTACGGCAAATATTGGCTTCAAGTAGCTTTTGCCGTCTCTACGTCTTTAGTATTTATTGTATTGTGGGGAACACTCTCGGGTTCGATGATTCCTATTATATTGAAAAAAATGAAACTTGATCCGGCTACCTCGTCCGCTCCTTTTGTTGCAACATTAGTAGATGTTACCGGACTGATTATCTATTTTTCTATTGCCGCTCTTTTCCTTACGGGGAAACTGTTATAAAAATGTATCGCGATGCGCAAATACGATGCAATTAACCATTTGAATAAAATAAACTATTTACTACGAATACATTATGTCTGAACTAAGACTGTTTTACCACGAGGAAGGGAAAATTAAAATAGCCAAATCATTGGATATATTCACTAAGATCGATCAAAATGATATCCTTTGGATTGATTTGAACGATGTTGCGCTGGATGTTGAGACGCGTTTAGAGCAATTTCTTAAAATCTATATTCAAGAAGATGAAGAGATTGAAGAAATTGAGATGAGCTCCCGGTATATTCAAACCGAAGATAGCATTGTTGCGAACACCAACTTTCTGTTAGATAATTTTACATCCGAGCCGGTTTCATTTATCCTGAAAAAAGGAATTTTGGTTTCGGTCAGAGACGTTGAGCTGCGATCATTCAACGAGACAGTCAAGAAAATTTTTGCTAATCCCAGAAATTTTCCCACCGGATTTCATGTGTTTGTGGCGCTGCTCGAAACGCGTGTAGAATACGATGCCGACGTAATTGAAGATACTACCGATTTAATTACTAAATTAAGTAAAGATTTATCTACCGACGAAGATTTGGACGAAGAAATCTTGATTGCAATAAAAGATTTGCAAGAAAAGATGATGATTATCCGACAAAATATTATTGACAAACAGCGCATTGTATCCAATTTATTAAAGTCCAACTTATTTCCCGCCGATTTGCTTCCACGACTGACAATGATTATCAAAGACATAAATTCATTATTTGAGTTTACTCGGTTTGGAGTCGATAGGCTTGATTATCTGCAGGATACATTCCTCGGCTTAGTAAATTTGCAACAAAATAAAATCATTAAAATTTTTACGGTGGTATCTGTTATTTTTCTTCCCCCTACGCTAATTGCAAGTATGTATGGTATGAACTTTGCCAATATACCCGAACTTAATTGGAAATACGGTTATTTATTTTCTATTATATTGATGATATTATTTTCCGGCGCCGTCTTGTGGTTTTTCAAACGAAAAAACTGGTTGTAAATCGGTTAAAAGCAGCTTTAGTAGAAAATAAAGCTGCTTTTTTAATACTTGTGCAATAAAAATATTAAATATAATTACAAAAAAGTAGGCATTTAATAAAAAAATTTCATAACAAAGATTGTTTTGTAAATATTTTTTGTATATTTGCAAACAGAAATAATATAGATTATTTTAACAGTTTATCGTTAAATGAGTTAAAATGATATGTTGTTGATATAAATATCTATATTTTTGCTCTGTTGTTTCTTTTTCAATTAATTTAATAACTCATTAAAAACTGTTACAAAAAACACACAAATATGAGGAAATTTCACGTATTATTTTTATTCACATGTATTCTCGTTACGCAGTTGTTTGCACAAAAAACAATAACGGGTGTAGTAACGTCATCTGAAGACAATTCTCCTCTGATAGGAGTATCTGTCATCGTAAAAGGAACTACCCGCGGTGTATTAACCAATATTGACGGTAAATTTTCTATTTCTGTGTCAAGCAACGAGAAATTGGTTTTTACGTATGTAGGTATGCTACCGCAAGAAATCCTTGTAGGCAATCAGTCTACAATTGATGTCGTATTAAAACCCGACTCCAAAGTGTTGGACGAGGTGGTAGTAACTGCGATGGGGATTCAACAAGAGAAAAAACGGATGAACTTCGCCGTTCAAAACGTAAGCTCTGAAGCTCTAACGGAGAGTAGGTCTTCTAATTTTGTAAATGCGCTACAAGGTAAAATAGCAGGTTTGAGCGTAACAACTTCCAGTGGGTCGCCAAATGCCGGTTCGCAAGTTATTATACGCGGTATATCTTCTGTAAATAATGCCCAAAATAATGAACCGCTTTTTATTTTGGATGGAGTGCCTATTTCGGGTAAGGGTACCAGCGCCGCTGATATAAATCCCAATGATATTGAAAGTACAACCGTACTGAAAGGCGCTGCTGCCGCTGCACTTTACGGGCAGGATGCGGCAAATGGCGTTATTATGATTACAACCAAAAAAGGACAGATAGGTAAAGTTAAGGCTACGGTTAATGCCAGTTGGCAACAAGACACTCCTACACGTCTTCAGGCAATACAAACAAGTTACGCCCCCGGTTCTCAAGGATTTTACTCAGAAGAAGTTCAAGGTGGTTGGGGACCATTATTAAATAATGGTGAACAAACTTACAACAATATCAACAGTTTCCTAAATAATGGCTTTTATCAAAAATATGACATAAGTCTTACCGGAGGAAGTGAGAAATTTCAATCTTATGCATCTGCCAGTTATTCAAAAAATGATGGTATTGTTCCTAATGATTATTTAAATAAGTTTAACGCATTGTTAAAAGGAACGTATCAGCCAATTAAAACTCTTTCTTTCACTTTTTCTGCTAATGTGTCTGAAAACACATACCGTTCATTCTCAGCAACAGGGATGTCTTCCGTTTATAATTTCCCTATCACAACAGATATAAGAAAATATGAACTACCTAATGGCTACCCTCTTTATTCTTATTATGACAGTAATAAAAGAATATGATTATCCGCTGTGTTACCTAAATTGATTTTTGTATGTAACCGATGCTATCATAAGCCTGTCAAATAAATTTTCACCAAAGTATCTTCTATTGAATTTGTAACAGAATTCGTTCAGATAATTTTGAAGATATTCAGGTTTAATATCGTGATAAATATCCAGTAACATTCGTTTAGCGTTACTGATTGCTATATGAATCCAAGGTAATACCTTTCCAATTTCTTCTTTTGGTATTACTTGTGGTCGGTGCTCTTTGACAATATCTTTTATTTTGACGTAAGAAGTTGAATCGTCAGAATCAATGGTTGATTCTTTAGTTACATTGTTTTCAACCAATGAGGTTATTGTAGCTGATTTTAAGTCATTTATAACAATCATTTTGATATGTCCCACTTGTCTTGGCTTACCTGTTTTGGTCGTTTGTCCTTCAACGGGTTGACTTTCTGCCATTACAAGGACTTTGCTTTTTTTCTGACTTCCACGACCTCTTTTCAATGGCTTTTTCTTTTCATCGTCAGGAGTTTCTGTTGAAAAGAAACCTTCATCTAATTCAATGACACCTGATAATGAATATATTTCATCCCGCTTGCCCATAATCTCACGTAGCTTATGAAGCAAAGTCCAAATTGGTTCATAGCGTTTATGACCCAACTGTCGTTGGAGTTCAGCCGCTGAAAAGCTTTTCTTTGTGCTTGTCAGCAAGTGAATGGCTATAAACCAATAACGAAATGGCAATTGTGAACCATGCATTACTGTATTGGCACGTAAACTTTGACGTTTACCGCATTTTTTACATTCATAGCATTCTTTATCTTTCTTCCAATAATGATTTGTTCCGCCACAATGAGGACAAACAACGCCTTGTTGGTCGCGATACTCTTTAAATTTTACTCTACAACTTGTTTCGTCTGGATATTGTGCAACAAAATTTAGTAAATTCATGTCTTTTATGATTAGTTCTTACAAAGATAATCATTTTAGGCGAAATACCGGATAATCATTTAAAAGAATCAATTCTCCTATTAGTCCTCTTTATTCTCGAAATAAGGATTATGAGAAAACGATAAAGTCTCGTAATATATTAAATGGCTCCATAAACTGGACGCCTATCAAGGATCTAAATATAACAGGGAGGATTAGCTATGATGTAACAAATACAGTTACAGATAAGTATAATGTTCCCCGTTGGGATGATTCTGTTGTATATGACCTGATAAAGCCAGAAGAACCGGGAGAAAATGCAACAAGTGAAGAATTAGCACGATATCAAACGGAATTAGATAATTATTTAAAATTGTTAGAGAAATACAAGAATTCAGGCTATTTATCAACCGAAGATCTTTTTAATGTAGATAAAGATAATCTTGGTTATTATTACACTTATAGTGGTAGAAGTCAATTACTAACAGCCTCTTCGTTAGCTACATATAAAATAGATATAAGCAGAGATTTTAGTGTTGATTTCTTAGCCGGCGCTGAGGTTAAAATGTCTAAAGGATTTTCAATGGAGAATTCCGGAAGAGATTTTGTTATTCCGGGTATATATAGTTTAGCTAATACAAACTCCAATTATGTGTATTTAGATGACCGTATAGCTGAACATTCTGAGAAAAGAACATTTGGTTACTATGGAGAAGTTCGCGGAGATTATAAAGGAATTGCTTCACTAAGCGTTACAAGTAGATGGGACTGGTCTTCCACTATTAGTCAGAATCCGTATTATTATCTTTCTATTACCGGCGGTTTACTTTTTTCTGAATTGTTTAATTTGACCAACAATGTATTTAGTTACGGAAAACTGCGTGGTAATTACGCGGTAGTAGGAAAAGACGCTCCGATATATTTATACGATCGTCGTTTCAAACAATTTGCGACTTATCCTGACAATGGATATGGAATAGACCCTACAAAATCGTCTGCGGACAGAAATTTAGCGCCTGAAATGTCATATTCTTGGGAAATAGGTGCCGACCTTCGCTTCTTTAATAGTAAAACAAGATTGGACATAGCATATTATTCAACAAAAGCAGATAATCAAATTGTTACAGTTCGGGTATCCCCAACATCCGGTTATATTTTACAAACCAGAAATGAAGGAACAATAGAAAATCGAGGTGTGGAATTCACATTGGAACAAGATATTATAAAAAATAAGGATTTTAGTTGGATTGCCGCTCTTAATTTCGGATTAAATAGGGGAAAAGTGGTTAGTTTGCCTGAGGAGGTTGCTGAAATCACGGGAGCACAATATGGAGACATATATACTTCGGCTTATTTAGGAGGATCAACTACGGGGGTCACAGGTAAAGATTATCTGCGTACTGACGATGGAAAAATCATTTGTGATGATAATGGATATCCTCAAATAGGCGCGGATAAAAATAAATTAATTGGTAATCGTGAAGCTAAATTTACAGCGGGTCTTACCAATACTCTAAATTATAAAGACTGGTCATTATCTTTCTTATTTAACGGGCGTCTTGGCGGAGACGTGGTAAATGTTACCGGACGTGGTCTTATATCTAACGGACAAAGCAAATCACTTGAAACTTATAGAGGAAGACAAGTGGTGTTTGATGGTGTCGTGCTACAAGAAGATGGTACCTATGCTAAAAACACTACAGCCATAACACTTGATTACAATACTATTATCAATTATTTTAATAATGTAAGCTCCAATTTTATTGAAGATGGTTCCTACATTCGCTTGAGTTATTTAACGTTAGGCTACGACTTTGGCAAGTTTGTTAAAAAAACGTTTATAACGGGATTAAAATGTTCCTTAACAGGTACTAATTTGTTTTTACTTACAAAATATACAGGAGCAGACCCTACACTCAATGCAAGCACAGGCGCCGGTGGAACCGGTTCTGCCGGAGTGGATAACTATGCCGTACCAAGTACAAGAGGCTTAAACTTTAACGTAACTGTTTCATTCTAAATAAATAAGACCAATGAATCATAACATAGAAATTATGAAAGGAAATAAATATTTTATATTATTAAGTTTGCTATCCGTTATGACTTTTACAAGTTGTGCTGATTTCTTGGATGTAAACACCAGCAAAGATAGTCCTACGACCATTACGGTAGATCAGGCTTTACCAACAGCATGTTTCTACGCGTCTCAAGAGGTTTATGACCATGCGGAATATAGTGCTTATTTATCACAAGCGCTTACCACATCATCTAAAAGCCAGACCGGTTCTTATGCTTACAGTGCGGGGTGGGAGTTTCTCTCTATGAACCGCCACCCTCAATGGCGTCGTCATTACTACGATTTAGGCGCGAATATGAATGAGTTGTACAAAGCTGCCAAAAAGATAGATTCCAAAAATTTCATCCTTATCGGACGTACCATTATGTTGCAATCTACTTTATTTACCACCGATGTTTTTGGTGATATGCCCCGCTCGAATGCTTACACTGTAACTTCTCCAACTTATGACTCCCAGCAAGAAGTTTATGATTGGATGTATCAAGAGGCCGATGAACTTGTATCATTATATTCTAATGACACTTGGATAAATAATGCCGCCAATATCTCTATTACGGAGAAGATGGATCGTATTTACGTTGGAGATATGAAAAAATGGGGATTATACGCGAAAGCGTTACGCGCCCGTTTATGGTTGCGGAAACTTCCAAATTGGGAAAATAACACAACGGTATGTGATAAAATTATAGCTATGGTGGACGAAGTGCTAAATGACCCAGATTGGGAGGAACCACGATACAACTATTCAGGAGGAACAAACGAACAAAATTGTCCGTGGGGATCTTCTGCCCCGATTATCAACTCTTGGGAAAGTCGTGGAAACAGGTTGGCGTCTTCCATTCCAAGCAAATTCTTTGCTTATGCTATTTTAGGAGGATATGAAACTAAAAATACTGTTAGAAGGTATGCGCTTGACCCACGCGCTGAAAAAATAATGACTCCTCGTACTAGCGCCTCTGGAACCGGAAGTGATGCTATGCGTTGGTTAGAAAGTAACATAGGTATGGAAACTTCGATGAAAGTTACTTATTATCCCGATTTATATGGAAGCGGCGAGAATCCCTACACATTAAATACAGGTTATATCGCTCTTATTACCAATGAAGAATTAATGTTTATAAAAGCGGAAGCACAGTATTGGGCAGGCGATAAGACAGGCGCTTATAATACTACGGTGGCTGCGGTAAAACACAATATGGAACGATATGATATCGTTGAATCTGATTTAAGCGGAAATGCAAAAAAACGCTATGATGCATTTTTCAGTATACGTTTATCGGGAGCAAGCAATTTTACTATTGCCGATTTAATGCAGCAAAAATATGTAGCAATGTATTTGCAACCGGAACAATGGAACGATGTGCGTCGCTATAATTATAGCAGCCAAACGAATGGTATAAGCTATGACGGTAATTTTGTTTATACCGTAAAAGGCATTTTCAATGGGAAAGGAACTGCAATCCCAACGGTAGCAACGAGTGATGTCAAGTATTCTTTACGTCGTCCTTATAATTTATATGAAGCGTATTGGAATCAATCCGACTCTAAAGGTACGAATGCGGATTTATCTCCCAATGCTTGGATAATGAGATTAAACTATGATCCGGAAACAGAAGATAAGTATAACAAAGCGGAACTACAACGTTTGGGCGCTTATAAGAACTTTGAATGGCTGAAAAAACGTATGATTTGGGCATATAATACGAGCGGTAAAGCAGTTACCAGCGATGCTACTGAATGGAAATAATAATTCAAGAAAAAAATAAAAATAAAAATGAAAAATATTATACATAAAACAGTGATATTGTTTATGACTCTTGGTCTGCTTGTTGTCGTATTATCTTCTTGTGAAAAAACATGATTTTTTTGATGAGAATGTGATTACCGGTGAAGTAGGACCACAAGCTTATTGGGAAGTGGGTAGCGCTACCACAAGTGCCGGCTCCAATGTTTCATTTATAACTCAATATTATTCAACAGAGGCAGATATAGATCATTCTGAGGTATGGTATAATATAACAGAGAGAATATACAAAAAAGTTTCTTGTCCTTGGGTTACGACATTTACCTACTCTGTTACCTCTGAGACAACGGCGGAAAAACGTATTTCACAGAAAATACAAGAATACTCTCACTCTTTAGCCGTGTGGTCAGATTCTTTACACGCATATACATTTAAGAGCAGTTTCCCTATTAGAAGCACGCTAAGTTCTTTTTCTTGGGATAAAGTAACAGAATTTGATTCAACAAAGATGAACACCTATTTTGGTCCGACTTATATGCAACATTTCAAAGACAGTTTATATACTTTAATGAAATATGCAGATTTCAAAAAGATGATTCTTGGTTTGAATTTATTGAATGATTTTAAACAATATACGGATTCTACCCAAGATTTCAATGCCGGAGTGGATGTGTTTGTATATCATTTTCCTAAAAACACGAATGGAGATACTCCTGTTCCGGCAGGTGTGAAAACTATATACGATGCCATTCCATTTGATAAACTAATAGAAGGCACCTCTAATTATGAGTTAGAATATAAAAGGACTTATTCTGTTGATGCGATAATGCGTGTCTATGATACTAAGGGGGTTTATGGGACAACTACTTCAAAAACGATCAATATTAACTAATTGGTATAGGCGCTTAGTTCGCTGTTGTTATTTTATTTTTAATCAATCTCTTAGGTTCGCTTAGAACCATCCTTTTTATGAGTAAATCGAAGATTGACCCCATCATTGTCCGTCTATTATAACGAAAATGATATTCATCGAGATAACCTTGCATCCGTTCTTTTGAACAATGGTGGTGTATTCCTCGTAGCCATCCCTGAATGTTCATTATGTGAATATGCAACTGCTGCATGCCTTTCCCTTTCTCCGAAGGTATTTGTTCTAAGTTTGGATAGTCTTTTTTCAATGGTAAATAACCTTTCCAAACATCAGTAATAACATTTGCATCGTTGCTGATATATGTTTGAAAAAATGGTCTAAATTCTTTGCTCGAAGCATGCTCAATTACTTGTGCATAAGCTCGACCAACACCTTTTTTATCTTCCAAAATTTCAAGCCCAACAATTACTAACTTCTTTTTACTGTCGCCACTACGACCAACTTTACCTTCTTCGTATTCTCCTATGAGAAACTCATCAACCTGAACTTTGCCCTCCAATCGGCTTTTACGGCTACTTGTCATTGCTTGTTGGATTTTCCACTTAAATTCCCATACTGTTTTCTAACGCAATCCAAATTCCTCTGACAATTCCAATGAAGACATTCCTTTCTTCTTGGTGCTAATTTTAAAACAGATATGAAATGCGATAAGCAATGAAAATTTCAACTTGTCAAACATAGTTCCAGAAGTGGGGCTTTCATCGTAATTGCATTTGGCGCAACGATGTGAATAGGGCTTTTTGCCTTTGCCAAATTTCAAATGACCACACTTCTTACATTGGTAAGGATGCTCGGCTGACCATTTTATTTCTGAAACATAGCGATAGCAATCCTCCTGTGTCTGAAAATATTTATTGAACTCTATTGAATTCACTCCTATATATTGTTTCCTAATATCCACGCTACAAAAGTAGCAGATTTATCCAAAATTACAGCGACCTAAGCGCCTATACCAATTAACTAATAAAGATAATTTGGTATAGGCGCTTAGTTCGCTGTTGTTATTTTATTTTTAATCAATCTCTTAGGTTCGCTTAGAACCATCCTTTTTATGAGTAAATCGAAGATTGACCCCATCATTGTCCGTCTATTATAACGAAAATGATATTCATCGAGATAACCTTGCATCCGTTCTTTTGAACAATGGTGGTGTATTCCTCGTAGCCATCCCTGAATGTTCATTATGTGAATATGCAACTGCTGCATGCCTTTCCCTTTCTCCGAAGGTATTTGTTCTAAGTTTGGATAGTCTTTTTTCAATGGTAAATAACCTTTCCAAACATCAGTAATAACATTTGCATCGTTGCTGATATATGTTTGAAAAAATGGTCTAAATTCTTTGCTCGAAGCATGCTCAATTACTTGTGCATAAGCTCGACCAACACCTTTTTTATCTTCCAAAATTTCAAGCCCAACAATTACTAACTTCTTTTTACTGTCGCCACTACGACCAACTTTACCTTCTTCGTATTCTCCTATGAGAAACTCATCAACCTGAACTTTGCCCTCCAATCGGCTTTTACGGCTACTTGTCATTGCTTGTTGGATTTTCCACTTAAATTCCCATACTGTTTTCTAACGCAATCCAAATTCCTCTGACAATTCCAATGAAGACATTCCTTTCTTCTTGGTGCTAATTTTAAAACAGATATGAAATGCGATAAGCAATGAAAATTTCAACTTGTCAAACATAGTTCCAGAAGTGGGGCTTTCATCGTAATTGCATTTGGCGCAACGATGTGAATAGGGCTTTTTGCCTTTGCCAAATTTCAAATGACCACACTTCTTACATTGGTAAGGATGCTCGGCTGACCATTTTATTTCTGAAACATAGCGATAGCAATCCTCCTGTGTCTGAAAATATTTATTGAACTCTATTGAATTCACTCCTATATATTGTTTCCTAATATCCACGCTACAAAAGTAGCAGATTTATCCAAAATTACAGCGACCTAAACGCCTATACCAAAAAACATATATGTTTGAATATATCCGCATTGAAGGATTGGATATTTCTTCTTACGATAGCAACGGAGCTGTATTAACTGATGGAACAAACACAATTCCGCTTCACATCACATTAAACCAATCAACATTCCCTGTAGGCACAAAAGTGAATATTAAGGTGATTTTAAGTTCTGACGGAACAAATCCGGTATTGGTAGGCAATGTAAGCAATATAGAAGCGGCGCCTCTTGCCGGTGTAGATCCATTCTCATATCCAACACGTACTATCGGTGGAAAATCATATACTTTAACAAATAATTGGCTTATTTCAAGCAAATTGGATAATCTTGCCGCCAATCAAATACATAGCGCCAGTCAGATGGTTCGTGGAATGATTGCAAAAGATGGAAAAATGTACTTTATTGACAGTCAGTTGGAGCAATTAACCATAGTTGATGGCGCTACAGGCAAGAAACTTACGCCTATAAAATTGCCGGCCGCTACATTTGCAACCTGTGAACGTCCGGTAGGTGGTTTATATCCGCTCAATGACCTTAAGCAAGATAAAGCAGGACACGTCTTGCTTAGTAATGGCGTTACTTCCAATAAAAAACCTTTTGAAATTTGGAAAGTTGATATAGCTACCGGAAGTACTACTTTAATTCTTAGTGAAGCATTATCCGGGAATCCTGATTTCGCAGAAGCAACTGTTCGTTTTGACGCGTTTGGCGTGTATGGTGATGTAAATACTAATGCTATCATTATGGCTTCCAATGCGTCTGCTATGGAGGCGTATAAGTGGACCATCACGAATGGAGTAGCGGGTACGGCTGAAGTTGTGCTTATTGATGCCACAACAGCAGGAACTTATTTAACAGGTTTAACTAATCCCGGTTCAGCTCCTCAGATATTTCCTTTGGACGAAAATTATTTTTATTTAGATGGACAGGCCACATATCCAACCCTTATTGATATGGATGGAAATGTATTAGACGGTTTCTACAATAATACAGCTGTATTAATAGATGAGATTACTAATCCGGGTACTACTATGACTATGAATGTCGGACACAACGGTTTGATTGAGTTTGAGCTTGGAGGCGATTATTTCTTTTTAATAGCAGCCACTAATACATTAGGAACCCCGGCATCGTCTTTCCGTTTGTTTAAATGGGCTAATGCAAATAAAGAATTTAGTGGTTTAGAAGCAATGTGGACATTCCCTGCAGCCGGTATGGGTGCTATGTCAAATCCATATCGTACAGCTGTCCCATCGGTGAAAGTGGACGAAGCAGCCGGTATTGCTAAACTTTACCTTTATACAGGTGAAAACGGATACGGTGTGTACGAGTTTGGTAAACTGTCTACCGGTCTGAAAGATAATTACAATAACGATGCGGTAAAAGTAACGCTTGCCGGTAAAACTTTGAATTTAAGCGAAGAAGTAGCTAACGTTACCGTTTATTCCATTACAGGTCAGTTGGTAGCAAAAGCAGATAAAGTATCTTCTATTAATGTTTCTACAAGCGGTGTTCTTTTAGTAAAAGCAACAACTTATAAAGGTGAAACAGCCCTTCATAAAGTTATTATCAAATAATATATAAGACAAATTAATCTATTCAAAAAGGTGGTGGAAATTCCACCACCTTTTTCTTATTCCACCACTCCCTCTTATGTCACAATTCGTTTATATTCTCTTTTTCAATACTATATAACAATGAAAAAGCTATATTCATTTCTTTTTCTTTTTATTTCTTCTGTTCTTGCCCTCCAAGCGCAAACATTAGAAATGGATGGAGTCATATTTACGATTGATTCCCTCGAAAACCATCAAGTAGGACCCAGTACGCAATATACATCTATCCGATTAACTGCGCCAAGCAAACGTATTGATGTGTTTTTTATAAAAACGGACTTGAAAAATCCAAATATCGAAATCAGGGCAGCATTAGGAAGAGATTCAATCTATACCGGCGAAAAACCATCGTCTGTAGCCCAGCGCAAATTCAACCGAGAGCGCCTATTATTTTGCAGGAACCAATGGTGACTTTTACTCAACTTCAGGTTATATAGGATACCCTGTAAGCGGCAATATCATAGAAAAAGAAATTGCAAAAGTTCCCGGAAGCCGTAATGTCTTCGCTATCGACGACCAAAAAACTCCTTATATTGGTGTAATGAGTTATCAAGGATATGTGCAATCAGGCTCGTCAAAATGGACGATAAATACTGTAAACCATTTACGTGAAGAGAATCAGCTGGTGTTATTTAATCAGCACAACGGCAAATACACTCATACTAATGCATACGGAACAGAGGTGCTGATAGAATTGGAAAATGGTTACGAGTGGGGAAGCAATAAAACATTAAAGGCTAAAGTTCTCAAAATAGAAAAGGGAATAGGAAATATGGCTATTCCTAAAGGAAAAGTAGTACTTTCAGGACACGGAACAGGTGCAGATGAACTAAATCAATTATCAATAGGAGATGAAGTCGATGTGTTTTTAGGTATTACATTAAATGCCAACAATACAATAAATTACACTCAAATGACCGGAGGCGATAATTATGCAACTATGCTCTTAAATGGTGTTGTGGAACAATCAAGCGTTTGGAATGAACTGCATCCGCGTACCGGTTTAGGATATAGTCAAACAGGAGATACGTTAATTTTCTGCGTTGTTGATGGACGCGGTGTTTCGATTGGTGCGACAACAAAACAACTTGCCCAAATAATGAAAAGCGCCGGAGCTTATACCGCCTTTAATATGGACGGAGGTGGTTCAAGTTGTATGTATGTGGCGGAATATGGCGGTCCTGTAAATAAAACAAGCGATGGTACAGAAAGAGCGGTAGCAAATAGTATTTTTGTTGTTTCAACTGCTCCTACAGACAATGAAATCGTTACCATTAAACCCTATAAATCCTCCATTTCATTACCAATCTACGGTGAATATACACCGCAATTCCGTGCTTACAATCAATATGGTGTGCTTTTAACCCCCGATTTACAAAATGTAGTTCTCACTTGTCCGGCATCATTAGGTACTATCGAAGGAAATAAATTTATTGCTACAGGACATACGCCGGGAAATATCATAGCCACATACAACGGAAATATTACAGCTACCATAGCCGTAAATTTTGAGCCTGTTTCAAAAATACAAATACGCTTAGATTCTGTGATTGTGGACAACAGAAAAGAATATCCTGTTGAAGTAGTCGCTACAACTACAAGTGGAGACACTCCAATTTCGTCAAATGCGTTAAGTTGGAGCGTTGATAATAATTAAAAATGATTATCCGGTATTTCGCCTAAAATGATTATCTTTGTAAGAACTAATGATAAAAGACATGAATTTACTAAATTTTGTTGCACAATATCCAGACGAAACAAGTTGTAGAGTAAAATTTAAAGAGTATCGCGACCAACAAGGCGTTGTTTGTCCTCATTGTGGCGGAACAAATCATTATTGGAAGAAAGATAAAGAATGCTATGAATGTAAAAAATGCGGTAAACGTCAAAGTTTACGTGCCAATACAGTAATGCATGGTTCACAATTGCCATTTCGTTATTGGTTTATAGCCATTCACTTGCTGACAAGCACAAAGAAAAGCTTTTCAGCGGCTGAACTCCAACGACAGTTGGGTCATAAACGCTATGAACCAATTTGGACTTTGCTTCATAAGCTACGTGAGATTATGGGCAAGCGGGATGAAATATATTCATTATCAGGTGTCATTGAATTAGATGAAGGTTTCTTTTCAACAGAAACTCCTGACAATGAAAAGAAAAAGCCATTGAAAAGAGGTCGTGGAAGTCAGAAAAAAAGCAAAGTCCTTGTAATGGCAGAAAGTCAACCCGTTGAAGGACAAACGACCAAAACAGGTAAGCCAAGACAAGTGGGACATATCAAAATGATTGTTATAAATGACTTAAAATCAGCTACAATAACCTCATTGGTTGAAAACAATGTAACTAAAGAATCAACCATTGATTCTGACGATTCAACTTCTTACGTCAAATTAAAAGATATTGTCAAAGAGCACCGACCACAAGTAATACCAAAAGAAGAAATTGGAAAGGTATTACCTTGGTTCATATAGCAATCAGTAACGCTAAACGAATGTTACTGGATATTTATCACGATATTAAACCTGAATATCTTCAAAATTATCTGAACGAATTCTGTTACAAATTCAATAGAAGATACTTTGGTGAAAATTTATTTGACAGGCTTATGATAGCATCGGTTACATACAAAAATCAATTTAGGTAACACAGCGGATAATCATATAATGAAATTTGCAGTGTTGTAAATGGCTGTGTAAAAGCTATTAAAAATGGAACAACAAAAGTTATCGGGAAAATCGATGATGTTACAGATGAAATCAAAATAAATGTTCAAAATCCGTCTGCACCCACAATGGTTGGCGATAGCTTAAAGGTTTCTGATTGGGTCTTGTCTTCATCTTCATTTTTAGGAGCTGTGTTTAATCAAAACAACTTGCCTGCGGAATGGAAACACGGAGCTGCTGTTAATTTCACGCATGCTTCAGGACGTTCTCCATTTATAAAACTAACTAATCAGCGGGTATTTTATGGACTCCCCGATACAATAAAACTAGTATTAAATATTGGGAATATGGGCATTTCCAGAGCTATTGTTTCCCTGAGAGCTAACAACTCAGCTACTTCAGTATCTACCGAGTTCAACAGTTTTGTTCAAAATAAAGATTTTTCATTAGATATACCGGTGGATAAATTATTCGCTACCGATGACAAAGCCATTTATCCCATTTGGTTTGACAATGTTAATTTTTATCTGAACGCGTCGGCAATGACTATAGGACAATCCTATACTTTAGCGATAAAGGATATATTGTTAGTCTATAACGGTTATATCGAAACACGCGTTTCCGCGTTAAAAACCACGCGTTTTAATATTTATCCGAATCCGATTGTAAACAAGATATTAAATTTACAACTCAAACAAAACTTTTCTCAGACGATAAAAATTGAAATATACAATTCATTAGGACAAAGAGTTGAAAACAGACAATACGGGCGTTATGCTGGAGGAGTTATTCCCATACAAGTAAGCAATCTTGCACCTGGAACTTATTTGATCAAGGTGTACGAAAATGAGGAGTATGATATTGCGAAATTTGTTGTCAAATAAATTGTCAAATCAATATCGGGAGTTAAATTCTATTAGAATGTGCCATCCTTTATTTAGAATGATGATAATCTCGGATTAATAGCAAACAAAATTAATTAACACAAAAATGAATTTTCGTATAAAATATTTAATAATAATTTTTGCCGGATTGGTATTGTCAAACAATGTCAAAGCCGGAAACATCGACATTTGGGGAGTTACAAAAACCATCGACACACTCGAATACAAACAAGTAGGACCCGGCATAATGTATTCTCGCTTTAAACTGCCTCAATATCCGTTATCGGTTTATATGATGACAGTTGATTTGAATAATCCGTATAATTTGATTGAAACTTTTCAAGCGGGCGAGCAACTTGGTAAAACCGAAGCGATGACTACTGCTTTTAACCGATTGAATACGGTCAATCATCGACCTATAGGAAGTGTAAACGGAAACTTTTGGGTTGTGTCCGGGCAAAATCAACCTACAGAACTTCTTGGATTTCCATATAGCGGTACTATGAGAAACGGTGAAATGATAACGATGCCAAGTACTTGGAATAGAGGGCGTGCAGAAACCGCCGAGGGACTTCTGCAAGAAATAGGTTTTGCTGTGATTGATGAGAATAAAAAAGTGTGGATTGATGATATGGGATTTAACGGGAAAGTTACTATTGACGGCTTGGGAGATTATTCTATTTCTGAAATAAATAGAATAAGAAAAGCAAATCAGATTGTACTTTATAATGGATTCTTAGGTGCAATAGCAACACATTCGGACGATACGGGAATCGAAGTATTTGTAACTCCTAAAGCAGGACAAAGCTGGGGAGTAGGTGGTGATGTGGAATGTGAAGTTGTCAGTATTATAAAAGATAAAGGAGCCAACTCTGTTCCAACAGGGCAAACTGTTCTATCAGGACAAGGTACCGGACGTACTTTTCTTGAGAACCTCTCTGTTGGACAAACAGTAAAGGTAAATATGAAAATTTCCACTCTATTGGACAATACAGCAGTTTATGCCAAACAGATGGTTACCGGAAATGCGTTGGTAATGAAAAATGGCGAGTTAACTGTCCGGAATACGAACGAAGCTTATAACTCTCAACTTTACCCCAGAACGGGTATAGGTATGTCTCAAGACGGAAAAACATTATATTTAATCGTCATTGATAAAATGGGTGGTTCCATAGGAGCGAATACAACCACCATGTGTGGAATTCTTAAATCTTGCGGCGCTTGGAATGCGACTTCGATGGACGGAGGTGGCTCAGCTCAAATGATGCTGGATGGAGCAATAGTCAATAAACCGGCTGACGGTAAAGAAAGAGCAGTGGCGAATGGCTGGTTTGTAATGCACAGTGCGCCGGATGATAATGTTGTAGCTAAAATTGAATTTGAAGACCTTAAAATAGAAGTGCCTTATTTTGCATCATACAATCCTTCTATTTTAGCTTATAATCAGTATGGAGTTTTGATTAATGATAGCCTGAGTGATTTTACGCTAAGTTGTGATGCCTCATTGGGAAAAATTGTTGATGGAAAAACATTTGTAAGTTCAGCGAATTCGGTTCCCGGTTTGCTTACGGCGCATTATGGCAATGTGTCGGTATCAAAACTTGTAAATATTATAGCTTCAGATGTTACTATCAAATTAGATTCAGTATTGATAGATAGCAGAAGAGAATACCCGATAGACGTGAACAGCTCTAACGGAACCACTACAATGCCGATTGATCCGGCTGCGTTAATTTGGACGGTGAAAGACCCGGAAATATGCTCCGTAACACAAGGAGTACTTAAAGGATTAAAAAACGGAAAAACAACGATAATGGGGAATTTAGGTACTTACAATGATAGTTTGAAAGTCACCGTAGAAATTCCGGAGTCGGGCAAAATACTTTTTGATGATTTTAAGACGGATAATTGGATACTGTCTGCCTCATCAGCTCTGAATGCTGCCATCACCAACTCTAATCTGCCTGTAAACTGGAATACCGGACTGAATATCGATTTTACTTATACTTCTACAAGGGCGCCATTTTTGAAACTATCAAGGGATATTCCGTTTTATAGTTTACCTGACACATTGAAAATAGGTGTTAATATTGGAGATATTATACTTTCAAGAGTTGTTTTATCCTTACGAGCCAATAATTCTACATCAAGTACAACAAAGGAATTCAATTCTTTTCAGCAAAACACCGATACTTATTTTACCTTGCCGCTGGAAGATGTGTTCAATACTTCCGATATAGCAATTTACCCCGTAAGATTTGAATATCTGAATTTTTATTTAGGTGCGCAAACGGCTTCACAAGCGTATAGGTTAAGCCTCAAAGACATTACGCTTTGTTACAAAGGTATGGATGTGACTTATTATTCGCCGGAGAAAGTTTCATTGTTCCAAGTCTATCCTAATCCGGTAAAGAATGAACTTCACGTGAGATTTGACGGAAAATATCATCCTACGCAAATCAAACTTTATCATTTAACAGGGAAATTAATACAAACGTTTGACTGTCAAGAATATGTTGGCAATGAAGTGTCGCTGCCTATGCAAAAACTTGCGGCAGGCACATATTTGTTGAGTATAGAGCAAAATGGACGGCTGCTTGAGTCCATAAAAATAAATAAACATTAAATCCATGAGAATAAAAACCATCTTTTTTTTAGCCTTATTGAGCTTCAGCTTGTTATCAGCTCAGAAAATAACTGTAAAAACTCAAAATGAAATCGTGCTGAACGCCGCTGCTTATTATCCGACTCTGAATAACGACGGAAGTAAGCTACTCTTTTCATCCGAAAGCTACAACGGATTATTTCTGTATGATTTTAATACAGGAAAAACAACGGAAATTTCAAAAGCGATAAATGCGGGATATTATCCTGTTTTTAGCGCTGATGACACCAAAATATTCTACAAAAATACCAACTTAGATAATCGACTTCGATACGATGCCTTGGAGAGTTACGATGTAATGACAGGTAAACAACAGCAGATGCTCGCTCCTCAACGAAATCTGCGTCAGGCGCAAAGCTACCATAACGGAATACTTGTTCTGACAGGAAAAAATTTGGTGAAATCTACTTTTGGAAAGAGTAGTAAGACTATTTCTGTATACGTGAGTTCTGAAGATTTAAGCATTTACATCTACAACAATGGTGTAAAAAAACAAATAAAGCCTCTTTCGGGGAGCAACAACTATATATGGGTATCGCTTTCACCTGACAATAAAAAAATCTTGTTCACTGCAACAGGAAAAGGTACTTACATCTGCGATCTCAGTGGAAAAGTTATTTCTTCATTAGGATATCTGAACGCGCCGGTTTGGTATAACAACGAGTATATTGCCGGTATGCAAGACAAGGATAACGGCGAATATGTCATTTCATCATCTGTTGTTATGACGTCCACCGATGGAAAAATAAGACAGCAAATAAGCAATCCGAAGCATATCGCGATGTATCCAACTTGCTCTTCTAAGTCAGGAAGAATAATTTACAATACATTGGAGGGTAAATTATATATATCAGAAATAGAAATTAAATAATAAGCAAGCGTAATGAAAAAATATATTTTAAGCGGGATTTTTTTATTTGTGACATTTTTAATTTCGGCACAAGATTTAACCGGTGTAAGAATTTACATTAATCCGGGGCACGGCGGATATGATGGTGATGACAGAAATATCGTTATAGCTCCATATACGTCGGGCGACAAAAACGGTTTTTGGGAATCGCAGAGTAATTTAGACAAGGGTCAACAGCTGAAAACAATGCTTGACGAGGCAGGTACAACGACGTTTATATCAAGAACAACCAACACAACTGCCGATGATTTGCCACTTTCGCAAATTGTTGCTGCAGCAAATACGGCAAATGCCGATTTTATGCTTTCCATACATAGTAACGCCGGAAATGGTACGGCAAATCACGTATTGATGCTTTATGCCGGAAAAGATGCTAACGACACCTATACTTATCCGAGTGCTACACCATGGTCGGATAAGAGCCGCGACATCAGCACTGTGATTGCGCAAGAGCTTTATACGAATAAAATCACAAACTGGACTTCGAATTATACTGTAAGGGGCGACAAAACATTTGGTAGAACTGCGATGGGCTGGAGCGACGGCTATGGAGTATTACGTGGCTTAACGGTTCCGGGAGTTATCTCCGAAGGGGCAATGCATGATTATATTCCCGAAGCGTACCGATTGATGAATATGGAATACAAATATTTGGAAGCATGGCATTTTTACAAAACATTCTGTACGTATTTCAAATCGGCACAAATACCTACCGGAATGATTGCCGGCGCTGTCAAAGATCGATTTTTGCTTAACGAGTCTTCGTATAATAAAGTAGGAACTGATATTTCATTGCCTGTAAACGGTGCGAAAGTAACACTTCTACCCAATAATATCTCTTACACAACGGACAACTTGAATAACGGTGTTTATCTATTCAAAAATCTTCAACCCGGAAATTATACCGTGATAACTGAACATACTGCCTATCATTCGGATACAACGGATGTTACGGTTACTGCGAACAATGTTACATACAGCAATGTAAGTTTGAATAAAATCAGAAATACGCCTCCTGCTGTGGTTGATTATTCACCTAAAGTAGCATTAACCGACAGTGTTTTAGCGGGAGCTTCCGTTTGGATAAAATTTAATTGGGATATTGATCCTGCAAGCGCACAACAGGCTTTTCATATTTCACCGGCTGTGAGTGGTAAATTTGTTTTTGAAGATTCATATTTTTCAATGAGATTTGTTCCGGACAAACCGCTGAATAAATCTACGGTTTATACTGTTACATTGTCGAAATCGTTAAGTCATTTCGATGGTTTATCTATGGAAAATGATTTTAGTTTTAAGTTTAAAACAGCTTCCAGAAATGAATTGAAACTTATAGCGGCGTATCCAATGCCGAACGAAACGAACGTTGATTATTATTTACCAACTTTCACTTTTGTTTTCGACAAACAACTCCAAACTGCCGAACTTATAAATGGGGTGCAGGTTTATGATAAAAACGGAGTCATTGTAGCAAAGGGTTCTCGCTCATTAAGACATAATACGGTTAAATCACCTTATGGTTCTACTCTATTTACTCTTACACAAAGTTTAGTGCCGGGAGAAAATTACATCGTTAAATTAGCAAAAGGGATTCAGGATATTGACGGAGTATATCTTCCTGATACATTGCGCATCCCGTTTACAGCATCCAATGAACGGATTACAGATAAAAATATAGCCGAGAACTTTGAAACGGACAACAGAATGTCGTTTAATAATACTGAAAGTAAAAATATCTCATCTGCTTCTGTAAAAAAATCTTCTTCAACAAAATTATTTAACTCCTATAGTTATAATTTGGTTTATGATTTTGGTACAAATACAAGTGGAGAAGCAGTGTATAATTTTAATGAACCAACTGTAAAAATGACGCATGATTCCGTAGCCGGTCTTCATGTTTATGGTGATCTGTCCGGTAACGAATTGTTCCTGATACTTCGCTCTGCCGATGACGTAAAATACATAAAAACAGATAGTTTACATCACAATGGTTGGAAATTTGCAGAAACAGACCTTAAAGTATTGAATAGTGGTACAGACTATTATTTGTCGGGAGTAAAGATTAAACAAACTTCTGCACCTCTTTCTAATAACGGAAGTATTTTCATCGATAATTTGTTGGTGTATAGTAAAATTGTGTCCTCAGTTGTAAATCCTGAAACGATAAAATTAAGAATATATCCAAATCCGGTATCTGATGTTTTACGTTTCTCTTATGAATCAACTACGGTGGCTAAATTCAGGTTGTATTCGTTGAATGGGGTGTTTGTAAAAGAAACTTTGGGGAATGAGATGAATGTGATGGATTTATTGTCCGGTACTTATGTTATACAATCTACCATTGACGGAGTAAATGTGAGTTGTCCTGTTATCATTGCTCACTAAATGCGATGTTGATTTAGACACAAGAGAAACTTATTTTCAAGACAACCAAAATGATATTTTTGGCGTGAATGTTTGGTTAGTGGGTGGATATTTTAAAGATGAAGAGAAGAGGCTTCTCTATTTTGAGACAGCCTCTTCTTCATTTGTTTTTATAAAAGCCCAATACAATATCAGACTAAGAAATTCTTAGTCTTTCACCTTTGCCACCAAAAACTCTCTATTCAAACGGGCAATATGCGAAATAGAAACGTTTTTAGGACACTCCGCTTCGCAAGCGCCGGTGTTGGTACAGTTGCCAAAACCAAGCTCGTCCATTTTTGCCACCATCGCTTTTGCACGTGCCGACGCTTCTACTTTTCCTTGTGGTAATAATGCCAATTGACTTACTTTTGCAGCTACGAAAAGCATTGCAGAACCATTCTTACAAGCGGCAGCACAAGCGCCGCAACCAATACAAGATGCCGCATCCATAGCTTCGTCCGCTTTTGGTTTTGGGATTGGAATTGCGTTTCCGTCAGGTACACCACCTGTGTTTACCGAAACATAACCTCCGGCTTGGATAATTTTATCGTAAGCGCTTCTGTCCACCATTAAATCTTTGATAACCGGGAATGCTGCTGAACGCCAAGGCTCGATAGTGATTGTTTCTCCATCTTTGAAGTTACGCATATGCAATTGACAAGTGGTAATTTCACCATCAGGCCCGTGTGGATGCCCGTTGATGTACATACTGCACATACCGCAAATACCCTCACGGCAATCGTGGTCAAAAGCGATTGGCTCTTTACGCTCGCTAATTAATTTTTCGTTTAAGATGTCAATCATTTCAAGAAATGAAGCATCAGTAGGAACGTGGTCTAATTTATAGGTCTCGAATTTTCCGTTTACTTTCGGACCGGCTTGACGCCAAATTTTTAGCGTTAAATTTATACTTTTTTCCATTGTTTTAATAGTAAACGAGTAAACAAGTAAACGAGTAAACAAGAAATTGTTTGCTGTTAGGATTTACTCAAATTAATGTGAAATTAAATTTGTATTATTATCAGTTTCCAGATTAGTGTTGTTTTGTAAACTCTCATTATTCTTAGAGCGGATTAAACCTGTAAGCATTCTTATTACTTCATTAATTAGTTGTTCAAATTCTGAAAATGTATTTTCGTTTATTAAACCTAATCGAAATGAAATAATTAACTGTGTTTCAAGCTCCGATGCAGAACCAAGAGAAATAAATAAAAACCGAACAAGTTCCTTGTCTGAATTACGTCCGTGTCCTTCTGCAATATTTCGAAGCAATAGAAACTGTTGCCTTTCTTATTTGAGATGTCAGTCCGTAGAGTTCTTCTTTTGGAAAATTACGAGTAACCAAATATATTTTTTCCACTAAATCTATTGACTTTTTCCATACGATTAGATTTTTGTGTGTTTGCATTTTGTTTCTCGTTTACTTGTTTACTAATCTCTTGTTTACTTTTTATGCTTTGTAATTGCGTTGTTGTCTTACTACAAATTCGTAATCCAGTGGTTCTTTTAGTAATTCAGGTTCTTTTCCTTCGCCGTTATATTTCCAGCAAGAAACGTAAGCAAATTTATCGTCGTTGCGCAATGCTTCTCCATCAGGAGTTTGGTATTCTTCACGGAAGTGACCTCCGCAAGATTCTTCGCGGTTCAAACCGTCACGTGCCATCAAATCGCCGATTTCAATAAAATCAGCTAAACGCAGCGCTTTTTCAAGCTCGTTGTTCAGATTGTCGGCTTCTCCCGGAACGTATACATTCGACCAGAATTCTTTGCGGATTTCTTTGATTTTTTCCAATGCCGTTTTCAGACTTTCTGCTGTACGTCCCATTCCTACAAAATCCCACATCACCAATCCTAATTCACGGTGGATAGAATCTACGGAACGTTTTCCCTGAATGGACATAATTTTTTCGATACGCGCGCTTACTTCTTTTTCTGCTTCGGTAAATTCGGGTAAATCGGTACTCATACGTGGCACTTGAATTTGATCAGCCAAGTAATTCTGAATAGTATAAGGCAATACAAAATATCCGTCGGCTAATCCTTGCATCAATGCTGAAGCACCCAAACGGTTTGCACCGTGATCAGAGAAGTTTGCTTCACCGATACAGAAAAGACCTTTTACCGATGTTTGTAGTTCATAATCAACCCAGATTCCACCCATTGTGTAGTGGATGGCAGGATAAATCATCATCGGAGTTTTATACGGATTATCGTCCACTATCTTTTCGTACATTTGGAATAAGTTACCGTAACGAGCACGAACCACATTTTCACCCAAACGATTGATGGCATCCGAGAAATCAAGATAAACGGCTAAGCCCGTGTTTCCAACTCCGTAGCCGGCATCACAACGTTCTTTTGCCGCGCGTGATGCTACGTCACGTGGAACAAGGTTACCGAATGCAGGATAACGACGTTCCAAATAGTAATCGCGGTCTTCTTCTTTCAAATCTGTAGGTTTGATTTTTCCTGCCCGTATTGCTTCGGCGTCTTCTTTCTTTTTTGGTACCCATATACGTCCATCGTTACGAAGCGATTCCGACATCAATGTCAGTTTTGACTGATAATCTCCGTGAACAGGAATACATGTTGGGTGAATTTGTGCGTAAGCCGGATTTGCAAAATATGCTCCTTTTTTATAAATTTGAATGGCGGCAGAACCGTTTGAAGCCATTGCATTGGTCGAAAGGAAGAAAGCGTTTCCGTAACCTCCTGTTCCAACGACAACAGCGTGTGCAAAGAAACGTTCTACTTTTCCGGTAACCAAATTGCGGGCAATAATACCACGTGCACGACCTTCGATAATTACAACATCCAACATTTCGTAGCGAGAATATAATTTTACGCTTCCTTTGCCTATTTGACGGCTTAGAGCAGAATAAGCGCCAAGCAAAAGTTGTTGACCGGTTTGACCTTTGGCGTAGAAGGTACGTGAAACCTGTGCTCCACCAAAAGAACGGTTGTCAAGTAAACCGCCGTATTCGCGTGCAAAAGGAACTCCTTGAGCCACACATTGATCGATAATACTGTTTGAAACCTCAGCTAAGCGATGTACGTTTGCTTCGCGGGCGCGGTAATCGCCTCCTTTAATTGTATCATAAAATAAACGATAAACAGAGTCGCCGTCATTTTGATAGTTTTTTGCCGCATTGATACCACCTTGCGCAGCAATGGAGTGCGCGCGGCGAGGTGAATCCTGAATACAGAAATTTAATACGTTAAATCCAAGTTCAGCTAACGAAGCAGCCGCCGAAGCGCCGGCTAATCCGGTTCCAACAACGATTACGTCTAAACGACGTTTGTTAGCGGGGTTCACTAATTTTTGGTGCGATTTGTAATAGCTCCATTTCTCGGCTAAAGGTCCCGCAGGAATTTTAGCGTCCAATATTTTGTTTTCTACTTGTGTTGTAGATTCTTCTGTTTTTGCCAGAACTTTTAAAGTTTTGTCAGTTTAATATCACTCGTGGGCGTTATAGCACACTAAAACCAAGTAAAAAATAAACAGGTATAGATGCAAATAATAACATAATGATGGTTGCGTAAATGTTTGAGATACATTTCACACGTGGTAACCAGGTTTTGTTATTTAACCCGAGAGTTTGTAATGCGCTCCAAATTCCGTGAGTAAGGTGAAACCAAATAGCAACCAACCATACAATATAAATAATACTGTAAACAGGATTAGAGAAAAGTGTTTGGATAAAATAAGCTCCATCGGCTGGGTTGTGCAATCCGGCGCTTTCCCATTCGTGTCCGTGCACCAGTTCCACCAACTGCATTTTAGCCCAGAAATTGAAGAAGTGCAATACCAAAAATCCGAAGATAATGGCACCAAGTATCAACATATTTTTTGAAGCCCACGACACACCTTCCTGGCGCGCTGTTACAGCATACCTGTCGTTGCCACGTGCTTTCATATTAAGGTATGAAAGATACAAAGCGTACAAAATATGCACAATAAAACCGAGAGCCAGCACTTTTGTGCCAATCAAGGCATACCAATTTGCTCCTAACAATTCACAAATAGAGTTGTACGCTTCAGCGCTAAAAAGCACCGTCACATTCATCAGACTGTGAAAGGTTAAAAACAGTACAAGGAATACCCCTGTAATACTCATAATGAGTTTTCTTCCGATAGAGGAATGAATTAACCACATAAATTTCTGTTTTTTAGTTTTTAAAATATAATTTGTAATTTGTAATTTTTGTGCTACACAATACCTGAATTTAGGTAAAATTACTTCTTTGCTTCCGAGCGCAAAATTACTCATTTGCGCTTGAATAAAAAAATGAATTACGGAAAAATTTCTTTAATAGTGGTTGTTTTATCAAATCAGACGGATATTTATTTTTATTAATGATTATCAGCAAAGCGACATAGTATATTTCTTCAGTTGCCACGCCTTTTAAGGCGTGGATTACAAAATAGTAATTTGTGGGCTTCAGTCCAAGTTTATCCTAAATCTATAGAAATAATCATATATTTTGACTAAAGTCATTTTCATTCCGGATATTGGTTCCACGCCTTAAGAGGCGTGGCAATTAATTTTTAGGTTGTTTTACGGATAATCATCTTATTATTTAAATGAAATAGTCATAGATAGTTTGAGTGAGAGGTTATCGTTGAGATTGTCAAATTTGTAATTGCCATATCGATAAAAACCTCCCGCTCCCAAATTGAAATAAAACATATTCATATACTTTATCTTCAGGATATTGTTTATGATTAGTCCCGATTCTAAATAGGTTTTTCCCATTATTTCGAACTCAATACCCTGTTCGGCAATATTTTTAATGTTCCCCAGCCGGTATTTTGTACTATAATAAATTGTGGTTTGAATAATCTTGTATTCAGAAGCAAATTTCCAAAGTTGTGCGAGTAAAAAAGATGAACGTACTTATCGGATAAAAACTCGTAAGGCATCATTGTTTGAAAACTATTGTTTATCAGAAAGGATAAACCGGAAGTTTTGCTCCCTTCTCCGGTAAAAAGCAATCCGTAAGGCAAGCTACGGTCAATCCAGCCCGATGTGAGTCGGAAATTTGATTGTCCTATTCGTCCGTTGTAGAGGATATAATCGAGTGTAGCCTCTATTCTATTATAGCTGAAATTATTTTTACTAAAGATGTCCAATCCTCTTTTATAGCGGAAATTGATTGTTGGGTTGCCCGGATATTGAATATAACGCCGATTGCCGATAACGCCTAATTCTTCTCCAAATCCATAGTTCGCTAAAATTTCAACGGCATCATTACGGTATCCGGAAATAGGTTGATCTTTGTATGTGTACTTGTACGTTGGACTGCGTTCATTTATTGATAAAACAGTGTTTAGTTTCAAATGCCGGAGCAGTCTGAATCCGAAATCGATTTTTTTTTCGATAAGATGGTCGTATCTAAATTCTAAGTAACTCCGAAGGTAATCGCTAAATGTTGAGTTCTCAAACTCAGATGTGCCACTCGATCCTACTGTCAACAAGCTGTTGTGGTATGATAATTTGAGTTGCACTTCGTGGTACTTGTTTATGTCAACGATTAATTCTCCACCGTATTTTAGCTTTTTATCTTTAAAACCATACATCGCAAATCCACCGAGGGTGACGAATTTTAACAGCTTCTCGTTGGTATATAATCCGATGCCTAAACGAACTCCTTCATAATCGTTTCTTGAAAATAATTTGTTAAGATTGACGTCTATACATTTCAAAGGGATTTTTCCTTGTGTCAGTTTAGGCAAAACAGCCGCCCAATAGTCCAAATTGTATCTTCTGCCAACGCTATCCATAAAAAGGTAGGTTTTTCTCTCTCTTGCCGAGAGTGAGTCCGGTCGGAGCGATTCGATCATTTGTTCGCTTTGAGTCAAAGAGATATCATCTAAATAAACCTTCTCAAGATTTATTTTTTGATTCGTTGGAGGTTGGTAGCTGACACTGTCTATCTTACTTGTTATCAAGTATACCGGATATATTTTTGACTTTTTACTAATGGTATTTGATACCCAGCCAACTTCTTCGTCCAAGCCACCCGGAAACCATTTGTTTGCCACAAAATTGTAATCTTGTCTGAACTTGAAACTGATTAACCCCTTATCGGCAGGTTCCACAACAATGCTTTGAATGGCAAATCCATTGGAATTGATAAATAAAGTCCCTTTCAAGCCGTTAAATGTTTTACCTTTTTTCGGTTTAAAATGAATCATAAAAATGGTGTCGGTATTATTCAGGTAGCGGTCTTCTAATTCGTAATTGTAGCCACTCAAACAACCGTCTGACAGTGGACCTACGTATTCCGAAATGGATTTATCGCCACCCATTGGTATTTCAAAGAGTGAAACACTGTTGTTGTAAAATGAAATGGAGTGGTGAAACATTCTAACAAATGCTTGTGTTAGAAGGGGGTCTTTCAATCCCGATGTTTTTTGTGCTTTTATTTTATGTTCAAGCTGTCCGTTTAGTTTGAGTGTCGAAACAATACATTCGGATACAAACGGTGCTTTTATTTTATAGTGGGAACTATTTTTTATTTGGAGGCTATCTTGAAGAGTAGCTTCGTCCGACAGTTTGAGGTCGATTATTGTTTTCAGATAACATCGGTAGCTGTAATTTGGGTAGTTTTCAAAATTATTTTGCCGTTTGTTTCTCTGTGTATTTCTAATAACTCTTATTGCCGGATTGTTTTTGGATGTAACCACCAATTCGTTTAGTTCTCGAATCGATGCTGTTAATTCCACAACTAAATTTGATAGGTTTGACTCTAAAGATAGCGATACTTTTTCCGATTTATATCCGATACAAGAGACTGTCAGGCTTGATATGTCTGTATCTGTAATTTCAAAAACGCCATGCACATCGGATACTGTTCCGTTTTGGTGCGAAGCTTTTTGGTAAACAACCGTAGCAAAAGATACGGGCAGTTTGGTTTCAGAGTCAATAACTTTTCCTTTTATACTCATTTGCGCATAAATCGAAATATTTGCAAGCAAGCAAATTATAACAATGATTAATTTTGTTTTGAGAGGCATTTAGTCGGTGGGAAAAAAGATGAATAATGAAAATATCTACTTCTTCTGATTTTACAAAAATAGTGATTTATTCTTTAATCTTGCAACATCTTTTTTAGTGTATTTTATGATGAAAAATTTTTATTTCGACCAACTATGCGTTACTTTTGCATAATTATTAGAAATTATAGGATAAAAAACAAAATTAACTCGCTGATAATTAACGCTTGTTTGTTTTGTGATGAACCTTTAGTTCTCAAATTCCTATTTATACGGAATCAAAGGATGATCTTTACGATGAAGTCATCTTGATTTTTTATGATTCATTGCGTGTCGTTGCTGTGGAATTTATTATAAGCTGATAATCAGTCTTTTATTGATGTGCTGTGCCTAACGGTACTTCTTAGCCCTATCGGGGCAAAATCTTAATAAAAGAATATAGATCATTTATTTTAAGCACTGTAGGTATGACATCTATTTAATATTATTTCGCAAATTAAAAAGTCATAACGACCTTGATGAAATAATATTGTTTAGCGTATAAAAAATCGAAATAGTTTTAAATGAAGATATTGAAAAAAATTATCGAATTTATTTTTCTGCTTCCAATATATATTTATAGGTATAGCATTTCGCCGTTGAAACCACCAACTTGTCGCTATTTGCCAACTTGTTCGGAAATATCTATCCAAGCCATAAAAAAACACGGGGTGATAAAAGGGGTGTATTTAGGAACAAAACGAATCTTAAACTGCCATCCTTGGGGAGGGAGTGGATTTGATCCTGTGCCTGAAGAATTTAATTTCAGGAAGAGGTCTGAGCTATAATTTTTAATTTATCTGATTACTTTGATTTTAAAACAACTTTCTAATTAATAATGCGAATCAGGAGTAGCGACTCCGAGATTCATTTTGATTTATTTTATTGATATATAGTAAATTAGTTGTCAAATAATTTGCTCGATTCGTTGAAAATCATTAACTTAGAAGAAAAATAACCACATTTTTCATAAGTATGATCTCCAACGAAAAAGAGCAAAAATTAATAGCCATTTACTTTTATATTTGTGATTTATACGATAAAGAACTTTGTTTTCTCTGTCAAAGAAACAGCAATAATTTTCGACCGGAATTCACAGATCAGGAATTAATGACAATTTATCTTTTTGCAGGACACGAACAACGGTATTTTCAAATCAATGAAATTCATTCATTTACAAAAGATTATCTTTTGAATTGGTTTCCAAAATTACCATCGTATCAAACATTTTCTTATCGTTTAAATTTATTAGCCAGTGCTTTTCAGGCACTTGCCAACAAACTCATTGGTTCATTTAAGCCGGAGAATTGTAGCAGTTTACTCTCGTTAGTGGATTCAATGCCGATTATCACCTGTGCAGGTAAAAACAGAACCGGAAAAGTCGCCACCGAGTTAACTGCAAAAGGATTCTGTTCTACCAAAAACTTGTTTTATTATGGATGCAAAATCCATACGCTGGCAAGCGTTAGGCAAGGAACGATTCCTTTCCCTGAAAGCATTATTATTACTCCCGCTGAAGATAACGATTTGACCGTTTTCAAGCAAACCTGGGGTGATAATATCTTATCTAAAGTAATCTTTGGCGATAAGATTTACTCTGATAAAGAATACTTTAATGATAATAAAAGAAAAACTCAAAATATCGAAATGCTAACTCCCGTAAAAGGAATTAAAGATCAGGCTGAAGATATAAAACAGAGAAATAAAGCTTTTAATGATTTATTTTCTCAGGCTGTTTCTAAAGTCAGACAACCTATTGAGGCTTTCTTTAATTGGCTTAATGAAAAAACAAAAATTCAAAGAGCGATGAAAGTCAGATCTGTCGCCGGATTGCTTAACCATATATACGGCAAACTCTCTGTAGCTTTCATTTATCTGATTTTTAAATACTGATTCACATTAATAATAATCTGTTCCAAAAATCCCTTTTTGGGGGATTTTGGGACTTACGTGTGCTTGAACACCACGTTAAAAAAACAAGAAAAATGAAAAAACAAGTCTCTGTCATCTTTATGATGTGTGGGATCGTCTTCACGACCTGCCTCATTGTTTCCAACATCATTGAACAAAAACTTATCAACATCGGTACCATTGAAGCTACTGCCGGTTTATTGATTTTCCCTATTTCTTACATTCTTAACGATATTATTGCCGAAGTTTGGGGGTACAAAAAAGCTCGTTTGATAATTTGGGTAGGTTTTCTGATGAATTTTCTTGCCATTCTGGTTTTCAGGATGAGCATTGCGGTACCCGGATCGGTAAATTTTACACATCAGAGTGAGTTTGCGCTCGTTTTGGGAAATACCGAACGCATCACCATTGCCAGTTTCATTGCATTTCTTTTTGGAGCATTCACCAATGCCTTTGTAATGAGCAAAATGAAGATTATGCAGAAAGGTCGTAATTTTTCGTTACGTGCGGTTATCTCTACTCTTTTTGGTGAAGGAATCGACTCGTTGGTGTTTTTTAATATCGCGTTTTATGGTGTCATTCCGAATAAAGATTTATTTATTCTCATCCTTACGCAAATGTTGATGAAAACCGGTTACGAGATTGTGGTATTACCGCTCACCAATCTGATTGTACGCAAAGTTAAAAAATACGATAATTCGGATGTATATGATAATGAAATATCATATAATCCGATGAAAATAGGAGATATTTAATAGATTTATAAACCGTGTGTGTTCTACACAAAAAAGCGCTTATAATTAAGCGCTTTTTTGTGTAATAAGGATCTGTTTTTGTTCCTATGGTAATAATATTTTGCCATTATGGTTGTCCACACGGATAATGTAAATACCTTTTGGCAGGTTAAGAGCAATCTCTTTTTCCGGCTGTAATTCGGCAACTTTGTTACCCGATATAGAGAATATTTGAACGTTATTTTGAGGAATTTGTGAAAAGTGCAATGTGCTTCCAACTAATTTCCAACCTGAAGAATAAGTCGGGTTGTCAACATTGGCAGAAAGACCTCCCACAACGGCGGTACCCGGAGAACCGATATTACCCAACGCATTTGTAGATTTGATTGTAATTTGATTTGCTGTGCCTCCCGTAATAGTACCGGTAACACTTACCGCTCCGTTTGTTTCTACGGTGTTATCTGTTTTATAGACCCAATAGAATGATGAACCCGTAGTGGCTACCGGAACGGTAACTCGGGTAATTTCTATATCGGATGCATCAAAAATAATTACACCATCACCATTTCCAGACAATCCAACACCTTTACCTGAACTCGGATAAGAACCTATGGATATTGCATCGAGAGACGTTCCCCAAAAAGTCTTAAAAGCAGCTACATCTGTAGTGGGATCATCTGTTTCAAGAAAGATGACACTTTTGCCGGCAGGGATTGATGTTACACCAACAAATGCTACGGCATTAGCTACGGCATAACTGCTATCATCCATCTTCCAACCGGTAATGTCAACAGCAATTGTTCCTAAGTTTGTCAGTTCGATCCAGTCGTTGGTGCCGCCCGAGCCACTGCTTGACATAGCTTCTGTAATGCGTACCTGAGTATAAGAAACACTTGTGGTGAGTGCCATTAAAATAACAATAAGAGGTAGTTTTAAAAGTAGTGTTTTCTTCATATTTCTTTAATTTTTACTTGGTAAAATAATCAAAATGTATTTTATGAGACAAATATAGTGAAGTTATGCGAAAAAACGATATTTTATTTTACTTTTTTGAAAAAACGGTTTTTATAAGCTATTATTAAAAATGATTATCCGCAAAGCGACATAGTATATTTCTTCAGTTGCCACGCCTTTTAAGGCGTGGATTACAAAATGGTAATTTGTGGGCTTTAGCCCAAATTTATCCTATAATCTATAGAAATAATCATAAGTAGTAAAAAACAATTAACGCTATAATTATTAAAAACTAAATCTAAATGCTTTGTTTGTTCTTTCGGTCTCTTTTTAGCATCTTTTTACGCTTTTATCCTTGATTTAGCCCGCTAAATCTTCGGACAAAATCCCAAAAAATCTGCTCAAAAACAGCCTCGAAAAAACATTACAATAATTATTTTCTACTACTTATATTTTGACTAAAGTCATTTTCATTCCGGATATTGGTTTCACGCCTTAAAAGGCGTGGCAATTAATTTTTAGATCGTTTTATGGATAATCATCTTATAAAATAAGTTTGTAAAGGAGAATTGTATATAGATTCTCTAAAAGAAGACGATGGGCATATATATGAAAAGCCACTCGGTATTCTCGAGCGACTTTCCATAGAGTTTATTCTGTTTAGTTGTTATTTCAATATAAATTTAGCTGTTTGGTTATCTACACGAATAATGTAAACGCCTTTTTGTAACTTGAGCGCTATACTCTGAGTTGGCGAGTAAGTAGCAACTTTTGAACCGGTAATGGAATAAATATTAATGTCGGACGTAGGTATTTGCTCAAAGATAATATTGTTTCCGGTAATTTTCATCGATGATAGAATTGGACTCTCAACCTTATTTGCAATGTCATAATAAGGTGCAAAAGCGATGCCTTTTAATATGGTTCCTGTTGCTGCGATATATAAGTCTATATTGTTTGCAGTTGTTATGTTAATTGCCGTGTTGAAGCCCGCAGAATCAAAAAGTTTTTTTACCTTGTTGGCTGTAGTAGCGCCAGTGCCTGTTGTAACGTACAAATTGGCACCGGTGCCCGATTGTTCCACACAGAGTCCAAAACCGCCAAAATCTGTTGTGTAAGAACCATTTGCAGTCCATGAACTATTTACCAAAGAGTATTTGTATATAGTGCCTGCAGTTGCGCTGGTAGCGTCTAATATGTAAAGAATATCGTAAGTATTACTATTTTCACCTGAAGATATTAGGTAAAAGTCTTGCCTTGATGTAGCTCCATTTTCTAATCCTGTTAATGCAGTATATGTGCCTCCGGTATTGGAAGAGATAATTCCTACGGGAGGTAAACTTGTTGATGAGGTAAAAGCATATACCGTTCCTCCAAAGGCCTTCACTGAACGAATATTACCTGATGGGGAAACTGCTGTGGCAGAGTTGGTATAAAAACCACTTTGATCTCCAATAAAGAAGTCCGAATTGTTAAGTGTTGTAGCGCATCTTGTTTGTTGACCAGTTGTTCCGGTATAAGTTGTTTTAATAGAATAATTACCTGAGTGATCAACAGCAATAACTGCACGCGTTAATAAAGCATTTGCATTTGAACTGGTTGTTTCACTGTTGTGTCCGGTGAAACAAAACAAAGATCCGTCATTAGAATTTGCCGCATAAAGAGTGGAGGTCGCTGAACCCGACACTCGAATAGCGTTTGTCCCTGTTCCTGCGATCGAAATGGTTTGAATAGCAGTTTGGCTGGCAGAAGTTTTGTTAATCTCAACTACACTGACAGTTGTATTGTTAGCGGAAGCAGCTGCGACTAATACCGCTAAATTGCCATTTACAAATGTTTGTTGCCCATACGAGAAAGCTGTCGAGAACAGAAGTACGATAAAACCTGCCAATTTTAAAAAGTAATTTTTTTCATATTTTCTTGTTTTTTACGCGATGAAACATTAGAAATTGTTTGTCGAGCAAATATAGTAAAGTAAAATTAAAAAACAACGTAAAATAATGAAAATCTGCTGTTAACGGGCTAATATCTTTTTTGAAACCAAAATATGATTGTTTTTTGAAATAGAAATATAACATACACCTTTCAGACTAATATATTCGGTGTATGGCAATGCTCTGTTTTTTCTTGTCAGAATCTTTTGCCCGTTGGCGGCATATAAGGTAATATCAATATTATTTATATCATTCTTAAGATATTGTATTTTTAGTTTCGATTGACTTATCGTAATAACAAAATCAGAATTATCCACCGTCTCTTTTACGCCTGATACAACAATATTCTCACCGGTAGAATTGAACGGATAAAACCAGCGGAGACAATCTGCACTCTCGGAAGAGGAAGAGACATCTCTGCAAAACCAAGCATTTACCTGGCTGTTGTTGGAATATTTTGGACTAAGGGCAAAGCCTTCCACATTTTTGCTTCCCGAAGACGGATTGGGTACGAGATATTCGATAGAAGTGTTAAATGTATATTCGCCTTTTGTGACGGTTGTTGATAAATCGGTTACCTCTAAATAATTCGATCCGGTGTTGTGAAGAATATACATCAGTCCGGTGGTGTAGTCAAATGCTACGTCGCAACTTTCTGACTCGGCGGTTTTATATTTGCCCACGTATAAAAAATCGTCACTTACTGCCGGATTTAGATCAAAAACCCATACATAACCTCCACTTTGATGGGCTATGAAAATAAGTCCGTTCATACCTTTAGTCGAAGAGTAAGTTTTTCCTGTTACCGAACTCACAAAGCCTATCCGTTTTAAAAACCAATCAGGGACAAAGGTGATGCCTTCCGGTCCGGTATTTCCCGTATCTGTCATTGGCGAAGGCGAAGAAAGTATATTCCATGAATTCATTAAAGTTACGGTAGCGTAATTTGTAGCCAAGCCATATTTTCTAATCTGATAGCTTCCTTCATCAATGGTGTAGAACTCGTTAGTGGTATTGTCCACCTGAGTAATCCCTTCGGGCGAATCCATATTGTTGATGTTCGCGGTTAATGAAAATGTGTTTGTCGAAGTATTTAAACTTAAAATAATCAATTTCCCTCCGTCGCAAACAATGAAAAGCTGTTTTTTTGAGTCGTTCCAATAGAGCCCGCTTAACTCGTAGGCATCGGTAGGAAGTACGGATGATAAGTTTTGAGCCTTGCTCCACGTAACCGATGGAAATGTGGATTGTGCTTGTAGCGGAGTAAAAAAGGAGACTACGATACAAAGGGATAAAATAAAGCGATAACAATATCTCATAAGTTACATTTTTTTAATATTCACAATCTCATCACGATTGAATGTGATCCGATAACGTTGTAG
The DNA here is from genome assembly GCA_049840795.1 of Paludibacteraceae bacterium. Taxonomy (GTDB): domain Bacteria; phylum Bacteroidota; class Bacteroidia; order Bacteroidales; family Paludibacteraceae; genus UPXZ01. The sequence continues at coordinate 82,261 of JASGJK010000025.1, forward strand.
TGTTTCGGTGCTTTCAAATTTAGACTGTACAACTATATTCATAAAATAATTTTTTGTTCCGGCGATTTTCCCTATTTCTTTATTTTTGTCGAGCATAAAAAGCGGAAACTCCGGATTATCCATTTTACGCATAAAAGAGGAAAGATTGAGCCGAAGAATTTCGGCAACTCCTGCAACATTGAAAGTCGTGTTGTCGTCCAACTCTTTCCTGTTGAGATATACTGTTTTTTTGAAAAGAATGATTTTTTCTTTTGAAAATCGGTTACCGGCTTCCAACAATGGCAATCGATTGCGTACGCGTAATACTTCAGGAGGTATGTCCGATTCCGAAATAAAGTCGAAACTTTCTTTTGTCCAGCCGATCTCATTTTCTTTGATACTGATGGTTGTTTTATTGTCAAAGTACTTTCCGCTCTGCTTTGAGGCAAAATAATACCGCATATACTCTTTGATGCGGTCTTTGAGCATATAACTCACCACTAACGCTACAAACAAGGGTACGGTAAGATTGCCAAATGTTTTTTGTACGGAAAAAGCTACGGCAGTTGCAAAAATCATCGCTAATCCGGCAGCGATACTCTGGTGAAAATTTTCCATCAGTACGCCGTCTTTTTTCTTGTTAGCATTCAGAAATAAATCGCTTTCGATGTATTTTTTCAATGCTCCGAATCTGAAAATAATATCTGAATTTTTTTGTTTGTCATACGGCGCAAATGTGGGATAGTTTTGCTTTATTTTATAGGCTTCTTCCTGTTCCAAAAAACAAACGGTTCGGTTCCGTAGCTTTAGAAGAAGTTCTTCTTCCTTTTTTTTCTCCAATTTGTACACCAATCCATAAATTTCTTTCAAGGATAAATTACATATAAACTCATCGCCGTAGGTAAAGTAACTGAACTGTTCTTTGGTGATGGTTGGCGCTTTGATAATGTGCGACAAAGTACGATATTTTGTCATCGTATTTTCCACATCAGCAATCAATTGCTCAATCAATACCCCTCTGTCTTGGTTGCTGTGCGAAGTGTCAAATACAAAATTTAGTTGCTCGCGGAGCGCGCTTTTAAATATGGCGGCAAACATTTTGATTTGATATTCATACTCAGAAGCATTACTTCGGGTAGGGTTTATTGTTAGTTCATTCATTGCCCTTTGTAAATTATTGAGGGGCGTGGCATTGCCTCCTGCTATTTCCCGGAGCAAAAAAACAGGTGTAATAAGACGAATATTGGTGCGTAAGTCTTTATAAAAATCGCTGTGATTATATGTTCGTTTGTTTATATCCAAACTGTTGGGAACAAAAATCCACGTGTTCAACGTAAAATTGTTGATTTTTATTTTATGGCGGGCTTTGTAAAGTGCTTTAAATTCCAGCGTAAATTTGTCGTGTATTTTTGCAATGAAGTCAATCATTTATTTTGAAATTTTCTAAGTCGTGCTTTGAGTCGTAATTGTGTAATTTATTCTGTCTGCGAAAGTACAAAATTACATCATTACATCAAACTATCACTCCGTTACGTTAAAATTAGAATAAAATATTTGTCTCAAACGCGAGGTGTTGATTAAAAGTTAAAACAACCCTTCGGTGTAACCAAGCCATTTTAAAACGGTTTCACCCCACAAGATAATCATTCCCCAACTGATTGTCATCATTACTATCCCAAATTTAAATGTGTCGCTCCAACTATAATGATTGGTTGTATAAAGCAGTGCCGCCGGCTTACTGTTGAATGGCAATACATATACGTGCTCAATAAGTAATGCTACCGGAAACGCCAGACTCATAATAGGATAACCGAATTTATTTGCAATCCCGATAGCGATGGGTATAAAAATGAGCGTTCGCATTGTCTTACTTTCAAATAGTAATGCCGAGAATAGCATAGCGCCAGTCAGAATTAGATACAGATATACAAAAGGCGTATTTTTTGTTATTCCTAAATGATTGAAAAGCGTGTCAATCATTGTCGCGGGCAAGTCGGTAACTTCCAATCCGGCTCCCAACGTGTACGCGCCGGCTGAGAAAAGTAACAAATGCCACGGAATGTCAATGTCGTTCCACTTTACGATTCCAATACCGGGCAACAATGCTACTACAGCGCCTAAAAATGCCACGGCAGTTTGACTGATTCCGTGCTGCTTGTCGGTAGCCCAGAGGGCTAAAACCACTAAAAAAATGGCAATGGCTTTGTATTCCTGAAAAGTCATTTTACCCATATTGTGTAATTCTTCTTTTAAGCGCTGCATTCCACCTTCGATTTGGGGTTTATCTTTTCCTTTTTTTAATGGGAAAATTAGTTTAGAACCCACAAACCAACCGATAACAATCAGTGAGATACTCAGTGGAAACGCTCCGATAAACCATTCCTGATAGCTGAATACTTTCCAACCCATAGCGCCTGCTATTAATGAACCGGCTAATAAATTTGCTCCCGAACCTGTAATAAATCCGGTAGCACCCATATTGATTTGAAAAAGATTTTGCAATACTAAATTTCTGCCAAAATTATTCCTGTTTTCTCCGCCTGTAGCGCCATAAATTGCCGCCACTACCATAAAAATGGGAAGAAGAATGGTGGCTTTTGCGGTAGTTGCAGAAATAAAAATGGATAATACGATATTGATAACGATAAAACTAAAAATAATCATCGTAGCGTTTTTCCCAAACCGGATAACAAACCACAACGCAAAGCGCTTTGCCACACGCGTTTTAACGAGCATGCTTGCCAGCACAAAGGATAAAATGTTGAGCCACATTACAGGATGTCCTAATTGCGCGTAAGCGGTTTTCTCGGAAGTGACGTTGGTTAAAACAATTCCGAGAATTAAAATCAGAGAGGTAAGGTAGTTGGGGATGGCTTCGGTCATCCAAAGAATAATGGAAGCTGCAAAAATCGCAAGCATCGCATAATTTATTCTGATAAATCCCGATAACCCCGTCTCCAACAGTCTCTTGGAGGATTCTTTACCCAAAATATGCGTGTCTAACTGATCGAGAAAAGGTATGTTGGCAAACCAATAGATATAAATAAAAACGACCAACGCCAGTGGAACGCCTATCATGCTCATCCATTTTTCAAATCCGGATTTATGCATTTTAGGGAGTTTTTCTACCCTGTAATTATTCATATCTAAAATATCAAACGATTCTTGGCTTCCTTCCGTTTGATTTTCAATCGCCGTGTTTTTTATATCTTCCATTTTTTATATCGGGGATTTTTAAAGCCTGCATTTAGATGCAACAACAACGAAAGCCCAAAGGCTGTTCGTTGAGTTGCAAGTAAAACTTAATTTTTATTCTACCATTTTGTGAATGGATTTTTCATCAACATGGAGTTGTAATATTTTACATCTCCTGTTACTTCTTCGCCCAGCCAGCTTGGTTTTTCAAAGCTGTCGTCTTCGCTGTTTAATTCAATTTCAGCAACGGTTAATCCTTGGTTTTCGCCGTAGAATTCATCCACTTCAAATTTGAATGCTCCGTTTTTTACTTCGTAACGGGTTTTGTCAATCACGCCCGGTTCGCAAATTTTAAGCAGTTCGTTTACTTCTTCCACCGGAATTTCTTTTTCCCATTCGTAACGGCTTGCACCGCTCTCGCTGCCAATTCCTTTGATGGTGATAAAGCCTTTTTCGCCTTTTACGCGTACACGTACGGTGCGTTCAGGAACTGAAGACAGATAACCTTGTGTGATGCGAGTTTGTTTGGATGCTTGGCTTTTAAAATTGTCAGCAACAACCAAAAATTTTCTTTCTATTTCTTGTGCCATAATTTTTTTATTAAAAGCCTCCTAAATCCCCCAAAGGGGGACTTAAAAAGCTGTATTCATATTTTTAGCTTGACAATAAAATAGTCAAGTTTGTTTGAAAAGTTCTTTGTGTTAATTTGCCAACGGCTTGTCAATCATTCCGATAACGCGTTTGATGGCTTGCAGGTAATTGATGTTTTCAACATTTTCCAATCCAACTTCTTTCATCGTTTTAAGAATATCTTCCACTTCGGTAGATTCTGAGTTGATGGTTTCAATTTTTGCACCGTTGATCAACACGTTTCCTGCTTCGCAAATAGTGTTGTTCACCATGTATCCGAAACGTTGTTTGTAAACGCGTACCGCTTGTAAATCGGGGTGGTTTTTGATGATTTCAATAAATTCATCGTAAGTGTACACCTCTTTTGTGAACTCAGGAATTTCAACTTGGAAAGCAGGGAAAACTTCGTTTTTCAACACTTCCACGCTGATAGGAAATTCGCCTTTCATCAACGGATTCCATTGTTCGAGTCCGTCAACTGTTTGCACATACGTTTTGATATCCATTTTTCCATCTCTGATTTTGGTATTGTTGATATCGTTGGTGCGTGACAAAATGTAGATTTCTTCGCTGGTGCGTTCCCATACTTTTTCAGGAACAGGAACTGAAAGGCGTGCCATTCTTTTGGCAGCATCGACAAAGCTTTGGCCGAATGAACGAAACTCAAAACGTGGTTTTGAGATTGCTCCGATTTTTAATTCTTCTTTACTCATCTTATTTTATAAAATTTAATTAGTTTGCATTGTTGTTTGAAGCTCCTTTAGTTGGAGTTGTGAAAGTGGTAAGCGCTCCGGTTCCATCGGGTTTATGACCGTATGATTTTTTCCCTGCTAAACCAATGGTGCCAAAGTCGAGAGAGGAAACCAATACGCCGTTGTGATTTTCAAGATAAACGGCATCACCAGCTGTGCTCAATCCAAACATTACAGATTCTCCGTTGTATTCTGTAGTAATTACGGCATAACCTTTTGCAGGAATTACAATACTTGAAAGCACTCGTTTTGCTTTGGGAGATGCTGTACTTAAACTTGTTTTTATTCCTTCATCATACACTTGATAATCTTTAAGATCGACTGAGATTTCGGAAGCATTGTAAATCTCAAACCAGTCAGGATCTGTGGTGTCTTTTGTTCCATCTGAGAATACCTCATTAATATATAATACTATAGGAGCAGCTCCGATGGTGTATGAATCTAATTTTGTCGGGGCTTCCTTTGGATAAAGCGTTTTTAAGTTGTCTAAATTTGTTGCTTCGATATAGTATTCCACTTTTACGTCTTTGGCAAAAGCAGGAATGGTGCCTGCATAAATTCGCCCTTCGGTTAAAGTCATATCTACCGAGTTAAAGTTTGTCTCTGTTGATGCTTTGTAGTACAATTTTACGGTAGATATACCTTTTAAGTCTGTAATTTTAGCGGTAACAATAGGTGTAGCAGCTTCATTAGGATCAGTAGGGTTTCTGGTTACCTGTTCTATGGATGCAGAACCTACGTATATCTCATCTTTTACGCAAGATGTAAATAATAATGCAACGAATAACGTTGATAATAAAAATATTTTTTTCATATTAGTATTTTTTAAAAGTCAATTTCACAACGTAAACCTATTGATCCAAAATCTTCACCGGCTTTTCCGGCAGCGTCGGCAACTTTCTTCGGATCTTTGGTTAAGTTTCCGTCAATGTCGTGTCCTACAAATAATTTTCCTTTTCCACTGGCATAACGGTCGTGGTTCACATACGTATAGTTAAGTTGGAATTTTACATTTCTGGCAGTATAAAAATTTAAGCCGGCAGTGTAACCTTCTGCTGATCCTCCGTAAATGTCTTTATCATTTAAATTAACATAATCATAACGTAAAGCGAGTTCTACATCGCCCCATTTTTTGCCTTTGTCCGGTTGGGTAAATTCACCTTCGGATTTATTATAAACTTGTCTTCCTCCAAAAAGCATATATGTTCCTTGTACATAGAAACCACCGAAGTCGAGCGTTTGCTTATCGTTTTTTCTGTACGTAAAATTTCTGATAATTTCGCTTTGAATGCCCAGTCCTTTGTAAAATCCGGCTAATTCAATGTTACTCAATATGGTGTGGTCGTAGTCAGTAATTACATCGGTATCCAAATATTTTTTTCGATTGATACTGCTCAATGAGCGTGAGCTGTAGCGTATTCCGCCGTATTCTCCGGGGTCAACATTGGTTTTTGGAGTTCGATAAGAAGCGGCTCCAGCAACGTGTATGCCATAATTTTGATTTTGTCCAAACGGTTGTAATACAAGTTTCCAAGTGAATGAGTGCCCTTGATCTCTGCCGTAGTCTTTGTTGTTGTCCTCCACGTACGTCCTCATTTCTAAGTCTTCCACTTCTTGAAAATGAATGCCTCCAACGGCTAAAAAACGAGGCGCCTCATAAGCAACTTCCCAGCCTATGTGACGAGATGGGGCAAATGTTGCAACTACCATCGAACGTTCCATAAAGTTAAGATAACGTGATGATGCTGTTTGCGACATAGAGAAACGTTCTTTAAAATTACCTACTCGTGTAGTTAATCCGTTTAGAAAGTCGTATCCGAGGATTGCATCATTGAGTTCTAATACCCCATTAGCAAAATCAAGGTCTATTTCGCCGTACCAGTTTTTTGTAACCTTTGCTTTTGTGGCAAAGCGTGCGCGGCGAATAGAGACATCGTTCCCAATAGGGTTGAAAGTTTCGCCCAGAAAAGCCTGACCATCAACCTGTACGCGGACGTCAAACCATAGTTTATAGTCCTGATTTGGCGATTCAAATACAAGTACTCCATCTCTGTTTTCGGTCAAAAGAGATGTGCGGTTTACTTTTTTACCATACTGATCGTAACGATCGTCGGTGGTTGTTGACTCTTGCGCGCTTAACAGTAAATTGACACAGAGCAACGGAAGTAAAAACATTGTCTTTTTCATGTTCATAGATTTTTACAAATTTTTGGTAAATTGAATTAAGTTTGTGTTTTTTTGAAGATTTAATTTTTTTCTCAATCGGTATCGACTTATTTCCACACTTTTAATAGAGATATTTAATAGAGGAGCAATCTCTTTGCTTGATAAACCAATACGCAAAAGCATCATTAGCCTTTTTTCCTGAGCCGATAAATCGGGATATTGCGAGTTTAACTTCTCCATAAAACTAATATGTACTTGTTCGGCTTGCTGGTATATGTTTTCCAGTTCGGTAGAATAAGTCATTTTTTGCTTTATGGTAGTCAATTCTTCGGTGAGAATGGCATTTTTTTCTTCGATGCTATCAGAATTTATCGCTCTTTGCAACGATTTGTAAATAGAATCTAAATATTGCCTTTGCTCGCCTATGTTTATCGAATAGGTGATAAGTTCTTTTTGCTTGTTGTCTAATTGTGATGTTAGGTTCGTGTTTTCGAGTTGTACGGTGTTTTTTTCAATCTCGGTAAGCGCTTTTTGAAACTCTGAAAACTGAACTTGTTCCTTCCATCTGTTCTCCTTTTCATCGGCTTTTTTCTTATTGTTGAAATACAAAAAAACAGTATAAATAGTTACAAAAAGCAATACTAAGATAACCGCTAATGTAAGCGCGATATTTAATCCGAAGGGAAATTCGTAGCTTAGCATTTTGTCAGGCAAGTACACCCAGTTTGAATCAATATTATTTCCCATAAATGAATAAAATACGCTCATAATTATAAAAACAATCATTGCCGAAAAAATGGGCAATAGAATTATAGAAAGCTACTGTTTTTCTTATCTGTATCCAATCGATACTTTTATTGCCTTTTGCCAAACCAATACCCATAATCGAAGCTAAAACAAGCTGAGTTGCCGAAAGCGGAACAAAAATGCCCGGAACAAAGGAAAATATCATCATCCAGATAGCCGAAACAAACAACGCTGAAAACGAAACATCAAGTGTAAGGTATTCTTTCTCTTGTTCACCGTCCTTTTTGTTCAGAAAAATGCCGGTTGCCACGGAAATTGCTCCCAAACACAATAAAAAATATATCATATCGGTTGAAATCTTTCCAAAAACCAATGTTTGAGGAAAATAATTACTAAAAATTCCCGCGGTAACCGAAACATTATTCACACTTACACTGAAAATAAAAAATAAGCACCCTGTTATAAAAAGTATCCTTACGATGGCTTCGATTTTTAAAAGATGGATTTTTGATGATAAAAAGAATTTACGAAGCAACGTATAAAAACCATAAGCCGATATAGCAGCCAAGAATGGAGTTAGTGTCCAAGCCGTGATTAGTTTGACAGAAAACACGTAATTTTCTGTCAATTGGTTCGAATATAAAAGCCACCCGATAATTCCGCTCATAAGCAACTGTGCCAACGATACGGGAAACTATATCTTGAAAAAACAAAATAGACGATTAGAGCCGATACATCAACAAATAATATTTCTCTTATATGCTTAAAGCCGGCAAAATCGGTCAATGCTACCGTATTTGACTTTATATTTAGTATTGCCCCGATTAAAACGAAGAAAAACGAAATAAAAACAACCGTCCGGAATGAAATGGTCTTAGTTTCCATTGCCGGCTGATAGACGTTTTTCAATTCGGTTTTTCCGATGAAAAGCCCAACAATTAGTCCGCTTATGAGAAATATCGCTAACATCAAACAATTCGTTTAATTGCCATTATCGATAATAAATCTGCGACTTTTTCCGCAGCGTCTGAGATGTTTTCGATGTGGAGTGTGAAATACCTGAGATGGAATTTTTCACTGAGTTTCAAATCGGTCATTTCGCGAAAAATTTTTCTTCTGACGGAATCCGCTAATAAATCGGTCTCTTTTTCATAGAAATAAACACGGTGAACCTTTTCATTTACACTCATCGGATCGATAAAATACGACTTCGCCGCCGGTACCGTAGATTCGGCAGCCGAAACAGAAACCTGAGTCAATCGCATAAAATCGGGAATTAGATCGGTGGGAATATGCGGTATCTCAACATCAAACTGAAACAGGTTTTTCTTCGAGAAGTCGATAATGTTATCCATCTCTTCCATTAACGACATAATGTCGCCGCGTATTTGCGGCATGAGTGGTTGTAAAAACAAAGTTTTTTCTATTTCACGGCGAAGTTTGTCAGATTCTATCTCGGCATTTGCCAATGAAATAATATTGTTGTTGAAACTCTCAATATTATCATATAGATAGTTTTTTACACCTTCTTTGAATAGTAGCAAACTTTGATCAACGCAATCAAGGAATTTGTTGATCAATTCGATGGAGGTATTGGCTTGAGAAAAAAACATAACATTTGTTTTACAATGAGAATGCAAGTTTACAAATATTTTTTTAAATCTTGTTGCATTGTAAAGATTACTTTCTTGATATGTAAAATTTGCGTAGAGTTTTTTATTTTTATTAATTATTTATTTATCAGTTTTTTATATTTATATTGTGTGTTTATTTATTCCATATTGTTTGCTTCTTATGTTTTTATGTAGAGTATTTGTTAAGTATTTTGAAATAAAAAAGATGTAGAAAAACTCTACATCTTTACGGTTATTTATAAATTTCATTTAATATCTTTGCCAGTTGAATCCCCGCTCGATACAACATTTCGTCTAACTTATCCTTGTATTTGAAATTGTATTCATAGTATCGGATATTGGTGTAATTGTACGTGTAAAGCTCCTGTCGAAGGATGTAAACGGCTTGAACCGACTCTAAAATAGTCACTTTTTTATAATGTTTTTTTTGTTGCATATATTTGTCTTGTAAGTAGTGACTGTATTCCGAATACGAATAAGCTTGGTGCTCAATTAAATCTCTGTCCCACAATTGATGTACTTTTATGTTTTGTCCAAACCATTTTGTGGATATATCATTTCCTCCACGGTTCTTCGGCGCGTCCTAAATGAAAAGGTTGGTGTAAATCACCGATGAAATGGACGAGAAATTTCAGTGCGATGGTGTCATTTTTACTAATTTTGAGTCGCTCGATCATTTTCTGAATAGCAAAGAACAAATGTTCGCCTTGTGAGAGCGGATTATCCCATAAGTATTGTAGAATCCTGGTACCGTCATATTATCGGCTAAGTTCTGAAAATGCCAGTTGTAGCTATAAGCGTAGGTGCTGTCGTTTCGCATATCGTCCGCCCATGTAGCAAAATAAATGATACCGTGTTTGCCAAGTAAATTATCAATCTGCTTTTGTGTATTCGTACTTATATTTTGATAGGCAATATCTGCAATGGTTCGGTGTCCTGTGGCGTCAAAAGCAAATATATTTGATGCAAAGCAGACAAGAATGTTGATGACTAAAAGTTGTTTTTTCATTTTATATGTAATATTTGCCCTTTACCTTGGAGAGGTAAATGAGTGGTTAATACTTATTTTTTGTGGACGATGATGTTGTAAGTCTTTTTAAAATAAATAAGCAATATGATAGAATTGGTATTGTGTAATGAAGTTATTTTGATTTTTCATGTTTTATTGCGTATCGTTCCTACGGAACTTTCTATCGGTTGATAATCATTCTGTTAATGTCGTTTCTGCAAATTAAAAAGTTAAGACGCCCTCAATATCTACTCCCAGTATAAACAAAAAAGAGAAAATGTTTGATAACATTCTCTCTTTGCTTGGTTGCGGAGGCCCGACTCGAACGAACGACCTTTGGGTTATGAGCCCAACGAGCTACCACTGCTCCACTCCGCGATTTGTTTGGATTGCAAAAGTACAACTTTTTATTTCAACAGCCAAATGTATTTTAAAATTTAACAATTCGTAGTTTCAACCAGTGAATGCAACTTTATTATTTTTCAAAGATAGGAAGAATATTTCTTTAGGTGAATGGAAATTTAGTTTTTCTCTTGGTCTGTTATTGATTTTGTATTGTATTTGTTTGATATACTGGTTATTAATGTTATCAAATTTTGTATGTTTTGGTATATATTGTCTAATTAGTTTGTTTGTGTTTTCAATCAATCCTTTTTCCCAAGAGGAATATGGGTGTGTAAAGAAAACTTTGGTATCCAGTTGTTTAGCTATATATTGGTGGTCTGCGAACTCTGTCCCGTTGTCTGCGGTGATAGTATGAACGTGTTCTTTGTAGGCGGTGAGCAATCTGACTACCACTTTGCTCAATTCTTTGGCATTCTTCCCCTGTTCAAGTTTTTCCATAAGCATAAATGCGGTTTTTCTTTCTACCATTGTAACAATAGCTCCCTGATTGTTTTCTCCCACAATGGTATCTATTTCCCAATCTCCAAATCGTTTTTTGTCATTGACAATTTGTGGTCGCAGGTCAATGGAAACTCGATTTTTTATGGGTATGTTTTTACCCACCGGACGTTTCCTGTGTTTGAGTTTATGTCTGGTGTGTTTGTAGAGTGTCCCGCCTTGCTGCTTATCTACGCGAATGATTTTATAGATGGTTTCGTGGCTGACAAAAGGCTTATTTTCAAGTTTTAATCTGCCTGTAATTTGTTGTGGCGATAAAATCTTCTTGAATCATCGTAATGATTTCTTTTTTCACTACGGGCAACAGTTTACGAGGCTTTTTCATACGCTCTTTACGCACTTCTGCCATATCTTGTGCATACCGGAAGGAGTATTTGCCTTTCAGATTGGCATTGCGTTTCAACTCCCGGCATATTACCGATTTATCTTTACCGATTGTCTTTGCAATCTGTGTTTGGCTGCAACCTTGCTTTAATAAGCAGGAAATCGCGTACCTTTGTTCTTGGGTTAAATGTACTTTTTTGCTCATACAACTTAAAAGTAAGAAATTTTTCCTAAATATCTTTCAGGGCATATGCCCTGAAAGATGTTTTTTTCTTCTTGAAAGTTGCATTTCTTAGTTGAAATTAATATTTTATGTTTTTTTTCTGTTTCATGTTCTTCCGAATAAAGGTTTGCTCATTTTTTATACGAAACGATACCATAGAAAATGCGATAGCAGAAAATTAGAGCACAACCGATAATACTTCCAAAAAATCTTTGCCGAAAACACGGTGTTTCTGCTTCTACATATTACATTAATTACACAAACAAATTATTATCTTTGCCCAGTAATTTTAAAAGAATAAATCTATTATGGGACGAAAAGTGAAAACGTTTTAAATTATACATCAGAACAAATAAAGGTGTTTATTGACAATGATGATAAATATAAGTTAGGCGTCAAGCTTTATGCGGTATACCAATTATCAAAAGGTAAATCCAGCAGAGAACTTGAAGATTTGTACAATACAAGCTTTAGGCAGATTTGCAATTGGGCTGACCGTTTTGGCAAGGATGGAATAGGAGGATTAATGAACAAGCCATGTAGTGGGCGACCAACTAATCTTACATCCGACCAACTAATCGAATTGCGGGAATCACTCTTAAAAAGTCCCGAAACATACGGTTATAATACAGGCTCTTGGTCAGGTCCGGTTGTGAGAGACTTTGTAGAAACAAGGTTTCAGGTAATCTACAAACAAGCTAATGTGTATAATCTTATGCAATCGTTAGATTTTAGCTGTCAGCCTACCAAAGGAAAGTATTCGGAAACAAGATCCAATCAAGAGAGAAATGGCTAACGTTGATATAAAAAACTTTAGACGAATGTGAACAAGATCTTTCGATGGCTATTGTTTTCAGGATGAATTTAGTCTAAGCAATACCGCTACACTTTCTGCAACGTGGTCTCCAAAGGGAAACAACCGACGGTTGACTGCAAACAGGTTAAAAAGGAGCGTGTAACAGGGCTTGGGGGCATTAATTCAATAACAGGCAACTGATTGTTGGCTTTGAATAAATGGGAAATTATAAGACTTTCAAAAAGCATTTCAAAAAGTCATAAACCAATACAAGGATAAAAAAGATAATCATGTACGTTGATAATGTCAGGTTTCATCATACAAAGAATCTAAAGAGCTTTCTTGATGCTAATCCTGTGTTAGAAATACGATATATAGCTGCATATTCACCAGACTAATCCTGTCGAACGTGTTTAGTGGTACAAGCGAAAGTATATTACTCCCAATCGATATTTATCATCTATCAAAGAGCACATTGCCAAATTCTGACAGCTTTTGTCTCGGACGCTTAAACCGAATGAGACTTTGAGAAAAATATGTGTAATTAATTATTAGATAGTCATTAAATATTTTAGCCTAATTTCATAAAACAATTTACCAGTAGTAGGAATTTCTCCCTTTCGGAGATTAACAAATTGGTGAGTGGTGGTACGTTTTGGAGTGTTGCAAATATTTTCATATTTTATTTTTGAACACAAGTTATGAGTGTTACATTTTGATACAAAATTACGTTTAATTGCCAATATATAAAAATACCGCCAGAGATAAAGCGTTTTTTCAGACATTTTGACATTGTTCTATGTCAAAAATGCCGTTTTAAATAATACCGTATTTTGCGGTATCATTTTTGTTCCGAAAATTAAAAATTGATATTTTTGTAAAGTAAATCGTGAATTTATCAGTTTGAAACATTTAAATTGAAAATTAATATAGATGGAATATAGCAATCAATTAAGTAATGCGCTGACATACAGTCATCAAGAGGCTGAAAGACTTGGAAATACGTATGTGGGACCTGAGCATTTATTGCTTGGGCTGATACGTGTCGGCTCGGGAAGGGCGCTTGAAATAATAAATTCCCTTCATGTAGATGTTACAAAAATCAAAAACGAAATAGAAATCTTAGTTCGAACAGCAAATTCTCCCGTAAATGAAGAAATTCCGTTATTAAAAACTACCGAAAAATTGAAAAAGATAATGGAATTGGAAGCGCGTTCTCTTTCAATGGAAACGGCAGATACCGAACATTTGCTGTTGGCATTTTTGAAAATGAAAAATAATTTAGCGGACGATATTTTGACTGCTAATAGCATTTCTTACGAACGTGTAATGGAACAAATTACTACTAAGAACGTTGAAAACTCGGGTTCGTCATTTAACGATGATGACGATGATGAAGGAGAAGATCCGTTTGCAAAAAAAACGAAGCAAACGACGACTCAAGCCAAACAAAGTGATACGCCTGCTTTAGATGCTTTTGGGACTGATATAACCAAAGCGGCAAAGGAAAACCGCCTCGACCCGATTGTGGGACGCGAAAAGGAAATTGAACGTATTGCACAAATCTTGAGTCGTCGAAAAAAGAATAACCCGGTGCTTATCGGTGACCCCGGCGTAGGAAAATCAGCAATTGTTGAAGGTTTGGCGTTGCGCATTATTCAGCACCGAGTTTCACGAGTTTTATTTGACAAACGCGTGGTGGCATTGGATATGGCTTCCATTGTAGCGGGAACAAAATACCGCGGACAGTTTGAAGAACGCATCAAAGCCATCTTAAACGAATTACAAAAAAATCCGAATATTATTCTTTTAATTGACGAGATTCATACGATTGTAGGTGCCGGAAGCGCTCCGGGTTCTTTGGACGCTGGCAAATATGCTGAAACCCGCTTTGGCGCGTGGGGAATTCAATGTATCGGTGCTACTACCTTGATGAATATCGTCAGATATATAGAAAAAGATGGAGCTTTAGACACGTCGTTTCCAAAAAGTGATCGTTGATCCAACTTCGCTAAAGAAACTTTGGTAATTTAGAAAATTTCAGGATAAATATGAATACTATCACAGTGTAAGATATACACATGAAGCTATCAATGCTTGTGTACGCTTGAGTGACAGTTATATTACAGACGTTGTTTCCCTGATAAAGCCATTGATGCTTTGGACGAAGCCGTTGGTGCACATATTACTTATACAGCTTCTGTTCCTGCTGAAATTGAAGAATTGGAAAAAGAAATTGAATTTGTAAAGAAAGAAAAAATAGGGTGATTGCCGAACAAAAATTTGAAGAGGCTGTTCCGTTGCGTGACAAGGAAAAACAGATGCAATATCAGTTGGAAGACGCCATCAAACGGGTTGGGAAAAGGATCGACAACAACATCCGTAAACTGTGGACGAAGAAAAAGTGGCGGAAGTGGTGGCAATGATGTCGGGAATTCCTGTACAACGTATTGCGCAAGCCGAAGGGCTGAAACTCCGCCAAATGAAAGACGTGCTTCAGGGGCAGGTGATTGGACAGGATGAAGCGGTGAATAAAGTGGTTAAAGCTATTCAACGTAACAGGATAGGATTGAAAGACCCAAATAAGCCCATCGGAACTTTTTTATTTTTGGGTCCTACGGGTGTTGGAAAAACGCATTTGGCAAAAATTCTGGCCGAATTTATGTTCGACAGCACTGATTCGCTGATTCGCGTGGATATGAGCGAGTATATGGAAAAATTCAGCGTTTCTCGTTTGATAGGAGCGCCTCCGGGTTACGTTGGTTACGAGGAAGGCGGTCAGCTGACAGAAAAAGTGAGACGCAAACCATATTCGATTGTTTTGTTGGATGAAATTGAAAAAGCGCATCCCGATGTGTTTAATATTCTGCTTCAAGTGATGGACGAAGGTCGTTTAACGGACAGTTTGGGACGCCGTATCGATTTCAAAAATACCATTATCATAATGACTTCCAATGTTGGAACACGCCAATTGAAAGATTTTGGACGTGGCGTAGGGTTCAATTTATCTGATGATTCTTTATCGGATTCGGAACATTCGCGCGGGGTGATTCAAAAAGCATTGAACAAAACTTTTGCTCCTGAGTTTTTGAATAGAATTGATGATGTGGTTATGTTTGACCAGTTAAGCAAAGACAGCATCAAATCCATTATCGATTTGGAACTGAAAGGGTTATTCGGAAGAATTATTGCTTTGGGTTACAAGTTGGAACTTACGCCCGAAGCTAAAGATTTTATTGCCGAAAAAGGATACGATGTGCAATTTGGCGCCCGTCCGTTGAAACGCGCCATCCAGCGTTATTTGGAAGATGAATTGGCTGATATTGTTCTTGCCGGCGATGTAAAAGAAGGCGATGCAATTCTAATGGATATGAACGACGCTAAAGACGGAGTTAAAGCGAAAGTAGTAAAACCGTAAAATTTAGTCGTAAACAAAAAGAAAAATCCTCATTCGGAGTAGTTTCAGGTGAGGTTTTTAAATGACTATCCGCAAAGCGACCTGTGGTCGGGAAAAGCCTCGTAGCCGTGTTATCCTACAAACCTGCCGTTTAGTAAGGATTTCACTTGGAAAAATCATTACAGGTCGCTTTGCGGATAATCATATTA
Organism: Paludibacteraceae bacterium; assembly: GCA_049840795.1. GTDB lineage: Bacteria > Bacteroidota > Bacteroidia > Bacteroidales > Paludibacteraceae > UPXZ01. The sequence goes on from JASGJK010000025.1 coordinate 98,225, forward strand.
TTTTTTCTTACACGAAGATTAGTAATGGAGAACCACGCCAAGACGCAACTACCACAGCTTTTATGAGCAAAAAATACGTTGAGGTAAAAGTACGGAATGCTTTTAAAATTTACTCGGAATGCTTTTAGGTAAAAGCACGGAGACCTTTTTACTAAAAGCACTCCGTGCTTTTTATTTTTGCACGGAGTGCTTTTTATCCGGAAATATTAACGCGAGTTTCGGTTAAGAAATCATTGCCAATGGTGACAATTCATAATGCTTATCCGCAAAGTAACCTGTGGGCGGAAAGGGGTGTAGCCGTGTTATCCTACAAACCTGCCGTTTAGTGAGGATTTCACTTGGAAAAATCATTACAGGTCGTTTTGCGGATAATCATTTTTTTATATGAACCGAAAAATTTACTTCAAACTATCAAAACCTTTGCCATAAACTCCAACTACATTTGCTTGTGTGACAAAAGCATTTTCGTCAATACTTTTTACGAGGCGGAAAATAGATGTTGATTCGGTTTTTCGTGCCAACACAACGATTATTTTTTGTGATTTTTTAGAGTACCATCCCATTCCATCAATAATGGTACAGCCACGTTTTATTTCGGCGTTGATGTGATTGGCAACTTCTTCGTACTTAGATGTGAAGATAAAAAACTGAACAGACTGCCTCATACCACTAATGACTATGTCCACAGCATAATACATAACAGCCATAACAATCAGCCCTATGGCTATTTTTTCGACACTTTTGAAGAGGAAAAAAGAAGACATCACTATTAAAACATCCACTAAAAGCAACACGCGCCCCATACTCACATGGCGGTATTTAGTGACCACAGCGCCAATAATGTCGGTTCCTCCGGTACTTCCATTTACGGAATATACCAATCCTAATCCTGCACCACAAAACATGGCGCCAATCATTGACGAAAGTAGAGAATCGGCTTGAATGATTGGTTTGGTGATGTAAAGTTCACCAAATCGGAGTAGAAAGGTTAGTGAGGCAACACTTAGTACCGTTTTTATTACAAAATTTTTCCCCACAACTTTCCAAGCCACAATTAATAACACTGCATTTATAGAAACGTAGGATACCCATAGCGGAATACCTGAAGAGTATTTAATTAATACGGTAACACCGGCTAAACCTCCTGTAACAATTTTATTAGGTAGCAAAAATCCGGTCAGTCCGAATGCATAAAGGATTAGACCTGCAAAAATCATAATATAATCTTTCCAGTAAAAAGATTTTAAATAAGGTTTTTTGACTTCCATAATTTAGCCCTCCAAACTCCCCCTGAGGGAGGTTTATTTTAGATTACTATATTCACAATTTTACCCGGAACAACAATGATTTTCTTCGGAGCTTTTCCTTCCAAATGTTTTTGAGTCTGTTCGTTTGCGAGAGCTGTTTTTTCAACATCTTCTTTGCTCATATCGGCAGGAAGCTCCAGTGTAAATCTCACTTTTCCGTTGAAAGAAATAGGATATTTCACACTGCTTTCTTTTAGATAATCTTCGTTAAATACAGGCCATTGCGCATCGCAAATAGTAGAACTATTGCCTAAAATGTGGAACATTTCTTCTGCAACGTGCGGAGCAAACGGCGCTAAAATAATAGCAAACGGCTCTAAAATAGCTTTTTTATTACATTTCAGCGTGTAAAGTTCATTTACGCAAATCATAAATGCCGAAACCGACGTATTGAAAGAGAATGTTTCGATATCGCCACCAATTTTTTTGATGGTTTTGTGCAACGCTTTCAACTCTTCAGCAGTTGGTACTTCATTACTAATATTTAAACGTGTCTCCATTATAAAACAAACTCCAAAGGCGTTTCAAAAAGCGGTGAACTCCGTCAATTCCGTTGGTATCCCAAGGTTTTGATTGCTCCAACGGACCGAGAAACATTTCATACAAACGTAAAGTATCAGCTCCATATTTCTCAACAATATCATCGGGATTAACTACGTTAAACATCGATTTCGACATTTTTTCCACAGCCCATCCGCAAACGTATTTTCCATCTTCTAAAATAAATTCAGCCGTTTTATATTCCGGATTCCAGTTTTTGAAACGTTCAATATCCAACACATCGTTTGAAACCATATTTACATCTACGTGGATGGGGGTTGTATCGTATTTATCTTTCAAATTCAAAGAAACAAAGGTGTTTGTGCCTTGAATTCTATACACAAAATTGCTACGTCCCTGAATCATTCCCTGGTTAATCAGTTTTTTGAACGGCTCTTCTTCGCAAACAAGTCCTAAATCGAACAAGAATTTATTCCAAAAACGGCTGTAAATCAAATGTCCTGTAGCGTGTTCAGTACCGCCAATATATAAATCAACGTTTCTCCAGTATTCGTTTGCTTCTTTGCCTACCAACGCTGTGTCGTTTTTAGGATCCATATACCTTAAATAATAGGCAGATGAACCTGCAAAACCCGGCATTGTGTTGAGTTCAAGAGGGTAAGACCTCCCCTCAATCCCCTCCAGAGGAGGGGAAGATTGCAAAGTGTCATCTTCTTTAAGATTAACTAAGCGGTTTTCTAATTCATTTTTTATGATTTCGACCACTGCGTGTGGATTTGTAATAACTTCATCATTATTAAAACGAATAATTTTATATCCAGAAATTTCCAATATCTGAGTTCGCTCGGCATCAAGTTTAATTTGTTCTTTTGTCAAATGATATTCTCCATCAATTTCAACAATTAATTTTTTAGATAAACAAACAAAATCAGGGATGAAAATATCAATGGGATGCTGTTGCCTAAACTTATAACCTGTTTTTTTATCTCTCAACAAATTCCATAATACGCTTTCTGCTTCTGTTGGCTCTTGGCGCATTCTTTTTGCATTATCAATTAATAAATGCCAATAATGAGCATCAGTAGTATGATAATTAGGCTTTTGTTGTTGAAATGAGTTTGATATATCCAACTCTCCCTCCCTATTGGGGAGGGCTTGGGGAGGGGTATAACTCCATTTTTTTGCTCGTCCAAGCGGTGGTTCGCCTGTTTCTGTTGGAAGAAACTTATCAATTTCAGGTAATTCCAACGGAAGTCTGCTCTCATCAAGCATATACGGCATATCGTCTTTATAATAAACAGGGAAAGGCTCGCCCCAATAACGCTGACGGCTGAAAATGGCATCGCGCAAACGGAAATTTACTTTTACTTTTCCGATTCCTTTTTCAGAAATATATTCTTTTGTTTTTGCAATGGCTTCTTTTACGGTTAAACCGTTTAAGAAACCGGAATTTGCCATAATTCCTTCTTTGGCATCAAAACTTTCTTCGCTGATGTCAGCTCCTTCAATAACGGGAATTATCGGCAGGTTGAAATGTTTTGCAAAAGCGTAGTCGCGACTATCGTGTGCCGGAACAGCCATAATAGCCCCTGTTCCGTAACCTGCAAGCACATAATCGCTGATATAAATTGGAATTTCAGTACCAGCAACAGGATTTATAGCGTACGAACCGGAGAAAACGCCCGTTACGCGTCGGTCGGCAATGCGTTCACGTTCGGTGCGCTTTTTGGCGGCATCTAAATATTTTGAACTTCTTCGGCTTGTTCTTTTGTGGTGCAAATTTTTACCAATTCGCTTTCGGGAGCAAGAACCATAAACGTAACACCAAAAATAGTATCGGCGCGCGTAGTAAAAATATCGAACCCCACCCCAGCCCTCCCACAAGGGGAGGGAGCAATGTTATTTTCTTTTATTTCATTTAATTTTGTTCTAATTTTTTCTAAAACTATATGTACATCAGAGAGTACCTCTTCATTCTTGAACCGTAGAATTTGATAACCAATCGTTTCCAAAATTTTTGTCCTCTCCTCATCAAACTCAATTTGTTCTTTTCCGGAATGATAACCCCCATCCACTTCGACAATTAAATTCTTTTGTGTACAAACAAAATCAGGAATAAAAATATCCACCGGATGTTGCCTTCTAAACTTATAACCTAATTTACAACCACGCAAATTTTCCCATAAAAGATTCTCAGCATCAGTAGGTTCGTGTCTCATTTTTTTCGCCTTTTCTTTAAGGATATTCCAAGAATTTACATCTGTAGTAAAAAAACTTGGAGTTTCATCACTTGCCTCCTTTTCTTGTGGAGGAATTTGGTGAGAATCTTCTCCCTCCCCCTGTGGGAGGGCTGGGGTGGGGTTAGATAGATAAAACCGAATTTCAGCACCTTCGCTTCGCCCAATCCAGTTTTTCTGGGTCTCTTTCAACGAATCTGTCCAGTCAATTTTGTCCAAACCTTGGAGCAATCGTTCAGCATAAGCAGAAACGCGCAAACTCCATTGGCGCATTACTTTTTGCTCTACGGGATATCCTCCGCGCACAGAAAGTCCTTCGCTCACTTCGTCGTTAGCTAAAACGGTTCCAAGAGCCGGGCACCAATTCACTTTCAAATCAGCCAAATAGGCAATCCGGTAGTTTACAAAGAATTTCCTGCTGTTCTTTTTCTGATTTTGAGTTCCAATCATCAGCAGTAAAATTTAATTCCTCACCTCCAACAGCATTTGCGTTTTCAGTTCCAAATTTTGCGAAATGTTCTACTAACAGAGCAATAGGTTTTGCTCCCCCTCTATCGGAGGGGGTTGAGGGGAGGCTGTAGTATGAATTAAACATCTGAATAAAAGCCCATTGCGTCCATTTGTAGTAATCGGGTTCGCAAGTCCGCACTTCTCTATCCCAGTCATAACAAAACCCGATTTTATCCATTTGCTCCCGGTAGCGGGCAATGTTTTTTGCTGTAGTAACCGCAGGATGCTGGCCGGTTTGTATGGCATATTGTTCGGCAGGAAGTCCATATGCATCGTAACCCATCGGGTGGAGCACGTTGAAACCTTGCAGGCGTTTGTAACGACTGTAAATGTCAGAAGCAATATAACCCAGCGGATGCCCTACGTGAAGTCCCGCTCCGGAAGGATAGGGAAACATATCCAAGACATAAAATTTTGGTTTGTTGAGATTGATGTCAGTTTTATATGTTTTATTGTCAATCCAGTATTTCTGCCACTTTTGTTCTATTTCTCTGAAATTATACTCCATAATATATTGTTTGATTGAAAACTTGAGTCATTTTTTTGAACTGCAAAGGTAATAAAAACGGTTGTAAAATGAATATTACACCCGTCGATAATTTATGTTTTAAAAATATCTAATATTTACATCAAAAAGACATACATAATATCATACCTTTTTATATATTTGCGACCCAATTGAAGAATTAAACCTAAAAAATAATAGAATAAGGGTTGTGAAATTTATGAAAAAATATAGCCTTTATAATCAGTATTCGATAAATTGTATTATTTTTGCGCTAAATATTAGGATAATAACACTAAATATTGGAATAATAATATGAAGTGTTATTCGTTATGTCATATAAGAATGATCGAAAATAAAAAGAAAATTTTAATAAAAATCAATAAACTCTAAATTTTTAACATTGTGAAAGGCGGTAGCTGAAATTCACACAAAAACATTAAATTATTATGGCAAATCAACCAAAACCCAAAAAAAGCAGCAAAGGCGGTATTTCAGCCGGTTTAGTGATTCTTTTTTGCTTTGCTTTAGCATTAGTTATCTTCTGGTTCATATTCGGTAATCCGGCTAACTTTGAAGGTGGAAACAGAGAAGGGCATCCACTGAACGGAAGCTTATTAGGAACAATCTTCAAAGGAGGTATCATCGTACCATTCATTTTAACCATGTCGTTGAGTGTAATTACATTAAGTGTTGAACGTTTCTTTGCAATTCGCAAAGCTCGTGGAACCGGCGATTTAACAAAATTCGTTCTTGCTATCAAAGACAAATTGGAAGTTGATGATATCGCTGGAGCAAAAGAAATTTGTGCAAAACAAAAAGGCGCTGTAGCTAACGTTGTAAATTCTGCGTTAGACAAATATAAACAAATGGAAACTACTACCGAAGATTTAAGCAAAGAACAAAAAGTACTTTCAATCCAGAAGACAATTGAAGAAGCTACCGCGCTTGAACTTCCTACAATGGAACAAAATCTTCCGGTAATTGCAACTTTCACTACACTCGGAACACTTATCGGACTTCTTGGAACAGTAATCGGGATGATCCGTTCGTTTTCTTCGTTAGCCGGTTCTGGTGGTGTTGACTCTGTCGGATTATCAACAGGTATCTCCGAAGCGCTTGTAAATACCGCATTCGGTATCTTGACCGGAGCATTGTCTGTAATCTCTTACAGCTTCTTTACAGGTAAAATTGACAATATCTCTTATGCAATTGACGAAATAGGATTTAGTATTGTAAATGTATTTGCGGCTAAGCATAAATAATTCGAATCTAACAGATAAAGTGTAAATTCTTTTACACTGAAAATATTAAAACAAAAAAGATTCATTTATTTATTAAAACTAAAAAATATGCCAAAAATAAAAGTAAAAAGGAAATCCACATTTATCGACATGACTGCGATGAGTGATGTGACAGTACTCTTGCTTACATTTTTCATGTCAACATCCACTTTCTTGAAAAAAGAACCCGTGCAAGTTGCAACTCCGGGCTCAGTTTCAGAAATTAAAATACCGGATAAAAATGTACTTTCAATATTAATTTCACCAAAAGGACAGGTGTTTTTAGATATTGACAATATCACTCAGGACGGTACAAATAATGCGAGAGTAGATGTGTTGGATAAAATGGCAGAAGCGTACAAGGTCCAACTCACCGACAAGGAAAAAGCTGAATTTAAAAACGGTACTTCTTTTGGTGTACCAATGGAAAATTTCAAGCAATTCATGTCGATGAAAAGTGAAGAGCGAGACAAAATTTTGATGAATTATGGAGTGCCTGCCGATAGCACACACAACGAATTTAAAGATTGGGTGCAAGCAGCCAGAGCCATTAAAGGAAAAGACATGGTGATAGCCATCAAATCCGATAAAACAACTCCATATTCAAGTATTAAAGATGTGATGAATACACTTCTTGATTTGGATGAAAACAGATACAATCTGATTACATCATTACGTGAATTAAAAGACGAAGGTAAAAAATAATGTTTATAATTTTGAACTATGGCAGAAATACAACAAAAAGAAAGCGGTGGAAAGAAAGGTAAACAGAAAAAAGTACATCTTCGTGTGGACTTCACCCCTATGGTGGATATGAACATGTTGCTTATCACTTTCTTCATGCTCTGCAACCACGATGAGCAAACCGCAAACAATGCAAATAAGTATGCCTACTAAGGATAAAGATATATCTGAACAAGACCAGAATAAAGTAAAAGCCTCGGAAGCTGTTACAATTTATTTGGGCAAAGACAGTAAGGTGTATTATTTTGAAGGAATTCCTAATGTAACTGAGGCAAACTTTTTGAAATTAACAGACTTTTCACCAACCGGTTTAAGAGACCTATTATTAAAGAAAAATATAAGTGTCGTAAACAAGGTGAATGAATTAAAGTTAAAGAGACGAAGTTTGCAAATAGCCGACTCAACTTATACAAGACAAGTCAGTGAACTCAAAAACGGTAAAGGGACACCTGTAGTCGTAATAAAACCATTGGACGTTTCTACGTACAACGATATGGTAAATGCATTAGACGAAATGCTTATTACCAACGTAGGTAAATACGCAATCAGTCCTTTGGATGACAACGACAAAAAGATGCTGAAAAATTCTAACGTTACATTTGAAAAATAGGGTTTTTCAATTAAAATTAATTTATTAAAGAAATCAAAATGGCAAATGACGTTAATCTAAATTCAAACGCGTGGACCGAAATTATTTTTAAAGATAAAAATAAGGAATACGGTGCTTATACGCTTCGCAGAACGTCCAGTGCAAGACATAGAAATGCCTTTATCATAGTAGGAGTTGTCGCTTTTGTCGCTTTTATTACCCCAATGGCTTTCAAAGCACTACATATTGGTGCGGGTAAAGAGGATCTTGGAGCTGTGGAAATGACCAATATAAAATTAGACAAACCCGAAGTAAAGCAGGAAAATACGGTCAAAAAATTGGATGTACCGCCACCGCCGGAATTGAAAAGTACTATTAAGTTCACTACTCCTATAATCAAAAAAGATGAGGAAGTTCCCGAATCCGATATGAAATCACAGGAAGAACTTACTGATAGCAAGGTAACTATCTCTGTTGCCGATGTAAAAGGTACTAATGAAGAGACTGGGGTGGATATTAAAACATTACAGGATAATAAAGTAGTTGTAGCTGCAGAACCTGAGGAAAAAATATTTGAAGTGGTTGAAGTACCACCTTCATTTCCGGGTGGTGAAGCTGAGTTGATGAAATACTTGAGTAATAACATCAAATATCCTGTTGTTGCTCAAGAAAACAATATCCAAGGTAAAGTAGTTGTACAGTTTGTAGTTGGAAGAGACGGAACTATTCAGGATGTACAGGTGGTACGTGGTGTTGATGCAAGTCTGGACAAAGAAGCCAGACGTGTGGTAGCATCGATGCCAAAATGGATTCCCGGAAAACAAGGAGGATCGGCTGTAAAATGTAAATTCTTCGTTCCTGTAAACTTTAAGTTACAATAAACGAGCTTTAGCAAATAAATTAAAACAACCTGGCTGTTTTCTCGGTCAGGTTGTTTTTTTGTTATGTTTTATAATAAATTGACAGTCTTGATGTTTAAAAAATAAATAAAAAGTTGCATATTTGTATCTCTTTTCATTTTTTTTGTATTTAGGGTAAATCCATTTAATCTAAAACAATAGACACGTAATAATCAAAGAAATGTTCAATGCTATTTTTACTTGTTTATCAATGATTGATGCTCCTTTTGAACTATTTTATAACAACTAATAACCAATTTTAAAACGTATGAAAAAGGCATTCTTATTTTTGTTGGTCATCGCTCTTCTTATGTCGTCTTGTGGTGAAAAGAAAAAAGATAAAAATGACGGCAACACAAGGCGAAGTGGTTTCATCAAGATAGCTGTGGATGAAACAATGAGAAATGTAATACAGTCTGAGGTTGATGTTTTTGAAGGGTTGTATCCGGCAGATATTGAACCGATATATACAACAGAAAATAACGCTATTGAGTTGCTCAAACAAGACACGGTGAGATTAGTAGTTGCTTCACGAGGACTAACTAAGGCTGAGATGCGTTATTTTTCAGATAGACAATTCAGTCCTAAGGTAATAAGAATAGCTATTGATGCTGTTGCTCTGATTATTCATCCGAATAATCCCGATTCTATTATTAATGTACAGAATCTAAAAAAAATACTGACAGGTGAAGTAAAAAACTGGAAAGAAATTTACCCATCGTCAAAATTAGGAAAGATACAAGTGGTTTTTGACAATACAAACTCAAGTATTGTAAGATATGCCGCCGATTCAATCTGTAAAGATAAACCGCTATCGAAAGAGCTGAATGCGTTAGAGTTGAATAAAGAGGTAGTTGAATATGTAGCTAAAACTCCAAACGCGATAGGGTTGATTGGTGTGAGTTTAATAAGCAATGAGAAAGATTCTGCATCGGTAGATTTCACTCGAAAAATACAAGTAATGCGTGTATCGAAAGAAGAGAAACCCGAAAGATCAAATAGTGTGCAGCCCTATCAGTACTACATTTATACAATGCAGTATCCACTCACACGTAGTATTTATATTATTGTAAATGATTTCAGGGGAGAATTACCTACCGGATTTACCGGCTTTGTAACCGGTGATAAAGGACAACGAATTATCAAAAGTGCGGGACTTTTACCTGTGACGATGCCCGTAAATCAAGTAGTGGTGTACCAATAATCATTTTTGCGGAGATTTGTGTTTTTGAATAATTTGGTACGAGTTTTGAAATAAAAGTAAAAAATAAGATATTTAATAATTAAAAAAAGAGTAAAATGAAAAAAAGTTTGATGTTTTTATTACTATTTGTTTTTGTATTATCTTCTTTTGCCGGCAACAAAGTGGCGACAGACTATTACAATGCCGGTGACTATCCTACTGCAAAATCTTTTTTTCTGTCAGATGGCGTTGATGCTATGGATTGCTATTATTTGGGACAAATCTATCTGAAGAATAATAAGAAAGATTCTGCACAGTATTATTTCAATAAAGGGATTACAAGAAGATCCGGCAAACGGATACAATAAAGTGGGCTTGGCTACTCTGAGTAACGACGCTAAAGCGTTGGCAGCAGTTGCAAAAGACAAACTTTACAGTAAAAATCCCGAAATGCTTATCGCAGTTGCTGAAGCCTTCGAGTGTAATAATAATTCGGCTCAGGCAGCCACATATGTAGCTAAAGCTAAAAAAGCAGATAAAAAAAGTGCACTTCCGTATATTTTTGAAGGCGATCAGTTATTAGCTAAAAAACAAACGAATGAGGCTGCTTCGAAATACGACAACGCAATTTATTTTGATCCAAGCAATAAAATAGCATATTTAAAATCGGCACAGGTGTATAAAAACGTGAGAACATCGGTTGCAAAAGAATATTTGGAAAAAGCCGTAGCTATTGATCAACAATATGCGCCGGGATTGTTTTTACTTGCTGACTTGAACAATCGTACGGGTTATTATCCTGAAGCTTTGGAATCTTTTTCTAAATATTTAGGAGTGATTAAGCCAACTCCGGCTGACTACGAAAAGTATGCGCAAATTCTCTATTTCAATAAGAAATATGACGAAACGTTAAGCGCAATAACAAAAGCTCCCAATACTTTTGTTATGAGTCGTTTGAAAATGTATAGTTTGAATGCATTGGGAAAAACAACGGAAGCCTTGGAAGCAGGCAAAAATTTATTCACTATAAAGACAGACAATGATAGTATTATTGGTCAAGACTATACGACTTATGCCAAATTATTATCTGATAATAAACAGTTCGGAGAGGCAGCCACTAATCTTTTAAGTGCTTATAATTTAGATACGACTAAAATCAGTTTGCTAAAAGATGCCGCCAAGTCTTACGAAAGCGCAAAGGACAACTCAAAAGCACTACATGTATACGATATGATTGCTAAAAAAACTGGAGCAACAGCAGATATATTTATGTCGGGAAGAATGTATTATATCGCAGGTAGTGATGAAACTGTCTCAGACAAAGCGCTGAAAACTAAATATCTGACAGAAGCCGATAGCACCTTTACGGTTGTAACACAAAAATTACCGGACAATTATATGGGATTTTTTTGGCGTGCGAGAGCCAACACTGCCTTAGACCCTGAAACTACTCAAGGACTTGCAAAGCCATATTACGAAAAAGCATTAGAGTTAATGTTGCCAACGTTAGACGAACGTAAAAATGAGATTATGGAAGCTTATCGTTATCTGGGCTACTATAATTACCTCAAAAACGATAAAGAACAAACCAAGTATTACTTTAATAAAGTGTTGGAGATTAATCCGAAAGATGCAGTGTCGTTGCAAGCAATCCAAGGGTTGGAAGCTTCAACTAAAAAGAAATCAAAATAACACATTCCCTCTTTAATTATAAAAGCTGCTCAAAAGGTAGCTTTTATAATTAAAGAGGGAATGTTGTGGTACTGTGACGGGCACAAGGAGTTGATCTGTAATTTAATCTGAGTTTTATTGATAATATTAAACAATAAAGAATGGGCAGACTACTTATCTGCCCATTCTTTGTTAATAACGTGATAGTTTCGCGTTTTTTAATCTTCAAGCAGTATTTCCATAATAGTACAAGCAGCTTTAGTAACCGGACTACCCGGACCAAAAATAGCAGCAACACCCGCTTTGTAAAGATAATCGTAGTCTTGCGCAGGAATAACACCACCGGCAATCACAATAATATCTTCACGTCCTAAGTTTTTAAGTTCTTCTATTACTTGCGGAACTAAAGTTTTATGCCCGGCAGCAAGTGAAGAAACTCCCATCACGTGCACATCGTTTTCTACCGCTTGTTTTGCGGCTTCGGCCGGCGTTTGGAACAAAGGTCCCATATCTACGTCAAAACCACAATCGGCATAACCTGTTGCTACAACTTTAGCGCCACGGTCGTGACCATCTTGCCCCATCTTGGCAATCATAATACGCGGACGACGTCCTTCTTTTTTTGCAAATTGGTCCGTTAGCTCACATGCATTACGGAAATCTGCATCGTTTTTAGTTTCTGATGAATACACTCCTGATATAGTTCTAATGGTTGCTTTGTATCTTCCAACAACAGCTTCGCAAGCGTCTGATATTTCGCCCAGACTGGCGCGTAATTTTGCTGCTTCCACTGCCAATTCCAGTAAGTTTCCTTTGCCGGTTTTTACACATTCGGTGATAGCTTCTAACGCTTTTTTTACTGCTTCATTATCGCGACCGGCACGAAGTTGTTTGAGCCGTTCGATTTGCTGAATGCGTACGGCGGTGTTGTCAACTTCAAGAATATCAATCGGGTCTTCTTTTTCCAAACGATATTCGTTTACACCGATAATTTTTTGTGCGCCCGAGTCAATACGTGCTTGTGTGCGCGCAGCGGCTTCTTCAATACGCATTTTAGGAATACCGGTTTCAATAGCTGCGGCCATACCACCTAATTTTTCCACTTCTTCAATCAATGCCCAAGCCTTTTCAGCCAGTTCGTTGGTGAGTGATTCTACGTAATAAGAACCAGCCCATGGATCAACTTCGCGGGTAATCTCTGTTTCCTGCTGAATATAAATCTGTGTATTTCTTGCAATACGTGCCGAAAAGTCGGTTGGGAGCGCAATGGCTTCGTCTAACGCGTTGGTGTGTAATGACTGGGTGTGTCCCAATGCCGCACCCATTGCTTCGATGCAGGTACGCCCTACGTTGTTAAATGGATCTTGTTCGGTAAGTGACCATCCGGATGTTTGCGAGTGTGTACGTAAAGCCAACGATTTTGGGTTTTTAGGATTGAATTGTTTTACAATTTTTGCCCAAAGCATACGAGCCGCACGCATCTTTGCAATTTCCATAAAATGATTCATTCCAATTGCCCAGAAGAAAGATAAACGGGGTGCGAAAGAGTCGATGTCCATTCCGGCATTTACACCGGCACGAAGATATTCTAATCCGTCTGCCAATGTATAAGCTAATTCAATATCTGCGGTGGCTCCGGCTTCCTGCATATGATAGCCCGAGATCGAGATCGAATTAAATTTAGGCATATTTTTAGAAGTATATTCAAAAATATCGGCAATGATTTTCATAGAGAATTTCGGCGGATAAATATACGTATTACGTACCATAAATTCTTTCAAAATATCATTTTGGATAGTTCCTGCCATTTCTTCCAATTTAGCACCTTGTTCCAAGCCTGCATTGATATAAAAAGCAAGTATGGGAAGTACGGCGCCATTCATTGTCATTGATACCGACATTTTATTTAATGGAATTCCATCAAACAAAACTTTCATATCTTCAACAGAGCAGATAGAAACGCCGGCTTTTCCTACGTCGCCTACCACACGTTCGTGGTCGGCATCGTATCCGCGGTGAGTGGCAAGGTCGAAAGCAACCGAAAGCCCTTTTTGTCCGGCAGCCAAATTTCTACGATAAAATGCGTTTGATTCTTCGGCGGTGGAAAATCCGGCGTATTGACGAATTGTCCAAGGCTGCATCACATACATCGAACTATACGGACCACGTAAAAATGGCGGAATGCCGGCTGCATAGTTCAGGTGTTCAAGTTCTTTTACATCGTCTTTGGTGTAAAATGGTTTAACAGGAATTAGTTCGGGGGTTAACCATGCGTTTTCGACAGTCAGACTTTTTTCTGATGCTGTGAAATCATTAATGTCAATTTCGTTAAAATTTGGTTTCATACCAAGTTGGTTTTGTTGAACCAAGAGCCAAGATAATCATACTTTTTTCTCAATTCGTATTGTTTTATATCATTTCGTTTCTTTATTCGTTTCCCACATTGAAACCGATAGGATTTCGTGGTTTATTCGCTTTCTCTTGCTTTGCTGCTAACTGTGTAAGTGCTAAATAGATATCGTCAAAATGTTCTTCATAAACCTCGTGGTCTTTATTCAAGCTCTCCACATCTTCGCATAGCAGGCGAATTTTTTCTTTCAGTTCTTCTAATTCTTTGAGCGTATTGACGCATTTTTACAAAAGCTCTCATTATACTAATGTTTACTTGTACGGCAACCGGTGAACGTAAGACACCTGAAAGCATTGCAACGCCTTCTTGAGTAAATGCATAAGGTAAAGCAGGTGAAAATTTGATATTTTCCGGTATATTATCACAAATTGTGATAAGCTCCTGCCATTCTTGTTTTGTTAGTTGAAACATAAAATGGACAGGAAATCGTTCTATATTCCTTTTCACTGTTTGCTTTAAAATTATAGTTTCCAACCCATACATAACAGCTAAGTCGAAGTCAAGCATTATTTGTCTTCCGCGCAAGACGTAAATTTTATTTTCAATTATCTGTAATTGCATAGTCATAATTTTTACATTATCGGAACGACGATAAACACCATTACATCCCAAACCGCATGCGAAATAATCAGCGGCACCAGATTTTTGCTGTATTTATACATCAGTCCCCAAAAAATACCGCAAACCAATGCAGCCATTACGAGCATAAAATTAAAACTCCAAATATGAACTAGTGCGTAAATCAGGGTAGTGAAAGCAAACGCTTTCCATTCTCCGAATTTTTCTATAAAAGAATTTTGTACATATCCTCTCCAAAATATTTCTTCCGCCGGACCAATAATAAACATTAATCCTAAGGCAATCAAAAGTTTGTTTTGTCCGTCCTTCATTGCATAAATGCTATCTACTTGTGGGCGGGCAAAATCAAACAAAAGTTTGGAGAAGAAATCGCCTAAATAAAATACAAACCATAATGCCACGGCAGAAAGTAATCCGATTCCGATGGCTTTTGAAGTAACTTGAAATTGACTGAGTATGTCTTTGCGTAGCGAAATACTTAGTGTGATGAGTATGGTTGCCGATATTGCCATTGCTATCCAAAAGTTGAAAAAATCTTTTGTTCCAGGTGAAAACATCAGACACCATAAAACAGCCGCAACCAGTATGGGAATAAATATCTTTTTCATTTTATAACCAGTGAGCTACAATATTAGCAATAGAAAATAATAATGTGAATGCCATCACCAACTGTGCCGAGGCGCCATCTAAACCCTGAATTTTTTCAGGGTTCTCAATCTCAGCCTGTTGCATTGCTTTAATGTTTTTCAAAGCAATGGGCAATGTGAGGAAAACTACCAATGTTACAGGATTTGTCAGTTTGAACAAAACCATCAGAGCTACTCCGATGTATGCTCCCAAAGCCAGTACAATGTACTGAACTTTAGAACCCTTGATACCGAGAAGCATCGCTTGCGTTTTGATATTGGCTTTGCCATCGTCGCGAATATCGCGGGTATTGTTGGCATGCAAAATATTTACCACTAAAAAAGCCGTTGGAATTTCGAGCAACAAAATTTCCCAATGAAACTGTCCTGTCATAGTAAAAGCCGTTCCCAATCCGATGAGTGGACCATAAATGACAAAAATAAGTAAATCGCCAAGAGCTACAAACTTGAGTTTATAGTAAAAATAAGTACCTAAAACTCCGGCTATGCCTATCCAAAGCAAACCTATTCCTGTTTTTAACGTTAAAAGCAGTCCAACGAACGAACCTACAATTAAAAATGTAATACCGTAATTCAGAATGGTTTTCGGAGCAAAAATGCCATCGATAAGCATTCGGCTTGAACCGAAGCTCTCTTTTCTATCAACGTTGTATTTATAGTCGAAATAATCGCTGATTAAATTGCCCGATGCTTGAAAGATAACCGCACCCAGCACAGCCAAAGCTCCATAAAACCAAGCCGTTTTATTTAATTGGTCTTGTATGAAAAAAACATAAGAAAAAGCTAAAATAGCCGGCATTGCAGATGCGGGGAAAGACCAAGGTCTCGTTGCAATTATCCAGTTTTTGGTCGTTGGTGACATACAAATTTTATTTAATTATTTTATCGCTAAAATCTTTCAGTGTATCCAATACATTGGATTTTACATTGATAAAGTATTCAATTCCTTTGTTTTTAAGTTCATCCATCGATGCCGGAGAGCCTGCTACAACTAAAATAGCTTTTTCTTTCAGTAGTTCGTATGCTTGTGGCGCTAATTCGGTATATTCATCATCGCTGGAGCATAAAACCACAATGTCGGCATTAGCTGCCAATGCTGCTTTAACACCATCTTCCACTGTCTTGAAACCAAGATTATCTACAACTTCGTAACCGGCGCACGCAAAAAAGTTGCATGAGAACTGAGCTCGAGCCAAGCGCATAGCCAAGTTCCCGATGGTGAGCATAAACGCTTTCGGTCGTTTTGGCGCATTTTCGGTAGCAAAGCGGAGCGTTTCAAACTCTTCGGCAGCTCTTATCGGCAGGAGTGTTTCGATAGTGCTTTCTTCTTTGGAACCACAGCCGCAGCATTTAGCTTCGGTCGTTTCAACTTTTGATGCTGCCGTTTCGGTAAAGTTAGGGAATTGGTTTGTACCAAGTAATATTTCTTTTCTGCTTGAAACTGCTTTTAAGCGATTTTTAGCGGTTGCTTTAACGTTTTGTTGTACGGAATTGCCAACTACGGCATTGTAAAAACCTCCGGTTTCTTCCACTTCAAGGAATAATTTCCAAGCTTGAGCGGCTAACTCGTTGGTTAATGTCTCGATATAGTATGAACCGGCAGCGGGGTCGGTAATTTTGTCGAAATGGGATTCTTCTTTCAAAAGCAATTGTTGGTTGCGTGCGATGCGTTCTGAAAACTCGTCCGAAGTTTTGTAGGCAACATCGTAAGGCAACACGGTGAGTGAATCTACTCCTCCGAGTGTGGCGCTCATAGCTTCGGTTTGTGAGCGAAGCATATTCACATTCGCATCAAAAACAGTCATGTTAAATTGTGACGTTTCTGCGTGAATACGCATTTTGGCGGCGCATTTGCAGATTCCATCTACGGTGTTTTCGCAGTCGGGACGCGGACAAGCCGGCTGATACGCATCAACAATCAATGCCCACAAAAGGCGTGCGGCGCGGAACTTGGCTATTTCCATAAAATAGTTGCTACCAACGCCAAAAGTGAATTTGATTTTTTTTGCGGCTAAAGCGGGAGCAACGCCGGCATCAATCATCGCCGAAAGATACTCGTTACCCCAAGCCAGGGCGTATCCTAATTCCTGCGCACTGAAAGCTCCGGCATTGTTGAGCGTAACAGCATTTACGCTTACAGCTTTGTAAAATGGGAGAGCGGCTAAAGCCAACGCCACAGCCTTTGTTTTTTCAATAACCATTTCTTTTGACAGGTTTTTGCCTTTAAGCAACATTCTGTTTAACGGATCGCAGTTGATAGAGCCTACCAATTTAAGCGGCGCGTAGTTTTTCGATTGAAAATAAGCAACTAAAATAGCCGCCAATTCTGCCGCTTTGCTTACACAAATGGTGAAATTTAATTCTACAGCTTCAGCTTGAATGTTTTCGAGCAATTGAGCAATGTAATCGGCGCTCAGTTCTTCTTTTTTCAGTTTGAAACCAAGTGATGTTACCCCTTTGTTCAATACGTCAAGCGCTTTTGAATTAGCTTCTTTTGCGTTTTTTACTTGAATATCTTGTCTTACATACCACTCGTTGTTTGCCTTTGTACTTCTCACATACGGAAAAGCTGCCGGCTGAAGATTTGTGCTTTTCAGGCTTTCGGTATTTTCAGCCCTGTAAAAAGGCATTACTTTAAAACCTTCGTTGGTACGCCAAACAAGTTTTTTATTAAAATCGGCACCTTTCAGGTCAATTGTGATTTTATCCAGCCATTCTTGCGTAGTAACGGTCGGAAATTCTGTCAATAAGTTAAGTTTTTTTTCTGCCATAATACTTTTTCAAACATTTTTCTTTGAGGTTGCAAAATTACTATTTTTAAGTTAATAATTAGGTGTTTTGACCAAGAAAAAAGCATAATATTTGTATAAATTAAACGAGTAGATGCGGCAAGAAATCCAAATATTGTTGTGTGAATTTCAACCATATATTAAAACTAATTTGTAAGGATTTAGATATTTGTCTATTTTTTTGGAGAATAGTAAAATATGTATTATTTTTACCTAAAATTAGTTATAATATGGAAGAAAACATTATGATTTCGAGTGAAAATCAATTCAAATCTTCGGCAGAAAAGATTGTCCCTACCGGTTTAGTCATTACTCCCGAGAGTGAGGCTTATTTACTAACGACAGCCAATTGGTCGTTTTTTTTAGCTATCGTAGGTTTTGTAATGTTGGGTATTACGTTGCTTGCCGGAATATCTATGGTGACTCTGTCAAGTTTTTTTAGCCAGTTTCAGGAGTCGCAAGCGCTTCTTTTCCCGGAATTTCCTGTGGTTCTTGGCGTAATCTGTTTGTTGACCGGAGTATTATATTTTTTCCCTTTGTATTATCTATTGCTTTTTTCCACTAAGACAAAGGATGCCCTGAGAGATAAAGACCAAGTCCAATTAGACAAAGGATTTAAGAATATGAAGCGCCTTACCAAATTTACAGGGATATTTACCATCGTGATTATCTGCATATACATATCAACAATCATATTCTCCATTATTGGAGCTACTCAAGTTGCTGCTGCGGGAGTAATTTAACTTGTTAAGGCAAGGAGATTGCTCCAAATAGTGTATCAATTGTGTATATGTCAGGCTAACATTTTATTTGATTTTTTTCATTGAAATAATCCTTACATCTTTCAATGGTCTGTCGTGTGGGTCGGTCTTCATCTTCGAAATTTTTTCTACGATGTTCATTCCCTCCGTAACTTCTCCAAAAACGGTGTAGCTTCCATCCAAGTGTGGAGTGCCACCGATGGTTTTATAAATTTTTCGTTGTTTAGGTGTAATTTTATATTTCTCCCGATAGGTTTTTGAATTGATCAACGAAGTGTCTTTTAACTCTTTTTTAAACTGATTCCTTTTTCGTAGTTCTACTTTATCTAATTCCGTGTCAGAAAAAACTTTGCCTACCACGATGTAAAATTGACATCCGGATGAAGCTTTTTGGGGATTGACATCGTTACTCTCGCGAGCGGCAGCAAGCATCCCTTTTTTATGGAAGATATTCGGCGTTTTAAACTCCACCGCAACGGTATAACCTACGTCTCCATTGCCAAGCAATGTGCCTGCTTTGGCAGCTTTTGACTCGGGGTCGCCGCCTTGAATCATAAAATCTGCTATCACACGGTGAAATAGAAGGCTATCGTAAAAGCCTTTGTCAACTAATGACATAAAATTGTTCACGTGCAAAGGCGTTTCTTTGTATAACTTGATCTTAATATTTCCTTCGGTGGTCTGAATCAGTACTTTTCGGGGTGAGGCACAAGAAAAAACAATGAACACGAGCATTAAAAGAATGGTGGTTTTTTTCATTTTTGTTTTTTTGCCAAAGATACAATTTTTCTGCGAAATGAGTTTTTAGTATATTT
This sequence comes from Paludibacteraceae bacterium, assembly GCA_049840795.1. GTDB lineage: Bacteria > Bacteroidota > Bacteroidia > Bacteroidales > Paludibacteraceae > UPXZ01. Next base: position 117,655 of record JASGJK010000025.1, read on the forward strand.
GCACTTCAAAATACGTGTCGATGGGTCATTTGTACAATATTTCTTTCCCCTTTCGTATAGTAAAAAACTATATGCTGTTCGGGTTTCGCCGATTTTACGATGAAATTATTATAGTAGGGGAAGAAAATTTGCCGCAGGATGATTCTGCCCTTGATTTTTGCACCGAATCATCTGAACGCGTTGATGGATGCGCTTTCAGTTCATCTTATTTTACCAAAGCATAAAACGGCGGTTTTTTTGGCTAAGGCAGATCTTTTTGATTCAAAACTCACAGCTGCACTTATGCGTTTTGCCAAAATTCTACCTGCTTACCGGAAAGAAAACGGAGTGGAGAATTTGCAAAAAAACAATAATATTTTCGAGCAATGTGTTGACGTTATGCGACATGGTCAGGCAATCGGTATTATGCCCGAAGGTGGACAAGGTGAGGAACATCGAATTAGACCATTGGTAAAAGGAGTGTTTCGTATTGCTTTTGAAGCGCAGCTACAGTTTGGAATTGTTCGGGAGGTAAAAATTATTCCCATTGGTCTCGATATGGGCGATTTGGTAAAGTCAGGCAAACATTTGATTATTACTATTGGGAAACCCATAAATATCCGAGACTATATAGAAGAATATCAGGCAAATCCATCAGTAACGATTAATATTACCAAACAAAAACTCCGTCAGGCGCTGTCCGAATCTACCATTGATATAGCCTCGCGCGAGTATTACCGCACGATTAAGTTTCTGTCGGATATAGAAGGTTATAATTATGTGAACAAAGAATGTGAGCCTAATGCGACATATAGTAAGATTTCTTTTGCCGGCAAGAAAAGGTAAAATCGTTACTCGCATTACAGAAAACAGAACCTGAAAAAATGAAACGCGTAGACGAAGATGCTGCATTGCTCAAGAAGAGATTAGACGAGGCAAAATTAACTCCTGCGGTATTCGGCACAGTAAAAAAACCTGCTTGGAAGATGATACTTGGATTCCCGGTCTATTTGGTTTTTTGACTAACTTTCTCCCCGTTTTTACTCCTGGTATGGGGATACGAAAAGCATTTAGAGTTAAATATGACGGATATTACAGTTCAATTCAGTTTGGATTAGGTCTAATCTTATTTCCGTTGTTTTATATTTTGCAGAGTGTGTTATTTTATAAATTTATATTGATGAACTGTGCATGGACGCTGGTGTTTTTTACCTCACAATATTATGCCCGAAAGTTTGCATACAGGTGGTGGAATGATTATAGAAAACGAATAAAAATTCGTAAATGGAAATGTATATGTGATTAACGCTGCTCGTTTGATTTCGGTTGTGCAATTGAATAATTAATATAGGGTATTGTGGATAAATAGCTTACAAATAGTTAATAGATATTAAAAACCGATGATTGATTCTGCTATTTTTTGTATTTTTAACGAGTTTTATTGTTGCTGAAGTAAAGTTATATAAGCATAATTTCACCCAAAATTCATCGAAAAAATGAAAGACACGAGTTTAATCCATTTTATGAAAATAATACAATTTCAACATCTCAAGACAAAAGTAAAATATATCCTTTTTACTTTTGCTATGTTATTTTTCATAGGTACGAACGATGCTTTTTCGCAAATATCTCAGGTAGGAACCAATACTGCCTCATCTAATGCATCTGTAACTTCGCTTTCCGTCACAAAACCCACAGGAGTATCTGTGGGAGACATTATGTTTATAACCGTAGCTTACTATTCTTCTACATCTGCCGATGTAACCATCAGTGGTTGGACAGCGCTTTCTGCGGGACCCTTAAGTACAACAACCACCAATTATCGCAGTGCTCTTTTTTATAAAATTGTTACTACAGCTGATGTTTCTGCTTCAACTTACGCCATAACTTCAACATCTAATTTCAGATATGTACAAGCCAGTATTATTGCATTTTCTGGTGTAGATTTAAATAATCCGTTTGATGCAATACCAAATGCTAATGTTACAACAACCTCTACTGTATCTTCTCTTAGTGTCACCGGCATTACCACAAATACCAATAATGCACTCGTAGTAATGTTTGGCATGAGTAGAACATCGTCTACTACACCCAGAACCTTCAGCTCCTGGACTACAACTTCCCCTGGCACATTGACTGAAGCTTTTGATAACTATACTTCAAGCAACTACGTTTCGGTTGGATGTGCTACCGGCGTTAAATCTACTGCAGGCACTACTACCGGAAACGGAACAATAGCTTTGTCTGATAATGCTTACTTGAGAGGGGTACTTTTAGCGCTAAAACCAGTTACGGCTGTACCGGACAACTCTTGGATTGGTTATATTTACGATGGTAGTGCTTATGATTTTAGCACCGATACATACAAAGGTTATTACACAGAAAATGAAACGTTTTATCAGAATTTTGGAGGAGGGGATGATAATGGCTATTTTACTATAGCTTCTAACAATTCAACAATACAAAAGTCGACTTTTTCCGTCCGTTATCGGATGAATTCCACCAAAAAAGGGCTTTATACTGCTAATATAGTATCTGATGATGGTGCGCGCCTGACTGTTGATGGTACAAATGTTTATAGCTACTGGAACCTCCACGCAGCAACCACTCATCAAAACATATTGATGAATCTGACCGGTGCCAGTTCTTTAATGTTTGATTTTTATGAAAACACCGGTGAAAACATAATCGGCTTTCAAAACTTAACTCTTGTTTTAGATAACGAACTGACCACAAACACCACGCAAACAATCTATATTGATGGTACACAGGGAAGCGCCATCAGTGGTGACGTGTTCGGGACTTTACCTTCAGGATTAAGCAATCCCACCTATCAATGGTATTACAGCACTACTCAAACAGGAACTCAAACAGCTATCAGTGGAGCTACCGGAGCTACATTCACTCCAAACACATCAACAGCCCCTTTCAATACTGTTGGGACATATTATTTGTTCAGGTATGCCGGCGTTACAAGCAGTAACGCCGCAGGTGTAACTCCAGCCACCTACACAGCCACTAATATATCTAATTATGCTACCGTAACAGTTGCAAGTCTAACTGTAACTCCCATTTCGTTGACGGGTTTTACTTACGTTGAGGATTTAGGACCTTCCACAACACAAACATTTGCCGTAAGTGGAAGTTCCCTCTCCGGGACTGTTAATCTTACCGTAAATAATTCTTATTACGAAATATCCACCACCTCAACTACGGGATTCGGATCATCTTTAACCCTTACACCAACAAGTGGGACTTTAGCCGCAACTACGATTTATGTTCGCTTAAAAGCAGGTTTAACGGCAGGTAACTACAATAATCAAACTATTACCGTAAGCAGCTCAGGATTTACAAATAAAACCGTAACTTGCAGTGGAAGTGTAACAGCCAACACAGTTGGTACATCTTCCGTGTTTTGGTATAAAGCCGATGCTGGCACAAGTACTACCACCAACGGCTCCGGTGTTACAACCTGGACAAGTCAAACTACTACAGCAAATACTGGAACATCGCAAGCTACAGCGCCAACCTATTCAAGTACTTTGTGGAATTTTAATCCGGGTGTGAACTTCTCAACCGGTTATTTTCTATTAAATAGAGGAACTCTACAAGATGATATGACCTTTTATGCGGTTTATAATTCTACACAAACAACGACTTCTTCCAGTTGGTGGACAATGCCTGCTATTATAGGAAATGAAGCCAATGGAACTGCGGCTGATTTTGGATTAGGACAAAACGGGGGTAAACTTTTCTTTAAGGGCACAAATGGAGACAATATTCTTTCAACTACAGCGACGTATAATGATGGAATGCCTAAAGTTATGTCAGGTACACGAAAAAAAACATCTTCTTCAGGAAATAATTTGTTTATTTACCTCAACGGGACACAATCGGCAGCCGGTGCTTCGGACAACGTTAGCTTGACAAATACCGGAGATGTGGGTTTGGGACGAAACCCAACTGAAACCTCCTCTCAATTTGTGGGAGGGATAAGTGAAGCGATAGGTAAGGCTTACTTGGCAACTACCACCGAACGACACGTGTTTGAAACATACTTGGCTGTGAAATATGGCGTTACGCTTACACACGATTATAAAAAAATATCCACAAACTCAGACTCACTCATATACGCTATAGCTGGATATAACTATGATATAGCAGGTTTGGGTAGAAATAACACATTAGGTCTTCTTCAAAAAGTTTCTTCCAGTTCCAATTTGCAGTCCGGTTCCGGTCGTGTTGTTATGTCCACGGATAATGATTTTACTTCTTCCAATCTACTTGGAACGCGTACTTCCCTTGTAAACGGTCAGTACTTGATTTGGGGGCATAA
>JASGJK010000026.1:0-74601 GCA_049840795.1 Paludibacteraceae bacterium
CAAAAGATAACCTAAATGTTACAGCATTTATTGCTAAGGACTATACAAATGAAATAACGAATGTAAATGTATTAAACTCAAAAAGAGAAAAGCTCTCATTCGCTGCAAGTGGTTTAGACCAAACGTATACAAATTCAATATCACTTTATTGCAAAAACGGAAAGATAGAAGTTAATGGCGAATATACCGCGATTAAAATGTATTCTATTGATGGTAAGGAGATTGATAATAACAATTTAACAAAAGGTATTTGTGTTGTAAAAGTAAATAATCTTGATAAATTGGCAACTAAAAAGGTAATGGTTTACTAAGAAAAGCCAAATAATAACTAACGAGCCTAACTAAGACATAGTCATAAGTTAGGCTCGTTTAGTTTATTTGATTTTTTGGTAACGGGTCAACGTAAGAATCTTTTATTTGCTTTTTGACGTAGGATAATTTTTGGTCTTTTTACCAGCAAGATCGAATATCCAGCTACCTTCCAGCGCTTTCAAAGTGTGAGTAATCTGATCTAAGCTACCACCGGCTTTTTTGATGGTTGTATCAACATTATTCGCCGTATTTTTATCGTTAAGTAGCATACTTAATGCACCTTCACCATTATTCAGGCTGCGAGTTGTTTTTGTCAATTCGTCCACTACAATATTTGCTTTTTGCGATGTCTGATTCAGATTGGTAAGAATAGATTTAGCATTGTCTGTAATATCGTTGCGTGAAATTAACTTACCTATATCACCTTGTCCCGAATTAATTTTATGTGTAATGGCATTTACGTTTGTAAGAGTCGTATTCAAATTATCCGTTATTACATTTAACTTTGACGTTAATGTGTTCTTTGTGAGCAATTCACCGATAGTTCCTTCGCCATTCTTCAATTTGCCAGTAATAGAGTCCAAATTTTTAATTGTAGATTCCGTACTTGCCAGTATTTTATTTACTTGTGTAAAAAGATTATCTAAATCCAACCCTTTTTTTGCTTTTAACGTATCGTTTTCTTCAATATGACCGGCATTTGCAGAACCCTCTGAAATGATCAGCAATTTATTGCCCACCAAGCCATCTTGACTGATCTCGACTAATGAATTTTTGTAGATGAATTGTGCATAATCTTTGCGGATTGCCATCATTATTTCTACGGTACTGTCAGAAGTAATTGTGATATCTTTGATATTGCCCACATTAATTCCGGAAAAACGAACTATATTGCCTTGTACTACTCCCTTTACATCTTTAAATACACAAATTACCTTTGTTTTGGAATTGAATAAATTGTTTTTACTTCCTATAAAATAAATAGCCAATACGAAAATGGCTATGGCGGAGGCAATAAAAAAGCCTACGCGTACGGTTTTATTATTATTGTTATTCATTTTTTCTGAATGTAAAATGTTATAAAAAATATGCTTTTATATCTTTTTCTGTACTATTACTGAGCTCGTTATATGTTCCTTCGGCAATAAAACGTCCTTCATTTAAGATTTTTATTTTATTGGTCGTGATTTTAGCACATTTCATATCGTGAGTGATGATGATAGAGGATGCGTTATATTCTTCTTGTACCTTTAGTATCAATTCGCTAATTTCGCCGGAAGTGACAGAGTCTAATCCGGTTGTTGGTTCATCGTATAGTATTATTTCAGGTTTTAAGATGAGTGCGCGAGCCAATCCTATCCTTTTTTTCATCCCTCCTGATAATTCTGCCGGCATTTTGTCAATTGCCTCAAGTAAGCCTACACTTCTCAATGCTTGTTCTATCAAATATTGCACCTCTTTTTTATCGTTGGACATTTGTGTTCTTCTTATTGGGAACTCCAGATTTTCTCTTACACTCATCGAATCATATAGGGCTCCACCCTGAAATAGATAACCCACTTTTTTGCGAATTTCATTTAACTTTTTGTCATTCAGTTGAATCATGTCTTCTCCAAAAACCTTAATTTCACCCTCATCAGGCTCAATTAATCGTACAATACATTTGGTTAGTACCGATTTTCGTGTTTTCCCGATTTACCAAGGACACCCAGGTTTTCACCTCGAAATAAGTTCAGATCAACTCCTCTCAAAATTTCTCTTTCTTCAAAAGCCTTTTTTAGCTTTTTAACTTCAATTATAGGCGTTTCCATTGTTATTTTATGGTAAAAATATATTTGTAACTAAGGTGGAAAGCAAGTCGATTATGAAAATAGCGAATGAAGCACTGACTACGGCTGCATTTGCCGCTAAACCTACCGATTCGGTACCCATACCGGCTTTGTATCCTTTAAATGACCCGATCAGACCAATCACAAAACCAAAAAATACAGATTTGATTACGGCAGGTAAAAAATCTATAAAGTCAACCATAGTGATAGCACTTTTGAAGAAAAGCTGAAAACTGAATGGCTCTGACATTTTTAATGCGATATATGAACCTGTAAGACCACATACATCGGCAAATAGTGCGAGAAGCGGTATAAATATGGTAGTGGCTAATACACGTGTAGCTACAACAAATCCTAATGGCTTTGTACCTGAAACTTCCATAGCATCAATTTGCTCGGTAACCTTCATAGCTCCAATTTCAGCGGCGATTCCGGAACTTATTTTTCCGGCGGCAAGCAAAGCCGTAACCACCGGTCCAATCTCTCTGATAATAGATATCGCAACCATTCCCGGCAACATAGACTCTGCCCCAACAGCGATGATAACCGGTTCTGGATTTGCATGGTAAGCACCAAACCCATAATAAACCCGGTAATTGAAATTAACCCGAGCGATTTATTCCCAATAATGTATGATTGTTTTAACAGTTCTCTATGCTCAAATGGCGGAGTTGCAAACTGTTTTATAACCTTGACTGTAAAAAAATACATTTCGCCCAATTCCTTGAAAGATTGAACCAGTATTTCGGTCGTTTTAGGAAATAAATTCATTCTAATTAAAATTTAGCTTTTCTCAAAATAAAATATCGTGTAAAATTAGATATATTTTTTAATATATTTATTTGTAATAATTCTAAAAAAACAAAAAATGGTCAATAATTCAGTTAATTCGGCATTCGTATTAAGATAATTTACGTTACTACTCAGTCCTCCTAAGAGGGTTAATTGTTAAGAAATATAGTTTTAAATACTAATTCAAGAATTTTGTCGTTAAGTATTCAATTTAGATAACCAGCCAAGTGTACATTATGTTTAATAATTCGATAACTGACATTCAGCATTTTGTTCAAACTCTGTTAGAGCAAATAAAAGCCCTGACAAAGGAGCTTTTGTTGTTGCGAAAGGATAATGCCGAACTACGTGAAAAACTATCCCATTATGAACATCCTAAAACCAGTAGCAACAGTAGTCTTCCTCCATCGAAAGATCCGATGGGTAAACCTAAAATAAATCTGCGAAAACCCTCAAATCGTTCATTTGTCGGTCAGAAAGGGCATAAAGGCACTACGCTTAAATTTCAGACACCCAACAAAATCGAAGAACTTTCACCCCATTACTGTATTGGATGTGGCAAATCACTCGCAGATATAGAAGGTCAAGTGGTGAAAACCCGTCAACAGACTGACATTCCACCCGTATTACCAATAATCACCCACTATCAATCCATCCGCAAGGTTTGCAGTTGCGGATGCGCTTCTCAAGGAAGCTTTCGGCAGGGAGTTACTCCTTTCGCCGGTTATGGTTTTAATGTTCAAGTATTGGTGTGTTACCTTAGTGTGTGCCAACAAATACCATTCAAAAGATTAACCGTTTTACTGAATGAAGTATTTCATCTATCTATTTCTCAAGGTACAGTCCAAAACATACTTGAACGTTTCGAACAACGCACATCGCCTGCTTATCAAACCATTCTACAAATGCTGAGTCATAACCCGTGGTGGGTATTGACGAGACTTACTACCAACATCAATGGCAAAAACCATTGGAGCTGGGTGTTGCAAAATCACAAAGCAACCTATATTACATCGGCTCGTTCGAGAAGCATAAAAGAATTTACGGATATTATGCCTCAAGGGATGCCAAACACAATACTCGTGTCGGATTGCTACTCCGGTTATTTCAGGATCAGAGATGTAGCAAAATCATCAAATATGTACGGCACATCTGCTGCGGGATACGCTTTATTTATCGGAACTCTATCCGACAAATCACCGGACTGAAACTTTTGAAAAACTTATAACAGATGCCACTACATTTACAGAAAAACAATCTCGGGTGCATAGATGATACTCCTTTCACGGAACGATTAAATGATTTGTTAAATCAAAAAATCGATGCAAAATTCCCCAAAATCATTACTTTTCAAAAACGAATAGAAAAATACAAAAACTACCTGTTCGGATTTCTAAGAAACGAACTAATTTCCTCCCGATAATAATGCTTCCGAAAGAGCATTCAGAGTTTTCAAAATAAAATTCAAAGTAAGCGGCTTCTTCAAGTCGTCTGCCGGTTCGCAACGATTTGCCCAACTGCATTCAATTGTAGACACAGCAAGGAAAAATCTCCAATCTCCGTATGATGTGTTACCCACTGCCACATTATGCTAAACAAATAAGGGGGCTGAGTAGTAACAATAACTTAATTTTTTTCTGATTTAACATATGTTTTAATAATACTGAAGAATATACCTCTGAATAATGATTTTGTATTATTTTTAAGTAATCATTATTATTGAAAATACTTGCACAATAGTAGCATATATGCATATTTTTATTTAATTCTATCACATTTTTTTGTCCAATTTTTTCCCCAATGAATTTAAGTATCTTATATGGTCCATCGGTTGAAATCCAATTTTTAAAAATCTTCGAATTGAGCATCATATAATTTTTTTATCGGAAATTTTTGAGTATTTCCTAAATCTATATATTTAATATAAATAGAGGGTAATCCACAACAAGCGACCATTCTGTGCTCGGGGGTAATTGTTTTAGTGTTAAATAAGTTTGTGCATTTACCTTTGTTTAATTCATTTTTCGCACAATTATTATAATCTATATCATTAGATTTATTCATAGATTTTTCAGTGAAAGGCATCCATAATCCATTGATAATACCTAATGGGTTTTCTTTTTTATTAGGAAAAATATAGTTTACTAATGTTTCGTCTTTTGTTATCAATTCATAGTTAAATTTCCTGTCAGAGCCAGACTCAACATTTATTAACGTAGTGATTCGAAGATCAAGTGCAGCCATTGCTCCATTTTTTACTCTTTCAAATGGTACAAATTCAATATGGTCATCTCCCGTACTAAAATTAATCTCAGAAAGACCTGATTTTACAAGTGGTATTAATTTTTCTTTGGCAATTTCGTAGTTTGATGCCCAATATCCATTTGTTATAATTCTTGTAAAAAGACCTTTTTTTGCAATATGTTCAACTATTTTGATTAGATTGTTTTTTAATAGAAACGATTCTCCACCCGTTAATATAACAATCTTTATTGTCGGATAACTATCTGTCGCATCATCTACGTATTTTTTTATTTCTCGTAATAAAAGTTTTTCATTTCTTTTAGGGCTACAAGCAAAACAGCAATCGTGACATTTTGCACTACATTTATATGTTGTAATAATAGATAATGCCGTTGGAGGAATAAAAAGTTTATTTTTCATTGCTTTGTTTTTTCGTTTTTAATATGTTTGCTAACGAACGGGGCTAACTGCAATGGCGGACTTGCGGGAGATTTTCTGTCGGGAGACAGAAATGTGCGAGCGTAAATCTGACAATGTGAATACTTCTCGACCCCGCCGATGCAGATAGCCTGTGTTAGGGGTTCGGCTTTGTCATATCAGTTTTGCGATAATAATTTTTTGTTAGGTTAAGGAGTTTTCGTATAGTTCGCAGAGCCGTTAAAATTCAAATAAAACTTATAATTATAAGTTTTTCCTTGATTTGATAATATATCTGCACCGCCAACTTCAGCCGTTCCGTCCGCTAAATTATCTCCGTAATCATAAAAGTGATCACCGATTATATTAAATCTAATTTTACCATCATTTGAAGTAGCGTAAAAATAGTTATTAGTAACATTGTATTGAATATCTGTTGAAGTAGATTTATTCTTTTCATAAATCATTGCATTAACAGAATATATATAATAACGATTATCTCTAACCAAAATTTCGTAAAAACCGTTTGATGATATTGTGATTGGTGTGCCATTCAATACCAATTCTCCTAAACTATTATTTCCATTTCCACCGTAAACTACATTTGTATTTTGAGCAGACAGAAACTTTATTTGCGTTCCTGCGGTAAAATATTGAAACCCAATCAAGTCGTAGTCATTATTTCCAAATTGGAGTGAAGTCGATGCATTCCAGCTATTGAAACTACCATATAAAAATAATTGTGTTGGGGCATTGCTTTGATTATTTGATGTAGGTAACGAGAGTTCACCATTATCATTTACAGTTAATTTATAGGATGTTCCATTGGGTGATACCATTGTTATACCTTCGCCCGCTGAAGTAATTAAACTCTTTGAGGCTAACGCATATGGTACACTCATTAATTGATTTGATCCCACCAATGTGTAGTTTGTTCCTCCACTTGGATCAATTTCAACTTTTAAGAATTTGGGATTTAATCCCCAATTTATCGCCGAAAATACACCGGTTACAGGTGTGCCTAGTCCGATATTCAGATTAAAAAGTCCTTGAGCATTAGTAGCTTTTGTATGCGTTTCGGAATAAATCACCGAACCATTAATCGAAGTATCTAAAATGGAAATTTTAATTCCGACATTCCCGTTTGTAACGGGTGTGCCTTGTGTATTAAAAGCTATTGCTTGATAACTTATTCCCTGTGGAATTTGCGCTTTCGTTGTAAAAATAGAAAATAATACAACGAGTAAAAATGTGATAATTTTTTCCATACTTATTGTTTAATTATTTTGAGTGAATTGATTTGATTATTATCTGTTTGAATTGTGTAAATACCATCTGGGAAATCTGATAGGTCTATTGATGATGTTTTATTGTCTGTTTGTAACATTAATTTACCCTTAATGTCATATACATAAATTTTATGAAAAACGATGTCGTTTGGAATTTCTAAAAAAACTGTCTTTTTTGTAGGATTTGGAAATACTTTGATGTCGGCAGAGATTAGTTGCTCATTTATTCCAGTCACAAAAAAATCTATTCTGGACAAAATTCCTATTAATCCCGAATTGGCTTCGTTAGGATTAATTATTGGTACTACATAAACTTCTCCAACCGAATAAGTTAAATTATTATTTGAAGTAGCTCCAGAATTTACAGAATTAATCACATTTTGTCCTAATGAAAATGTCGGAAATAAAATAACGACGAATAGTCTAATTGTCTTTTTCATATTATAGTTTGTTAGTTTAAAAATCTTTATAAGCTGACGCATAACGGCGAGCTAAGCCGAGGCGCGATTGAGGAGCGTAGCGACGAAGAGTCGCCGTGGCTTAGGTGATGTTAGGCTGCGCTATTTTTTTCCTCAAGTTAAAGCAATTTTCGTCGGTGATCGGGAACTCCGTTTTTAAGCCAAAATTCTGCTATTTGGAACAGCATTCTGCTGACCGCCCCCATTTATGGTCGTTGCTAAAATACCCCACAATTGATGAAAAAACAATGGGCCAACACTTTGGCCTCGAGCGAAGCTCGAACTTCATCATGCTTTGCATGATTGCTCTATAGTGCGGCCTAACGACCGAGGCTATGGGCATTGGCGACTTGCGGGAGCATTCGCAGTCGTGGAACGACAAAGTGAATGCAGGAGCAAAACCGCCGGAATGCACGTCAACCAGCCAATGTCACATAGATACTAATTAAATCCAAATAAAATTACATTTTTTTTCGGGAAAATTCTTACTTTTGTACCGCACAGAAAGAAGACTTCAGTCGATACTTTGTACCGAAACAGTCTATCTAGCGAAGCGGGGCTTGACTCCGCTTCTTTTGTTTTTCGGCTCCCGGGGAGCCGGCACAGAAAGAAAGAGCTTAGTCTCCTCAATACCCGAAGTCTATCCGCAGGCATTCCACTGGTATTCTGCATTGTATGCTTCGTTTTTCTTCCACAATACAAATATAAGAATTAATAATTTACGCATACCAGCTACCACGCCTTTTCGTTTGATTGTAGGATTCCGTTCCACAATACGTTCATACAGGGCCTTAATCGGTTCATTATAAGAGGTTGCCGAGAGGGCCGGCATATACAAACATTCCCTGATCCGTGTATTCCCTTTCTTGGAAATCCGTGTTTTCCCTTTAAAAAGTCCCGATTGCCGCTCTGCAATATCCAATCCGGCATAACTTACCACCTGTCGGATATTGTTGAACTGTGTAAACCCATTGGTTTCGCACAGCACAGTGACAATGGTGAGCAAACGCAGCCCTTTAATCGTTTCTATGTTCTTAACCCGCCGGCTAAATTCCTTATCCTCATTCGTTAACCGAACAATATCGTCTTCAATGATTTGAATGTTCTTCTCCAGAAATTCAATTTGTTGTTCCTTGAGTTGTAACACTACCGAAAGCGTGCTGTGAGCGTGTTTGAGTCCATGAATCTGACACTTGCAGCGTACCAGATCTTTTTTCAACGATAGCCGTTCCCTGCATAAATCCCGCAGGTCCTTCATCTTCGGCATCATTGGTTTCCACCACTCCAGGGGGCGTTCCAAACCATACTGGGCAATCATTTGAGCATCGGCTTTGTCTGTTTTGGTCTTCATATTCAGGCTCTTGGCAAAATGCTTCATTTTGTTGGCCAACACAACCGAAACTTTTTGATCGTTGTCGTACAGAAAATGAGCCAGATCCTCGTGATAAACCCCGGTTGTTTCCATGACAAAGATTGGATCCGGCACTTTACTCAAAGTCCAGCTAATCAATTTTTCAAATCCCGGATAATCGCTCCGGAAACTGCGTGTAGCCTTAACGACTGACCGTTCGTCCTTTAATTGCTTGATACATACTTCAAAACTGTCCTTGGAAATGTCTATTCCCACACACGATTTTAATTCTTTCATACACAAAAAAAAGTTTGTTTTGTGGTCAGAATTAATCCTTTATAACCGCCTATCCTCGTAAATTATATACTGAATACAACCGCTTTAGGATTGTTTCTTAGATACTAATTCAGGCTCGAAAAAGGAAAAACAAAGGGCGCAAAATCTATGGTTCGATATACATTTCTGTTATCAGGCGTGTGTTGCTATTCCCTTTGCTAATTCTTCCCTGTTTGAGTGCAAATATCACAAATTTCTCTCTATTTGAAATATTTATGCAAACATACGAGGCAGGTGTTAGCGGTTCGTGTTTTCTTAATTCAATATTTTCATTATCTGTTGTTTTAACTTCAGAAATTCATTATTGTTTCTTCGATTAATTGCATTGTTAATACAAACGATCGCATTTTTCTTATCTTGTTTCTTCATAAAGCATAATGAAAGCATGTAATAAACACCAGCTAAATCAAATATATTATCATCTTTTTTTGTTTCAATAGCTAATATAAACCATCGAATTGCTTCATCAATAAATTCGTCACCTTTATAATAAAAAGTTCTTCCTATTCTATTATAAAAAGTGTATTTTGAACTATCATCTAATATTTCACAATCAGACAAAGCATTATTATAAACTTCAAAAACCTTTTCATAATCACCATTTGCGAAATAAATTTCAGATAAAGTATCATAAATATAAGTAATTAGAAACAATTAATGATATATTTTAAACACAATAGAACACATAGTAAAACAATCTTAAAAAACACTTCGTTCACATAGTAAAAGTATCTTAGGATACTTTTTAGGTTGCTGAATCCCGTCCCGATTTGCGGGATAAAAACTATGTGTACTATGTGGTGAAAAACATATCAATAATAATTATTGGTATAGGCGTTTAGGTCGCTGTAATTTTGGATAAATCTGCTACTTTTGTAGCGTGGATATTAGGAAACAATATATAGGAGTGAATTCAATAGAGTTCAATAAATATTTTCAGACACAGGAGGATTGCTATCGCTATGTTTCAGAAATAAAATGGTCAGCCGAGCATCCTTACCAATGTAAGAAGTGTGGTCATTTGAAATTTGGCAAAGGCAAAAAGCCCTATTCACATCGTTGCGCCAAATGCAATTACGATGAAAGCCCCACTTCTGGAACTATGTTTGACAAGTTGAAATTTTCATTGCTTATCGCATTTCATATCTGTTTTAAAATTAGCACCAAGAAGAAAGGAATGTCTTCATTGGAATTGTCAGAGGAATTTGGATTGCGTTAGAAAACAGTATGGGAATTTAAGTGGAAAATCCAACAAGCAATGACAAGTAGCCGTAAAAGCCGATTGGAGGGCAAAGTTCAGGTTGATGAGTTTCTCATAGGAGAATACGAAGAAGGTAAAGTTGGTCGTAGTGGCGACAGTAAAAAGAAGTTAGTAATTGTTGGGCTTGAAATTTTGGAAGATAAAAAAGGTGTTGGTCGAGCTTATGCACAAGTAATTGAGCATGTCTTCGAGCAAAGAATTTAGACCATTTTTTCAAACATATATCAGCAACGATGCAAATGTTATTACTGATGTTTGGAAAGGTTATTTACCATTGAAAAAAGACTATCCAAACTTAGAACAAATACCTTCGGAGAAAGGGAAAGGCATGCAGCAGTTGCATATTCACATAATGAACATTCAGGGATGGCTACGAGGAATACACCACCATTGTTCAAAAGAACGGATGCAAGGTTATCTCGATGAATATCATTTTCGTTATAATAGACGGACAATGATGGGGTCAATCTTCGATTTACTCATAAAAAGGATGGTTCTAAGCGAACCTAAGAGATTGATTAAAAATAAAATAACAACAGCGAACTAAGCGCCTATACCAAATAATTATTATGTACTTAATACTCAGAAAAGCCAATATTAGAGAATTATTTTCTTTCAAACTGGAATCAAATATTGTACCGAACACATCACTTTTATAAAAATAAAGAAATATGCACATATAATTTAACATAATAAAAAGTGCTTTGGCATTATTTGTGTAACAATAGTTTCTGATATACATTTACAATAAATATAAAATCATAAACAAATGAAAAAAAGCATTTTAGTCTTTAGTTTATTTTTAGGAATAACATTGGTAGCCAATGCTCAAATTACTACAAAATTGCAAAATACTGTGAAAACAGCTACAACAGCGGCTACGGCAAGTGGAGTGGATATAACTGCGCTTAAAACATCTATTATTTCAAAACTCACATCGAAATTGAATTTATCAGCGGAACAGCAAACCACAGTAGGAACACTTGTGACTAACTATTTGACACAAAAAGCTTCCATCGCCAGCCTTGCAACAACTGACAAAGTTGCTTACACAACAAAATTAACCACGCTAACAAGTTCGCTAAAATCAAAACTTAAAAATGCCTTGAGTGCATCCCAATACACTAAATATCTAAGTTTGAAGCCCGCTACCAACACGACTACAAATGTTTTATCTCAGTTATTTTATTGACAAAAGCAACTAAGTTTAGGTATAAATAGCAAGTAAGGACAAATTCTGTAACGAAATTTGTCCTTGCTTGATTATTTATCTTACTTTTGTTGCCTTAGATAGCCTAAACCGAATTTAATTTCCGAATCGGAGAATTCTTTTTTCAAATAATGAAATATTCCATCTTCGTTTTTTTCAGCTTCGGGTAGCGCCTTGCGCATCTGCTCTAATCTTTCTTCACTGATAAACTGAGCTATATCCAATGTACCGTCCAACACATAGGGTAAAAGATGACCGATAATGGTGGTTTCGACAAGTTTTCGTTCGTGTGCAATGGTTTTGATATCATTCCCTTGCCTGTACATATCTAAACTAACCAATGCTGATGCCCCTTTGGGTGGTTTTTCTTTACGTTCACGCTTGGTTTTAAACGGCAGATTATCCATATTGTTTTCCAAACCGTATTCGTCACAATAATCACGTATGCAATCTAAAAACACCTCGCCAAACTTACTGTATTTCATATCGCCAAAGCCATCGATTTGAAGTAATTGTTTTTTGTTTATCGGTAAATAATCAGCCATTTGCTTGATTGTATTGGTACCGGCAACAATATACACCGGTAGATTAAACTCATCGGCGATGTCGTTTCGCAAGGTGAACAGTTTTTTCATCAATAACGGATGTTGCGAGTTAAGAAATTCTTTTGGTGATTTGCGGCTGTTGCTTGTCACATTCCACGGTGGAAGAACAAATTTCTCTTTCGCCTCAGTAATATTTTTGGATGGAGAAATGGTCCTTGATACCTATGATCAGGTGTTTTTTCTGTTCGGCTAAAGTAAAAATTTCCTTCAAATCATCATCGTACGATTTGGCAATTTGCTTATTATCAATAGATGCCGGTGATTTTTTCAACTCCTCCGAGAAAGTCGAAAACTTTTCGGTAAAATATTTTTCCGCTGCTTGCAATCTCTGTTGAAGATAGGTGTGATTTAGCGGACTTTGGCTACAGATATTCAGCAATTGTTGACTAAAATTACCTGCAATATCTTGTAATTCTGCCGATTGGCGTAATAAGTTTTCAGAAAAGTCAAATACCTCCTTGGTTTGGAGCAATTCGTTTTGCTTTATGGTTTCAATAAGATTTTTCACATTTGTAACAATTGCTCTAAAATCGAAAATGCCCAACAATAAAAAAGTAAAAAAATCATTTTCGGATTTTTTTAACTGAGTGTGAAGTTCATTTAAAGAATTTTTCTGTTTTGAAAAAGCTACGATTTTATCGTCATTGTGTACGGCAAACTGATGAATAGGCGAAGTTAACACTACCCCTTCGAGCGTTCTACAGCGACTTAGCGCCACATAAACCTGTCCCGAAGCAAAAGCATCTTCCGCATCAATAACCGCCTTATCAAACGTCAATCCCTGACTTTTGTGAATGGTAATTGCCCACGCCAAACGAAGTGGAAATTGCCTGAATACTCCTAAGATTTCTTCGTCAATTTGCTGTGTTACTTCATTGGCACTGTAACGTATATTATTCCACTCCATTCGCGACACATCAATAACATCGGCACCAGGACACTCTACCGTAATTGAATCTTCTCCAAACGCCGTAATTTTGCCTATTTTCCCGTTGTAAAATCGACGGGGGACTTCCGTATCGTTTTTCAAAAACATCACTCTGGCTCCTATTTTTAATGTCAACTCCAAATCAACTGGAAAGTTTCGCTCCGGAAAATCGCCTTTGACCTGTGCACTATATGTATAGGAAGCCGTTTCGAGTTTCTTTAATTCGCCCTGATTTATTCTATCAGCTTTATAATTGTGCGTGGTGAGTGTGATATACGTACTATCTTGAGGAGCGATAAATCCCGGACGATAGCATCGGCTCATTGTTTCAAAAGCATCGTTATCCAGCACATTGTTTCTGATTTTATTCAATAGCGAGATAAAATTCATATCGCTTTGTCTGAATATTTTATCAAATTCGATGTATATTAAACTTTCTTCATCAATTACCTTGCTGTGGAAAAAATAAATACCTTCGTAATAATTTGACAAAATACGCCATTCATCATCTTTCATAACCGGTGGCAACTGATACATATCGCCGATAAAAATAACCTGTACGCCTCCAAACGGTTCTTTGGGTCTGTATCGTATGTGCCTTAACACCGTATCGATAGCATCCATAACATCGGCGCGTACCATACTCACTTCGTCAATTACAAGCAATTCCAACTCGCGAATAACCCTACGCTGATTCCGTTGCATTTTGAGTTTAGAAATTAACTCTTTTCTTCCTTCAATAGTGGGAATAAAAGGCATCAATGGAAGTTGAAAAAAGGAATGAATCGTAGTACCGCCCGCATTGATGGCAGCTACTCCCGTAGGGGCAACCACTGCCATTTGTTTATAGGTTTTTTCTTTTAGCTTTTGCAAAAACGTAGTCTTTCCGGTACCGGCTTTTCCGGTAAGAAAGATATTGCGTTTGGTTTGTGCTGCAAATTTATCCGCAATTTCGTACATTTGAAGCGATGATTCCATAAAGTATGATAGTTCAGGTTGGAGTAAAAACGTAAAATTAAAAAATCGTATGCCGAATATAGACTACAATACTGTTACACTTCGTAATCAACGCAAGCCCTTCCTGTTTTTACTTTTCCGATATAACCGGCTACTTTTTTATGTTCCGGATGTTCCTGATAAATATTTAAATCATTGACTGAATTAAACTCACAACACAAAGCAATGTCATAATTTGACACCGGAGTTTCGGGATGATTAATACCCACTTCTATCTTCTTTAGCTCGGGGATAAGGTGAATTAAATTTTCAAGCCCTTCTTTGATAATCTGAGCATTCTCGGCTTTGGTTTTACCTTCGGCTTGCTCTGCTAACTGAAAAAACACAATATGTTTAATCATTTTCATTTGATTGAATTATTTATTTGGTTTAACTGACAGAATGGTTTTATTTATCCATTCTACTTCAAATTACAAATCATTTACTATTCTCTTCTTCCATCTTTTTCGGATAATCTATTGTATAATGTAGTCCACGGCTTTCTTTACGGGCAAGCGCCTGCTTTATAATCAGATAAGAAATACTGATAACATTGCGTAGTTCGCAAATTTCGCGCGAGACAACAGAACGATTAAACAAACTTTCCGTTTCACGATACAAAATTTCCAAACGGCTCATCGCACGTTTCAAACGTAAATTTGAACGAACAATGCCTACGTAATTACTCATAATTTGTTCCACTTCCTTGAAACTTTGCGTAATAAGTACCATCTCTTCTGTTAGCGATGTTCCTTCGTCGTTCCAATCTGGAATCATTTCGTTGAATTTAATATTTTCTAAGATATTGGACGAATGATTTACCGCGACATCGGCGTAAGCCAATGCTTCGAGCAATGAGTTTGATGCCAGACGATTGGCGCCATGAAGTCCCGTGCAAGAACATTCGCCAATGGCGTACAATCGATTAACAGAGGACTGTCCGTTTAAATCAACAGATATTCCCCCACACATATAGTGCTGCGTAGGACAAATCGGTATATAATCTTTGGTAATATCAATGCCATATTCCAAACATTTATGATAAATCATCGGGTAGCCTTCTTTGGTCTCTTCCGGGTTCTTATGAGTTACATCCAAATATTCAAAATCATCTCCACGAATTTTCATTTCATTGTCGATAGCTCTTGCCACAATATCGCGCGGAGCAAGCGAACCTCGTTCATCATATTTGTACATAAATTCTTTTCCATCCTGTGTACGCAGAACTGCTCCATAACCTCTGATGGCTTCGGTAATCAAGAAGACCGGTTTATCGCCCGGGTGATAAAAACCGGTAGGGTGAAACTGCACAAATTCCATATCTTTGATAGCGCCTCGCGCACGGTGCACCATTGCTATTCCGTCGCCGGTAGCAATAGAAGGGTTAGTTGAGGCTAAATATGTGGTTCCGATACCGCCGGTAGCCAATACAGTTACCTTTGCCAAAAAAGTATGGATGTGATTGCTTTTTTGATTCAAAGCATAGACACCGTAACATTCAATATTAGGCGTATGATGCGTTACTATTTCTCCCAAATGATGTTGTGTAAGTATTTCAATTGCGAAATAGTGTTCAAAGAGGTCTATCTCGGGATGGTTGCGTATCTGTTTATTCAGTGTTTCCTGAATCACAAAACCGGTATTGTCTTTGTGATGAAGAATACGAAATTCGCTATGTCCTCCTTCTTTGTGCAAATCGAATGTGTCGCTACGTTCTACTTTGTCAAAATCCATCCCCCACTCTAATAGCTGATCAATTTGTTTGCGGGCATTTTTGACTACCATTTCTACCGTCTGAGGATTACAATGACCATCTCCGGCGACAAGTGTATCTTCAATATGTTTTTCAAAATTATCAGGCGGATACATCACCGTAGCAATTCCACCCTGTGCATACGATGTGTTACTTTCGTCGAGCGTTGTTTTACAAAGCAAAGCCACTTTACCAAATTTAGCGGCTTTGAGCGCAAAACTGATGCCCGCAATTCCTCCGCCTACCACCACGTAATCATATTTCTTCGCCATAATGAAGCCCATTAAAGAGTATCCTCCAAATTCTTCATCTATAAAGGTGAAAGATATGAAGAGGAGTTTATATCTGTAATATTAAAAACTTTCTATCTTACCGTTTGTTATATTTTTCTCTGAATTATCTATCCATATAGAATTGTTTGCTTTGGGGTTATAATCCACGAGACACTATTTCGCAAGTATCCGCAAATGTACAAAAAAAGCTGTACTTATTTTAAAATTTACGTTGAATTTTGTGATTTATAACACCAATGAGGATGCTATATGGTGTTACATTCGGTGTATTTAGAGATTGTTTCTTATTTAATAATCATCTCAAACTGATCACACGCTCCCATACGATTTGTCAAATGTTTAGTAGATGATGATACTCCAAATAGTGGAGAGTAAGTTTTCACTTTGATTGTCTTACCCATCTGGCATAAATTTGAGTATGCGAAGCCAACCGTCTCCGCCGTTACCTTCCCAGCCGCCTCCTGATATTTGAATATTAAACATCACTTGATGAACATTTTTCCCGCTTTTGTTTTTATCTACGCGATAGGCTACAGCATCCTCAAATTTAACGGGTTTACCTGTGTGCCGCATATAACTAAATCAATATTTGAAGAAGGGAAAATCAGTTTATCTCAAACTGCCCGCCCCTAATTTCGCGAAGTTATTTTATAACTCTCATTGTCAGTGCGAACAACATTACGTTCCTGAAGAAATGAATGGGTTAGAAATATTACTTTATGGTCGTTATATTACTTCTTTGTAATTAAATTTGATGTCCAATTGCGCACTTCGTCACGCGGCGCAAATTCAGACGTTATGATGAGTACCTTTCCCCGGTTTGGGGTTATAAATTCAAATGCTGTATTCTCCAACGATACAACTCCATTGCGATTTGGAAAGTCTGCAACAAGACAATTTCCCCAAGCGGAATTACGGTTAAAAGAAAAATATCGAGGAAAATGAGTAATACTCGATTCTGAGTTTTAGTAACCGTGATCATGATTACGACACGAAATAATATATGGCACTTTGTTACCTAAGGTATGCAAATGAACGTGAAACTGATTCCCACATTTCTTCACTTGTCTGATTCATAGCATAGAGCCTGAATTTAGGTTTTATACATAGTCTCACAGAAAATGTCCCTGTATTGACGAGTTCAACGATTTCCCGTAGTAAATAAATACCTAAAATAGCACAAATTATTGGTTTTAAGAATGGTAATTGTCGAATTTTATTATCTGCTGAAAGTCCATACAATCCAAAAACAAAGAAAACGATTGCAACAAAAGTCGTCAGGAAATAAGGTAGTATAAAATGTATTTGAGCTAATTCTGCCATTTCTTTTCCAACCCCTGTAGCTTCAAACATTTTTTCGACCCAAAATAAACCTACAATATATCCGATTGCAATTAGCATATCCGTCAAATCTCAGCATAATTATTCTATTAATTTGTTTCGAAGCAAATAAGTCCGCTTAAAAACAACTACAAAATCTATTATCAGAAGTTGTAACAACTTTCACTATCGAAGTAATCCGTAAAGTTAATCAATGCAAAACCAACCGCTATATACTATTTTTCAATGTATTTTAACTAATACTTGGGGCATTCAAGTCATTATTTTACGTAGAATCCTGATATGTTTTCAAAACATATCAGGATTCTACGTTATAATATTTCTAATAAATATATGCGTTATGTTATTTGTATTTACTTAAAATATCATCCAACTTTGTTTTAAAATCTTCAAACCCTCGCTGTATGTAATCTTCAGCGTTTATTTTTGAACCATCGTTCATTACAAAACGAACGCCAACTTCGTGATATGTATCTGTATCTGTCTGTTCAATTTTATCATATTGTCCGGTTTGACTATTGTAAACATACGTATAATAGGTATAAGTATCAGTATAGGTATCTAAGAAAAACTCGACATCAGCAAATTTTTTGTTATCATCTATAAAATAACCGAACATTTTCAAATATTGATTCAGAATATCCGCTATTTGCTGTGTATATTGTTTCTCGGTTAGTTTGTTACTATCTAAATTTTTAATAGCTTGTAACATTCCTTTGAAATCTGTAACAGAACCCACCAAACCAATATTCATTGCGTTGAATGTTAAATTTGCATTTGACACAATATCTTCGGGCACGTCTTCAATGTTATTAAAGATTTCATTGCTAAATTTTCCATCCGACTTAAAATCATAACCAATCAGTTTGGTTTTATCGTATGAAAAATTCATAGATGAACTTACATTTGTACCCGTATTGGCAACATTGGTATTAATTGAGAATTTATCAACCACTAATTTTTGTATTACTGACGAAGGCAAACCATCCGAGTTAAATTTGCATGTGACGGAAGCGTCAATTAATGTTGTAGTTTCATCTTTTATCAATAGAACCTCTACTTTCGCAGGATAATAAACGTTATCACTTTCAGGTATTATGGTACTTGAATTAACGTAATTAAACGTAAGTTGTGCGTCATTCGTTTCTGATGTTGCAGTAGAAGGAAATTCAAAAACAAGCTTTTCGGTATAAAAATTCTCTTTTTTCTGAAAATCGTTGATTTTAGGATTCCACACCCATTTTCCCCATTTTTCCGAAGCGATTATCGTTTTTTGAAGTGGTGTCAAATTTTGTTTAACAAGCATCTTTTTCATTGTTTTAGCCATTGGCGCACCAAACGAAGAACTTTCGCTCGTCAATGTTGCAAAGTAATCAATCACTTTGTAGGCTTGAGTTGTTTCAATTTTCTGAACTTGATTTAAAAATCTACTCCGTTGTCTTCGATTTTTTGTTTTTGTTGTTCCACAGTTAAAGTAGTGAATTTCAATTCATCATCTGCTACTTTTGATTTCTTGCAGGAAATAAAAACCGAAATTACAACGAGAGAAAGTAGAAATAATCTTGTTTTCATATTTATAGGTAATTTAAAATTTATAATTTTATCTTTTGTTTTACAAAGATAAAATATTTTTTTTATTCTACATGAGATTGATTAAAAAAAACTAATAATTACTAATCTATAGTCTTGTATTAACATTCAACGAAACGTATGTTTGGTCATTCTCTTACACGAATAAGACGACAAACTGGTTTTACAAGATCACGTTGAAAGCCTAAAGAAGAAGGCTGCCTCTATTCTTGAGTCAGCCTTCCGTTATGATTTGAGTATTAATTATTTACTCTTGATTTAACGTTACACGTTTGAAGGCTACTGCTGTCGCTTTGTTTGCTTCCAAATAATCGGCAACGGTAACTTTGTTGTCTTTGATAAACGCTTGTTCGATCAAAGTTGATTCTTGGAAGAATTTATTCAAACGACCTTGCGCAATTTTATCCAGCATATTTTCAGGTTTACCTTCTTCACGGGCTTTTTCGCGACCGATTTCAAGTTCAGTTTCAATTACTTTTGCAGGTACCGATGTTCTGTCTAACGATACAGGATTCATAGCTGCTGCTTGCATAGCCACGTCACGTGCCACTTGATGATCAACTTCTGCTTCGGCAAAAGCAACTATTGTTGCTAATTTATTTCCCGGATGAATGTAAGATACAGTGCTTGCACCTTCAACAAATTCATAGTAATCAAGTTCCAATTTTTCGCCTGTAATTCCCGAGCGATCGGTTACCAATTCTCCAATAGTACGTCCGTCAATTGTAAGTGCTTTAAGTGCATCCAAACTTTGAGGTTTTTCAGCTATTGCTTCATCGAGGATGGATTGAGTCAATGCAATGAAATCAGCATTCTTAGCTACAAAGTCTGTTTCGCATTTCAATGCCAACACTGCCGCAAATCCATCTTTAGCTTCGGCAAGCACACAACCTTCCGATGCTTCGCGGTCGCTGCGTTTTGCGGCTACTGCCTGACCTTTTTTGCGAATAATTTCTATTGCTTTTTCAAAATCGTTTTCGGCTTCGATGAGTGCATTTTTACAGTCCATCATTCCGGCACCTGTCATAGTGCGCAATTTTGTAATTTCTGCCATTGTTACTGCCATAATCGTAATGTTATTTATTTTGCTCTTTTGAGCTATTGATTTAAATATTTTATTTTATCAAAAAAACGAGCTATAAATTACATTTATAACTCATAACTCGTTTTATTATATTCTTCAAATAGAATTTATTCTTCTTCTTTGATGAATTTTTGAGCTACATTTGCATTTAGCGCAACATCATCTTCTTTTTGAGTTCTTGGTTTTTTAGAAACGCGAGATTTTCTTTCTTTCATTTCGGGAGCTTCAGCTGCTTCTGCATCAATTTTTTCAATTTTACGTTCTTCTAAGCCTTCTTGAATAGCTGCTACCATTGCGTTTAAGATTACTTCTACTGATTTTGTAGCATCGTCATTTGCCGGTATTACAAAATCCACATCGTTGGGGTTTGAGTTGGTATCTACAACACCGAAAACAGGTATTCCAAGACGTTGAGCTTCTTTGACTGCAATATGTTCTTTCATCACATCTACCACAAAGAGGGCAGAAGGCAAACGGGTTAAATCGGAGATAGACCCTAAATTCTTTTCCAATTTTTCGCGTTGACGTGTGATTTGCAATTTTTCGCGTTTAGATATATTATCAAAAGTTCCATCGGTAGTCATTTTATCGATAGTGGTCATTTTTTTCACCGCTTTACGTATTGTCGGGAAGTTTGTCAACATACCACCTGCCCAACGTTCTGTAATATAAGGCATTGATACTAATTTAGCTTTATCAGCTACTACATCTTTAGCTTGTTTTTTTGTAGCTACAAATAAAACTTTACGCCCTGATTTAGCTATTTGCTTTATAGCTGCTGCCGCTTCATCAATTTTGATTACAGTTTTGTGTAGGTCAATGATATGAATACCGTTACGTTCCATAAAGATGTATGGTGCCATAGCGGGATTCCATTTACGTTTTAGGTGTCCAAAGTGACATCCTGCTTCTAATAATTCTTCGAAATTTGTTCTTGACATTTCTTTTTAATTAATTTCTTGTTTACTTTCTTTTTTAATTCTTTTTTTTAGAATCAACTGTTAGGTAGCTTTAAAGATCCCAACAGTTTAGATACTAAACTTAATGTACCAATTTGCCAATAATACAATGTGTTGATAAAAGAATTGACACATTGACATATTTTTGAATAGGTATATTGTATTAACGTTTTGAGAACTGGAATCTTTTGCGTGCTTTTGGACGTCCCGGTTTCTTACGTTCAACTTCACGTGGGTCACGTGTCATAAATCCTTCTGCTTTCAATGCTTTTTTATCGTCAGGATTTACTTTTACCAATGCACGTGCAATGGCTAAACGGAGCGCTTCTGCTTGTCCTTTGAAACCGCCACCATTCAAATTCACTTTGATATCGTATTTTTCGGCAACACCAAGTTTATTAAGCGGTTGTTTCACAACATATTGTAAAATTGGTGATGGAAAATATACAGCAACATCACGTTTATTGATAGTAATTTGTCCTTTTCCTTCACTTACGAAAACACGAGCGATTGCTGCTTTTCTTCTTCCTAATGCGTTTATTACTTCCATATCGGTTATTTAAGTGAGTTTAAATCAATTTGTTTTGGTTGTTGTGCCTGCATATTGTGTTCTGCTCCTGCAAACACATACAGATTGGTGAGGATTTTGTCTCCAAGTCGATTTTTGGGTAACATCCCTTTTACTACTTTTTTGATCAAGCGTTCCGGACTTTTTTCCAATAAATCCGCCGGAGTATATTCTCTTTGTCCACCCGGAAAACCCGTATGACGAAGATACACTCTCCCTGTCCATTTATCACCTGTCAAACGAACTTTATCGGCATTGATAATGATAACATTATCGCCGCAATCTACGTGAGGAGTAAAATTGGGTTTGTACTTTCCGCGTAAAAGTTTGGCTACTTTTGACCCGAGACGTCCCAATACTAAGTCGGTAGCATCTACCAACACCCATTCTTTCTGCACTGTTGCACTATTCGCAGAGATGGTTTTATAACTTAACGTATTCACTTTATAAAAAATGTTTTATTTATTCATTAATAATTATTGTTTTTAATGATAACTCACTAACTATGTAAGAGGCTAATCGGCACATAATTAGTACGTTCGTGTCACTCAAAACAACCCTTTTAAAGGGATAATAAACGGACTGCAAAGATACTGCTTTTGTTTTGATTCACAAAATTATTTTACAAAAAAATTTGAGAGGTAATTTATTGATTGGTAAATCGATAAAGAAGTGGTCAAAAAACACACTGAAACACATAAAACACGACCGTGGTGTTTCTTTTTTTACGAAAGTTCTCCTGCACCTTCTCTAACAATTTCGGGTTCGTCTCCAGTGCAGTCTATAATAGTGGAATGTACCAAACCTCCCATCCCACCATCAATAACCATAGAAACCATTTTTCCGTATTTTTCTTCGATTAATTCAGGGTCGGTGATGTACTCTGTGGTAGCATCGTCGGTAAAAATGGAGCTGGTCATTATCGGGTTGCCCAATTCGCGCACCAATTCGAGTGCGATAGCATTGTCGGGCATACGTATGCCGACTGTTTTTTTGTTTTTGAAAATTTTGGGCAGTCTATGGCTTCCATTCAGAATAAATGTAAAAGGTCCGGGAAGATTTTTTTTCATCATTTTGAATGCGGTATCGTCCATCTTGGCATATTCGCTTATTTGACTCATTTCATTGCAAATAACCGATAAATTTGCCTTCCGAATATCTTTTTCCTTTAATCTGGCGATAAATTCTACCCCTTGTTGATTATAAATATCGCAGCCAAAGGCATAAACGGTATCGGTAGGAAAAATAATAACGCCTCCGTTACGCAACACTTCTGCCACGTGACGGATTTGGTTCAGATTTGGGTTGGTATCGTATATCTTGATCAACATCTTAAAAAAACGAGGTGCAAAAATACAAAAAAATCCTACAATCAAAAATGGTTGCAGGACTTTTATATACTAAAAACGACAGATTTAATTAGAAGGCATCAATAATGGCTTTAAAATCTGCCGACTTTAATGACGCGCCACCAATTAAACCTCCGTCAACATCCGGTTTTGAGAACAATTCTTTGGCATTGCCGGCATTACAGCTTCCTCCGTAAAGAATAGTGGTGTTTTCGGCAATTTCACTTCCATATTTTCCGGCAATTAAACTGCGAATGTAGGCATGAATTTCCTGCGCTTGATCTGAAGTTGCCGTTAAACCTGTTCCAATAGCCCATACTGGTTCGTAAGCTAATATTATCTTGGCAAAATCATCAGCCGAAAGATTAAATACGGAACCTTCCAATTGAGCTTTTACTACTTCGTTTTGTTTTCCGGATTCACGTTCTTCTTTCAGTTCGCCGATACAAAAAATCGGTTTCAAATCGTTTTTCAAAGCCAGCACTACCTTTTCTTTCAGAATATCGAAAGTTTCGCCATAATAGGCACGACGTTCTGAGTGACCTAAAATCACGTAATTTGCTCCGGTTGATTTCACCATAGAAGCTGAGATTTCGCCCGTGTAAGCTCCGTCTTTCTTTGTCGGCACTGTTTTGAGCAGATACTTTGATTTGCGACCCCTTAACTAACTCAGCAACCGATGCCAAGTGAATAAACGGTGTACCTATAACTACATCGCAGTTTGGAGTTGCACCGCTTAAAATTGTTTTCAATTCGGCAGCCAAAGCTAAACCTTCTTGCAGGGTTTTGTTCATTTTCCAGTTTCCTGCTACAATATTTTTTCTCATATTTTTTATATTCGCCCCCTACCCCACTAAAGGGGGAATTTTCTGAGGATTTGATTAATAATTTCTTAATAATTTTCTAATTTGTTCTTTATGAACCCCTTGGTTATCTCTTGCAAAATTTTTCCTCTAAAGGATTAGGGAGTTTACTACTTAAAATCCCTCCAATTCCATTTTTCAACAATAGTACCATTTTTTATTTTTACAAATCCGGGATTTGCACGGATGATTGTTTTAAGCGTAACCGCATCGGTCAAATAAAAGGGAAAAGTAACATTTGTTATTTTCACAAATTTACGTATATCTTCATCAGACGAACCGGTCAAAGCATAAAAACGCTCCCCATTAGATTTGGTTTGCTGATAAAGCGCTTCAACTTTGCTCGCTCCTTCAATTGATATCTTCGATACGTTATACATTACCGCTAAGTAAGTTATACCATCGTAATGAATTACATCATCGGTTATCTCATTTTGATTCGTGTCTGTAATAGTGAAATTATGAATCGGTGGTTCGTAACCTTTGGATATCAGCGTGGTTTTTTGATCTACAAACTTCCAAGTAGAGTCTTTTGGATAATTTTCAACGGTAAATTCTTTTTCACTCCGTATTTTTCGTAAATCAATTTTGTATCGTACTTATCGGTCGGTTTTCCTTGCGGCACCTTCATTGATTCGGGGATGTTTACACCTACTTTATACGGAAGAAAATCAATCATAGGCAAATGTCTGACACTATACACAGATAAACCGACACCTGTAATCACAAAAACGAACATAAAAACCCACTCGATTTTAGACAGAAAAACAGGTCGAAATTTTTTATGAGATACCCACACAGCTACAATCAAGAGCATTAGCACTACATTTTTGAAGAACGTTTCCCAATTGCTGATTTTGAGCGCCTCGCCAAAACAACCGCAATCTGTTACCGGATTATTTATGGCAATGTACAACGTCAACGGTAGCATCACCAGCATAAACAAAAACGATAAAATGGAAGTTGGTTCTGGCTTCTATCCTGAAAAAGAAAGCCAATCCCAACAACAATTCAAAGGTAGAAAGTATAATAGCAACAGGAAATGCGATAAAATGAAACTGAATAAACGAGTCGCCAAATGAAGTGAGGTAATCCTGTAATTTATACGTAGAACCAAGTGGATCGATAGCTTTTACAAAGCCCGAAAAAATAAAAACGATTCCCAAAACAATGCGAATTAACTCCAATACGACATCAAGAATTTTCTGAAATATGGTCTTTACTCTTGTGGATTTCGGCTTTTGTCTTCCGTATCTTGGTTCAAACATTGTTCTTTATTTTTTAGTTAAACTCCATTTTTATTAGTCCGAAAATAGCGTAGTTTATCATATCAAAATAGTTGGCATCGATTCCTTCCGAAGCCACCGTATTCCCCTGATTATCTTCTATTTGCTTTGTCCTTAATATCTTTGTAAGAATTAAATCGGTATATGATTGTGTTCGCATCAAACACCAAACTTCATCGTAGTCGTGATTTTTTGCCATCATCAGCTCTTTAGCCTGTCCTATGTACTTATCGTAAAGTTCGAGCGCTTGCTCATTCCTCATATCAGCCGTTTCGGAAAATCCTAACTCCAACTGAATTAGTCCTACAATTCCGTAGTTGACAATCCCTATTAATTCGGGACGAATACCTTCATCGACTTTAGTTTGCCTTTTATTCAATACTCCTAATACGGTTTGCCTTGATAAATATCTGATCGGTAACCGATTGTGTCGAAGTATGCGCCACGACGCACCGTAATCTTTCAATTTTTTTGAAAAAAATATCGCGACAGATTGAAATGACGTGGTCGTATTGTTGATTGGTGGTATTCATTGTTTATTTGATTCTCAAATTGGTGCTGTCAAATTTCAGATATTGTTTTCTCAAACATAGGAAAACAGACGTTTAATATCAGACTTTCGGATTGCAAAATTAATAAATTATTGACAAAGAAGCAAAATCAACATACTCGAATAAAGAAAAAATGTATGACATTTTCAGTTGGTTTTATTTTTTTACCGCATTAAATTCATTTTCAATATTTTGCTCGCGGTGTATCAACTGTACCTCTACACCAAATTTTTTATGGAGATGTTCCGCCATTTTTTGAGCGGAATACACCGAGCGGTGCTGTCCGCGTACAGCGACATTCCGTCAGGTTTGTAAATTTTCGTTCGATGTATCTTTTTACGGAAGCATCCACCATTTCGTAAGCATTTTCAAGCAAAGTGAAAATTTCGCGTCTTTTTTCCAAAAACTCAATAACAGGTTCGTCTAAACCCGTTAAGGAAGAGTAACGCTCGTATTTTCCGGGATTATTTACCGCGCGGCAATCGAAAACGAATCCACCACTTTCCGCTGTCATCATTTGGAATGCCTTTTTTATAGGCGAAATTATATACTTCAATCCTCTCGGTTTATGGAGATTTATATCCTGAAATTGTTTTAGAAATCAGACATTTGGTTTAGTACCTCCATCAAGTAAGGATAATCGGTAAAATTATTTTGAGCGATAATTTCTCTCAAGTTTTCGAGCGCGTACGAAATGCTTTGCAAAAAGTTGGGTTTTTTCTCAAAATAGCCTCTAAATCCATAAGCTCCAAGTACCTGAAGTAATCTGAACAGTACGAAATGAGACAGTATCTGTTTAAATTCAGATTCAGTTACGTCCATATAATTCTTTAGCGATTGGATGTAAGTATTGAGCAAATCATTTCTCAATTCCGTTCCGTATTGCGCTTTTGCTTGCCAAAGAAACGAAGCAACATCGTAATATACCGGTCCTTTTCTTCCTCCCTGAAAATCGATAAAGTAAGGGTTGCCGTCCTTTATCATCACATTCCTACTCTGGAAATCACGATACATAAATGTGTTTGTCTCGGTTTTTAGCAAAAAATCGGCTAATTTGTCAAAATCGTCTTCCAACACATTTTCTTGAAATTCGAGTCCGGTAGCTTTCAGAAAACAATATTTGAAATAATTTAAGTCCCAAAGTACCGACCGTTTGTTAAATTCCGGTTGTGGATAGCAAACATTAAAATCAAATCCTTCTGCTCCAAACACTTGCACCTGAGGTAACAATTCCATAGTACGATGAAGTATTCCTTTTTCTTCCGGCGTAAACATCCCGGTAAGTCTCCCTTTTTTGATATAATCAAACAAAATAGTATCACCCAAATCTTCTTGTAAATAAAGTATCTCGTCTTTTGAAACATTTAAACATTGGGGCACAGGCAGTCCTTTTGACTTAAAATGGCGCGCCATATAAATAAAGGCGCGGTTTTCCTCTATCGACATACCTTCTACTCCTATAAGCGAATGATTTTTACTCTTCAAACGATAATATTTCTGTTCGAACCGGATACGGCTAACTGCTCTTGCGACTCGGCTCTTTCACCGGTTTGTTTCTGAAAAAGTTGTTTTAATGACATTATGATGTTGTGGTTGTTCGTTGTTATTTAACAAAGAATTAATTCTCTCTTTTCTTTTGCAAATTTACAAATAAAAATTAGAGAACAAGACGTGTAAAAAGAAATGATTATAAAACAAAGCCGATGACGTGCGAATAAAACAGTATTAATTAGAGTATTAGCGGTGTAAATCAAGGTTATAAACAGATGAAACTCCCACGACTAAATAAAAATATAGTCACACAGGGAAATTTAAAAAGTAATACCAACACCAGGTTTTGCCTTTTAGGGGGAGGTTTGAAGGATGCTTGTAGGCGGAAGGGTAAAATATTGTGAATGAATATTATGTGTTGGGAGTGTAATTTAAACTCTGTCTGGTTTTTATTTTGTTTTAAATCTCTACAAATATAATTTTTCCTTTTTGAATTTTCAAATGCTTTTTAAGGCGATTTCCGGATGTGTGCAAGGGCGGTGAGGTACGAGCCGTTTATATACCCTTGCTCACATCGGGGAATTGCCTTTCCTTTGCCTTTGAAAAGCAAAATAGAATTCTATATCGACAAGGGCATCCTTTCACCAAACTTGATGCGTAACTGTCCGGCTGTCAATGCCCAATTCTGAAGTGGCTGTGTCCATTTTTTGGAGATGTCCATAACCGCCAGGTAGATCAATTTCATTAAAGCCATATCATTTGGGAAAACGCCTTTTGTTTTAGTCACTTTTCTAACCTGGCGATGGAACCCTTCGACAGCATTCGTGGTGTATATCAATCGGCGAATGTGCTCATCATAGGCAAAATAGGCTGTGAGTTTATCCCAATTCCGTCTCCAGGACTCCAAAACGACAGGGTATTTTTTACCCCACTTGCCTTCCACCTTATCAAGGTTAAGCTCTGCCAGGTCCAAGTTAGGCGCCTGGTAGACAGTCTTTAAATCAGCCATAAATTCTTTTTGGTCCTTCGAGGCAATATACTTCAAGGAGTTGCGGATTTGATGTACAATGCAACTCTGGATGATGACTTGTGGAAAGATGGTAGTGATCGCTTCGGCAAAGCCCGTGAGATTGTCGATACAGGCAATCAGGACATCTTTCAATCCCCGGGCTTTCAGGTCGGTTAAGACGGACAGCCAGAAGTTAGCCCCCTCACTCTCCGAGACATACATCCCTATCAGCTCCTTACGGCCATCCCTGTTGACAGCCAAGACATTATATACGGCCCGGCTTTCGGTGCGACCACCATCCTTTACCTTGTAATGCATGGCGTCAAGCCAAACGATGGTATACATGGATTCTAAGGGACGGCCTTGCCACTCCTTGACCTTGGGAACGATACGGTCGATGATCTCACTTAGGGTAGTATGAGAGATGTCAAGGCCATACATCTCCTCGATATGTGAAGAGATGTCTCGCAGGCTCATTCCCATGCCGTACAAACTGATGATTTTAGATGATAGGTTGTCGCAAGAACAGTCTCCCGCTCTTTTAAAATCTCGGGGGTAAAACTGCTGTGACGATCCTCAGGTGTCCGGATCTCAATCTCGCCAGCCATCGTTTTTACCCGCTTGCTGCCACGACCATTACGCTTATTCCCGTTAAGGCGTTCGTAATCATTAAGATGAGATGTCATCTCACCATCAAGAGCAGCCTCCAAAAATTCTTTTAACAAAGGGCCAAAAGCACCATCTTTGCCAGTAAGAGACTCGCCACTGCGAAGCTGGGCTAAAGCTTTATCACGCATCAATGCGTACTCGTCACTAGTTCTATCCATAATACAAAAATAATTGGTTTTGGACAGACTTCAGATTACAGTCTCTATGTGTTCATTCGGGAAATTTATAAAGAGCCAAATGAAATCAATTATTTACCCCTCATTTAATCATAGCCAGATGCAATCCGCAATCCGCAGTCCGGAGTTCCCGTGCTGCTCCCGCCTTCCTCGCGTACTTGTGTACTTGTGTAACATCTTAAATTTATCGTTTTTTTATATTTTTAAACATAGAGAAGTCATCTTGACTTTTTTTGAAAAACATAGAAAACATAGTTTTCATTATTATTTTCTCTTATTTTCGTGAACATAGAGAAAAATATCTTCGATATTTTTAGACTATGTGGTCAAAATGCGGTAAAAGTGAAATTAAAATTGACTTAAAAAGACTATTGTTCACTATGTTTTTAAAAGTCGAGACGAGTTCAGAATAAAAACAGGCAATTAAGTAATTAGAAACAATTAATGATATATTTTAAACACAGTAGAACACATAGTAAAACAATCTTAAAAAGCACTTCGTTCACATAGTAAAAGTATCTTAGGATACTTTTTAGGTTGCTGAATCCCGTCCCGATTTGCGGGATAAAAACTATGTGTACTATGTGGTGAAAAACATATCAATAATAATTATGGTAATTATATACGAATTAACCCCTGATTAAATAGCTTCATACTTCTTCCTTAATCTTTCTACCTCATCGATAGACATCAAAGCACTCCATTGTAAATCACGAAATATATTTTCAGTGAATTCTTTGACACTCTTCTTTGCTTTATCGGTCAAATAAAAATCTTTGTTTTCACTAACTAAATTCTTCATTCTTGGCAATATAATTTCTGCTGCTTCAACCATTTTTATCCTATATTGTGGATTGAAATATATACCGCTATCTTTACGTTTGAAATCTTTTATGTTACTCTTAGCAATGTCCCATTTTTGTTCACTTTCGCTTTCAATATCCCAAGAACAACTTGCAACTCTTCCCCAATGGTCTGAATATCTATAAACATCACCATTTTTCTCATCAATCAAATATTCGGAACTTGATTTTGGACTTTGATGCCAATGATATTTACCACTTTCCTTCATCTCTTTCCAACGTTCATCAATTTCTTTCCACGTATCTTCTTTTGACAATATGCTTTGATAAGTAGTTTCTGTATCAAGATAATAATCATCAATAGTAACTTGCGGAATTATTTCTTTTGCACTTCCGCGTCTCGGAATTTCTTTATTTACTTTTTTAAGCATCTCCTTAGCTTCTCCTAAAGAAGATTTTAAATCATCTACATCAAGTTCACGTTTACCTGTTTTAATTTCTCTTTTAGATTTTTTATCAATAGCAATTGCCTTTTCAATCTCTTTTATTTCGTCATTTAAGTCTTTTTGTTTAGCTCTTATCTTTTGAAGAAATTCATTCTTTTGAGTTTCATTATACCAAGCATTTTCAAAGAATACTTTATAAGCAGTTGTTCCTTTTGTAAATTTACTTTCAAGGCTATTTTCAAAAGTTATTTTAACGTCATCCCATTTTTCTCGATTTGATTGAATTTCGTCTTTGACCTTTTTAATCATACCCGAACCTGCGACAGACTTTTCTTTTCCGTTTGTCACTTTAACCCACTTGCCTTCCGAAACTTTTTTGTAAGTACCATCTGACCATTCTCTGGTTTCTCCTACTTGAGCAACTGCTTTTTCTATACCATCATCAAAGTTGAGCAAAAGCTCTTCAGCTTTCGTTAATTCATCTTCTTCCTCAATATAGGAAGAAACATAACCCTTAAATAAAAGGTTTTCTGCTTCTTGTATATTCATTTTACTCCAATGTTTATCTTGTTTATTTTCAATAATAACTGTAAAATTTCTTTATGCTATTTAGATTGATTCCAAATTTTTATTTCTGATAATCAGCTATATGGACTAAAATTTCTGATATAAACGGTAAATTTCTGACAAAGAAATTTTCTTGCCAGAGTTATATATAGCAATACTATATAAACTTTGGTAAGATGAACTTGCAATCTTTTAGCTCATTATTCGATTTATTACAAGCATTCTCAACGGAACAATCTTGTATCGAACATTACGAAAAACTTCGTTGGTCTAATGGCGTTGTCTCTCCTTATGACCCAACGTCCAAAGTATATAACTATGGTAATGGAAAATACCGTTGCAAGAATACAGGTTTGAACTTTAATGTCAAAACTGGTACATTATTCCAAGACAGTAAAGTTCCATTGCGAAAGTGGTTTGTAGCAATATGGTTAGATGCTTCTCATAAGAAAGGTATTTCCTCTTGTCAGTTAGCAAGGGACATAGCTGTCACGCAGAAAACAGCATAGTTTATGCTGCAACGTATCCGTGAATGTTTCTATTGCGAGAATAATCATCAGTTAGACGGAGAAGTTGAACTGGATGAATCGTTCGTTGGCGGTAAGAACAAAAATAGGCATGCTCAATAAGAAAGTGAAGAACTCTCAGGGACGTAGCTTCAAAGATAAAACTCCTGTCTTAGGAATGCTGGAAAGAGGAGGAAAAGTTGTATGTCGTGTTGTAAAGAGTACATCAAAGAAAAGTCTTACTACTCCGATACTAAGAACCATCAAACGTTCCGCCACGCTTTTTACCGATGAATGGCAAGGATATGACACCGTTGGTAAAATCTACACCAGATATGTCGTTGACCACGGCAAAGGGCGATACGTTGACGGAGATGCTACCACTAATAGTATCGAAGGATTTTGGTCTATAATGAAACATGGTATTATCGGCATTTATCATAAAACAAGCCGTAAGCATTTACATAGGTACGTTAATGAATTTGTATTCCGTTACAACACTCGCAAAGTTAATGATTATATGAGATTTAATTTGTTACTTTGCAATACGGAATATCGTATAACTTATAAGCAATTGACAAATGACTAAAAAGAAACAAAATCAAGAAGAAGTCATGAAGATTTTACATGAAATCCGTACAAAAGAAAAGGAACAAACTCCTGTTCCTTTCGATGAACTATTGCTGAAAACGATAAACGTTAAACCCCGCAAAACAATAAAGAAGAAAAAGTAAAAAAAGTATCAGTTATAATATACTCGATGAATTAGAGCAACGAGTTTACCATTAGACCAATATAAGCCAATAGGCTTTTCATCATATTTACGTTCATTTGTTTTCATATCAAAATATATTTTGGTGAATAAACAATTATCGCAAACGGCTAATTTGCGATACAAAGATACGAAAAACAGATGAAATATGAAAAGGGAACAATCCGTGAGGACGTTCCCTTTTTTTAAAAAAAGATGATTAATATCTTGACTTTGAACGTTTGACCCAGTAACCTTTTTCCTCACTATAATACACACCTTGTTTGTGTAACAATTCCTCTTCTTCTTCAGTTAATTCAGTATAGTTCCAATCTGCTACACTATCATCCTTTCCTAAAAAATCATTGAGGTCTGCTGGAACTTCTTGATATGGATTATTGTAATAGTTTGTATTTTTGTAAGGATTTACGTTATCAGGTTTGTTGTTATTATTTGGTATATTATGTTCAATTTTCATATCCTGCAAAACCTTCCTTGTGAGTTCATCGTCTTTCTTCTTTTCAATAGAAATAAAAATGTATAAAGAAATTAATATAATTGCTGGAATAATAAATAACAACCAAAGAACTTTTGATAATGTATCACTTTCTTTATATTCTTTTCGGTTAAGAGTTTTGGAACAAGCTAAGAATAGAAAACCAAAGATACCGTATATACAAGATAGGAAAAACCAATTCCAAGCGTTCCTGCCACGTCTTTTAGCTAATACGGCGGATAGAGCCGCCCATAATAAATTAAACGCCGCAAAGGCAGCCCAAATTAGAAAAATACCTGCGCTACCTACGCCAAGTAATGATAAGAAGAATTTAAGTGAATCCATAATGGCGAATTTTTAACGAGTAACTCTGTAGGCAACCAATAAGAGTAAATTTTTACCAATGTTATTAATACCAGAAGTGGGTTGCCACCTATGTTACTCGTAAGGTATCGCCAAACACCTGTATATACGCATAGATGAGCAACCCACCCTATAAAGGTAAATTACCATACTATGCCTCGTATATACTACTGTCTTAATTTGGCGATTTCAACGAGTACAAGGCACTTCCTTATTATTTCCAAAAGTTTGTCCCGAAGGACGTTACAAAGGTAATGATAATATTCGTATCTTTGCAAAAAATAAAAACTGGGATAACGAAAGGAAGTACTACGCTACTGTTGCCAAACTAACGTTTTGTACTTCCTCGTTTCCCAGTTTACTATTTCACACTTTCTTTGTACCTTTGTATTGCAGTTCGCTCTCCCCAGAATGAATATGCAGTCGTAAATTATGTCCAATTTATAACAACGAAAAGTATGAAATTTATTGATGTTAAAGTAAGGTCTTATTTTCAGACTAACAGCCAAGGATTAGTTGAATATGTAGTTGAATTCAGACGCATATTCTTATAATACCTGCTTAATCTCTGTAATCGGGATTAGCCTTTATTTTACTTCGTGTCGTAATATCATTGAATAACTTGCGAAGGCAGATAATCCCTAAGCTATCACCAAGTTTCGGAAATTTATTTATGAAACGTTCTTTCAGAAGATGAAGACGTAAAGGATGTTTCTCTTCATCCTTATAATCAAATTTCTCTTCAAACATTATCTGATTGTTTCGTTCTCCTCTGACGATGATAGTGGCTTCCTTATCGCCATTGTCTTGTACTTCAATTGAAATAATTGTCTTGTTCATACCTACAAAGTTTAATATTTATAGAGTAGAAAACTTTGTCAAGGTTAATTCGTATATAATTACCTAATATTAAATGGGAATGGGAAGATTGTCACGAAGAAGTTGTTGGCGACCCAAATACTGCCCATCACCACAATGAGGAAGTAGATATATGCGCTCCTGGTTATTGCGTACCAACTACATATGCAGCTAGTGTTATGTTAGTTTTGATATGACGTATTTATTTGTTATCTTTGCAGCAAAAACTGCATATGATACTGTATACAATTAAACTCAGCAGGTCAGAAGTTGAAGACCTTAAAAACATCATCAATAAAGGAAGCCATACATCTCAATCATTTAGAGCGGCATATATTTTATTGAACAGTGATAAAGGAGAATTTTCGGAAAATCCGAAAATTACTAATGAAGAAATATGCAAGATATTAAAAATAGGTGCAAGAACCATCGATAGGGTTAAAAAGAAATTTATAGAAGAAGGATTTGAGAGTGCTTTAGAACGACGCCCCTCTACTCAAACCTACAAGAAAAAAGCGGATGGAGATTTAGAGGCAAAATTAGTTACACTTTGCTGCAGTGAGCCACCGGAAGGTTTTTCAAAATGGTCTTTGCGTTTATTGGCGGAAAAACTGGTTGAATTAGAATATGTGGATTATATTTCTCACGTAACTGTGAGAGAGGTTATAAAAAAAACGAACTTAAACCTTGGAAAGTAAAGGGTTGGGTAATTCCGCCGGAACAGAACAGTCAGTTTGTAGCCAATATGGAACGTGTTTTAGATGTTTATAAATTACCATACGATGAAGATTATCCGGTGGTATATATGGATGAATCACCAAAACAATCGATTGAACAGATAGCCTCAACAGCAATGAAACCGGGTCAAGAAGTCAGAGTTGATTATAAATACATAAGGCATGGTATGGTCAATATTTTTATGGCAAATGAGCCTTTAAATGGAAATCGAATTGTCGAGGTAACAGAATTCAAAACAAAAAAGGACTGGGCAAAGTTTATTAAACGGATAGCGGATGAGATGTATCCAAATGCAAAAAAGATAAGATTAGTAATGGATAACTTCAAAACACATGATCCGTCTGCTTTCTATGAGGAGTTTGAACCGGAGGAAGCAAAAAGAATTTGGGATAGATTTGAGTTCGTTTTCACACCCAAACACGGTCGTTGGTTAAATATGGCTGAAATAGAATTGCATGTACTCAACGGGCAATGTTTGAATCGCCATATCCCTACAATTGACAAAGTGAAAACTGAAGTTGATGCATGGCAGAGACAACGCAATAATAAAAATGCTAAAATTAATTGGCAGTTTACAAATGAAAATGCTCGAGTGAAACTCAAGAGATTGTATCCGTTAATTCTAAGCTAACATAACACTACATGTTATGTATAATAGCTTTGAGTTGTTTTTTTCTGGCGCATTTCAGGCACAGTGGTGGTGGTTGGAGTGCCTGATTTCTTTTTTGCCAGTGGTTGGACTGGTTTATTGATTTTTTTGAGGAACGAGAAAAAGCAATGTGCCAGCTGTGGGTTGATTACAAAAAGTGTGACAAAAAAAACAACAGCAGGGTGGATTGTGCGGAGGCAGGCAAAAAAGACTGTGCAAGCCCAGAGGTACGAGGGGTGAGGATTTTTGGTGGCCGGGAATTAGTCCGTCGGAGCTGACCGCAATTTGCGACCAGGTGAAGCCTGACCGTTTTAAATCGTCAGGCAGTGTCTGACGATTTACAGACTATGTTCATTCCTTTCAGTTTTTATTCCTATTGCTCAAAGAAACAGATCATTACATTTATATTTCACAAACAAGCCTGAGAAAAAAATATCATACAGAAAAAACTAATATCTATATTGCCTTGTATAAATGACATTATTGTGCTTTTATTGCCTTGTATAAATCGAAAATAATTACGTTTATTGCCTTGTAAAAACAATAAAGTGATTACCTTTGCAGCGAAATCATCATTATAAACTTTTTGAAATGGCATATTACAAACGAGATATCGAAGAAGAATTAATTCGTTGGAGGAATGACAATGAAAGACAGCCACTTTTAATAAGAGGTGCCAGACAAGTTGGTAAATCATCAGTGGTTCGGAATTTCAGCAGCCAGTTTAAAATTTATGTAGAAGTAAATTTTGAACAGGATAGTGAAGTAAAAAGTATTTTCGAGGGAAATTTGCGTCCTAAAGCTATTTGTGAACAATTAGCTGTTCTTTACGAAACAGCAATTATTCCAGGCGAAACACTATTGTTTTTCGACGAAATTCAAAGTTGTTTGCCAGCTATTTCTTCCCTGCGTTTTTTTTATGAGCAATATCCCGAGTTACATGTTATAGCAGCCGGTTCATTATTGGAATTTGCATTGGCTGAACTTCCGTCCTATGGAGTTGGTCGTGTAAGTTCGTTGTTTCTTTATCCTTTTTCATTTGGCGAGTTTTTACGTGCTGCCAATGTCGAACTACTTCGCAAAACCATTGCTGATGCTTCTCCACAAAAACCATTATCCGATGCCATTCATTCAAAAGCATTGGAGCTATATAAACAATTTTTGGTTTTAGGTGGAATGCCTAAAGTTATTTCCATTTATTTTTCGGGTGGAGATTTATTATCCTGCCAGCGTATACTTGATGGTTTAATTTCTGCTTATGAAGATGATTTTGCCAAATATAAAAAGAGGTCTTCACCAACACTTATTCGTATGGTTTTTAGATCAGTGGTAGAACAAAAC
Organism: Paludibacteraceae bacterium; assembly: GCA_049840795.1. GTDB lineage: Bacteria > Bacteroidota > Bacteroidia > Bacteroidales > Paludibacteraceae > UPXZ01. Next base: position 36,529 of record JASGJK010000026.1, read on the forward strand.
GGACAGAAATTTGTATTCAATAAAGCTTTGCCGGATGCAAATCATTTACAAGTGAAAGATGCTCTTGAACTTTTAACTATGGCCGGAATGATACTGCCCATTACTCATAGTGCCGCCAATGGAGTACCATTAGGAGCGGAAATAAATCCAAAAATGCGGAAATTTATCGTTTTTGATTCAGGAATTTTTCAACGAATTTTGGGTTTGAAGCTTTCGGATGTATTGCTTAAGAACGATTTTGAGTCGATAAACAAAGGCGCTCTTGCTGAATTAAACGTTGGATTAGAGCTTGTGAAATCCACATCCTGTTACCAACGACAAAATCTTTATTATTGGCATCGCGAAGCCAAGAGTAGTAATGCTGAGGTTGACTATTTAATTCAGATAGACACTCAGATTTTACCAATAGAAGTAAAAGCTGGAACGAAAGGAAGTATGCAAAGTCTTAGAATCTTTATGGATTTAAAAAAATCCGAAAAGGGTATTCGAATATCTCAGGAGAATTTCTCAGCCTACCAAAATATTGAAGTTTATCCTCTGTATGCGGTAGCCAATTTACAAAAGGGTATAAATGAATGATTATTTAATCCAGAAGGTAAAAGTAATTTATTGCGATATATATCGAAAATCGGTATATATCGCAATAAATTACTCTATCAGTTCAAGTTCAACCCCATCCGGGGTTGGGATTAGAGAGTGAGCTTTATCCCCTAGTGTTATGTTAGTTTTGATATGACGTATTTATTTGTTATCTTTGCAGCAAAAACTGCATATGATACTGTATACAATTAAACTCAGCAGGTCAGAAGTTGAAGACCTTAAAAACATCATCAATAAAGGAAGCCATACATCTCAATCATTTAGAGCGGCATATATTTTATTGAACAGTGATAAAGGAGAATTTTCGGAAAATCCGAAAATTACTAATGAAGAAATATGCAAGATATTAAAAATAGGTGCAAGAACCATCGATAGGGTTAAAAAGAAATTTATAGAAGAAGGATTTGAGAGTGCTTTAGAACGACGCCCCTCTACTCAAACCTACAAGAAAAAAGCGGATGGAGATTTAGAGGCAAAATTAGTTACACTTTGCTGCAGTGAGCCACCGGAAGGTTTTTCAAAATGGTCTTTGCGTTTATTGGCGGAAAAACTGGTTGAATTAGAATATGTGGATTATATTTCTCACGTAACTGTGAGAGAGGTTATAAAAAAAACGAACTTAAACCTTGGAAAGTAAAGGGTTGGGTAATTCCGCCGGAACAGAACAGTCAGTTTGTAGCCAATATGGAACGTGTTTTAGATGTTTATAAATTACCATACGATGAAGATTATCCGGTGGTATATATGGATGAATCACCAAAACAATCGATTGAACAGATAGCCTCAACAGCAATGAAACCGGGTCAAGAAGTCAGAGTTGATTATAAATACATAAGGCATGGTATGGTCAATATTTTTATGGCAAATGAGCCTTTAAATGGAAATCGAATTGTCGAGGTAACAGAATTCAAAACAAAAAAGGACTGGGCAAAGTTTATTAAACGGATAGCGGATGAGATGTATCCAAATGCAAAAAAGATAAGATTAGTAATGGATAACTTCAAAACACATGATCCGTCTGCTTTCTATGAGGAGTTTGAACCGGAGGAAGCAAAAAGAATTTGGGATAGATTTGAGTTCGTTTTCACACCCAAACACGGTCGTTGGTTAAATATGGCTGAAATAGAATTGCATGTACTCAACGGGCAATGTTTGAATCGCCATATCCCTACAATTGACAAAGTGAAAACTGAAGTTGATGCATGGCAGAGACAACGCAATAATAAAAATGGGTATATAGGTCAAATTGGTTGTTAAATTAATGTTAATACGTTCAAGAGGTCAAAATGGTTGGTGTTTTTTTTCTGAAGTTTTGCCCACTCATTATTTCTTCAATATATTTGCCTCGGTCAAACTAAACGGAAGCGAGCTCTGCTGGAGAGCAACTTCCCAGGGATATATTTGACGGGCGACGGGAAAAAGTCGATAGTTCCGGGGGTTGTTCTTATTATAAGAGCAACCCCTATCACATTTTATTTGAGCCCCTAATGCCTAAAAAAACTCATCTATAAACCGCTTGCGGTTTTCTTTAGAAAGCCCATTATGATGAACTGCACCCTAAAAGTTGGACAGTTAATATTATTGATTAGTGACTTGATTTCTAAATTGTACTGGGCTTAATCCACCTAATCCTATTTTAATCCTTTGGTTATTATAGTAGTAAATATAATCGTTGAGTTCTTGAATGAACTCTTCCATAGTTTCAAACTCTCGCAAATATAATAATTCCGATTTCAGTAATCCGAAAAAGTTTTCAATTACTGCATTGTCCAAACAGTTTCCCTTTCTTGACATGCTTTGAACAACACCGTTTTCTATCAGCATATTTTGATATGTGCGGTGCTGATAATGCCATCCTTGGTCAGAATGTATGATAAGGTTCGTTTTGTCCGGAACCAGATTAAAAGCATTATTTATCATATCAATCACCATGGCCAGATTAGGACTATCGGATATAGCAAAACTTATAATTTCCCGATTATACAAATCCATAATAGGGGATAAATATCTTTTTGCTCCCAAAAGAGAAAATTCACTGATATCCGTAACCCATTTCTGATAAGGTGCACCCGTCGAGAAATCCCGTTGTAATATATTAGGGGCAACTTTACCTATTGCTCCTCTGTAAGAATGATATTTCTTTTTTCTTACCGCACATTTTAAACCGCATAAATTCATCAGCTTAAGAACTGTCTTATGATTTAGGTTGTACCCTCTTTTATTTACTTCAAGAGTGATACGCCGATATCCATACCGCCCATAATTTTCATGAAAGATTTGACAGATCACCTCTTTCTCTTTTAAATACTTGTCCGACTGCTTTGCTTTTTGGACACAGTAATGATACGTACTTTTAGCCATCCCTGAAGCTTTCAACAATGTGGAAAGCTTGTATTCCAGCCTTAATTCCTGGATGGAGGCAGCCCGTTCCTGTTTTCTCGGGCTATGCGTTCCTGAACTAAGGCTCTCAATTTTTTTAGGTATGCATTCTCCGCTTTTAAGAGTTCTATTTCTTTCAGCAGTGCTTTATTTTCGGTTTCATTACCAGGCACTTTACTTTCCTGCCCTTTAGGGATCATGTCTTCGTTTACCATATTTTCTGACCAAAGACGGCTACCTTTTTGGAGGCCGGATACTCCTATATCATCGTATTTACGTTTCCATATGAGAACGGTACTTGGACTCGGTATGCCGTATTTTAAAGCTGTTTGAAGCAAAGATAGATGATTTTCAAACATATCTTGCAAGACTTTGTGTTTGAAATCAACGGGATAATATCTCTGTTGCATACGCAAACCCTCTTCTCCATAGAGTGAATATAAGTCAACCCAGTATTTTACCTGACGAGGGTTTACATCAAACATTTTACCTGTTACACGTATAGGCAAATGTTCTCTCAAGACTTTGGCTACAACTTCTAACCGCACCGAATAAGGGTGCTTTTCGTACTTCTTTCGTTTTTCTGACATAATTGATTATTTTATGTCCAACTTTTGGGGTGCGGTTCATGATTGCGAAGTTTGTTCTTTGAAATCAGTAAATGAACCTTCTAATGCATTATTTGTATTTGGTATCTGCAATTCTGGATTATCATACCAAATAAAAAGATAAGGTAAGTTTCTTTTCAAACTCAAATATGCACTCCGTAACTTTTTATGAACATATCTGCTTTTTCCGGTTACCGGGTCATTTGATCTTTCTTTTAGAAAATCTGACCATTTATCATACCACAAGTCAAATTCTGATATAAAACTTTCTTTATCAGTTCTTGTAAGCATTTTCGATAATTGTTTCAGTTCTTTACCGGCTTCCAGCTTTGGATTATTTGTTATGTATCGCCTGATGATTGCAACTTGATGAAATTGACACATTTGTACTTTATATGTTCCAAATTGCTGAAACATTCCTTTCAAACCATCGCAAACAAGCCCGCTAAATACAAAACCCAAGGACTCCAAGTAATTGACCCCTTCCTTATAATCTGCCAAACGCTCTTGCTTAACGTATTTACGCCAAAGTATTTTCCCACTTAAGGCATCTTTTATTACCAATAACCCCCAATTTCGTCCCCAATACGTGGTGTCTAATAATCCTATTACTCTACGTGGTGATAAAGTTGAATATTGAATCAACCTGATACTCTCGTAATCGCCTTTTTATGGTACTTTCACTCACTTTAAAAGTCTTTGATAGATTTTTGTAAGTCTGTTTTCCTTCAGAGTATAATGCCCAAAGTTCATCTATATCGAGTTTCTCACCACCTGTAAAACAACGTCTACACGAAAAGCAAATATAGCGTTGATGACCATTTCTAATACCATTTTTACGGACTATTGGTGAACCACAATAAAAGCATTTTTTTTGTTCATAACCTTTCATTTGATACAAAGATGTGATAATATGCAACTTACAACGTTTTTAACAACCAATTTGACCTATTAGCCGAAAAATGCTAAAATTAATTGGCAGTTTACAAATGAAAATGCTCGAGTGAAACTCAAGAGATTGTATCCGTCAATTCTAAGCTAACATAACACTAATATGAATTCCGGAAAATATGGAAATAGTTGGGGGACTTCCTTTGCAGCACCCCAAGTTGCTGCTACTGTGGGATTGGTATTGTCTGTAAACCCATGCCTAACAGCAACTCAAGCTATGAATATTGTTGTTAATTCATCCGATACTTCCATCTATTCAATTCCAGAAAACGTCGCTTATATAGGAAAATTAGGACACGGGAGATTAGATGTCAAGGCAGCAGTGCAATCTACAACCATCGTATTTTCCGAGCCTATTAACTTTACTGGAGTACAAACAATAGCATCAAATTACGCAATAAAAGCTATAAACCAACCGATTACGATTTTTCCTGGTGCAAATATAACATTTAAAACACGTAGGGAGGTAGAACTTAATTCTGGTTTTGAGGTGAAAAATGGAGCTATTTTTGAAATAAACATTGATCCAAACAATCCTATCGTCTGTCAATAATATTTTTTACTAATATAACACGAGTTCGATATAAAATCTAATTGGTATAGGCGTTTAGACCGCCCTGCTTAATTTATTGATTATAAACGCATAGGTTCTTTTAAAACCATTTTTCTTATGAGTAAATCGAAGATTGTCTCCATATTTGAGCGTCTGTTGTACCTAAAGTGGTACTCATCAAGGTATCCTTGAAGCCTCTCTTTGCTGCAATGGTGATGAATTTCCCCGAAGCCAACCTTTGAGATTCATAATGTGAATATGTATGTCTTGAAAGTTCTTTCCATTTTCAGATTTAATTTGTTGGAGCTTGGGATAATCCTTTTTCAAAGGAATATATCCTCTCCATTCGTCTGTTATGATTGTAGCTTCTTTGGCAATATAAGTTTCAAAGAAAGGTTTGAATGAATCCGTCGGAGTGGATTTGTAATCAGGAGTGGTCGGAAGATAACTTTTATTAAGAAATGCCTCTTTTTAAAAGATATTTTAGATATTCCGAGATAATTTAGTTGTTGTTTTTCTTCTATTTTCAACTAAATGCATACATATTTCTTAAATTTTTTAAGGAATAAAAATCTTCCGACCACCCATGATTACAAATCCCGCTTGACCGAGGTTTTCTTCCCACTCTTGGGAATATAACTTGGATCAAAAGCAACAATACATTCTTTAATCATTTGTCCGGCAATCAGGGAAAGGTTAAAGTATTGAAAATTAAACTTGTTCTCGAAGTTTATCCGAAAATACTGTTCGCAATGTTCGGAAAATCGAGATAATTGTAAGAAATTTATTCTACCTTTGATGCTCAAAAAGCTTAAAAGGACATTTAGAACCAAACGTTTTCGGGATTCTTTAAGTCCTAAAAACCTATGCGACTTTAATGCTTTGATAATAAGACATTTAGCATTTGGGTATTCGTTGATTGACATAACTTCTCAGATTGTGGTAAATCCTTAAAGTTACTGAAAATCAGCGAATTATCTAATTTTTTAATCAGCTATTTTGCTGATTATCAAATATTTATTGCATTTTATAACGAACAATTGTATATTAAAACTATACACTTAAAACGGCAAGTTCATCTTTTTTTTGTATTTTTGCAAACTTATTTATTAATAGTTGATTGATTATCACCTATTAACTAATCAACCAAATACATCAATTATCTAGAAATGAGTATAGAATTAAGCGAACAAGAACAGTTCAGACGCCAAAGCTTGGCAGAATTACGTAACTTGGGAATCGACCCTTATCCCGCAGCAGAATACCCCACCAATGCTTTTTCCACCGATATAAAAGCAAATTTTAATGATGATGAAGAACCAAAACGACAAGTTTGCGTTGCAGGGCGCATTATGAGCCGTCGAATTATGGGGAAAGCATCTTTTGTGGAATTGCAAGACAGCAAAGGACGCATTCAAATTTACGTGAGCCGTGACGATATCAGCACTGAAGCACAACCCGAAATGTACAACAGCGTCTTCAAGAAACTAATGGACATCGGCGATTTTATCGGCATCAAAGGTTTTGTTTTTCGTACCCAAATGGGCGAAATAAGCATACACGCGCAAGAATTGACCGTGCTGAGCAAATCGCTGAAACCACTTCCAATCGTAAAATATAAAGACGGCGTTGCCTACGATGCTTTTGAAGACCCAGAGCAACGTTACCGCCAGCGTTACGTGGATTTGGTTGTGAATGAAGGCATTAAAGATATTTTCTTAAAACGCACCAAAGTTTATCAATCGATGCGTGAATATTTCAACGCACAAGATTATATTGAAGTAGAAACTCCTGTTCTTCAGCCTATTCCGGGTGGAGCTTCGGCGCGTCCTTTTATTACGCACCACAACGCCTTGGATATTCCGCTTTATTTAAGAATTGCCAATGAATTGTATCTCAAAAGGTTAATTGTTGGAGGTTTTGAAGGCGTATATGAATTTTCGAAAAATTTCCGTAACGAAGGAATGGACAGAACGCACAATCCTGAATTTACGGCAATGGAAATATATGTTTCGTACAAAGATTATAACTGGATGATGGATTTCACCGAAAAAATGGTGGAAAAAATCTGTATGGATGTAAACGGAACCACCGAAATTAAAGTCGGCGACCGCGAAATCAGCTTTAAAACACCGTTCAAACGCATTACAATGATTGATGCTATCAAAGAACACACCGGCATCGACATCAATGGAATGGATCAATATCAATTACGAAAAGTTTGTGAGGATTTGAAAATTGAGGTTGATGATTTTATTGGAAAAGGAAAATTAATTGATGAAATCTTCGGAGAAAAATGTGAAGGAAATTACATCCAGCCGACATTTATTACAGATTACCCAGTTGAAATGAGCCCGTTGTGTAAACGCCACCGCAATAATCCAGAATTGACCGAGCGTTTTGAATTAATGGTGAATGGGAAAGAATTGGCTAATGCATATTCAGAACTAAATAATCCGATTGAACAATTAGAAAGATTTAAAGAACAATTATTTCTTAAAGAATTAGGAGACGACGAAGCGATGTTTATCGATATGGATTTTGTGCGTTCGTTGGAATATGGAATGCCACCAACATCAGGTATGGGAATTGGTATGGACAGATTAGTGATGTTGATGACAGGCCAGCAGGCAATTCAGGAAGTATTATTCTTTCCTCAGATGAAACCCGAAAAGGTGGTTACGCAAGATGGTCCGGATAAATACATTGCACTTGGAATACCCGAAGAATGGGTCGAAGTAATCAAAAAAGCAGGAATTACCAAAATAAAAGATTTGAAAGGATTAAATCCAAATAAATTTCATCAGGACATATGCGGATTGAACAAAAAGAATAAATTGGAACTTAAAAACCCAACTAAAGAAGACGTTCAAAGCTGGATTGATAAAGCTTAATATATTTTTAGACAAATTTTCCTATGGAAAATCTATTGACTACAAACAATGAATATCGCGAGTGGATTGTTGGGCTAAAACAACGCATTAAACAAAGCCAACTCAAAGCTACCGTAAAAGTGAATACGGAAATGCTCCAATTGTACTGGTCAATAGGCGAGGATATTGTAGAGAAACAATCTGAAACTAAATGGGGAAGTCATTTTTTTGATCAAATGAGCAAGGATTTGAAAGAAACTTTCCCAGATATTTTTGGTTTTTCGGTCACCAATATCAAATATATGAAAAGAATGTATTTGTTTTATACACAACAAAATACAATTCGTCAACAAGTTGTTGACGAATTAAAAGAAACTATCTTTTCAATTCCTTGGGGACATCAAATAGAGATATTTACAAAATCGAAAAATGTTGAAGAAGCCCTTTTCTACATCAACAAAACAGTGGAAAACGGTTGGAGTAGAAATGTTTTGTTAAACTTTTTGTCAACTGATTTATACCATTCACAAGGAAAGGCAATTAATAACTTCAACCGTACTTTACCTGAATTACAAAGCGATTTAGCTCAACAAACATTAAAAGATCCTTATAATTTTGATTTTTTATCGATATCAGAAAACTTTAAAAGAAAAAGAATTAGAGGATGCCTTAATTCAAAATATTACCCAATTTTTGTTAGAACTTGGAAGTGGTTTTGCTTATGTAGGAAGGCAAGTTAAAATAGACATTGGTGAAGAAGAATTTTTCATCGACCTGCTTTTTTATCAGTTAAAACTACGTTGTTACGTTGTAGTCGAATTAAAAACCGGAAAATTTAAAGCTGAATATGTGAGTAAATTGGGTTTATATGTTTCGGCTATTAATCATCAAATGAAACATAATGAAGATAAGCCCACAGTAGGATTATTAATTTGTAAAAACAAAGATAGTGTTGTTGCAAAATACACATTGGAAAGTACAACGCATCCTATTGGAATATCGGAATATCAATTAACTGAAGCTATAAACAAAGAGTTTAAATCAACTTTGCCAAGTATAAAAGAGATAGAAGAAGGATTAAACAATATATAATTGAATATAAATGGTTATAGAAAGTATAGAATGGAACGATTCGCAGGTAAGCTTAGACACCATTCTAAGCAAATCTGCCAAAAACAATTCTGATGTGCGTTTAGCCATTATGGGAGGAGGAAGCTGGGCTACAGCTTTAGCTAAAATGGCCTTAACCAATTTGAAATCAATAAATTGGTATATGCGGCGGCAAGAGCAGATTGATGAATTTCTACGCTCAAGCAAAAATCCATCGTACCTCACGGGCGTAAAGTTTGATACTGACAGAATTAATTTTACCAACGATATTAATAAAGTGGTAAAAATGTCGGATATTTTGGTGTTTGCAACGCCGTCGCCATTCTTAAAACAGCACCTGAAAAGGCTAAAACGCAAACTCGACGATAAAATCATTGTTTCTGCCATCAAAGGAATTGTACCTGATGAAAATCTGATTATCTCTGACTATTTTCATCATCGTTATAAAGTTCCTGAAGAGAATATTGCCGTTATCGGAGGTCCGTGTCACGCAGAAGAAGTGGCGTTAGAACGGCTTTCATACCTCACAATAGCCTGTTCGTCAAGAGATAAAGCACGATATATTGCTGAAAAATTTGGGAACGAATACATTCACACCGGCATAAGTGACGACGTTTTTGGGCTAGAATACACATCAGTGATGAAAAATATCTACGCCATTGCATCCGGAATTTGTCATGGATTAAAATACGGCGACAATTTTCAGGCTGTGCTAATTTCAAATGCCGCGCAGGAAATGGAACGTTTTTGTAACGCGGCAAGTCCTCATCACCGCGACATCAGCGAAACGGCTTTTTTAGGCGATTTATTAGTAACCGCCTACTCCAAATTTAGCCGAAATCGTCTTTTCGGGACAATGATTGGAAAAGGCTATTCGGTTCGTACGGCACAATTGGAAATGGAAATGATTGCCGAAGGATATTATGCCACAAAAACCATTCACGAGTTAAACGAAAAATTTCAGGTAAATATCCCTATCGTAGATGCTGTTTACGAAATTTTATACAATAGAAGTTCACCCGTTTTAGAATTAAAGAAATTAACGGAAAAATTGAAATAAAAACACGCAAAGTGCTATCAGTATCAGGTTTCAAGTTTCAAGTTTTAGGTTTTAGATTATAAAGCACACAGACTATTGACAACAAATAAATAAATTATATGGAACATATTAAATTATCAATTGACAAAGCTTTTGGATTTGTATCGGCAGAAAAAGTGGCTGCTTACAAACCACAAGTAAACGCAGCCATCGCTGCATTGCATAACGGCACCGGCAAAGGAAGTGATTTCCTCGGATGGTTAGCTCTCCCCTCTTCTATTGACGAAGCTCATTTGCAAGATATTGAAAATACTGCTAAAATCCTCCGTGATAATTGCGAAGTAGTAGTTGTCATCGGAATTGGTGGAAGTTATTTAGGCGCCAAAGCGGTAATTGATGCATTGTCAAACAGCTTTGACTGGTTACAAACCGAACGCAAATCGCCGGTAGTTCTTTACGCCGGACAAAACATAGGTGAAGATTATTTATACGAGCTTCAGGAGTTACTGAAAAATAAAAAATTCGGTATTATTTCTATTTCTAAATCAGGAACAACTACCGAACCGGCATTGGCATTCCGCTTGCTGAAAACGCAATTGGAAAACCAACAAGGAAAAGACGCAGCAAAACAACTCATTGTTTGCATTACCGACAAAGCTCGTGGGGCATTGCGCACGCTTGCCGTAAACGAAGGATTAAAAACATTCGTTATAGAAGATAATATCGGCGGACGTTTTTCAGTACTTTCGCCGGTAGGGCTGTTGCCGATAGCTGTAGCCGGACTCAACGTGCGCAAATTTGTAAAGGGTGCCGTAACAATGGAAGCGTTATGCGGCATAGAAACTCCTTTCGAAGAAAATATTGCTTCTCAATATGCCGCTGTACGTAACGAACTATATAAATCGGGCAAAAAAATTGAGATATTAGTCAACTTTCATCCGAAACTGCACTACGTTTCAGAATGGTGGAAACAACTTTACGGAGAAAGCGAAGGAAAAGACAATTTGGGAATTTTTCCTGCGGCAGTTGATTTCACTACCGATTTACACTCTATGGGACAATGGATTCAGGATGGAGAACGTACTATTTTTGAAACAGTGATTTCGGTAAAAGAATCAAACCATACAGTTATTTTCCCAACATCGGAAGATAATCTGGACGGATTAAATTTCCTTGCCGGAAAACGTGTGGATGAGGTAAATAAAATGGCTGAGCTTGGTACTATGCTTGCCCACATTGACGGCGGCGTTCCTAACTTGAAAATTGAGCTGCCAAAACTGAACGAATTTTACATCGGCGAATTGCTCTATTTCTTTGAAAAAGCATGTGGAATAAGCGGTTACGTTTTGGGCGTAAATCCATTTGATCAACCGGGAGTGGAAGCATACAAGAAAAACATGTTTGCTTTACTCGAAAAGCCGGGGTACGAAGCTGAAACAAAAGCTATTAAAGCGCGTTTGTAAGATGCCCCACCCCTAAAAGGGGAGTAAGTTGTTTTCGGGTGTTGGTTTTGAACCAACATCCGATTTGTTTTTAGTTGGTTTGAATATTACACTTTGGTTATGTCGCCTTACTAAAATAAAAGTATATAAAGTGAAATATTCTTTCATCTATTGGACACCTACATATCGTTATTTGATATAATTTAGCAATTCGTCTTTAGATGACTGGAAAGCAAATGCATCTGTAACAAGGTAATAGTTATTTTTATCAGTACAATATTGGTAAGTATACTTGACAAAACCGAGTTTGCTATTTTCGAACGAGAATAACCCGGCTATTTGAATTATTTGTGCTGTACACATTCTGTTTTTAGATATAATTTGCTGCGCTTTATTCAGTTTACCTGCATCTGGCACATCATTCTTAATCGAGTTTATGACAATATTAAACTCGTTGTTCGGCGTGCAAACTCGGTTTTCACCATTATAGTTGGTATTGCCTTGATGGTGGTTACCATATCCGTTATTATTACCATAGTTATTGTTGTTACCACCATTATAATTTCCATTGTTATAGTTGTCATTGTAATTTGACTTATAATCGTCCGGTACGGTTTAGAGGTTATATTTTTTCCCGCTTTTTCCCAATAACCGCTATAATTTCCCAATCCCGGATACAAATACGAACTATAATCATTGAAGTCATTTTGACTTTTAACAAACAGTATAGTTGACAAAACAATTTCGTGTATATAGCACTTATTATCAATGGATTTGTACTTTTACCATACTATCGCGACTAATGCTACTTTTTTTTATTCCGTCGGGATGACAGCATAGTAAAACACTGACTATTAACGCATTTGTAAGTTCCAGACGAACAACAGATTTTGATTTAGTAAAAAAATATAGGCGGTCTCAATTCTGATTATAGACAGATGAAATATTTTAATCGAAATTTGAATTAAGTAAAGTTAATGTATTACTTTTGTGTTCGATTTCTGAGGGTTTTTCTTACTCTGAAAAAATTAACCTATGTAAAATATATATAAGCCGAATATTTGACGTAAATAATGAAACTACTTTGTTTTATCAAAAATCCGCATTTCTTTATGTATTTTTTGTTAACATAGTAAAAATATTAAAATGATACTGATTGCAGAAAGTAGTTCTTCCGCGACTGAGTGGTGTCTCGTTGAAAACGATGTGATGATAGAACACTATGTTACCGAAGGAATAAATCCATTTTTTCAAACGAGAAAAGACATTAGTCGACTTATTCGTCTGAATTTGCCGGAAGTTTTTTTCAAATCCAAAGTTACCGCTATTTATTATTATGGTGCGGGTTGTTTGACACCCGAGAAGAAAAACATCGTAAAAGCCTCTCTCGAAACACAAATTAAGGCTCGTACTCAAGTGGAGAGTGACGTTTTTGGAGCAGCTCGTGCTATGTTCCAGCATCAGAGCGGAATAGCCTGTATGTTAGATATTGATTCAAGCTCGTGTTTCTACAATGGTGAAAAAATAGAGAAAAGAGTTCGACCATTGGGATATATACTTGGAGATGAGGGAAGTAGCGCCGTACTTGGAAAATTATTTGTTGCTGACTGCCTAAAGAAATTAGCTCCCGAAATGATTATGAAATCGTTTTATGAGCGATATGGCATCACAGCCGACCGCATCATTGATATGATTTACACACAACCTTTTCCGAACAGACGATTATCTGAGATGTCATTTTTCCTCAGCGAACATATTTATCATCCTTACGTCCATAATTTGGTGTATATGAACTTGAAGTCTTTTTTTACTCGTAACGTTTTACAATTCGATCACACCAATTATCCTATACGCATTGCAGGAAGAGTTGCCAACACTTATTCTGAACTTATTATGCAAATTGCGGATGAAATGAGGCTGCGAATTGATATGATTGTCAAAAGTCCTATTCAAGGTTTGATTCAATACCATAGCGGAGGTACCCGTTTGTAGGTTAAACCGGAGCTACACTCCTTTTTATGGCACTTTGAAACCGGTATCCCGAAAGGCGGCGGGCTTTCAAAAAAAGCATATCGTGCAAATATTAAAAGCCCGCCTGCAAATTTAAAAAGGCGGCGGGCTTTTACTCAAAAGGTGGCGGGCTTTTCCCTAAAAGGCGGCGGGCTTTTGAATAAAGCGCCGGCAGGGCTTAAAATCACGGAAACTATCTCCTTTGTTTACGTTGGAAAACATTTGTAGTTAGCCATCTCTTAACGATATAAAACTAAAATACAAATAACGTTCTATTTTTTTAAATATTTAAGAAATAAGTGTCTCTGTAAAGAGAGTCTGTTTAGAATAACACTACTTTAGACTATTGTAGTGCATACTTACAAAGAGCGAGCAAATCAATTAAAAATTCTATATCTTCCTCCTCTTCGTGTCGAAAATTGTATTCTATCTTTGTCCAGCACAGTAAGATATATCAAATTATTTTTGTTATCTCTGACGATAAAACTGCCAATATTCTCACAAAACACTTCACATATTCCACCGGAGAGCGACTTAACCATAATGTTTTTTTTTACGCCGCATTTAGACCAATTAATATCTACTTCAAAATTACCGACCGCTTTTAAACCACTGATATGCCCTGCTTGCCAGGTGGCAGGTAATGCCGGAAGTATCTGCAAAACACCCGTATAACTTTGTAGCAGCATCTCGGCAATGCCGGCACAAGCTCCAAAATTTCCGTCTATTTGAAACGGTGCGTGAGAATCCAATAAATTTTGATAAATACCACCATCGTATTGATTTACGCTCTTTGTTTTAGATAGTCGTAGCGCTCGCTGCAGTATGCTTTGAGCATGATGACCATCTAATGCCCTTGCCCAAAGGTTTATTTTCCAACCCATAGACCATCCGGTACTTATATCGCCTCGCTGTATAAGTGATTTTTTTGCTGCATTAAAAATAGCTGTATCTTTTAAGAATGATATTTGATTACCGGGATACATCCCAACCAAATGTGATAAATGTCTGTGATGCGGTGCGCCGACGGAATTAGGTGAGTATTTCCATTCGCGTAATTCACCCGTTTCTTCTTCAATGGCTGTCCCTTTATCCAGATGATCAAACTTATCTTTTAAGTTGGCATAAAAAGTAGCATCAACAGAATTTTCACCCAGCAGTTCAATAGCTTGTAGCGTATTATTGAATAAATCCCAAACCAACTGCTGAGAATGAGCTGTAGCATTTTCAGCTTCCGGTCCATGCTCGGGCAAATATTCGTTCGGACATTCATACATACCGTCGTCGGCTTTCACTAAACGCTCCATCCAAAAATCACAACAAGATTTCATCACCGGAAATGCCTTTTCTCTCAGAAACGGAAGATCAAGCGTATAGCGATAGTGTTGCCACAGGTGCATACAATACCAAGCATTGGCAATCACATAATTATGCATAAAGTCGCCGTGATATCCAAAGATATTATTCTCTGTAAAAATTGTCCAACCTTTACTTTGACCTGAATTGAGGGCATTCTTTTGCCATTGCGGATGTATCATTGCTTCGTTAAAAATATAGTCTAAAAATGTAGAATGAAGCTCAGATAAATTGGTGTTCTCTATCGCCCAATAATTCATTTGCACATTAATGTTGCTGTGTATATCCGAGCACCAAGGAGGATTATTGGAGTTATTCCATATACCCTGCAAATTGGAAGGAAGCGAAATGCCACGTGCGCTACTAATCATCAAATAGCGGCCATAGTGAAAATAAAGAACCTCCAAAAATAAATGTTTGTTTTCAGGACGAACGGCATCAGAGTCATTTTGGGAATTGAGCTTACGAGCGTACTCATCGATAAGTTCATCGGTAGGTAGTTCGTTGGTTGTTTCGTCAATATCAAATGCCATACGTTGATACAAATGCTTGTAATCGGTGATATGTTTTTGCCTCAAAGAGCGATACGATTGTGCTACGGCATCTGTAACGGTATTATTTACACGTTTTTGCAACAATATTTCGGGGAAAGTATATGTAGGGCTTGTAGGTAAAAAATTCGTATTTCCTCTCAAAATAACCGTCACCTCATTTGCATTCTCAATTTTTATACCTTTCTCCGAATAAGACAGCGAGCCGCCAAGATTCTTGACGGATATCTTGGCGTAATAATGTAACAAGTCTAATTTTCCACTGAAAGAACCGATTGTTTCAAACTTGATTTTATTTTTAGCGGTAGAATTTATTGATTGTTCATACATTGTATGCTCATTATGTGCTCCGTCTAAAGTTAGCCGGATATTGATTCTACCTGACTTAGATGCTTTATAATGAATCACCAAAACACTATCGGGATAAGAGGCAAAATACTCGCGAGTATATACAACATTTTTCACCTTAAAACTAACTTTTGCTACTGCATTTTCCAAATCAAGCTCGCGACGATAGTCGGTAACTGACCGAATGTCTGTGCTCTCGATATTTACACTCCCGAAATTCTGATACGAGCCATAGATTGAAGCGCTTCCCGTCCATAGTGTTTTATCGTTAAACTGCACTTCATCTTTGCAAACACCGCCAAAAATCATACCGCCAAACTGTCCGTTGCCAATGGGTAAAGCCTGCTTCATCCAATCTTTGGCAGGTTGTTTATACCAAAGACTGAATCTGCTTTTCGGTGGTAAAGCGTTGCCCGACAATTCGGGTTCAGATACTGTGTTTTGAGCCGAAGCCACATACAACACCGCATTTGCAAAGAACACTAAAAACAACAATATTGTACGTTTCACACGTTTATTATCAATGCTTTGATGGTTCTTGTAAATAATTTGTAGTTTAAGCATCCGTTTTAATTACTCGTTTCGCATTAAGATTTTATTTGACAAGCTGAAAGCTATCCCTTAAACGAATATCAGCCGAAGAAGCGCCAATCATTACATCAAAATCTCCCGGTTCAGCTATCCAACGGAGATTTGCATCAAAAAATGATATTTTTTCCTTGTCAATGATAAACCTGACCGTTTTTGTTTCTCCGCCGGCAAGTTTAATTTTCTTAAAATCCTTTAATTCTTTTACCGGTCGTACAATAGAGCCTACGCGGTCTCTGATGTACAGTTGCACAATTTCTTCACCGGCATAATTTCCGGTATTGGTCACATTCAGCGATACTTCAATACTGCCGGCATCAGTCATTTTCTTTTTATTTAAGTTTAAATTACTGTATTTGAATGTAGTATAGCTCAATCCGTAACCAAATTCGTATTTTGGATAAATTGATTCATCAATGTATGCCGATCTGTAGAATCGATCCTGATCATTTTGTGCAGGGCGTCCGGTATTGAAATTATTATAGTAGATCGGAATCTGACCAACATTGCGCGGGAAAGTCATAACTAATTTAGCTGAGGGATTATAATCACCAAATACCACATCGGCTATGGCATTTCCGGCTTCGCTACCGAGCCACCAAGTGTATAAAATTGCGGGGGCATTATCGGCAGTATAATTAAAAACCAACGGACGTCCGGCATTAATTAAAACAACGACGGGTTTTCCAGTCTTTAACAAATCCTTCAATAATTCTTCCTGTACTCCGGGAATGCTAATATCGGCTCGGCTTTTGGCTTCGCCACTCATATCGCGCCGTTCGCCAATACTTAAAATCACAACATCTGCTTGCTTCGCAACATTTATCGCTTCTTCAAATCCGGTTTTGTCATTTCCTTCTATCTCACAACCTTTGGCATAAAGTAACTGAGAAGTTTTACCCACTTTATTCACAAAACCGTTCCATTGAGACACTATAAAAGTGGAATCTATCCCGGGAATTTCTACATCCCAGAAACCTTTGTTTTGTTTATAAGGTTTTAGTAATGGACCAATTAATGCTATGGTTTTAGTACTCTTAGATAGTGGAAGAAGGTGATTTTCATTTTTTAATAAAACAATTGATTTTGCTGCTACTTCGCGGGCTATTTTTGCATGTTCAGGATTATTTAATGCTTGTTGCTCTTTCTCCGGAGTACAGTATTTATATGGATCATCAAATAATCCCAATTCAAATTTTTTCTTTAAAATTCGACCGACAGCCTCATCTATCAATCGGGCATCCAATTTTTTGTCCAACACCAATTGCTTCAAATTATTTTTATAGCTCCGGCTTTCCATATCCATATCGCTTCCTGCGGTTATGGCTACCAATGCCGCCTCGTAGCTATCTTTTACGTAACCGTGGTTTATTATTTCGCCAATCGAACCCCAGTCGCTCACAACAAACCCTTTAAAATTCCATTTTCCCTTCAAAATATCCCGTTGAATATATTTGCTGGCAGTAGCCGGAACACCGTTTATATCGTTAAAAGAATTCATAAATGTTGCCACGCCTGCATCTACGGCTGCTTTGAAAGGCGGTAAATAAATATTCCATAATTGCTGATTACTCATATCCACCGAGTTATAATCTCTACCACCCACAGCGGCTCCGTAAGCAACAAAATGTTTTGCACACGCCATTATAGAATTTTCACCACCTATTTTTTCACCCTGAAACCCTTTTACACGCGCATACGCAATGTTAGAACCTAAGTAAGTATCTTCACCGGCTCCTTCCATCACCCGCCCCCAACGAGGGTCACGAGCAATATCTACCATCGGAGCAAACGTCCAATGAATACCACTGGCGCAGGCTTCTACGGCAGCAATATGCGCAGCTTTCTCTATTGCGTCCATATCCCAACTACAAGATTCCGCCAATGGTATAGGAAATGTAGTTTTGTAACCGTGAATAACATCTTGCCCAAACAACAAGGGAATCTTGAGGCGGGACTGCATCGCTATTTTTTGCCAACTGCGCGTTCGATCGGCGCCTACACAATTAAGCAAAGAGCCAACCTGTCCGTTTTTAACTTGCTCTGCTTTTTCGTTATCAATCGTTACGGGACCGGTGGCTAAATTGTCATCGTTGTATTGATTGAGCTGTCCGATTTTTTCGTCGAGGGTCATTCGTTGCAATAAGGCGGCAACTTTCCGGTCAATATTATTTGATTGAGAAAACACAGACAAGCTACTGATAAACAGCACAGTAATATTTAAACAGAATCGTTGCATGGGTATAAATTTATAATTATTTTTATCATAAATACAACAAAAAAACAATCGTAGAAATTGGTTTTAAAAAAACGACCGAATCGGGCTTTTTCGACAATGGTTTTAACTGATAAATCCTCCTCCCAACACTTTTTCGCCAAGGTACAAAACAGCGCTTTGACCGGGAGCGATGGATTCGAGCGGTTCTTTAAGTTCTATTTTCAGATGTACATCATCCAATATGGTAATACGACACGGTGTATTTTGCTTACGGTAACGAATACGCACCGTAACATGCACATCGTCCGTAAAAATAGCGGGACTAACGATACGATAATTTTGCACGATAAATGAAATTTTATACATATTTTTCAGTGGTGCAAGAACAACTTCGTTGCTATAAGCCCGTATTTCCTTTACAAACATCGCCCGATTCAGTTGCAGTCCGAATCCGCGTCGTTGCCCTACTGTAAAAAAGGGATAACCGTGGTGACTTCCTAAAATCGTCCCCTCTTCATCTATAAAATTACCTTGTCTGAAATATTTTTCGGGATACTTCACCTGCGATGCCAAAAACGGGCGATAATCACCGTTGCAGAAACAAGCCCCCATACTTTCTTTTTTTTTCTTTTAATGCCATAAAATCGTGCTTTGCAGCTTCTGACTTTATTTCTGATTTCAAATAATCGCCCAACGGAAAAACGATATTTTTGAGCTGTTCCTGTCGAAGTCCCCAAAGAAAAAAAGATTGATCTTTCTCTTTATCCTTCCCTTCCGAAATAAAATAACGACCATTTTCTTCGACAATTTTTACGTAATGTCCCATAGCTACTTTTAGGCATCCGTACTGTTCTGCTTGTTCAAAAATCAATCTCCATTTCAGCTCATTATTACATTGGGCGCAAGGGAAAGGAGTACGTCCCGCCAAATATTCCGATGTAAAATAACGAATTACCTTTTCCTGAAACAGTTCCCTGGCATCTAAAACGACATGCTGTATTTTCAACTTTTCGGCAATTCGCACAGCATCTTGCAATGGTTGATCATTTTCCAAAAAACGAAATGAAATTCCAATGACCTCATAACCTTGCTGTTGTAAAATCAAAGCCGACATTGAACTATCGATACCACCGCTCATCCCGAGAAGAATTTTCATAATCGGCAATAAATTACAAATAATGGATTTGTCTCAAATTCTCATAAATTAAAACGGAAGGTCGTCACCTGTAGTTGGGTTTTCGATTTCAAACGGATTAGCGTCGCTGCCCGAAATCGGCTCCGGGGCTATGGGAGTTGCATTTACGGCATTTTTTTCTACTTTCCATGCACGAATTGTATTATACCATCGTCCGTTATATTCACGACTTTCTATATCGAAACTTACTTCGACCACATCTCCTACCGCTAACGGATATTTATCTATTTTATCTCCAAAGATATTGAAACACACTTTTTTAGGATATTGTTCCTGTGTTTCCAGCACATAATCCTGTGAACGCCAAATCCCGTTTTTCCCCTGTCCGCTTGTTTGTGGCAATACGGCAATAATTTTTCCTGAAATTTCCATTTTTGTCTATATTAAAATATTATGTTTTATTTAAATTCTGACATAAAAACGTATCTGAACTATGCCCGTTTTGGTATCTGAATTTTGATTTTAAGAGTGCAAAGATAGCTTAAACTTGGCTTAAAAAAGATTAGTAACATAAGAAAAACATAAACATTCACGTTATTTATGTTGTTTAAAATAAAAAACAACTAAACTCTCAGAAATATACTTTATAATAAATAGCAAGATGAAAATAAATGTAGGTTCGTTGGATAAAGTTATCCGTTTAGTCATAGCCGTTGTGTTGATTATACTTTTTTATGCCAATGTGTTGACAGGTATTTTAGGAGTTATCACTTTAGTCGTTGCGCTTATCTTAACCGTGACAAGTTTTATGAGTTTTTGCCCCTTATATACGTTTTTTAAGATTAACACACATACTAAAAAAAACAAATAGTTTGAGGCGTGTTATCATTCGTTTTCAGAATAAGCCGTTTCCCTGTTTTATTTTGTTGAAAAAGCTAAAAATAACACCTTTTCCCTACTAAAATACTAAATCACTTTTTTTGTAATTTGGAGAAAAAATAGTAATTTTGCATCGCTTTTCAAGAAACTTAATTTTTAAAAACTTAATAAAATGATTAAAGTAGGTATTAATGGTTTTGGACGCATCGGACGTTTAGTTTTCCGTGCCGCTCAAGGAAGAAATGATATCCAGATTGTAGGTATCAACGATTTGATCAGTGTTGACTATATGGCTTATATGCTTCGTTACGATTCAGTTCACGGACAATTCAAAGGAACTGTTGAAGTAAAAGACGGACATTTGGTTGTAAACGGAAACATTATCCGCGTAACTGCAGAAAAAGACCCTGCAAACTTAAAATGGAATGAAGTTGGTGCAGAATACGTAGTTGAATCTACCGGTCTTTTTCTTACAAAAGAAACTGCAGAAGCTCATATTAAAGCAGGAGCAAAACGCGTTGTAATGTCAGCTCCTTCAAAAGACGATACCCCAATGTTCGTTTGCGGTGTAAATACCGACACGTATGCCGGTCAACCTATCGTTTCTAACGCTTCTTGTACTACAAACTGCTTGGCTCCTATCGCTAAAGTAATCAACGATAAATTCGGAATGGTAGAAGGTTTAATGACTACTGTACACGCTACGACCGCAACTCAAAAAACAGTTGACGGACCTTCGGCTAAAGACTGGAGAGGTGGACGCGCCGCATCAGGTAACATCATACCTTCATCCACCGGAGCTGCAAAAGCAGTAGGCGTTGTTATACCCGAATTAAACAAAAAACTGACCGGTATGTCATTCCGCGTTCCAACATTGGACGTTTCTGTAGTTGACTTAACTTGTACGTTGGCTAAATCTGCTACTTATGCAGAAATTTGCGCTGCAATGAAAGAAGCTTCTGAAACTTATCTGAAAGGAATTCTTGGATACACCGAAGACGAAGTTGTTTCTTCTGACTTTGTGGGAGACGCACGTACTTCTATTTTTGACGCTAAAGCAGGTATCGCTTTAACTGACAAATTCGTAAAAGTAGTTAGCTGGTATGACAATGAATGGGGTTACTCCAACAAAGTACTTGACCTTATCGCTGTAATGGATAAAGTTAAATAATTCTACTGAATTAAACTGAATATAAAGAACTCCGAAAAATTTAAATTTCGGAGTTCTTGTTTTAAACCCAAGTAATGTAAATTCATTGGTAATAAACGCCAGAAAAACAAGACTGTTTGTTAAATTATACTGTTTGTTAAAGAAGTTGGTTTAATCGTTAATCGTGTGAAAGTGAATAAAATTCATCTAAAACAAGTTTGTTTATTTTATAAAAATCAAGACATCAGGGCTACGCCCCTTTAATGTACATGAATTATATTCTATAAAGATGTCAGGGCTAAAGCCCCTGATTTGGAATCAATTAAGCAGCATAGCTGTGATATCTTGGTAAAATGCGTAGTAAGAATTAGTTTTTGAGGGGCGTAGCCCTGATATCTTTATAGAGATCAAATTTGTTTCTCACACGATTAATGATTAAACCAAAAAGTTAAGATGACTTCATTATAAATTCTCTCTATTAGATAGCATAAAAAATACAGATTCACAAGAATATTGTTTACTTTTGTTGTCGAGATTTGTCAAGATTTAAACAACAGCCATTCATTCATTTATGTACAAAAAGTCCGTCATAATAATACTGATATTTTACATATCGTTTATTTTTTCTGCCTTTTCGTCACCTAAAAAGAAAATATACATTACGCTCGACACTTCCGGAAGTATGTATGGCGACAAGTATATGATTTCCAACTATACCGCCCAACTTATCTCCATCTTAGGCAGAAATGACGATGTATATCTGATTTGCAACGGGCTTGCAAAAAAAATATCGGGAAGCACTCAATCCTACAAACAGATACAATTTGATTATTCTTTAATACGCGCCAAATGGGGTGTTTCGGCACTGGGTTCGCAGATTGGAGATATAGCTGCGTTTAATAATGAATGTACCATCAATTTCAATACTGAACAATGGTTGTTTATCATTGGCGATGGAAATTGGGATAGTTACAAATATCCTGCTATTGTAGCAAATTTTGCGGATATTGTACAATCCGGAAATGTAAAGGTTTTTTTCATCCCGTATGGCAATGTTACCGATGGACATAGCGATTTTATCGATTATCTGCGTACACTCAAAACTCCTAAAATTCTTAATGCGTCACGCGAGATACGTAACGTAATGGGAAACTGCATTATCATTTTTTCTTATCTCACCGGAAATAGCGGTAAAGACATTAAAATAAGCGCAGTTAACAATAAAACCGTAAAAATCGTCTCTCCTATTCCGGTCAAAGAATACACTCTTTTTTACCAGGATGAAACCGATGATACACAAATCCCCATACCCATTTCTGCCGTTCAGGACTCTACATATCTGAAACTCGGTTTTATCGGTACTCCATCCACCGGCTCGTTGCGATACAAAGACAATCAAACGCTTTTGTCAGCAACTTTATGGAGTATCATAGGCACTACGTCATTGGAAGCCGACATTCCAATGTTTTTGACATTTGACAAACCGATAGATGTCAAGAAAATGAAACTTTTCCCGGCTTATGGCATTCGTTTAAAGCAAAAAACGAACTATCTAAAAACTCAACCGGTAAAAATAAACAATCTGAATTATACCGTTAAAATGGCTCAGCCCGCACTTTTTACCGAAACAAAGCCTACTGAAAAAAACGATACTACCGAGCAGACGAAGACTATTCTTAAAACGAGAAAGAAAATTACAAACAATGAAAAACTTCAAACGCCCGTACTTTCTGAAACTTCAACCACCAATATCCACTTGGAGAAACACACAAACAGCGACTCTATAAATATTTACACGGCATCGGTAAAATTAAAAAACAAAATTGACACGGTAAAGTATAACATAGAAATATCGCACGGCAAACCTCTGATTTTCAAGAAACCCACAGTGAAAATTAACAGTAATGTTATCACACTTACATTTGAACAAAGAAGCAGATGGAGTAACAAATTGATTCCAGATACTATTTCCATAGTTGCCAAGATAATACCGAAACACAAAAAAGACGATGACAACTCACCCGCATTATTAAAAAAAACATACAATATAACAGCGGCAGTTTATACCGGCAACCATCATACGGCAAATGCCACAAACAGAATCATATTTACATCAATCTTGCTTTTATTATTTATTTATCTTTTTATTCTTTCAATAAAAGCCCGTTTTAAGAAAGGCGCACTAATTGATTATTTTTCGATAAATAAAGCTGACCAAACCTTACTTCGGAAAAGCAGTTGGCTCGCTTGGTTAAATCGTTGGTTCAACCCGTTTGGCGCTGAAAAAAGAGAAATTATATTTTACAATGTATCAACGTCAATTACATTTGCAGCCAAGCAAACCAAATATAGTATCCGTTTTCACAAAAATGATTTTGACTCTCAACGGATGACATACAGAGAATACTCCGCTCCAAAAAACAGCCACATCGAGTTTGTCGAAAACAGAGAGTTGGTCATTAAAGGAAAATCTTCAAATTTTGTTTCGATAAAATACGACAGTGTACCTACGAAAAAAGACGATCGCTTATTGTTCCGATTTTCCGTATGGGGCGTTTCACTTATCCTATTATTCACTTTATCACTTTTTTGAAATACCTGAAAACAAATTATACCAGATTATCCTCCTTACAATATATTTCTCCTCTTTTTTGACCTTTTTTTATCTGCATATCCTATCATTAAAAATTAATTTTGCATTGTACAAATTATTATTCAATTTTATAATCTACAATGAAAAAATTAAATTTTATCATTATTACCTTATTTCTCATACCTATTTCAGCATTGGCTCAAGTTTCGTTCGGAACGCCTCAAAAGATAAACAGTCATTGGAAATTCTCTTTAGGTGATATATCTTCGGCTCAAAATGTCTATTTTAACGATAGTCAATGGAAGAACATAGATATTCCACACGATTGGAGCGTGAGTGAAAAATTAGAATCAAAAAACGCAAGTTGTATGGGATTCCTTCCGGGAGGAATCGGATGGTACCGAAAAACACTTAATATAGCAGCAAACAAACAAGGTGAAAAGGTATATCTTTATTTTGAAGGTATTTATAACCGAAGTAAAGTGTATGTAAACGGACATTTGGTTGGAGAGCGTCCGAATGGTTATATTTCTTTTGCTTTCGATGCTACGCCATACGTGAAGTTCGGTGCTGAAAACATCATTGCCGTGCGCGTGGATCACAGTTTATCCGCAGACTCGCGCTGGTACTCAGGTTCCGGAATTTATCGTGATGTTTGGGTGGTTTACGCCAATCCGATACATATCGCGCAATGGGGAGTATATGCATATCCTGAAGTGACCGGAAACAACGCCAAACTCAACATTGAAGTGGAGGTGCAAAATGAAACAAGTGAGAATGAAAACCTGACTGTAAAAAATGAACTGATAAATAAACAAGGAATAATCGTTGCAAAGAATGAAACAAATGTATCGGTTTCGGCAGGTAAAAACGAGACATCAAAAACAACCTTAGTTGTTGAAAAGCCACAGTTATGGCAATTAGAAAGTCCTGATTTATACCGATTAAAAACTACGGTATTAAAAAACGGCAACATCATTGATAAATCGGTAATTACAACCGGATTCCGCACATTAGCTTTTGATCCGGATAAAGGTTTTTCGTTAAACGGGAAGAATATTAAATTAAAAGGAGTTTGCTTGCATCACGACTTGGGAGTGCTGGGTTCAGCTCTTTATCCCGAAATATGGAAAAAAAGATTACTCACCCTCAAAGAGATAGGTGTAAATGCCATACGAACAAGCCACAATCCACAAGCACCGGCATTTTATGACTTGTGTGATAAACTCGGGTTGCTTGTATTAAATGAAGCGTATGACGAGTGGGAATTTCCCAAGCGCAAATGGCTGCAAGGCTGGAATGTCGGCACACCGGGTTTTGAAGGCACTTCCGATATATTCAAAACGTGGGGCGAAAAAGATTTGGAAGATTTTGTACGTCGTGACCGCAATCATCTCTCCGTTTTTGCATGGAGCATTGGCAACGAAGTGGACTACCCTAACGACCCTTATTCGCATCCGATACTCGATGGCGGTAAAGGCGGTTTTACGCAACCTATATTTGGTGGTTATAAAAAAGATGCTCCTGACGCAATGAGGTTAGGAGTAATTGCAAAAAATCTGGTAAAAGCGGTAAAAAAACACGACAACTCAAGACCCATTACTGCCGGATTAGCCGGTGTGGCTATGTCAAACGAAACGGAATATCCTTTTGTGCTGGATATAGCAGGCTACAACTACACCGAAAGTAAATACGATGAAGACCATAAAACATACCCTCATCGGGTTATTTTCGGCAGTGAAAACCGACACGAACTAAGCGCTTGGAAAGCCGTTACCGATAAGGAATTTGTTTTTGGACAATTTCTATGGACAGGAATCGACTATTTAGGAGAATCGGGTAAATGGCCATCCAGAGGGTTTTATTCCGGTTTAGTGGATTTTGGAGGTTATATTAAGCCACGTGGATTTTTCCGTCAGTCGTTATGGGCAGATAAACCTGTGATGTATGCCGGCACCTATCATTCGCCCTTAAAATCAAACAAAAACCAAATGAAAGATGTGTGGTCGCAATCGGAAGCCGAAAACACCCAAAATTATAGAGAAATAACTCCCTCAATGGATGCCTTTTCTATTTGGAATTACAAAGAGGGAGAATTAATTCGCGTAGTGTGCTACACAAATGCAGCAAAAGCCAAACTATTACTAAATGGTAGTGAAATAGGAAAAACCAAACCATACAACCAAGAAAACGGGATGATTTATTGGGATATTCCTTACAAAAGCGGTAAATTAGTTGCCGTTGGGTTTGATAATAACGATAAAGAAGTTAGTCGTTACGTTATTCAAACCGCCGGTGAATCTTATGCCATAAAAATAATTGAAAATGATAAAGTTACCGTAAAAAACAATGTCGCAAAAATCACAATTCAAGTTGTTGACAAAAACGGTATAGCTGCAATGCTATCGAACGATGAAGTTACCTGCACTGTATCAAATAACGGTCAGCTCATAGGATTGGAAGCCAGTGACAATGAAGATATGGGAGATTATACCGACAATGTACAATGTGCGTTTCACGGCAGATTGGTGGCTTATGTGAAAGCTAAAAGCAATTCAGGAAAAATAAACGTGAAATTTACAGCCCCCAAAATAATCCCTGTTGAAACGGAAGTAAATATTACTGCAAATAAATAAAAAGACCTTAAGATAGTAGAGATTATATAAATTAGAATGTTATATATCTAATATACAGAAGCTTTCAATTCTCCTAAGTCCCCTTTCTCCAAAGGGGACTTTTTGCATTGTAAGTATTATTGAAGATATCCGTCCATTGTACTCCTGCATTCACCCTTTGAAAAGGGAGCAGGGGGATTGATTTGCTTTTAACGGATTATCAATACTACAATCCTCTATTCTATATCATTTTTATAAGATTCAATAAAAAATGATGATTTTTATATTTTTTATAGATATTATTATAATTGAATAATTCACTATAAAACGGCATATGATGCTGTAAGAGCTAAAATCGTTTATCGAATGTTTGCCGTGGTTAAAAACAACAAATTTTATAAAAAAACAATGCCTATTCTATTGTATAATCCATAAGAATAGGGCAGGCAAAGTTCTACCTTGTGTAATGCAAGAGTTAAGGCAGTCAGTCGTTACTTTTAACACGTCACAGTCAAAAAACTACTCCAAACGATGGTTTGCGAGAGCGGGGATAGTCTAAAGTTCAGTCATTATATCTTCCATTTTAATGTTTAATGAAACACATATTTTGTATAAAGTCTTTATTGTAAGATTGGTACAACCCCGTTCAATTCTGGAGATATTGGCTTTTTCAAACCCGCATAAATCAGCCAACTCTAATTGAGTCAAACCAGCCTTTTGTCTACTCATCCTTATCCTCCCACCAACAATTTCATATAACTCTTTGTCTGGTATCATCATTTTCTTTATTTTTTTTAGGTTATCATTTGTGATTACAAAAAAAAAATTACTTTTGTCTCGTAGGTAATCTTTTATGATTACAATCGTTAAATAATTCAGAATACAATCTTTATCCAATTAAAAACGAGAGGTGAAAATACGAAAAGTTACTTTTCTTTCCAATATACATAATACTGTGAAAAAATCACACAGCTTCTCTTATTAACGCCTCTTGTTTTTTTACAAATGATGTTTTATGGATACTAATATTAAAAACAATGATTAGTTCACTTATGGTCATATACATTGTTATTGCGGGGGTAATTTTGTTTGTTTTTAGGCGGTTATCCTTAATGAGCAAAAGGATAGATGATATCTTTGGAGCAGAATTGCGGATTCGTGACATTGAAAACAGTTTGTCAGATTACCTCTTACACGTAAATGGTTTTTGTTTCGATGATTTTATATGTGGCGATAAATTATTAAAAACAGTTTCAAAAAGAAATATCTCACAGATAGAAAGTGAATTGTTTCTTATTAATAAATCTAATTATCCGCTCTATTATTATAATTCAAGAAATCATAAAACTGCTATTATCAAAGAAAAACCGACGTTCGGTTCAGATATTTCCGGAGATTTAAAACAGCTAAAATTTGTGTTGGATATTTCAGGTGGTATAAATGATACTATTGTTGAGGGGAGTTATAAAATAATCTTCAATAAAAACAGAAAAATAATGATACTATATCCGGATGGGGAAATGAAGATTAGGTTTTTCCTTTAATATATTGAAAGTGCTCAAAAACTACTAGCTGAAAATGGAAGATTTTGTGCGATTTTATCTGTAGTTGAGAGGAAATATTTTTATCGATTCATCGGAAAAGAAAGAATTGTATTGCTCGAAAAAACAACCGTATTCCCGAATTACGATAAACCTGCCAAACGATTACTGTTGGAATTCAGAAAAGAAAAACGAGATTTGGAAGAATCAAAGCTCACCATTGAAGCGGAACGACACGTCTATACCACCCAATACTCAGACTTAGTGAAGGATTTTTATCTGAAACTATAAACAAGCAGTATCCGTGTGATGTATAGATGAGGAATTTACGGATTTAACCAATAGGGAAAACGCTTTTATATATTTAATAGTTTTTCCTTGTACCTATCTCCAATTGCTGCCATTTTCATTTTTGCTTTAAAATTTGGTACAATATATCCTCCTAGCACTTCTCCTACTTTAACACAAATACGGTCAAAATTATCTTCAATAACATACGATTCATTTGAACAGATATTTAATCCCAAATCTTTGTGAGAACGAATAACCTGTTTAGCTTCTATAAAGTTTCTACCATCAATACAAGTCAGAACAGCATCATTTCTCCCTTTATCAAACAGGCGATGCGATAATGTTTTTTTACATTCTCAGGAAAACGAATTAGTGGCATTATACCCAATCCTATTTTTTTATCTAGTATTGCGCCATCATTGGTGTTTTTTGTTTCATCGGCATCTACCCCAGCTTCAAAATAAGTGCGACGATACTCAATGTAGTTATTGCGAATTGGAACTCTTAATACTGCGGTTACTCCAGTAACTTTATCCTCTAATTCAAACATTTTTTTACCATCCGACATCACTTTTTCTGTCAAATCTTTTACACCTGTTACAATTTATATTTTGTCAGATAAAAAAAATTCTTTTGAAATATCGCCATTATAACGCACGACTCTTTTACTCTAAAAAATGGGCATTTGTTCACTCATCGTTTTGGTGAAAATAAATACATTAAGTAATTATTGGATTTAAACAGGATAATAACGGAGATAAAGCAATTAGAACACCCTAATTATCAATATATTTTAACGGATTGACTTATTGAGTGACATTGAATACGCTCCAAAGTTTTTCATCCTCAGGGATAGGCGCAGTGATTTCGATCGGCTCTTTCGAAACCGGATGAATAAATTTAATTTGACGTGCGTGCAACGATATTCCGCCGTTGGGATTTGAACGTGGCGCTCCATATTTAAGATCACCTTTAATCGGACAACCGATAGCAGCTAACTGGCAACGTATCTGATGATGCCGACCGGGTTCGAGCTTTACTTCGAGCAAATGGTAGCGTTCAGAACTTGCTATGAGTTTATACGAGAGGATTGCCTTTTTAGAATTCGGTTTTTCTGATGAGTAAAGGTATGATTTATTTTGCTTCTCGTTTCGTATGAGGTAGTGTTTGTAATCTTGCTTCGTGATCTTTCGGGCGGTTGTTGCACAATTGCCCAATAGGTTTTTTCTATTTGTTTGTTCTCTAAACATATCGTTCAGTCGCGACAAGGATTTACCTGTTTGTCAAAAAGCACCACCCCACTCACGGTCTATCCAAACGATGAGTTACACCAAGAAAAACCTCTCCGGGTTTGTTATATTTTACTTTCAGATAACGTTTTACTACTTCAGAAAGCGGTTCATCACCGGTTTTATCTCCCTGAATAATTTCAGAAGATGTTTTATTGACAGCTATTATGTGATTATCTTCATATAAAATTCTTCCTAATTCTCCCTTTAAGGTAATTCCACCATCGATTGCATTGGATAATTCTGACATATTTATAGATTGTTAAATCTCTCTGCGGAGTATTTAGAAGACTTATCCTCGTTGTCTTACCACTTCATACATTATTACTCCCGCTGCAACCGAAACATTTAAAGATTGTATATTTCCAAGAATGGGAATTTTTACTTGCTCATCACAAAACTTGAGATGTTCGGGAGCAATGCCATCCTCTTCAGAACCCATTATTATAGCAACAGGCGCGTTCATATTTACTTCGGTATAATTTTTATCCCCTTTTTCGGTAGCTCCAATTATTTTTAGCCCCGACATCCGGAGAAATTCGATAGCATTTTTCAAATTATGTTCGCGACAAACCGGTAAATTCAACAACGCACCTGCCGAAGTTTTGACGGCGTCCGCATTTACCGAAGCCGCGCCACGCATCGGTATAACAAGTGCATCTGCACCGGCACACCAGCCGTTCGGGCAATAGCGCCAAAGTTACGTACATCGGTTACATCATCCAATACAACTATTAAAGGAGTACGTCCTTCTTCATACACCAACGGGATTATATCTTCTAAACGTTGAAACTGTACCGGAGAAATAAAAGCGATTACTCCCTGATGATTTTTTGCCGTCACCTGATTGAGTTTCTCTACCGGAACTTTTTGTAAAGTCACAGGTTTTCCGGTTCAAAGCGGCATAGAGTTCACGTGAGAGCTCGTTGGTCATATCTCGACGGATAAGGATTTTATCTATTTCCTTTCCTGCCTGAATGGCTTCAATCACGGCACGCGTTCCGAAAATCATCTCCTTTTCAGGACGGCGTTTGAATTTATAGTTCTTGTTTGGCAACATTTTGTTGTGTGTAACTTGTTATGAAATAAACACTTCCAGCAACTTACTTTCCGTCAACGGTTTCAGTATTATTTTTTTCAGGCTTGCCGGTATCAGCACCGTCTCTCCTTTCTTGAGTTCTACTATATTTTCTTTGGAAATAATTTCTATTTTTCCATCTAAACACATATACGAAACAAATGAATCTAAAGACGAGTAATCCTTTTCCATATCTGCTTCAAATTCAAGAATGTTGATTGTAAAATAATCGCATTTTACCAACGGACAAGTTTCATTTTTTACCGTCTTATATTCCGTTTTGGGGTATTTCGAGGCAGAATAGTCAATAACATCTACGGCTAATTCGGTATGTAGTTCGCGTGCGTTGCCCTGTTCATCTGTACGTTTGTAGTCATATATACGATAAGTAACATCGCTCGATTGCTGAATCTCGGCAACTATCACCCCTTTACCGATAGCGTGTACCAAACCGGCGGGAATAAAAAACACATCGCCAGACTTCACTGGCACTTTTTGCAATAAGTTTTCCACCTCACCAGTCTCAACTGCTTTTACATAATGTTGTCTTTCTGTATCCTCATTAAATCCAATTATTAAATAAGCTTCATAGGCAGCATCAAGCACGTACCACATCTCGGTTTTCCCAAAAGACTCGTGACGTTGTGCGGCAAAATCGTCATTAGGGTGCACCTGAATAGATAAGTCGTCGTTGGCATCAATCAATTTAAACAACAAAGGGAATTCACATCCGTATTGCTTATAAATTTTTTCGCCAAGTAAATCGCCCTTGTAAGTTTCAATCAATTCTAAAAGTGTTTTACCGGCAAATTCACCATTTGCTACAACAGATGGATCGGTCTTATAACCGGAAAGTTCCCAACTTTCGCCAATGTTTGACAAATTAAATGGTTCTTTTCCAAATATTTGTCGTAATTTATGACCTCCCCAAATCTTATCTTTTAATATTGGTTCAAATTTTAATGGATACATTTCTTGATGTTCAAAAGTTCGATTGTTCGGCTGATATTTAAAGCAACCAAACAATGTATAAATCGCTAATTTTATTTTGTTCGGTTTGATAATGCAAGTTCCCATTTCCAAGCGCTTCGCAGCGTTTCTTCCACCGTTTCCTCTGCTTTCCAACCGAGCTCGTTATTGGCAAATGTTGGGTCAGCCCACACTTTTTCAATATCGCCTTCACGTCTGTCCACAATGCGGTAAGGCAGTTTAACACCGTTTACCTTTTCGAAGGTACGAATAATTTCCAATACTGAAAGTCCACGTCCTGTACCAAGGTTAAACGTTTCAACATTCGATTTCGACTTATGTTCCAACATGCGTTTTACTGCTACTACGTGCGCTTTTGCCAAATCAACCACATTGATATAATCGCGAACACATATGAACCGTCAGGAGTATTATAATCATTACCAAAAACCTGAAGTTGCTTGCGAATCCCAATGGCTGTTTGCGTAACAAAAGGAAGTAGATTATTTGGTACACCGTTAGGTAATTCTCCTATTTCAGTACTTGGATGTGCGCCTATCGGATTGAAATAACGTAAAATAATTGCCTGATAATAGCTGTTAGAGTACGTCGTATCACGAATAATTTCTTCACACACTTGCTTTGTATTGCCATAAGGAGAAAGTGCCGGTTTTATAGGAGCGCTTTCCGTAACAGGAAGTATGTCTGGCTGACCGTAAACGGTACAAGAGGAGGA
The DNA here is from genome assembly GCA_049840795.1 of Paludibacteraceae bacterium. Lineage (GTDB taxonomy): Bacteria > Bacteroidota > Bacteroidia > Bacteroidales > Paludibacteraceae > UPXZ01. The sequence continues at coordinate 69,431 of JASGJK010000026.1, forward strand.
AAAAACGATATTGTTTACTTTATGAACGGGCATTAATTGCAAATATATTCATCAACGAAACCAAATTGTTACGGTAATACAGCAACGGTTTCTCTACTGATTCGCCCACAGCTTTACTTGCGGCAAAATGAATAATTGCGTCTATCCCGGGATATTTATCAAACATCCTATCCATATTTACATAGTCGCCACAATCAACGTTTTCAAACGCAGGTCTGATGCCGGTAATTTTTTCTATGCCGTTGAGTACTTCGATATTCGAATTGGAAAGATTATCGACAATAACCACTTCAAAACCTTGTTGTTGTAATTCTACAACCGTATGTGAACCTATGTATCCGGTTCCTCCTGTTACTAAAATTTTAGCCATAATGTATTAAATTCTAAACAATTAATTTCTGCATTTAGCAGCAAATCCTAAATCTGCAAACACGTTCTATTTTATATAAGATAAAGAGTAACCCCATTCGTGGGAATTCAGAATAGCTTACAATTAAAATAATTTTTCGGGATAAATACCCTTTTTAATAAGTTCATTGATTTTTAATACCACTTGTGGTCTGTCTTCGGCATACGTTACCCCAAACCATTTTGATGGAGTATCCAGCACTTTGCACGTTGCTTTTCCGGCAACAATCAAATCATTTACTACAGTAGGGATATAAAATTCCGATTTTAATTTATCGCCGCTTTCCTTCAAAAACTTTTAAATCCTTCTAACGAATAGTCAAAATAATCGGGCGTAAATCCCCACATATTCATTGACACCGGAGTATTTGAAGCAATTTTAACCTCCTGATTATTTTCATCTACAAATACAATGTCTCCTCCTTTTTCTTCAATAGAAGTACGCTCCACTACATTGGTTAAATTGCCTTTTTCGTCAACAGCGCAAACACCCCTACTTACCGTACCACTCTCCGAAAGCGTGTTACCTACCCGATAACCAATCATGGAACATTCGTTTTTCTTTCCTTCTACCGAACGTAAGAAATCGGCTAAAACCTCGTACGATTCTTTTCCATAAAAATCATCAGCATTAATTACGGCAAAAGGCTCGTTGATAACATCTTTTCCCATCAACACGGCATGATTTGTGCCCCAAGGTTTTGTGCGTTCCGGATTGTAAGTGAATCCTTCGGGGATAGTTGTTATATCCTGAAATACTATCTCTGTTTCAATTTCACCTTTGTATTTTTTCAAAATGATATTTCGAAAATCTTCTTCAAACGATTCTCTAATTACAAAAACAACTTTTCCAAATCCGGCACGAATAGCATCAAAAATCGAATAATCCATAATTGTTTCACCGTTCGGTCCAAGACCATCTAATTGTTTCAGTCCTCCATAACGGCTTCCCATGCCGCAGCAAGTACAAATAATGTTGGTTTCATGTGTTTAAAATTGATTTTTTAATTGTCACCTGTAACTCGCACACAAAACATACTTTGGTGTCAAAGTTTGTTTATCGTGCTCGTTTCATATATTATTTTTATTTTTTTTCGCTTGCAAAATTACATTTTTTTTTCGGATTAGAAACTTTTTTATTGATGAAAAATATTATCCTCTTTTATTTTCTAAAAATACGTTAAATTACTTTTAAATACGCGATTAATAACGTACTTTTGCCGATGTTTTAAAAATTGAGTTGAAATATTTTGTATTAAGAAAAAACAAAAGCACTGTTGCTCTCTATTCTCACATTTAGTTGTTTAGTTGTTTGTTTATTGGTTGGAACACATCACTTTTCATCTGGATTAGAACCCAAAACGAGACAAGCACATCGTTACCAATTGCGACCGGTCTCTCGAAGCTACCGCACCGGTTTCTCCCACTACGGAGCTAAACAATAATAATGATATAGCAATTGATGCACGCACAAGCAAACGGACTTAAAAAACTATATAGATAGGGGCAATTTCAGAATTTGAGGAAGATAGCACACGGTTGATGGAAGAATTGGCGTTGGTTCATATAAAAAACAACCCGTTGGTATCATTTGAAAAGAACTGAAGCATTCATATCCATATTTAAGGCACCGGAAGCTGCCGATTTATTAAATGAAATAAGTTACAGATTCAAAGAGAATCTACCGGAAAAGAAGAAGAATGATTTTTTGTTTTTGGTTACCTCGCCGCTAATGTACCAACGAGACGCAACAAGAACTGAGTAAAAGTAACCGAAAATGCGTCACCAACTTCGGCTCATTTATTCGGAACAACCGTAGATGTTTGATAGGAAGATATATTTTGCCATATATCTAAAGACACTATTGTGAGCGACTTTGATGCCGTGCAGGCTCTTACAAAAGCGATGCAGCAACTTCGGTATGAATGTCGATTGGTAGATAAGAGAGCGTAAACAAGCTTGTTTCCATTTCACAGTGGTAGTTTGTCGTCCTAAAAAATGAAGTTGACTAGTTTTCAATTAAGTTATGAGAAATAAAAAATACTCTCCACCGTCAAAAATCACAAAATTTACGGTAAAAGCACCGGGTGAATTGATGGATTTTCTGCTAACAAAAATGGGCGGAATGAGTCGCAACTCTGTAAAGTCGCTATTGGCACATCGTCAAATTTCGGTGAATGGAAAAGTGTTAACCCAGTTTAACCACCCTTTGGCTGAGAACGACTCTGTGATTGTCAACAGCACGCGTGGAAACATTGAATTGACTCACCCGAAGTTAAGGATAATGCATGAAGACGATGATTTAATTGTTGTTGAAAAAAAAAGAGGGATTACTTTCAGTTACCACCGGTAAAGAAAAAGAAACAACAGCATTTGAAATCTTGAAGAATTACGTTAAAAAAAGCTCTACTCAAAATCGTATCTACGTTGTACACCGTTTAGACAGGGAAACGTCAGGGATTCTTGTTTTTGCTAAAAATCGTGACGTACAATTGGCATTACAAGAAAACTGGGGCATCGAATTGTGACAAAACGCGTTTATGTGGCACTGGTGGAAGGAAAAGTCGAAAAAGAAAAAGAACAGATTGTAAGCTGGTTAAAAGAGCATGAAAATTATTAAAAATACGGTCATACAATGCCGATAACGGCGGTCAAATGGCTGTAACCAACTATAGACGAATCAAATGCAACGACCAATTTTCCTTGCTCGAACTTGAACTCGAAACAGGAAGAAAAAATCAAATCCGCGTTCATTTAGAGAGTTTAGGTCATCCGATTGTAGGTGATAAAAAATACGGCAGCACCACTACTGGATTGGGAAGAATGGCGCTACACGCAAAAATACTTGAATTCCACCACCCGATAGCCAGTAAATTGTTCATTTTGAGACACCTACGCCGTAGTAATTTTTCAAGGTATTCATAAATTGAAGTCATCTTGACTTTTCATGATTTATTACGTATCGTTCCTATGAAACATTTTATATGTTGATAATCAATATTTTAGGATACATGTTTTACCTAACGGGTACTTTCTTGGTCTCATAGGGGCGAAATTTTAATAAAAATACACATCATTGGTTTTAAGTACCGTAGGTATGACATCTATTTAATATCATTTCTGCAAATTAAAAAGTCAAGACGACCGACCCCTATTAATAACATCCGCATCTTCTACAAAATCTAAAAATGTGCAATACATTTTATGACTTTTTATCAAGGATGCTATATTTTATTCGCTCAGAAAGATGTAACGAACAATAACGAGCACGAATAAGATATACATCACAATGTACTTTTTTTGCCGCTCCATTTAGTTATCATCTCGCAAGCTAAAATTATACGGCTGAAAACACACTTTTTTATTGGCAATTTTAATTTTATATGTTTTATCATCTGTAGATAAAAATGACTTTACAAAAATCTGATCTTCAACACTTAACATCTTATTACTATGATTTTTGAGTACGATGACATCTGATTTTGAATCAAAATTTAACTAAATAAAGGTCGTTTTGAAAATATCGGTCAACTTTACCCCTTGTTTTATCTGGGTCTTATCTAAAAGCCAATCGGCAGCCGTTGGTAGCGTATAGCTTTTATCTATTTTACTCCAATCGGCGTTATAAAATAAGATATAAGAACTACAAACCGGTGCGCAAACCGTACTTATCACTCCTACGGCATACGATGCTGTGTCTATTTTATTTTCAATTGGAAAAAGTTTCATTTCTCAAAACAGAATTTTCGGACGATTCGATTTTAATCAACCGGTTTACAGAATCGTAATCAAGAATGAAAAGCATCGTTTTAAAATGCGTTTTTAATAGTGTCTTTTTCGAATCTGTTCAAAATATTTCTATCAATTCAAGTCGCTGATCTTCGTTTAACGACGTAAGAGATTATCCGGCATATTTACAAAAATATGATCTATTTGTTGCGCATTTGAGGTTACAAATAACTGCGCGATAAAGATCAGCGAAAAAAAATTTTTATTTAATCGTATCATTTTTTATTTCCTGAGTTTGAGTTTCTATTTTTTTTCTTAAAATAAATGTATTCCAATAATGTTTTATTAATTCGTCCCACGAGTTAAATGTTTCTTTGTACATCAAACCTACTCCTTGAATAAACTGCGCAGAACGCAACGTGTATCTATCTACGGTGTGATTATATGCTTTTAAGCGAAATTTTCCTTTGTGGGTCAAGATATATTCAATATCCAAATCGCCGATAAATTTATTTTTGGATAGATTGTCGTTTCTGTATCCGAAGTTTCCGTTGATTACCAATCGGTTATTGGGTTGATACAATATTGCCCCTTCATACTCTAACGATGAGTAAGGTTTATCGTACAAACCGGCTCCTCTCACATTGAACCCAAGAGAGACATTATTCGCTATCTGTGATAATAGGTTATTGACCTGACTCGAAAGCGTAGTTGTTAAAAAAGATATTCCGGTGTTACTCGAATACGGATTTACTTGCGTAGTTTTTGCATAGTCCGGTGTATAGAATCTCCCGAAAAAACAAGAGATAAGCCACCTGTCTATTCAGCATTTCCTCTGTATTCATAAGGTTTTTAATTTGGTACTTCAGCGTTTCGTCGCTTGAAGGCAAATCTACGTTGAACTTTATAGCGGGATTTATCAAATCTTCGGAGATATTCAGGTTTACACTTACGGAAACACTTGAACGTGAAGTGGAAGCCATCAATGTCTCATCGAGATGGTCGGAATTCCATCGTGTTTCCCTATTAACCTT
>JASGJK010000027.1:0-11506 GCA_049840795.1 Paludibacteraceae bacterium
AGAGGTTAATAGGGAAACACGATAGAATCCGAACAGCACCTTGATTTTTGAAAAACCGAAAAGGCTTGTTTACACCTCTTATTTCACAAACACGAAGAATATTGACTTTTAGCATAATAATATAGTTGAGTTATTCTTATAAACGTGACTAAAGTAATCAATATTTTTAGAAAAACAATCAAAATATCTTATTATATAATCAAAACATGCGACTTTTAAATCAAAGTATACAATGTTTTAATTCAAAAACACTACTTTAAAGTACAAATACCTAATATTTAAGTCTAAATATATAATATTAAAATCAAATAATACTATATTTAAATCTGAATACATAAGATTTAAATCAAAAGTCAGAATAATATTACATTCATAGAACGCAAATAAAAAAAGCAATTGAATGAATTGTCACTCAACAGCTTTTTTGGATTTTATTTATCTATTGATTATAGAATGCGGAAGTGGGTTTCGTGATTTGGAAATTACGAAACCCACTAATTATGAATTGTGCATTATGAATTATGCATTACTTAAGGTATTTCTCCAAAAACCGGTCCTGCTCCCAAAGCAAATGCAGGATATTTTCGCGGGCCACGTAGCTATGTTGTTCTTTGGGAAGGATCACCATGCGTACAGGCGCCCCCAACCCTTTCAAAGCCTGGAAATAGCGCTCGGTTTGTAGCGTAAATGTTCCCGGGTTATTATCTGCTTCGCCATGCACAAGCAGCATCGGCGTTTTCATTTTATCGGCAGTCATAAACGGCGACATAGCATTGTAGACATCCGGAGCATCCCAGTAGTTGCGTTGCTCGCTCTGGAAACCAAAAGGCGTGAGCGTGCGGTTGTATGCCCCGCTACGTGCAATGCCGCAGGCAAACAGGTTACAATGCGTAAGCAGGTTAGCCGTCATAAACGCCCCGTAAGAATGTCCGCCCACAGCCACTTTATTCCGGTTGATAAACCCGAGTGAATCAACCGCATCAATAGCCGCTTTGGCATTGGATACCAACTGTTCGATAAAAGTATCGTTAGGTTCCGTTTTTCCTTCGCCAACAATGGGAAAAGCCGCATCGTCGACACCGCATAACCGCGCGTCACCCAATAAACGAAAGAACCGTAATACGGAAAAGTAAACTCATTCGGATTGGCAGAGCTTTGTCCTGCGCTGCTTTTATCCTTGTATTCGGCTGGATACACCCATATGAGCAATGGAAGTTTTTCGGTTTTGGCTTTGCGGTCGTAGTCTGCCGGCAAATACAGCGTACCCGAAAGTTCCACGCCATCGGCCCGTTTATATTTAATCATCACTTCCTTGTACACATCCTTGATGCTCTCAAACGGATTGGGAAAATGCGTAATTTGCGTCAATGATTCTTTCTTGCGAAAATTGCGGAAATAATAATTCGGATATTCATTTCTAGATTGTATCCTTACCAATGCTTCCCCTTTTTTATAATCTTCGATATCAAAAATCTCTTCAATTTTATCGGTATATGCCGACTGATAAAGGTGTTTTGTTTCAGCGTTTTCAGGTTTAGTTCATCGATAAACGGGAACTGCCCCTGCAATGGGGTATACCATCACCGATGCGGAAACAACAATCATTTTCAATGGCCAACACGTATTTGCCGTAAGCTTTTTCCAGTTTCGAAATTTCCCGGATCGGAATAAATATCCTGAAAGTTCCGGTCGGTAATTACTTTTGGATTTTCACCGGGTTTCGAAGGGTTCATCGGATACGTTTTTTCGGTGCGGGTATCGTACCATTCGTCGTGAACAATTGCCACCGATTCATTTCCCCAAATTATATTCATAAACCGTTGCTGAGTTTTAGCTATTAACAACGGATCCTCGTTAAAAGGAACTTTCCACAGGTAAAGTGCATCCCTGAAATCGGCCTTGATTTGCGGATCTCCACTATCCAATGCTTCAGCAAAAAACAGGGTAGCTGGCTCATCCGACCGCCAACTCATTTCGCAATTTCCTTTGCGAACAGCCATAAAACCTTTGGGTAGTACTTCCGAAAGTGGCACATTATTTACCGTTTTTACCTCATTACCTTTCAAATCGTATACTATGCTAACCTGCGGAAAACGGTTTAGTGGAACCACATACGAAAACGGTTTTCGCAGCGTAGTGCGTAGCAGATATTTGCCATCGGCGAAAAGGCTTCCCCGGCATACATATCTTCTGCTTTAAAGAGCTTTGCATTGCCATTTAAATCAACGCAATACAACTCCGACGAAGCCAGAGTTGTAAAATTGATTTCGTCTGTTGCATTCTTGAGCAAATCCGGATAAGTGCGGTTTTGCGATTGTGAGCCGGAACTCATAGAAATCGTCGGGCCCGCGGGCAGTTCTGTTTTCGGATCAATCAAGGCAGGGCGTACTTTGGGCAATAAACGAGCCAATATTTGTTTGCTGTCACGATACCAGTTAAACGGATTGCCCAAATTAGCATTGAGCACAGCATCAGTTAGCTTTGTAGCCCGCGCCAAAGCAATATCGAGCACCCAAAGTTCGACACCCTTTGTTGTAGTATTGGTAAAAGCAATCTTTGTCTCATCGGGCGACCAGGTAATAAACGTTATCCGCGTATTTTTAGGTAAACCCATTACCTGAACAGGCTCTCGTTCTGTTACTTTTCGTACTTTGAGGTTATTTACATAATTTACAGCCGAAGCGATATTTGTAACCGGGTTGATACGCAATCCTCCCATTCCCATTTCCTGTTGGTTAAGATCTTCGAGGCTTTTGTACGTGCTGCGGTAAGTCAACAGCATATATTCTTTTTTAGTATCGATGGATACCTGTGGAGCTCGCTCGTAATCGGCAAGTTGCAGGATTGATTGTGGCGGAAGCTGATAAGATGGATTTTCTTGTGACATGGTTTTGGTTATTACAAACAGTAAAAATACGACGATTGATAATTGTTTGTGCATTTCTTTATACTTTTAAAAATAATGCAAATGTAAGCCTTTCTTTTTTAACGGTAAAACACTACAATGTAAATATAGATTTCAGTCGGCTACTTTAGCACATATCTTATCCATAACGCCCGCTGTGCGGGCAGCACTAGTTCCGGTAGTTGGCGAAAGCCCAATACCGCATAGCTCGTCTACAATTTTCTGAATAAGCGGCTTTTGAATGGGTTGATCGTGATTAAATTCAAACTTCGTGATGATATCTCCAGTTGTCTTCAATCTTATGACCATCGGATTTCCAAAAGTATTGAAAGAGAGCTCTCCTCTGGACCCCAAAATGGTTATCGTATCTTTTTCAGAGACTATATCTGTAGAGAAACACCAGATCCCGGAGCCAAAAACCCCATTCTCGAACTGGAAAACGGCACTCACAATATCATCGGCTGGATACTGTTGGGCCTGATTGGCCGACATCCCGCTGACTTCAGTAATTTCTCCGAATAAGAAATCCAGATAATCCAATTGGTGCGACGCCAAATCATGGAAATAACCTCCACCCGATATTTCAGGTTGCACACGCCAATTGGTGGCACTTTTTGCAATAATTTCAGGTTGCAAAGCCTGATACATTTCAATATTCACTAAACGAATCTCACCAATGGCCCCGGCATCAACCAGCTCTTTCACCTTTACAAACCCGGGTAAAACACGCCTGTAATATGCTACAAAAAGTGGTACTCCCGCACTTTTACAAGCTTCAATCATGGCAACGCATTCCCCATAAGTATTTGCCATAGGTTTTTCTACGTAAACAGCCTTGCCCGCTTGGGCTGCTTTTATTGCGAGCGAAGGATGTAAATCAGGCGGAGTGGCGATATAAATGGCATTTATTTCCGGGTCATTTAGTACATCGTCCAGATTTGTTGTCCAGCAAGGAATCCCGTGCCGTTGGGCGAAATCGGCTGCTTTAGCGGCATCCCTGCGCATAATGGTTTTCACAAAGGATCCTAAGACAGAATACATGGCCGGAACGCTCTTTTTCTCACAAACATCGCCTCCACCAATTACTCCCCAAATGACTTTTCCCAGTTTCTTCATGGTCAACTATTTTTATCCTGCAAAGCTAACGAATAATCGTCATTTTTAATTTCAAGTTCCAATTTAATCATTACTCAAAACGTGCAAGTATATAATTGATATCTGAATGGTAAACATAAAAAAAGAGCGAAGGTAATTTACCTCCACTCCTTTTCAAAAAAACTAATACCTGCTTACGATTAAGAACTTTATGTCTAAGGGATCACTATAGTAGTTGTTGTGTCATCTCCTGTTGCAGCAACAGCATTCACAACATAGCTTCCACGTTTCAGATCTGTAGAAATTCGGGTTGTTCCATCTGCATTAAAATCGGCATCCTGAAGTTTCTTGCCAGTTGTAGCATTATATACTTTCACCTTACCTTTAGCTTTAGCCTTATTTTCAACTATGATAGTTTTGCCTGAGTTATATACTTTTACCTTTTTCACCTTATCCTTCTTATCCTTGCTTGTTTCCACCGGACTAACGACCGGATCAGTTGGAGCAACTACAGTATCACCAGGAACGACAACCGGATCAGTTGGAGCAATTACGGTATCTGTAGGGACAGTAGGAATTGTAGGAGTTGTAGGAACTGTGGGTAAACTTGTCACAATTTTGAACCGTTTTACATAATCCGAATTCTTTGGAGTTGTAAATGTGTATTGCGTACCTGTAGCATAAATGTCTACGGTTTTGTTTGCAACAGAATCAATCAAATATAAGTTAGTATATAATGTATTGACATATTCATGGTTGAAAGTCATTGTATATACAGAATCTTCACCCGATTTGAAGCCAATATAAGTATTGTTGAAATCAGGAACTGCATCAATTTGATAATAGCGATCATCTTCCCATGCAAAAATTTCCGGAGTTCCATAGCCACCAAACATTTTACTGCCATCCCAGCCGTTGTCAAACCCGCGGGTACATGATGAAATTGCAAAAACCCATACTACATCCGAGTAACGCGATCCTTTTAATTCTATACGGGTATTTACATATGCTTGGGAAAAAGCCTGTGCCGACAGGAGAGTAATCATTAAAGTTACTATTAGCGATTTTAGTGTAGAAGTTTTCATAAGGATGCGTTTTAAAAGTTGGATAAAAAAGTGTTCTCTCTCGTTATAGTCTTGTTTTAAAATGACATTACAAACATAGATAAATATTTGTAATTTGCTGATATATAACTATGTGTAGCGTTTTTTCATTCAGTTGTAGTAATTTGTACAACGGACTATAAAAGCACCTAAGTCTACAAAAAACAGCTATGAAATTGGAAAAAATGGTTTTTTGTATCCGGAAATATTAAAAAGAAGAATTTTATACAACATAATTTATTCATTAATCATATTTTCTTTTTGGATTGTAGTAAATTATGTTACGTTCAAATGGGATTGAACTATAGGCGGGGAAAAAATCGGGTGCGAATAATAAAAAAAACAGTATGTACACAAACGGGTTGTAATAGGCCAAATGGACTAAATATTAACCAGTATTAACTTACAAGTGAGTTTATTTAACGTGTGGGGCGCGTAAAAATATATAAGATCGGAAGAAAGGACAGAGTAATCTGGAAAATTTACTAAGGCTTTTGGATGTATTTAGTCCCAAAAAACGTTATTTGATATTTTTACTTGTCGTAAAAATGGCTTATTTATCTGGAGGCTCGGAAATAGAAATGAAAAACATTTTATAGTTGCTTTTAGCAGCATAAAAAATCCCCTCAAGAACTAAATCTTGAGGGGATTCCAGAAAACGTACCCGAAGCGGGGGATTATTAATAAAATACAACTATTTTTTAATAAACCGAACCCCAGATAAATACGTATTCAACAAATTTACATTCAATGTTTTATATCCTAAAAATCTTTTCATATCATTCCATTTCATAGGTTTTTATAATTGTTGCGCACAGGTTGCGCTAGAAAATCAAATCCATTCATTTTTACACGAAGAAGTCATCTTGACTTTTTGTTAGTTTTAATTTTCTTGAATAATATAATCATAAACGCCATGTAATTGAAGCTTTTCCAGCTCGAAACGGTAACATCAAATCTATTAAGCAATGATCTGAAACTATCCATCCAGCATTAGTTCTTTCAATAGCATATCTTTGTTTGTAAAGTAAGTCATCTAAAAGTAACTCATCTTTGTTTTCACCATTGCGATAATTGAAAGCGACATTAGGAATAACTCCCCACTTTTCACAAATCGAACGAAAGTCCTTTGAATCAAAACCAGAATCAGCATTTACAAAAAGTCCATCTGTACTAATCTTTGCTTCTTCTAAGGTTAGAAACAATTCTTCTGAAGATTTCTCAATAGCATATAAATCATTATGGTTGTCAGCCATTGGGTTTAACAAAGCTAAAGGTAAGCCCTGCCTATCTGACAGATACAACGAGTTTGTTGTTTTCCGTTTCTTTCGTCCCTGATAAGCAACTTGCTCGCCTCCGCGAAGTGCTGTAGCATGGCTACTATCCAAGTCTGCACTAGACAAATCCAAAAATGATTTGTATTTTTCCAGTATTTTAACCCAACAGGATTCCCATCCACCATTCTTACACCATTTACGAAAATGACCAAAAACTGTTTTATAATTTAATACAACTTCTGAAAACAAACTTTTTACGGGTAACATTTCCAATTGACAGCCTGTTTTGAGTTTGTATAAAATGCTGTTTACTACTTCTATCAGGCAACTTCTTGTCTGAAATCCTCGTTTTGCTACCGATAAATAGGGAAGTATTTCAATTCTTATTGTATCTTTGTCAAGTACTTGGTACATCTTAGAGGGGGATTGGATTGTTGTTTTGTCGCATACAAAACGTTCCCTTCTTTTAAATATTGTTCCCTCCTCCAAAAGTCAAGACAACTTCATCTGCTATTTTATATCAGTTCCTATCGGAGTAATTAGATTTGGAATTCCACTAATAATAACAAAGTTCGTTTTTAACAGTCATGCGCTTTTAGATTTCATATTTGTGAAAATGCTTGATTTCTTCAATTTCTTGTTGATTGGGAATTATACCCCTACAATACTCCAATTCTTCATGACTGAAGTTATCCGATGTAAGTTTAAAATAGTGACTAAGTTTTGACACACGGAATGTGTAATGACATCGAGAACACTGCAAATAATCATTAGGAACTTCTCCAATTTCAGACTTTGGAATTGAAGTAGGATAGGCACAATTCGGGCATTCGCAAACGAAAAACTGGTCAGAGGTATAGAACATTTGGATTGTTAGTTTTAGGGAAATGAACTACCATGGCTTAATATAGAAACACGTAAAAACTCAAGAAAGTGTCATAGATAAATTATATATTCATCTTTACTAGCATATCAATTGATATAGCTTTTTTTAATCTAAAGTTTAATTGTTGGCCAAATACAACTTTACCATATTTTGAGATATCTTCAATTACACTATTTATCTGGTTCTCTATCTCTTCACCTGATTCACCCATATTTAAATATTCAATTGGTAAATTATTGATTTCATAAATTACTGGAAATGCGGTTAATTCTTTAATTGCCAACAAATCTTCAAAATCATCCAACAATTTTGCATCAATTTTGACCTCTAGGAAATTAAACAAGTCTAAAGTTTCAAAAATCTTTGAAATAATTTCAGAGCCATATTTATTTTTTGAATATCCGTGTGCAGTATATAAAGATGGTGTCAAATAAACCTCACCATGCTGATAGTTAAAACCACCATCAGTAATTCTTTGGTGGGTCATTAAACTAATTGTGTATTGTAATTCAAAACGATTCCATGACTCATTATCTGCTAATTCTTTATTACCAATCTCTTCTAATACAGAAAGAAATTCTATAGCTTTGAATTTTTCAACAGGGTTAAATCCACCTAAGCCAAGTAATTTGATAGATTCTTCAAATATTGAAGAGGTAGCATGATATAATGGAAAATTTAATGATTTCATTTGATGTAATTTTTAGTAATTACCTAAAAAAACATTAGACATGCTACTTTTAAAAATTTTTTGATTATTCAAAATTCGAATTTGATTTATGAAATTTGTCAACTTTCCAACATCGTATTCGCTTTTACCGATAGTGATTCCTTCTAGCGAATACTTAACAAAAGATTCAAGTATCTCAAATGTTTTTTTATTGTCCTTTTTCCCTGCAATTTTTGAGAATTCTAAAAAATCGTTAGATTTTAAATCTACCTCCGCATACCATATCCAAAAATTTTTATTGTGAATTCTATTTAACAGGGTATCATTGTTACTATTTCCCTCTTTAATGTGAATATTCTGAATTGGGTATTCACTCTTAGGCTTATTCGCATACTTCGTAAATAATTGAATAATCGGAGAACAGCCTTTATCTTTAAGAAATGGTTCATTATTGTAATAATATAGGTATTGTTGAAAATCTGATTGCTTCCATCCCTTCCATTTTAGATTACTGCTTTTAGATTGTCTAGGTTTATCAATTGGGAATATTGGAAAATTAGAATTTGAACCTTTATAAAACTCACGCATGTAAACTTCACTTAATCTTAAATATGTTGAATCTGGCGTATCAATTTTTTTTAAGTGCCTATCATTTATAGTTTTTATGATTGTATCTTGGGCTGTAATTCCAACATAATACGGTACTACAGTCTCAGGTTTAGTTGAAATCAACTCCTTAAACCCCCAAATATAAACCCCGGGGACATTAACGTTATCTAGTATTTTAAAAGTCGCTAAATCGTAAGGACCTTTGAAATCAAGTATAATCATATGAATTTTTCTTATTGTTTAAGGAATTATTATGTTTAAAACTTTATCAATAAATTAGTAGGGTGAAATTTTCATGTATTTTCCGATAAATACTTTGTTAAAATAGCGAACATAATTACCTAATTCAATACCAAAATCATCATATTCAGCTGCTAAAAATTCAAGTTCACCCCAGAGGAGCATATCACAAATATTTATTGTGTCCAAAATAGAGGTTGGTTTTGCAGGTAGTATAGTTATTATTGGAATTTTATCATCAATTTGTTTGATTGTATATTTGGTATTTTTGATTAGTGAATGTTCCTGTTTTTCAACTAAATTTAAACTAGCCCAATCTTCTGCAAATCTTTTACAATAGGAGCTAATTCGTTCATATACTTCCTGATGTCTTAATGTTTCTATTTTAACCATGATAGTATTTTTTATATTTTGAAATAAAATACAGTTTCCTTTCTTCAGTAAGTTCGATCAAAAATTCATTTTCAAATTCCTCTTCATCAATAATACCATCAGGAGTTTTTGGAAATACAAACTTGTTGTAAAACTCAGCCATTAGAGTAAATTCCTTAATCCCATTATTTTCGAACTCCTTCATTTCGAATTCTTCATTTAACTCGTGTTGTTTTACTGATTTTCTCATATTTATGTAATAGTCAAATAGTATTTATGATATTTAGAAATCAATTCTTGAGCTTCTTCTTCAGTCGGTGACAGATATAATTCAGACAAGTCATCAAAAAAAGCATTTTCATCATCTGATCCTTCTGGTGTTTCTGGAAATTTGAATTTATCATAGAACTCTTTTATCTTGATCAATTCGTTTTTATTGAGTTTGGTAAAGTCATTGTTTAGCAGATGAGCTTCCATGTAATACTTACTACCAAATTCGATTATGCTAGGATATCCAGTGAAATTTTCATTTCTTTCAATAGATTCATTCTTATAATCTGTCACGTCTTTTCTTTTAACAACTCTGCATGGACATATTACTGTTTCTGCTGTATCAGCCGTTTCTGCTTCCATAAAAGTAAATATATCCAAGTCCGATTTTAGTCTTACTCTCTCTTCCTTAGTAAGATTTAGTTTGATGGGCTCAGCTTCAAAATCCCATTTGTCTTCTAGGTCTTCAAAATAAGATTCCAATTCTGCTTTCTTTTCAAGTATTAAGGTGGGAAGCATTAAGTTGAATTCTTGCAAATTCATTTGTTGCGAAGCAATTAAGGTTTCGTTTTTCAACTTAAAATAGGTGTTTTTAGAATTAGGCAATCGTTCCAATATCTCATATTGTGCTTTTGTAGCAAGTGTCTTTTGCCCATCAATATATTTTGTTACAATCTCTAAATCAGCTAAAATGAAAATATCTTGCCACCAATAAAAGGAAATTTCTATGTTTTTATTTATGATTATTTTCTCAAAGCAGTCTTTATTAAAAGGTATTCCTATAATATCAGATATGTCAGGAACTTCAACAGTTCCATCATATACAATTTCATCAATCATTCTTTTACTACATCCTACCTGATGATAGATTATTCTGATATCCAGGATATTTTCTAATCCAAGAGAAATCAATAACTCTTTCAAATGAAATTGGTCAAGATACAACAGATATTTGTCATCTTTCTCAGTTAAATATGCTTCGAATAGAGTTCTCATATTTAAAATCCAAATCTTTTCGTAAGAATTTTTCCTCGCTTACCAAAACAAACTGCTTGTAAATCAGAATAGTCTTCATTTATAATTTTCTCCAGTTTATTAAAAATATCTTTAGAATCTTCTAAATATATTTTCAACCCTTCAGATAATGTCATTTTGGGAATACTGGATTTAGATAATATGTATTCGAAATCGATTCTCCGGTGAAGAATAATTGTCATTGCTTCATTAGATTGAGTATCTCCGCTTTCCCAAATACACATAACGTCATTTATGTTATCGATCGAATATCTGACAGATAATTTCATTCCATCCAATGTTTCATGAAGTGATTTAGTAGGTTCCATGCAGTGTTTGATTTTGTTATTTTTCGCAAAGATTAAAAAAGCGATTGGAATATGAAAATGCCACAGAAAAAAGACAGTTAAATAATATTAAAATAAAAATGGCGTACTTGTTTTAAGTAGTTGGAAGTTTAATGTTCAGTGTCATAGGTCTATTTTTTTGATATTATTCGCAGAAAAACAGACCGTTAATTACTGTATATTACTTATAGTTCTTTATATCCAGTTTTTTATGTTTAGAATCTTTATTGTTCTTTTCTGTTTTGAAGTTATTGAGCTACGCATTTTGTCCTTATTGTTGAATTTATTCCTTGCTATTCGCTCCGTTTTCTTTTTTTTTCTATGTATGTTTGGTAACTCAATACTATTGTTTTTTTAGAAAAATGTTATGACAAAAATCTATATTTAAATGATCATAGTAAAAAAGTCATTCAATACCCTATCGAATTATAAATTTAAATAGAACATGAAATAATTTAATTCGTTTGAAAATGGATGAATAAAAAAAGGAGGTATTCCAATTTAGTACACAAATTTATAAACAAAAAAACCTAATCGATTGAAAATCAATTAGGACTAATTTTTATTCGTACCCAGAACCGAATTGGGTTTCATTTAAAGATATAAGTGTTTTATAGGAAGTGATTGTTGTATGGTTGCACAAATGTTGCGCAAGGGTAATAATAGAAATCAGAAAACCCCATGTAGTCAATAGATTACATGGGGTTTCTTCAATTAA
>JASGJK010000028.1:0-54724 GCA_049840795.1 Paludibacteraceae bacterium
TTATACTCTTGCTCAGACACATCGCATCTCGACAAAATACCCTTTATTGTTTCTTTTTTGTTTTGAATTATTTCCATTAATTCTTGTTCTGTTACATCCAGCTTTCTTTTTTTTCTGTGACTGTAAACAAAATATGGAGCATATATAGGGTGTAGCATATACATAGTTTCTCTTGTGTTAGCCTCATCATTTAGTTTGTTTCCCGGAATTCTTATCAGAGCTAAATTCATTACCGCATCAGTAATAATTGGCAGTCGTTCTGAGTTCTGAACTCCTTTTATACAGAATTGGTTTACTTCTGGTCTAATTCTACCATCACTGCATGCAAGTACATTAAAAATCTTCCCGAATCCCAGCAATAACTTCGTAAGTTGAGCCCCATTATTGCTCAACCCTTCGAGCTCCATGAGGTTTTTTAATCCAATCTCCTGTGCAGCAATGGTTTGATTTGATGGGGATATAGGAGACAATAAATCATTTTCCTCATTAATATGTTTTTCATAGGTGCGATAAACCAATTCCATAAGGTACCTAATATTGCCATGTGACAGCAAAACAAATATTTGCCATCCCGCGTAATATTTTTGTATTCCTACCATACCTCGACCTTTCCTTATTTTGAACAGCATACTGTATTTATAGTTGTTGTAATCGGATTTTGATTTAGTTGGATTTTTAATATACCTCTTAACCATCTCTTCCAGGCTTATATCATGCGATTGAGCCCAGTGAGCAAAGTAGAATTTATTCAATGGGGTTAAATCTTCTATTTGTGTCAACATCTCTTTTGGTAGCGACAAATAACCCTTCATCAACTTTGATTCGTTAACTTTCAGCAATATAGCCTCTTCTTCCATTGATATGCCTTGAAGCGATTTTTCAATTGTGAACTCTCCTTTTTTATCTTCATCAATGAGTTCTTGGATACGCTTTTGACATACCTCTTTGGCAAAATCCTCAAAACGAGATTCCTCTGTTAGTTTCTTCGTAATATCAAACAATACATAATCAGCCGGGTCACTAAGTGATTCCTGTGGATTTAGAGTTTGCTTTATTCTCCACCCCAGTTCTCTTACGCCTATCTTAAATGTATAATCTTCACTATTGTGCTTTATCAATGTGTTGACAACCATTTGTTGATAGTCTTCCAAGTTTTCATACTCATCAATCAAGAGATAAAACATCTTATTTGAAAATTGAGGAAGATTCACCGCTTTCTCAGTCAAAATTTTTATGGGATCTCCACTCATTGAAAGGGCAGGGATTTCTCCATCAGCTATGTTGTTAATTTGTGATTGAAATTCATACATTTTCTCTTCAATTCCTTCCAATAATTCGGAGAACGACCTACAATCATTTGTGAATCGTAATGATTGAGCAATTATATGACATGCTGTGGCTGATAACTCCACATCATTGGGGCATTGTTGTTTGTGCCAATTCATAAATTGCATGATCTCTCTGCATATTATCAGATTGAAATAGTGTCCGAAAATTTTCTGCCAGACATTAAGTTCTAATCCACCATCTTTAAAAGCTCTTACATGATTTGTATTTACTCTATGATAAATACCGATAAAATCCAATTTATCAAATTCATCAATAGAATTATTTTGAAGCGCATATTGCCCTTGGTATGACAACCCCTTAAGCACAGTTGTTTTACCTGTTCCTCTTCCTCCCTGTAGGACACAAGGCCTATTGTCTTTTAGTTCAACAAAATATGATGGTTCGGTGAAATAGTCGAACACCCTTCCTTTCAGCCATTCTGCACGATAACTGCCAAATAACTGATTCAATCGCTTTAATAAATCTTTATTTTTCATCTTTCATATGATTTTTTAATCAGAGGAACCCAATTTTCACTTTCCCAATAGAAAAAAGCAGGAGCTGCGTCAGGAATTCCATGTTCAAATGCAATGGCTAGTCCTTGCCCTCTAAACCCCTTTGCGCTTACCACGGAATTATTATTCTTTATTCCTAATTCTGCACTTTTTCTCAATATCATTTCTGTTCCGTTGGTATATAATATTTTATGATTATCCGCTGTGTTACCTAAATTGATTTTTGTATGTAACCGATGCTATCATAAGCCTGTCAAATAAATTTTCACCAAAGTATCTTCTATTGAATTTGTAACAGAATTCGTTCAGATAATTTTGAAGATATTCAGGTTTAATATCGTGATAAATATCCAGTAACATTCGTTTAGCGTTACTGATTGCTATATGAACCCAAGGTAATACCTTTCCAATTTCTTCTTTTGGTATTACTTGTGGTCGGTGCTCTTTGACAATATCTTTTATTTTGACGTAAGAAGTTGAATCGTCAGAATCAATGGTTGATTCTTTAGTTACATTGTTTTCAACCAATGAGGTTATTGTAGCTGATTTTAAGTCATTTATAACAATCATTTTGATATGTCCCACTTGTCTTGGCTTACCTGTTTTGGTCGTTTGTCCTTCAACGGGTTGACTTTCTGCCATTACAAGGACTTTGCTTTTTTTCTGACTTCCACGACCTCTTTTCAATGGCTTTTTCTTTTCATCGTCAGGAGTTTCTGTTGAAAAGAAACCTTCATCTAATTCAATGACACCTGATAATGAATATATTTCATCCCGCTTGCCCATAATCTCACGTAGCTTATGAAGCAAAGTCCAAATTGGTTCATAGCGTTTATGACCCAACTGTCGTTGGAGTTCAGCCGCTGAAAAGCTTTTCTTTGTGCTTGTCAGCAAGTGAATGGCTATAAACCAATAACGAAATGGCAATTGTGAACCATGCATCACTGTATTGGCACGTAAACTTTGACGTTTACCGCATTTTTTACATTCATAGCATTCTTTATCTTTCTTCCAATAATGATTTGTTCCGCCACAATGAGGACAAACAACGCCTTGTTGGTCGCGATACTCTTTTAAATTTTACTCTACAACTTGTTTCGTCTGGATATTGTGCAACAAAATTTAGTAAATTCATGTCTTTTATGATTAGTTCTTACAAAGATAATCATTTTAGGCGAAATATCGGATAATCATTAAAATTATTACAAACTTATTGGAAAAACATCACCAACGACACACACGAAAGAGCCATAATGGCTTATAGCATCTCAAAAGCATATCGGGGCAAAAAGGACAGAGAATTAGAAAAAAAATGGTTAGCTGTTTCTGCTGAAAATGATATTAAATCAGCAAACAAAGAATATGTTTCCTTGCGTACATTAGCTGTTTTATTGTATGAAGAGGGCGATATCGACAGAGCCTACAAATACATAAAACGCTCGTTGGATGATGCCCTGTTTTGCAATGCAAGATTACGTACCCTTGAAATATCGTCGATTATGCCGATTATCGACAAGGCATACCAGCATCAGGTGGCTTCACGGCAAAGGCTGATGTTTATTTCGTTGCTAATTATCAGTACATTGACTTTGTTGCTTTTAATAGCAGTGTTTTATATCTACCGACAAATGAATAGATTGTCGTTGGCACGAAAAAATCTGGCAGATGCCTATGAGCAACTTAATAATCTAAATCACGAATTAGCCGAGACAAATATTCAACTCAAAGACGCAAATGAAACACTCAAAGATGCCAATCTGATTAAAGAAAAATACATTGGTCGCTATCTGGAACAATGCTCAATTTATATCAACAAGATGGATGAGTATCGTCACCAACTAAATAAGACTGCTTCCGAAGGAAAAATGAGTGAGGTCATAACTGCTATAAAATCGACCCGCTTCATTGATGCCGAGTTGAGAAATTTTTATTCGGATTTCGACCATACTTTTTTGCAATTATTCCCTACTTTTATCGATGAGTTAGGCGAATTAATGGTTGATAAGGATGAACTGCAACTGAAAGAGAGCGAATTACTTAATACAGGTTTAAGGGTATTCGCTTTGATACGTTTGGGGATTAAAGACAGCGAAAAAATATCTTCGTTTCTACGATATTCAATTTCTACCATTTACAATTGCCGTACCAAGTTCAGAAACAAATCAAAAGGTCAGCGGGATCTGTTTGAGGAAAACGTTACGCGTATAGGAACAACCATAAAATAAAAAATGAATATCTGCTTAGCCACCTCATATCTTATTCATAAAAGATTATTAGGCAACCAAACGGATATTCATTTAATATTTTATCGTTGTTCCAGCAGATACAATTCTCATTAAAAAGGTTGTATTCTTCTCCAATAATATGTGCCGGAGATAAGAACAACTCTGGACAATCTCTTTTGATTAAATCAAATCCAACCTTATTTATTATAAGTGGTGCATAAACAAATTTGTGGTTGTACTTTTGAGCGATTACTTTTAAAGTGCTCAAATTTGTGCCTCCAATTTGAGCACACCATGCAGTTTTACACTGCAATCCGGAACCTACGATATCATCAACAAGAATCACTGGTATTGGATTTGAGGAATTGTGTTCGAGATAATTGAAAAGTTCATCAAACCCTACTAATTGAGGCTGTGGAATGTTTGCTATTTCTCTTATTTTTCTAATAAAAATGTGACCACTGTCAGAATCATTGGGTATCTCACCCGGAATAAAACTATAGATACACTTTTGTTTAAAATGGCTGTGAGTCCAGTTCGTATAGTGATCTTTCAGTATTCTCCCGGCTCCTCCCACAGATGTAGCTAACATTTGGTTAACCATTTTTTTTGAATAGTACGTGAAAAAATCCAAGATGTGTTCTGCTATGGCTCTATCAGAATCATCTGAAAAATTCCCCAACCAACCATCATAATCCAATTCTGTTGACAATGGCCAAACTTGAACGTCTCTGAAAAGCTTCCCCTTTTCGTAACTTTTAATTGTGCTATTTTCCATGGTTGATTAAATTTGAAATTTGTTTTATGACATCCAACACTTCCGCAAAGGAAATCTCAGCACCAGTTATCATATGATTGGTTAGTTCGTTAAAATCATTCTGCCAAACAGGAAGCAAATCTTCGGGAGGTGTTGGGTTTAGATTGGGAGGATAGTGAGATGTATAATCTACACCTCCGAGTTTAGTAAATCGTTCTCTATGGGTAACTATCGAGGCATATAGAGTTTTATTCTTAATAGCTTTCTCTGCAAATGGAGTTTGTGAAATCTTATAAATGTCGTATAAGTGTCGGCTTTTGCCTTGAATTGACATTTTCTCTTTTGGACGCTGATGTTCTTCGTGAAGTAGAAATAGTTTTTCCAAGAATGTCCTTTCCGGATTTACACAACAAATTTTAATATCTTTATCTGCAAAAATTCTATCAGGAAACGAATCACCAATCATTGATCTAAACTTACAAGCCGTTGAAGGTTCCATCAGAGATCTACTACCAATTTCGAGCAATACCCTTGGTTGAACGTATGATGAATATTGTGATACTGTTGGATATACAACTGCAATTTTGACAGGATCATCATCAGGATCTTTTACATCCACAACATCTAACTTAATTCCTTCGAGACCTTCATTTATAAACATTTTTCGTAGATCATTTAGGAAAGTATTACAAAGGTATTTGTTCGATGCATCTTTTAGTTTGCCAACTTGGGTGCGAGAAATATCGCCACTGTAACCAAAAAATTCACGATTAACTGCAAGATCAATATCTTCTGAAAACCTATCTATCAATCCCCAAGCTTTACTTAGGGATGTACCTCCTTTTAAAACAATCTGATCAGCGATATCCATTTGAGTGATTAACCGCAATGTTAGTACAACCCACCAGTCTTTTTCCACGACAAATGTAGGTAATCCAACTTTTGCGGCTACCGCAGATAAGACCTCTTGTTTTTCGTTATATGATAACTTATACCAATTCATTTCACTTTTCTCATTATTATTCTGACCCATTCAGGAGCAAGTTTTATGTCATTTACAATATTTTCAGGTTTTTCTTTCTTCAACAATTCAATAACTTTCTTTTCAACATAATCTGTCAAATTTTCTTTTCCAACAGCCTTTAAAGCTTGGATTACAAGTCCACTAATTTCACCCCAAGCACTCAGGTTTTTCGGAGCTGCTTTCTTGAAAACTAAAACTCGTCCTCCGATTTCCAATTTACGAGGGGTTCCATCTGTCAGATATATTGCTTTCAATGGAACTTGAGTAGATAATCCAAGCATATTCATTGCGTATAAACCGGCAGGAATAATACGTGCTTTGTCTCTACGTGCGATATCCTTAGCGATCTCTTCAACTGTAGGCATAATATATGTGCCAAGCAATTTACTCTTTTTAGGCAACGAATATATACCTCGCCCAATACGGACGAGTTGCTCACTTTGAACCAATCTCTCCAAAGCCTTAGCGCATGCTTTGCTGGTTCCATACGCAAGAAAATCATCCGAAAAAAATGCCTGACCCCTCTTGGCTTTTTTTATCCTATTAATTATTTGCTTTTCAAGACTTAGAGTCATATTAAATCACTTATTTTGTCGCAAATATAATCTTTTTTTTCGTCATATAAGCAGTTTACTATGATTTTTTAAGTGACATTGGCGATCAGATTTCATTGTTATGTTGAATCACTGCATAAAGGCGATCGAAAAGCAAACAGGACGGATGAAAATATTTTGAAGAATCTTGAAAATATGGGGAATATCCCGTACTCTTACATCAAGTTAAGTTGCTCTCTGTTTTGTGCGTAATAGTAGGATGGAATGGAATTGTATTGTATTGTATTGCTGCTTGTCAGCTTATACAAATGACTGCTGCTTAAATCGAGGTATAAGCAGGCTTCGGCAAAAGTGAAAATTTCTTTTTGGAGAAGGTTCTGTTCGACCAATCGTTTTTCGATTGAGTCGAGTTTCAATAAAATCTGTTCTTGCATAATTTCATTTGCTCGCCAAATTATTAGGCTTTCCGCTTGCGGCGAATTTCAAAAGAAAAGCCGCAACCCCCATTGTGGGAATTGCAGCTACAAAAGAATAGTCAAAACAAAGGTGTAACGGGTTGCTGTAACCGGTTATAAATTATCTTTTATTATTACAAACAACTGATATATTTACATTTATCTCTTTGATTATCTTATTAATGTTTTCCACCTCATCTTTGTAATATGAGGTTAATTCTTCGGGATTCGAGAGACGTTGACGTATTTTTTCTTCGGAAAAAGCAGTCAAATAGCCAATTAAACGGGCTATTTTCGCTTTATCGTCCGACACCGTAGAAATGCCTGCTTTTTGTAAAATCTGTATCAAAACATCGCTGGTAACTTTGAGTGTTCTTGTTGTTCTGCTCTCTTCAGGATTGCATTTTTCGGACGTGTCGGGTGGCCGTTGAAGAATTTGTATTTTCTTTTCGATAATACCGCAAGTATCCTGTGGATACTGTTTTTTGTACAGAGCAAAGCTGAGGATTTGGAGTAAATCAACTTGATTTTGATTGGAAAAATTGTTTTGCCCTAATACTTCTAAAATATCTCTGACATCAATGGTTGAGGTATTTTTTTTGAGATTTTAGGTTGGTGTTTTTTTCTTCCATGGCGTTGTCGTTTTTTTGATTAGTTATCTATGTTGTAAATTGTATGAACGGTAGTACACTTAAAAGCATTTTCCTATCAAATCATTAAGTAGTCAATGATATCCATTTGTTAAGGTAATCGATGGCGTATTCTTCCACTCCCTCTCATGTGTTTCCCACGACTATGGGATTATTTTTGTACGATATTTCTTTCATTTACATTTTTTTTTATGACTACAGAGTTAGAACGTACTTTAAAGATAGAATGCTGAGGTATTCTGTTTATTTTGAGATGATTCTGTATTTATTCAACCATCAAAATTGATTCATCAATTCCTGAAACTTATCTGCAAATAGACCTACGTGAGAACCATCCACTAAGCCGTGATGGACATTGATAGAAACGGGCATCGTTTTTAACCCGTTATTTTCTGTGATTTTTCCGAATGTTATTTTTGGACAACTGTCGGGGAATGTAAAACTTCTTGCGTGGGAAAATGCAGTAAAATCAAGCCAGGGAATTGCCGAAAAATGGATCACATTTTCTCCTGAAATAGCAGGTAACAAATCGGTTGCCTTTTGTACCCGCTCAATTTCTGCCAATGCATTTTTGTAGAACAACTGCTCATCAGCTTCATAATCCATATACGAAAAACCAAAAGTGTCATCAGGTCGATTGATGGTGGCCGAAGCATTGATGTAGTTAAACAAATACACCTGTTTGTCCACGATCCGATAGCGAAAATTTTCAATTTCGTTGGCTGCCTTTAAAGCCCGATACAGATAATGCAAAAAAAGTGAATTTTGCTTTTGCTTTGCAAACTGACACGCTTTGGTACAGTCGATACGTACGGTTACGCCAAAAAACGGTTCTTCAAATTGGGAGAAAAAACGATAATGTTCTTTCCGCTTCCATTCTTCTATATTTATGAGTGTTTTCATTGCTACATCAAATAATTCAAAATATTATCAATGCTTTTTAGTTCTATAAAATTAGGATGGTGCAAATGATGCTCGTGGCGTTCGTGTATCCAGGTGGTGTGATAAGGGATATGACCACCAAAACCACCAATTTCTAAGACAGGAAGTATGTCTGATTTGATGGAATTTCCCAGCATCAGGAAGTTATCCGGCTTGCAATCTAAGTGTTTCAAAAACTTTTGGTAGTCGCTAACTTTTTTGTCACTCATTATTTCAATGTGATGAAAATAGTTTTCCAGTCCTGAGTTTTTAAGTTTTCGCTCCTGGTCTAACAAATCGCCTTTGGTGGCTACTACCAGCTTGTATTTTCCTTTTAATTGTTCTAATGCTTCTTCAATACCCGGCAGTAATTCGATAGGCTTTTGTAAAAGCTCCTGACCAATTTCTATGATTTTATTTACGAGCTTTAGCGATACCGTATTGTTAGAAATAGTACCGGCTGTTTCTATCATACACAACACAAATCCTTTAACTCCATAACCATAGAGATGTAGGTTTTTCATTTCAGTTTTGAAGAGTTCCTGAGATACCGAATGTTGCGGCATATAATCTTCCAATAAGCCAGCAAACTGTTTTTCCGCTTCCTGAAAGTAGGGTTCATTTACCCATAATGTATCATCTGCATCAAAAGCTATTGTGGTTACCTTGTTTTTCATCTGACTGCTTTATTTTTTACCTTTGCCATTATTAATGTGGCAAATTTCTACAATCGAAATGAAGCAAAAAAGGACATTTGTCCCGATAGTCGGCTTCTACTATTCAATTGTCATTATTAGCTTCTTTCCTTTTGTTTGGTTGTTTTCCATTACTAAATGAGCTTTCTGAACGGTTTCGACACTCAATGTTCCCACTATATTTATTTCTGTTGGACTAATGATATTCCTTCCTATTTTATCAAAAAGTTCTCTTAACGCATTTCCGTAATAGTCAAGATTGTCTGCATCAAGTTTCAATGCAGGTGCGTAATTAGCGATGTTTACGATGGTTGTTGCTTTATCAAATAATATTTCCCGTGCCTTTTCTGTGGTAAGGAAAGTCACATCCACATACGTTCCGAAAATATCAATCAGTTTAGCACACACTTCGGACATCGAACCACCAACCAAATCTATTACATATTCAAAGTTTATATTTTTGTCTTTCAATGTGTTGATGATGTTGCCTTTTTTATAGTCCAGAATATTATTTTCATCAATGCCAATATTTTTTAAGTGATTGGTACTGTCGCTGTTTCCCGAAGTGGTATAAATGTTTTTATTTCCGTTCGCTAGGAAAAGTTTGATAAGAATTGTTCCAACACCACCGGCACCGCCTGCAATAAAAATTGATTTGTTTTTTTGAATTGTAATCCGGTGGAAACATTGTAGGGCGGTCATCCCAACCATTGGTATGGCGGCAGCTTGTGCAAAAGTTAGTTTGTCGGGATTTTTAGCCACTAATTCCGAAGGCACACTTATAAATTCTGTATAAGTGCCGCTTGAAGCCAAACTTCCAACATAGGCCGATACTTTGTCACCAATTTCAAATGAGTTTACGTCTTTCCCCAATTGTACTATTTCGCCCGAAAGTTCTCTTCCCAAAATGGGTGATTTCAACAATTTGCTTTCGGTTGCACCTTGTCGCATTTGATAGTCAATCGGGTTAAAAGCGGTTGCCTTGATCTTGATTAGAACCTCATCTTTTTGGGGTATTGGCTGTTCAATTTCTTTGAATTCAAAGTTTTCAACACTTCCAAAGTCTTTTAATATAACTGCTTTCATTCTTATATTATTTACTAAATTGCCTATAGGTTTACTTCAGTAGTATTTCGTTCCGTAATTACCTCCAACTTTCTGCGTAACACCATCCTGTTACCTTGTTTTTCATCTGAATGATTTATTTTTTACCTTTGCAATCATTAATGCGGTAAATTTCCACATTAGAAATGGAGTAAAAAAGGACATTTGTCCTGGGAGAATATGTTAAGAACCAATCAGTCATTTTTAGCTTATGCACAAGAGCTTTACGATAAGCAAGAGCGTAAAGAGGATATTATTGTAAAGAAATATCCGAAGGGAAAGCAGTTGCTGTTTCAGAACGAAGCCGCAAATAAAGTGATGCTCATAAAAGAAGGTATTACCAAGTGCTTTTTTACGGAAAATAACGATAAAGAATACATTCTTGAATTTTTGGGCAAAGGGGAAATTATTGGTGAAATAGAACTTATCCGTCACATTCCCTGCCTTTGCTCTGTTGAAGCATTGACAGACGTAACCGTGTATGCTTTTTCAATGCCTTATTTTCAATCGCTCTTAAATTCAGATTTCAGGCTTAATAAACTACTGTTAAACACTTTTTGCGAACGGATTGCCAATACGGCAAGCAGGGCTTCCTATCAGCAACTGTACACCGTAGAATGCAGTTTAGGCAAGCTTTTGGCTTTACAAGCCAAACAAGATATAGAAATTTCTAAAGAAGATATGGCTTCCTATTTAGGCATATCCGTTAGAAGCGTGAACAGAGGATTAAAGGACTTGTCAAGGTAAGCCTTTTTTGCGATGGGCTTTGTCATAATCTGTTGTGTGCAGACTTTGTTTTATTTATAGTGTTAAATGCCAATCAGATCACTCGTCTTCTAAAAAACTATATTTGCCGCTTCTATTGAAATTTGGAAAATAGCTTTTGAATTTGTATAAGTTCTTAACTTTCATACGTGCTTAAATCTGTTTATAAAGAGATTAGATTTTTATTTCAGGGAAACTGTCGATTGCCTCGCGAGCTCCCTTGTCGGTTATGTTTGCATAATGTTTAATGGTCGTTTGAACGGATTTGTGACCAAGCAGTTTGCCGACTTTATAAATATCAACGCCACTTTCGAGCAGGATAACGCCGAACGAGTGCCGGGCAATATGGAAATGGAGCGTTTTTTTGAGTTCCAGCTTTGTTCCTGTGTTTTTCAGAGCTTTATCACAGGCTTGTTGCGTGGGAACGCTGAAAACCTTGTAATCGTCAGCTTTACGTTCGCCAAGCAAAGCGATTGCCTGGGGATTCATCGGCAAATAGGTAACGCCTGTTTGCTTGCCGTTTTTGGTCTGTGTTTTCTGCTGTGAGAATTTCAACCGGAAGTCTTCAGTGATATTTCCCCAAGTGAGGTTTTTAATGTCGGAATAACGCATCCCGCAAAAGCAGGAAAACAGGAATACGGTTTTTACTTTCGGATTGAGGCTGCTTTGCGCTATCTTTTAAAAGATATAAACAGAGACAACAACCCGAAAATCTGCGGTAAAACTGCTGTCAACGTACAAGTGCTTTACTTTTTTGATTTCCCTTGTTTAAACAACTTATTTTTAACCCCTTGTTTATTCAGCATGTTCTCAAGTTGCAGTTTTGTCTCTAAATTATCTGTATTCTGAATTCCACTTTTTAAAATGCGTTTTACATTTTGTGGCTCTGTGCGTTTTCGGGGTAACCTGCTTTCGGATAAATCATTTTTAAGAATGGCATATTCTATTTCTAACGACACTCCTCTCAATCTAATTTCTTTTACAAGCCCAATATACTCCTTGTAGTTATTCCAACTATCCTCCACAAGAATATAATCGCCAGGTTCGATTCCCATTTCCGCCGATTTTCGCATCAGAAGTTTTTGTTTTTCTGATTTTTCTTTTTCCTTCTTCTCTATCAAACGAAAGATTGCCTTGGGGTAAATCTTCTCAAAAGAATTTTCCGGAATGTAATGTTCCATTTTTCTTTTCAATTCTGGCATATGGATACTAATTTCATCAATCACATTGCTATAAGTTTGAAAAGTGTAGGGTATTTTATTATTGACAACCATTCGCCTTATGTCTTCAATATCCCCACACGACGCATTAAACAATTCTCGATCAGTTACTGTTTCTTCCGCAATAGGTTCGGGATTTGCATTTTTAACTAATGTATCATGATAGTAACAGTCAAATTCAAAATCCCTGTGATTCAATTCAAAATATCTGCAGGAAAATGAACGAGTTTTTTCATCATAATCGTAGTGTGTGAGAAAGGCAACTATATAATTGAAGAACGGTTCCGATTCCAAAGACTTTATTTCTATCGCACATTCTTCCGGGACTATGTTTTTGACAAAGTTATTGAGAAGGCTTTGAGCAAACTCATAACAAGAAATAAAAGCCTTTATTACTTGAGCATCTATATCGTGACTTCGTTGCGCTTTATAAATAAATGACACAAACTGACTGCCAGTGTCACTATATGAATTATAAAGATACTGGTTTACAAGGACTTTTTTCTCCTTCGTGAGATTTTCATCGTCTAACAAATCAACCTCAATCATTATTCGACAGGCATAATTTGAATAGGCTTCAGATAAATAATAAGACAGCCTTATCTTTGCTATTTCATCTTTCAGCAAAGTTATTCCCGTGAGATACCGGTTCAGGTATTCCAAAAAATCGTCATTGATATAATTTCTATACATAACTCTTGTTTTTTAGATTTCGTAAGGGCGAATAAAAAACGTGGGACTGTCTGCTATTTCTTCATTTTCGTCGTCAAATGGTATGGTTTCCCATTCGCTGTTTCCAAAAAATTCAGACTCGCAATATTCACCGTAACATGTATCTGCATCAAAAACATCCAACATCGCTATCACCGCAATGGGGTATAACACATCTTCATCTATTTCGCATGCAAGTCTTATGGCATCTCCTGCTCCATCATAACAAGCCATGTAAACCTGAAACTGACGCCACGAATGTTGTTTCATTTCGTCTAAATGGCTTGTTCTCCCTACACTTTCTCTGATGTCTTTATATTCATCTATCCAATATATTTCCCACTCATTCAACATCTTTGGCAAGAATACATGTTTTTCAATACCGGGATCAATATAAATATCACTCCATATATTGCCATTTGTCTCTGTATATATTTCATCGTATGATCGCTCCTCTTTTAATGATTTTAATCTGGAAGTAAGTCCTTCATAGGTATCCATTTCATAAATTGTTTCTTTTGTATGAAAATGGATAACTGTACCAATTATTTCCACCTTGTAGTTGTCTTTCTTTAGTCCGCTAAATTTTTCAAAAGCCAGAACAAATTCTTTATACTCCGCAAGATTATTGTCTTTGTTGAAAAAATTAAATATCTTTTCGGCAATTCCCTCTATACCGGATATTCCAGTGAGTGATACTGCCTCGTTTTTCAACCGATTCAAAACATCTTCCTTTCCCTCGTTTTTTAATTCATGATATTTTTTTGCCAGATACTTCTTTAAATTTATCAACGTGAAGTAGTGTACATCCTCATCATTAACTTCTTCATTTTTTGCATTCCACTTTTTTGCGTCAACGGTATAATCGAGACTAAAAGTTACTCTTTCAGAACCATCGCTAATACGGCAGTATAAATTTTTATTTCTACCGTTATTTAAATAGTAAGATATTTTCATTGCACAATGTTATTTGTGATATATATTTATAATCACTTGCAAAAATAAGAAAATAATATATTACACACAGCGATTTTGCATAATTAATATCAAAAAAATGCGAACAAATTTTCTCCACAAATATTTCCGTTCAATTCGGGTAACCCGAGTTCTTGTGGAATGGTTGTTTTAAATGCATTGGGATATGCTACGCAGTCGGAAAAATTGCCTTTGAACAAAGTTTTCGCATAGACGAATTCGTGTTTTTCAAAAAGGGCATTGGCAGTTTCTGCGTCCAGATACTTTTCATTTATTATAATGTCAAAAGCATAGAATTCGTTACTCGGACAATAGTAGATACCGCGCTGAACCGAGAAAGTCGTCCTGATAGGAGTTTTCTGTCGGATTGTATTCTTTTAAATTCCATAATTGATTAGACTGCCTAAAAGGTTGTTTTCAGTTTTCCATATTTGGTTTAATATACACTATCACCCCCACCTGATTCTCAGTATGTGCATCGGGAGTAATACGGTTAATCCGCACCTCAAAAAGGTCGGTGTGGCCGAGTTCAAGAAACTTGCTAATTTCGTGGTTGGTGTTGCGGGGAATAAATCCAAGTTTGGATTCGCCGTAGTAAATAGCAACCGCATAGGGGTCGAACTTGTTGTCTTCTTCCCGATTGAGAGTGAGTTCAGTACCGATTTTCAATTCATTGAAAACCAAGCATCCTTCCCAATAGGAGAAGCCCGCAATGTCAAAATTAATGTAATGTCTTTTCTTTGTCTTCATAACGCTTGATATTAAAATGAAGGAACAAAGAAACGGGGAGTTTTTGACAACTTATGACAATGAGAAAAAAAGTGCCAAATAAAAGTAAAATTTTTCTCTAAGGTAGAAAGAGAGGCTGTGCAAAAAACAGACTGCTTATGTCAATGAGAATTTATTTTGAATACTTTTCAGGTGATCGGCAATGTGTTTTTTTAGTTCGGGAGTTTCGATAATTTCAATATCGTCCAGTAATCCCATTACAAAACGGCCTACGCCATCGTAAGAACAGACTTCGGATTCAAATATCCATTCGTTATCGGACAACTTGTTGAGGTATTTTGAAGCCAATGGAAATTCTTCTGTTAGCAGATTGGCGGCACGCAAACCGAGTTTGAGTTTTACGGGTTTGGTTTCATTGCTGTTCATGCGGAACACATCAATATAGCCGGATTTGTGGTTAGCCTCGTATTGCCAGGCTTCGGGCAGTATCTCCACACTGCCAATTCTTGAGATTTTGAAGAGTTTGTTTTTATTTTCTTCCGGGCAATAACACCAAACCTGAACATAATTGGTGGTAAAAGCATACGCCTCTACTTCCCTATCGCGAATATCGTTGCCGTGTGCCGAGGAATAGTTTTTCAATACAACACGCTTTTTATTTTCTATGGCTTGCACTAATTGCCCCACATTTCGACCGTTTTTGCCACTTACAATGGTCTCAGCCAGAATGTTGTAGTCGTAAACGGTGTAGAGTTTCTTTTTGAGGTTTTGTTTGAGCAGGTTGTTTTCGTCAATGTTCTCAATAGCCGATTTGAGGATAAAGGCTTCTTCTTCGGTGAAATGAATCAGCTCGCTAATATCTTTGAAATAGGGGGAGGATTTGTCGAGTTTCGGACAGTTATTCGTCTTTTTAATCACAAACCCGGCATCCCGAAAAGTGTCGATATAGCGATAAACAGAACGGGACGAAATGCTTAGTTTGTCGGCAATTTCATCTACGGTCAATGAGTTGTTGGCTGTGAGCATCTTCATTAACCTGAGTAAGCGTTCGAGTTTGGGTTGATCCATCGCAATGTTGTTATTTGATCGACTTGAGAAAATGTTTAATTGACTAATAATTGACCATATTGACTAACAAATGACTGTATCGTCCTGAAATTTGTTTACAGTTTTTTGTTTACAATCCTGTAATTGCTTTACATTTAATATTTATCTTTGTGCTATCATATTGAAGCGGAGTCAGGCTCTGCTGAGGAGCAACCTGACAAGGAATAAATATGATTAGCGACAAGTACGTCAGAAAAATGGGATAGTTGATTTTCAGCTATCCTTTTTTTATGACAACTAAGAGCTATTTATGCCTTAAAAACCTAATACGAGACTGCGGTTTGTGCAGTTTTGTAATATGTTTTCCAATGTTTTTTGAACGCACCTGACTGGCTGTGAGCATATTCAGGTGTTTTCATATCCAAACTGGCATGAGGTCGACAGTTATTATAAATCTGAACTATTCGCTTTAGCTCTTTTATAGCATCTTCAATCGAACTTAGCTTCATTTGATTCAACCACTCGTCTTTTAATATGCCATTAACACGCTCTGCTATTGCATTTTCACGAGGATCTCCGTTTTCTGTCATACTGATTTGAACCTGATTCTTATTCAGTATCTTGACATAATCACCACAACAGTATTGAACTCCTCTGTCAGAATGGTGAATTAAGCCTTCAGTACCTTTGGAAACTTGCTTTTAAAGCTATTTTTAAGGCTTCAATCGTATATTTAGCTTCTAAGGTTTCACCCATTGCCCAACCTACTATTTTTCTGGAATACGCATCGGTTATCAGGTTCAAATAAACGAATCCTGCCATTGTTTCAACATAGGTGATATCACTTACCCATAATTGATTTGCCCGTATTGGAACAAATCCTTTAATCAGGTTTGGATACTTATGTAACCAATGGTTGCTATAAGTAGTTTTAATCCGCCTTCGTCGTTTTCCAACCAATAATCCGTGTCGTCTGAGAAAGTCAAAGAAACTATCCCTGCCAATGCTTAGTTCTGTTGGTAAACGGGGTTGGATTAGCTCCAACAACTTCCGACCTCCAATTTTAGGCATCAGTTTTCGCTGTTTTTCAACTAATTGAAGCAGAATCTCTTCTTTTACTTCTTCTTTGTAATGATATTTACTTCGCTGGTAGTAGGCTTGCCTACTTCTGCCAAACAGGTCGCACAAGCTGTCGATATCTGAACCATAATCACTTGTGCGCAGCTCTGTTACCGTTTGGCTCCAGATTTTTTTCTTATATCAACCTTTAGTTCGCGTTCTGCAATGTTAATCATAGTGTTTAAGGCTAATGTTTTAAATTGCTCACGTTTGAGTTCTTCTTCTAATCGCTTTATCTTCAAATCTTTTGAAGAATCACTTTCGGTTGATTTTAATTGCTTTAACATTGGTGGTTGAATGGTTGGTTTTTCAACTCCAAATTTACGAATCCAATTGGTTACACAATGCTTTCCTCTGAAATTATATTTCAACATTAGTTCTTGTTGTGTAAAATTACCTGATAGATAATCTTGAACTACTTGAATTTTAATCTCGTCCGGTAATCGCTTTACTTTTTGTCTCATAATCCTGTATTTTATTTACTTTTTTTGTAAACCTATTTCAGGACTAGACAGACTATTAATTGCCCGACTTGCCCCACTATTGCCCAATCGTTGCCCCTTTTGCCCCATTCCTACAAATAGGTTTTTCGTATCTTTCCGGTTGTTTCGGTCGTTTATCGGCAGTTTATCGGCAATACCGGTCGTTTATCGGTTGTTTTGGTTATTTATCAGACATATCCGACAAAATTCACTCTCTCTATTTGAGCATTTTGTGCAATGGCGTTTATTTGGCGTTATTAAATCCGGTTTGGCGTTATTGTCCCAAACATTCTCTTCAACTTCGGACAAACCACCATTAGAATTACCCGCTTTGCGGGCTTTTTGCACGCTCGCTGCACGCAATGCACGCTTTTTGCGGGCAATCAATATTAAGCGATTGAGTCAATTGAGCCAATTGCTTTTAATTGGTTATCTGTTTGTGCTTATCAGCCATTTAACCGTCCTGGCTGCCAAAATCAAATCTATTTTATTGTGCAATGGCGTTATTCGTTTATAAGCTATAATAAAACTCTTTGATTTTCATTGCCATTAATTTTCTGCGTTCAAGCAGAAAATCTTCATAATGGGTAAAATTCATTTCAACAATATCGTACGGAATACAATTTACGGATAAGTTTTCCAGCAATTTTTCTTTATCTGTAAAATTCCCATAAACGGGATTTCCTGTTTCACACTGATTGAATACAATGCCAAAATACTCATGCGGGGCTTTATTGCCTACAGAAATATTTGCCTGTGTATCTAAGTAGGTGAAGTTTGCAATCTGGTTGTATTTTGATTTTTCCTTTACCCCATGTTTTTCCAAATAGTTTTTCGGAAAGATATGGTGAATGTCACCCATAATCGTAATCAAGTCGCTGACCTTCGTTCCCTGCATCAAAAGAGAGTTATCATTCAAATACACCTGAGCTGCAAGGAAAGTATTGAAATACGGACTATTTACAGCCGAAGTTTCCAGATTCTGAACCAGTCCAACCGTCCAGAATGTTTCAGACAACTGAGCTTCTTCGACTTCTCTGAAAAACTCAAGAAACCCTTTTTCATTGATACGTCTCATGTCCATATCCATCATTGTTTCAGGAGAGGTAATATAACGACTTGTCAGGGTAGTGAGCACATACCATTTGGTAACATACTTACGAATTTTATTTTTTTCAATGGTAGCATCGTTATACAGCAATAAATACAAGGTATAGGCAAAATCCAATGTCATTTGTGAATTGATCAATCTACTGGAAATAAAACCTGCGGATTTCAACGCCAATACAAAGTTGGAGAATGAATACTGATTGATAAAATTATACACTCCCTGTGTTAGTTTGGCAAATGATTCTTCAGCAATTTCTTCTTTGTAGTCGCGGGTTACGAAATCACGACCTCCCAATAAACTCACCAAGTCTTTCATTTTACCTCTACCAAACTGGTGCATGAATGATACACGCAGAATATCTCCGTAATCGGGGTCATAAATATCGCCAATATCATCTTTCAGCCATTTAATTTTAGCTGCAAATGGGGTTTCCATAAACTCCTTGTCCTTCGACATATCTTTATACCAATCTGGCTGAACAGCCAAATGCGAAAAGTAGTCAATGGCTTTGCGAAGTAAGTTTCCACCATAAGTGGTATTGGCTGCAATCTTAGACATGGCAAAATCAGCCTGGTTCAGTTTTGCCCCCTGACTATTGATTCGGATAAAAATTTCAGTAACCTCGTCAATTTTCAATTCCTTATTCAACGTTATTACCCCTATCTGGCGGTTTTTAATTCCAATTAAATCATCCAAAATATCATGTAAATTATCTGAATTAATTCCAGTATTTTGCTCACAATATCTTGCGACAAAGCTTCCACGCTTAAATTCCGGGTGAAATATATCAGCTATATCAGCAATCCATTGTTTATCTTTTAGTATAGCATTATCCTGAACCTTAAAGCGTTCCTCATCTTCGTTTGCAAATGGATTGAATGCAATTTTGATTCTTTTTTTCTCGAAGTCGGCATTAATTACTTCTAATCCAACAATAGCAGTCATCAAAGCAGTAATACGCTGTTGACCATCTATCATAATCTTTTTTCCTTCGGATAAATTGCCGTCTTTGAGGCGCATATTCGGACTTTGCGAAATAATGATATAGCCTGTAGGATAACCGGTATAAAGCGAATCGATTAAATCTCTTATTTGTTTTGGTTTCCATACAAACGGACGTTGTATTTCGGGTATTGCTATTTCATTGCTCTTTATTAATCCGAGTATTTGCTCTACGCTCAGATTGGAAGATTGATATTTTTCTGCCATAATGCTATTTTATTTTTCTGAAACTCATTTTTCTCGCTTAAAAAAAAGCCATAAAGTAGCTCCATAGAAAATATTTTTATTTATGTGATTGTTATTCTCAAAATAGTAGTATCTTTGCAACCGAGTTCATTTCTCATTTGAGAAAAGGAAATCGAAGAACGCAAGCCTCGAAGCTCTGCGTTTTTTGCTTCTTATACCACCGCTGCTAACCTCCTTTTGTATTTTTTCATCATTTTATCGCGGGCTTTATCCTTGACTTCAAGATAATATGCAGTAAGCAAATAATACTCATTTTTCTTTTTCAACGGTTCCAATACGATTACATAAAACTCATCTTTATCGTAAATGTACGTTCTTATGCCGTCCGGTTCATCGACTGAGAATACATACAAATTTTCCTTTTTGTTTTGGTCGATATGATATTTGAGCCAATGCAAACGCACAGAACGAGCCATGTCAAATTCACGTCTGTTTATAGACTTATCTGTAATGACGGTTGTGAGGTGCGTAAATAGCCGATCCATTGAATCCTGCCCATCAGCCGGTGTCGGGTTAATGAGTTTAGCTTGAAATCTGAAAGCTGGATTATCCACAATGTCACGGTTAAAAATCCCTTTTAAGGACTTTTTACGTTGGGCTTCATTCATAGCTGCCAGTTCCAGCAGCTGATTGTAAATCTTGAGTAAATTCAGTGGCATACTATTTCAACTCGATAAAGAACAGGTTCAACTTGTCGTTATAATTGGTCTTTCCCAGATCAGGGAGCTGAGTGTGCCTTTTTATCCTCTCAATGATTTGCATCTTTGCACTGTTACCGTGTAACTCATCATTGATATTATATGAAATAGCCCCCATCAAGAAATCAGCCAACTGCATCAATATACTTTCGTGAGAGCGGATATTCTGTACGGAACGAAAGACACCCAGTTTTACATTCAATATATCCCGCAGCTTGCGAACTTTGCAGGCACTCAGGGTATCTTTTATATCAAGATAGACATTGTAGTTGTATAAGGAATTGATATTGTGATTCAGCAGCTGATAATACATCTTGTAGTAGAAATCATCATAAGATTGAGCGAACACCTCGTTATTGATTTTGGATTTATCAATGCCAATTGCACGAAATTTCAGATCGGTATCAAAAAAATAATCCACCAAATCCAGATAAAAGCGAAGTTTTGAGTGAGAAACTTTCGTCCATTTTATTTCGGCATAAAAATTATGTTCCTTCTTAAGTTCGGCAATCCTTTTGCTGTGTCTTTCCACCTGTGGATAAGCACAACTAACCGAACCCAAAAACATGAAGTTTTTGCGGTCGTTTTCTAAATGGCAACTTTCGTCGCAATAGATATTAAAGGTTTTACTCATAAGGGATTGTGTTCTTTATTATGGATTTTGAGTTTGAGGTTTTGAAAATAACACAAATGAGTTAAATCAATTTCCTTGTTGAAAAAATTCATCTTAAATGAATGACAACAAAAGTATAAAAAAAGCAACAAACAACAACATTTTTCAAGTTGTAGCAGGCTATCTCTAATGTCTTTTTCTAATAACATTTTCAATCTGAACAAGAAAGTCAGATAAATGATAATTTAGAGCAGTTGGCTAAGACACTTTACGACTATTGGTTTGTGCAATTCGAGTTCCCCGATAAGGGCGGAAAACCCTATAAATCAAGCGGTGGCAAAATGGTTTGGAATGAAAAGCTGAAACGAGAGATTCCTGACGGGTGGAGAAATGGGGAATTAGCAGATTTGGGTAATATAATAGGAGGAAGCACTCCTTCAAAAGAAAAAACTGAATATTTTTCCAATAATGGGACAGCATGGATTACTCCTAAGGATCTTTCTCTGAATGTTGGGAATAAATTTATTTCTCACGGAGAAATTGACGTAACCGAATTTGGAGTAAAAGCTGCTCTTTTAAATATCATGCCCAAAGGTACAATCCTTTTAAGTTCTCGTGCTCCAATTGGATATTTAGCCATAGCAAGAGGAAATGTAACAACAAATCAGGGTTTTAAATCATTTGTTGTATCTGATTTATTTAGTACCGAATTTGCATATTATATGATTAAAAATTTAATTCCTACAATAGAAAATAATGCGGTTGGCTCAACATTTAAAGAAATATCTGCTTCTACCTTAAAGTCAATAAATGTTTACTTTCCGAGTCAAGAATTAATATCACTTTACACAACAAAAGTTTTGAAATTGTTAAACGCCAAGAAATCCTTGAACAACAGTCAAAAGATCTGAAGTGTCTTCGCGACTGGCTTTTGCCTATGTTAATGAACGGTCAAGTGAAAGTATCTGATTAGTTCGGTAAATTATCATTTATCTTTTTGTACTTTTGCAAAATTGCAGTCAAAAGCGTATATTATTAGTTTTATCCACATGTATAAAACTAATAATAAAGGAACTTTATGAAAGACAAACTAATAAGGGACATACAACATGCAATGTCTGAGTCTCTTAATGCAGAGCAACTGAGATTGTTGAATCTTGTGTTAATTCAGAATTTACAAGGATTGGTATTTAAAGAAAACGACATAATCGCTGAACACCCGAAGGAAGCAAATACAAAATTACAACAGCTCTTCATCTCGGCTAAACGTGTTGAGGGTTGCTCCGAAAAAACATTGAATTATTACTCAGCAACCATTGAGAGTGTGTTGTGTTGTATAAACAAAGAAATTAAGGAAATTACGACCAATGATTTACGGTTTTACTTGGCTGACTATCAAACAAAAAAACAGTCGAGCAAAGTAACAATAGATAATATCCGGCGTATTTTCTCCAGTTTTTTTTATGGTTGGAGGACGAAGATTATATATTAAAAAGCCCTGTCAGAAGAATACATAAAGTAAAAACAGGGTCAGTAATAAAGGAAGTGTTGAGTGACGAAAACTTAGAAGTATTACGCGATAATTGTAAAGAGATTCGTGATTTGGCCATGATAGACCTCTTGAGTTCTACGGGTATGCGTGTCGGGGAATTGGTAAAAATAAACCGAACAGATATAGATTTTCATGAACGAGAATGCGTGGTATTTGGCAAAGGCAATAAAGAGCGGGAAGTGTATTTTAATGCTCGCACTAAAATACATTTGAAGCGATACCTGGAAGGTAGAACTGACGATAATCCGGCACTGTTTGTATCGCTACAAAAGCCATATAACAGACTAAGTATAGGAGGCGTAGAACTTAGACTCAGGCAAATGGGGAAAGAATTAAAAATAAATAAAGTACACCCGCATAAGTTCAGGCGAACCCTTGCCACAATGGCAATTGATAAGGGTATGCCCATAGAACAAGTGCAAAACTTACTGGGGCATGTAAAAATTGATACCACCATGCATTATGCAATGGTGAATCAAAGTAATGTAAAAATTTCACATCGAAAGTTTATCGGATAACAACATGAAGGAATACACTCTAAATGAGTTGCTTGAAATAAAAAACGGGAAAGACCATAAGCATCTTTCGGAAGGTAATATTCCTGTATATGGGAGTGGCGGTTTAATGAGATATGCAAACCGAGCAATATATAAAAAAGAAAGTATTTTGCTGCCTCGTAAAGGGTCTTTGAATAATATCCAATACTCAAAAGTCCCATTCTGGACTGTTGACACCCTTTATTATGCTGTTATCAACGAAAAACTGGCCAATGGATTTTATCTGTACAACTACATCAAACAACTTGATTTAAGCAAGTTAAATACAGGTACTGGCGTACCAAGTATGACATTTGACTCGTACTACAATATCAAAGTTAACCTGCCAGCATTAGAGGAGCAAAAATCTATTGCCTCAGTATTAGAAGCAATAGACAATAAAATTACCCTGAACAATCGTATAAATGATAATTTAGAGCAGTTGGCTAAGACACTTTACGACTATTGGTTTGTGCAATTCGAGTTCCCCGATAAGGGCGGAAAACCCTATAAATCAAGCGGTGGCAAAATGGTTTGGAATGAAAAGCTGAAACGAGAGATTCCTGACGGGTGGAGAAATGGGGAATTAGCAGAAATAGCAAACATAACTATGGGTCAATCACCTGACGGAGAAACGTATAATGAGAATGGAAAAGGTATTGCGTTTTATCAGGGTTGTACTGATTTCGGATTACGATTTCCAACAGTAAGACAATTTACAACAGCACCAGCGAGAATTGCAGAAATTGGAGATATTTTACTTAGTGTTAGAGCCCCTGTCGGAACAACTAATTTTGCCAATACAAAATGCTGTATTGGTCGTGGATTAGCAGCTATTAATAGCAAAATTGGGTCTATAACTCATTTGTTCTACGTCATTCAATACATGAAAACTATCTTCGACCAAAGAAATGTAAATGGAACAACTTTTGGTTCAATTACTAAAGCCGATTTATTCTCGTTGACAATAACAAAGCCGTCACAATCTGTTGTTGATAACTTTGAGAATGTTGTAGATTCTATTTTTCAAAAACAATTTAATGTCGCGATACAAAATCAGCACCTTACCGCTCTTCGAGACTGGCTTTTACCTATGTTAATGAACGGGCAGATAAAAGTATCTGATTAGTTCGGTAAATTATCATTTATACGATTGTTGTGTTCTATTTTAGAGTCTAATGAAGAAAGAATAGTAACAAGGATTTCTTGTTGCTTTCTTTCTGGCAACGAAATTGGACAGTCTGCGAATGTTTGTGCGTTAATATTTCCTCGAGTACTACCAACTGAAAGATTTTTCACCCATTGCTTGTACTCAGAGGAAATCGTGTAGTATTTAAGAAATTTTGGAACAACCTTTTTCGGATCTAATCCATATTTTATAAGAAATCCAGCAAATGCTAATCGTCCATTTTTGCTCTCATGAAGATATGCTCTTCCTGTTGAATTACCTGTTCGAGCTACAACCAAATCTCCGTCTTCTAGAATATATTTTTCAATATTATCAGAACTAACAGATTTCAAATCAGTATTTAATAGGTTACCAACATCATCAATATCACTAATTCTAAGATATCGAGTCTTACATTCATTATATTCTTCAGCAGAGGACGGGATTCCATATTTACCAACTTGACCACTTTTGCACAGTTCTTTTAATGGAATCTTATTCATAAATCAATCCTCCTAATTGTTTCATTATTTCCTCATCTAAGCGGTTGCTTTCAGTAAAGAGTTCGGCAAGCGTTTGTTTATAAGTAGTCATTTTTGCTTCAAATTCTTCGGGGGTAATGTCGGTATATTCAATTTTTATATCAAAGTATTGACCAGCAGAAAGGGAATATCCCTTTTCTTTTATTTCGTCGAATGAAACCGCCACGCTAAAATTTTCGATTGACTCCTTGTTTTGAAAAGTAGATACAATCTGATTGATTTCATCCGGCAGAAGGCGTCTTTTTTGATTATTGCCTTCTTTGTATTCTTCGCCCAGTTTAGAGGCATCGATAAGCACCACACGGTCGGTAGTGTGCGACTTATCAAAAAACAACACAGACACATTGGTGCCGGTATTGGCAAATACATTGGAAGGCATACTTATACAACCATACACAATTTGCTTATCAACAATGTGTTTGAGGATTTTATTCTCAATACCACTTTTGGCAGTGATAAACCCAGTAGGAATAACGATAGCCCCTTTACCTGTGTCTTTCAATGAATTGATTACATGCTGAATAAAACAGGTGTAAATTTCCATTTTATCCTTATCTTTTGGCTTTATCTTAGGCACACCTGCCCAAAAACGAGCCGGCATGGCTGCAATTTTTTCGCGCGTATCGGAGAAATCCATTTTGAAGGGTGGATTTGACACCACAAAATCGAACTGGCGTAAGGACTGTCCATCATCGCTTTTGTGGTAAGGAGACACCAATGTATCTCCTTGTATGGCATGATCGAGTGAAGACACCAAACCATTGAGCAACAGGTTTAGCTTAAACATTTTATTTGAACGCTGCGAAATATCCTGCGCAAAAATAGTACAACGCTCTTCTCCAATTTGGTGCGATAGTGCCATAAGTAACGTACCTGTTCCGGCAGAAGGATCGTAACATTCGATATTGTGCAAATCGGCATTTTCACCCACAAGCAAGCGTGCCATAATGGTAGCAATGGCATGAGGCGTATAATATTCGGCATATTTTCCACCTCCGGCAGTATTGTAATCTTTAATAAGGTATTCAAAAATGGTAGCAAAAAAATCGTAGTGTTCGTTGAAAGCTTCTTCGAAAGAAAAATTCGCTAATTTATCGACCATAGCACGGGCAAACGAGGCACGTTGAGCTGTGTCGGTTACATAGTGTGTAAGTGGTTCGAAAAGTGGGATTCGGGTATTTTGAGTAGTTTGTGTAGCGAAAATATCCATATTCCGATTTGCAATATGGGTCATGGTACTATCAAAAATAAGATCGAAATCTCCTTTTGAGCTTTGATTCCAAAGGTTAGCAATCAAATGCTGCGGTTCAAGTCGCAACAAATCGGGCGAAAGCGAAGCTAACAAGATCATTCTTTCTTTGTCGGAGAGTTCAGCATAAGCTGTTTCCCAATGTTTAGCCTGCTGAATCGGTTTTGCAAACGGACTCATTGACTGTTTTAATTCATAACCGAATTTATCGTTAAGAAACTTGTACAGAAATACCTGTGTAATGATTTTATATTCGTTACCATCATTGCCCATTCCATAGGTTTGGCAAGTGGCTTTTAGCGCATCGATTAGCGCAACGGTTTTTTCTCTGATTGGCATGAAATAACTATGGTGTTAAGCCGCCGGATAGGTGGCGTTATATTGGTTTGAATACTTGTTTGGCTATACGGTTTTGCACAAAAGTATAATCGTCCATTTCGGGCTCAATCTGCGGGAAGTGGTTTAGTGTTTGCGCAATAAGTGATAATACGGTTTGTTCGAAATAGGCATCTCTTTTCAAAATATCGTTTCTGTCGAACACTTTTTGGTCAATATCCGATTTAATAATATTGAGAATTGCCATAATTTCCTCGTCGAGGAAGGAGAACATAGGTTTTTTATGGGTGTCGGTTCGTTCCTTGTTTATTTCACGAATGCGCTTGTGAACCCGTGCAAATTTGGTGTCACCGTTGTACTTCTTTAGCAATGTATTATTCCGTAACTGCAACTCATGCAGACGTTTAATCACATCGTCGAGCACAGCACTTTCTTCGTTGAATTTTCCCATGGTCATCCACTACAAAACCATGCTCTTTGAAACGTTGCATAAAAGCTTCACGTAAAGAGATAAACTCAGGGTCGTCCTGATCTATATTTCCTGTGAATGCCTGAATGGCTTGCGACCATTTCGATTGGAGTATCTCCCTTGAAACAATTTTCAGTTCTTCTTCTCCAATTTTATTGAAATTGAAGCGAATATCCTGCATGGCTTCGTTAATTAGTTTCTTTGTGGTATCTGACCCAGCGAAAGCCTCTTTTTGATTGATAATATCAATATGGTGTTGCACTTCAGAAAGCATCTGTGGCAACTTTATTATTTCAAGCTTGGCAAAAGCAGCCTTGAGTGATTCATCACCAAAGGTACGGATAATGTTGGCACAATCACGGGCTGCAACCAAGGCTTTTTTGAGGTCAAGTAAAACAGCTTTATCTTCGATTGTTGAAATTTCTGTACTGAAGTCCTCGACATTGTTCGTACTGAATTCAAACAATATCTGGCGCACTTCCTGCATTTGCTTGATAAGTTCCTGTGGATTTTCAAGTACCTGAGAAAATGTATCTATCGTACTGTCTTCACCTACTTCTCCGGCATCATTGAAACGATTTAGTTCTGCCAAATAAGCTTCGTTGGTTTGTTCGAAATTACGTTTAATATCAGCAAAGTCAATTACATATCCATATCGATTGTCTTTGTATGGGCGATTGACACGGGTCAACGCCTGTAAAAGGTTATGATCTTTCAGTTTCCGACCAAAATACAAGCGTTTGAGGCGTGGAGCGTCAAATCCGGTAAGTAACATATTGAAGACAATCAGAATGTCAACTGTCATGTTCTTTTTAAAATCCTTGACTACTTGCTTGCGTGTGTCTTTGTCGTCGGTATCATGCAAAATCAGACCTGCACGAAATCTGGACTTTTGGGAAGCTGACTGATTAATCTCATTTTGAATTTCATCGAAATAAGTAAAAAGTTTCCTTGCCTGTTCGCTTGTTTCGCAAATGACCATACCACCTAATGTGTTATCTCCTCTAATTTGGCGGAAACGCTTTAAGTCGAAGATAATATAACGTAGAAGCTCTTTCACATAATTTTCGTGTTCGATAATCTCACTTTTACGAACATCTTTCTTTTCTACCAACGTTTCCAACTTATCGTACACCTCCGATAATTTTTCTTTGTAGGAGGTCTCAATATCTTCGCGAATTATTTTAAGTGTGTAACCATCCTGTATTGATTTATCGTAATAGTAGGTATGTAAATAGTTTCCAAACACCTGCCACGAGGCACGTTCTTCTTTAAGTAAAGGAGTTCCGGTTAATGCAATTTTAAT
Organism: Paludibacteraceae bacterium; assembly: GCA_049840795.1. Taxonomy (GTDB): domain Bacteria; phylum Bacteroidota; class Bacteroidia; order Bacteroidales; family Paludibacteraceae; genus UPXZ01. The sequence goes on from JASGJK010000028.1 coordinate 28,106, forward strand.
GGAATTTCTATCAGCATCAAAAAGGTTGGCCAGAAAACTACCTTTAGGGTTGTAACCCCGGTGGGCTTCATCTACAATAAAGATCCGTTGTAAATTAGTGGCATAAGCTGGTATATCAATTTTTTCTTTGTCCTCAGCAAAACGGTGAATGTTTACCACCGTAATTTCAGCCTGACCGCTATTGCCCTGCAAAGCCTGATTTGAACGAAACTGAGCCATAAGTTCGGCTCTGGTATTCGCTGTTGTTACCATTAATCCCCGTGCCTCAAATTCCTGAGTAGCCTGTTCAAGTAAATCAAGCCGGTCAACAATGAAGTAGAATTTAGCCACTTGATTTCTCTTGGCGTAATAGTCAGTCAAGATATACGTAAGATAATAAGAAAGAGCCGTTTTACCGCTACCCTGCGTATGCCAAACTACCCCCGATTTTACCCCCTCGTTTAAATGTCGTTCAATGGCATAAGAAGCAAAAAGCTGTTGATAGCGCATTATGTGCTTTTCGTCCTTTAGCTCTATTATACCATCAATCTCACGCTCCATTTTAACGTATGCTATACCGTAACGCAGTATATAAAGCAAACGGGCTGGACTACACATTGAAGTGAGTATTCGGTTAGTTGGTTTGTTTATGTCTAAATTTGTTTGATATTCTGGAGCATGGTGTATTACCTGACAGTTAAAGTCTGTAAGTATTTGCTTCTCTGTATTTGTATCAATATCTTTATATTGAAAATTTTTATGAAAAGGTGCAATTGACAAATTACCTATATTCTCTTCTCTAAAACAATTGAACGGAGCTTGTTGGCGAGCACTCGTGCAATAGAATGCCCCCTGAATGGGAACTATGCCACCCAATGTATCGTACTCCATATTGTTAGAGAAAATCATCAGCTGTGTGATATTAATAAATCGTCTGAACTTTTTGTTTGGAAAGCGTTGACGATTCATTCTCTGGCTTTCGGCTACCATACCACCCAAGTTATTCGGTTTCTTAACTTCAACAAAAACAAGTGGAAGACCATTTACAAAAAGTGTTATATCTGGACGAAACTCATCCTGTCCATTCTTGCAAGTAAATTCGGCAGTAAAATGGAATGTGTTGTTTTGAGGATTCTCAAAATCAACTAATCGGGTTGGGGAAACAGATTTTAGCCTATTGAAAAAACTGCGACCAAGATCATCATAATCCAACTCCTGACGTATTGTTTGCAATGTCTGATCAAATTCAGCTTCATGTCCAGGATTTAGTTTGTGAAACTGCGAACGGAATATTTCAATTAAGATATTGGTATCTCCATCGAAGACAACACCCGACAGTTCTTCGGATAATTTGCCATAATAAGTATAGCCAAGTCGCGTAAGGTGAACAAGAGCAGGCATCTGAACCCGTGTAGCTTCGTTGAATTCTTTCATAATTTATATTTTACACTTGACTGCGTGTTTAAATTCATCCTCTCTTTAGCTATATCCAACGCCTTACCTGCCAATTCTTTTTCATCTTCTAATACTTCGGTTACTTTGTCTGCCAGCCAAAGGGTAAGCAGTTCTGTTTCGTCAGTAGAGAGCGATTTTGCAAGAGCAATTACCTGTGTTCGTTTTGCCGGGCGGTCACCACGTTCAATTTTGCTATACATTGGTGTGTCAATCTCTAATGCCGCTGCCAATTGACGTTGGAGCAGTTGTTGTTCCTCTCTTAATCGTCTGATTTTATTTGCGAATAGCATAATCATTCCAATTTGGGCTTTTATTATTTTGAATTGTCAGAATTTGAACAAAGATAGACAATTATTCACAAACAAAACAGGTGTAAGAGAAAAGATTTCAACTAAAAAAGTGCAAAGAGAATGTTTCTTCTTGACAACTTATGTCAAAAAGAAAATAAGCGAAAAAAATACAGCTATTTTGACAAAGTTCCGACATTGGTTATTTACGGTATTTATCATGTGCAAAATGGTTGATTAAGCCTGTTTTGGCGAAACGGGCAATTTGTTTTTCGGCTGTTTTCGGCTGAATATTTAGCTTTTGAGCGACTGCCAGATAAGTCTGGCGGTCGAACTCAGCGGGGAGCATGTTCAAAAACTGTTGTTTCTGATTGGGTTGTACTTTGGCAGCTGTGTCGGTGGGGAGTTGTTGGAAAACATGCGCAGCATGTTGAACCAACACTTTGACCATTTCCATAGCTATATTGAAATCAGTATCGATACAAACCAATGGAGAGTGCAGCTCTCCGGTGTCCATTATCCGAACTGCTGTGAGAATCATTGCTAAACGGAAAGTAATCAGACCAAGGCGGCGAATTGTGCCAATATAATCTTCTCCGCAAAGTTCAATATACTGAATTTGAGTTTGCTCGAAATAGCTGTTGAACTGCTGTTGCTGTGAAACTGTCAGACAAAAACGCATGGGTTCAGCCTGACTTTCCAGACATTTGTACAAGTCGTAAAATTGTACGCCCAAATGGTCGAAATAGTGGTCGAGTGTTTGCCCACTTTCTCCTGCAAACACGTCTTTCCACTCGTAACGAATGTTCATGAAGTAGAATATAAAACGGCTGAACAAGCCGTTTTCGGCATTTGGAATGAGGGCTGAAACTTGTCGGGGCGTACCAGATAGCAGGGCCGAAAGGCGAGGCGAATCAATCTCTACAAATTCACGGTCTTTACGCCGGTTGTAGGTAATTGTTTCATGGTGGAACGCTTTGCGGAAACCATCGGAATAATTACCGTGTTCGGATTTGAAAGTAAGAGCAAGTGTGTCGCCTTCGGTTTCAAAAATCAGTCCTTTTCCATTATTGTCGTTGAGAATTTGAAACAAGCCTGTTGCGCTGTTGTTGGCAGGAATCACCAGCATTTTGAGCGGTGGTTCCTGTGGTTTTTCTATGTTTACCTTGTCGCCTTTTGCTGCTACGTATTCCGTCAGGTCACGTTGATAGGATTCAAATTCTGCTCTATTTTGCTCACGAAGTGCCTTGTGAATTGGCTCTACCAATTTACGACACAGTGTTAGCCTGCCTTTACCTGCCGAAGCCTGTGCGGTAACAAACAAAAAGAGGTTGGCGAAAACTTCCCGTTCGGCATAAACACCGTACACATTTGGCAAACACGCACTCATAGAAACAAGAGAGCCGAGTAACAAAATATCTTTGTCCTCGGGTGAAGTACCTTTGGAGGTTATACGGCGTAATAAATCGGGAAGTTGGTCGAAGATTGTATCGGGCAGGCACTCCACTGTTGAGGGTGCGGATTCCTCTGAATCCGCAATTTCCGAAATATCTGACCTCACCCCTAATCCCTCTCCACTTGGAGCTACCGTTTATACACAAGATTGGCGGTTTGCATCAACGAAAAAAAGAGGAACTTTGCATTTGAATCACTTTAATGAAAAGCAATATTATGGATAAAAGACATTACCGCAAGAGTTTCACGGATGAACGTCTTGCAAAAAGGTGGCTTCAATACTGCAATTTATTGTAAATACCTGCAATGTAACTATGCATAAGGGTTCACACTGGAAAGAACAAATGTCGTATTACCGCTTCTGGAAGAATGAGCGGGTAACGGAATCAGGGCTGGCGGCACTTGCGGCGGGTCATTGTGTGGAGCAGTGCGCCGGGATTGACCACATACTGCTTTTGGAAGACACCACGGAGCTGAATCTGGAACGTCACAGGGGCAGGATCAGGGATACGGCAGGTTTGGGAGTTACAGGCAACGATAAGGATTTGGGCTTCTTCTGCCATCCGAGTCTTGCGGTAAATGCAGCGGAGGGTTCTTTGCTGGGGGCATTGGACATCCACCTGTGGCACAGGCCGCAGGATAAGCAAAACAAGACACAGCGGAACTACCGGCGCTTACCCATAGAGGAAAAGGAATCCTACCGGTGGGCGGAACGTGCAGTGGAATCGGGGAAGAAACTGGCGGGGGGACACCGCCTGACGGTGGTTCAAGACCGCGAGGGGGACATTTACGAAAGCTTGAGCCTGCTGATGGCACAGGGATTGGACTTTGTCATACGCTGCCGGCACGACAGGAAGCTTGCTTTCCCCGGGGGCAGGCTGGTGGAACATATCGGCAGTTTGTCAACAGGACATGAATATGAACTGGAGGTACGGGGAGAGAACCGCCAACGCAAAAAACGCAAGGCGCAGATGAAAGTGCGTTACGGGAAAGTGGGGCTGCTACGTCCCCTCAAAACAGTGGATTCAGACAAATATCCCCCACAGGTAGAGCTGTATGTGGTGCATGTAAAGGAAAAGGAGGAGAGTGTTCCCGCGGGGGAAGACCCCGTGGAATGGACGCTTTACACCACCCACCGGGTTGGTTGCCCGACAGATGCCTTGCAAATCGTCAGGTATTACACCTTACGTTGGATTATCGAAGCTCTGTTCAGGACAGTAAAAAGCGAAGGGGTGGATTACGAATCCTCGGAATTGGAATCGGGCATGGCTTTGCGTAAACTTTTTGTGATGGCTCTAATGGCAGCTATTCAAATACTGCAGCTGCGCCAGGCCCGTTCGGGACAAACCGCCCAGAGGGCAAGTCTGGTATTTTCGCAGGAACAAATCGCCTGTATGGAAGATTTGCAGCCCCGCCTGGAGGGAAGGACAGACAAACAGAAGAATCCCTTTGACAAAAACAATCTGGCGTGGGCGGCCTGGACAATAGCACGCCTTGGCGGCTGGACGGGATACACCAGCCAGAGACCACCGGGAGTAATCATCCTGCACGATGGCTGGATAAAATTCCAGAACCTGTTTCAGGGATGGGCAATTGCTAAAGATGTGTATAAACGGTAGCTCCAAAGGAGAGGGGGATTGGTTCGTAGTACTTGAAACTTGTTTATTGGCTTTCGGGATTCCTACATTTATACCGGCTGATTTGGCAAGGTGGTAAAGGGTTTTGATTGTAACACCGTTGCCGTGCGAAGCAAGGCAGGCGGAATACTGTTTGTCGGTTTCGCTTTGCGAATAAGACGGATAAAAACGGCTTAGGCGGTGGTAATAGCTCCGACCACTTTCGCCCAAAGCGTCAGCGAGGGCAAAACCAAGGTCACGCCAATCAGCATAATTCGGGGCAATGTCGACTGAGGCGGATTCGATACGTTGTACAATTAACTCTAAATCATCATTAGCCGCCACATGTGACGGCTCTACAACGTTATCTGTATTTAAGGTCTGTGGGTTCTGTATTGGTTTATTTGATACCCAATCTGACGGTTTGAATGTTTTCTTGCTCATATTGCCTATAAAGTTGAAGGTTTATAAAGTGGATTAATGTACGCTTGTGGGTCGTGTGGAAGAAAGCAGGCGCGGGAAATATCCCGCCCTGATTTGTCAACTTCAACACCGTAGGTTTGTAGAATGTAGTTTGCAACCGCAGCAAAATAGATGCTGTGTGTTGTTTGTTTGGTATCAATAGAGATTATCCATTTTAGCCCATCGCCGGAAGGGCTAACGAAAAGCATTTGCGTGTCAAAGTATTCATCCTGCAAAAGTTGCTTGCGAAGCAGATCAACGCTTTGCAAGTGGTCAAAGTCAATGCACAATAAGCCAGACTGACTAATCAATGCTTTGTCGTTTCGGGTTTGAAACATCCCTGAAAAAGTACAGTAGTCGAATGTTGAGGCTTTGAATTGCCGGGCAACCCCCTGACCCCCTGAAGGGGGAAGTTGAGAGAGCAAAGAGCGCAATTTTTCGGTTCGTTGTTTTGCGTAATCGCCGACAATGTAATTGTAGGCATCGAGCAAAGAGATTGACTTTAGGGGAATGGTATTTCGAACGGGAGCTTTGAAAAATGAAAAGAAACAGCCCCCTAATTGGCTAACGCCGAACGTTGTTTCCCCCACAGGGGGACTTAGGACTTGTGCGGCTTCAGGAGCTTGATTTGATTTTTTGCCATTGGCGTAAAAATCGAATTTCTCGCCGATTCTCAGATTCATTCCTTGTTCAGCGTTTGCAGTAATTCATCACCTGACTGTTTATAATGCAGTTCGGCAAAGTCGAACGCATCTCCGAAAGGGATAGCGTTTTGCGTATCTTCGTGACAGGAAACCTCGGAACTCATTACATTTGTCGGATCTGTTTTGCTTATCCAAATATGCAATGTTTCTTTGTTGGAGTTGAAAGGATTGCGGCATAAGCCGCAATCTCTTCCTGTGATTGTCATTACTACTTCATCCGGGTAGTACTCCCGCAAAATATGGCTGTAAATGGTAGTGCCATAGTGCGTTTTGTTCAATATCGCCTCCTTACTTATGCTTCTCATAATCACGAATTTTGATCATTGTGTAGTTATTGAAAAGCAGTCTTTGAATATCGGAACGGCGGTAATACAGCTTGTTTCCGATACGGGAAAATGGCAGTATGCCATTGGAACGCAGTGTTTGTAATGTTCGGGGGCTGATATGCAGAATTTGCATAACATCCTGATTGTCGAGCCAATCTTCAAGGGGCGTATCTTCGCTTGGCCTTGAAGCTAACAAGGGGTTGCCTGTTCCTATAAAATGGTTGCGGAAGTCAACAGCCAAGGGCTCGTTGCTGTTCTGAAAATAGTCTTTCAGAATTTCGGCTAAAATTCGAGGCTCTCTCATCGTCTTGCCCTCCTTCCTTTATCGCTAATGTAGTCGGCTGCTTTTTGTTCCACTTCGGCAACGGAGGCAGAGCGAGTACGGGTTAACCACAAATCCAGTTCGGAGCGGCGGAAATAAAGTTTCTTCCCTTGCGGACAATAGCACAGAATGGTGTTACTGCTCGTAAGCTTATACAAATGGCTACTGCTTAAATCGAGATATAAGCAGGCTTCGGCGAAAGTGAAAATCTCCTTTTGGAGAAGGTTCTGTTCAATCAATCGTTTTTCGATTGAATCGAGTTTCAATAAAATATTCTCTTGCATTGATTTAAAAGATATCGGCATTAGACTTTAAGCGTGCCAATAGCAAAAAACCACTACTCCGAAATGGAATAGTGGTGCAAAAGAATTGGGTGATAAAACGGGGAAAAACGGGTGATTTTAAACCTCCGAAATCACCACTGTGGATTAAGTTATTTTGCTGATTATCAATTGTAAAAAAATAATAGTGATTCGTGTTTTTTCAACCCAAATCACCATTATCACCAAGAGAAAAAGAATAGTTTACATTTTCTTTTGTTTTCCTATCTCCCTTATGTCTTCATCATAATACGAAGGCTTTGTACTAAATTTCTTTCTGGTTGTTTCTCTCTCAACATCTTTGAACTGTATAAAAATGGCGTGTAATAAATCTATCCATTCGGGACGAATGGGACGGGTTGAGTATAATTCTCTATGAATTAGATAAAAAGTGTAACGTAAAAATTCATTCGTTGTCCCTGTTTGAGAGATTGGCTGTATGTTGTGAGGCATAATTCCAGTATCAATGAGTGAATAAATGGAGCTTACGAGCCTTGTAAAATCTTCATCAGACATTATTTTCTCATTCTTGCGATTGTAACCCGATAAATATGCTATGTGTTTTTGAGCAATGCTTTTTTGTTTCTGAATGCTCAATTTTTGCTGTGCCGCTTTCGGTTTAGTGGTTCTTGCTCCATTAGCTGGAACTGTTGGGACAAAAATCTGTGCAGCATTGTTTTTATAAATTTCTTTTTGCTCTGCAAGCCAATTTTGTAATTGTCGGGCAACAGACGAAGCAAGCAGGGACGTTGCAGGGGCTTTTGTTGTGAGAAAGTCGGGCAGGCTTTCAACGGTATCCTCAATGAAAGCAAGAGCCTCTCGGGCATTTGAAATAGTATTTAATCGCTGATTAAATAACTGTTTTTTGTCTTTCAACAATGACTTTGCAAAGTTGCTATCAGCTATTTCGGAAAAACCGGGAATTGCGGAATTTTCTGTTTGAAGAAAAACAGCATTTTCGAGCGAACAAATAACCACGATTAAAGTGCTGTCTGTGGGCGTTGTTTCGAGGTCTTGGTAAAGTTGCAAAAGTAAATTTGAAGCAATGGTGCTATCGGCGATTAGTTGTTGTGCCTGGTGGATATGTAAGGCTTTATGATAGGCAGCTATTTCTTGCTTATCAACCTGCCGGTTAAGGCGCAAGGAATAAAAATCGGAAAATGAAATAAAGTCCGTTTCAGACAAAAGCACATCAAAAATAAGTGTTATCTCAAAATAAAGTTTGACGATTTGAGTAAGTAAAAGGTCAAAAATTGAATTGGGTTGTGTCTGTTCCTGAATGTTTTTCGCATAACGGGAAAGTAATTTTAGTACATTCGTTATCTCTTGTTTGGCACATACATCGTCTTTTAGAACCTCAACAGATTGCAGTAAACGAAGTTTAATGCGTTTTGCCTCGGTGGTTATTACGAAGTAATAAAACCGCTGCACAGGTGTCTGTGGTGAGGGCATCAACAAAGCAATGTCGGGCGGAAAATAATCCGCTTCAATGCTCGTGTAATTTTGATTGCTTAAAAATTGAGCAATATTTACAGGAGTGTCAGCATCGAAGTTTACTTGATTGTTTTTCCCTAACACTTGCTTTAATTGTTTCTCAACTTCGGGTAACGTGTGGAGATTGTTATTCAACAAATGGGCTATGTCTGAATAGTCTACCGGAACTTGTCCGTTTTGTGGATTGAGATTGCCGTGAATAATGCTGTTGTATATTGTGAGTTCCATATTACTGATATTTAGATTTTTATTTCGGGAAAACTGTCGATTGCCTCGCGAGCTCCTTTGTCGGTTATGTTTGCGTAGTGTTTAATGGTGGTTTGAACGGATTTGTGGCCAAGCAACTTGCTGACTTTGTAAATATCAACGCCACTTTCGAGCAGGATAACGCCGAACGAATGCCGGGCAATGTGGAAATGGAGCGTTTTTTTGAGTTCTAATTTAGTGGCTATATTCTTCAACGCTTTATCACACGCTTGTTGCGTGGAAACGCTGAAAACCTTGTAATCATCGGCTTTGCGCTCGCCAAGCAAAGCGATTGCCTGGGGATTCATTGGCAAATAGGTAACGCCTGTTTGTTTGCCGTTTTTGGTCTGTGTTTTTTGCTGTGAGAATTTCAACCGGAAATCTTCGGTGATATTTCCCCAAGTGAGGTTTTTAATGTCGGAATAACGCATCCCGCAAAAGCAGGAAAACAGGAATACTGTTTTTACTTTCGGATTGAGGCTGCTTTGTGCTATCCGGGCAATTTCATTGGTTGTAAGGAAACTTACAATCGTTTCTTGCTTCTCGGGGGCTTCTATGTCCAACAAGGTATTGGAAGCGACAATACTTTCGGTAATGGCTCTTTTGATAAACGAACGGAATTTGGAGAAATAGGCGTTTGCCGTATTTCCGTGAAGATTGCTTGCAAGATAATTGGCGAAGCCCTGTACAAACTCCCGCTTAACCTCCTGCATTTGGAGCGATTTGTTGGGCATATACTCTTTGAGGTGGTCAACAACCTGCATACTGACTTTGGTAGTTGCCTGAGCTTCGCAATAGGCAATAACGGACTGTTTGCGTTTGTGTGCAGGTGTGGTTCCGTTCGGACTGGCGATTAGTTGATTTTCCCGCTGGTTGCGGATTTGCTGGGCGAGTTTAAGGGATTCTTTGTTGGCCTCCCGTTCTTCTTTGGTGGGGCGGTCGGATAACACGGTATAGATTTTCAGGTATTCATAATGGCGTTTCCCATTCTGAAACCAATCCAAATAATAACTTCCGTTTCCGTCGGAGAGTTTCTTAATTCGCAGTTTGACAGTAGTTTTCATATCCGTTTCTTTGAAACAAAGATACAAAAAAGAAACGGTTTGAGAAACGGTTTTATGCAAAAAAGAACAAATATGAGCAAAAAAAAAGAGTATTTCGGGAGGCAGTAAAATTTATAATTATCTAATATATAGACTATTATTAGTTTTTGTTTGCTCTTGTTTTCTGTGAAAATGTGGTATGTGATTCTGAAAGCAAATCACAACCATCGAATTTACGCAAATCAAGCCAAAATAGTTGTATCAGAATATCAAAGATATAAATTTTGAAAGCAAATCACAACTATAGACCTGGCACTATCATCCAACATCAGGTTGTATCAGAATATCAAAGATATAAATTTTGAAAGCAAAATCACAACTGGCTTTGTTGAGGTTTGTAGAATATAAGGTTGTATCTTTGATATTCTGATACAACAAAAAAAGATGGTATTATGAAAGGGTTAAAAAAGAGATGTCATACGTTGAATATATTGATGATAGGCTGAATAAGCTAACCAATAAATTTTTAGTATGAAAAATGAAACGTTTGAAAAACGTGGAATAACTAAAGCAGATGTGATTGAACAGATAGTATCTACACAAGATAGAATTAAATCACTTAGTAAGTTACGGCAGAGGACACTCGACAGCATATTTCAAAAAAAATAAGGATGAAAGAAATCGAATATCTTGCACATGTCTTTGAAAACACATTCTTAGGTAACCGTATGTTTTAAGAGTATTTACCTGACATTTATTCAGAGATGATTACATATATAAAATCACTGAAAAAGATATGAAAGCAATTTACAACGCCTGTTTCATATACAGCCCACCATCGGCTATAGAACCTATAAATTGCATATCATCTGTTCTATTTTCTCCTGTACCGGGATAAATAGCTATAAGTTTTTCATTTCGCTTAACAGCATCTTCCAAAACTACATACGCTTTTTCTAAATCCATAGTTGCGTATGGAAGCAAAGAAACAATACTTGAATAATTTTTGTCGGAATGTTTGTTTATAAAATATTCAAATAACTCTTTTCCTTTCAGTCCAGTAAAATAAACTTTATTCATAATATTTCAAATTATTTATACTCATTACAAATGTAATTTAATTTGTAAAGGTATATTCTTTTTATCAAAATTAAAAAGTATCTGTCAACAAAAAGTCTATACAGTCTCTTTATCCTACCTTTGCGTTTTTGGAAAAACTGGTGTATTTGGTTTGTCTCAGTATCCGAAAAAAAGTTACACAGCCACTATCAAACAACGGACTAACCTTTCAATAGCCGGCAATTAAATCTCTGAAAAATTTAACTTAGTTGAATAGAATCACAAAACCACAGAAAAATATCCGGATTTTTTATTAGTTTTACCACTGCACAACAAAACTCAGGCTCTTCATTTTCCATCAATAAGAAAATAGGATAAATTGAGTAGCTGAAATTTGATCCGTGTTATTTACTGACACCGTTTATTTACGTTGCTATTTTCAGTTGGAAGTACGATTAATCTCGAATCCAATCATCGCTTTTTTGCGTTCGCTACCCCAATGATATTCTCCGAGGATACCGCTGGCACGTATCACCCGGTGGCAAGGAATAATATATGACACAGGATTGCTTCCTACGGCGGTTCCCACGGCGCGGCTTGCTTTGGGATTGTGTATTTTATCGGCTATCTCACTGTATGTTGTTAGCTTTCCTTCAGGAATTTTTAACAGTGTTTCCCACACTTTAATCTGAAATTCGGTGCCTTTGAGATGAAGTTTTATTTTAGCGGGTGTTACCTGATTTTGGTTAAAGAATCGTTGCACCGATTGTAATAAGTTGTCTGTTTCTTCTTTGAACTTTGCATTGGGAAAAATCGCTTTCAGTTCACCGATGGGTGTTTGAATATGTTCGGCAAATGCCAGATAACAAATGCCTTTCGTCGTAGAAGCAACAAGCATTTTTCCAAATACGTTTTCTGTCCATTGATAATTTATGGCCAGATTTTCTCCACCGTTTTTGTATTCGCCGGGTGTCATTCCTTCTATTTTTACAAATAAATCGTGTAAACGTCCGGTACCGGAAAGCCCTGTTTCACCGGCAACGTCTAAAAGCGATAATCGGCTGGTGTTTAATAGTTTTTTAGCATTTTCCACACTTAAGTAGTGAATAAATTTTTTAGGACTGATACCTACCCATAATTGAAACATTCGTTGAAAGTGGAAGGGGCTGAGGTGAACGTATGTAGCAACTTCGTCTAATGATGGTTGACGCTTGTAATTTACATACATATATTCTATTGCTTTTGCAATTCTTTCAAAATCAATATGTTGCTGTGGTATTTTCACCGAGTATTGAATGATTTAGATATAAGACTGTTTTTTACTTCACGAGACAAATTTAGTGGAATTTGCCACGTTGTACAACCCGAATCTTGCGAAAATTTTATGCTTTGTTGTTCGTCTCAGTAACAAAGATATCTTCATCTTCATCCGACTTTTCGGTGTTGAAGCGGCTTGTTTTTTTGCTGATAATCAGTGTGGAAGGTATCCCTTTTAATGTGTCGCATTCTTCCTCCAGCAGACGTTCCCAAGCAGGGTAACTTATCATCATAAAGCTGTATTTGTTCATAGATGCTGAATGAAGGTTGGTCGAGCGACTTATTTTGAAACGCAACGGATAATCTGTGTGTAGCGAATTTATGAGTTCAGATACATTTGCCACTCTCGAAATTACCTGATTAATGTCCACAATCTTAATTGTTACCTCGGGATTGGTGCGTAAAATACGTCTGGCGTAACGAAGAAGAAAATAATCGGAATCTTCAGACAGTACGATTAAAATGGAGGTTATCTTTGTAAAATTACGGTTGACAAAAATACCTACACTGCAATTACTTTGTTCTATAAAGAATTTTGTTTTATCTCGTATCAGTGTACCCGGATAAAAAATGGTTCTGTCTTTTGTTATTTTATTGATTAACTTATTGAGCCATTTTACTTTGGCAAGGAATGAATCTTCTTCAAAGAAGGTTGTTTTTATCATTGCCTGTCCGGCTCCTATAAGTAGAAAATCGTACATTTCTTCATTAACGGTACGGATAATTTCCCCTTCTACATTGTCGGAAACTTTATATTCAGTTCTGATAGGGATATTTAATGTAGCTGCTTCCGTTTTTATATCAATAAAACTTTCGGTAGAAAACTGTTCGCCGTGAATAGGATTGATATCGGTACCGGCAGTGATGTGAAGCACATTTACGGCTAAATTGTTTTTCAAACCGTTGAGAGTGGTTTTTGCAACGCTCAACAGATTTCTTCCGTTTTCGGGATTTCCTAATGCTATAATGGCTTTAAATATCCCTTCCGCCTTTTGATTGATGATTTTTTCAAATTTAAGTTTTTCAGGAAAGATCTTTTCTATAAGATGTAAAATAGGGGTGGTCATAAAAGTAGTTGTAAGCGCCATAAGTACTAACATAGCAAAAACAACAGGGGGTAAAATTCCCATTTCAAGACCGATATTTAACACGACTAATTCCATCAATCCTCTTGTATTCATTAAGACTCCAAGTGAGAGGCTGTTTTTCCAAGATTCTCCGGAAATTCTCGCGGCTATAGTTCCACCTCCAAATTTTCCGGTAATAGCTATAAGTATCAATACACCACAGGTTAACCACAAACTGATATTATTTAGTAAACCAATTTCGGTTTTTAATCCGGTATAAACAAAAAATAGAGGTAATAAGAGCGTCACCGATAAATCTTCGATCTTTTCTATCATTATTTTTCTGAATTTAGGGAGTGGAGGCATCACCAATCCAGCTATAAACGCTCCAAACAGTGCATGAATACCTAAAGCCTGTGAAGTAAAAGAAGATAATATAAGAATAAGAATGAAGAAGGCAAATATGCGTTTATTCATCAATTCTTCATTTTGATAGATATTTGCTATTTTCTTTAAAAAAGGTCTTACCGCAAACATCATTACGGATACATACAAAACGGTTAACAAAAATGTAAAAAATGTAGCTACAAGTGAAGTACTCTGAGCTATGGCAATTACGGCTACTAATAATATCCACGCTGTAACATCGTCAATTGCCGCACTACCAATGCTTATTGTTCCTAAATGAGTTTTTGTAAGTCCTCTTTCCTGTACAATACGAGCCAAAACAGGAAAGGCTGTAATACTCATAGAAATACCAATAAATAAAGCAAATGATAAAAAGTTGATATTTTCAGGAGCATATTTTTCGTAGATGAAGAAAGCTGTTATCATTCCTAACGCAAATGGAATAATAATACTTGATTGACTGATAACGAAGGTTTGTTTTATTCGGGTCTTTAATTCACCGATATTTAATTCCATTCCTACTGTAAACATAAATAAGATTAATCCAATTTGACTAAGGATATACAAGTTATTTAATGAAGTAGGATTAAATAAAAAATGAAAAGCTTCCGGGAACAGATTCCCTAATAAGGACGGACCAAGTACTATACCGGCAATAATTTCTCCAATAACGGTTGGCTGTCCGATTTTAGCACACAAAAAACCAAAAAAGCGGGAAACAACAAGAATAGCTAAAAGTTGTAATAAAATAATTCCAACCGATTCAGTAATATTGCCCAATAAGTTGTCTTTGAAAATGTTCAAACCACTACTTTTCTTCGAGGTTACAATGTTGCCGGCATTTTCTACAAAGTTACTGATACTCTGACCTTTTTTTATCAGAAAAAAAGTTATTATACTAAAAACAAAAATTAATACAAAGTAAAATAACCAGGTCTGTATGTTTCTGTTTTTCATCATTAAACTAATTTTTCAAGCAACAAATATACCGTTTTTTATTCAGAAATACGAATAATTTAGGATAAAAAAACGTGTTTTATGTCTTTAAACTATTGTTTTTTTATCTCGGCATCTTTTTCCATATAGAGTGTTTGCGTAGGAAAAGCAAAATCCAATCTCTCAGTCGTGAACCGTTCCAAAATCTCCATGTTTATAGATGAAGGTACCAATAGCGCATCTTCTCCCTTTTTTACATAATAGATAAAAGTGATGTTTAACGAGAAATCACCAAAATTACTGAACGCCGCGATAGCGCTACCCGGAGCCACTCCCGGATTGTTTGAAGCAATTTCTTTGAGAATACTCAGCGCTTTTTTCATCTGACTGGTACTGGTATTGTAAACCAACCCCAAATTTTGTTTTACTCTGAACATTGGTTCTTCCGACACGTTTTCTACCGCACCGTCCACAATTTTGTAATTCGGGATAATTGCCAATCTTTTTTCCAGCGTTCGGATGCGGGTACTTCTTATCCCGATGTCTTCCACGTGCCCGTCATACTGATCTACCTTGATGCGGTCGCCGATGCGGAAGGTGCCATCGGTAAATATAGTGAATCCTCCAAATATGTTTTTAATGGTATCTTGAGCAGCTAAAGCAAATGCTACGCCCCCTATTCCCAGAGTGCCAAGCAATGCTCCAAGATTGACACCGATATTACTTAGCCCAAGTACTATACCAATGGTCCAAACTACACCGGTGGTGGTGCGCTGAAGAAGCGAGATTTTGTGCTCATCCAAATAATGCTTTTTGCTTGACGACGTTTCATTCTCTTTCGGAGTAAGGTATTCAACTATTAACGCATTGAAAAGACATTTGAAAAACCAAGTAACGTTAAGAGTGATAAGTACTTTGTAGGCTTCCGTGATGTATTTCTCAGGTTTTGCACCCAAGTCTAAACGACTTAAAGCTATCCGCAACGAGATAAGTATAATGCCAAACAAAATGGGAGATTGTAGCGTGCGAAAAAGAATGTCGTCTAAACGGGTATCAGTTCTTTTTGTCAATTTGAAAATTAATTTTTTGTTGATAGATAAAACTAATTTGGCAATTAAAAATGACCCTAAAATGATTATAATCGAAATAAGCCACTGTTTCAGGGAGTTGCCGTAATAAACTTGGTCTAACATAAATCGAGTTGTTGTTTTTTAGAAAATATTCTCTTCAAAATATGAGATAAATAAATAATAGTTTTTATTCGAGATTATATAAATTTAGAATATGATATGCTTAATATACAGAGGCTTTCAATTTCCCTAAATCCCCTTCCTCCAAAGGGGACTTTTTGCATTGTAAGTATTATTGAAGACATCCGTCCATTGTACTCCGCATTCCCCCTTTGAAAAGGGGGCAGGGGGATTGACTTGCTTTTAACTGATTGTCACTGCTATAATCTTCTCTATTTTATATAATCTCTATTATAAATCAAATGCAACGGCATCGCTCGGCATACGCCAATCTCCTCTGGGGGAAAGATTTATACTTCCCACCTTGGGACCGTCCGGAATGCAAGAGCGCTTGAATTGCATAACAAAAAATCTTCTTAGAAATACTTTCAACCATTTTTCAATAGTGGTTTTATCGTATTTTCCGGCAAAGGCATTCTCCGCTAAAAATAGTATTTTTTGAGGCGTAAACCCAAATCGTACGAAGTAATATAAAAAGAAATCGTGAAGTTCATACGGTCCGACGGTATCTTCGGTTTTTTGCAAAATCTCACCGTTGTTTGAGGGTGGCAATAGCTCCGGGCTTACCGGTGTGTCTAAAATATCTTTCAGAATATCTTTCGATGTTTCGTCCAATTGTGTCGAAGCCCATCCCACCATATAGCGTACAAGTGTTTTGGGAATGCCATTGTTCACAGCATACATCGACATGTGATCACCATTATAGGTGGACCATCCGAGCGCCATTTCCGACAGATCTCCGGTTCCAATTACAAACCCATTGTGTTTGTTGGCTATATCCATCAAAATTTGTGTACGTTCGCGTGCTTGTACGTTTTCATACGTAATGTCGTGTAGTTCGGGGTTATGCTCTATATCCCTGAAATGAAGCAGGGCAGCTTCTTTAATCGAAATTTCTTTTATGGTAATGCCCAGCGTTTGCATTAATAGCAAAGCATTGTTGTAGGTGCGGTCGGTAGTACCAAAGCCGGGCATTGTGATTCCCAGTACACGCTTCCGGCCAAAACCAAGTTTATCTGCTGTCTTGATGCAAACCAACAGTGCCAATGTAGAGTCGAGTCCACCGGAAATACCTATCACGAGGTTTTCAGCTTTGGTATGTAGCCATCGTTTTGCCAACCCACCTACCTGAATGGCGAATATCTCTTCACAACTCTCGTCGCGTACTTCCATCGGAGGCACAAACGGATGCGGATTAAATTTTCTATACAATTCTACGTTCGAATTTTCAACATCTTCAGTGATTTGTATTTTTTCCGCTTTCGGATAATTTACATCAAAATGATAATTGGAGTTTTTTATTCGGTCTATTCGTAAGCGTTCAATGTCTATTTCGGTAAAGATTAGTTTGGATGCTAAGCTAAAACGCTCCCCTTCGCATAAAATTTTTCCGTTTTCGGCAATAAACGAGCTGCCGGAATAAACCACATCGGTTGTGCTTTCGCCAACACCGGCAGAAACATAGATATAACCGGCATTGCATCGCGCCGATTGCTGTTCGATAAGGTTTTTGCGGTAACTGTTTTTTGCTATCAGTTCGTTGCTGGCGCTGGGGTTGAAAATCAAATCAGCTCCTTGTATGCATAGGTAGGAACTGGGTGGAACAGGCATCCAAAGGTCTTCGCATATTTCTATGGCAAATGTATGGCTACTTGATTCAAAAATCAGTTGACGGCTGAACGTTGTGGTATGACCGGCTAATTTCAGTTCCTCATTTCGGATTTCAGCGCCGGAAGCGAACCATCTTTTTTCATAAAATTCGGCATTGTTGGGCAGGTTTACCTTGGGAACAATACCCAGTAGCCGACCCTTACGTATAACTACTGCCACGTTGAAAATTTGACTGTTGAATCTTGCAGGCATCCCTACAACAATTGTCATCGGCAGATGAGAAGAAAACTTCACTATTCCCGATAATGCAGATTCGGCATCATCCAATAATTTTTTCTGAAAAAATAGATCGGCACAAGTATAACCGGTTATGCTTAATTCAGGAAAACACAATGTTTCAACCTGATTATCGGCAGCTTGTTGAATCAGTTCCAATATCTTGGAAAGATTAAATTTGCAGTCGGCAACCCGAAGTTCGGGAACGGCGGCAGCTACACGTACAAAACTATGATTCATAAATGTATGAATTTAATAAATATTTAAACAGTAGAGATTATATACATTAGAACATTATATATTTAATATACAGCGACTTTCAATTTCCCTAAATTCCCTTTCTCCAACGGAGACTTTTTGCATCGTAAGTATTATTGAAGACATCCGTCCATTATACCCCGCATTCTCCCTTTGAAAAGAGGGGAGGGGACTTGATTTTCTTTTGACTGATTATCAATACTATAATCTTCTATTCTACGTAATTTTTAATACTTTACATTTAATCTGTGTTTGATAAGCAGATTATAATTTTCTTGTAACTCCTTCGGTAGGAATACTTTCGTGTTTAAAACGATTTACGGCTGTTACTACAAATGCACATTTGCCTTTGAACTTTCGGTCTAATTCTCTTAAATCAACGCAATTTTCGGTCGTAATTGCCACAATGTTTTCAGGGTTGTTCAGATCGCCTATTTTACTTCCTTTGAATCCGTAAACAACGTAATAGGCTACTTTGCAGCCACCATCTTCTTTCACTTCATCCCACAAAAGGTAGGCTTCTTTGCCATCTTTAACAATGCGGATGTTTTGTGGTTGCGCGGAGGCTTCTCCTTGAATATTGTTGCACACGGGTTGCAAAGCCGGATATTTATAATAATTAGTTTTGAGCGTGTCAAGCAAGCCTTTGGGGTTGCGTAAAAAAGTCTTGGCGCTGAAATATACCGCGCCGTCTATTTTGGGGAACTTTTGCTTGTTCATTTTTAACTGTCTTGCCAATTCATTCCCGTTTTGCCAAGCGTGGGTTTTAGTCGCTCCTAATCCTGACGCGTATAGCCCTACATACACGTTTTTTCCGTACGAATGATCAGACCACCATTTTGCAAGAACCTCATAGTCGGCTACCTTTTTTCCTATTTCCCAATAAAGTTGTGGCACAATGTAGTCGATGTTTCCATCGCGCATCCATTTCAGAATATCGGCATACAAATCATCATAATTTGTAACACCGGCGCGGGTAGCAGAGCCGTCACTGTCTTTATTGTCATTTCTCCAAACTCCGAACGGGCTGACCCCGAATTGTACCCAAGGTTTAAGTGATTTGATAGTTTCTTGTAATTCAGCAATGACCATATTCACGTTGTTTCTTCGCCAGTCGGCTTTGGAGGTAAAACCGCGCGGATTCCTTTTGAAGGCATCTTCATCCGGAAAATCGGCATTTCCTTCGGGGTATGGATAAAAATAATCATCGAAGTGTACTCCGTCTATATCGTACCGTTCAACGATATCTTCTACTACTTTGTTCAGAAACTCACGGGTTTCATCGAGTCCGGGATTGAAATAGTACTTGTCTCCATACTTAACAATTAAATCTTTATTTTTAAAGTAAATATGTTGTTGATCCAAATTGTTTATCTGTCCGGGGGCATTGGTTACGCGGTAAGGATTAAGCCACACGTGTACCTCTATACATCGCGCGTGAGCTTCTTCAATGATAAACTGAAGTGGGTCGTAAAACGGATTGGGGCGACGTCCGTTTTTTCCATTCAAATAAGTGGACCAAGGTTCCAAATCGGAGGGGTAAAAACTATCTGCCGTAGGACGAATCTGTAATACGATGGCGTTGATATTGTTTTTGTGTAAACTATCTAACATTTGACGCATTTCAATGCGTTGCTGCGTGGTGGAAAGCGTGTGTTTGCTGGGCCAGTCGATGTTGGCTACAGTGGCAATCCATACGGCTCTGAACTCTCTTTTTAGTTGTTGCGAAAAGATACCCAGATAAAAAAGGACAGAAAGAAGAATAATGAAAAATCGTTTGTTATACATAACTGATATCGCTTTTGTTAATGATGCAAATTTAAGAAAAAAAACGTTCTTTTTAAAATTAGGCTATTTTATAATATAAAGCAATTTTTTGTTGAAGAAATAGACTAACTTGAATAATACTTTAATATTTCGTTTTTAATTTGTAAAACAACTATATAAAAGTTGTCTATTTACATTCAAACTTGATTCCGAAAAATAACGTTACATATTCAAATAAATCATTATCTTTGATGCTTAAAGTCGATAGAAAAATAGGAAAAAAAAATATTTAATTTTCATTTTGCAAAAATGTAATTTTGTTGACTATGAATCAAAGACTATAAGTAACTTGTGTGAGAATTATTGTAATATTTTTACAACGAATTTAAGAAAGTCATCATTTGTGGGATTTTAATCTGTAAGCAACATCTTATTGGATATTTTATTTGTTGTTTCACACTTTATGGTGTTGATGCTTGATTTGTTTTGTTTGAGATTTATTTTTATTCAAAATCCATATCAATCATTTTCACAGGTATAACTATCTCTTCAAATTCAATCATCGCGTTAAATAAGCAGATTGATTTATAGTGCGGTATGTCCCTTGCGGCTATATGCTTTGTTTTTATTTTATTATGGCTCAAGAGGTAACTTCGTTGCGTGCCGTAAATCAACGGAGTTTCGGGAGTGAACCAGCATTTCCCGTCATACAATGCTACATTGGCATAAGAAGTATCGGTGATGAGACTGTTTTTGATCAATAAAACATCATCACAATTACCTTTTCGCAAAAAAGCCTCGTTAATTTTAGTTCGGTCATTCGATTTGTAATATGTTGTGGGTATATCTGTTATTACCGTTTTCAGGCACGATATTTTGCGTAGTTGATACGGACTAAATTCAATATTTTCGGTCTGCTCGTCAAAGGTTATTCTTACTTTGTATATTCCATCCGACGGTATCGGTTGACTTTCAATTATTTCGTATAGATTTATGGTCTTGCGTCCGTGAAAAAAATCATCGCACACCTGATTTACCCGTTGCTGATGAAAGGGAAGGCGGTACGGCTTACCATCTGACCATTTGATACTTTCAATAAATTGGAACATACACTTTTTGATTTAATTCTCTATATTCTTCTTCGCCGTTGCTTAAAAAGGTAATGCCTCCACCACTTTTAAAGACGAGTTGCCGGTCAATTTGCTCTATAAAACGTATCATTACTCCCGAATCTACATTTTTACCGTCAAAATATCCGCAAACACCGGTATAAAAACCTCTTTCGTAGTTCTCAATTTGAGCGATTATTTCCAACGTTTTGGGCTTGGGAGCGCCCGAAATAGAACCTGCGGGTAGAAGTTTGAATATAATTTCTCCTAACTTTGCTTGGTAACCGGCAGGGAGCTTACCTTCGATGTGTGAACTGACCTGAAGTAATTCCGAATCATTTGTGCGGATTTTTTCCACATAGCGGAATCGCTTTACTTCAACATTGTTGGCGACCATACTTAAATCGTTTCTGATTAAATCAACGATGGTGGCGTGTTCCGCTTTTTCTTTTATATCATTGAGTATGATGTTTTCAGCATCAGTCAACCGAGGCATCTATCGTTCCTTTCATCGGATATGAAGCGATGTGTCCATCGTTGTAAATACGAACAAATATTTCGGGAGAAAAAACAACGAACCAATCTTTTAACCATAACTTGTAGCGTGCGTTTGAGCGATAGAAAATATCCGATAAGGATAGATTGGTGTGGATAGGAGTGGGTTGTGTCAGATTGGTTAAAAATGAATTACCTTTATGAATTTCAGATTTAACGGCGTTGATTTTTTGAAGATACCCTTTTTTGTTAATAATTGTTTTGTCGAATAAAACCTGCTGATTATTACTCTGCCGTATTTGATGGTTAGCATTGCCGATTTTTCCAAACTGAAATAAAACGGATGAATCATCTATTTTACTATCAGGAATTACCATTGCGTTTTCAGCGTTATAGTCTATGACGAATAAAAAAGGCAAACCTCTTGCTCCATACTCATTTATACGAAGTAAGGCTTCGTAAGCAGGCACGATATGAAACAATTGTTTTCTGTTCATCGGTATAAAAAAAGAGAATTCCGACTGTCGGTAATTCTCTATGCAAGAGCCTTTTTGGGGACTCGAACCCCAGACCTATTCATTACGAATGAATTGCTCTACCAACTGAGCTAAAAAGGCAAAATTTCGGAATGCAAAATTAATACTTTTTTTGTAACACGGAAGGATTAGATGCAAAAAAAAGAGACTGTCCGAAAAAAAATGGACAGCCTCTTTCAAAACATATAAAATTACTTTTCAAAATATCTATTGATATGCTCCCATTTTGAGCATATTCACTTCCCTGTCATTCAGGAAGCGGTATTTGCCTCTCGGGAGATTTTTCTTGGTTAATCCGGCAAAATAAACCCTGTCTAAACGGAGTATCTTATAACCAAGTTTCTCGAATATGCGACGTACAATCCTGTTTTGACCGGTGTGTATCTCAATGCCTACTTCTTTCATCGTATTGTCTTTTACAAAGTCGAGCGCGTCTGCCGCTATGTTAAAGTCTTCAAACTCTAAGCCGGAAAGAATCTTTTCAAAATCATCTCTTTCCAAGTCGCGGTCGAGCATTACGTGGTATATTTTTTTCTTTTCGTATTTGGGATGAGTCAGTTTAGATGCCAAATCGCCATCGTTGGTCAAGAGCAATACGCCGGTAGTATTTCTATCCAATCTTCCAACGGGATAAATACGCTGACTGCAAGCGTTTTTTACTAAATCGAGCACTGTAAGTCGTGCATGTGTATCTTCGGAAGTTGTAACACAATCTTTGGGCTTATTCAGCAGTAAATATACTTTTCTTTCGGAGCGTATAGGCTCATTGTGAAACATTACTTTATCGGTAGGGAGTACTTTTACGCCCAATTCGGTAACTATTTGGTCATTTACCGAGATAACTCCGGCCAAAATAAATTCATCGGCTTCACGGCGAGAGCAAATGCCCGCGTTAGCAATATATTTATTTAAACGTACCGGTTTAGTGGGGTCAGTGTATCTTTGTTGGTATTCCAGCTGTTTTTTCTTGCTGTATTTTGCATCCGGATCGTAGTTGCCCGATTTTTTTCGCGGACGGAAGTTTATTTTTTTTCCGTTCTCGTCAAATCTGGTTTCAATAAACTTAGGCTCTGAAGTGTCATTAGGCTTTCTAAAAGTCAGTCTTTCGCCACGGTTATCCTCTCTGTTGTTTAATGGTCTTTTTTTAAAACCGAAATTGTTGTTTCCTTGATTGTCTCGATAGTTGCCGTTGCCTCTGTTCTCGCGATAGCTATTGTTACCGCTGTTATTATCTCGATAGTTGCCGTTATCTCTATTGTCACGATAATTGCCATTACCTCTGTTGTCACGGTAGCCGCTATTGCCGTTATTGTTGCGGTAGCCACTATTACCATTATTGTCACGATAGCTACTATTGCCGTTATTGTCGCGATAGCCACTGTTTCCGGTATTACCGCGGTAATTGCTGTTACCTCTGTTGTCGCGGTAATCATTATCCCGATTGTAGTACTTTTTTTCTCCGAAATTTTGTTGGTTATCGTCTCTTTTCTTGAAGAAAGGACGGTCATTTCTTCGGTCGTTTGAATCTCCCGAATTATTGTAAGAACGTTTCAAAGAGGAGTTGTTGTCTCTTTTATCAAATGAATTTCCATTTCGCTCGGTTTCGAAATTCCCATTCCGTTGCCGATTTTCGTTGTTTGTTTCCATTAAATAATATACAAGTAAATTTTATGCAAATTTCGGAAAAAAACTTGAATAATCTGCATATTATACGAAATAATAATTGTGATTTTCTCGAAAATGAGGAAATTAACAATCTTCCTGTTATCTGAAGATTAAAATTTCTATATTTGCATTACAAAACGTATCCATTCTATGAAAAATACACAAGAAATATTTAGATGCAAAAGGGTGATACCTTTTCTTTTTTTTATCATAATCTTTTTACGAGGTACTTCACAAAATTTTATACCAATTGTTACGCAGTATTCCAAGACCGATTACAATGCCGGAAGCCAAAACTGGTCGGTTTGTCAGGATGCCAACAAAGTGATGTTTTTTGGTAACACCGATGGATTACTTAGTTTCAACGGCAGTAACTTTAATTTGGTGAAAATGCCGCGAAATCAGGTGGCACGTTCTATTTATATTGATAGCCGTAATCGGATTTATGTGGGGTCTTTCGAAGAATTTGGATATTTTGAGAAAAATGCGTTTGGGAAATACATTTATACTTCGTTGTCTGCCGGTCTGAAAAACTACAAGATGCAGAACGATGAGATTTGGCATATTATGGAGTTTAACGGCAATGTTATTTTCCAGTCGTTCACAAGTATCTTTGTGTGGGATGGTAAAAATGTGATTGGTAGCCGGTATGGTGTAACCTTTCTATATGCTCAAAAATTTCAAAATCAATTATTTATATATTCACATCAAAACGGATTATGCAAGCTCAATATAAATAAACGTCGCTTGAGCAAATTAGAAAATGTACCTTTTAAGAGCGCTGTTATTAAAATCCTTCCGGTACGGACAAATTTTTCGTATGTCGTTACAGAGACTGATGGAATATATACTTTTGATGGTCTTCAATTTAGAAAGTTTGATACCGATGCTGAATTGGGATTATCAAAATGGGGAGTAAATAAAGCGGTTTTCACACAAGATTCCCTTATTGTAATTGGTACCATACAAAATGGCGTTTTTGCTCTGAATACACGAGGAAGAAAGGTGTGGGAACTTAACACGACCAATATTCTTCAAAATAATACCATACTGGGAATGTATTGTGATAAAGAAAATAATGTATGGTTGACATTAGACAAAGGAATATCGATGATTAATCTTGGAAATACCTTGCAATTTATTCATTCGTTTTCGCCTTCGATAGGCTCTGTTTATTCGGTAGCGTATCTCACTCCTAATTTATATTTGGCTACCAATCAGGGATTGTACAGAGGTAAGCTCTCATTAGCAGATAAAAAAATCACCGATTTACATTACGATATGCAAACGCGCGGACAGGTGTGGGATATTTTTCAGGCTGACGGACAGCTCTTTTGCGGAAACAATAACGAAACGTTTGAAATACTTTCCACCGGACTTAACAGAATAATGTCTTCCGCCAAGGGTGGTATGTGTATGACCAAAGGGAACATATATAATAAAGAAGTGCTTGTACAAGGGACTTACAACGAGATATGTATTTATACCAAAGAAAACAGCAAGTGGAAATTCAGTCATTCGCTCTCCGGCTTTTTTAATCCGATAAAAACAATACAGGTCGATTTTCAGGGAAATATATGGGCTTCACACTTGCATAAAGGCTTGTATAAGCTGACTCTGAAAGAAGACTTGAAAACGATTGAAAAGGTGATGAAGTATGAGTCTTTGGACGGAGAGAACGAATTGCCCATCAAAGTATATGCCATCAATAACCGAATGGTGTTTTCAGACAATACTTCATTTTATATTTACGATGATTTGCAAAATAAAATAGTTCCTTACAAAGATTTGAATAATGCGCTCGGCAAATATTCGCAAGCACACAATATCTGTTTTTATAAGCCTATGTTGTATTGGTTTATTTGTAACGAAGAGGCTGCATTGGTTAGAATAAAAGGTAACGATATCAAAATAACAGACCGAATCCACTTTGCTTCACTTCAAAAACAAACGGTGGACAACAGTGAGAATATTGTTCCGATTTTGAACGATTTTTCAATCCTGACGCTTGAAAACGGCCTCGGATTATATTCGTCAAAAACGGTTGCGTTTAATCATCAAATACCACATTTGAGACTCGAACGTGTGGATGTGAGAGATAAGAAAACTTACCAACGTCAAGATATTCAAGTTTCTGACAGTCTCAAAGTGAAAATACCTTTTGCAAAAAACAGCATTGCGTTTACAGTGTATTTCCCGTATTATTCCAATATGAACGATGTTATGTTCAGGTATAGGTTGGACGGATTGGGAGAGAAATGGGGCGAATCTAATTACGAAGACGTAAAACAATATGAAACCGGATTCGCTCGGGTATTATACGTTTCATGCCAGGTGTTACCAATCAGGGTAAAATATGTGGGAGAGTTGCAATACCATTTCACCGTAAAACCACCTTTTTATTGGAGTGTTTCCTTTTCCATTAATATATTTACTGATATTCCTTTCAATATTATATTTTATTTTTTTATAGTGTGAGAATACGTTGTGCTTGCGAAAAGCAAAATACCTTCAAGTACAGGAGAGTTCAACAAAATAGATAGAGAAACGTGAACAGCAAATTTTAGCGCTTGAGAAGAAAAATTGGAGTCGGAATTGACTCTGAAAAGCAAAGACTTGGCTGCTTCTACAATGAACTTGATTAGAAAAACGAGCTGTTCAATACCATAAAAGAAGAAATCGGCAGCCGAAAAAGACATTGGGTAATCATTTAGCACATTTAACTATAAACTTATTCGGCGATCAGATCATATCTTCCTAAGATGATTGGGGTTCTTCAACCAATTTTGACCGTATTACTAACTTTTTGGAATCTGCATCAGAAATATCCTGAAGCTACCTCCTCCATGATTTCCGTGCTTATTTGTGTTTCAATTGATCAACAAAAGACATTGCTAGATTTCAGAATTAATATATCTCCCAAAGGGTTTAAGTGGACACATTGATTGAAAATAAATTTGGAATCCCTTTATCAAAAATTTACTGAATTTATTCTGATTTAATTTGCAGAAAAAAGATTAATTTGCTTACAATTTTAATCTCATTGTATTACAGTTGTATATATACATTTTTCTGTTTGTAGTGGTAAAATAGTATATTAGTTACATTTTTTTGGTAGTAGTGTTTCTATTGGGTTAAAAAATTTTGAAATCCTTG
>JASGJK010000029.1:0-58266 GCA_049840795.1 Paludibacteraceae bacterium
TTCCTGTTTTTCTTATGCTGTATTCTTTACCCTGAATATATGCCGTACCTGTATAGCTATAGTTTGTAGGTGTATATTCTGGTTCAAGTACTTCTCCTTCAGCAAGGGGTGTAATGGTTGTTAGTCGCGTGTAGTAATCACTCCGTAGTTTCTGCCCGCCAGCATCGTACTGATTTTTTATTGCATTGCCGTTCTTAAATTGTACATACTCCGGCAAATTTAACAAATTATATTTAATGGTAATTATATCTCGGTCTAAATCTTAGGCGGATTACAAATCCTAACAGTACAAATAGCTGGGATTAAAAAGAAAATCCCAGCTACCAGCTCATTTATTTAGCATATCCGTTAGGACGGAAGCAAAAGTATTTTAGCTATAATCAATCACAAGTCGAATAGACATTAGAGCATTGCATATCTGGTGATATCCAACCACAATGAGATACACCTCTATATATTTTTTTTATTTTCAACCATTTCCCGTAACAATCAATTACAATATACATATCAGGGTCATATTGTTTTATTGTGTAATTTATTCTTGAATTTATATTTGGTTTTATATATAACTTTAATGAACTATTATAAGCTCTTGAATATATTCCAATATTTTCTTATCTTTTTTAATCCAGCCTTTGGCTATAAACCCTCTTATTTCATAACTTGCTGAAACATAAAACATACTATCATTTTTATCTAAAATCTTAAATCCAATATAATCTTCTTCATTAAAATTGTGCTGCAAATATTTTATGATTTTTCCGTTTGGTTTGCCATATAATGCTTTTGTACCCTTGAAATTTGGATTTAGGAAAACATAAGCATTACACTTAATATTATCTTGACAAAAAATAGTAGTGGACCAAAATATAAGAAACAAGATACTTGTTAATAATTTACTTTTCATAATAGTTAGAATTTAATTGTTTTTTGTAATATAAATAAATTTGGAACTGTGCCAGTAATTCCTTGTAAAGGAATTTTTTCTACTTGAGTTCTAATAACTTGAACTTTAAAGTTTTGTACGCCTGACATAGTTTGGTTAAAATCACTCCAATTATTAGGAGCGATTAATAAGCAACCAGTTGATATTCGTCCACCAGCGAACCCTGATTTGTTTGAACTATGTATGAAAATGCCAGTCTTGTAACCATCTCCGTTTTCATCAATCTGAGAAGGTATATTTGGATTAATATTTCCATCCATCATTCTAACTCTTCCTCTGTGTTCTAATGTCCAATTGGATTTTAAAATTCCGCCTTTCCCTTTTATATCATAATTACCGTTATAAATACCTTCGTCTATGGCGTTCTTTCCATTAGATGACATAGTATATCCCGTATAATTATGGATGTCATCTGCGCCATCAGGACCATAAACAGTAACACTTGCTGTAACAGCTCCCTCACCATTAATGTATCCATCTTTACCATCTTTAGTTCCGAGTCCCTCCTGTCTTGAACCATTAAAAACAACAACGGCTTCAGTTCCTGTCAATACTACTTCCTTTCCCTTAGTGTCCTTTACTCCTGTGTGATATTCGTGTTCATCTCTCCAATTCCAAGTTGGGTCTGCTTTACCATCAACAGAGTAATAGAACCATTCTAATCCATTCGGATCAATCCTGTTCACAGGGTTCCCTCCACACCACGCATATGGACTTATGCTGTAATACTTTTCTGCCAACGGGTCAATGGTTAAAGGTCTTCCTATCGCAGCATAGTAGTTGCGTGCTTGAGAGTAATATTCATCTAATCCGTGTGCTTCTACCCATTCTTTGCCGTTGTACTTTTTATTTTGTACATCTTGCCCTTCTCCCTCTGCCCACGGCAGACCACTGGGGTAGTATTGCGTACGCTGTAGTGTTAGTGCCGGGAAATGGTTAATTGTACCATAACGAGGATTTTTATAAGAGTATGCTGCTCCCCACACTTCACGGTTATTGCCTAAGTGGTCTTTACGGAAGTAAAAGTATTGTGGATTGGTTACCGCTGTAACGTATCCTTCGGGGTTATAAATACGGGCAAGGGTGTAAACTGGCTGCATCATTATCATAGAGTATATCTCTATTTCCGAGTCATACTCCATATTGCCGATATAATTTGTTTCAGTGCCGGTATAAAGCAACGTATTCCGTATGGGAATACCCGGATTGCTATTGCTGCCGGGAGCCACAACAAGAGGTTCTTTTGTCAGATAGCGGCTTTTTAGTTTACGCCCGCCGGCATCGTACAGGTTCTGTATTTCATTGCCATTGGCAAAAATAGTCTTGTCCGGCAAATTTAATATATTATATTGAATCTCGGTAATTTCGCGGTCTAAATCTGTAATTAAATTGCCGTTGGCATCGTAAAAAAACTCGGTCTGCTGGTTAGCAAGGTCTTGGTATTCTTTCAGGTTGTAAAGCGCTCCGCTACCGTTCATATCCGTTATTTTCTTTATCTGATTTCCGTTGTAGGTAAAAAACAGATGGTCTAAATCATAATAATCCAAATTACTCAACCTGCTCAGGTAGATTATATTCCCCATTTTATCGTAAGAAAAATTTTCTGTGTAGTACCCGTCCGCCCACTGGTTGTCCAGTATGCTGTAGGTGGAAGCCAGTCTGTTTAGTTGGTCGTAATAGTAGGTATATCCGTTTATTTTACCATTGTATGTCCACGTGCTTGCCGATATATTACCGTTATACACAGGCTGGGCAGTAGGATTATTGGGAACGCTTGTGTTATAATACAGATTTTCTTCAAATGCCCCGCTGGTGATTTTGGTTGTCCAATTGCGGATGTTGTATTCGAAACTTTCGGTATCGGTGGCATTGTGCCGTTTTTTGGTTTTCAGCCGTCCCAGTTCATCATACCCGCCGTCGGTCATATCGGATAATACTACCGTCGCCTTATCGTTCAGCTTATACTCCGTTTTGGTCACACGTCCGGCATGGTCATAATAGTAGGTATAGAACTCGAAAACTGACGGTTCATACACTATTCCCCCTCCTACTATCGCTCTCTCTTGTCCGCCTATACCGTGTTCTTTGAGTGTTTTGTTGGGCTTGCCCGTAAAGTCGAGGTCGTTATATGTTATATCATATCCGCCCAAATGATTGGTGGAGCGGGTTTGTACCACATTGCCGCGGTAGTCATAATACATTGCCGAAACAATGTAGTCGCCGGAGCCATCCAGTAAATAGGTGCGGGTACCGGTAAGAAGGCCGATCTCCCCCCGCCCCCCTGAGGGGGGAGTATATTGAGTAGAATAGCCATCTTTTTGTTGGTATTCAAGATTATCATCGTATATAAAGCCGTAGTTGTCGTAATAATTGACTGTAAGCGGAACCACTTCGTCAATAAAGGTATTGCAGGTATATCCGGTATCTTCCAGTTCGTTACCTGTTCCCCGCTCCTCTATAACTACGTTATTATGCACTATCGCTTTTTCAGATTCCTCTATCTCACGTTCTATCGTTCCGGTATAAAGTATTCTGCCAAAAACATCGTATTTGGTTATCGTCCATTGGGGTTTTATCCGCTGGTTACCGTCCTGTGAAAGCACCAATCTGTTGGCTTTGTCATATATCATATAAATGGGTTGGCATCCGGGCAGTTTTTTATAGATGCAGTTGCCCCGTTCGTCGTATTTATATGTAACCGTATTTATTTACGGCATCGGTGGTTTCATTGTACGTTCCGCTTCCCAAAGGCATCAGCAGCAAGCGGAGGAAGCACATACACCTGCTGCCCAAAATCGTTATACACGTAGTAGGTATCTACGTTTGTACCGCGCCGCTGCATCACCACACGCCCCAGCTTGTCCTTGTATTCCACGGCTTGCTTGCCGTCCTCGTCTTTTACGGTAGTCTTGTAAAGGGTATTGGGGAGATAGGTGCTTTCGCATACTAACCGGTTATCGGCGTCGGCATAAAAGTATTTTACTTCGGAGGCGTTGGCGCCGTATTCCGTTACCACCCGTTTATTGGCGGTTTTCCACGCTCTTCCCGCTCCAAACTGTTCCACTACGCGGTTAAGCGGCGAAGGCTCGTAAACGGTTTCGGCAAAGGACGGGATATTCACCTGTTGTAAAAGGGTTCGCTTTTACTTTTGAATGAAACGGCATCCATAAAAGCACCGTTACCGCTGTTGGTTTTGGGCAGCCAGTTGTATTGCTCTCGCCCCACGCCATCGTATTCAGTCAGGGTATTATCAAGTCTTTTCCGGTAGGGGTAATTCCTTTTTGAACTGTCTGAACAGGACGCCCAACCATCGAAATACTGTATGGTTTCTATGTATTCATTCCCTGTTCCAATATAACTACGAGTATGAATAAAATTTTGGTCAAAACTCTGTGAGGAAAGTTCAAAAGCAATGTTAACCAAAATAATTAAATATATTCTATTATATAATGTTTTCATAAAAATATTTTATGATTATCCGCTGTGTTACCTAAATTGATTTTTGTATGTAACCGATGCTATCATAAGCCTGTCAAATAAATTTTCACCAAAGTATCTTCTATTGAATTTGTAACAGAATTCGTTCAGATAATTTTGAAGATATTCAGGTTTAATATCGTGATAAATATCCAGTAACATTCGTTTAGCGTTACTGATTGCTATATGAACCCAAGGAATACCTTTCCAATTTCTTCTTTTGGTATTACTTGTGGTCGGTGCTCTTTGACAATATCTTTTATTTTGACGTAAGAAGTTGAATCGTCAGAATCAATGGTTGATTCTTTAGTTACATTGTTTTCAACCAATGAGGTTATTGTAGCTGATTTTAAGTCATTTATAACAATCATTTTGATATGTCCCACTTGTCTTGGCTTACCTGTTTTGGTTGTTTGTCCTTCAACGGGTTGACTTTCTGCCATTACAAGGACTTTGCTTTTTTTCTGACTTCCACGACCTCTTTTCAATGGCTTTTTCTTTTCATCGTCAGGAGTTTCTGTTGAAAAGAAACCTTCATCTAATTCAATGACACCTGATAATGAATATATTTCATTCCGCTTGCCCATAATCTCACGTAGCTTATGAAGCAAAGTCCAAATTGGTTCATAGCGTTTATGACCCAACTGTCGTTGGAGTTCAGCCGCTGAAAAGCTTTTCTTTGTGCTTGTCAGCAAGTGAATGGCTATAAACCAATAACGAAATGGCAATTGTGAACCATGCATTACTGTATTGGCACGTAAACTTTGACGTTTACCGCATTTTTTACATTCATAGCATTCTTTATCTTTCTTCCAATAATGATTTGTTCCGCCACAATGAGGACAAACAACGCCTTGTTGGTCGCGATAATCTTTTAAATTTTACTCTACAACTTGTTTCGTCTGGATATTGTGCAACAAAATTTAGTAAATTCATGTCTTTTATGATTAGTTCTTACAAAGATAATCATTTTAGGCGAAATACCGGATAATCATTAAATATTTTATTGATTCAGATAATAATAATCATAATCCTGTAGTTTTTTTTCTATTCCATTTTCTTTAACATAGCATCGTTTTAATCGCCCGAAACCGTCATACTCATAATATGTAGTTACTCCGCGAGGATCGGTCTGAGAAGTCATACCAACCAAAGGCTTGTAAGTGTAGGTGGTTACTTGGGCGTGAGGCAATCCGTTTCTCAATCCATCTCCCAGTGATTTAAGCATTATATCACTGGGAGATGATGCTCTTTCTATATAAGAGAAGAAACCGGGCATAACATTTGAAACTTCATCGTATGTAGCATTTATTATTTCAGCAATAGGATATTGATAGTTGTAAGACCAAAGATATGTTACTTGTATACCGTTATTTAGTTCTTTTTGTTGTAAATTCCCGAAGCAATCATAACGAGAGCAAATAAATTCTGTATTCAAAGTATTTTCATTCCCATAACGAGACGAAACTTTATTTAATAAGATTGTTTCGCTGTCGTTAATATTCAAACTCTTTGCATATTCTTTGTATTGTGTATATATACTTGTACCATTTGTTGTTCTTTGTTTTTCTATAAAATAAGATAACATAAATTTTTTAGTCATATCACGATTTATCTCTTTTGTAGTATCCTCATATGGATATTTTAAAGTTATGACATTGATTTGATTCTTACTATCTTTTGTAGAAATTGTTTTTAATAACCTGAAATTGTCATCGTAGCTATATGTTTCTGTTTGTTCTATACCTCCAATATTTGTTGTTTTCTTTTTCAAATAAGGAAAATACGTATAATGAACTCCTGCTATAAGTCTATAAGATTTATATCCGGTATTATTAAATCCGTTAGGCAGGTAGCGATAAAACCGTACTTGTTGGTTGAATCTATTTTCATCATCATTATAATTAAAAGATGTTTGTTTAACTAACGATTTTTCACGATCAAAAACTTGTTCTGACAAAACCTGTCCTCTTTCGAGCGACATACTTATCCCTTGATCGTTTTTCCATGTTCATGTAGTCCTATTTTTCCGTTAAGATCGCTTGATATTATATTTGTGATAAAAGCCGATGGTTCTTTATCATTATATCCATTATCGTAATTTTTATATTTATATACAGTAAACCCATTGCCAGATTCTTCTACTGTTACCTCTGAATAAGCTATGTGCTCTTCGTTCGCAAGCGAATAGACTGGATTTGAAGCTATAGAAAAAAAACTTCTTGGGCTACTACTAATTGGCTTTCCGTTGTAAAGTATATATTTATTTTGAAAAAAATCAACATATAAAGGTTTATATGCCACTACACCACTTGATGTAGAGCCTCCATTAATATAGTTAGTTTTATAATGATATTTTCTTTCGGTCAACAAAGTATTATCGCTATTATAGCTTCGAATAGACTTAATTCTAACGCCTCCTGTTATTTGGTCTCCATTTGAATTGGTTATAACCTCAAAAGGCCAAGTTTTTTGCTGTTTTCCATAATTATGCTGTTCGTATTCAAAGAGAGTATAACCTCTTGTCGGATAAGTGATTTTTGTTAATAATTCGGCCTGAGTATATGCTATATCGGAACTTTTGGCATAATCAATTAAAGATAACAGGTTTATATAATCAGAATAGTTAAGATAATACATAGCACTGCTGAATAAGCCCCTTCCATTATAATATCCATAATAATCTGTTTGTCCGGAAAGATAAGGTGGAAGGCTTTTTTGATTATAACTGAAACGATATTCCTTTTGTACATAATCTTCTCCGTAAGGAGAGGTAATTGTTCTACATATATCTACTCCGTAAAGTTTTAATCGAGTTGACTTATCGTTA
This sequence comes from Paludibacteraceae bacterium, assembly GCA_049840795.1. Taxonomy (GTDB): domain Bacteria; phylum Bacteroidota; class Bacteroidia; order Bacteroidales; family Paludibacteraceae; genus UPXZ01. Next base: position 7,254 of record JASGJK010000029.1, read on the forward strand.
CTATAAATAAACTTTGTTTTAATAACTTCCTGATTTTGTCTGTCATACACTCTAAATCCATCTACTTTTTTTGGTGTTCGGAAGTTATTTGCAACATAAGAACGATCATAAAGATAATAATAATTATCCTGATTAGCTAAGTCTGTACTTTCCATATTAGGATATGGTAATTGTTCTAAAGCATCCGAAAAATTAAAAGCAATGCTATCATTTTGAGAAATAATTGAGGATGGAATCACTTGATAGGATATATATCCTTTTTCGTTATCTCTATATCTTGAAGTACGTGGAATCTGTGAGCTGCGATTATTAAAGCAAAAATCTATAAATCTATTTCTTATCAGTATCGCATTATTATTACTATAATGAATTCTTATTTCAGCACCATTAGGAGATGTTATCTGAGTTAAATACCAGCTTGTTGGTGTTAAAGTATCATATAAATTGCAACTGGAAAAGCTGGAAAAAGAGTTTAAGAGAGTTTGTGTCTGCTCTACTTCGGAAAAAAGATATTTGATGCCTTTACTATCTATAATTGTAAATCCGGAAATTTGAGAAAAACTGCCAAGTTCTCCTTGTTCAAGTTTCTTATGAAAAAGTATAGAAAAAACTTCTCCTTGTTTTGATTGAATTTTTATCGTGTCGTCATGACTTGTATAAAACTGTCCAGAATATCCGTTAAAATTAAAATAATAAACATCAGGATCAACTTCGTATCTAAAAGCTAATTGTGTTCTTGAATTCATAAAACTCCATAAAATTGCTGTGTCTTTCCATATCTCATCAACTTGGCGATAATCATCAACTATTAATGATTGTCCCCCAGTATCTGATGGTCTTTGGCCTATATCAGGATCTCCGTTTATAACACGGGAAATAACTCCTCCAAACTGCAAGGACCATCCTAAACCATATAGCCCGGGTAAATTATCGGGCTTTACATTCGCCGGATGATAATTTAATGATATGGGGAGTGTAATATCTTTACTCTCGATAACATATAGAGGAATACTTATATCGGGGGTTCCTGTATAATGACTAACTGAAGTTATTCCGTAAGTACCTAAACTTCCAGATTGTGGTGACACCGGAACAAAATCTCTACTTACTCCATAAGAGTATGATGCCGCTTGATTAAACAAGAAATTATGTTCTTCTGAATAGACTATCTCGACTATTTGAAAGAAGAAAAGTAAGAGAATAATTTTTTTCATATATTTTATTAGTATTTTACTTTTTTATAATAATCCTTTGTATTACCATATCATCTACGTGCACATACACGGTGTATGTTCCGGTAACTAATCCGCTCATCGGTATTTGGGTTTGGTGGTAGCCCTCACTTAGGGTTTGCGGACTGGTTTGGCGCATTGGCATTCCTATGTTGTTGTGCACCGAAAACCATATCCGAGCCTGCCGTGTCAGCTTAAAATCTATATTTAGGTTGCTGATTACGGGATTAGGTAGCATCCGTGCTTCGGTAAACACCTTTTCCACTTCCGGTAGAGGATTGCCGTAGGCATCCGTATCTCTGTTTATAGAATCCTGCCGCTCTATTAGCTTTTCGGGAGTGTAATAAAAAGAAGTGTAAAAAATAGTGGTATCCGACCTCTCCCCCGATCCCTCTCCCGATGGAGAGGGGAGACGGTGCAGTGTGGTTTTAATACTTTCAAACACCGGATGGCGCAGAGCGCGGGCATACCACGTGTAAGTATCGAGTGTCATCTGCACGCTGTCTTTGCCCGTTTCGGTGTAGTATCGCGTGGTGTGCGTGCGCAGAGCATCAGGCACGGTAATGCCTCCGGGGAGTTTCAGCGTTCCTTCTGCATCTGCCTGCACACGTGTCCATCCTTTTACTTTCAGTTTCAGCATATTGCTGTATATTCCTTTGCCTTCAAAAACGCTAAAGAGTGTGTCACCGTACTGAAAAGGAAACTTCATCTTCAGTTCCGGAGTGGTATAGTTCATCAGGGTGGTGTAGTTTTCAAAACCCGTTGCCAGCAGCGAGTCGTTGCGCTGGCTGTAGTAATAACGGGTACGGTGTTCCATACCGCATATACGGGTGGTATCTTCATCGTTGGGGTAGAAGTATTTAATCAGGTAGTGGTCGTCAATCACACTTACATTGGAGAAGTCCCACTGCAGCTCTCGTCCGGTACTGCCCGGTCTTTGTATGCTACCTGATACTTGTAAATACTGTCTCCGGCTTGATAGCCGTTGAGTTGCCGTTGGAGCTTGAAAGGGGTTTGCGCAAAGAGATGGCAGGACAAGCAGACGGTTAAAAAGAAAACAAGGATTTGATTTTGTTTCATAGTTATGTTTTTAAGTTAACACTGTCGCAAAATAAGTTAATTTTTTCAAATCATGCAATATTTTGATTTAATATTTTTTATGTTTAAAAACATATTTATAAGTATTTTAATTTATTTGTAATCTATATGAAGCATTGTTGTCATTGGGGATGGATAGAAAACGGTGAGAAAAGATAAAGTCTGTCTTGTTTTGTAAGAGATGTTATTTTGATATAATCTGTTTTAATTGTCAGAAAAATAATCGGTTAGGAGTGTTTTTACTGCTGAAAAACTTAATTTTTGATTGTAATACGGAGTCCCATAACTACTCATTTTTATTTTATTATTACAACATTCGTTATATTTAATACCAATTGACAGTAGAATGATGTACTTTTGCATCACTTTTATGCGTTGTTTTTATGGAGAAACAAGTATTTCAAACCGACGACAAATCTCGTTGGATTACATTCAAATGGACATTGCGGTTACTGGCTATTGTAGCAGGCGTATTGTTGGCGGCAGTTGTGTTGATGCTGATTATCGATAAAATACCGTCTATTCCGTACCGACAGAATTTCCGAAGTATTATTACTGCCAATAAACCTTATCTGCAAGAGACCGAATATTTCGAAAGAGTACAAAGGTTTTCGACACTTTATCAAAGAAAAGGACATCCATCAAAATTATGGTAAGGAGCGTAGAGATGCTATTGAACGCCGTAAGTTACGCGAAAACGAGAACCTGAAATCAGTCTCGGAACGTATAAACACCTCTTGGCAACAGTTTCCCGCAGGCATTCGCGCCGCTTTTTATGTGGCTTGGGATCCGCAGTCACTCTTTTCGCTCAAACGTAATATCCATAATCTGAATCTGATTGTTCCCGAGTGGTTTTTTATTGATCCTGTCGGCGATTCTGTAAAGTTGAATATAGATACGGTCGGATATCGGTTTATGCGTAAAAGCGGAGTTATGATTATGCCTATACTCAGCAATAATTTTGAAAGAGAATTTCGCCCTGAGGGGATAAGCCGCATTCTGCACGATAAAGCAAAGCGGGATCAGTTGATTCAAACGGTATTGAACGAATGTTTGAAAAGAAAATTTGTGGGAATAAATATTGACCTCGAAAATTTACAGGAGAATAGTGATGAGTACCTTGTCCGCTTTGTAAAGGAAATTTCGCAAGCGTTCCATCAAAAGGGTCTCATTGTAACACAGGATATTATGCCGGGCAATGAAGATTACAATCTTAAAGTCCTTGCCCGTTACAATGATTATCTTATGCTGATGGCATATGACGAGTATTCCGCTAATAGTGATCCGGGGCCTATAAGCTCACAACGATGGGTAGAAAAGGCGGTAGATAAATGCGTAGAAAGTGTGCCTGCCGATAAAATCATACTTGGTATGGGCGCGTATGGCTATAACTGGACGGAAGGCGGTAAAAATGCCGGTACCTTGACATTCCAGCAGGCGCTCTCCTTGGCGCGTGCGAGCGGTTCGCAAATTACATTTGACAACGATACGTATAACCTTTCGTTTTCATATAAGGATTTATCCGGTAATAAGAATCATCAGGTTTTTTTTACAGATGCCGCCACTCAATTTAATACGATGCGATTTGCCTCTGAATATGGCTTAGCAGGCACGGCGCTGTGGAGGCTGGGAAGCGAAGATTATAGGGTTTGGAGTTTTTATAACAAAGATATCACATCAATCACACCCGAAAATTTTAATTTCAAATCTTTTGAAACGGTGCGTACGTTCAACGATGTGGATTATGTGGGCGATGGCGAAATACTGAATGTACTTAATACGCCTCAAAACGGAAAAATAAAATTGGAATTGAATACTTCGGAAATGCTTATTTCAGAAGAGAAATACATCAAAATACCCAGTTCGTACGAAGTAGAAAAATACGGAGAATCACCCGACAATTATTTGGCGCTGACCTTTGATGATGGACCGGACGCAACTTGGACACCGCAGATTGTTAATATCTTGTCAAAACGCCATGCACCTGCTGCTTTTTTTGTGGTGGGATTACAGGCAGAGAAAAACTTGCCTATTCTGAAACGTCTCTACAAAGAGGGTTTTTACATAGGTAATCATACCTTTACACACGAGAATATTGCAAAAGTATCGCCGGAGCGGGCAATGATTGAGTTGAAACTTACCCGATTGCTTATCGAAGCTGTCACCGGACACAGTACCGTCTTGTTTCGGGCGCCCTATAATGCCGATAGTGAGCCCGCTACAATGGAAGAGATCATTCCGGTAGCTATGGCGCGTCAGGAAAATTATTTAGACATCGGAGAGAATATAGATCCGGAAGACTGGCAGGTGGGAGTGACTGCCGATACAATTTTTAATCGGGTAGTAAAGGCGGTGAACGAAAAACGAGGTAATGTGATTTTGTTACACGATGCCGGTGGAGAAACCCGTAAAGAAACCGTAAAAGCTACCGAGATGATTTTGGATTATTTTCAGAAGCGGGGATACAAATTTGTGTCGTTATCGGACTTACTACACAAAAAAAGAGACGATTTAATGCCGGCTATACCCAAAGGAAAAGAGTATTACATTATTCAGTTCAATTTAGCATTGGCGTCCATCGTTTATTGGCTAAGTAACTTTTTCACCTCTTTGTTTATCATCTTCATCGTATTCGGGATGGGACGGTTAATTACGATGATGGTGCTTATGGTACGCGAGCGCAAACGTGAACGGTTATTTGATTACAATGCCGTGAGAAAACTAAAATCTTTTCCATTGGTTTCCATTATTGTGCCGGCATACAACGAAGAGGTGAATGCGGTATCTTCGTTAAATAATTTATTAAAACAAACGTATCCTAATTTTAATATCGTCTTTGTGGATGATGGAAGTAAAGATGAAACGTATAAACGCGTTGAGGAGGCTTTTAAAGATAACGATAAACTAAAAATCTATACAAAACGCAACGGTGGGAAAGCATCGGCGCTTAACTATGGTATAGAACATACCGATGCGGCGTATGTGGTGTGTATTGATGCTGACACCAAATTGTATTTCAATGCGCTTGAACTGATGATAAGTCACTTTTTAGCTTCGGATGTGCAGGCGAATTTAGCAGCGGTAGCCGGAAACGTAAAGGTGGGTAATCAGGTTAATTTGCTCACCAAATGGCAAGCCATAGAGTATATCACCAGCCAGAATTTTGACCGGATGGCATATGCCAATATCAATGCCATCACGGTTGTTCCCGGAGCGATTGGTGCCTTTAGAAAATCGGCAATTGAGAAAATCGGTGGTTTTACAACCGATACGCTTGCCGAAGACTGCGATTTGACTATGCGTTTGCTTCGCGAGGGGTATGTGGTTGAAAATGAGAATAGAGCTGTCGCGGTTACCGAAGCGCCTGAGAATACCAAACAGTTTATTAAGCAACGTAGCCGATGGACTTTTGGGGTGATGCAGAGTTTCTGGAAGCATCGCGATACATTATTTAAAAAGAAATATGGCGGATTAGGGCTTTGGGCTATTCCCAATATGCTTTTGTTTCAATTTATAATACCTACGTTTTCACCATTGGCTGACGTACTGATGCTTTTCGGATTATTTGCGGGCAATGCCGAACGTATTTTGTCTTACTACCTTATATTTATGTTGGTTGATGCCAGTGTTTCTGTTGCCGCTTTCTTGTTTGAAAAGGAAAAACTCACCAAGCTTTTCTGGATTATTCCACAGCGTTTCGTTTATCGCTGGATAATGTATGTGGTATTATTCAAAAGCTATAAGAAAGCAATCAAAGGAGAACTACAAACATGGGGTATTTTGAAACGAACAGGAAATGTCGCTGATATTTGATGTTAGCATCTTGATTCTTAGATATTAATGAATTATTTTCAAGACAATTTGATATAGGTGTTTAACGTACAGTTGTCAGCCTATATCTGCTTTCATATTTTCATGACTTGTTACTGATAATTTCGTTTGTCAACTCCCCACATCAATTTATTACGTAAGGTGTTGAAAAATGTAAGATGAAGCGGTTTTACAAGTTGAATTTCATAATCGGCTTTTTTTATTCGTAATCGGGTATTTTGATTTAATACTTTTGAACGCCCATCTAACGATACAAGATAATTATTGGTGCGGCTGTGAATCTTTAGTTCAATCACCCACGAATCGGGAACAATAAGCGGTCGCACATTTAAACTGTGCGATGCTACAGGCGAAATGACAAAGCTCTCGGCTTGAGGCACTACAATGGGACCTCCAACACTCATTGAATAAGCGGTAGAACCTGTCGGAGTAGCAATTATTAATCCGTCTGCCTGATATGTATTTATCAATTCGCCATTTGCTTTAGCCTCTACCATAATCATCGAAGAGCTGTCTTGTTTCTGTATCGCAATGTCATTCAGCGCGTAAGGTGTCTCAAGTAATGTGCCGTCTGTTGTTTCGAGATGTAATAACGAACGTTTTTCCAACGTGTATTTATTCTCAAAAATAGCATTGAGTGCATCGCTCAAATCTTCCATTGCTACATCTGCCAAAAAACCAAGTCTGCCGCTATTCACACCCAAAATAGGAATGTCTTTTTTTCCTGTTCGCGCCGCAGTGCTCAAAAATGTGCCATCGCCTCCGATGCTGAATGCCATATCGGCAGTAAAATCATTGTTCACTATAACCTCGTAACGTCGGAAAGTGCGGTTTAATTTTTCAAGAATAAAATCCTGAAGATACGGGTCGAGAACGGCTGTTGTGTTTTTTTTATCAAAGAAATCAATGAGTTGACTGAGTAAATTCTCAATCCCTTCCCGATGGAGATAAACAAAAATGGCAATTCGGCTTATTTTTTTGTGGAGCATAGCAAAAATGATTACAGTAAATCGGTCAAAATCATTAAAAAATACGAAAGAATAACTTTTTTGTTCTTTTTCCTCAATTTTTTACGTTATTTTTGTAAAGTAAAACCTTTGTACAAAGGAACAAAATGCAAATGAAATGAGCAAACTTTTTCATTTTAAAATGATATGACAACACTCAGTGTAAATATAAATAAAGTGGCTACGCTTCGTAACGCACGGGGAGGAAATGTGCCCGATGTGTTAAAGGTGGCGTTGGATTGCGAAAAATTTGGTGCGAATGGCATTACCGTCCATCCACGACCGGACGAACGTCACATACGCTACGCCGATGTGTTGGCATTGAAACCGATATTAACTACTGAATTTAATATTGAAGGCTATCCATCGCCTGATTTTATCCGTTTGGTAGAAACTGTTGTACCGGCGCAGGTTACGCTTGTACCTGATCCGCCGGGCGCGATTACGTCCAATGCCGGCTGGGATACTAAAAGCAATCAGGACTTTTTAAGAGAAACAGTGGCAAGGTTTCACGATAAAGGCATACGCGTATCTATATTTGTAGATACAAATCTTGAAAGTATTGAATACGCAGCCAAAACCGGTACCGATAGGGTAGAACTTTACACTGAACCTTACGCTACAAACTATCCGAAGAACAAAGAAGAGGCAGTTGCTCCTTTTATACAAGCGGCAAAAATGGCTGATAATCTTGGCTTAGGGTTAAATGCCGGTAATGATTTGAGTCTCGAAAATTTAGCGTATTTGCACAGTCATATCCCATGGTTCAAGAAGTCTCCATGGGTCATGCATCTGATATCCGATGCTTTGTATTTGGGATTGGAAGAAACAATAAAACGCTACCAAGAAGCGTTAAAATAAAACCATCAATAGTGATTGTTAAATCGATATTTAGAAGAAATACTTTAATATAAATTTTTATAAATTAAGGAAATAATGAACTTATCCGTATTTTTACAGACTGTGGTAGATTCCACGATGGTTTACACACATACAGCACCCGTAACCGAAGCGCCTAAATCTATGAATCTTTGGACAATGGCGGTATATGGCGGTCCTATTATGATTGTGCTGGCGCTAATGTTTGCGCTTGCCATTTATTTTTTCATAGAACGGGTAATTACCATTAAAAAGGCATCTCAGGAAGATAAAACTTTTATGAATCGCGTAAAAGATTGTATTCAGGATGGAAAAATAGAGTCAGCGCTCAAACTTTGTCGCGACGTGAATTCGCCTTCTTCGCGTATGGTTGAAAAAGGTATCACTCGGTTAGGACGTCCGCTAAGCGATGTGCTGGTAGCTGTGGAAAATGTAGGGAACCTCGAAATAGCAAAATTAGAAAAAGGCTTGGTAATTATGGCCACTATTTCAGGTGGTGCGCCTATGCTTGGGTTTTTGGGAACAGTGACCGGAATGGTATTGACTTTTTATACGATGACACAAAATGCGACCGGTGTTGTACAACTAAAAGACTTGTCCGAAGGGATGTATCAGGCGATGGTAACAACCGTTGGTGGCTTAATTGTTGGGATTTTGGCTTATTTTGCTTATAATTATCTTATTTCCAGAATTGATTCAGTAGTTCGTACTTTAGAAACCAGAACGTTGGAGTTTATGGATTTCTTAAACGAACCTTTAAAATAGTTTACCGTTCCGGCTATATGTTGGTGTATCAGTACTATGTAATCAATCTACGAACTAACTATTTATCAAATAAATATGGCATTAAAAAGAAGAAATAGAGCGGAGGCGGCATTCTCGATGGCTTCGATGACAGATATTATTTTTCTGTTGTTACTATTTTTCGTTATATCATCTACAATGACAACTCCAAACGATATTCAGGTAAATTTACCGGAAAGCAGTGCCAAAACTTCCACCAAGCAAGTGATTGCCCGAGTGTCTATTGATAAATCGGGAAATTATTTTTTGGCAACCGATGATAAAGATGTACAACCCATTGCACCCGAGTTGCTCGAATCGCAAATTATGCAAATAGTGGCTAAAGATATGGCAAATACCTATGTAGCGTTATATGCCGATCAGGACATAGCCTATAAAGAAGTGGTCAGGGTATTAGATATCGCAAACAAAAATAAACTAAAATTGGTTATTGCAACCAAACCTCAACCTTTACAAAAGTCGGATGAATAATATGTTGAATCGAGAAAAAATATATGCTCTAAGTGGTTCAATAATCGGTTGCGTTTTATTGTTTCTGATACTTTGGTTCATTACGATGCCCGTTTTTCATACCGACAATGTATTGGATGAGGGTGTGATGATTAGTTTTGGTGACGCGCTTGACGGAGGAGGTAACGATATGTCGGTACAAGATGTATATGTGCCTCCCGCTGCAGGAAAAACAGAACAGACAAGCCAAAAGTTACCATCGGAACAAGACCTGCTGACACAGAAAAATGAATCGCCAATAAAAATTCCGGAGAAGAAAGACAAAACGGATAAAAAAACACAGGATTTAGAACAACAACAGCAAGCTGACCAACAACGCAAGGCAGCACAACAGCAAAAATCCGAACAACAAGCTATTGATAAAGCCAATAGCGCCATGTCGGGGTTGTTTGGCAATAGTGGCGGAAACGGTAGCGGAACAACGCAAGGAGATGGCAGGCAAGGAAACCCTGCCGGTAAAGGAACTTCCGGAGGAAACTCTTGGTCACTAAATGGACGCGACTTAATTGGTTCGTTAGTAAAACCATCTTATTCGAGCAATGAAGAAGGAAGAATTACCGTAAGTATCCGTGTAGATAAAAACGGAATTGTAGCATCGGCAGTAGTTGTGTCACCTACCACAATTTCAGATGCTGAAACGCGTAAAGGCGCCGTAAACGCAGCTAAAAGAACAAAGTTTAGCGGCGGAAGCGGAGTGGTTGTGGGAACCATAACATATCTTTATCGGTTAAATTAAATCATCATCCAATCAGTTATAATACAATGAAAGCATTGATTTTTCTCGCCGATGGTTTTGAAGAAATCGAAGCCATAACACCGATTGATATATTGCGCCGTGCCGGAATCGACGTGGTGACAATTTCCATCACTGACAGTAAAATCGTAACGGGAGCTCATCATATTGATGTGATTGCAGATATGTTTTTCTCAGAAGCAAAAATAGAAGATAAAGACTACCTGATTCTTCCCGGAGGAATGCCCGGAACTTCTAATCTGATGGCACACGAAGAACTAAATAAATTGGTAAAAAAACAAGTGGATAACGGTAAAGAAATAGCTGCTATTTGTGCCGCCCCTTCATTACTTGGCAAGTTAGGCCTTTTAGAAGGGAAAGAGGCGATTGTTTATCCCGGCTTCGAGAAGAATCTGACAGGCGCCCGTATCTCAAATCGGTCGGTAGTGAAGTGTGATAATATAATAACGGCAAAAGGACTTGGAGTAGCCATTCCATTTGCATTAAAGATTGTAGAAACAATCAAAGGTCGGGCGATAGCCGATAAAGTAAAGGATGCCCTTTGTCTCGAAAATCAATAAGTTACTCACACGAAAAATTCATATAAAAAAAGAAAATTGAATATCAAATTCCTATTTTATGCTTAAAAAAACACTTTATTTCTTGATTTTTACAATCACTTTTGTAGCTTGCAATCACTCTACGAAATTTACTGTAGTTGGTACTATTGCAAATGCAGACGAGCAAATACTTTATTTTGTTCACAGTGGTTTGTTAAAAGATAGTTTGATAGACTCCGTTCGATTGGATAAAAACGGTGATTTTAAATTCAAAGCGCTTCGTCCGAAGTATCCCGATTTGTATAAATTGGAACTTGGCAATCAGAAATTAATTTTAGGAGTGGATTCTACGGAAGAAATAAGAGTGACGGCTAATGCAAAACAACTTATCGATGCTAAAATATCTAATTCTGATGTATCTGCTGACATTCAGCGTTTACGAAAATCTATTGTGAATTTGCAAAACCGTGCTACTACGATAGGTCAGGAAAAAGATCCTGAAAAGCAAAAACTGATGATACGTTCTTTTGAAACGGAAATAGCAACCCATAAAAAGGATGTAATGGATTTAGTATTGAAGAATCCACGTTCTATTGCCGCTTATTTTGCACTCTATCAGCAAGTGAACGGATTATACGTGGTATCGCCTTATGATAAAGCGGATAGGGTTTATTTTTCTGCTGTAGCTACGGCTTTTGACACCTATATGACTGATTATGAACGGAGCAAAAGCTTGCACAATTTGGTTGTCACCGCGTTACAACAGGATCGGATTCAAAAGCAACAATTAGCGATGGAGATGCTTCAAAACAAAGCCGGTGTGGACTTTCCTGAAATCGAGCTAAAAGACAATAATGGCTATGTGAAGAAGTTGTCTGATTTGCGTGGCAAGACTATCGTTTTAGATTTTTCGGCTGCAGAAATGGAACATAATGTGGAATATACATTTGAACTACGTGATATTTTTAATAAATATTCTGCGCAAGGGCTGATGATTTATCAAGTGTCATTAGACCAAAATAAAATGCTGTGGGAGCGTTCCGTCTCTAATTTACCTTGGATTTGTGTTCGTGATGAGAATGGAGCTGAGTCTAAATATGTTTCTTTGTATAATGTAAGCGCAGTTCCTACTTTATTTTTAATCGATAAAAAAGGAGCTATCATCGGAAGATATACCAACTTCGAGTCGCTTCAAAAGGATATAAAACGTGTGATATAAAAACGTTCCGCAGGTTTGAAAAAAGCATTGACGGATTTCATTAAACAGCAAGCTATCGAACTTGGATTTGATGCTTGCGGAGTAGCAAAAGCGGAGTTTTTGGAAGAAGACTCCGTGTTTTTTAATTCGTGGTTAGCAAATAACTTCCACTCAAAAATGAGCTATTTGGAGCGAAACTTAGGAAAAAGATTCAATCCTAAAGAGATGGTTGAAGGATGCAAATCCATTGTGGTGGTAATGATGAACTACTTTCCCGCAAGTCAACAGACTGCTGAACAGCCTAAAATAGCCAAGTACGCGTACAGTAAAGTTGATTATCATACGGTTATCAAGCAAAAATTAACAGAACTTGAGAACAGTATCGTTCAGCAATATGGCAATAACTGCTTTCATACATCTCGACAGCACCTTTTTGTGGACTCTGCCCCGGTACTTGAGCGAAAGTGGGGTGAGAAAGCCGGATTAGGTTGGATAGGACACAATAAAATGTTGATACATCCAGACTTTGGTTCCTGTTTTTTCTTAGGTGAATTGTTTTTAAATGAAGAGCTTGAATATGACTCTCCGATCCCCAACCGATGTGGAAACTGCAGAAAATGTTTGAATTCCTGCCCCACAACTGCGCTTACGGAGACCTTTGGATTGGATGCAAGACGTTGTATATCTTATCAAACCATTGAAAATAAAGAGGAAATAGATATTGAAATCAGACAAAAGCTATCCGGATTTGCTTATGGATGTGATATTTGTAACGATGTTTGCCCTTGGAACAAAACAAAAGCGAAACCACATCGTCATCCGGAATTTGAGATTGTAGATGAAATTATTACCTGGACGAAAAATGATTGGGAGAATCTAAGTAACGAGAAGTACAATGAGGTATTTCAATCTTCAGCTATAAAGAGAACTAAGTTTGATAAATTGAAACAAAATATTTTCTTCGCGACTGAAGAATAGATTAATTTCAGGAAGCAAAGAAACTTGTTGCAGTTTGCTTGCAATATAAAGGCGTACAGCATAATAGTAAATTGGTTCTATCTTTCTCATTGTCTCTTGAAAAAGAGAAAGATAGATTGTTTTATTCTAAATGAAAATTAGACCCTTACGGCTTCTCTCCATTTTGGGGAGAGCTTGAGGGGGATTAAAACAGCTTCGGTTTCCTTCTTTTCGCTTCTTCCAACGATAATAATTCTACTTTTGGAGCTTGTTTTTCTCTTATTTTCTGATATTCATCCTCAATGGAGGAAACGTAGTTAGTTTTTAATTTTTCGTTTAATAAATTAGCAACCACAGCCGTATTAACCGATGCGTCCTTCACGTAAACCACAGGCTGACTGTAATTTGGTGCAATTTTTACAGCCGTATGAACTTTAGAGGTGGTAGCTCCGCCAATCAATAACGGCACTTTTAATCCTGCCTTTTCCATCTCAGAAGCTACGTTACACATTTCTTCCAACGAAGGGGTAATTAACCCGCTTAAACCTACAATATCCACTTTTTCATCGATAGCAGTTTGGATGATTTTTTCGGTGGGAGTCATTACACCCAAATCAATCACTTCATAATTGTTGCAAGACAAAATCACCGAAACAATGTTTTTTCCAATATCGTGTACATCACCTTTTACAGTGGCAATCAGAAACTTACCTGCCGATGAACTTTGTCCTGGAATTTTTGTTTTTTCAATTTCGGGCTGAAGAATAGCTACCGCTTTTTTCATTGTGCGAGCCGTTTTCACCACCTGCGGAAGAAACATTTTTCCTTCACCAAAAAGTCCGCCTACAATGTTCATTCCGTTCATCAACGGTTTTTCTATGATTTCTATTGGAGTAGGATATTTTGTCAATGCTTCCGCCAAATCTTCTTCTAAATAATCGCCAATTCCTTTTATCAATGCGTGCTCCAATCGTTTTTCAAGCGACTCGTTTCTCCATTCATCTACTCGTTCTGATTTATTTTCTGTCGAATTATTTTTGATTTTTTCGGCAAATTCAATCATTCTCTCCGTTGCATCTTCTCTCCTATTCAGCACCACATCTTCCACTCTTTCCAATAAATCCTGCGGAATTTCTTCGTAAATCTGCAACATTCCTGCGTTTACAATGCCCATATCCATTCCTGCTTTCACAGCGTGGTAGAGGAAAACAGAATGAATGGCTTCGCGTACCGGATTATTTCCGCGGAAGGAAAACGATAAATTACTCACACCGCCACTTACTTTTGCATACGGTAGATTTTGCTTTATCCAACGCGTAGCATTGATAAAATCAACTCCGTAGTTACTATGTTCCTCAATTCCTGTGGCGACAGCCAGAATATTCGGATCGAAAATAATATCCTGCGGAGGAAAACCGACTTTTTCAGTCAAAAGTTTATAAGCTCGTGTGCAAATTTCAATTTTCCGTTCGAAACTGTCGGCTTGTCCTTTTTCATCAAAAGCCATTACCACGGTTGAAGCACCGTAAGCACGTATTTTTTTTGCTTTCTCGAGAAAATCGGTTTCACCTTCTTTTAAACTGATGGAATTGACGATACATTTTCCCTGCACACATTTTAATCCGGCTTCGATCACTTCCCATTTTGAAGAATCAATCATAATCGGAACGCGGGCAATTTCAGGCTCTGACGCTATATAATTCAAAAAAGTAACCATTTCTTGCTTTGCATCCAGCATTGCATCGTCCATATTGATGTCGATGACCTGTGCGCCGTCCTCCACTTGGCGACGAGCAATATTCAAAGCTTCTTCGTAATTCTTTTCATTAATCAACCGTAAAAATGCACGTGAACCTGCTACATTGCAACGTTCACCAATGTTGAGGAAAAGAGAACGTTGATCTTTATCATTAATGTATTCTTTAATTTCGGGAGTTTCAACCTCACCTCCTACCCCTCTCCTTGAGGAGAGGGGAGAAGAAATTGAATCAAGAAAGTTTTTTATATCTTTTGCGATAATAAATGGATCGTTCAAAACCTCCTGATTCGTATAACGCGCAATATTATACCCCTCAGAAACCAATATTTCAGTTCTCCGCTTATCTCTTTGCTTTTGTTCCTCAGTTAAATGAATTCCACCATCAACCTCTATTATCGTCTTCTTTTCAACACAGTAAAAATCAGCAATATATTCATTTATAATATGCTGGCGACGAATTTTATAACCGATATTTCTATTCCTTAAAACATTCCATAACTCAGCCTCGGCATTCGTTGGTTCGTGTCGCATTTCCTTGGCTATTTCTATTAATAAATACCAAGATTGAGTATCCGTCGTGAAGTTTTTGTGCTCATTTTCAAAAATCCATCTATTTTTCCCCCTCTCCTCAAGGAGAGGGGTTAGGGGTGAGGTTTTACTTTCAGATTTTTTATAAAACTCCACCTCAGGCGACAAAATCACCAACTCTTCCAATCCACTCAAATGCAAGTTGTTATTAGATAGATTAGGTTTTCTAACTTCTGAATTTTCTATTAATTTCTGATAATCAGCTATATGAGCAGGAGTTGTTCCGCAACAACCACCAATAATATTAATCAGTTTTTCATCAAAATACTCTGTTACTTGCTGTGACATTTTCTCCGGAGTTTCATCATACTCCCCAAACTGATTAGGTAAACCGGCATTGGGATAAGCACTTACAAAACACGAAGCCGAACGACTTAATTCTTGCAAATACGGTTTCAAATCTTTTGCTCCAAACGAGCAATTTAGACCCACAGAAAGTAAGTCTGCGTGCGCAACCGACGTAAGAAAAGCACCAATGGTTTGTCCCGACAGCGTTCTTCCACTGGAATCGGCAACGGTGGCAGAAAGCATCAATTCAACGCGCTTGCCCAGTCTTTCCATCGCTTTTTCGGAGGCAAAAATTCCAGCTTTTGCATTCAACGTATCAAAAATTGTTTCAATCAAAATAGCATCCACGCCACCTTCCAACAATGCTGAAATTTGTTCCTCGTAAGCAGAAACCAAATCATCAAATGAAACAGCACGATAAGCAGGATTATTGACATCGGGCGACATAGAAGCCGTTTTATTGGTAGGTCCCACAGAACCAATCACAAAACGAGGTTTTGAAGGATTTTTTGCATTGAATTCATCAACCACTTCGCGGGCTAATTTTACAGCCTCCAAATTCATCTCCCGCACATACGCTTCCATTCCGTAATCCTCCATCGAAACACGTTGCGCGTTGAAAGTATTGGTTTCAATTAAATCGGCACCCGCTTCTAAATATTGGCGGTGAATATCTTTTATGATTTCCGGTTGCGTTAATACCAACAAATCGTTATTTCCTTTTTGAGGTATTTTGACATCGGCAAAACGTACTCCTCTGTAATCTTTTTCCTGAAGTTTATGGCGCTGAATCATTGTGCCCATTGCACCGTCCAACACTAAAATTCTTGTTTCTAATTCTCTCTTTAAGTTCATTTCTGCCATAATTTCTGCAAAAATAAGGATAAAAAACCAATTCGGTGTAGACGAAAGTAATTTTCAGTAAATTTTAGTATCTTTGCTGTCGCATTTTAGGCAATAAATAATAACAAAATAAATCAAAAAAAGAATGAAAAAAGTTGTTTTAATTCGTCACGGTGAAAGCATCTGGAACAAAGAAAATCGCTTCACGGGATGGACAGACGTAGATCTATCGGAAAAAGGCGTAGAAGAAGCCGTAAAAGCGGGACAATTACTAAAAAAAGAAGGATTTCAATTTGAAGTAGCCTTTACATCTTACTTAAAACGTGCTGTAAAAACATTGAACAACATCCTTGATCAGATGGATTTGGATTGGATTCCTGTAAGCAAAAGTTGGCGGCTAAATGAAAAACATTACGGTATGCTTCAGGGCTTGAACAAAGCTGAAACAGCAGAAAAATATGGTGATGAGCAAGTGTTGGTTTGGAGAAGAAGTTACGATGTGCCTCCTACACCTTTTGCAAAAGACGATGTACGTTCTCCTTTTCAAGATGCACGTTACAAAGGAGTACCTGCGGCTTATCTTCCACTTACAGAATCATTAAAAGAAACGGTGGACAGAATCCTCCCATATTGGCAGGATACCATTTATCCGGCATTGATGAATCACGATCAAATTTTGGTTGCTGCGCACGGAAACAGCTTACGCGGTATCATTAAATATCTGAAAAATATTTCAAATGAGGATATTATCAGCTTAAATTTACCAACAGCCGTACCTTATGTTTTTGAGTTTGATGATGATCTGAATCTGGTAAAAGATTACTTTCTTGGAGATCCCGAAGAAATAAAAAAACTGATGGATGCCGTTGCAAATCAGGGAAAAAAGAAATAACTGAACTTTTGAAAACATTTCAAAGGCTGTCTCAAAGCAAAAAATGAGTCAGCCTTTTTTAATTGAGCAATGTTTAGTCCATTGTATGCTCGATAGAAGTAGCATTGATTTTTATTCTCAAATCATTTTTGCGGGACAAAGTAGAAGTTTGCGAAGAAGTCAATACTGTTTATTAAACCGTCCTTTCTATTTCGCGAAGATTTTCCAATTTTTTCTTTTCCAAGAATCCGTAGATATCTTCCAAATGTTCAGTAACTTTTTGATTTCCAAATTCATATACTTTATTTACCAGCCCGTCAAGGAAATCACGGTCGTGCGAAACCACAATCAACGTGCCATCGAAATCGGCAAGAGCCTGTTTCAGAATATCTTTGGTTTTCATATCCAAATGATTGGTTGGTTCGTCGAGAATTAGCAGATTGACTGGCTCAAGAAGCAATTTAATCATTGCAAGTCGTTGGCGTTCACCACCCGACAGAACCTTTACCTTTTTCAACGAATTGTCGCCACCAAACATAAACGCGCCCAGCAAATCTTTGATTTTATTTCTGATGTCGCCCACCGCAACATCATCAATGGTTTGAAATGCCGTTAAATTTTCGTCCAACAATGACGCTTGATTTTGAGCAAAATAACCAATTTTTACGTTGTGTCCGAGGGTAAGTGTACCATCGTGCTTTATCTCGTTCATTATACATTTAATCAAGGTTGATTTTCCCGCGCCATTTTTCCCGACAAAAGCGATTTTTTCGCCTCTTTCGATCATAAAATTGGCATTGGAAAATATCAGTTTATCATCGTACGATTTTCCTACACCATCAGCAGTTACAGGGTAATTTCCCGAGCGTGGCGACGGTGGAAATTTCAAACGCAAAGCCGATGTATCTTCCTCATCCACTTCAATCAGCACCAATTTTTCAAGCATTTTTACACGCGATTGCACTTGGAGTGTTTTTGAATACGTTCCTTTGAACCGTTCGATAAATTCTGTGGTTTCGGCAATCATTTTCTGTTGTTCTTCGTACTGCTTCATCTGCTGACTGCGACGCTCTTTCCGCAATTCGAGATAATGAGAATATTTGGCTTTGTAATCGTAAATTCTACCCATCGTAACTTCGATGGTGCGGTTGGTGATATTCTCAACAAAAGCCCTGTCGTGCGAAATAACCACCACCGCCTTAGCAGAATTTATCAAAAAATCTTCCAACCACTGAATGGATTCAATGTCCAAGTGATTGGTAGGCTCATCCAA
The DNA here is from genome assembly GCA_049840795.1 of Paludibacteraceae bacterium. GTDB lineage: Bacteria > Bacteroidota > Bacteroidia > Bacteroidales > Paludibacteraceae > UPXZ01. Next base: position 25,685 of record JASGJK010000029.1, read on the forward strand.
CAGAATAACATCAGGTTTGCGAAGCAACATTTTAGCAAGTTCAATACGCATACGCCAGCCACCGCTAAATTCAGAAGTATTTCTTTGAAAATCAGACCTTAAAAAACCAAGTCCCAACAATGTTTTTTCAATATCGGCATCAAAATTGGTTTCCTCAATGCTGTAAAACTGCTCACTTAAGGTTGAAACCTCTTCAATCAATTGCATATAACTATCTGATTCATAATCGGTACGAATCGCAAGTTCTTCGTTGATGGCATTGATTCTTTGTTCCATCTGCTGAATTTCTGAAAAAGCCAGCGAAGCTTCTTCAAAAACAGTCCGGTTGTCTTCCAACAGCAAATGTTGTGGTAAATAAGCTATTATGGTTTCTTTCGGATAAGAAATTCCACCACGCGAAGGTTCACGCGTTCCGGCAAGAATTTTAAGCAAGGTGGATTTGCCTGCGCCGTTTTTGCCCATCAACGCAATACGGTCTTTTTCGTTAATTACAAAGGAAACATCTGAAAATAAAGTTTGTCCGCCAAACTCAACGGCAAGTGCATCTACGGAAATCATTCTATACTATTAGGATTTGTTATAAATTTCTCAATTTGGGTGCAAAGATACGAAAAAGCAAGCCGTTAACCGCATTACAAGTCGGTTAAATCTGTAAATTCTTCTTCTACTTTTTGTACTGATAATATTGGAGGACAGTGAAAATCGACATTTATAGTTTCAGATAAAAATCTTTGACCAATGCTGAATATTCGAGTAGTATAAACGTGCCTTTTGGCTTCAATGGTGAGTTCTGACTCTTCTAAATTACATTTTTCGCTTCTGAATTCCAAAAGTAATCGTTTGGCAGGTTTTTCTAAATTAGGAAAAACAGTCGTTTTTTTCGAACAATACAAATTATTTTTTTCAGATAAACCGGTAAACTGATTTCCTTCCACAATGGGAAGAATCACGCATAACCGCCCATTTTCAGTCAGGAGTTTTTGAGCCGATTGAATTAAATCTTCAAAAGGAAGCGAATCGTTATGACGGGCAGTTGTTCTTGCATCAGAGGGTGATTTAAGCGAGTTAATAAAAAAAGGCGGGTTGCAAACTATTAAATCAAATTTTTCTTCTGATTTTTGAGCAAAATCTTGAATAGAAGCGTCAATCACCTTTATTCTGTCTTTCCAAGGAGAATTTTCAACGTTTTCTTTAGCTTGAGTAGCACAATCATTTTTAATATCAATAGCCGTAATTTCTGCATCGGAACATTGCGCCAACATCAAAGCAATTAACCCCGTACCTGTTCCGATATCCAACATATTTTTCGCTCCGTCAACATTACACCAAGCACCGAGCGTAACGCCATCGGCGCCCACTTTCATTGCACATTTATCGTGAAAAACGGTGAATTGCTTAAACTGAAAATACGAATTTGACATTTTATCTATCTTCTTCCGCCGGAGGACGAACGATTACTATTTGAGTTTTGTTCTGTCGAACGGTTTGAGGAAGCACCTCTTTCAGTTGAGGAACCACTTCTTTCCGCCGACGAAGAACGCTGAGACTGGTTATTTTCCGTTGAGCGAGTATATTGAGGTTGGCGTGTTGTGCCTTGACTACGCGAAGATTCTCTAATTCTATAGTCTGAATGTTGGCTTTGTACGTTCTCACGCGTACTGCTTTGAGATGTACCTCCGTTATTTCGTACAGGTACGTAATTATCGCTTCTTGACCTGAAGTTGCTCCTCAACTCCGGATTGGTACGTAAATATTGCGTGTTGTTACCTATTTCAACCGGCTGACGAAATGTCCGTTTATACTCTAACTGCTCGTATTGCTCATTTGTTAAAACTCTTCTGATTTCCTCGTCTTTATTTTTTAGGACTTGTAAGGCTTCGTTTCTATTGACTATTTTTTGTCTCGCTTGGGCATATTTAAGATTGATTTGATAAACCGTTTTAATTTGCTCCGACGAAAGCGATAATTCCATCTGAAGCCTTTCGGTTTGCTTAGATACTTCTAACTCAAGTGTGCGTTGGGCATCGGGCACAACATTATTCTCCTGTGCTTTGGTAAGCGTAGTTAAAGATATTGCAAATAAAAAGATGAATGATATTTTTTTAATTTTTTTCATTACTGACAAAACTCACTGAACCCTATCTTAACATTATCACAATGATTGTGCCATTTGTCTTTTTATTGCAAATTTTCTTTTGTTTTTAACCATTACCTATTAATTTCAACTAAGAAATGCAACTTTCAAGAAGAAAAAAACATCTTTCAGGGCATATGCCCTGAAAGATGTTTAGGAAAAATTTCTTACTTTTAAGTTGTATGAGCAAAAAAGTACATTTAACCCAAGAACAAAGGTACGCAATTTCCTGCTTATTAAAGCAAGGTTGCAGCCAAACACAGATTGCAAAGACAATCGGTAAAGATAAATCGGTAATATGCCGGGAGTTGAAACGCAATGCCAATCTGAAAGGCAAATACTCCTTCCGGTATGCACAAGATATGGCAGAAGTGCGTAAAGAGCGTATGAAAAAGCCTCGTAAACTGTTGCCCGTAGTGAAAAAAGAAATCATTACGATGATTCAAGAAGATTTATCGCCACAACAAATTACAGGCAGATTAAAACTTGAGAATAAGCCTTTTGTCAGCCACGAAACCATCTATAAAATCATTCGCGGGGACAAGCATCAAGGCGGGACACTCTACAAACACACCAGACATAAACTCAAACACAGGAAACGTCCGGTGGGTGGAAACATACCCATAAAAAATAGAGTTTCCATTGACCTGCGACCACAAATTGTCAATGACAAAAAACGATTTGGAGATTGGGAAATAGATACCATTGTGGGAGAAAACAATCAGGGAGCTATTGTTACAATGGTAGAAAGAAAAACCGCATTTATGCTTATGGAAAAACTTGAACAGGGGAAAAATGCCAAAGAATTGAGCAAAGTGGTAGTCAGATTGCTTACCGCCTACAAAGAACACGTTCATACTATCACCACAGACAACGGGACTGAGTTCGCAGACCACCAAAACATAGCTAAACAACTGGATACCAAAGTTTTCTTTACGCACCCATATTCCTCTTGGGAAAAAGGATTGATTGAAAACACAAACAAACTCATTAGACAATATATACCAAAACATACCAAATTGGACAAACTTAGTAATCAGCATATCAAACAAATACAATACAAAATCAATAACAGACCAAGAGAAAAACTAAATTTCCATTCACCTAAAGAAATATTCTTCCTATCTTTGAAAACTTAAAAAGTTGCATTCACTGGTTGAAACTACGCCTTATAATTATACAAAAAAAGCAATAAAAAAATCGCAGAATTAGATTATACGACTATCGTGACATTGATAATCATTAAGACGATTCGGTATGTTTTCTACGAATTTGCTAAATAATACGCTTTTTTCGACGTAACAATAATTTGTAAAATAGAAGTGATTGGGTGATAATATTTTTGCAAATCGTTTTTTACTACTTATTAAAACTTCTGAGTTTGATATTGGTCAATACTTTTTTGGTGTGTAAGGCAAAGTCGCTGTCCATTATCCATCCGTAGTAGCCCATATCTTTTTTGAAAACGTCGATTACTTTTTGTCCCTTGTATTTGCCAAAGTTGATTATTTCTTCACCTTTGTCGTTATAAATAATTCTTCCGGCAAAATCAACGTTGTTGGTTTGAGCTGTAAATTTTGCTAAAAATTCTACATCGTTTTGTATTTCCGGATACCTTTCAAGCTGCGCTTGTAAAACTTCGTATGTTGCTTTGGTGTCAGCTTCGGCACTGTGGGCATTCTCCAACTCTTTTTCGCAATAAAACTTGTACGCGGCTGAAAGTGTGCGCTGCTCCATTTTGTGAAAAATAACTTGTACATCGACAAATTTTCGTTTCATCAAATCAATATCTATTTCAGCACGGAGTAATTCTTCTGCTAATAAGGGAATGTCGAATCGGTTTGAGTTGTAACCTGCTAAGTCTGCCCCCTCTATATCTTTCATAATTTCTTTGGCTACTTGCTTGAAAGTAGGACAATCTGCCACATCGTTGTCGTAAATGCCGTGAATCGTAGATACTGCTTCCGGAATGTGCATTTCAGGATTGATACGTATGGTTTTGCTTTCTTCTCTTCCATTGGGAAACACTTTTAAGTAGGAGATTTCAACAATCCTGTCTGATACGATATTGGTACCGGTTGTTTCTAAATCAAAAAAAACAAGTGGATTTTTAAGACTGAGTTTCATTGTTTATGGTTGTTTTTCGTTAAATTGAAAATTTTTATTGTATTTTGAAAGCTGTTATACAAAACAAATGCAGAAACTGGGTCAAATCCATTTCTGCATTTATCGTGTAGGTAAGATATATTTTTTAGTCGTTAAGCAACATCGGCATCAACAACATTAGCAAGTCTTCATTTTCTTCGTTTTCAAGTGGAAGAATGATGCCTGCGCGCGACGGATCAGCCAATTCCAGAATAATTTCTCCGGAGCCTATATTTGAAAGCATCTCAATCATAAAGGTTGATTTAAATCCAATTTTTATTGGTTCTTCTTCGTACTGACAGGCGATGGTTTCTTCTGCAGAAATGGAAAAGTCAATATCCTGAGCCGAAACTTGAACGGTATTGTTGGCAAATTCAAGCTTGATCAAGTTGCTTGCCTGATTTGAGAAAACCGAAACGCGTTTCAGGGCGTTTAAAAGCGAACTTCTGTCAATAATAACTTTGTGTGGATTGTTTTTGGGTATCACACCGTTATAGTTCGGATAGCGTCCCTCAACCTGGCGACAAACCATCGTGTAGTTGCTTAGTGTAAAATAAGCGTTTTTTTCGTCAAACTTTATTTCTACTTCACCGTACTCTTTCGGTAAAATATTTTTAAAATTATTGCCGGCTTTTTCGGTAAAATAAAACTCATTGTTTCCTCAGCGTTTAGCGACGATGCCGTATGATTGGAAACAAATCTTACTAATTTATGCGCGTCGGTAGCTACTAATGTTAAACGGTCAGAAGTAATGTCGAAAAAAATGCCATTCATAACCGGACGTAGCTCATCGTCAGCCATACAGAAAAATGATTTTGAGATACCGCTTGCCAAAATAGATGCTTCAACATTCAAAAAACGTGCGTTTTCTTCTAATTTAGGCAATTGGGGATACATATCTCCGTTTTGTCCGATAAAGTTGTAAGTGCCGTTGGGAGAGGTAATCACCATTGCCAAATTGCTGTCGTTTATGTCAAAAGTAAGTGGTTGCTCAGAGAACTCGCGAAGCGTGTCGAGCAATAATTTACTTGATACAGCAACCTGACCGCTACCTTCCACTTCTTGCACTTGCATAGAAGTTATCATCGTAGTTTCAATATCAGAAGCAGTCATCGTAAGAGTGTCGCCTTCTAATTTTAATAAAAAATTATCTAAAATTTGTAACGAATTTTTGCTGTTGATGACTCTGCTAATAGCTTGTAAATGTGATAGTAACTCTGTACTTGATACGTTGAATTTCATAAGATAATATTTACTTTAATTGCTGTTTGAAAACTATGGTATGCACGATTATTCAAAAAATAATCTTTCCGCGTTTCTCCTACTTCAAAAGCATTTTTTAGATGCATCCGAATAATTAAGCAAATGTACTATTAATTTTTGAAAACGAAAATATTTTACCTGTTTTTTCGGGAAAATGGAGTACACGTATTCGGACGTGACGAGAATTGTATGGTGATATATATGAAATATGGGAAAAAAGAAGTAATTTTGAGCCAAATTACAACGACAATAACGATATGGATATAATTCAAATTAAAGATAAGCAATTTAGGTTGTCTATCCCTTCAGAAGATATTTTAAAAGCCGTAGAGAATGTAGGAAACCAAATTAATAAGGATTTGGCAGACAAAGATCCGTTATTTATTTGTGTGTTGAACGGCGCGTTTATGTTTGCTGCCGATCTGATGAAAGTGGTAAACATTCCTTGTGAAATTACATTTGTAAAACTTTCTTCGTATGAAGGACTTTATACTACCGGAACAGTAAAAGAAGTTATCGGATTGAACGAAAGTGTTGTGGGCAGAACGGTGGTAGTAGTAGAAGATATCGTAGATACAGGTATAACTATGGAAAAAATTCTTAATTCGTTGGAAGCGAAAGGAGCAAAAGAAGTACATGTAACTACATTTTTGCAAAAACCAGAAGCCCTCCAAAAGGATATTAAATTGGATTATATTGCAATGAAAATTCCGAATGAGTTTATTCTGGGTTATGGATTAGATTATGATGGTTACGGACGGAATCTGAAAGATATTTACACGGTTATTTAGCTTTGAGCAATAAAATTTTTGAAAAGATAAATTCTTAGAATGTAAATTCGAACAATTACACCAGCATAATATGAAAAACATTATTATTTACGGCGCTCCCGGAAGTGGTAAGGGAACACAGAGTGAATTGATTATTAGGAAATACAAATTAAAACATATTTCTACCGGAGATTTATTACGTAAAGAAATAGCCGATGATACTGCGTTAGGAAAAGATGCCAACAAATATATCAGTGTCGGTCAATTAGTTCCTGATGATGTTATTATTGGAATGATTGCCCATAAATTAGATACATTAAACAAAAATGAAGTAAACGGAATTATTCTGGACGGTTTTCCGCGTACGCTCGCGCAAGCCGAAGTATTGGAAGAAATGCTCGAACAACGAGGTGAACAAACCGAAGTATTGGTCGATTTGGATGTAAAAGAAGAAGAATTGGTCCATCGTTTATTGATGCGTGGGCAAACTTCCGGAAGAAGCGATGATAATTTGGAAACCATTCAAAAAAGGTTGAATGTATATCATTCCCAAACAAAACCGGTGAGTGAATTTTATAAAAAGAAAGGAAAATACGCTCCTATTCACGGAATGGGAACAATCGAAGAAATTTTCGAGAGAATATCAAGCGTATTGGATTGAAATTAATTAAATAATAATGGCAGGTTCAAATTTTGTTGATTACGTAAAAATATTTTGCCGCTCAGGTAAAGGCGGTGCTGGTTCTACACATTTTCATCGGGAAAAATTCATCCAAAAAGGTGGTCCCGATGGAGGTGATGGAGGTCGTGGAGGACACATTATCCTTCGCGGCAATTCTAATCTTTGGACGTTGCTTCATTTAAAATATGCCCGACACGTGTATGCCAGTGATGGTGAAAGTGGGAGCAAAAGCCGAAGCTTTGGTAAAGACGGCAAAGACCAAACTATTGAAGTGCCACTCGGAACGGTGGTTTATGATGGTGAGACCGGACAATTTCTCTGCGAAATTACCGAACACGGACAAGAGACCGTTCTGTTAAAAGGTGGTCGCGGTGGACAAGGTAACTGGCATTTCCGCACTGCCACCAATCAAACGCCACGTTTTTCGCAACCGGGAGAATCTCACATTGAAAAAACCATTATTATGCAGTTGAAAGTGCTTGCCGATGTAGGGTTGGTTGGTTTTCCCAATGCCGGTAAATCTACGCTGCTTTCTGTTGTTTCGGCTGCCAAACCTGAAATTGCCAATTATCCTTTCACAACGCTTGTTCCAAACCTCGGCATCGTTTCGTATCGCGACAACAAATCGTTTGTTATGGCGGATATTCCGGGAATTATCGAAGGAGCATCGGAAGGTAAGGGTCTGGGATTAAGATTCTTACGTCATATAGAACGTAATTCGATTTTACTCTTTATGGTTCCTGCCGATGCAGATAGCATTGAAAAGGAATATAATATTTTGCTGAATGAACTTCAAAAATATAATCCGCACTTGGCTGATAAACAACGTATTTTAGCCGTTACCAAGTGCGATATGCTTGATGATGAACTCATAGAGCAAATGAAAACTGAGCTTCCGAAGGGAATTGACACCGTTTTCATTTCATCTGTCAGCGGACTGAACATCGACAAGTTAAAAGATTTAATTTGGACAGAAATCAATAAAGAAACCAATAAAATTGTAGAATGGGTTCACGCTCCAATGGATATTGATTTGGAAAGTGAGGATGAAGAATTTGACGATGAAAAATTTGAAGGTGAAGCTTTTGACGATGAAGAGGAAGAAGATTTAAGCAAATATAAAGGCATTGGCTGGGACGAGCAAGAATAAAGCCCTTTTAGTTAATTCCCTTCGGTCGTTGACCGTTGGTTCTCCCCAAAAGGGGACTTTTTGCATCGTAAGTATTATTAAAGACGTCCGTCCATTGTACTCCGCATTCCCCCTTTGAAAAGGGGGCAGGGGGATTGACTTGCTTTTAACTCATTATCAATGCTATAATCTTCTATTATATATAATCTCTAGTATGAATAAAATTTGATAAAATTAATTACATATCCAATTTTCTCGCAGTTTGAAGAAATCAATCACTTTACCTCTACTCGTAATACGGGTGTGAGTCAGGGTGATTTCTTTTCGTTGAATTTAGGTGTGTATTCTGGAGATGAAGCCGAGAATATCCAGAAAAATTTCAATCTTCTTTTCGATTTCATCGGAATAAAACCGTATCAACTTTTTATTCCACACCAAACTCACGGTGATGAAATTATGGTTATTGATAATCCGTTTTTAAATCAAGACAATGAAACTCAAAAAACGCTTCTTTACGGAAAAGATGCCTTAATTACAAATTTACCAAATGTTTACGTAGGTGTAACCACTGCCGATTGCGTTCCAATATTAATTTACGATCCGGTAAAAAAAGCGGTTGGTGCAGTCCACGCAGGCTGGCGGGGTACGTGTGCCAAAGTTCTTTCAAAAACTATCGAAAAAATGGGGACGGTATTCAATTCCAACCCTTCAGACATGCTTGCGGCGATTGGTCCTTCTATTTCGGTAAATGTATATGATGTTGGTAACGAGTTAATTGCTGAATTTAAGAATGCCGGTTTCAATACATATGAAATATTTCAGTTGAAAGACGAAAAAGTCTATCTCGACCTGTGGGAAGCAAACGGAAATCTCTTACTCGAAAAAGGATTGAGAAACAAAAATATCGAAGTTACAGGACGTTGTACGTTTACAGAATACGAGACTTTTTTTTCGGCTCGAAAACTCGGAATAAAATCGGGTAGAATGATTAGTGTAATTGGAATAAACTTATAGAGACGATTGATATGCACACATCATCTCAACGAAAACAATTTTTCGATTCACTAACAATACCGGGGGAAAAGTGCTAATCACATTTTACTGAAAGGGGTCTTGACTTTTTAATTTGCAGAAATAATGATCAATAGATGTCACACCTACGGTGCTTAAAACCACTGATGTGTGTTTTTTATTAAGATCTCGCCCCATTGGGGCTAAAAAATGCCATTAGGTACGGGTATCTTAATAATAGATTGATTATCAACCCATAAAAAGTTAAGTAAGAACGACACGCAATAAATTATGAAAAGTCAAGATGACTTAAAAATCTATTTTTAGCAAGGAAACAAATATCAAGATATTTATTGTGTTACGGTAAGTTTAGTATAAGAAAATCACTTTTCACTTTGCTAATATATGCGGCTATCTCAGTCATATCTACTCCTATTTTTTTATAATTACAAACCTTACTGGGATTTATCATATTAGCCAAAAAGGATAGAACAGAGCCTCCATTTTGCGGAGAGTTTTCTTAGCTCCTATTTATGAAGAGCTAATTTTCAGATTATGGTTAAAGCCTAATAGAAATATCTACTTTATAGTTCTTTTTACATCTGTGACACTCCTCGTATTGTGTCTGTATGAAGGTAAATAAACATATTATATCGTTCTTTTTGTCATAGTTTTTTTGATGTTCGGTAATTTATATTAGACATTATACCTATTAAAATATTTGATGATTATCCGTAAAACGACCTAAAAATTAATTGCCACGCCTTTTAAGGGGTGGATCCAATATCCGGAATGAAAATGACTTTAGTCAAAATATAAGTAGTAGAAAATAATTATTGTAATGTTTTTTCGAGGCTGTTTTTGAGCAGATTTTTTGGGATTTTGTCCTAAGATTTAGCGGGCTAAATCAAGGATAAAAGAGTAAAAAGATGCCAAAAAAAGACCGAAAGAACAAACAAAGCATTTAGATTTAGTTTTTAATAATTATAGCGTTAATTGTTTTTTACTACTTATGATTATTTCTATAGATTATAGGATAAATTTGGTCTAAAGCCCACAAATTACTATTTTGTAATCCACGCCTTAAAAGGCGTGGCTACTGAAGAAATATACTATGTCGCTTTGCGGATAATCATTAAATATTATAGAGCTTTAAACACTAAAATCATAAGTTATCCGTTATAAGGATATTATGGAATACAAAAGAATAAAACGAAATCCGTCGCAATTTTCAGAGCTCTTGCTTGGTTTTGAAACACAATGGGAAAATTATATTTCTCATTATACTTTAGAAGGAAAAGTTCGTTATCGAGCGCCAAAGCAACAAGTGTGCCCCACGTTACCTACCAGTGAAGAGAAGTTGTTTTTCATATTGATGTATTTGAAAACAAATCCTTTACAGGAGCAACTTGCCGCAAGTTTTTCACTGACTCAGCCCAAATCCAACATACTGATCCAGCTATTGTCTGGCATCCTGCATAAGAGTTTAAGGCAGTTGGGGGAATTGCCCGAACGGAACGCACAAAAACTCAAGTACCTGACACAAAACTGTCAGGACTTACTGTTGGATGGGGTGGAGCGCTCTCCATCCAGCGATCGACAAAAAGAGTGCTACAGCGGTAAAAAAAACTCATAACGTGAAAAATAACGTGTTGGCACAACCGGACCCGCCGTATTCTTTGGCTCAGTAAAACATACACAGGCTCAGTGCATGATAAGAAAATCGCTGATTTACAGTCATTGCATCTCAATCAAGGTGTTACTTTGTGGCAAGATACCGGATTTCTTGGGCATTCTCCTGAAGGGCTCACAATAAAAATGCCTACTAAAAAACCAAAGGGGAAGGAGCTTACTGATGATCAAAAGAAAGAAAACAAAACAATTTCTTCCATTCGGGTTGTTATTGGAGGTGCCAAAAGATGTCGTATTATCAAAGATCGTTATCGTTGTCACAAACTATTTTTCGATGACCTAATCATGAAACTGGCTTGTGGACTTCATAATTTGAGAATTTCTAATGCTTGGGCTTAGTACATTAATCGGTATAATGTCTAATAAAGAAAGTGAGAAGATGATTTTACTCAACCGCTCACTTTTTATTTCATTATTGGTATGTAGAGAAAAAAATCTTTCTCTCACTACTGTCCGTTACCTATTTTGAGTTTTTTACTCCTTCCATAATTTTAGTTTCCAATTCAGCGGCTAATTCCGGATTATCACGAAGCACATTTTTTGCGGCATCGCGTCCTTGTGCCAGTTTAGTGTCACCATAACTGAACCATGATCCACTTTTTTTCACAATTCCGAGCTCTACACCCATATCTAAGATTTCGCCAGTTCTGGAGATACCTTCACCGAACATAATGTCAAATTCGGCTTTACGGAAAGGAGGCGCTACTTTATTTTTTACCACTTTCACGCGGGTTTGATTTCCTATGACTTCATCACCGTCTTTTAATTGGCTTATTCGGCGAATATCCAAACGAACCGTAGCATAAAATTTCAGGGCATTACCACCGGTCGTTGTTTCAGGATTTCCAAACATCACGCCAATTTTATCACGCAACTGATTGATAAAAATACACGTTGTGCTGGTCTTATTGATATTTGCAGTTAATTTGCGTAATGCTTGCGACATTAATCGGGCTTGTAATCCCATTTTTGAATCACCCATATCACCTTCAAGTTCTGCTTTTGGAGTCAACGCCGCTACTGAGTCTATCACAACAATATCAACCGCTGCCGAACGAATCAGCTGATCGGCAATTTCGAGTGCTTGCTCACCATTATCCGGCTGTGAAATAAGCAGTTCATCCGTATTCACACCCAATTTTTCGGCATAAAAACGATCAAACGCGTGCTCTGCATCAATAATTGCCGCAATCCCACCTGCTTTTTGCGCTTCGGCAATAGCGTGTATAGCCAGTGTTGTTTTTCCTGACGATTCGGGACCGTAAATCTCTATCACACGTCCTCGTGGATAACCACCGACTCCAAGCGCTATATTCAGACCTATAGAACCGGTAGGTATCACCGACACATCTTCCACTTTGTTATCACCCATCTTCATAATGGTACCTTTGCCGTGGTCTTTTTCTATTTTGTCCATCGCCAATTGAAGCGCTTTAAGCTTTTCGAGCGATGGTTTTTTAAGTTCTTCTTGCTTATCTGCCATAATAGTTGTTTGTTACAAGTTACAAGGTTATGAGTTAATTTTGTTTTGTACAAAGATATATTTTTATCAGGGAAAATAACCGAACGAAAATAAAATTGTTGAAAAGTTTTTTTGATTTTAGACTTATTAATATCCGATTTCTATCGCTGTAAGCTACCGAATGTTATCTTTTGGAATTAAACTATGGAAATTTCACTTTGTTTCGCGGCATAAAAAAACCTTTTATGCAGTTTATGTTTCTTATACAAACTTGAATATGATTTTTCGCTTGAATGCCTGCCCCATCGAAAGCAGGTCCACCTTCCGTAAAAATGCCCCGAACAGTGTCAAAGGGTTTATATTTACTGAAACCGTGATTTGAAATATCTAAATTTACTTTTTCTTCTATCTTTTGATGCAGGTACTCAATTACTGCGCAATCAAGTTCTCTTAAAATTAAATCGTGATATTTGTCTTTAGGTAAGTTTTTATTTATAGGCAAAGTTTTTCCTGCAACTTTTAAATCCGTCTTTAATAAATCATAGTATTCTGAAAGTATCTCTATAAACTCAGAATCTGTAAAGTCCAAACAATAATCTAATTGATAAACAACTCCAACCACCGATGGGATGGATAATGTTCCGCGTTTTTGTTTGTCTTCAGCCCACTTTAATGCTCTTAAATAATTATTTTCCCAAATATAAAAACCATTACCTAACCAGTCGAATACTTCTTGACTCTTTTTGATTTTATTTGGATAATTCACTAAACTATTTCTCACAGACTCATCGCATCCGTGAAATCCAATCATTAAATTAGGTCTGATTCTATAAATACTCATTTAGACGAAACAACTCGGCTCAAGTTGCTGAAATTTCCTGTAAAGTTTTCTTGTCGAGTAAGAATTTTTGCTGATTTAAGTGAAGCTACAACTTTTTCTCTTAATTTTTCTTCTGCTCGAATTTCTTTTGCCAAACTCTCTAATAATTTTATTTGATTTGTATCCATACATACTCCTTTCTTTGTGCAAAAATACGAATATCTTTTTAAATGTACAAAATTTGATACACCCACATCAATCTCTTTATGAACCTGATTTTAGGATAATCATCTCTTTATCAACTCCATAAATTCTTCTCGGGTTTTTGCCTGCTGAAATACACCGGTAAAGTCAGATGTTGTTGTGACAGAATGCTGTTTTTGTACTCCGCGCATCTGCATACATAAATGCTGTGCTTCTATAACCACAATGACACCCATTGGTTCGAGTGTGTGTTGGATGCACTCTTTTATTTGTGTTGTAAGACGTTCCTGTACCTGTAAACGACGAGCAAAAATATCCACCACCCGGGCTATTTTACTCAATCCTGTGATTTTCTTATTCGGAATATAAGCCACGTGTGCTTTTCCGAAAAAAGGAAGCAAATGGTGCTCACACATTGAATAAAAATCGATATCTTTCACAATTACCATTTGTCGATAATCTTCTGTAAACATCGCGGAATTAAGAATCTTTTCGGGATCTTGCTCGTAGCCCTGTACAAAAAACTGCATAGCCTTTGCTACCCGTTCCGGTGTTTTGATTAAACCTTCCCGCTCGGCGTCCTCTCCCAATATTTCTAAAATCTCTTTATATTTCTCGGCTAAGAGTCTCGTTTTGTCATCGTTAAATGTTATCAGATTATTCGCGTACAAATCCATCGGTTAAGTCTTAATTTATTTTCACTTTACTTTCCTTTACCGTATAACAGTCTTTTCTTAATTCCGGAAAGTTTTTTATTATTTCGTCGCGTAGTTTTTGGGCATCATCCACCGTACGAAAGTTTCCCACGCGTACTTTCCAAAAAGGAGAAGCGTACGTCACATACACCTCGTGTTCAGGAAACGCGTTTCTAAGTCTCCGCTCTATATTCGAAGCATCGCTTTTGGCTGTTTCAAAATTATTGCTCGAAAAAACCTGTACTCTATATCCGGAACCCGAATAAGGTGCGGCAATGTCTGTTCTATTGGAATACGTATCGATTAAGCTCTCAATACGTTGGTCTTGATGTAAAGTGATTTTTGACGAAGATGATGAATTATCACTCTTGATCGACTCAATTATTGAGATTTGACCTGTCGTATTTTGAGCGGATAAAATACCGGAAATAACAAAGATAAATCCTGTTAATAAAAATATCTTTTTCATTTTTAAGAATTTGAAATTTGTACAAAGTTATAAATTTTGGTCTGACAAGGAAGACTATTTTACGCAAAATTACATTTTTATTTATTTTAAAACAACTGAATTTCAATATAAAAATATATCTTTGTCGTAAATACTTTTTCTTTTATGAAGCAGACGAACAGTATTATTATTGTGGCAGGCGGCAAAGGCACACGAATGAGTTCACACATACCGAAACAATTTATTGAATTAGATGGAAAGCCGGTTTTGATGCACACGTTGGAACATTTTTTTCAGTTTTCGCCTGAGATGCCGATTTTATTGGTTTTACCTGCCGAACAATTTGATTTCTGGGAAAATTTATGTTCCAAACATCTGTTTCGTATTCCACATACAATAGTAAGCGGAGGTGATGCCCGTTTCTTTTCGGTAAAAAATGGATTGGAAAGAATTGATACCGAATTTGTAGCCGTACATGATGGTGTTCGCCCATTGGTAGATTTAGACACCATAAAACGATGTTTTGATGAAATTAAAAAATGTGACGCAGTAATTCCCGTCATAGATTTAGTGGATAGTATCCGCTTAACCGGTGATACCGGAAAAAGCGAGCCGGTAGACAGAACAAAATATAAATTGGTACAAACTCCACAGGTATTTAGAACCGATGTTCTTAAAAAAAGCTATGATGTTTCCTTTTCAGAACTATTTACAGATGATGCTTCGGTAGTTGAAGCAGCCGGATACCGTGTAAAACTTATTGACGGAAACCGTGAAAACATAAAAATTACCACCGAAGTAGATTTGAAAATCGCGGAAATACTTTTGCACAATCAAACTACCAATGAGTGATAAAAAAGAGAATATTCAATGGCTTGATACACTTCGCACGCTCGCCATTTTAGGAGTGGTGCTGATTCATATTTCATCTCCCATTACAAACACCACATTTCAAAACAACGTGCCTTACTGGTGGATTGGGAACATCCTCATAAGCATTACTCGTTATGCTGTGCCTGTGTTTTTGTTGCTCTCGGGCGCAACTATGCTGGGGCGCGAATATAACATAAAGAAGTTTTACCGGAAAAGAGTTGTCAGAGTCGTTGTCCCATTTTTATTTTGGCTAATTGTATATTTCTTTTTTCGCTATTTTACCCTGCCAACCCAACAACCGCCGCCTAAGGGGGGTAGCGAAATTTTGAACTGGGCATTAGATTTGTTTTTTAATGACGGAGTATCAAAACATTTTTGGTACATTTATATGATTCTTTTTATCTATATTTTGATGCCTTTTTTGAGTAAGATCGCACGCATGCTGCAAGGTAAATACATGGTCGTTTTTTTAGTTCTGTGGGTTATTGTTGCGGTATGGTCAACAAAGTACCCTGCCAATATGCACAAATTCACTGACACCAATCGGTTAATTAAATATTTTATCTATGCGGGTTACTTATTTGTAGGGTTTTATCTGTACAAACACATTCAGGTAAACACCAAGATGCGTTTGCTGTCGTTTGTTCTATTTGTCATCACTGTGGCTGTATGTGCTCTGACTGTTTATTTTTCGAGTATCGGCGAAAAAAGACCCAACCAAAGCATTTACAATTACTTATCGCTCAACACCATTTTGCAAGCCGTAACACTGTTTATTGCCATAAAAGATACCTCATTAAAAAACAAGATAACGGCGCGAATCAACCAAGAAATAAGCAATTATAGTTTGGGCATCTACCTGGCACACATTATGGTGTTGGGTATTTTGTACAATCATCGAATATTCTGGACAATGGTTCATCCGTTGATTTCAGTTCCGATAGTATTTGTATTAACTTTTAGCATTTCATATTTTATCGTATTTTTACTCCGTAAAATCCCGTACGGAAAATACATTGCGGGATAGTACGTATTTAATTTTTATTATCCGAAATATTTCGTAACTACATAACTCATCATTCTCTTAATGGATTTTCTTCAGCAGGACATAAAATTTCTTCCGGGCGTGGGACCCAAAAAGGCTGAACTTCTAAATAAAGAACTCTCCATTTTCACGGTTGAAGATTTATTGCGGCATTATCCTTATCGTTATGTGGACAGGAGCCGCTTTTTCAAAATCCGGGAAATATCCGAAGAAATGCCTTTTATTCAATTAAAAGGTAAAATCCTTCGTTTCGAAAAAATAGGTGAAAAATACAAACAACGTCTTTCCGCGATTTTTACCGATGGCGAACGAGATATTGAATTGGTGTGGTTTCAGGGAATAAAGTTTATTATCGAAAAATATAAGACGGATACGGAATACATCGTTTTTGGGAAGCCTACACTTTTCAACGGACGATATAATATTGTACACCCCGACATTGACTTACCTTCACAACTACCGCCACCCGAGAAGATGGGTTTACAACCCTTCTACAACACCACGGAAAAGATGAAAAGTAATTTTCTGAATTCCAAAGCAATACAAAAAATTCTTCTTACATTGGTCGGACAAATTCAAAGAGGTGTATCGGAAACCTTACCGGCAAATATACTGACTAAATTTAAGTTGATGAACTTGACCGAATCGTTAATCAACATACACTACCCGAAAGACAACGATTCATTAGCGCGTGCGCGCCAGCGATTTAAGTTTGAGGAACTTTTTTTCATTCAATTAAGTATTTTACGCCAAAAAAAATGGAGGGAAACGCAATACGAAGGATTTATTTTTTCTAAAATCGGCGACTATTTCAATACTTTTTACCATCATTATCTTCCGTTTGAACTGACCAATGCACAAAAACGAGTGATAAAAGAGATACGGGCTGACTTTGCTTCCGGAAAACAGATGAACCGACTGCTACAAGGAGACGTGGGTAGCGGAAAAACACTGGTGGCGTTAATGACGATGTTAATTGCAAACGACAACGGATTTCAGGCATGTATTATGGCGCCAACTGAGATTTTGGCTAATCAGCATTTTGCCACCATAACCGATTTTCTAAAAGATATGAATATTGGGGTAGCACTTTTGACCGGCTCAACCAAACAAAAAGAACGAAAAGTCATCCACGAAAACCTTGAAAACGGCAATCTGAATATTTTGATCGGAACGCATGCTTTAATTGAAGACAAAGTGGTTTTTAATAACTTAGGATTAGTGATTATCGACGAGCAACACCGTTTTGGCGTAGAGCAACGCTCGCGACTTTGGGCTAAGAACAATCAACCACCACATATTTTAGTGATGACCGCCACTCCTATTCCACGCACGTTGGCTATGACCTACTACGGCGATTTGAGCATTTCGGTGATAGATGAACTACCGCCCGGCAGAAAACCGATTCAAACCTATCATTATTACGAGACCAAACGCAATGCGCTACTTGGCTTCCTTATCAAACAAATCAATGCAGGGAGACAAGTATATGTAGTTTATCCGTTGATTCAGGAATCCGAAAAAATTGACCTGATGAATTTGGAAGAGGGATAGAGCGATTTTAAAGAAATGCTGCCGAAATATCAAATCAGTATGGTTCACGGAAAGATGAAACCGGCTGAAAAAGACGCCGAAATGCAAAAATTTGTTGCCGGCGAAACACAGTTGATGGTGGCAACCACCGTAATTGAGGTAGGAGTAAATGTGCCCAATGCCTCCGTGATGATTATTGAAAGCGCGGAAAGATTCGGATTATCGCAGTTACACCAATTGAGAGGACGTGTGGGGCGCGGTGCCGAACAATCGTATTGTATTTTATTGACGGGAGTAAAACTGTCAAAGACTTCACGACAACGAATGGAGATTATGGCACGTACCAACGATGGATTTGAAATTGCCGAAGCCGATTTAAAATTAAGAGGTCCCGGCGATGTGGAAGGAACACAACAAAGTGGAATGCCTTTTGAACTGAAGATAAGCAACTTAGCCAAAGACGGGCAACTATTGGAAATAGCCCGAAATACTGCGATGGAGATACTCGAAAAAGATATTTCGTTGAGCTCCGGTGACGATAAAATTTTGTTTTTACAATTAAAAAAAATGAAAACAAATCCAATCAACTGGGGGGCAATTAGTTAAATCAGCTGTGAGTATGGAGCAGAAGCGCCACCGGAAAGTCGTTTCAAAATCCTATTGAAGATAGCAAAACGTGTTAACTGCGGCTTTACCCGAACTCCACATTTTCTTTACCGTTTTCCATTTAACGATAAAGTCATCTTGACTTTCTTCAAAACGAGTCCGTTTGATTACCCATTTTTCTATGAATAGGATATCAGGATTACCGCCCCTAAAAACACCCACTTTATGGTTTAATCGTTAATCGTGTGAAAGCACATATCTTTTTTTTGAAGATAAAGTTCTTTTTATCGATGTTTAAGACCAAGGATGACAGGGCTAATGCCCCTTGTTCTTTCTTGTTTGTATTAGCTAAGAAGACATCAGAGCTACGCTTCCGATTTTCGTTATTTATTTGTAAATGATTGTTATTACATTGGGGGAAGCATAGAATTCAAGAAGTGTTTCTGATTCAAGTGGCAGTGTTTGAATTGGCTCTAAATGGAGTGCTGTATGATTATCTAAATCAAGCACAGCAATACCACCTATTTCTAAGCTCCACTTAGCTTTGCTGGCACAGCTTGACCAAAACCATCCAAGCTTTCAGTTTTACCTCCTCATTTGGGGATGTAACTTGGGTCAAAAGCTATTGCCCTGTGTTGTCCACAATATTGATTAATAAGTGCTGCATTAAAGTTGAAAGCATCGAAATCACTTTCAAATTGCTATCGATAGCGCTGTTCACCATATTTTCCGTATCTGCCGCCAGGTTGCAAGAAATTGACAGGTGATTTAATACTCAAAAAAACTAAAGAACGTCTATTCTAAAGTCCCTGCTCCATTTATTAAGTGGTTTTAGGAGAAATTAAAACTATGCTCACATAGCGAGCTATATGATAAATGAGTCTTGGAAATTATGTCTTTATTTATAGGGGTTGGATTATCTGTAAAGATACTGATTTCCTATGATTTACACAAACAAAAACAACGTTATCACATTGATAATAAAAGATTTAATATAAATATCGACAAGATATTGATTAAATTATCGACATCTAACTTTGCCAAGATATTTTTCCGGTGATTATTAACCGTATAAAGGCTAATATTTAGTTTGTAAGCAATTTCTTTACTCAAAAAGCCTTCGCAAATCAACAGCAGTATTTCCTTTTCACGATTAGTCGGTTGCTTTTCTGCTGGAATCAATGACAAAGGTAGTGTTTCACCTGTTATCCGGTTTATGATTGTTCGTTTAATTCTCTCTGTTGGTATTTGATCCGGAGGTATATCCAAGACACCCATAATTACCACTCCTATCCTTTTCGAGAACTTGCTGGCACATTATTCAATGCACTCCACTGTTGGGCGGTTTGCTCCCTTAGTTTGTTATCATTGTTGACAGTTGCTATGCGAGCATCGCAATTTTCGCAATCCAATCCACAACAGGCAATTAATTGTTTCATCCTTCTTTTTATAATTCTTTCTGGAAACAAATACTCTTTTCCATTCCTTCGTATTGTCCGTAATTAGGTATATTCCGGTAACCATTTCGAATATAAAGATTTATAGCACCCGGCATCATTTTTCCCGTTTCTAAAATGCAATTTTTAAAACCCAATTCTCTCGCCCATGCTTCTAATTCGGTTAATATTTTAGTTCCAATTCCCTTTTCTCTCACATTCTCAACTACAAACATTCTTTTAATTTCTACCGTGTTTTGATTATATTGTCTTATTGCTCCGCACCCAATAGGGCTTTTATCGAAAAATACTATAACCACGTGTTTTATGGTTTCGAGTTTGTTGTATGATTTACATTCTGAATGAGCCTCCTCATCGGTGTGTGTCAAATATTCATCTAATTCATTAACAAGATTACGAAAATCTGAATTTTCTGAGTTTGTTCGTTTTAATGTGGGTATCATTTTTTTTTCTTTTTAAGATTAATCGTTTTATCCACTTTGTAACTCAATGGTTTTTCTATATGGGGCATCGCACCTAACGGTCTGCGGCCTACGGCAAACCGCTTGTTGTGCATTCGTTTTTTCTATTCAATCAATTTGTCAATTTCACTGTCCGTCAAGTTTTGAATATTCCTTGTTATTTTTTCAATGTCCCAATTCCACCATTTAAGGTCTAATAGTTTTGAAATTTTATCTTCAGAAAATCGCTTTTTAATTTCTTGTGCAGGATTTCCTCCAACAATCGAATAAGGCTCAACATCTTTTATAACTGTCGAGTTTGTTGCAATTATTGCTCCGTCACCAATGGTTACTCCCGCCATAATTGTAGCATTGTAACCAATCCAAACGTCATTCCCAATATTTATATCTCCCTTCTGTGGGTAGCTTTTATTTTGCATTGCATTTTCCCAACCATTTCCAAAAATCGCAAAGGGATAAGTCGTCAAAGCGTCCGTCAAATGATTTGCCCCATTCATTATAAATTTCACGTCAGAAGCAATCATACAAAACTTTCCAATTATTAATCTGTCTCCAACAAAGTCAAAGTGGTATTTTACATTTTTCTCGAAATTTTCAACATTGTTGAAGTCGTCATAATAAGTATAGTCACCTATAATTATGTTAGGGTTTTTTACAACATTCTTTAAAAAGCAAAGCCTGTCGTAATTGTCGAGCGGAAATTTGTTGTTTTTATCAGGTCCAGTCATAATTTTTTTATATGTCTTACTATATTCAGTGATCTTTAAATGACGTTCAACGATTGACGGCAAACCGCTTGTTGAGTGCTCTGGCATTTATTCTATACGTTTATAGTTCCCGGATTGTTCCTGAAAGAGGAACCACTTCTTTGTCAATCTTTAAAAAGCAATTGATTGTTTTGTCTTTCAGGTTTATCACCTGGCTGACACCCAATCCATCTGCTTCAATCCAAGTGACAAACAGCGAATGATTGTCTAAACGGTGCATATAATAGGTTTCGTCGGACTCTCTGCCTTTTTCATCCCCCTTTATGCACTTCCAATGCAGTGTGTTTTCAGTTTTGAACTGCACTTCGTAGGCATTTTTGCCATAATTGTATTCCAGTTTTTTACCGGGTAACGAAAGTACCGCTTCTGTTGTTGTGATTGCGCTCTGAGATGTTTCAATCTTCTTTGTCTCATTTTTACAAGATACAATCATTGTAGAAACGATCATTGCTAAAATAATTTTTTTCATTTTTGTTCCTTCTGTTAGTTGATGGATAATAGTGTTAAATTTCCTTTTTCGGTATGCAGTTTTTCTCCGTTGCGAATAATCGAATGTACGGTCAGATTCCCAAAGTCTAAAAACTGGATAACTCCCAGCCCCGATTTTTCAACCCAGCTGACCAGAAACTTGTTCGGTTCGAACAGCATTGCGATCACTTTTTCGGTTACTCCATTCATTAAATTTGTACTTAATTATTTTTTTGCTAATAATTTAAAGTTCTATTTCTTGTTTTTATCCTGACTAACGAGAATTTTTTGATTAGTAATCAGTAGTTTACGATTCTATTTGAATCTGTGTTCTCGTTTTTTTTGTTAACTTCGTGACTCAATGATTTTTTATATTGGGGGTTGTTAGGTACTGACGTTTTATCAAAGTTATTTTCCTGCAACTTTCTTCCTATGGTTCTGTCCCCAGTCAGTCATCATTTGGATAATGGGTTTTAAAGTCATACAATATTCCGTTACCTCATATTCGATGGTAACGGGCATTGTGTCGTAAACAGTACGCGTAATCATTTTATTGGCTTCCAAATCTTTGAGTTCTTTAGATAAAACACGGTTGGTAATCTTGGGTATGCAGTTTTGAATTTCCTTAAACCGTTTTTTACCATTGTACATCACTATGAGGATAGAAAGTTTCCATTTACCGTTCACAGCAGTATAAAAATCCTCAATGTATCTCAGCTTTTCTTCAATATGCTTTTCGTTCATTTCAGGTATCCTTTTGTATATCGGTTACAAATATATACCAAATATTCTATATTTTTGTCCTGTCAATCAAAAATGAATAAAAATGGAACAGAAAATAGTTTTAGTTACCGGCGGTCAGCCGTGGAATAGGCAAAAATGCCGCTTTAAACCTTGCAGGAAAAGGTTTTAACGTGATAATTACCTATCATAGTAAAAAAGAAGAGGCCGAACATGTAGTCTCCGAAATTCAGTCGAAGGGTCAAAATGCAGCTTGCTTGCAGTTCGATGCTTCAGATATTTCATCGTTCGATAGCTTTGCCGAACAATTGAAATCGGTG
Organism: Paludibacteraceae bacterium; assembly: GCA_049840795.1. GTDB lineage: Bacteria > Bacteroidota > Bacteroidia > Bacteroidales > Paludibacteraceae > UPXZ01. The sequence goes on from JASGJK010000029.1 coordinate 48,411, forward strand.
CTGAACGCAAATTTTGGAACGGAAAAACTTGATTATTTGGTAAATAATGCCGGAATCGGATTGCCGATTCCTTCGTTTGAAGGCACTACCGAAAGCCAGTTTGACCAATTGATGAACATTCATTATAAAGGTGTGTTTTTCCTAACACAGAAATTACTCCCTCTGTTGAACGACAATGGCGGTATTGTGAACACTACAACCGGCCTGACCCGTTTCACCGTGCAGGGAAGCGCGGCGTATGCCGGCATGAAAGCGGCTGTGGAAACTCTTACTGTCTATTTAGCCAAAGAGCTGGGTGGCAGAGGTATCAAAGTGAATGCAGTTGCGCCCGGGGCTGTGGCAACCGACTTCAGTGGCGGCCGTTTGCGCGACACACCACAAGCTCAGGAATGGACTAAAAGCGTTACAGCTCTGAAACGTGTGGCACAACCGGATGACATCGGTGGCGTGATTGCTTTTCTTTGTACCGAAGATGCCAAATGGGTTACCGGACAACGGATAGAGGTGTCTGGAGGAATGTTTATCTAATAAAGTACAACGATGGAAAAAGTAATTTTTATTACAGGTGCTTCCAAAGGATTTGGAAAACACTGGGCAGAAACGCTCTTACAGAATGGTTTTAAAGTAGCTGCAACCGCCCGTAAACTGAGCGATCTTGATGATTTGGTTGCAACGTATGGCGAGGCGGTGCTTCCATTGGAGCTGGATGTGAACGATCGGGAGGCTTGTTTCAGTGCTATTGAGAAAGCACACGGCCGTTTCGGACGCATTGATGTGTTGATTTCAAATGCCGGTTACGGACAATTTGGGATGATTGAAGAACTATCCGAAGCCGAAGCACGTCAGCAACTCGAAACCAATGTATTTGGCTCGCTCTGGGTGATTCAGGCAGTGCTGCCAATTATGCGGTCGCAAAATTCAGGACATATTTTGCAGGTATCCAGCATTGGTGGCATTGTGGCTTATCCGAGTTTGGGTATCTATCATGCTTCTAAATGGGCAGTGGAGGGAATGTGCGAGGCTCTTTCCAAAGAGATTGCTATGTTTGGCATCAAGGTAACGCTAATTGAACCGGGCGGATACTCTACCGAATGGGGAAATAAGTCGGCCAAATTCAGTCAGCCTATCGAAGCCTATAATCCGATCAGGGATTTCCTGAAAAACATGGGAAGTAAAATGGAGCAAGGTGTTCCAAATGCTACCGGACAAGCTATTTTGCAGGTTATTAATTCCGACAATCCGCCATTGCGGTTGTTCCTGGGAAGCAACCCGTTACCCAATGCGGAAGCCACCTACAAGGCAAGGTTGGAAACATGGCGCGAATGGAACGAAGTATCGGTAAATGCACAGAAATAAGGAGTAATTACAAATTAAACATCAACAAACATGTCAGTAATAGCAATTATCGGAGCAGGTCCGGGCATGGGTCTTGCCATAGCAAATTTATTTGGATCGAAGGGGTTTAAGGTCGCTCTTGTATCGCGTAACCCGGCAAATCATGGGTCGCTCATTACCGAACTGGTCAATAAAGGGATTACGCGGCTTCATTTCAGGCTGACATCACCGATCCTGATGCAATCAAACGCAGTTTATCTGCAATCAGGCAACAATTCGGCGCCATTGATGTGCTGGAATTTTCACCTACCGACAGGGCTTTACCTATGGTTGCGGCTTCGGCGGTAACGCATGATAATGCCCAGGCGCAAATCGATTTTTATATGCACGGGGCAATTTCGGTTGTCGGCGAAGTGCTACCCGGCATGATCGAACGTGGTTCGGGAACGATCCTGTTTACCACAGGCGGTTCTGCATTTCACCCCAACCCCGTGATGGGCAATATAGGCCCGGCAGCGGCATGGTTGCGGAACTGGTCGGCAGCACTCCATGCCGAGCTTGCCCCCAAAGGCATCCAGGTGGGTTTTGTCGGCATCAGCGCATGGATCGGGCATCACCCGAAGGCCACTCCGGAACTGATCGCCCCACTTTATTGGGAATTGCACACCCATCCAGAACTTGTTGAAAAAGAATTTACCATAGATAAATAAAACGAATGAGAGTGATTGTAACCGGAACAACCGGAATGGTAGGCGAAGGGGTAATGCTGGAATGTCTGGCTCACCCGACAATAACCGAAGTATTGAGCGTAAGCCGTAAGTCTACAGGCCTATCCCACCCCAAACTGAAGGAATATTTGGTGGATGATTTTTATCAGATACAACAAAATGATGAACATTTAAAAGGGTATGATGCCTGTTTCTTTTGCATCGGTATCACCAGTGTAGGAATGCAAGAGGAAGATTATACCCGTTTCACGTACGATATGACAATGAACTTTGCCAGGGCTACTGCGCCAAACAAGGAAATGAGTTTCGTGTATGTAAGCGGGATTTATGCCGACAGTACTGAAAAAGGCAAAACCATGTGGGCCAGAGTTCGTGGACGGTTAGAAAACGATCTGACAAAACTACCTTTTAAACAAGCGTTTGCTTTTCGCCCGGCGTTTATGAAAGCGGTAAAAGGGCAAAAGCATGCCCGGAAAATGTACAGTTACATCGGTTGGCTCTATCCTATATTGAAAGTATTTGCCCCCAAATGGGTTTGTACATTGAGTGAAGTAGGACAGGCTATGATAAACGCCACGTTATACGGTTACAAAACAAATATTATAGAAGTCAACGACATAAAAGCATTGGCACACTTCAAAACAATAAATTAAGAAAAATGGAACAGAAAGTAATATTTATTACCGGAGCCACAAACGGTATCGGTAAAATCACGGCTAAAGAGCTGGCAAAGCAAGGGCATATTGTGATTATTCATGGCCGAAGCAGCGAAAAAACCAAAGCCGTTTGTGAAGAGATAAAAGCCGAAACAGGAAACCCAAATGTCGATTTTTTGTTGGCGGATTTGTTCTTGTTGGCGGAAGTTCGCAAATTAGCGGAGGCATTTAAACAAAAATATGACCGGTTGGACATCCTGATTAACAATGCCGGAGGCGTGTTTGGCAAAGAACGTCAACTGACCAAAGAAGGGATAGAACAGACCTTTGCCCTCAACCTGTTTTCTCCTTTCTTGTTAACGCACCTGTTGCTGGATCTGTTAGCAAAAAGCCCGGCCGCACGAATCGTGGAAGTGGCATCGGCAGCTTACAAATACGGAGGGCAGCCTGATTACAATGATTTTCAGGTGGAAAAAAGCTATGAAGTAATGCGGGCTTACGGATTAGCCAAACTTTATGTAATATGGAATACCCGGCATTTAGCCAAATTATTGAAAGAAAAAGGGTTGAATAACATTACGGTGAATGCCCTGCACCCGGGAAGCATCGCCACCAATTTCGGGCAAACTACCGACAAAGGCTGGCTCTACAATTTTGCATTCCAACTGACCCGTCCTTTTTTGCTATCACCGGAAAAAGGTGCCGAAACCACTATTTATTTAGCCTCATCCGATGAGGTAAAAAACATTTCAGGCCAGTATTTCGAGAAAAAGAAAATAGCAAAGGTGACCGTGGATAAAAAATACTACTCGGCTGAAAATGAACAGCTGGTATGGGAATACTGTCGGAAATTGACAGAGAGTTGATTCTTATTGGAAAAGCTTCTTTCCCATTTCTAACTAACGGTATAAATTACCAGCTATAATCAATACAGCATAAAGCTTCATTTTCCTTTCATTCTATTTCTATCCCCCAGATTGGTGTATTGGTTTTGCAACTCAATGATTTTATTGGTTATGCGTGAAAATGACATGCTGCCATTTTCACGCAAAGTTCGCAATATTTCGGGAACTGATATGCAGAATTTACATCACATCCTGATTGTCAAGCCAATCAGAGAGGGAGGCCACACCAATTCGGCAATGAAAGTAGCGCGACTTCGTATGGTTTAGGAATTTTTCTTTTTCTACTATTAGGCATAGTAGGCTATTTTATTTATTGATATTCAACTTTATGGCATGTACTGCTTTTTCTTTCTTTTCATCAACCACTTTAGCATAAATCTGTGTCGTTTTCACATTGGTATGACCCAACATTTTGGAGACTGTGTAAATGTCTGTACCACCTGCAAGCTGTAGTGTGGCATAAGTGTGACGAAAGCAATGGAAAGTTATATTCCGGGTAATTCCGGCGGATTTTATCCAACGTTTTAATGGTACCGAAATCCAAGAAGGGTCTGGCAGATCTTCAAAAATAAGCTGCTCTGGCTTGCCGGGTTCTCCGCAAAGCTGATAGGCTTGTTCTGGAATTGGCATATATTCAACACCCTTTGTTTTTTGTTGGGTAAAGTTGAGGCGCACTTGTTCGCCGACAACTTGTATTTCTTTCCATTTGAGCTTTTGAATATCACAATGGCGAACACCTGTTAAGGCTGAAAACAGGGCTGCACGTTTCAATATCGGGCGGTCGCATGGTGTTTCGGCCAATATATTTAATTCTTCAACTGAAAGGTGTTCCCTGCGGCTTTCCTGGTCTTGTATGCCTTTAATCTTTGCCGAAATATCTACTGTCAAATATCCATCAATAAAAGCTTGTTTTAATCCGGCTTTAAAAATGCTGTAGTAAGTGGCTGCGGTATTATGTGATACTGTACCCTTTTTATTGCCACCACATGGAGCTGTAAGCATAAAACGGCGGATTTCTTCGGCTTTACTCAGGTTTATTTGAGAGAACGGGAGCGACTGATTATTTGTAAAGAGTTTCAATAATTCCCCGACACGGTTCCAGTTTATTATAATTGACTGAGAACTATTGCGGTGTCTGTCTTTTGAAACTTTCAAAAAGTATTCAATAAAGTCTATTTGCTGGCGTTGGTTCTGAACTGCAAGTTCTGCTTCTTTCTCGGTATATAAATCGGCGTTGTCATATTCTTTTTGGCGAATACTGCGGACACCATCAGCAAAAACACAGGCTTCCTGGTCAATGGTACTTTTACTCTGGATAATGCCGTTAATATCTCGTTTTGGTTTAAATGTTTTTGCTCCATCCTCAGCCGTTCTTGCTGTGCGTGATTTATCCCAAATTGGAGTTTTTATGGTTCGGTTTAACGCTTCAATGATTCGTTGAGGTTTATCTGTGCCATTATTGAAAACTGGATAGCTTTCGAGTATCAAATACCACTCGTTGTGATATTCTGATTTGCGGAGCTTTACAGTACATTTGGTTTTTGCGAGTTTCTTTTTCATATGCCGCTTCTTATTTGTGAGCAAATAATCGGTCAATTTCTACTTTAGGAACATAAACGAATTTTCCTATCTGTTTTTTGGGAATGCTACACTTGCGTATCGTTTTATCAACTGTAGAAAGTGAAACGCCGTATTTCTGAGAGATTTCGCCAATGGTATAGCAATTGGCAGGGTCAAAATTGATTTCTTGTTTTGTGATTGTTGGTTGAATTGCTTTGGTAATTTCAACCTTTGGAAACATAGCCTCTATATGAACCCGACTAATGCGGGTTAATCGCTCCCCAAGGTTAATGGCCGGGATATTGCCTTTTCTGATTTGGCGGTAAATGGTATCTCTTGAAATGCCAAATAAAACTACAGCTTCAGCAATGGAAATATAAGGGCGGTCTGTTGGAATTTGCTCGACTAACTGTTGGCGTTGTTCCTCTTGTTTTTCTTGTGCCTTCTTTTTACGAGTTGCAGCCTCCGAACATTTCTTTGAGCAAAACTTTGAATACACAGTTTTAGCATTGAACTGAGCACCGCAGTTCTCGCATTTCTTTGGAAGAATGAACTTGCTACTTGGCATATCAATCGTTTTTAGAATGAATAAGTAGTGATAAGTATTTATTAGTCGCACTTTACTGCTGTTTAAGTCGCATAACAAATATGTAGCAAATATACAAAAAATAATCGGATATATCAATAAGTAAACACAAACAACAAAATAAAAAACCACTGTAAACTAAGCGTTTACAGTGGTTCGAATATGGATATTAATCCTTGTTTTTGGGTTTTACTTTACGGAGTTAATACTAAAAACAACTTGGACTTGGTACGGAGAAAAACCCTCTTTAACCTTGTCCAGAACAAATGTAATTGGAGTTATTTAGCAGATTATCAGATTAGAATCTTATGCTTTTCTTTGCTTCAATCTGCCGTTATCCTCGCGAAAAAACAGGAAAAGGACAAAGAAAATGTAAACCACCTCTTACTGCAAGAAAAAGCGAAGATAAACGAAGCGTTGAGACTGTCAAGTTTTTTTGTCAGAATACTATCCTACCAATGGGAGGTGTGGAGATTGTGACAAACTGTAACAGCATGAGCGACCGCAGGCGAGCAAAACTCGAAATAGTGGCTGCCCCCTACAAACAAATACTATGAGCGTAGCGAACACCTTAAAGGGGTTTTAGGAGGCAGACTGAGGAATGCCAGAACGTGGTGAACAAAACAAGCTAACACGCCATAACGAGTACCTACCGGAGCGCAGGAGTGAGTGTGGAAGCGGCAGCCACAAGGGCAGCCGAAAAAACACAAGCTGAAGCGTAGCGAAGTCTGGAGATTTTTTTCAGGCTGCTTGTTTTACCCTTGGGGCTATGTTTTGTGAACAAAGTGGCGGAATGACGAAGAACGCTTTACCTATTCAGTTTAAACCTGCGTGGGCAGGATCATTACCCCCCCCAACGAGGTGTATTTTTAAGTTAGATTAAATTCCACGTACTACACACATCAACGTTTGTTTTTTAAGATATCGTTCAATTGTCATAATCTCTATTCAATAATTCATTTATATCTGTCAGAAATAAAATCCTGACAGATTTTTTCTTTCATAAGCGTAACGACTGACATTTTGACATAATTCGACCTCCTCTTGGCAAAAACAGAAGAAATTACATCCTCCTAAGCCAATTGGCATATCATTTGAAAGATATAAGGTAACTTAAAAGAAAATCGAAAAAATAATATAACAAAATAAATTTTATTACGAATTATGGGAAAAATAATAGGAATAGACTTAGGTACCACAAACTCTTGTGTTGCCGTAATGGAAGGTAACGAACCAATCGTTATCGCCAACAACGAAGGAAAAAGAACAACTCCTTCGGTGGTAGGTTTTGTAGATGGCGGAGAACGCAAAGTGGGTGATCCTGCTAAACGTCAAGCTATTACCAACCCTACGAAAACCGTTTACTCAATCAAACGCTTTATGGGCGAAACGTACGACCGTTTGGGAAAAGAAATCTCTCGCGTACCTTACAAAGTTGCAAAAGGCGACAACAACACACCTCGTGTTGACATTGATGGACGTCTTTATACGCCACAGGAAATTTCGGCGATTATTCTTCAAAAAATGAAAAAAACAGCCGAAGATTATCTCGGACAAGAAGTTACAGAAGCTGTAATCACCGTTCCTGCATATTTTAACGACAGCCAACGTCAAGCTACAAAAGAAGCCGGCGAGATTGCTGGTTTAACTGTAAAAAGAATTATCAACGAGCCTACCGCAGCAGCGTTAGCGTATGGGTTGGATAAGACGAATAAAGATATGAAAATTATCGTGTTCGACTGCGGAGGTGGTACTCACGACGTATCTGTACTCGAACTTGGTGATGGTGTATTTGAAGTAAAATCAACCGATGGTGATACTCACCTTGGAGGTGATGACTTTGACCACCGCATTATTGAGTGGTTGGTGGACGAGTTCAAAAGTGATAATTCGGGAGTTGATTTGAGCAAAGACCCTATGGCATTACAGCGTTTGAAAGAAGCAGCTGAAAAAGCAAAAATAGAATTGTCAAATACAACTTCTACTGAAATTAATTTGCCATATATTATGCCTGTGGATGGGGTTCCACGTCACTTGGTTCGCACATTAACGCGCGCTAAATTTGAGCAATTGGTTGATGATTTGATCCAACGTACCATTGAGCCTTGCAGAACGGCTCTTCAAAAAGCCGGACTAACCATCAACGATATAAACGAAGTTATTTTAGTAGGAGGTTCTACTCGTATTCCCGCCATCCAAACTGCAGTTGAAAAATTCTTTGGAAAAACTCCTTCAAAAGGGGTAAATCCGGATGAAGTAGTAGCGATTGGCGCCGCAATTCAAGGTGGAGTTTTAGCCGGTGATGTAAAAGACGTGTTGTTATTGGATGTAACTCCGCTTTCGCTGGGTATTGAAACAATGGGGAGTGTTATGACAAAATTAATTGAAGCTAACACCACCATACCAACTAAAAAATCAGAAACATTTACCACTGCTGTCGATAATCAGCCTTCGGTAGAAATTCACGTATTACAAGGTGAACGCCCTACTGCAGTTCATAACAAATCGCTTGGTCGTTTCCATCTAGACGGAATTATGCCCGCCCGACGTGGTGAACCGCAAATTGAAGTAACTTTCGATATTGATGCTAACGGTATTTTACACGTTTCTGCCAAAGATAAAGCTACCGGAAAACAACAAAGTATCCGTATCGAAGCATCATCTGGTTTGAGCGATGCCGAAATTAAACGTATGAAAGACGAAGCTGCTGCAAACGCCGAAGCGGACGCTAAAGAAAAGGAAAAAATTGACAAAATGAACCATGCTGATTCGTTGATTTTCCAAACAGAAAAACAACTTTCTGAAATTGGAGATAAGATTCCTGCTGACAAAAAAGCACCTATCGAAGCGTCTTTGGTGAAATTAAAAGAAGCTCATAAAGCACAAGATATTGAGACAATTGATGCTGCTACAAATGAATTGAATAATGCATTCCAAGCAGCAAGTCAAGATATGTACAATGCACAAAATGCACAAGGTAGTCAACAAGCCGAGTCGCAAGATTTTAGCGGACAAAACGCAGGTCAACAAAGTGGAAGCCAAGAAGGAGATGTAACCGATGTGGATTTTGAAGAAGTAAAATAACACCACTCGTAAAGCAAATATCAATAACAGATAAAAAGAGGCTGTTTCAAGAGATGTTTTGGGACAGCCTTTTTTTTGGTTTTGCTGGTTTTTTAGTGGCTTTTTATCATGTCTTTATACTATACACCGAGCATACTATGATGAGAAAATGCGCCTTATACGTTCTTATAATATCATCTTGTTAGTAATTAATCAGCGCAAAAAATGATATCTGGTAATAAGTCGTATCCTTATTGAAACTATGTTCACACCCGTTATAGCTCCCAAGGAAAAATCCAAAAAGTACGCAGCAAGATTCAATCCATAGAAATAGGGTAGTAGTTTTATTTTCAATCGTTCTATCATTATTTTCGCAAATGGTGTAGAGACGGAAGCTGGAATCATCGTTGGACCTCTTCGTTAAAAGACAAGTCTTTATTGGATTTATCTCCAGTGGTGATATAAGATGGCAGTCACACACCTATATTACGAGGAGGAGAACAATCTGCTTATCAAGGTCGTAAAAAAAAAGAGGGGGGGGGGGGAAGTTTAACTGACTTCACAGTGTACTTTCCAAAGGCAGTTCTAATTATGATTATAAATGCGAATTAAGTTCTTGCGTGCGTAAGAAATTTTCTAATGAGTCTAACGGATTTAAGTTCAATTTTTTTCGTAATCGTTGTCTGGCTTTTTTTATAGATTCGGGCTGTATATTTAACATGTGTGCAATTTGTCTGTTTTCCATTCCTGCACGTATAAAAGCACACAAATGTAATTCGTATTCACTACATATAGGGTAAAGTCTTTTCAACCGGGAAAAAAAATCAGGATACACCTTTTCAAAAGAATGTCTGAATGAACTCCATTCAAGTTCATCATTTAAATGCATTTTTATTTGAACATCCACTTCTTGCGCCACCAATCCGGACACTTCTTTTTTTACTTTAGCGTTTGACAATTGTTTTTGTACAGTCTTCAAGGCTGTTGTTTTTTCGGAAAGCATCATTGCATTTGATATTAATC
>JASGJK010000030.1:0-129988 GCA_049840795.1 Paludibacteraceae bacterium
TTGTCAAAGTGGGGAATGAGATTTTAGTTGTATTGGAATGGATAAAAGCACTGTTCAATGATCGCTAAGAATATCAAAGGGAAGTCATTTAAGGGCTGTGTTCGATATGTAATGAACGAAACGGCAGAGCTGCTTGAAGTGGAAGGTGTACTGGCCGGAACGATAGCGGAAATTATCCGAAGCTTTGCCATGCAGCGTTCCGGCAGGAAGGAGATAAAGCAGCCTGTCGGGCATATCCCCTTATCACTTGCTCCCGAAGACCGAGAGCGGATGACAAATGATTTTATGGTACAACTAGCGAAAAGAAGATATGGCCGAGATGGGTATCCGTAATACCCAGTATATCATTGTCCGACATCATAACGCGGATAACGAACACCTGCATATTGTGTATAACCGCATCGACAACGACCTGAAATTAATATCAGTCAATAATGACTATAAGCGCAATATAACGGTCTGCAAGAAGCTGAAAGACCGACACGGGCTAACTTATGGAAAGGGTAAAGAACGCGTAAAGCGAGAGAAATTGAGGAACCCTGATGCAGTAAAATATCTTTTGTACGATATAATCAAGGCGATTTTACCCTATTGTACCAGTGAAAAAGAACTTCAGGATTACCTCCACAGCAAAGATATCAGTGTCGAATTTAAGCGGAAACGAACTACCGGAGAAATAGAGGGAATATCGTTCAACTATGACAATATTTCACTCAAAGGGTCACAGATTGACAGGAAATTCAGCTACGGAAATCTCAAAAAAGAGTTTGAGAAGAACATAGAAGCGGAAAAAATCCAGTTGAAAAAGTGCCGGAGCAGCAGGAAAGTAAGCCGAAAATGCCACCCGTCGGAGGTGTTGAACTGACTGCCGGACAGTGGGAAACGCTGAGAGACGGCAGATTTATCTATCTGGAAAACATGAATCGGAGGAACGGTCGTAGTAAATTTTCAGCGTATGTGTTCCTGAATGACGAAAATGATAAGGTATTTTTCAGCAAGGAGCATCCCTATACATTTGTCAATTACGGAAAATACGAAATGCGACTTCGGGATAAAATCCTCATTGAAAACGGCTATGTAACAAAGGCTAAAGTCAAATGGTACGGAGGTGGCTGCGCTTATCCCTATTTATGGAAAGAAAATAAATCTGACATGGAATACAAGGAAGCGTGGAGCGATCCGAGATTAGTCAAGCAGGAACAAAATCCGGAGGAAACAAAACGAAAAACACCTAAAGTACAGGAGAAAAAGAGAGGAAGGAAGATGTAAGCTACCTTACTCGACTTCTTTATTTCAGTTTCGCTTATGATGTTTTCGCAAAAAATCAATATATTTGCATATCAAATCAACAAAAGATGAAAATATGAAACCCATTAATCGGATAAAAGTATTGTTGGCAGAAAAACAGAAGACAGGTAAATGGCTGGCTGAACAATTAGAACGAGATCCGGCAACCCGTGTCCCGATGGTGTTCCAATGCAATGCAACCATCAATTGAAACATTTGCAAAAATAGCGGAGTTACTTAATGTTGATGTGAAAGATTTATTTAATAGTAGCAAATAAGTACTATGGCAACGAATAAACATGCACAAATTAGATATCAGGCTTTAGATCGATGCTTTAACAATCCTGGTCGAAGATATTATATTGAGGATTTAATAGAAGAATGTAGCAAAGCTCTCCTAGACCAAGCGGGTATTGTTGATGGAGTCAAAGAACGTCAAGTGCGCCAAGATATCAGTGACATGGAAAGCATTTGGAATATTCCACTTGTTAAGCCTCGTGATGGTAAAAAAGTATATTATCATTACGAAGATATGCGCTATTCAATCAATAATCAACCGTTGAATGAAACTGAAATTAATCAACTGAAAGAAACGATATATATGCTGAATCGTTTCAAGGGGATGCCCCAATTTAGTTGGATGGAGAAATACTTGCACGATTTGAAAGCGCATTCAAGTTGCGAGGGACAACGACAAGTATTGTTGGCTTTGAACATAATCCGTACTTAAAGGGATTGAATCTATTTTCTGATATTTTTAACGCAATTGTGAATAAGCAGCCTTTGAATATCATTTACAAGAAGTTTGAGAAGGAATCTAAACAATATACTTTTCATCCATATTTTCTGAAACAGTACAACAATCGTTGGTTTCTGTTTGGACTTTGCGAACATCTGAAAGAAAAGAAATCGGTTACAAATCTGGCATTGGACAGGATTGAGCAGATAACTCATGCGAATATTCAATATATTGAAAATAATAACATTGAGTTCAATGAGTATTTCGAAGATGTTATTGGCGTTACTGTTTATGAAAAAGAGGTTGAACGTATTATATTGGAAATAGATAACATTCTTTTCCCTTATGTCGAAACAAAACCTTTACACGGTTCTCAGAAAATCAAAGAGCGGAATCAGCAGACTACAACCATAGAGTTGAACCTGATTATCAACTACGAGTTGGAGAATCTGTTGCTGGGCTACATTGACAAGATAAGAATTGTGGTACCGGAACATCTTCGGGAAAAGATGATAGCACGGGCGAAGAGGCAATCGAAAGAAACTCAGAAACTATGCAGATGTAGTGCATAGTTGTTTTTTACCTTTGTTGCAGATAATTGAAATAAGCAAAAATAATATGGAAATAAATATTAAGAAATTTTCTTCACGCTTGATTGATATAGTCAAAAGCGATGGTGCAACAAATAGTGTTGTAAGCATTATTGCTTTTATGCTGTTGCTAAAGAAAAGAGGACTACTTTCTGATATTAAGAATTATTTCTATGGGAATGATACTATTTTTGAATTTATAACCTCAATGCTGTATAGTCGTACTGACAGTCAAAATTTAATTGACATTTGGGATATTGTTGGTAATGATTTCAAAATGCTCAAAGAAACATCAGTAAAAGAGCTTACATATATGCTTGATGATGTGTTGTTAGGTGGAGATTTGAACGCAATATTTGACGAAATTATTACGCAAAGTGCAAGTAATCTTTCAAATGGAATTGGGGTAAGTTTTCAGCCCGTAGAGATATCCAAACTGATTTTTAAGTTAGGAGACTCCAATCGTCCAATGAAAGTATATAATCCATTTGCCGGATTAGCCTCATATGGAATCTATTTTGGAAAGAATCATCATTATGTGGGACAAGAAATAAATACTCAAACTTGGGCACTTGGCAAAATTAGATTGTTGCTGAATGATTCATATGTATATGACTACAAATTGGAAGACTCAGTACATAATTGGAATAGCTTGAATCAAAAGTACGATTTACTTGTTTCCTCACCTCCTTTTGGATATTGGCTGAATAAATATTTGTATTCGGAAAGTAATACTTTACCCGCAAGTTCTTGTGAGGAGTTTTTTATTATTAATGGTATTAATAATTGTCTTAAGCCACAAGGCAAACTGATAGGTGTTTTCTCCGAAGGATTATTATTTGGAAACAAAAACTCTCAGCTTTTACTCCGTAAAGAGTTGATAGAAGCTGGAATTGTCGAAATGGTTATTTCCTTGCCAGCGAACATAATGTATAACACAGCTATTAAGACATCCATTGTTATTCTAAACAAGCAGAAAACAAATGAGTATGTCAAGATTGTCGATGGTTCACAATTTGCCAAGAAAGAAGGGAAAAGAAATATTCTTCAGGACGAAAAACTATTCCAAGCCATTGTTAATAATGATAAACAATTTGTGCGTTTTGTTTCGTTCAATGAAATTAAAAACAATAGTTATAACCTATCTGTAAATAGATATTTTATTGAAAGAGTAAAATCAGAAAGCGGGTATCCTGTCGTGCCAATTGGCGAACTTGTTACACTGAGTAATTCGAAAAGCCATTCTAATGAAGGAGGTCACCTTATATCAGTATCGAATCTTTCTGATAATGTATTCGACTATGAATTGGATTTATCAAAAGTTAATTTTCGAACAGATATTGCCAATCAGAAAAAAGCAGATTCAGATGTTCTATTAGTGGCGGCGCATCATAAATTATTTAAGCCCACTTTCTGTAAGGCTTCCCCAGAGAATCCGATTTACTATACTCCGAATATCATTGCATTCAAGGTTAATACCGAGATTATAGACATCGCATATTTAGTCTACCAACTGAATTCAGAATACGTTCAAAAGCAAAAAGATGCTTTATCAGTTGGTTCTGTACTTTCGATGATTAGCATCAAAGATATAAGAAATATAAAAATCATTCTTCCTCCATTAGCAGAACAAAAGGCTATAGTTCAAGGTGCTAAAGAATCATACCAAATCGCTTCTGCCAAAGAATTAGGATTAGAAGAATTGATTGAGAAGATGAAAAACGAATATATTGATGAAATGCGAATCAAAAAGCATAATCTTGCTCAGTATGTTAATAGCCTACAATCTTCCGTTTCAGCATTGATAAAATTTATAAAGAAAAACAACGGGGCAATTTCTGAAGAACAATTAATCAGTATTCAAAGACATATTACAGTTGAGCAACATTTACAAAGTATGTTGAATACAACTCAGGAAATTGGAGCCTTCGTTAATAATCTGACCAGTGACTTAGAATTTAGAAAGGCGACCAATATTGATTTAAATGATTTTATATCACGATATATAGATAATTATTCACAAGATAAATTTGAATTTAAATATTATTTTGACAAAGAATCTTTCATTGACAATAATAAGAAAATTGCACCAATAACGGCAATTTCTGAATTAGATTTAAAGAGGTTTTTAATAATATTGTTAAGAATGCGGAAGTTCATGGATTTGTCGATATTACAAGAAAGAACTATCTAATTTCCATATCATTATCCTTCGATATAAATAAAAATATGCTACGAATAGATGTTGCAAACAATGGGAAGCCTATGCCTAAGGGCATGGATGCTTTTCGTTATACTCTTAAAAATGAAAAAGCTGGTATAACTGGAAATGAAGGGTTAGGAGGCTTTAGAATAAATCAAATCATTGAACACTTCGGTGGGGAATTGAAATTAAATACCAATGAGGAAGATGAGTTCCCTGTGACCATAACATTATATTTACCATTAATAAAAATCGAATCATGAAGACATACAAAGTACTTTGGATAGATGACGAGTGGAAAAAACAATCTGACTTCATAACAGAAGCAGAGCAGGAAGATATCATTATTGAGGCTTATGAAACGGCAAAAGCCGGGATGGAAGCCTTTATGAGCAATATAAATGATTGGGATGCAGTCATTCTGGATGCAAAAGGTTTTGATGAATCTGCAGATGAGGTTGCAAGTTTAAAGGACTTTTTAGAGCAATTCAAACTATCACAGAGCAAAAAACTCGAAGAATAGTACCTTGGTTTGTGTTTTCAGGACAACCAGATCGATTTAATAACGAGGAGTTCAAACAGTCAATACACGGAAAAGAGCTTTACAACAAAAGCATACAAGCAGATAAAGAGAAGCTTTTTAAGGATATAAAAGAAGAGGCTGGCAAAAGCCTCGAAACTCAAATACGTCACGAACACGCTGATATTTTCGCTACTAATGTAGATAAGTCAACTATACTAAAACTATTGACTGATTAATTTCAACTAAGAAATGCAACTTTCAAGAAGAAAAAAACACCTTTCAGGGCATATGCCCTGAAAGATGTTTAGGAAAAATTTCTTACTTTTAAGTTGTATGAGCAAAAAAGTACATTTAACCCAAGAACAAAGGTACGCAATTTCCTGCTTATTAAAGCAAGGTTGCAGCCAAACACAGATTGCAAAGACAATCGGTAAAGATAAATCGGTAATATGCCGGGAGTTGAAACGCAATGCCAATCTGAAAGGCAAATACTCCTTCCGGTATGCACAAGATATGGCAGAAGTGCGTAAAGAGCGTATGAAAAAGCCTCGTAAACTGTTGCCCGTAGTGAAAAAAGAAATCATTACGATGATTCAAGAAGATTTATCGCCACAACAAATTACAGGCAGATTAAAACTTGAGAATAAGCCTTTTGTCAGCCACGAAACCATCTATAAAATCATTCGCGTAGATAAGCAGCAAGGCGGGACACTCTACAAACACACCAGACATAAACTCAAACACAGGAAACGTCCGGTGGGTAAAAACATACCCATAAAAAATCGAGTTTCCATTGACCTGCGACCACAAATTGTCAATGACAAAAAACGATTTGGAGATTGGGAAATAGATACCATTGTGGGAGAAAACAATCAGGGAGCTATTGTTACAATGGTAGAAAGAAAAACCGCATTTATGCTTATGGAAAAACTTGAACAGGGGAAAAATGCCAAAGAATTGAGCAAAGTGGTAGTCAGATTGCTCACCGCCTACAAAGAACACGTTCATACTATCACCGCAGACAACGGGACAGAGTTCGCAGACCACCAATATATAGCTAAACAACTGGATACCAAAGTTTTCTTTACACACCCATATTCCTCTTGGGAAAAAGGATTGATTGAAAACACAAACAAACTAATTAGACAATATATACCAAAACATACAAAATTTGATAACATTAATAACCAGTATATCAAACAAATACAATACAAAATCAATAACAGACCAAGAGAAAAACTAAATTTCCATTCACCTAAAGAAATATTCTTCCTATCTTTGAAAAATAATAAAGTTGCATTCACTGGTTGAAACTACGCTGCTTTAAAAACGCGTGATAATAAGAATCCTGCACATTTAAACGATATTCGTAAAATAATGGAGGATATATTTGATGAATGTATTGCCAAAGGTATAATTTCATCCTCAATCACTAAATTTAATGAAAGAAGTATTGCTCTGTGTGATAGAAGTTTGCAGGCAAAGGTGCCTGCTTATATTCAACGAAACATTCATTCAGTAGTTGAAATCACACAAACTGGTTCACATCGAACAAAAACAGACCAAGATATACGTTCCGGGGCTGCACCTTATTTGGTCTGTAGCACAATGAATGAATTACTAAACATTATCCTCTGGTGGGATGGTTATAAAAAAGCAAATCCATAAACAATATATGATAGTAGGAGAAATGAAAAGCAGTATAGACAATCTTTGGCTCAGGTTTCATACTGGCGGCGTAACAAACCCGATGGATGTGATAAAACAGATTACTTATCTGTTATTTATCAAGCGTTTGGATGATTTGGAAAATGCCAAAGAGAGCAAAGCTCGCACATTGGGCAAACCCGTCGAAAATCCCATCTTTGGCAAAGACCAGCAGGAATTACGCTGGAGTCAATTTAAAAATCTGGAAGCACAAACCATGTTCGATTTGGTACGGACAAAAGTGTTCGATTTTATCAAAACATTGGGCGGCAAAGATTCGGCCTTTGCCAAATACATGAAGAATGCTTATCTGGCCGTGCCTTCGCCTGTGGTATTGGAACAGGTAGTTTCGATGATTTCAGCTATTCCAATGGAAGATATGGATACCAAAGGCGATGTGTATGAATATATGCTCTCGAAACTGTCCACTTCGGGCGATAACGGACAATTCCGCACGCCGCGACACATTACCAAGATGATGGCTCAACTGATGAAGCCAACGCCCGAAGATGTGGTTTGTGACCCAGCCTGCGGCTCGGCAGGATTTCTCGTTTCAGTCAGCGAACATATTCGCGAACATTATGAACAAGCATTTTATGACAAAAGGTTCGTAGAGCATTACAAAAACAACATGTTCATGGATGCGAATTCGATGAAACGATGATTGCGATTTCTGCCATGAACCTGATGTTGCATGGTGTCGAAAATCCGGATTTATACGATAAGAGTGCTTTGGAAGATGGTTATGATATTGTCGAAAAATATTCGCTGGTATTAGCTAATCCGCCGTTTAAAGGTTCGTTGGAAGCTTCGTCTGTTGCCAAAAGCCTGACAGGCATTGTTAAAACCAAAAAAACGGAATTGTTGTTTTTGGCGTTGATGCTTCGGATATTGAAAACCGGCGGACGGTGTGCCGTGATCGTTCCTGATGGCGTGCTGTTCGGATCCGATAAAGCGGCGGTAGGCATTCGCCAAACTATTATCGACAAGCAAAAATTAGAAGCAGTTATTTCTATGCCGAGCGGGGTGTTCAAGCCCTATGCCGGAGTAAGTACCGCTATTCTGATTTTTACGAAAACCGAAAGTGGTGGCACCGACCATGTTTGGTTTTACGATATGCATGCCGACGGTTTTTCGCTGAATGACAAGCGGACTCCTACGCCTGATGACGATAATATTCCTGATATTCTGAACCGTTGGAACAATCTCGAAGCTGAGAGGATACGTACACGCTTGGATCAATCATTCTTTGTCCCTGCACAAGAAATACGGGATAACAATTACGACCTCAGTATCAATAAATACAAGGAAGTAGAATACGAACATAAAACGTATGATGTGCCGGATCTTATTTTGAAGCGATTGAGCGAGATTGATAAAGATATTGCGAAAGTTACTTCTGAATTAAAACACCTCATTGCTCAACAATAGTTTATGAAAAAAGATTTAACTATATCAAATATTGAGAGACAAAATGTACTCAATAACAGATTGGCAATAGATGCAATTGCCAATGAGATAGATATAACCGGGATGATGTTTGAAAATGAGTATCGTTTTACAAAAACGATGGTTGCCGATTTTTATGGAGTCGACATTTCTACCATTGATCGTTATCTGTCGAAATATGATGAGGAACTGAAGCATAATGGCTATATTTTATGCAAGGGTAAACAACTGAAAGAGTTTAAGTTGCAGTTTGCTCACCTCATAAATGAGGCGAGCAAAACAACTCAATTGGGTCTGTTTAATTTCAGGGCGTTTCTCAATATTGGTATGTTATTGACAGAAAGTGAGAATGCAAAATTAATGCGTAGTTTAATTCTTGATATAGTTCTCTCAACTATAAATAACAAGACAGGTGGAGGCACCAAATATATCAATCGCCGGGACATTAATTACCTGCCGGCAGCAATTGCAGAGGAAAACTATAGGAAAAATTTGACTTCTTCTATAAACAATTGTGTTGACGGGCATAATACAATGAAGTATGCACAAATAACAGATAGAATATATAAAGCTGTTTTCAAAGAGAATGCTAAAGAGTACAGAGAGATACTCAATCTTGATTCAACCGACAATGTCAGGCATACGATGTATGCCGAAGTTTTATTGGTCATTTCCTCGTTCGAGAATGGTGTGGGATATGAAATTGAAAAACGTTTTTCTGAGACACGTAAGAAAATGAGTGTTCAAGATGTCGAATATTCTAGATAAACTTGCCGAGCACCCCACACAAGCTCCATACCTTTACGACGCACGTACAAAAATGGCTTCCCGTGATTTAGGCTTTCGAGATGCTTACCATGGAAATATTGCGGAGTATTTGAAAGCAGTAACTCCCGAAGAATACGAGCGGTTCATTGGCAGTCAGTCAGTTGACTTTGATACTATTCTTGAAGAAAACAAGGATGTGCTTAAACGCTTAAAACAGTCGGAAGATGAATGACGAAATAAAATATATCACTTTCGACGAAGTCATGATGGTCTATCAAAAGACGATCGAAAAGAGCGGAGGAGGCTTGGAAGGAATTCTTGACCAAGGCAAAATAGAAAGTATCATTGATTTTATACAGAACGATGATTACTATCCTGATTTTGTATCGAAACTCAACTATTTGGTTTTTCGGTTCTGCTCCGGACATTGTTTTCAAGATGGCAACAAGCGAATAGCCTTGACACTTGGCGTCTATTTTCTTCACAAGAACAATCATTATTGGGCAGCCTGTCAGTTTATGAAACGATTAGAGGCTATTATCTACCACATAGCTGCAAGTCATATCGACCAAGAATTATCTTTCCGAATAATGGAATGCATTGTGGCTTGTCTCGATTTTGACGAGGAACTGAAAATTGATATTGCCCATGCAATGGAGAAAGGAAGTATTCTTGAATTTGAGGAAGGAGGGGAAAATGAGTGATAAGCTAGGAAATCATGTAATCATTGAAACAGGAAAGCTCGATGCTAATGCGAGTTCTCCTGATGGAATATATCCCTTTTTCACATGTTCGAAAGATCCGCTGCAAATTTCTTCATATAGTTATGATTGTGAATGTGTGTTAGTCGCCGGAAATGGCGATTTAAATGTCAAGTATTATGATGGTAAATTTGACGCATACCAAAGGACGTATATTATTGAGAGTCTTGATAAAACAATTTTAGACACACGATTTTTGTATTATTTCTTGGATAAAAATATCATTAAACTTAGAAATCTTTCCATTGGTGGAATCATTAAATACATAAAGCTTGGAAACCTAACAGACCTACCAATTAAATTACCTAAACTATCTCAGCAAAAAGAGATAGTTGCCACTCTCGACAAAGCCAACGAACTGATTGCTTTGCGTAAAAAGCAATTGCAAGAATTGGATGCGCTTGCCGAATCGGTATTTTATGAACTATTTGGCGATCCGGTAAAAAATGAGAAAGGGTGGTGTATTGTTAAAATGAAGGAGTGTCTACACAACATTGTCAATGGAACTAGCCCAGTATGTGAGAATCGTGCAAAAAGAACTGACGAGTACGGAGTACTTAAATTGAGTGCTGTTACATATGGAAGTTACAATGAAAAAGAAAATAAAGCATTACCATATGGTGTGCCTTTTGATAAAAAAGCGGAAGTTTCCCAAGGTGATTTATTAATGACTCGAAAGAATACATTTGAATTAGTTGGAATGAGTGCTTATGTGTTTTCTACAATTCCTTATTTGATGCTTCCAGATATTATATTTCGCATAGATACAAATGAGAAAATAAAGAAAATATATTTGTGGAAATTGATTAATAATTCGTTTTTTAGAAATAAAATTAAGATGTTAGCAACTGGTGCTGCAGCTTCTATGCCTAACATATCAAAAGCAAAGTTGAATAATCTAGATTTACCGTTACCCCCACTCTCCCTTCAAATCCGCTTTTCTGCTATTATCGAAAAAATCGAAGAGCAAAAAGCGCAAGTCAAAAAGGCCTTGCAAGAGAGTGAAGATTTGTTTCAACGATTAATGCAGGATTTATTCAGACCCGATTAAATACATACCGTTATGGAAAGCAATTTCAGTTTTTTGGAAAATAAATTTGCCGAGTATTACAAGCTGGCAGCCGAGGCCGAAAAGAATATGTTTTCGATGCCGCGTACATCTGTGATATATGCCCGCCTCACGCTCGAAGAGTTAATCAAGTGGATATACACTTATGACCCGAGTCTGTCGGCATGTACTTTCGAGAAGCCCACGCTTGAAGCAATGATGTATCATCCGGCTTTCAAACAACTGATAGCAACGGTTCCAGGCATCATCGACGGACTAACCGCCATCCGCAAAAATGGAAACCAAGCCATCCATAACAAAAACGAAGTATTGCTCCGGTATGCCCACAACTCGGTTAATAACTTGTATGAATTTGCTAAATGGGTCTATTACACCTATATCGACAGTGCAGTTAAGTTACCCTTGTCGTTAGATAGCAGCCGGATTCCGCGCGGCACAGGTGCGGAAGAAAGCATCGCTTCGGCCAAAGCTTTACAATCGCGCTTAGACCAAATCAAAGCCGATGCCGAAAAAACGATTCAACAAAAAGACGACGAACTCGAAAAGCTGCGTGCTGAAATAGCCCGCATCAAAGCGGAAAATCAAACGAAACCCGTCGAAGCGTTTACGCTCAACCCCCATACGGAAGCAGAAACGCGCAATGTGCTTATCGACGTGATGCTACGCGAAGCAGGTTGGCAGCTCAACAGCGATAACGATACCGAATATCAGGTACAGGGAATGCCGAACAAAACAGGTATCGGTTATGTGGATTATGTGCTTTGGGGTGATAACGGATTGCCGTTGGCCGTAGTTGAAGCCAAAAACTCAATTCACGACCCGCGCAAAGGCCAGCAGCAAGCAAAACTCTATGCCGATTGTTTGGAAAACCGTTTCGGCCGTCGTCCATTGATATTTTATACCTGTGGATATGATACATGGATGTGGGACGATAAGCAATATCTACCCCGCAAAGTATCGGGATTCTATACCAAAGACGAACTGGAATGGACGATTACCAAACGCAACTGCAAGAAATTGTCGGATGCCAAAGTAAACAAAGATATTGCCGGGCGATATTATCAGGAAGAAGCCTTGAAGCGCGTAGCCGCCACTTTTGACGACAAGCACCGAAAAGCATTGCTGGTAATGGCTACAGGCACCGGAAAAACCCGCACGGCAATTGCTTTTGTCGACATGATGATGAATCAAGGTTGGGCTCGCCGCATTCTGTTTTTGGCCGACCGCAACGCATTGGTTATTCAGGCAAAAAATAATTTCGTAAAATTAATGCCCAATCTTTCGTGTGCCGACATCACCAAAGAAAAAGAAAATATTGACACCAACCGGATGATATTTTCCACCTATCCCACCATTCTCAATAAAATCGATAGCGAGAAAATTAATGACCTACTGGTTTATTCACCCGGACATTTCGACTTAATTATCATCGACGAAGCACACCGTTCGATTTACCAAAAATATCGGGCCATTTTCCAATATTTCGATGCTTTGTTGCTGGGACTTACCGCCACACCCAAATCGGATGTAGATAAAAACACCTACGAGTTATTCGATTTGGAAAACCATAATCCAACCTATTCATATGAATTAGACAAAGCAGTAGAAGATAAATTTCTTGTTCCACCGAAAAAAGTAGTTGTAACGACTAAATTTTTACGGGAAGGTATCAAATACAACGACTTGTCAGAAGAGGAAAAAGCCGAATACGAAGACAAATTCTGGGACGAAACCACCAATACCATGCCCGAGGAAATAGATTCATCGGAACTAAATCAATTTGTTTTCAATGACCATACGGTAGATTTGGTATTAAATCAGTTGATGACCGATGGATTGAAAGTGGAAGGCGGAGATAAAATCGGCAAAACCATCATCTTTGCCAAAAATCACCGTCATGCCTTGCACATTCAGGAACGGTTCTACAAATTGTATCCTAAGTTCGGAGGTGATTTCATTCAGGTAATCGACAACTATCAAGCCTACGCGCAAAGTCTGATTGATAATTTCAGCCTCGCTAACAAAAACCCACAAATCGCCATTTCTGTCGATATGCTGGATACAGGAATAGATGTTCCCGAAATATTGAATCTGGTGTTTTTCAAAGTAGTGCGTTCGTCCGTTAAATTTTGGCAAATGATTGGACGCGGCACACGACTTTGTCCGGGAATATTTGGCATTCCTGAAAATGAGGAAGATAAATCACAAGACAAAAAAAAAATTCTGATTTTCGATTACTGCGGCAACTTTGAGTTCTTTGGTGTGAATCCGGACGGCATCGAAACCAAACTGCCGAAAAGCATATCACAGTGCGTCATGGAAACAAGGCTTAAAGTTGCTTTGGCTTTAGAAGGAAAAGGATTTGAAGACGAACAGCATCAATCTTTGCGGAGCAAATTACTGGATATGGTCCATCAAACTGTGTCGCGATTGAACCGTAACAGTTTTGTTGTAAAAGCGGTATTGCGTGAAGTAGATGAGTTCAGTAAACGTGAACGATGGAACTCGCTTTCCAAAGATGATATTATGATCATTTTTAATAAACTAACGCCATTGGCGGAACCGGATGATGCAGATGAAGATGCCCGGCGGTTCGATTTGTTGGTCGCCAATTTTATGCTTTCTGCTATAGAAGTAGCCCCAGATGTTTACAGACATACGGCTCAGGTCAAATCCATATCCAAAAGTTTATTGAAGAAAACAAATCTTCCGGTGGTCAAGCAAAAAGAAAATACATTGAAAACCATTTCAACCGACAATTATTGGACGGATTCATTTTCACTTTCCGGTTTGGAAAATATCAGGGTCGAAATCCGGGATTTGATCCGCCTGTTGGAAAAAGAAAAACGAAGAATCGTTTACTCCAATTTTGAGGATGAGATTACAACATCGACTGTTTCTGACGCTCTTGGCACTTATACCATTTCGGAGAACTACAAACAGCGTGTTGAAAAATATATCCGGGAAAACATACATAATCCCATTATTCAGAAATTGAAGCAAAATATCCCCATTTCTCATTCCGAACTGCAAGCATTGGAAAATATTCTGTTTGATGGTAAAGAAAGAGGTACCAAAGAAGATTTTGTAAAATTGCACGGGCAACAACCGCTTGGCAAATTTATCCGCAGCATTGTCGGAATGGACACTAATGCAGCTAAAGAAGCTTTCGGTGAATTTCTGACAGCCGGAAATCTTTCAGCCGACCAGATTCGTTTTATCGATATGATTATCGACTATCTCACTAAAAACGGCGTCATTGATGCCGAAATGCTTTTTGAAGAGCCATTCACTACTTTCCATACCGAAGGTATTGCCGGTTTGTTCGATGAAGAAAAAACAACAAGAATCCTCACTATTTTGCGTCGGATAGATGCAAATGCGGCAGCATAAATCATAAAAACCAATATAATGTAACTCGTCAAGTGAAAATTTGACGAGTTTTTTATTGCTATGCAGATAGGCTGCATAGTTGCATTTTACCTTTGTATTATAAACTTAAAAAATAAAGATTTATGGACTATTATTACGTAAACAAGAACGCTCAGCCAACCGGCGAGCATGAAGTACACAAAAGTACTTGCAGTTATCTTCCTCACTCAAGCAATCTGATAGGGTTGGGCTATTTTCCCAATTGCGCAGATGCAGTAAAAAAAGCAAAGGAATACTATTCAAATGTTGACGGTTGCTATTATTGTTGCAATGCTTGCCACAGGAGATAAAATCATCTACAAAGAAGGTGAGTGTTTTTTGCTCACCTTCTTTGTAATTATTAACCACAAAATTTGAAATAAAATGACAGCACAAGAAATCATACAGGAAATTAGTAATCATCTGACAAAAAGTTCAAAGCAATATTATAGTGATTATTATATCGGAATCACAAACGACATAGAAAGACGGTTGTTTGGAGAGCATAATGTTCCTCGAAATGGACATTGGCGAATACACAGAGTCGCCAATAATGAAGTTCATGCGAGAGCAGCAGAAAAACATTTCCTGAATGAAGGAATGAAAGGTGGTACTGGTGGAGGCGGAACAGATTGTATATACGTATATTGTTATGAAATTTCTAACTCAACCATTGAATAAATATGAAGTACAACGTTTACGATTTAGGACAATTGAAAAGAGGTGATAGGGTTCAAGTCACTTTGTCAGGCAATGCGGCTAATGTCCGCTTAATGGATAGCTCAAACTATCAAAGTTATAAGAATGGGAGAAGTCATCGCTATGCTGGCGGACTTGCAACAAAATCCCCTATTGTTTTAGGTGTTCCAAATTCCGGGCATTGGTATGTTACCGTCGATTTACAAGGACTGAGAGGAACTGTTCGTTCATCCGTGCGGGTATTACCGAATGCTTTGCCGGAATATAGAGAACCTGCCCTGTCAACAGTTCCTTCGTTAGTGCATCGTCCAGATGATTTTCCCAATATGGACGATGGACAAAGTATGATTGAGTATGACGTATTCATTTCTCATGCATCCGAAGATAAAGACGATGTGGTCAGGCCATTAGCTTATGCCTTAAAATCAGAAGGGCTAAAAGTGTGGTATGATGAGTTTGAGCTGAGAATCGGTGATAGCTTAAGGCGAAAAATAGATATAGGTTTAGCACGTAGCAAATTTGGTATCGTTGTGTTATCCAATAATTTTATCAAAAAAGGCTGGACAAATTACGAACTTGATGGAATTATCACGAAAGCCAATACCGGCGAACAAGTGGTTTTACCAATTTGGCACAATATCTCCAAAAAAGAGGTTATTGACTTCTCACCTTCTCTTGCAGACAAGTTGGCACGTAACACTGCTACATATACAGTTGAAGAAATAGCTTCTGAGATAGCGGAATTGATAAAAATCAACTAAGTAATCTTTTTTCATACATAGTTGAAAATAGCATCCCCAAATAAACCATTATTATATTTCAACGAAATATTTTCAACTGAAAGTCGGATTGTTATGGAAAATCATTATCTTTGCAGTTGAGAATTTTATCCTGAAATACAGTATGAATATAGATGAAGGCAATAAACTCAACCTGCTATTGCAGAAAAATAAGCCCGGAGGACTGTATTTTTCTCATGGTTGAAAGAAAATGGTTACTCAGATCAATTGCTGAAGAGTTACCGGGATTCGGGATGGCTGAAGACTTTGTCGCGAGGCGTAATGTATCGCACCGGCGATAAACTACGTACTTTTGCAGTGTTGGAAAGTTGGAACGGGCAGTTGGGAAAGCATTACCATATAGCCGCTCATTCGGCTTTGGAACTTGCCGGATTCAATCATTATGTTCCGATGGGGAAGCCGGTGTTAATGGGCGGATATCCAAAACAAGAGCCAGTTCCCGACTGGATGAAAACCAATGATTTTGACTATTCGTTTAAATTTTTCACGACAGAGATATTTTCCAAACCACAATTGAAGTTGTTTAATCCCGATTATCCCCATGTACAAGCTTCCGTTCCCGAGCAGGCGTTTCTGGAATGCCTATTGCTGGCTCAGAAGCAGTATTCGTATATGGATTTGTATTATATCATGGAGCAATTGACCACCTTTCGTCCAGATGTCGTACAGGAATTACTGGAAAGTACGGATAACCTGAAAGTCAAACGGATGTTCCTCTATATGGCTGAAAAAGCCGGGCATCACTGGTTCGGTTTGCTTAAGACTGATAGAATAGAATTGGGTTCTGCTAAACATAAGTTGGTGGAGAACGGCGCGTATGTGAAGAAATATAAAATAACGGTTCCCAAAGAGTTGTTCGAATATGAATGAGTTGTATAAAAAGCAAGTGGCACTGCTGATCAGGATAATGCCTTCTGTGTATCGGATTCAGGACTTTGCAGTTCATGGTGGAACGGCAATCAACCTATTTCATAAGAATATGCCCCGCTATTCCGTTGATATTGACATTACCTATATCCCTGTTCAGGATCGGGACGAAAGCCTGAAAGCGATCAATACCCATCTGGTTGAATTGAAACAGATGATCGAGAAAACGATTCCGGGCATTCGGATTACTCACAAACCCGATGTATGGAAATTACTATGTGTCAAAGATGGTGCGACTGTAAAAATCGAGGTGAACGGAACCAAAAGGGGAATTATCGGAGTTACCGAAGATAAAACGCTTTGTGCAAAAGCACAGGCGGAATTTAATATGGGATGCACAGCTCGGGTTGTTTCATTTACGCAGTTGTATGGTGGTAAGATTTCGGCAGCACTAAGCCGTCAGCATCCGCGCGACCTTTTCGATTGTAAATATATGCCGCTCGATTCCCTCAATCAGGCAAAAGACGGTTTGATGCTTTGCCTGCTAGGAAGCGACAAACCGATACTCGAATCTTTGCAACCCAATCCTGTAGACCAAATGGAAGCATTGAAGAATCAGTTCGAGGGAATGACGGATGTACCGTTTTCGTACGAAGATTATGAAGCCACACGAAAAGAACTGATTGAGAAAGTAAATCAGCTATTTACTAAAGGGGAGAAGGAATTTTTTGTTTCCTTTGAACAGGGAGAACCGGAATGGAGTAAGTGCTGTGCCGGAGATTTAAGCGTATTTCCGTCAGTCAAATGGAAGCTACAGAATATTCTAAAATTGAGAGAAACGAATCCATTGAAACATGATGAAGGTGTGGAGAAATTGCGAGAATATCTTTTCAAATGATTATTTTTGTTCTCAGAACTATACTCTCGGTATAGATACAGGTACAAAAATAAACTGAAATTATATTTGCGTTCCCACCGAAAAAGTACTACTTTTGTATCCATATGAAATGCGGTGAGAATCGCAGAAATCCCCAAAACCTAAATCGGGGACAGTCTAATTTCAGAGATTAATAAAGCTTATATATCACGCGGTTAGAAAAGGATAAACGTTCCCTCTCTCTCCGCCAAAAATTATTCAAAAAACAGTAAAAGCTCGTAAAATCAAGGATTTACGAGCTTTTTTCTTTTTCGGATATAGTCAAAATATTCAATAAAAAGCAATCTTTTGGAGACTCATTCGGGTACCCGGAGATTTAAAAGTTCGGATACTCGAATTTGTTCGTAAAATACTATTTGTCAAGCAGTTCAAAGATTGAACATCTTGTGTACCAAACAAAGAACCAGTATTTTTGAACAATTCTAAAGGTTACCACGAAATGAATGCAAAACTTTCCATTCTCTTTTACGCAAAGAGAGCAAAAACCACAACCGATGGTTTAGTCCCTATTTACATCCGCGTTACGGTCGATGGCGAACGTATCGAGTTAAGCACAAAACGATACACCCATCCCGACAAATGGTCAATTGAGGGTAGTTGTATGAAAGGCACAACTACTGAAGCCAAATCCACTAATTCCTATCTTGATGCACTCAAGGCCAAAGTGTACGATTATCAGCAACAGCTTATCCGGGAAGATGAACTTGTCAATGCTGAAAACATGCGAAACAAAATCCTGGGTATTGATAAACGAAGTCACATGCTGATAGGCATATTTCAGCAGCACAATGACGAAATAAA
Organism: Paludibacteraceae bacterium; assembly: GCA_049840795.1. Lineage (GTDB taxonomy): Bacteria > Bacteroidota > Bacteroidia > Bacteroidales > Paludibacteraceae > UPXZ01. The sequence goes on from JASGJK010000030.1 coordinate 18,612, forward strand.
AGCCCTTGTTGGCAAAGATTATGCAGCTGCCACACTAATACGTTACGAAACCTCATTAAAACATACGGTCGATTTCTTGAAATGGAAATACAAAGTTTCCGATATGGATATAAGGAAGATTGATCACGAATTCATCACCAGTTACGAATTTTATCTGAAGAGCGTCTGCAATTGCTGTCAAAACACCACATCGAAGTATATCAAAAATTTCGGTAAAATTATCCGGATCTGCTTGGCCAATGGCTGGCTTATGAAAAATCCGTTTATCAACTACAAAAGTAAGATGGTGGAAGTTGAACGAACGTTCTTGTCGATGGAAGAAATTGAAACGATGCTCAACAAAGTATTTGTTTCGGACCGACTCAATCAGGTGAAAGATATTTTCCTCTTCAGCTGCTTCACAGGTTTGGCCTATGCAGACGTAAAGAAATTATCCAGAAAGAACATTGCTATTGGTGTGGATGGCGACCGCTGGATTTACATTAATCGAACCAAGACAGATACCCGATCCAACATTCCAATTCTTCCGATTGCATCTTATTTATTGGAAAAATACCAAGATCATCCGCAGGTAGTTAATCAGGAAAAACTTTTGCCAATCCTGAGCAACCAGAAAATGAATGGATATTTAAAAGAAATTGCCGACTTATGCGGAATCAACAAAGAGTTGACATTTCACATTGCAAGACATATAATTTCATCTAATCAAATGAAATTCAGTGCTTAATGAAACCAAATTTGCTTATAGGTAACGATTTAGAAACCAGCTATCATTATTCTCTGACTTGCTTTGTTTTCAACAATATACTAAGAACGCCTAACAATACAAAGGTACGGAATATTCCTCATATTACCTTGCTTTAAATGAATTTTGAGTTTAGTTAGTTATGTAACCCATATACTGCACATCATAGAAATTCACTCAACTCCCCGCAATAACTCAAAGTTAATTTGTGCATTGCCCTTGTTAGCGCGACATATAACATACTTCGGTCTATCTCCGAGTGATAGTTTTTATTATCCACTTGCGGGACGATTACTTCATCAAATTCCAAGCCTTTTGCCATGTGAGCCGAAGTTGCGATTATCCCCTGCACAAAGGCATTGCTTTGGTTCGACAGGAAATAAATATCGTCCGTATAGGTTTTGAGCCTTTCTGATATTTCTTTTGCCTGTGATTCCGTCTTACAAATTATACCGAGTGATTTATAATCTGATTTTTTGAAGGAGTTTATCAAGTCGGCAATGCAGGATATTTCATTTTCAGTGTTGTTGGATTTTAGAATTTGCGGTTGCTCTCCGTGTCTTGCAACAGGTTCCAATTCTTCATTTACCTGGATCTTTTGGGCAAAATCGGTAATCTCATAAGTTGAGCGATAGCTTTTGCATAGCTTCATAACTTCGCCTGTAATAAGAGCTTTCTGAATCATTCCGGCAGTAGAAGAACCGTACGGATTTACCGATTGGCTGGCATCGCCCAATACCGTTTTTCGGCAAGGATAAAGCTTTTGCAGAAGCTTATACTGAATAGGAGAATAATCCTGCATTTCATCTATCAGAAGGTGTTTGACGCGGTTTTTATTGCTGTTGCCGTCTAAAGCGATGTGGAGATATGCCAAGGGTGCTAAATCGGAATATTCAAGTGTCCGGTTCTTCCGCATCTTAAACATTTCAGGTTTGCCAAGCCATTCAAAGAAGTCTTTATACACCTGAATATCATTATTTCCTGCAAACATATTCCGTATCTCTTTTTTGAGCAGATTGCGTTCGGCAGTGGTAACAGAAATCCGGTATTGGATTTGTGCCATTTCAAGAATATAATCTGTCATTGTTTCAAAACGTTGGCGCATTGGATAACGGCTGAAACGCCTGAACTGTTCTTCGATAAACTCGGCAGGAATAGTAACAAACTTCGTTAGCTTTACATCCACAGCTTTGAAAGACGTGTTTTCTATATGCAGAATAAAGCGGTCGAGAGCATATATAAATTCAAAAGTCGCTTTATACTGTATCCGTTCGATAAATCCCGCAGCAGGTTTGCCAAGTAACTCATCCACCTGCTCAAAGAAAGTCTGGTGTTTATATTTATTCTCCAATACGCCTGAAAGTATTTGTTCCATACTGGTTTCGGGAACAGTTTCTTCTCCAAGTTCAGGTAGTACATTCGATATATAATCGGCAAAAACCTTATTAGGAGAAATTATCAGAATGTCTTTAGAAGAAATCTCGCCTTTCATGGCATAGAGGAGATAAGCGATACGGTGGAGGGCAATAGATGTTTTACCAGACCCGGCAACTCCCTGTATAATCAGAACCGAAGCGTCTTCGTTACGGATAATCCGGTTTTGTTCCCGCTGGATGGTTGCCACGATGTTCTTCATCTTATCGTCGGCATTTGAACTCAGCTCTTTTTGTAAAATATCGTCATGGACTGTCAGCGAACTTTCAATCAGGAACTCCATTCTGCCACCCCGGATGCGGTATTGCCGTTTTAACGAAATATCGCCCTCTATTTTTCCCGCAGGAGAGATATAAGAGGCTTCTCCCAACTCGTAATCATAAAACATTCCCGATATGGGTGCTCTCCAATCGTAAATCAGACTGACTTTGCTATCGGAATCATAGAAAGAATGGACTCCGATATAAATAGGAAGCGTTTTACTATCTTTTTTGTTTTCGGTAAAATCTATCCGTCCGAAGTAAGGTATATCCAATATTTTACCTAATTGTTTGCGTTTGTCAATCACATTCTCGCCCAATGCAAAGTGATTTAGGATGCTTTCGCGCATCGAACGAATTTCATGCGGGTCAATATCCTTGTTCGACCACAAGTAATCCTTATATTCTGCGAGTGTATCGACATGCTCTTTTACCGATATGTCTGTATTGCGGATTGTATTTTTCAGTAAGTCGATTACCTGCTGCAAATACGCTCGTTCCTGTTTTTCTGACTTATTTAAGACCATAATTATTGCTACTAACTCATTAAAAATAACACAAAAGGGTGGGCAAAATTACTGTATCCCATTGAGGTGGAAAATGGCTATTTATAGCTATATGTCCCAATGAAATTGTATCTTTGCATGCTCAAAATAAGAAAGATGGATATTCTTAAACTCGCAGAACAGAATCAGCAATCCGCATGGAAGGTACTGGAAGACACCCGGATTATTCCGGCATGGGAAAGTATTGGGGCAACGGTTCATCTTGTCGGTTCTCTCAAATCCGGCTTAATGATGAAGAGCAAGGATATTGATATGCACATTTATACTGAGGAATTAGATATAGCCCAAAGCTTTTCTGTTATGCAAGAGTTGGCAGTACGATTGCCATTCAAAGAAATCCAATACAAAAACGGGATCAATACGGAAGAGGAGTGTATCGAATGGCATGCCTTGTATGAAGACAAAGACATGAATATGTGGAAATTCGATATGATTCATATCCGTAAAGGTTCGAAATATGACGGTACGGTGGAAAGGGTAACCGATGACATTATTGACAAGCTTACCCCCGAGCTTCGCCGGATCATCCTCCAACTTAAGAACGAAGTACCTGACGGAATGATGATTCCCGGCATAGAAATCTATCATGCGGTTTTTTCAGGAAATGTTAAAACCTACGAAGAACTGGAACTGTGGCGCAAATCCAACCCATTGACAAACAGCTTGGATTGGTTGCCAGACTAAGGGTAAAAAACGAAGCAATTAGTCAATGCTAAACAGTTTGTTTGATTTTGCAACTGTGTGTCATCCTGCTGAACAGTAGAATGATGAAGATTATCCATTGAATAACAGATAAGCGGCTTAAAGCAGGCAGCTGAAGGAATGCCACATGAAACGTCAATACGACATAGATATCTGGTATTCAAAACAATAAAAGTATCAAAGCGGAATTAACGCAAAAAAAGTTTTGCATCGCTAAAAATATCACTTATTTTTGTAATCATTTAACCCCCATAGATAAAAAATGAAGAATTTATTCAAACTTCTTATAGTATTTTTTACAGTATCCCTATTGACTTCTTGTGACAAAAACGATGATACTGATGCGGAGGCTAACTACAGCGTGCTAGGCATAACATCCATTACAATTAACGGTTTGGATATTTCAATCAAGAATGATGGAATATTACTCGACTTAACCGATCACAGTGAAATAGCAAACACCGGTTTACTCAATGAGCCTACTAATAAGCATGTAGAACTAAATTATACTATACTGGCTTCAAATACTACCTCTCCGTCAGTGCAGGTTCAAAGCCGTTATTCTGACACATCGGTTAATCTTGTACAGACTCAAGAATCCCAGGTTGTAAGCTATAGCATTCACGTTACTCGGAAAGGTTATCAAGAGCGAGTTACATATGTACTCCATTTTAAAAACATTTAATAACCTCTTTTGTAAATGTATCTGCTATTTCTGGGAGGCTGTAAATTAAAGTGTGGAAATATTACCTCAAGTTGGCATAATTATTAAAAACATAGCGATAATATATTGCATTTGTAGTTAAACCAAAGTCCTTTATTTGATGAAGTGGCAACGTTGTATATGAGTTTGTTAATGTAGGATAGGAATGGCAAAATTGTCATTCCCGCTCTTTTATGACCCTATGTGTCATATCTAAATTGACAATTTATAATTAACAAATTTATTTACAATGAATGCAAAAATACATCCAAGAAACAATGATTATCAGATTATATATCTGAATACAGTAGTTAATAATCCGAATATTATTATCGGGGATTATACGGTCTATAACGATTTTGTTAATGACCCTTCGTTATTTGAAAAAAACTGTGTATTATATCACTATCCAATTAATAACGACAGGTTAATAATTGGAAAATTCTGCTCAATCGCTTGTGGTGCTAAATTTATTTTCAATAGTGCAAATCACACTTTAAAATCTTTATCAACTTATACTTTCCCCTTGTTCTACGATGAGTGGGAAATGGATAAGAATGATTTAACTTTTGCATGGGATAATAAAGGCGATATCGTAATTGGTAATGATGTCTGGATTGGATATGATGCGGTAATCATGTCTGGTGTACATATAGGAGATGGAGCTATTATTGCGACACGCGCGGTCGTTACAAACGACGTTCCACCTTATACGATAGTAGGAGGAATTCCTGCAAAAGAAATTCGATTGCGTTTTGATAAAGAAACAATATCAAAGTTATTAGAGCTGCAATGGTGGAATTGGTCTATTGATAAAATAAAAACATCTCTACCACATATTCTTAAGGGCGATATTGACAGGTTGATATATTAGGTGCAAATTCTATAACGAATTTGTCTTTTTGTACGTATGTACATAGTTATCAATAAATTATACCGTAACTTCGAGCTGCATTTATCGCTTCGATTACATTGTCGACATCTAATTTTGCCAAGATATTTTTCCGGTGATTATTAACCGTATAAAGGCTAATATTTAGTTTGTAAGCGATTTCTTTACTCAAAAAGCCTTCGCAAATCAATAACAATATTTCTTTTTCACGATTAGTCAGTTGCTTTTCTGTGGGAATTAATGACGAAGTAAGTATCTCTGCCGTTTTTCTGTTTATAACAGTACGCTTAATTTTTTCGGCAGGAATCTGATCCGGAGATATGTCCATAACCCCCATTATAATCCATGCCTTGCCATTTCTGTCTTTCTGAACAACCTGCTGATGACTGACAACATTCATATATTCTCCTCTCGCATTCAGCATTCTATACTGGAATGTTTGCAGATAATCATTCCTGTCTTCTTGCGGAAGCGAATAAATAAATTGTCCGTGTTCAATTTGACATGCTGCAAGTTGTCCTCTGTCATCAGGGTGGATTCTTTCTTCCAACAAATCACCCTGTTTTCGTATTGTCTTTATCCAGTTAGGGTTATAGCCAAAGATATGTGAGAAATTATCGGAAGCGAAATCATACCTTTCTTTGAAGACATCGACCGTGAAGATGCAACTCCGGCTCATTTGGGAAAATTCCTGTATGGATTCTCTCTTCTTATTCCATAAATCATAATCAATGTCAAGACTACTGATATGCTGTCTTGACCATAGTTCTTCGGGAGTTATTCTATTGGAAATCATGGTGCAAAGGTAGCTATAAATAGCCATATGTCATAAGGATAAGATTTAATAAGTTTGCAAACTGACTAATGTTGTTCCAAATGAAGAGCGAAAAGTCTCATAATTACAATTTCAGGCCACTACTCAAACACACCTTCTCAGAAGTTTTTTGTTGAGGGCAATAAATTATCCAGATACAATGAAAGATAAGATAGAAAAAATAGTTAGTGAATTGAACGCTTCAATGCAAGCGGGAGAATCTGAACTGTATGATGTGATTCAGAATGTTCCATCTGTAGTATTGATGATGGAAAAGGCTTTTGACGAGTTAAAAACAGTTGTTGTAGAATATGAATTCCCTATGCGGGAAGAAGAAGTCATGTTTTTCAAAGACACGAAACCACGCTTATTCAGCAAACTGATTTATCTTAGGAAAATATATTATCTGGAAGTCAATCGGCCGTTCTCCAACTATGCAACCATAAGGAACTATCTGGAACAAGAACATGAACAAATCAATAGCTTTTGTCGCAAGAATGCAGAGTTTATACAATACTATCGTTCCGGACAAACTTGCTTTGATGAGTTTTACTTTTTGAGAGGTCATTATGACATGAATTTGAATCTCGAATGTTTCTATTTTGAAAGAGATCCCAAATTCTCTACAAACTTCGATTTTAAGGCTGCTAAATTACTGGCAAACGATATGCTCGCGGCTTACCTCAACTGCGAACTGTCAAAGTTGAAATATCAGGAAGAAAACGGAGGGTATCGCCACGACGATGATTTACCTATTCTGAAATGGACTGATACTAAGAGAGCATTAGCAGAGATTGTTTATGGCATCTCTGAGGTTAAAAGTGTAAATGGAGGAATGGTCGAAAGAAAGGCATTGGCTACCGCTTTCGGTAAAATGTTCAACATCGACATGAGCGACATCCACCATTTGTTTACGGAAATCAGGAATCGTAAGGATAGAACAGAATATCTAAACCGCTTAATCAAAGCGCTAAACCGAAGAATGGATGATGCAGATAGCAAGTAATTCAATATAAACACTTATCTTTGTATGGGTAAAATAAAGAGAATAAGAAGTATATCAGATACTTCATAAGTATATAACATAACGTTCGCTGAACGTCTCGATGTAGAAAACTGGTAATTTTTTAAATAAGCGAGGCGACAGATGAAGTGTTCATGCCATACGAAAGTATGGCGTGGACTCTATCTGTTTCGCTTATTGGGCATACCAGTGCCTCTACGTCGGAATAGTGTGAGTTCCACGCTTTTTTGTATTTTGCATAATATTTTAAAATCATGAAGAAAATAAAATTATACATAGCAGCTTCCATCGATGGGTATATTGCCCGTAATGACGGCGATTTGGACTGGCTGACAGAATATCCCATAAATGCAGAAACAAATTACGGATATGATATTTTTTACGAGTCTATTGATACAGTCCTCATGGGAGGACGAACCTATCGGGATATTCAGAACATGGATATTCTTTGGCCTTACAAGGATAAAGAAACGTACATAGTTACCCGTAATCCGATAAATGAAAAGGAAAATATCCATTGCATTACTGAAAATGTGATTGAAACAATTTTGGGGCTTCGGGTGCAAAACGGAAAAGATATTTGGCTTGTTGGCGGAGGGAAACTGATAGCCGCATTACTGAATGAAAATATGGTTGATGAAATGATAATAACGACTATTCCTGTCATTCTCGGAAGCGGAATACCATTGTTTCCCGATAATCCGAAGGAATCGAAATGGAAGATAGCAAGCAGCGAGAGTTATAAAAACGGAATAATACAGACTGCATATAAATGTATATGAACTATAAGTTACGCGATTGGAAATTATCAGACTCACAAAACATTGTTGAACATGCCAACAATTACAATGTAGCCAAATGGCTGACAAATCAGTTTCCGTATCCATACACAGAAAATGATGCGAAGGTATATATTGAGGCGGTAGCTAAAGATAATACCTCCAAAGTATTTGCTATCGAAGTGGATGGTGAAGCGGTTGGTTCTATCGGTATTTTTCAACAAGCTGACATCCATGAAAAAAATGCGGAAATTGGTTATTGGCTTTCTGAAAAGTATTGGGGAAAAGGAATCATGACCAAAGCTATACGGGAAATTGTCGATTACGGATTCAACACTTTTGATATCGTCAGAATCTATGCCCGTCCATTCTCCACAAATAAAGGTTCTCAAAGAGTGTTAGAGAAAGCTGGCTTTGCATTGGAAGCGAGATTGAAAAACGCATTATATAAAAACGGCGAGTATATGGACGAATTGATATACTCGAAACTGAAACGTTGGAAAAAGAAATGAAAATAGAAAAAATTACTGATAACAAAAAACGACACCTCGACTTGTTGTTATTGGCGGACGAACAGGAGGATATGATTGACAAGTATCTGGTAGATGGCGATATGTATGCGCTATACGATGAAGACTTGAAAACCGTTTGCGTTGTCGCGGCTATAGACGAAGAAACCTGTGAACTGAAAAACATAGCGACCTATCCGAAGTATCAAGGCAAAGGATATGCTCGTGCTCTGATAAGATATATATCTGACCTTTATAAAGACAACTTTAAAACAATGCTGGTCGGAACAGGCGAAGTGCTGTCAATTTTATCATTCTATGAAAGCTGTGGATTTGAGAAATCACACCACATAAAGAATTTCTTTATCGATAATTATGATCACCCGATGTTTGAAGAAGATGTGCAACTTGTTGATATGGTTTATCTGAAAAAGGAATTATGATATTATTATGAATCAATTAATCGCCTGCTGCGGATTGGATTGCGAAAAATGCGATGCCCGCATAGCCACTGTCAACAATGATAATGAATTGAGAGAAAAGACTGCTCAAAAGTGGAGTGCATTAAACAATGTGGAGATTACAGCAGCTATGATTAACTGTATGGGATGCCGTACCGATGGAGCTAAGACATACTTTTGCTGTGAGCTATGCGAAATTCGTAAATGCGTAAACGGAAAGAGATACAATACTTGTGGTGATTGTGATGAGTTGGATCATTGCAAAAAAGTGGGTGCTATTTTTCAATATACGCCCGAGGGAAAGGAGAATCTGTTGAAATGAAAATTGAAAGTAATAAACCCACCCTCTTTGAAAAGACAGACAACAATATCTGGACTGACCCATACATTCAGCAACAAATGCTGAAAGAGCATTTGAATCCCGATTCAGACGGAGCAAGCAGGAAACAAGAATCAATCCGAAAGACTGCAAATTTTATCGAGGCTAACTCCAAACCGCAGGCACGTCTATTGGATTTGGGTTGTGGCCCCGGATTATATACCTCACGCTTTCGGGATAAAGGATATATTGTTACCGGAATAGATTTCAATAAAGCCTCCATTGAATATGCCCGGGAGCAACACCCCGATATTTGTTATATCGAAGGAGACGATATAAAGAATTATCCCAAAGGTACATTCGATACGGCAATCATGATTTATTGCGATTTGGGTACGCACTCGGATAACGACCGGGATAAACTGTTGCAGAATATTTATGCTTCCCTCAATGAAAACGGCACTTTTATCTTCGATATATTTACCGATGCGCTTGTCGAAGATAAACGAGAAGGCAGAAGTTGGGACTATCAGCCCGATGGCGGTTTCTGGTATACAAACGAATACCTACTTTTAAGCGAAATATTTCATTTCCCCAAAAACAAGGCTTTTGCCTATCAATACAATTTGCTTACAGCAAACAAGCAAAAGCATTTCATTGTATGGGACAGGTATTACTCCGAAGAAGAAATAACCGAATTACTGAAAACAGTCGGATTCAAAAAAGTTGCAATATACCGCGATATTTTAGAAGGTAACAACTTCACTTCCAATCACGAAGTATTTGTTGTAGCAAAGAAATAAGGATAAATAGGTATAGGCGGTTAGACCGCCGGATTATTTCTCTGAATTAAAATGCTTTGGCTCATACTGAACCATCCTTTTCACTATGGTGTCGAATATTGTCTCCATATTATTAGGCCGATTGTACCTGAATTACACCACGTCTCAACATGAGAAACGTAAGCAGGAGAAGTCATTTTCCAAAATTGTCAAGAAGTACAAAGACGATTTTCTATAAATAAGACATCAGAGAGTAATTTCTTTTTGTAATACCGAAACACCCAAAGTTCACCCAACTTGGGTGTTTGCCGTTTTAGGTGGTTTTTAGCGTATAAATACAATATTTCAACAGTGTAGAATGAGGCGGTCTGCTGATTTGTGAATTTTATTTCGCTATATATCAATCATATAATAATTATCTTTAATAAATTCAATATCTTACTTGGGTAAACTTGGGTGATTAGGTCGTTTCGACTTCCGAACTTTGCAGTAAATCAACAGGTTGCAAATATGAAAGTAGTAACAATCGAATCGGAAGCATATAAAAGGCTGGTGCGACAAATAGAATGGATTTATTTCTATGTGAAGAAGCAAGCCAAAGAGAATGCAGCCCTGAAGCCCAATCCCTCCAAAGTCTGGATCGGCACTAAAGAAGCGGCTAAAATATTGGAGATAAGTCCCATAACATTACAACGGCTACGCTCCAATGGAGAAATAATCTATTCCATCGGGGGGGTAAGGCACGCTATACACTTCAAGAAGTAAACCGCCTTATTACCGGACGTGTGGTAAGAAACGATAAAAACGAAAGGAGGCAAGCCATGAGTGAGGACGAGGAATTAAGAGGTTTTATGCGGGAGTGGTTTGAACGTTTTATGGGTCGCTTCGACCGATTGGATAAGTTTATGGATATCATGAGTGGACGACATAATGTACTAAATGGCGAACGGCTTTTGGATAATCAGGATTTGTGCCAAATGCTGAACGTAAGCAAACGAACATTGCAACGTTACCGCTCGGCAGGCGAACTAACCTACATAACTATCCATCACAAGATATTTTACACAGAGAAAAACGTAGAGAAATTTATTCGTGATCATTTTTCCAAAGGCGATAGTAATAGCGAAAAAGAATCAGAACCATTGGGTTAGCTTTTCTGATTTTATGATGTTCATAGCTCTACTATTCACTTTTATGGAAGAGTTTATCATAGTACTCATTTTTTCTAAGGCCAAGTAATTGTTCGATCAGCATAATTAATAATTCCTCTGGTAGCACTTTGCTCAACGAAATTGAACTTACCATTTTCATTAAGTTCAATTTTCATAACATTCTTCATAACATCTAAAAGCCTTAATCTGTTATCATCCATTATTTTTGGAAAAAAGGCCACATTAAACCCATTGCCTCCAAATGGCACACTCGGGTAAATTATTCCCTCAACCATATCGTGAGTAAATACAAGATTAGAATAAGCAGTGGTAAGCATATAGGTACATTTATCATTTGCCTGTTTTCCAAAATATGAGCCTATAAATTCAAATAGTAGTTTTGTTCCTTCTCTAAATTCTTCCTGTGTTTGCTCTATAAAATTATCATAACCTGCTCCATGCGTTTGATTGTATTCATTGTCTCGAGCCTTTGATGGATCAAATACGAGGACAACATCTACCGGCTCTACCAACTGCCAGCAGCCTATTGTTAAAGTTATTTCATCTCCAACATTACCATCTTTACTATTCAATAATTCAATATAGGAAGTAGGCCTATTTTCTGAACAGTAAAACATTTGCTGTAAAGGCTTGTTTGCTCTTGCATAAGAACTAATATATTTCTCATCAGGATAAGATAAGTCGGCAAATGTTTCATAATTATTTCCATTATTTATGCGTGTTCTAAAAAACAATTCGTTTGCTTCCAAACGATAAATGATTATTGGAAGTTTCTCAATATTAGATAGTTCAAATAGTACTTGTTCATAATAGTGCCCTTTGGACTTACCCAAGCGTTCTATTTTTTTAATAGCTGCATTAACTTTTTCTATGTAACTCATATTCAAATAGGTTATCTTTGCAAAGATAGGCAATAAAGAGCACGGCTGTAAATAACAGCCGTGTAATATTAAAATATTTCAATTATCAACTATGCCGGAAAACGTAACCGTCATCGAACCAGTAGTCAGTCATAAATAAATCGCGGGCGAACTTTTCATAGTCGAAATAAGTTTTCGCAAATTCCGGCAGGTCGTAGCACTGTTCAACGGTTTCGTAAGCATAATCTTCTTCATCTTTATACGCGCCCTGAAAGGCATCCTCGAAAGAGGAAATCAGGTCGTTTATATCTTTAGAACTGAGGTCGTGGCTTTCGTGGTTCAGCCAGACTTCAAAAGCCTCTTTGTCGCCCATATTTTCTATGGCTTCGATAATCTCGAAGATATTATCGGACAGCCAGCTTTCCCCTATAAGAGTATCGGGTATATATTCCCAATCCTGAAACATCAATTCCGGGTCTTGTTCGTCCTTGTGTAACTCGCGGCAAGCCTCGTAAAATTCGTCTTTATCGGAATAATCCGAAAGGTCTAACCACTTACCGAAAATTGAACCGTCATTATACTTAGCGTAAGTTCCTACATAAATCCGAGCTTCTGATATATTTTCCATAACCTTAATTTTTAATCGGCATCTGCCGGGTTGATTTTTTATTCAGGTGCATTTCCGGTGTAGGAATTAGGGATGTCAAGTATTCACGGATAAAATACTACCCTGAACTTATATGGTGTGGAGATTTTTTCGGGAACCTGCAAGGCTTGTGCTTTACTGCCCGTTAAGATTCCGTAAACACCTTTGCGCCATGATAGAAAATAACCCATCGGGCAGCTGCCGTATGTGTTAAGGTGGAAAATGTAAGAAGCCGGATTTTTAATGCTTACGCCTATGAATGAGGGTACTTATATGGCAAGCGGTTGGCCTACCGTAACCGATAAGGAAGATAAATGGTTGCCGCTATAAGCAGACGAAAAAGAATCGTAATAGTCTATGGATTGGGAATACCGACCTTATGGGGAAAATAATGTCGTTAATTACTGAAATGCGAACCTTATGATATGGACAAAAAATAAAGGCATCCGAAGCCTTGCCGGATGCCCACCACTAAAAGATCAATGTTAAACGACTATTCCGAATCGTAGAGCAAAGTCTTTCAGTGGCAAATATACGAAAAATAAGAGATTTTACTTGGAACATCGTTTTTTGCTACCACCTTTGTTTGGCGGAAACTCAAAGACTGTTTTATAGTCCGCATCAAGCTTGACCGCTGCTTCGAAAGCGTTTCCCGTCTTACTGCTTGTGAAACCTTTGATAAGGGCGGTTTTGCCGTTCATTAAAAGGTCTGTCAGCTGTCCATCCGTCAGTTCCTTTTTAGCAATGGAACGCCACACGGTAAGCCCGCAGTTTTCATTCTGACACTTGGCAACTTTCTGATAGATAACCACATTCCCGCTCTTGCATTTCGGGCAAGAGCATGACTGGCGGTTATCCTGCCTGTCAAAAGTCATATCCAGCAATTCGGATGTGATCTGCGAAGCATACACCTCTATGGCTTTATGGAAAGTAGCGGCATCCATTTCTCCCGCAGCGATTTTATTCAGGGCTTGTTCCCATTGCCCTGTCATGGCAACATCGGCTACCTTCTTGTCCTTCACAGCCAGATAAACCACTAATCCTTTGTTGGTCGGGACAAGGGATTTCTTTTCGCTTACAATATATTCACGGGAAAAGAGCGTTTCAATAATGGCGGCACGGGTAGCCGGTGTGCCTATACCGCATTCCTTCATCGCTTCTCGTTCGTCTTCATTCTTTACTTCTTTACCTGCACTCTCCATCGCTGCAAGCAATGAACTTTCAGTGTGAAGCGGCCGGGGCTTGGTCTGCTTCTCCTGAATTTCGCAATCGCGAACAGATAGGCTATCACCTTCAACGAGGGCGGGCAGAACTGCCGTATCGTCCTCGTCGTTTGGCTCGTCCTTAAAATTAAGCACTGACCTCCAACCGGGGACGAGCGTAACGCTTCCTTTGCAGGAAAAGTGTACGCCACCGGCTTCTAAAGAAACGGTGGTGTTCTCTTTGATGCAACATTCGCCGAAGGCTTCCAACATCCGCCCGGCAACCATATCATAAATAAGCTGTTCATCTTTGGATAATCCCGAAGCGGGGTCCTCCGTAATAATCGGCGCATGGTGGTCGGTAACTTTACTGTCGTTCACACTGCGAGTATTAAGCGTAGTGTCAAACCGGCTGTCGATATACGCCCCGAAAAGCGGATGCGAACGGAGCATAGCGATCAGGTGCGGTATTTCCTCCAGTACATCTTCGGAAATATAGCGGCTTCCTGTTCTTGGGTAGCTGATTTTCTTTGCTTCGTATAACGCCTGGGCAATCGTCAGAGTCTTATCCGCTGAAAAACCGTGCTTACTGTTGGCTTCCTTTTGAAGCGTGGTAAGGTCGTATAGCAAAGGTGGTTCTTGTTTTACCTCTTTACACTCCACACTTGTAACTGTTACCGTTCCTGCGATTTTCACCTTTGCGGTTGCTTCTTCGGAGATGGTTCGGATAACGAACTTATCTGCCGAAAGGGCGGGAAATGCCACCGCATTTTTCGCCGTATGTAACTTTAGGCGGAAATAGGTTTGTGGTTTGAAGTCCTTGTTTTCAAGGTATCGGCTGCAAATAATCGCCAGCGTCGGGGTCTGTACCCTGCCGAGCGACCAGACACCATATCCGGCGGAGATAGAAAGAGCCTGACTTGCATTGATACCTACGAGCCAGTCAGCGGTACTGCGGGCTTTTGCCGAAGCATAGAGCTTATCGTAATCGCTGCCCGGACGGAGGGTTTGGAAACCAACACGGATGGCACGATCAGTAAGTGAGCTTATCCAAAGCCTTTCAAACGGAAGGGTGCATCCTATATATTCAAATATATAGCGGAATATGAGTTCCCCTTCACGTCCGGCATCGGTGGCAACGATGATACTATCCCCACGACTGAACAACTCTTTAATAATCTTTAGTTGCTTCATTACGCCGGGGTCGTTCTTATACTCCTTGCCTTCTTTTACCTGACGGGGCAACAGCTTAAATTCTGCGGGAAGTATCGGCAGGTTTTCCCGCTGGAATCCTGCAATACCGTAATGCTCCGGCATGGCAAGCCCTACCAAATGCCCGAAAGCCCACGTTACGGCATATCCGCCGCCCTCCATATAGCCATCTTTTTTGTTGTTTGCACCGACTATGGCCGCTATACTTTTAGCCACAGACGGTTTTTCTGCAATTATAATTTTCATTTTAACATTGATTTTTTAGTGGTTGATAAATCAGATTACATTTTACGCCCTTTTCCTTTCTTGGGAACAGCAGGGGATTGTTGTTGCTTTTGCTCTTTTTTCTCCGCCTGCTTCTCGGTAGGCTGCGATTGACCTTTCTTTAGCGGCTCGGTCGAATGCTTGGTCGCTTCGTTGGTCTTACCCTCGTTATTGACCGCTACTTGTGTTTTGCTTTCAGCGGCGGGTTTCACATTCTGTCCGGCGACAGCCTGTTTTGCTTCGATAGCCCGTACCTGATCGGGATGCTTGCTGCTATGGCGAACTTTACCTTTGCTTTCGTCAATCCATACCCATGCGTTGTACTTCTGTCCTTTCTGGTCGGTAGCTTCCACTTTCTGCGCTCCTGAAGCATCCGCCTGTTGTTGCTTGGGCTTTTGTGCCTGCATGCCTTCGACAAAAACAGGTTCTTTATTGCACAGCATGGTAAAATCTTCCCGGCTTAGCTGCACGCCGCCCTGTTTGGAGTAAACCCATATCTCGCCGAGCTTGCGGGCTTTGGGTATCTTCTGTTCTTCTCCCGCTTTTTCACCCTGCTTGGCTTGGCGGTTTTGGTTAAACTGCTGGCGTTGCTCATCGCTGAACTTAAAGTCGAAGTTTTTGTTTGAAGCGTTGAACTGCACGAAGCGGGAAATTTTCATAGGTTGTTCGCTTTGCTTGACTTTCTTATCCATACCCTCAATCCAGACGGCTTTACCCTCTTTTAATCCCTGCTGCTGTTCGGGAGAAAGCGGAGTGTTTTTCAAGGTCTGCGGGATATAAATATCCTTCAATGCTACCGCCTCAAAACGATTCGTCATTTTATCGAGGGAGATAAGCGAGGGTACTTTCTCGCCTCCGGCTATGGGTTCAAGGTCGAACACACGCCCGCCGTGTCCTGTCTTTTGGAACTGTTCTTTGTCCTGCTCGGTAAAGACAATCCCCATAAAAGGTTTCTCAAAATCGGGCTGTTCCTGTTTGGGGTGGGTAACGATTTTGATGCCGTCCTCCTGCTTCTCCAACGATAAGCGGGCTTGCATGAGAAGCTCCTGCCCGTCAATCACCGGTTTTATTTCAACTAATCCGGGCGACTTATGCCCGTAAACCATTGCTTTGAGGGCATCCTGCAATTTATCGCCGGAAAGACCTAATTTTTCTACCTCTTTCCAGTCGAGCTTATTCAGGTCTAAAGGTTGAAACCTGCCTGTAAGTTCTACCTGTATCTGCACCTTCATATCACCGTCAAATTTGACGCGGTACGGGTCAAGCACTTTGTCGGTGTGGTCGATACGGATAATTTTGTCAAGGAAAGCCGCGACTTTATCGACGGCTGACACGCTGACGGCATACACTCCCGTATGCGAAGGGTGTTTGAACTGCGCCGCAAACTTCTTAAAGAAATTCTCCAACGCATTGCCGTTGGTGTCAATCTTCATAAACTGGTCGGCATTCTCTTTGGTGGGATTGACGGTTTTCAGCTTGCTGTCCTGTTCCCCTGCGATGACTTTCAGTTTGCCATCTTCGCCCTGCATCAGTAAGACTTTAGGCTCTTCATTTTTGACTTTACTTTCGTCCATAATTAACTATGTTTTATTCTGCATTATTATTAATGCAGAACGAAAGTAATCCTATCTAATGGGTTGAGAGCAAGGTTTTAAGGTGGTGGATGCTTGTGTCCAGGGTTGTCTATGGCGTTTTTGAAAATTGAGATATTTTTCACCTTCTAATTTTGGGTGTTTAAGTCAGATTATACACCATTTGCTGAACTGGTTTAGCTGTAATGATATACTGATTATGTATGAAAACGAAGGCGCTTTGCTTCTGGGAAGCAACAACATAGATGCCTGCAAATAACTTACATGTCGAATAAATATGGTATTTTTGCCAATCGAATAAAGGAAACAATGAGACGGATATTAGAACTTAGCCATACAGAAGCAAGAGCTTTCTTCTTAAAAGGAGAAAGCTATTTTAGTTTTGATTTGCCTAAATATTTTGTATTTACAAATGTTTTAGAGAAAGTTTCTCAATATTTAAAAGGTAAAAAGCTTTCGAGCTGTTATGATAGCACTGGAGCTAATGGGCAAGCAGGAGCCAATCGCCCTTATAATATTGAGAATGTAAATTATAAATTTCTGAATAATAAAGATGGGAAATATGCTTGGCGTCCTTTTCAACTAATACATCCAGCTTTATATGTATCCCTTGTAAATAACATCACAGAAAGAGACAACTGGAATTTATTGGTAGCGCGATTTTCGCAATTCACCAATAATCAAAATATAAGATGTTATAGTATTCCTTTAGAATCACAAGATGATCAATCGGATAAAGCAACGACAGTTAGTAATTGGTGGCAATCAATAGAACAACAATCAATAGAATTGGCTTTATCTTATGAATATGTACTACATACAGATATTACAGATTGTTATGGCTCTATATACACTCATTCCATATCTTGGGCAATACATACCAAAGCAGTATCAAAAGCAAAGAAAAATGATAAACAGATAATTGGAAATGTGATAGACAAACATTTACAGGATATGTCATATGGGCAGACAAACGGAATTCCGCAAGGTAGCGTTTTGATGGATTTTATAGCAGAAATGGTTCTTGGATATGCTGATTTAGAATTATCGGATCGTATAAATCAAGAGAATATACAAGATTATCAAATTATCCGTTATAGAGATGATTATAGAATTTATTCGAACAATCCACAAACCGCAGAATATATCGCCAAACTTCTAACAGAAGTTCTTATCAACTTAGGAATGCGATTAAATGCTCAAAAGACCTTAGTTTCAAATAATATTGTTAGAGACTCTATTAAGCCTGACAAGTTATATTGGATTTTATCGAAACAAGGAACGAAGAGTATTCAGGAGCATCTATTGCTTATTCATAGGTTGTCTGAAAATTACCCTAATTCAGGCAGTTTGAATAAGTCGTTAAACAAATTTTTCGATAGAATAAAAGGCCTTACAGAAATAAAACAGGATGTTAAGGTGTTAATATCAATTCTTGTGGATATAATGTATAAAAACCCACGTGTATATCCAATTTCTTCTGCTATCTTAAGCAAACTATTTTCTCTGCTAAATGATCCAGTGGAGGCAAACAGCCTTTTACAATTAATATGTAATAAGTTTGAAAAGATACCTAATACAGGGCATTTAAAAGTTTGGCTTCAACGTTTGACCATTAAAATTGACAGAGCCAAGACTTATGATGAGGACTTGTGTAAAAAAGTAAATACTCCTAATATTCAAATATGGAACTCGGATTGGGTGAATAGTGCTTTAAAAACGATAATAGAATCTACTCCAATCATAGATGAACAGATTATTCAAGACATAAATGTCATTATTGACAAAGAGGAGGTTCAATTATTTAAGGCTGATTATGATGAAGACGGAGAATGATTTATCTATAAGAGAACTTACCCCTTTTGATATTATTTGGATTAAAAATATAACAAATGGAGAAGAAGGGTCTGCATATATGGATGTTGGCTCTGATTTTATTTTACATTTTCCAAACCACCATCGTGGAAATATATTGAAACCTCACAGAGGAGAAATAATTCTCTTACACCAAAACATTGATGGTTGTAAAGCTTTCACGCATTTAGTCACTCCTATTGATGATGAGATTGAAGAAGGAGACAGAGTAAATTTTAGATACGGAAGAAATGTAAAAGTTATCGCTAAGACACCTATTGATAACTTGATTTTTGTTTCAGATTCTCTCTGGAATAGAGTTAACTTTCAAGGAATAAGTCAGGGAAATGCTTGTGAAATATCTCATATTTCTAAATTAGGTGTTTTCGATGATTTACTTCATGATGTATGGTTTCGGTTTTCTCCATTTTTCAAACAAGACTTTTCAGATTCTATTCATTTTGTAGAAAATGTGTCTAAAGAGATTGATCTTGATGATCCTGATTTAGGAGTTGCAGAGGGCAAAGAAAGACTAATCACCCATATTGCAAGAGAAAGAAATAGAGAAATAGTTCACAAGAAAAAACAACAAGCATTAAAGATGGGACTATTGAAATGCTGTGTGTGTGAATTTTCCTTTATTGATAGTTTTGGTATTGAGTTTATAGAATGTCACCATATAAAACCCATATCTGAATCAGGAGAAACAACTACCAAATTGGAAGATCTGGAATTGGTTTGCCCCAATTGCCACAGAATGTTACACCGGAAATTTGAAGGTAGATTTCTAACAATTAAGGAGTTTAAAACACGATTCTTTTATTAAAATAACAATTAGCCATATGGATAAAAGTGAAATAAAATATATAGGAGAACAGATTAAAGATACCTTAAGATATATATCGAATATTCGTTATGATTTATATCTTAGACCTCAAATTGAAGATGATTATAAATCAGATGTATCAGAAAGTTTGCTGTATGTAAGAATTAGAGATTTATACTTTCTAATATTGGCATATTTAGAAGCGCAAGGAATGTCTTCTCTTTTTGATATATTTCATAACAGATATGCACCTGTTATTGATGATGATAACGAACTTAAAAAAGAAGTTTGTTATCATCCCGAAGACGAATCTGAACTAAAAATACTTAATGACTTTGAGCAGTTTTTAAAAGCATTTAGTTTTTTTGATAATCACTATCACAAAAACGAAGAATCAGGACAATTAATTTCTATACTTAGAAATACAGATCATATACTGAAAAATTGTAATGTAGAAGTACATAATGAAGCGGATATATACAAACAAGTGAAATGGGTACTGGGACTTTACTACCCTAAATGTCGTAATAAAAATAAGGCTGCCTTTATCCAACAATTTAAGACTTATAATCCCGATATTCTAATACCAGAATTAAAAACAGCTATAGAATACAAATATATTAATAGCCTGTCTGATAATATCGATGAGTTTATAGATCAAATAAAAATTGATTCAACCAACTATATTGGAGATTCAAACTATGAATATTTTATAGCTGTCATTTACATTGAAGATATCTCTATGGCAACCAATGAAAGCATTGAGGCATCATGGAAGGCTAAGAATTTTCCAAAAAATTGGGAGCTTGTTGTAGTAAACGGCTCTCCAACAAAGAAAAAGAAATGATAACAGGGGTATGAGTAATAGGAAATTGTATATTATCGGTAATGGATTTGACTTACACCATGATTTGAAAACAAGTTACGCCGATTTCTGCCTGTATGTGAGAGAAAAGGATAAAGAACTGTACGAGTTTTTGGAATGCTATGTAGATGTTGAGTTAGACAAAAAGGGACTATGGAAAGATTTTGAGAACTGTCTAAGTACATTTGATCATGTAGGATTTTACAGCGACTACGATCATACGGAGCCGTCAGGCGACAACTTTAAATTGAGTGACATGCTCGGGGTAGAGGATGAATTGACAGAAAAATCCGAAATGATGATTGAAAAAATGCGTCAGGCTTTATATGATTGGCTCGACGAAATAGATTATCCCGATAAAGGATATAAAGCACTACCACTTGAGACATATGCAAGATATTTGACATTCAACTATACCTCTACTTTAAACCTACTCTTTATACACATCTTCCAGTTCATCTAAAGCGAGTTCGAAAGCATCATATTTGATATAGAAAATATCCATCCCTTTCTTTATTGTAATATATCCGGGTGGTCCTTGACTACTGTATCCTGTCCATTTGCCTAACCTTGCCACAATCCATGCTGCCCATGCTAAAGTATTTATTATGAAAGGGTTTTTCTGCATCTCTGTTTTTCTTTCTAACCTGGGTTGAAGGATCTTTAAGAACGCTATTTGTTTGTTTGAGAAAGCCATTTTAGCTTCACAGTCTTCACGCTTTTGATCATAAGCTATCTTTATAATCATTATCTGCAAGGCTGCTTGTAAGCAAAACAACATCAGTCTTTTTAATCCCAATCCAGATTCAAGCTGAGAAGATTCAATATCTAAGCCATCAGATTTCAGTATTCGGAATAATTCTTCAATATACCACCTTGCACGATACCAATGAACGCATTGAGTGGCTTGTTCTACCGTGTCGATTTGGTGGGTTGTATACAACCTCCATTCAATTGGATCTTCGCCCGATGGAACTGTGTCTGGTCGTTCAACCACATAGATACAATTCATTTTTATAGAAGCTGGATAATCCCCGACCGTTTGACTTCCACGTTTTATATCAACTGTTGTATAACGTAAATCTATTTTCGCCTTACGGCTTTTCCGCGATTTATTTCCTTTGATCTCAATTTCATAAGTATACTCAATTTTGCAACTCTGCATCTTATCCAACAGTGACATGTCATTTTCGCAAGTCAACCGGTTTGAACTGGAGCGAATAAGCAAATGAGTGTTCTCTGTTGGAATTGTGCAAAGAGCCTCATAAATATCTGATTCTCTGTCAGCGATCACTGTAATTATCGAAACCTTGGGTAGGTTTTTCCTACTTTCAGTTACGCTGCTAATCCAACGGAACGATTCCTTATCTTCGATAGGCAGCTTTTGGTAAGCTCGAGGGTTTTTCACAGGCTTTTCCCATTCTCGATTCCATAGTTTTACAGCACAAAATCCAATAGGCATATGTTTATCAGCATCTACTACCAACATCGGATGACAAAGATATCCAAGTGTATTGGGATGAATTCTACCTAAATCTGCATCTGAATCCTTAACCCTATCTCTATGCGAGTAATAATTAACTTCCGTAGTATCCTGAATGCACAAGAGATGGTCTCCTACTATATTGCTATTACAGGAACTGAATAGAGCTTCGCTAAGCTGTGTTTCACTACATTTTGTATTATTCAACATTCTATATGATCCAATCTTTTCTGTGTGCGTTATGCAACTCTGATTCACTATGGCTGAACCGCTGGTTATCAAATTTGATAAAAATAAATTTGCTCTTTTATCTATTCTTTTATCATTGAAATTACCTTTAAGAAAACAACCTAATTCACTGTGCATCATATCATAAAGATACACAATAAACACCATAATAGCAAATTATCCGGATAGTAAATACACTCTGCATTAAGATATTACTGCTTTAAATCCTGCAACTAACTCCTACTCTTTTATTCATCCGATGAACAAAAAAAGATGTGTATAAAGAGTAGTACTTTAAACCAGTTGTATTCCATACCAGACGAAAATATTCTACACATCCATCATTCTATTGCAACTCATGGGAGTGACTTGGTATTCGGTCATGGAAGTATCATTGAAGAAGTAACTCTGCTCGATGATGAAGGTAACGGCAATTACCCGTCTTCGTCTTATTCAAATGCAGAGAGCGCATCGAAGATGTTGCTTGCCCATTTCTATAAAGACACCAAGAATATAATTAGGAAAAATGTGAAATTCTTTGATAATCTTTGGGATATAGATGAAATTATAGTATTGGGACACTCTTTGAAATGATATTGATCTGTCTTATTTTAGATATATAATGAAAATAGTTGGTAACGACATTAAGTGGATAGTAAGTTATTATAGTTATGATGAATGCGAAGGAATGAACGAAAGGCTGAAAAGTGTCGGTGCAATAGGGGAAATTACATTTATAAAAATGGAAAGTTTAACCTAATTATTGAACTTGTATGCGTTTTGCCCTGATGAACGATAAACTTACGGAAGCTATGCCCGGTCTTATGGATGCGGTGTGTCCGGGATGTGGTGAGTCGGTAATTGCAAAATGCGGTACTCAAAAAGTATACCATTGGGCGCATAAAAATATGAGAACGTGCGATAGCTGGTGGGAAACCGAAACCGAATGGCATCGTGCATGGAAGAATAAATTTCCTTTTGAATGGCAGGAGATATTCTTGCCCGACGAACAAACCGGAGAGAAGCATATAGCGGACGTAAGAACTGAACACGGGCTGGTAATTGAGTTTCAACATTCGTTCATAAATACTGATGAACGCACTTCCCGCGAAAAGTTTTATAAAAATATGGTTTGGGTTGTGGACGGGACACGTTTAACAAGAGATTTTCCACGATTCATAAAAGGAGGTAAATTTGATCCGACAGAATTGAAACCGGGTATAATTAAGGTCGATTTTGCAGACGACTATTTTCCCCGTAACTGGCTTAAATCATCAGTTCCAGTTGTGTTCGATTTTCTTGGTCTCAACGACCCTGTCAGCGTAGACTATACACGTAAAACGCTTTATTGCCTTTTTCCGAGCCATGATGACTTTGAGGCTGTATTTGCGAAAATATCGCGGGAGGTCTTTATCAAGACTGTCCTAAATGGGGAGTGGAGCGAGCGGGTTACTGCATTTATGGATGAAATGGAACAAGAATACATTGAAAAGCAAAAACAAAGGCAACGAAATATGCAGCAACCGATATATTATAGAAGAAAGAGATTTATTTATCCAGCCAAAATATATCGTAAAAAATGGCGGAGATAAAAATAGCGGCAACAAATGCCTTAAATTCTCATCATTACGAATACGCTCCAGTAAATCCAAACATTTTGATTTATTGCAAAATCGGAATATTCAAAGAATCCAAACTTAAGCATGTATGCTATTGAATATCAATCACACAAATAGAGTTAAGTTTGGATTGCATTTCATTTTCTTGTGTTTTTCATCTCCTCCTCATAAAAATATAACAAGAAGAGCAGTTCATAAAACTACGGAAGATCGTATATTGTAAAAGACATTGCGGCCAACTTAGCCCTAGTGGTGTCACTCAATGTCGGTGTTGAAATAAATAATCTGTTTTTTGCCCTACTCAGGGCAACATAAAAAACGCGATGATCTTCATTATTATCCAAATTAGGTGAAAATAAAAAGCTCAAATCTGCCTCCTTATCAAGGACCAGCATCACATTGTCAAATTCGTCTCCTTTCGATTTATGAATAGTTCGATGCAAACTATTGTCTTCAACGATATTTACGCATACCGCTAATTGCTTATAGGTATTATTCATGTAGAAATCTCGGATTCCTCCTGCACGAAGCGTTGATGCCGCCTTAACATTTGCACATATAAAGGCATGGAAATCAAGTAAATTACCATTACTGTATTCATTATACCTACTGACTAATAAAGTCAAATGTTTTAAGGCCTCTTTCCTTGCAGTATCTTTATTAGATGCTATTTTTTCAATTTCTTTTAAAGTCTTTTAAACCGATTGTGCATAGCAACTTCTGTGGCTCTTATACATGCAGAAACTAACGATTGCCTTTCTTTGTTTGAATCTTTCTCTGATAATGATTTAAACAAATTACTTGTGGGAACATTGACATCCATTTCTTTTTTTATGGCATTAGAAGTAATATTTCTTATATGAGAGGGAATGGATAATATCAGAAGAACATAGTTCTTTGCTTTTGTTGAGAGCCGATTTTGTATTACCTACTATAATATGAGGAATTTCGCCATTCGTATTATTGACCTTGTTTTGTATAAATTTCGGTCGAATCAAATTAAGGCAGTCTATAATTTGATTGGTACTTCTACGGTTATCCAACATCTGATAGTCTATCATTCCATCTAAAAGAAAGGTTTCAAATTGACTCGCATCTGCTCCCTGAAACCCGTATATAGATTGGGCTTTATCCCCAATGATTCCTACTCTTGTTTCGGCTTGTCCTATCATTTTCAAAATTCGAACTTGAATAGGATTTGAATCTTGAAACTCATCAATATAAAAATAAGGAAATTTTGCTCTTAGAATTGTCGATATAAATGGATATCTCATTAATAATTGGTAACTAAAAAATAAAACGTCATCATGATGCAAAATTCCTCTTTTCCAATATTTCTTTTTTCAGACTTATCAAGTCCGCTTCTAATAAATCCAAACATCTTTTGTTCAGATATCTCCGATTAGTGTCATTAGAATAAGCATATTTTCTATCGCAGAAAATGATCAAATTGTCAGCTGAATCAAATGCAAAAGATAATTTTGACAACCAATTTGTTAAAGCATTAATATTATCCTCGAGTTTTATCAATTGATTAACCGTATATGGATGCGATAATGAGCTTGCGTTAGGATGGTTCGTAACCCAATTAATAATTCGACCCCTGCCTATAGTTACTTCGTCATGTCCATCTATTTTATTGACATTCAGTTCATATTCATTCGCAATGAACTGAATATAAGGCTTTACAATATGCTTATATAAAAAACTATGAATAGTACTCACTTCTACTCTATCGGAAGAAGAACCAATCCTTGTTAATATTGTTTCAACTGCGATATTCGTGTAAGTAATACAAGCGATTTTCCGTGTTTTACATAATCGGGACGATGTATATAAAACGTTTTTTATGTGATTTATCAACCAGTGAGTTTTCCCTGCACCAGGGCCTGCCGATACTCTAAAATGCTGCTCTATCGGGATTAAATCAGCAGAAGTTATTGAAGTAGCCATTCTATTGCATCTTTTATGTATTGTGGAACATCAAAGGATCTTCTTTGATTTGCGGGCAACAGAAGGTTTTCTTCCAAGATGCTGCATAACTCTAACGCATTTTCACCCTTACCAACTGAATTCAAGTATCGAGAGGCCACCAATGCTTTTTTCTTTTCTTCTTCGTCCCACGAAGAAGCCTCTAAAGATTGTGCTATTCTTTCATTTTCGGCACTTGTCCTTAATTTATTCAAAGCATCGGAATAGTTAATTGTCATTAATTCCTTTATTTCTTCTTGATTCTTCATGGAATCTGTGACAAGTATATCCAACGTAGGATTATGCAAAATTAAATCATATTCAAAAGTCTTACTCTTTAACTTGTCCTGACTAAAAAAGTGAATGGTAGCATTGGCATTAAATGCATTGATAATATCTTCGGCATTTTCAGCATACTCATAATTTGCAACTTCACAACAATACTCATAAGGATAGCATTTTTCGAAATGCTGGCCGCCATTCCGTTTTTTTCTGCTGGGGTCTCTATCTGTTAAACAAACAATCTTTTTAGATATGGCATGAGGGTTGGATGTGTCAAATAATTTGGTAAAATGGCTGAAATATCTACCCCCTACATTAATCACAGCGACATGGTTATCTTCCAATGAACATCCGATATACTTTGCCATTGTCGCTAATAGTAATTCTTCCGCAATGCCTTCTACTAAAATGACTTTTTGTGCAAAAAGCATATCTGATTTGGTGGCATCTAAAAATCGCTGTACATACGCTTTTGACTTTTTGTCTTCAGCCGTTTCACTGAAAACTTTGCCCGGATATCCTACTGATAATATATCATTTTCGCTGTGCAAACAGATTATTTCATCTAAAGAAACAGCCGATGTAATTTGAGTTGAATGGGTTGTTACAAATATTTGACGAACCTTCTTTTTTACGTCTCTGTTCTCTTTAAAAATTTCAAAAATTTATACTGCATAGCTGGATGAAGGTGTGCTTCGGGTTCTTCAATCGCTAAAATAGGGAACACTTTGGCATTGCTTCCCAAATAATTTCCATCGGAATTTACTTGCATCTTCGCTAAAAGCAGGGACATAAATATGAGATTATTGTATCCCAAACCGTTATGGGTAGCTGGTATTGTTATCCCTGTTTCATATTCTATGATTAATTTTAATGCGGAAAATAGTTCTACATCCGACAAACTTCCGTCAAAGTCCGGATTCGCTCGATTGAAAGAAGCTCCTGTTTGTTTTGCATAATCAAGTATCTGTTCCTTACCTTCACGCATTCTATCTTGCAAAATTTGAAGTAATGCATCTGCGTTTATAGAGAAGGCTTCCTTTAATGCTTTGATTTCTGCAAGTTTGACTTCCGCGCTTTTAGTTGCATCATTCTTTATACTATAATCCATAAAGAAGTCTAATACTTCTCTTAAAAGAGTATTACGCCCTGAAAACATATCACGCTCAACATCTCGGATAGCATCCAAAAATTGAAAATCGAATTTTTGTAATGATTCGCTATCTGCTTGTATTTGCAATGTGGGGTCTCCACCCCACATTCTCGAAGTGTAGAGCCGTAAGAAATCGTGTTGGATGACCTTCCATGCTTTCTTTATATTATCCACTTCGGATAAAGCATCTATATACTTTTGTCTCTCGTTTTCAGGCAGGAAAAATTCGTATGTAAACAGAGCTTCGTATGGTGATGCCAGCTTCGTTAAATAATTTCCGACAGTCACCAAGTCATCTGAATTAGGGTCTTTATCTTTACTTTGAGAAATGGTAAGATTAATGGTTACTTTAGGCGGATTAGCCTTTAGTTCCTCAATCGTAGTGTGCTTATTAAAGTCATGTACGTCCAATCGCTTTGAACTTTGTGTGTCAATTGCTAAAGATATTGCCTTCAATACATTACTTTTCCCTGCATTATTGTGACCAATAATGACATTTATTCCATCATTGAATAGAATTTCTTTTTCTTTGAAATTTCGAAATCCTTTAATTTTTATTTTTGATATATACATGATTGTACGCTTTGATTTATACTTTAGCCAAATAAGACGCCTTCAGTTGGATAAAAATAATCCATCCGAACATTATTTATTTGCTTGTCTTTAATACCAATATTTTTAAGAGCTTGCCGATGTTTCGGAATATATTTTTCATTATGATACGAAACAGTCCATTTTGCCTTTGAATTATCAATACTTTTAATATTTTTTCAAAATATGGAATATCAACATCTTCAAGAGAATGACCTAAAATTATTATTTCGTCAATATTCTTCATTGTCCTGAAAAACGCTTTATTTTCTTTGATAACATCACTTGTCGGTTTATACGTATCAGTAAAATATGAGTTTATAATATCATACCCCTCAGTTACTCTAACATCTTCTCCACCCAGTTCTTCCAAATATTCATTGTATGCTTCTTCTCCTGCTTCTCGTCGGATTTTTTCTAAATCAGGTTTGTTATTAGGCTTTTTGTAATCATGTCCCAAGATTAAATCTGAATCAGAATTTATTGCCTTACCATGAATATGCTTAATATTGACATTCTTTATTCGATAAAGTTTTTCCAAAGTTGAGGTGTAATTGAATGAAAAAAATAGAGAATCTTTTTCTAAATTAAGTATCTGATTTTTTTTATGTTGAACCTCAATCTGAAGTACCCAATCAACAAAATTTCGCTTTAATCCACTTGTTAGCGGCTCTATAATTCTATTTATTTCATACTGGTAATCATGATGATTGGCGTCACTCCAATCATCAGCTCCATAGCTAACTAGATAGTTTGAAGCATGGTCGAATATCTGGTCTTCATCTAAAAGAGCAAGATTTTTTTCAAAATTCCACCAAAAATCTTCTATATTTCCCAAATATGTATCAACCACATCATAAACATCAGGGGCATTCTCTTTTAAGAAGTCTTTAAAGTTGAAATAACTTGATTGAATACCATGATGCAAATCAAAACCGTTACCTATAACATACAGTTTCGTGTAGCATTGTTTTTTCCTTTTCTTCGATTTTCTTCTTTTCGCGCGTAATTTCTTCTTACGCACTATCCTTCTTGTATGCTGGTTTTGCTTCATATCACTTTTACATTATTGATTGGCAATAACTTTAAGATTAATTCCGGCAACCTCTTTCAGGTAATTTTCTGTCACTCCTAATAAAGTTAGTATTTCATTGGTTGCTGTTGCTTTAGAGAATCCCGGTTGAACGATATATAGTTCATACTCCATAGGAATTTCCTTTTTGGCAATCGACAATAATTTTTCCAAATCCTTCTTTGTTCCAACCTCTAAGCGGCTACATGTTTGACCATTCCGATTTTTAGTTTCTCGCCTAAGCAAATGGTTGATAAATTCTGTCCCTTCCTTATGTTTCCAATGAACTGATTTTTGGGCTTGTCCACATACTTCATATAGATTCTTCACTTGTTCGGTTACTTTTCCGTCAATTGCAAATTTCAAGTGATATAAGCCTACACTAAGTTTATCGGGATGAAGTTTCAAGGTAACAACATCTGCAATTTCACCGGAATAATCATCGTCATATATAATGTCATAATTGCTTTTTTTAAGTTCTTCAATAACTTTATACTGTATAGAATCTGTTATTTTAGGACTTACATGTTGTGATTCTTTTTCCAATGAAACCCCTTGCCAATTCCAAACAAGTATATTGTCTTTGGGATAGACATTAATAATCTGTTTTAATTGGACGTATTCATTTCCTGTCAAGGCAGAACTATTCCTTGCAAACCAAATTGTCGGAATATATTTTTCAAAAAATTGAACTCCTGTGTAGGTTTTACTTCCATTGGAAACTTCAACCTTCTCCTTGCTTAGTTGAATAATACTAAAATCGGCATAAGGTTCATCTGTCGTAGTATTTTCAAATAATTTTAGTTCAAAATCTGCTTTTTTATGGTCGGTAATTATTGAAAACAATAGTTTGCCGTTTTCAAACGGACTTGTCAGGCTAATGTCGGTATTGGCTACTGTTGTATTAGAACCGCCAATTGAAAACCTAAAATGGTTCTCATGGCTCATGTAAACGTCTTCGTCCCAATCAATGCAAACGGGATAAACATCAGGTACAATTGAAATAGTCTCTGGAATCAACGTCTCTTTCAAGATTTGATTAGAATCAATATCTTTGTTTATTAATTTATCTCCTATTTCAAGACACCATTGTTTGAAATCCTTTAAGTCTCCCTTTTTTATCACATTCCAGATGCGTCCCTTATACGAAGCCCCTATATTAACAGGTTCGCCTTCTTCAAACCCTGAACCCACAACAAAGGCTTTTTCGCCTTTTTGCTTTTCAGCAAGACTCAAAGCCTCCGCAACATCCGACCCAACATGCAATTCTCAAATCGAATATCTTTCCCTATAAAGTATTTAAGCCCGACGTTTCTCAACTTGGTTCTGTTTATATTATAGAAGGTTTTGAATACGTCAATGCCTTTTATTATTTCAGGTTTCTTTGCATCACCATCCCCAATAATTGCTTCTGCAAGTTCTTTATACAGACTTCCATTATCAGAACTGTTTATGAAAAGAAGATTGTTTTTTATATCCCAAAAAACAACAATCATGTCCCAAACAACTTGTTGAATGTCTTTGTGATTTACCCATTCAACATTTCCCCTTCTTGCTGTTATAATTACAAGTATTTTTTCTTCTTTATTGATATCATGGAATTGATACTCCAAATCGTCGAATCCGGGTATTCCTTGCTGAAATTGCTTGGAAACCACCCATCGGTTTTATTTTTATAAACAACAACACTAAACTTAGGTCGAATATTGCCGAATGGAATATTTGAGTTCACTCATGTTCTCAAAACCATCCATAAGATTTTTATATTCTTCCTCATCATTAATCCGTCCGAAACTTGTATCGGAAAGGATTTGATTCCAATTCGCACCATCAGCATACAATTCTTCCAGTTCCGCACGAACATCCAAATCCGCAATATTGGCTACAAACGAAGCATGTCCCGAGCTTTTCGTCGTACTTAGTACGGGTGAAACGTCCTGCAAATTGTAATGTGATAGGAAGGCTTTTTCGGATATCGTGAAAGACCGCCACCTTTAGTTCCGGTAAGTCAAACCCTTCTCCAAGCATATCAACACAAACAATAATTTTTGCTTCTTTTTGGGTAATTTTTCTGTATATTTCTTTATAGTCAGGGCAATTGGAATATATAATAACAGGATTCAAATCCACATGTTTTTTATATAATTCAAAAATCTTTTCTGCTCGTTCTTTTTTCGCACAACGAGCCATTAGTATATGATTATGGGTTTTCAAATCTTCCCTTAAACGTTGAACTGCAACTTCTGCTATTTTTTCATCGGCTTTATCCGAATCATATTCTCGAATAGGTATAAAATCTATTTTAGTGAAGTACCCCTGCTCTTGGGCGTATTTAAGTGGAAAGTTATATATTATCTTACCATCCAATCTTTGTCCGTCATTTCGGAAGGGTGTTGCCGTAAATTGAATTACTTTTTCCGCAGGGAACTTACTTTTAAATTGATTCCAAGAAGGGGCTTTTACGTGGTGCGCCTCGTCAATAAATATATTTGAACATGCTGACACTACAATTTCTTGTTCATTATCAGAACATCCAATAAGAATGTGCATAGTTGTTACTATCACATTGCACTTTTCGATAAACTCTTTAAGTTCTTCGGGTGAATTAAATTTTTCATTAATAATACCTACGATTGGGTATAATGATTTTTTTCCAATTACTCCGAATTTTTTGAGCAATCCAAAAGTTTCAAATTTATCCAAAAGTTGTATTCGTAACGAATTGGAAGGAACGGTTACCAATAATCTCTTACACTGATTGGCTACTAATGCAGATAGCATTGTTTCAGTTTTTCCTGTTCCTGTTGGAAGAACAATAGTAGCGGTATCTAAGGGAAGTTGTAAATGGCCAAGAATCATGTGCAAAGCACCTAATTGCGGCGACCTTAATCCATTAATTTCCTCTACTCTATTTTCTTCTTTGAAAAAGAAATCATCTTTCCATGATGAAATAACCTTTTCTACTGTGTATTCCTTTTGTAATGGATGTTTTAGCCATCCTTTTATAGTAATTGTTTTCGCTATTAGTCGTTCAGATGTTGGTCTAACATTGGTAAGAAGGACATATTCAATATCATTGGGATAAGAATCTGAATTACAAGTTAAGCAATATTTAATCCCTTCAAAATCTATGGTAATAGAACTCCTATCACTCGTAACAATGTTGATAGGTAAATCCATTTCCGGGGCTATAAGCTGTTTGATTTTATTTTTGCAACCAGTTTGCTGAAACACTATTCGCTCTAATTTGGGCAGCTTAATTGTATCCATATCTTCTTTTATTAAATTTCTTTTTTTCTTATTGTCGAAACAAGCAAGTCTTTTACATCAATTTTCAACGCATTAGCAATCTTTACTAATGTTTCAAGCGATGGTTGCGACACATTTGAACACCAACGGGAAATAGTTGCTTCATTCTTTCCTAATGCTTCTGCCAGCCATTTTCCAGTTTTATTCTGCTCTACCAACACAACTTTTAATCTGTTTATCTGTTTCATCAGTCAAATTTTTGATGTATTTTGCAAATGTAATGATTTGCATTGAATTGTTTAGTGTAAATACCCTTTTAGTTATCAGCAGTTTGATCAATAGTAAAAGCCACCCGAAAATTCAGATGGCTCTCATGACTTCAATATTAATGTTTCAGTTACTCCTCTTTTTCCGGCAACAAATGCCGCAAATTCTCATCATTCCGAATACGCTCCAACTCATCAGCCACAATCTGTTTGGCTTCCGCTTTGATACGGTCGTAATTCTCCTTAATCATTTCCTTCATGCGATCCACGCCGTTTTCATCTACGAAGTTGGTAATGACTGGTATTTTCTTGTACGCTTTCGTTTCAGCGGCACCCCGCTCGTTATCGACTACGATTTCGCAGTGGAAAATTTTTTGCTCGATACGCTCGTCGAAGTTATCTGCCACCGCACCCACGAACATACCCTGTGTGAGATTGGATATTTTAGACGGAGGTATCAACGAATCCATTTGCGTAGAAATGGAAGTCGATTTGTCATTCCGGTTAATCGTCATGGACTGACGTTTCTGCAATACCTTACCGAAACGGTCAGACAAGGTTTTCGCCGTATCGCCGACTACCTGCCCACTGAATATATTACCAACAGTATTCATCACCACAGCCGCCTCTTTATCGCCGTAGTCGCGCTTTAGCTGCGAAAAGTCCTGAAAGCCGAGCAGCACGGCAACCTTATTGCTTCGTGCGGTGGCTATCAGGTTATCCAAGCCTTTGAAATAAATCGTAGGCAATTCGTCTATGATAACAGAACTTTTAAGCTGCCCCTTTTTGTTAATCAGCTTTACGATGCGGGAGTTATACAATCCGAGTGCCGCCCCGTAGATATTCTGGCGATCAGGATTGTTCCCCACAACCAGCATTTTCGGGTCGTCCGGTTTATTAATATCAAGGGTAAATTCATCGCCCGACATTACCCAATAAAGCTGTGGCGAAATCATGCGGGAAAGTGGGATTTTCGCACTTGCAATCTGCCCCTGCAACTGATCGGCAGCTCCGGATTTCCACGCATCTATGAAAGGAGAAAGGTAGTTTTCCAAATCAGGGTAAGAGGTCAAAATCGGGAAAATATCCTCATAGCTTTTGTTCAAAAACTCGATGGCGTGAGGAAACGTGCAATACTTTCCATCCTTGTAAATCCGCAAATACCATATAATTGCGGCGAACAGGATAATCGGCGATTCGACAAAGAAATCACCTTGTTTTTGCACCCACGTCCGGTTCAAGTTGAGCATAATTGTGTAAGCCGATTCGTAGGCATCCGAAATATCATCCATAAATGAAGGGTTAATCGGATTACAACGGTGGCTACGGCTCGGGTCGTCAAAGTTTATCACATAGAAAGTCGGCGTTTTCTCGTAACCTTCCCGGTTGTTTAACAGGTGGTTGTAAGCAATGGTCGAGAGGTCGGGAAATTTGAAATCGTAGATATAGCCTGTATAACCCTTCTCGATTTGTTGTTTGATAAACTGATTTACAACGGCATAAGACTTACCGGAGCCGGGCGTACCCAAAACGATAGCTGCCCGGAACGGATTTACAACATTAATCCATCCTTTCCACTGCTTCTTTTTATACCAGAATTTCGTAGGCAGGTTAATGGAATAATCGTTTACCATCAGCTTTGTTTCCTGCATAAACGATTCGTTTTCCGTGTTGAAAACATCGTCCATCATATTGTTTTTCAAGAGGCGGCTTATCCATGTACCCGCCATCAGGAGCAGAATATATCCTACCGAAATGGTAAAAATGTAAAAACCTGCATTGGCTACCGAAGGCAGCGGCAATGCCAATAGCCACCAGTTCAGAAAAAACAAGGGGAAGCCGATA
Organism: Paludibacteraceae bacterium; assembly: GCA_049840795.1. Classification (GTDB taxonomy): domain Bacteria; phylum Bacteroidota; class Bacteroidia; order Bacteroidales; family Paludibacteraceae; genus UPXZ01. Next base: position 52,854 of record JASGJK010000030.1, read on the forward strand.
CCGAGACACACATAGATTTTACCCCCATGTAATCTTTTCCTCTTTGACACCTCTCGTACCCAAGCACGATAAGGCAAGGAACATAACCGCAAATATTTTCGTCCACAGGATATTTGTAAACAATCCGGCGGTGCGGTTAAAATTCATCAGGATTTTATCGACTACTCCGATATTGATTCCCCGCTCATGTACTGCCTCGTAACAGAACCAGTACACATTTATCACAACAAATAAAATAGAGAGCGCACGCATAAAGTCCATCACTTTTGCCAGACCTCTCAAATCATCTTCATTTTGCATAATTGTAAAAATTAAATTGTTATAAATAAAAAACATTACTGTCTGTCTATGTGCATTCCCCAGCTATGCTTACCTTTGTACACATGAAAATAGCAGTCACAGGCACTCATCGGGTTGGTAAAACCACATTGGCTGAAAAGCTATATGAATCTTTCCCTGCCTACGATTATTATACAGAACCCTATTTCGAATTGGAAGAGGCCGGGTACATCTTCCCTGAAATACCAACAGTTGAGGATTATCTGTCGCAACTTGAATGTTCCATGAAGCAAATAGCCCAAAGTAATAATGATGCTATTTTTGACAGATGCCCTGTCGATCTGCTCGCATACATCCAGGCTACCAACACATCGCTAAATCTCCAATCATTGTATAGCAAGGTTCAAAGTGCGATGAACGGAATAGACCTTCTCATATTTGTCCCCATCGAAAGCCCTGATGTAATCTTCTGCTCTGAGTCTGAATTACCGGAACTAAGAGAACAGGTAAACGATATTCTTGGCGACCTTATCAGCGACTTTGGTGTGGAAACAGTAGAGGTTAAGGGCAATCTATCTGAACGCATGAACCAAATTCAAAATAAAATACGGTAAATCAATGCGTAATTTATAGTTGCCTGCCATACCTGTGCTTTTTCTTCTTTTTGCGCTTAATGGTCGGCTGGTTGTTGTCTTGTCCTCCGGCTTCGGGAGTAAGGACAGAGAACAGGCTACCTGCCGCATCCTCTACGGTAGAATGTTTGGATTCAGGTTGCGGTTGCTCTTTTGTGTACAGGTTATCGGACAGCTTCGGCGTTGGGATTTGCGTTTGCAGATTCTCGCGCTGTTCTTGTTGCGGCGAATTATCTGCAAAGCGTTCGTTCAGGACGTTAGCCGAAAACTCCTTACCGAGCCGTGAACCATTGAGAACCACCCGCTGGTTGTGGTCGATAAACGTAGCCCCGAATATGCGTCCCTCATCGTTGCGCCGTAGAACAAGGTCGATACCTTTCTCCCGCAAAGCCGCTCGGAACTCGCTTTCTGTGCGGGTGGCTGCAAGGGACGTGGAAACAATATTGCGGGTTTGTTTGGCTATGCCATCGGTTTTGATCGTTTCTTTCGATGTGCCGAATTTCGCTTCTAACGCTTCAATACCGAGAGTCTTACCGAACAGGGAGGATTTTAAGGGTTTACCGACACGATTGCCTTCATCGTCCAATGCAGAGTAAACCAATCCCCGGTAAGGCTTACCTTTGTTTTCTCCTTTGATTTCTTCTACTCCTATATTGTATAAGGAAAGCAGGGCGCGGTATTCGCCGAGCGTTTGGAAACGGTACATTTCGGAAAGCGGTTTGATAACGTTTGCCACCTGTTTTTTTAAGTTTCCCTGGCTAACGTTTACCGGAGCAAGCTGCCACGCCTCGCCCTGCCTCTGTCCTTTAGCGGGAATCAGATTGTATTTCCGCTCCAAATCTTCGACGATAGCCGCACTGCGCCGTTTCTCCATATTGTCGGGAACGGGCCTACCGTTAGGTTGCACCCGTGAGCCGACAATATGGATGTGCTGCCTGTCAATGTCCTCATGCTTGAAAATCATGTAAGGTTGTGCTCCATACCCCAAGCGTCCCATATATTCGCGCCCGATCTCCGATAACTGTTCATCGGTCAGCTTATCGTCCGGGTGCGGATTCAGTGAAATGTGGATTACAGGATTTTTGGTTGTGATATGTGCAGGCATCAGGCGTTCAAAATCCGCCATACTTGCCCCCATACTGAACACGTCATCGGCAGGTTCGAGTATCAGGTTCGTACCCAAAACCTTTCCTAAACCCTCGTCCACTTTCTCTTGATTGTAGGAAAGTGCACCATAGACGTTGCTCCCGTGAGAGATTTTTGCGACCATTTTTTAGAGGTATTTCGTCTTAAACTGCTCGCATAATTGCATCACTTCTCGTCCGATTCCCGCCAGTTCTACGGTCGCTTTCTCCAACTTATAGAGCAACGCCAATGCTTTTTTCTCCCCGAAATTGACATGCAATTCCTTCACAATTTGGTTGTAATTCACTCCCACGCTCCTAAATTGACTGTGCAATGCGGTCAGTTTTGCAGTAAATTCGACTGCCGAAGCGTCCGTTTTTACTACCCGGAACTCATCGCCAAAGATGCGGGCACAGATAAAAGCAGACAGCGAACTCACGCCTGACTGCTCGAATAGGACAAGGAATCCGGCGTGCTGGGTGTCCGTCAGGTTCACCGTCAGCCGGTGCTTTGCCGGGTCGTTCTTCGGGGGTCTGCCCCCCTTTCCCCGTTTGCGGGGTACTCTTTTTTCTTCGTTCATAACATTAATCTTTTAGTGGCGGTCGCAGACCGTTTTATTATTTATTTGTTACGCGCTATGGGGCATGGTGCGTATTTATTTTCCCTGTATCGTCCTGAAATTTGTTTACAGTTTTTTGTTTACAATCCTGTAATTGCTTTACATTTAATATTTATCTTTGTGCTATCATATTGAAGCGGAGTCAGGCTCTGCTGAGGAGCAACCTGACAAGGAATAAATATGATTAGCGACAAGTACGTCAGAAAAATGGGATAGTTGATTTTCAGCTATCCTTTTTTTATGACAACTAAGAGCTATTTATGCCTTAAAAACCTAATACGAGACTGCGGTTTGTGCAGTTTTGTAATATGTTTTCCAATGTTTTTTGAACGCACCTGACTGGCTGTGAGCATATTCAGGTGTTTTCATATCCAAACTGGCATGAGGTCGACAGTTATTATAAATCTGAACTATTCGCTTTAGCTCTTTTATAGCATCTTCAATCGAACTTAGCTTCATTTGATTCAACCACTCGTCTTTTAATATGCCATTAACACGCTCTGCTATTGCATTTTCACGAGGATCTCCGTTTTCTGTCATACTGATTTGAACCTGATTCTTATTCAGTATCTTGACATAATCACCACAACAGTATTGAACTCCTCTGTCAGAATGGTGAATTAAGCCTTCAGTACCTTTGGAAACTTGCTTTAAAGCTATTTTTAAGGCTTCAATCGTATATTTAGCTTCTAAGGTTTCACCCATTGCCCAACCTACTATTTTCCTGGAATAAGCATCGGTTATCAGGTTCAAATAAACGAATCCTGCCATTGTTTCAACATAGATGATATCACTTACCCATAATTGATTTGCCCGTATTGGAACAAATTCTTTAATCAGGTTTGGATACTTACGTAACCAATGATTGCTATAGGTGGTTTTTACCCGCTTTCGTCGTTTCCCAACCAATAGCCCGTATCTTCTCAGAAAATCAAAGAAACTATCCCTGCCAATGCTTAGTTCGGTTGGTAAACGTGGTTGGATTAGCTCCAACAACTTCCGACCTCCAATTTTAGGCATCAGTTTTCGCTGTTTTTCAACTAATTGAAGCAGAATCTCTTCTTTTACTTCTTCTTTGTAATGATATTTACTTCGCTGGTAGTAGGCTTGCCTACTTCTGCCAAACAGGTCGCACAAGCTGTCGATATCTGAACCATAATCACTTGTGCGCAGCTCTGTTACCGTTTGGCTCCAGATTTTTTTCTTATATCAATTTTAAGTTCGCGTTCTGCAATGTTAATCATAGTGTTTAAGGCTAATGTTTTAAATTGCTCACGTTTGAGTTCTTCTTCTAATCGCTTTATCTTCAAATCTTTTGAAGAATCACTTTCGGTTGATTTTAATTGCTTTAACATTGGTGGTTGAATGGTTGGTTTTTCAACTCCAAATTTACGAATCCAATTGGTTACACAATGCTTTCCTCTGAAATTATATTTCAACATTAGTTCTTGTTGTGTAAAATTACCTGATAGATAATCTTGAACTACTTGAATTTTAATCTCGTCCGGTAATCGCTTTACTTTTTGTCTCATAATCCTGTATTTTATTTACTTTTTTTGTAAACCTATTTCAGGACTAGACAGGGTAAAGTTTTTCAATGTTCCATCCCATCTCGAAGCAGAATCGGTAATTGTAAAGTTTCATAACGTTATTGATAGCATTTTTCCTCTTCCGAGTGTAGTAAGGATGCAGTCCGAACGTAACTCGGAAGAGGAAATGATAAAAAGGTTGATTATTTTTGTTTTACCAAAATAAAAATAATATGCAACAAATCTATCATTCAAATGCCAAAACAAATATAAACAATCGAGAGCAAATACAAAAATTTTCTTCCGTTTCAAATGAAGAATTGGCCACTCGATTTAATGTTTCCTGTCAAACAATTTCTAAATGGAAGAATAGGAATTTTCAACAAGATGCTTCAAGTTGTCCCAAAAACATCGATTATGCCCTGTCTGAATTAGAAACAGTATTAGCGATAAGTATCAGGCGTAGCTCGTGGCTTCCATTAGATGAAGTTTATGAAACGATTTTAGAACAGAATGCAACCCATTTCAAGAAGTTCTGTTTATCGTTGTTTAGTCAAAAATGGTATAAATAAAGTTCCGCAGGAGCAAAAAGATAAAGCGAAGAAGTTTAAGTCGTATCAGCCTGGTTATTTACATATTGACGTTGCCTGTCTGCCTAAATTCAATGGTGAAAGTGCCTACTTGTTCGTGGCAATGGATAGAGCCACAAGAGCGCTATACTATAAGATTTATGATGATAAAAAGCTCAATCAACGGCTGATTTTTTTGATGAATGCTTCGATTTTTTTCCTTTTAAAATCACTCAGATACTAACCGATAACGGATTGGAATTTACAAATCGGTTAATTATGAGTAAAAAAGGAGAAAAGACTCATTATCAGATGTTAAATGTAATAAAAATGAAATTAAACACCGTTTGACTAAACCCTGTACGCCCAAAATAAACGGAACCATAAAAAATAATACGATTCTAAAAACAAATAACAAAAACAAGGATGAAATGATATTAGATTTAATGCAGTTCTTGTTCTATTATAATCTAAACAGAAGACACTGTTCACTCAGACGAGTACTCAACGTAACATTTTCAAGCAATTGAAGAATGATTCCTCTTAAAACCAGAAATATTTAACATTAAATCTGATGTATTCAAATATAAAATACTAAATTTGAACCAAAATATAATCAACTTACATCAACAACCTTGTGAAACTTGACACCTAATGATATAATTGTTGTAATTATGAAAAATTGACTGTTGACAAAACAGCTCAATGAAATGAAAAAGAATAAACAATATCTCACAACTTTATTGTTGGCGCTGTCTTTCCTTTGCGAAGCGGCTATTCCCACCGGCTATTACTATCAGCTGCGTGGCAAAAACAAGTCACAATTAAAATCGGCTCTTTCTGAGGTTTCGTCTCCGATGACTGTTCTTGATTACGGGAGCGGAGAGGGGTTTACGTGGCAAGGTTTTTATAAAACTGACCGCAACGAAGACAATACCGTGAAAGATATGTACTCCACGATTGTACGGAGTTTCAACGGGTATAAATCCATTGACGGTATGGCTATTGAACATTCGTTTCCGAAAAGCTGGTGGGGTGGATATGAGAATATGGCGTATAAAGATTTATTTAACCTTTATCCGGCAGACTCTTATACAAACGGCATAAAAAACAATCTTCCGCTGGGAGAAGTGGCAGGTACTCCGATTCTTGATAATGGAAAATCAAGAATCGGAAAAAACGGTTTTGAAACCACATATACCGATAATAGTTTTGAACCTGCGGACGAATTCAAAGGTGATTTTGCCCGTTCGTATATGTATATGGCTTCTGTATATGAGAATTTAGCTTCGCTATGGAACTCACCGATGCTTATGAATACCGCGTATCCGGCTTGGAAACCCTGGGCTATTAATTTGCTGCTGAAATGGAGCAGGCAAGATCCGGTAAGCGACAAAGAACGAGCGCGTAACGATAGTATTTACACCATTCAAAGCAATCGAAATCCATTTATAGATCATCCTGAGCTGGCAGAATATATTTGGGGAAACGATACCACATATATATTTGATTATCCGATAGAGGAAGGTTCATTTTTGATTGCGCCAAGACGACAAACAAAATTGGATTTCGGAGTATTGTTTATAAATACGACAAAAACGATTAAATTAAATATTCAGGGAGTAAATATTACCTCGTCAGTATCCGTCTCCTTATCAAAAAAAAGTTCTCCGTTTTCGCTCTCCTCTGATGTAATAATACCTGCCGATATACATACTGGCTACGAAATTCAAATAAATTATGCTCCTCTCACCACCGGACAAATACTTGATACGCTGATAATTAATGGAGGAGGACTGAGTGAGGTAACACGTGTTCCTTTGTCAGGGATTGCTACATCTGAATTTATTGTAACCGAACCTTCGGATGTAACACCGGTTGGAGGAACGCTCCACTGGATAGAAGATCCACAGGCGACGGATTATAAAGTATCCCTCTATCAGGGCGATACCAAAGCCGGTGATTTGATTATTTCGGGATATTACGAAGGAGCTTCCAACGACAAAGCCATTGAAATTTATAATGGAACGGGCGCAGTGGTCAATTTAGCCAATTATTCGTTAAAAAAACAGACAAATGGAGCAGGCGAATATGTGGTAAGTTACAAATTATCGGGAACATTACAAAATAACCAGACATATATTGTGGTGAATAACGCTGCAACAAATGCTGATTTAAAAGCAAAAGCAAGTGCGTTTACCGATTCCGTCTGCGCGTTTAATGGTAATGATGCCATAGCATTGTTCCGAAACGGAGTGCCGGTGGATATTGTAGGCAAGCTCGGTGGCGGTGCCGATTATATGTGGGGATTAGATAAAATTTTGAAAAGAAACACGGACGTAACACATCCCAATATGCACTTCAATTTGTCTGAATGGACAGAATTTCCTTATACAAGTATCGAAAAGATGGGGTCACATAGTATAAATTTTGCTACGCAAAGTAGTTATATATTGCAAAATGTATCGATAGGAAAAACAACGAGCTATTCGGTAAACAATATAAATCCCAATCAAAAATACACTTATAAAGTAACTTCGATGCGGAGTAACGTAGCAATAAATTCGGTTAATACACAGCAGCTAAAAACAGAATCATTGGAAGCTCCTATGGCGCTGGACGCCACGGAACTGAATCCGACTAATTTTATGGCAAACTGGAGTGAGAGTTCGTATGCACAAGAATACGCTTTTGATTTGATGAAACTATCAGGCAATGTTGTTACGGATACTGAAGGATTTGATATAGTGATAGGAACAACAGGAAAGCCTTTACCTGCCGGTTGGACTGCTACCGCGAGTGGAAGCTATAATACAACGGCAAGTTCAGGAGCTGCAATTCCTTCTATGCAACTGAAAAATTCCGGAGAGTGGTTGCAAACGCCTGTTTATTCGGATATTATTACAAAGTTAAGTTTTATGTACCGCTTCCCGTCGTCAGCTACCGGTTCCTATTTGAAGATTGAAGCGCAAAATACATCCGGATGGACAAAAATAGATAGCATCTCCTATGCCGGAAGTACTTCAAAGTATTTCCCTACGTATAGTTTGTCGCCGAATGCCGCTTACACCACCGTCCGGTTTACATATACCAAAGTAGCAGGTAATCTGGCATTAGATGACATTTCCATTATGCACGGGAAGGTTGACACAGTGTTTGTGACGAAAGATTATCCGGTCTCAGCGCTTCAATACAAGGTCGAGAATCTGAACGAAGACAATACGTATTATTACAGAGTTAGAGCCAACTACGGAAATTCATATTCAGACTATTCCAATGTAATCAAAGTGGTAATACTAAAAACCGGAGTTAAACAAAATAGAGATAATACGTATAAAATAGGAGGGGGCAAAAATTCTATAACCGTTTTTAACTTGTCAGGAAGCGAAGTCATCAAGCTCTACTCCATCACAGGAAGTCTTCTAAACAGAATACAAGTCTGCTCAAATACTGTGTCTATCCCCTTGGTATGTGCCGGAATCTATCTTTTAGAAATAGATAACGGAGAAGGAAGGGAAGTGTATAAAGCGATAAGGTAAAATAGCGGCATCTTGTCATGTCTTTTACATAACCTCTAAAAGGCGTGGTAGCTGAAAAATATACAGGTCATCTTGCGTATAATCATAAATATCGGTGAAGTATTAAGCGAAACAACCTCTTCCCCCCCAACTCCTATCTGCCACCGTCCTTGCCAAGCCGCATCGGCTTTCAGCATATACCTCCCCAGGACATTCGCACACCAACGGATGCCCTGCTTGTGTTTGGCGCACAGCTTCGGCACCCATTCCCCTTCAGCAGCAATGCCTTTGCACCGCTTTCTGGCATCTTCCCTCCATGGGGCTGCTGTCGCCATGAATCCGTGCAGTGGTTGTTGGGTTGCCTTCTTCTTGCTTGTCGCTGCTTCTTACGAGGATGTCGGGTTCGGATGTTCGGGAGCAGCCATCGCAGAGAGCGGAGGAATGTCGGGATGTTGGGCACTCCAGCGCAGAGGGAGGTGGGGTGCTGTCAGTGTGGTGGAGAAAGAAGAAAAAACTAATTTTGCAAAATATTGAATAAGTACATAATAATTATTTGGTATAGGCGCTTAGTTCGCTGTTGTTATTTTATTTTTAATCAATCTCTTAGGTTCGCTTAGAACCATCCTTTTTATGAGTAAATCGAAGATTGACCCCATCATTGTCCGTCTATTATAACGAAAATGATATTCATCGAGATAACCTTGCATCCGTTCTTTTGAACAATGGTGGTGTATTCCTCGTAGCCATCCCTGAATGTTCATTATGTGAATATGCAACTGCTGCATGCCTTTCCCTTTCTCCGAAGGTATTTGTTCTAAGTTTGGATAGTCTTTTTTCAATGGTAAATAACCTTTCCAAACATCAGTAATAACATTTGCATCGTTGCTGATATATGTTTGAAAAAATGGTCTAAATTCTTTGCTCGAAGCATGCTCAATTACTTGTGCATAAGCTCGACCAACACCTTTTTTATCTTCCAAAATTTCAAGCCCAACAATTACTAACTTCTTTTTACTGTCGCCACTACGACCAACTTTACCTTCTTCGTATTCTCCTATGAGAAACTCATCAACCTGAACTTTGCCCTCCAATCGGCTTTTACGGCTACTTGTCATTGCTTGTTGGATTTTCCACTTAAATTCCCATACTGTTTTCTGGCGCAATCCAAATTCCTCTGACAATTCCAATGAAGACATTCCTTTCTTCTTGGTGCTAATTTTAAAACAGATATGAAATGCGATAAGCAATGAAAATTTCAACTTGTCAAACATAGTTCCAGAAGTGGGGCTTTCATCGTAATTGCATTTGGCGCAACGATGTGAATAGGGCTTTTTGCCTTTGCCAAATTTCAAATGACCACACTTCTTACATTGGTAAGGATGCTCGGCTGACCATTTTATTTCTGAAACATAGCGATAGCAATCCTCCTGTGTCTGAAAATATTTATTGAACTCTATTGAATTCACTCCTATATATTGTTTCCTAATATCCACGCTACAAAAGTAGCAGATTTATCCAAAATTACAGCGACCTAAACGCCTATACCAAAATAAATTTTTACCAAGTTGGTAACACCTTGGCAAAAATATCCACCAAAACCCACCAATTTTGCCAATACTAATTTCAGTCTTGAGTCTTAGCTCTTGATTCTAAAATCTAAATAAAATGGCAAAATTCAATCTCGCACTTTCAAAAGTGCTCTCTCACGAAGGTGGTTACGTCAACGATCCTGATGATCTGGGTGGTGAAACTTACAAAGGAATATCACGTAACTCCTACTCCACCTGGGAAGGCTGGGAAATTATCGACAAAGGTAAAAAAGGTCCGGCTTTTCCCGCTAACATGATCAAACATGCCAGACTGCAACAACTTGTCGATCAATTCTATTTCGACACATTCTGGAAACCTTTAAACGCAGAGCAAATCCAAAATCAGACTTCTGCTGATTCTGTATTTGACTTCGCTGTCAATTCAGGCCTCACCACTTTGGCGCGCCTTGTACAATCCATTGTCGGCGCTAAAATCGATGGTTGCATTGGAGAAATCACCCTCAACCAAATCAATTCGATGGATTTCGGACATTTCCAGGCTGCACTCACCGTTGCAAAAATGGAGTATTACATGAACATTATTCGCAAACGCCCAACCAGTAAGAAATTCTTACTCGGCCGGATCTTTCGCTCACTCTCATTCAATGATTAATTATCACAAAGAACTCTGTAAGCCCCTTTAGGGGTTTGGGGTCATAAACTAAAGACATGTGTCTGCTCAAATCATAACCACTGACGATCTCCGGGAGTTCAAAATCGAACTCCTGGACGAAATCCGGAACATTGTTTCCGAACAGAAATCCGCCACTACTAAAAAGTGGCTCAAATCAGTTGAAGTCCGCAAACAGCTCAACATTTCACCCGGAACGTTACAAACGCTCCGAATCAATGGCACGTTGCCATACACAAAAATCGGCGGTACCAATTATTACAACCTCACCGACATCGAAAAACTTCTTTCAAAAAACAAATCTTAAAGCCCCATTTAGGGGGTTGAGGGTCATTATCACATTAACTCATCATCACATTACCACATCAACACATCATGAATTATATCCTCCAATTATCCGGTTTTTTTCAAAAGGTGGCAGTCGACGATCGTCTCAATCCGACACATGTTCAGTCTTTACATGGCCGTATTTCAATTCTGGAACTCCGAACGATTCCAGAATCCAGTTTCAATCTCCCGTCAGGAACTCATGCGAATCAGTAAAATCAGTGCAAAAGCAACCTATCATAAATGCATAAAAGACTTACACAATTTTGGGTATATCCAGTATATTCCATCTTACAATCCATTCAAAGGAAGCCTTGTTTACCTATTCGATTTTCAGACAAGTGCTAGACTGGTTGTAGACCAAGACCGTACTAATATCGAAACAAGCATTGAACAAGCATTAGTACCTTATATAAACAATAGAGAAAACATATTAAACACAAATAGTGAGAAAGAGGACACTCAATCAAAAAATGATATTGTGTTGAAAGTTTCAAAAAACAGGGTAAAAGTCGTAGAAGTAAACGGCGAAAAGATACTTCCAAAAACAAGAGGTAGCAAACACAAATCAGAAATACTAATCACTCCGCCGGATAGGGTTGCGGTACAGAACTACTTTTTGGAGCAAAAAAGCTCCGAAATCGAAGCGGAGAAGTTTTATAATTACTTTCAAAGCAACGGCTGGAAAGTGGGCGGCAAAGCACCCATGCAGGATTGGCAGGCAGCTGCCCGTAACTGGCTATTAAATGTACCGGCATTTATCAAACCGCAACCAGTATCAAAAGTGGAACAACTTACTCCCGGACAACTCAATGTAACTAGTTCAAAAAATTACGCTGAACCACTTTGAAAAATGAATAGGTTGTTTTTGCAATGGAATTGATAATAAACACAATGCCTCTTTTTGCTAGTGCAGAAAATAGAGGTCAAAAAATAAACTGCTTTATTTAGTGAACCGCTTTAAAATATGAACAACAACCTGTCTATAATTCAGACCAAAGGCAAAGAACTGTTTGGTGAACATTTTCAGATTATTCCCGAAGATTACGAAGTAGTTCATAAATTGTTCACGTGGTTTTTGCGGGATGAACAGCAAGCTCAATATCTCGGAATCAATCTGCACAAAGGTATTTTATTAACCGGTCCTGTTGGTTGCGGTAAAACAAGTCTAATGCAACTAATGCGTATACTCGTACCGCAGCAACAACGCTTTGGAATCAAATCTTGCCGTGAAATCACATTCGACTTTATTAAAGACGGTTACGAAACTATTCAGCGATATAGCAGTTATGCATATACCAACACAATCAATCCACCACACCCCCATACCCACTGTTTTGATGATTTGGGTGCCGAAAGTACTCTCAAGTACTATGGTAATCAATGTAATGTCATGGGCGAAATTCTCTTATCCCGGTACGATCACTTTATCAACAATCACATGATTACTCATACAACTACAAACCTCTCCGCCTCCGAGCTCGAAAGCTACTACGGCAATCGTGTCCGCTCCCGCATGCGGGAAATGTTTAATCTCATAGCATTTGACAGCACCTCCAAGGACAAACGAAAATAATTTTCCATGTAGAGACGAGATGCATCGCATCTCAAAAACAAACATAACAAATCTGGCAACAAACACCACTCATTGCCAAATATGTTGTACTTCTGTTCCTATCCCCTTTAGGGGTAAAATATCAAGTATTTTGCGCCGTTTACTTGACATTACGTTGTCCTGAAGTAAGTGAAAAACAAAAAAAATGTCCCGTTTTTTACGTAAAAAACGGGACAAATATTGCGAACTATAAAATCATTTTTATACTTATAACCATATTTTGGCTGCAATAATATCCGAAAATCAACGCTTTTCGCAGCCAAAATATTTTTCTTTCCTTTAGTGACAGTAATGAATGATAAATCATTCATTAAACAAATAAAAAGCAAGATTTGCGAATCATGAATTATGCAACATAAGAATGACAATTTTAATAAGGAGTAAAAGAATGAGAGATAGCTGATTGTTAGCAGAATATCTCCCCTTTTAGTTTTCATTTCTATTTCGTTGAATTAAAAACTAAAATAAATCACTTCTATTTGTATTTATATTAAATTATTATTGTATTTTTGCTTGCAATATACCCCGACAAAAGGGGTTTATTGCATGTGACATTACAATTAAATTGTATATGAATGAGTCAATAAGACATACAGCTGATTTTCTTCGTTACGTTAGAACCAATGGTAGATACTCTTTTACCTTGGAAGACTTGATGAGAGATATACCCAAATCAATTAAGAATATCAGAAAAGACTTGGATAGGCTTAGAGATAAAGGAGATATAATTAATATAAGAAGAGGCTTTTATACCATTATACCCGATGAATATAAAAATATGGGAGTAATTCCGGTCGAATTTTACATTGATGAATTGATGAGGTCTTTAAATAAAACCTATTATGTCGGTCTGTATAGTGCAGCTATGTTTCACGGTGCAGCTCACCAACAACCACAGGAATTTTATATCATTTCGGAAAAACCAAAACCTCGAAAAATTAGTAATAATAGTTTTTTGATCAATTTTACTGAAAAAAGAAACTTCCCGTTATTTGGGATTGAAGATAAAAAAACGGACACAGGTTACTTTAAAATGTCAAATGTAGAATTGACCTTTCTCGACCTGATTTATTTTGAACAATCACTCGGAGGATACAATCGAATAATATCAATACTTGAAGAATTATCCGAAAGCATTAATCTGACAAAAATGAAAGAAGTAGTAAAAAATGATTTTCCGTTAAGTGTATTTCAACGAGCTGGTTATATTGCTGAAAATGTGTTAGACAACACGAAACTGGCAGCTGTTTTTGAAAACAAATTGGCAAAATTGAATTCCAAAACGGTACCTCTCAAATCTTCAGAGGAGAAAAATGGGGAGAAAAATGAAAAATGGAATATAATAATTAATACAGAAATAGAAAGCGACTTATGATCCCAAGAGCACATATTATTGAATGGCAGAAAAACGCATCCTGGAAAACAAATGCACAGGTCGAACAGGATTTAGTGATTGAAAGGGCATTGGTCGAATTGTTTTCCGATGATTTTATTCGCGAAAATTTGGCTTTCAGAGGTGGTACAGCATTGCATAAAATGTTTTTTAAACCTCAGGTGAGGTATTCGGAAGATATTGACTTGGTCCAAATAAAATCGGGGAGTATTCATCCCATTTTACAACAGATCCGTAAAAAACTTGATTTTCTGGGTCAGAAAAGATCAGTGAAGGCAAATGAAAAAATGAACACGGTAGTGTATAGATTCGATACAGAGATTCAACCGGTTATAAATTCCAGGCTAAAAGTAGAGATAAACTGTAGAGAACATTTTAATGTTTTCGGGCTGAATAAAGTAGCACTGAAAGTGGATAATTCATGGTTCTCGGGCGAAACGGAGATTAATACCTACTCGTTGGAAGAATTACTTGGAACAAAGATGAGAGCTCTTTACCAACGGAAAAAAGGACGTGATTTATTCGATCTGTATTACGCGTTGACTAATTCTGAGGTCGATACACAGCAAGTACTTGAAGCATACAAAGCATATATGAACTTTAGCGATACAAAACATAAAACCTCGAAAGAGTATCTGCTTAATTTGGATGATAAAATGAATGATAATGTTTTTCTTGGTGATATGACTGCATTGCTAAGACCCAGCATTCAATATGATATAAATGCAGCTTACGCTTTAGTAAAAACAGAATTGATTGATAAGATATAATAACTTATATTGCAATAAAATAGAGTATGAAAAGAAAATTCACCACAAACTCACGTTTGGTTAATGAACTGTTTGCCAACTATATTACTACTTTTGCAGCATTCTGTGAGTTAATCAATAATTCATTGCAGGCAGGTGCTAAAAATATTTGGATCGATATTGATTATACCAAAGATACTGAGTTACATCCTTTGATAATAAAAGCAATAAGTATTAAAGACGATGGTTGTGGTGTACATACGAGTGAGGTTCCACATAAATTGTTGGATATCGGTACTGCTAATAAAGATGGTGGTAAAGGAATATGACGATTTTTCTAAACAAAAAATTGTATGGGCTGAATTAGCAAAAACGGGAAATGCTTTTACAATTGACAATAACAATTTTTTAGTCTCAAATACTGTTTATATTCTAACAATGTCGAAGGAAATAAGTACAATGAATCACTATGAATGCTTGTTGTCTGTTTTAAATAGTAAAGCTTTATTGTTTTATATGGATAAAATTTCTACGCGTTTAGATGAAACAGGTTGGCGCTGGTTAAGGCAATACGTAGAGATTTTACCAATCCCAACGATATCTATAGAAAAACAAAATATTATAAAAATATTGTACTAAGTGAATCAAAGTACAAAACTATCCTTGGCCAAGAAAAAATTAATTATTTTGTATTTAGCTTATATGATCTTGAAAATGAAGAAATTGAATTCCTAGACAGAAATTATTGAGATTCAATTAAATTGATTTCTTCGGAAGAAAAATTATATAGTTTGTAAACGACCCTGTTTACTTCAAAATCAAAATCACAATTTTTATCTAGTAATTTCTCTACAATTTGTATAAGTTCTTCTTGCTCTGATTCTACTATTACAGGCACGGGTAGTTGCTCTATAAACATTGGTTTATATTCAAAGTAGCCTCCATTTCTTGTTACACCTAAATTTCGAATATAATAATCTGCAACTTTTGAATTCAATACCCCTAAAAGATATTTGTTGGCAGGGACGATCATTGGGTATGGAGCATTTACAAAATATCCTTCTGGAGCTATTGTATAAGCAGCAGATATATTTAAATTTCCCCATACAATTTTTTGTTTAGAAAAATCGTCCATATAAGCACAGTTGCGTAGGTTATAAGGAGTGATTCCTTTATCTTGTCTTTTCTCTAACTCAAAATAATACTGATCTAAGTGACTTTTTATTGCCGGATAATTATTTAAATCAATGGGAGTTATACCTTTTTCTTTTATTCTATTATGCGTATTTATTAGCCATAAATCTGCAAAGTCATAACTATATCGTTTTATGTCCCTGCCGCGTAAAATCGGTGGGTTTTAGTGGATATTTTTGACAAGGTATTGCCAACTTGGTAAAGATTTTTTTGAGGCAATTTTTGACGAAAATGAAGGGGAAAGTCGGTTTTATGAATGGATTTATTGCTACAAACATTCCGTTTTTGGATTGCGGGGTATAAAAACAAAAACTACCAAGTTGGTATAATATTGGTAGTTTTTGGATGTAAGCAGTGGAATAAGATTATGTCCCAAATTCTTCATCCATTCGTTTTTCGAGGCAATCGGCTAGGTATCTTAAAAATGAAGTGCGGTCTTTCTTGCGGCTTTTAATAGCAATATATGAACGGTAGTAATCGCCTAAGTCAATATTGAACAGACTTTGCAAACCTGTCATTATCTCGCGAATATCAGCATTACCATTGTCGAGCACTTTTGCGGCATAGAGTGCATACCCCAGCTCAATGGCAGCCGCTTTTGTTCCGCTCCATTTGTTTCTCCGGTTTGTTTGCTTGTGGTTGTTAAAATAGAATGATAGCCGGTCAACATATTGCAATTTTTTGTTTAGGAAAATCCGTAGCATCTCGTTGGAGAGTATCTTAGCCACTTTGTAATCGTATCCGGTGGAAAAATCCGCATCGTTGATAAAATGCGAACTGTCTATGCCAAGCCGGATATTGGGTTTGCCCCGGCGAAAATAGTATTCGTCCAAATCAACCCCATTGGAACGGTAATATTCGTAAAAATCGAGATTACGATTGAAAAAGAAAGTCAGGCTGTTCAATTCCTGTTCGTAGTAGTTTTTTTGACTGATATTGCTCCCGTTAGGGCGTTTTAATTCAATAGTGTATATTTTATTGAAATAGAGTAACTGGCTAAGGATTTGAGGCTTCATCTCTTTGAAAAAGTAAATTTCTTCCATCTCATTGATAAACCCAGATTCAAGGAGTTTAGTTTTCAGGGTATGTAACTTGTTTTGAAGAAACACGACCATTTCCAGGGCTTCACCCATTGAAATATCGCATCCTTCAAGGTCAATGGAGGAAACCTTTTCTGAGATTTCCTCCATTATTTGATTAAAAGGTTGCTTTAGGGTTATGATAGAGTTATTATGCAATTATCAATACGATTTTATATGTGGCCTATAGAAAATGGACAATAATAAAACGGAAATTTTCCACACTTACTATTAGCGATTGAAAATTCCAGTAATGTAAAAGAGGTAATGATATGTAAGTCAATCATCTTATTTGTTGAGTAATATTCCAAAATTTAGAATTCAATTTTATAACTCAGATTTGGAATAAAGATAATATCGCTACGTTTATCTACCGTTTGCGATTTGTAGTTATATTCAAAACCGGTGAACTCTTTCAGCTGAGTAGCATTTAATACCTTGATTGCAAACTCATGAGCACAGGTTTGCTTGTTCATTTTGAAACTTACCGTAAAATGAGCCGTGAAAGCATCTGCGAATTGTTGGGAAAACGCTTTTGTATCGTCGTATTTTGTTTCCTGTGCAGCTATTGAAGCGGCCTGGTCGATCGGTGAGTAATGATCGCCCCCCTGATAACCGGTACGGACATTCGCACTGAATGTGTTTTGCTTGTTTCTCCCGGTTTGCCACTCTTTTCCAATCAGGAAATTGAACAGATAGCCCCGGTTGTAGCGGGTACTTCGCCAAATGTTATCGCCGCCTTTGTACTGCGACTTGAAAAGAGATCCGGTCAGCAGAAAGTAGTACCCATTCGACATGTATTTTTCCAATGTGGCATCTACGCCATAGTTTCTTCCTTTGCCTGTATTTTGCAACTTGTCGTTGAAAAACCAGTCGTTTTGAATATTGATAACGGACGTTGAAGTGCCTGCCACCACCGGAACGTTAAACAGATACTGATAATACGGCTCTATTTTCAGGTGCATGTTTTGTCCCAGACTCTGGTCGTAACTCAATACGAAATGATGCGCTTTTGTAAAGTCAAGATTTTTATTGATCAATGCATTACCGGTTGTCGGGTTGGTTGCAAAATAGTAGTTGAGCATCTCCATGCGGCTATGTAAACCGTATCCGAAACCAAACGAACTTCCGTTGCCGGTCTGCCATTTCACGCCGACACGAGGTTCGATAGAGGTGTGTTTGTTGAGTGTCAGGTATTGACCCGTCAATCCCAGATTAATCGTTAACCGGTCGGATAAATTGAGGGTGGAATTACTGTATGCCGATAACAAAGTGGTAAAGCCGCTTTTGTCCGTGATCGTTTTGTATGGTTCGCCATCTTTGACATCGCGTTGCAACAGGTTGTACAGCATTCCTGTGACTGTGATTCCGGTTTTATTGGTGTGCAGCGCACTGAATTTTTTATTTAGGAATGAATTGAGAACGAAGTTCCAATTGGTATTAGTGACCTGATTTTGAGGCAGTAATTGTGACACACTGTTAAGACGCTCCGTTTTCATATCGATACCACTGACGGTGCCTGCAAGCGAACTCTTCAGATACGTGGTATTGTTGAAAAAATATTTGTGAGTCAGCCCCATCGCTCCCATCGACTGGTATACATGCTGCTTATCTCTATCCGACAGGTATTTCCACTGCGTAGTATCCGATTTGATTTTTGCACCGGAATAGTCGATTAAACCGATTCCCCACAAGGCAAACGTACCCGCTTTTTGCGTCGGAAAATTGAGTTTGAATGACAAATCCTGATACCGCACCTTGTCTCCATTATCCGGCATTAACGGACCCAATAAGGCCATAGTCGAATAGCGGTAGTTGAACAGGTAGGATGCTTTGCCTCCTTTCTTGAAAGGACCTTCGGAAGCCGCTTCAATGCCGATAGCTCCAATCTGAAACGTGCTTTCTCTTTTTGTGTTATTTCCGGTACGCATAAAAATATCGAAATACCCGGAAAGGGCATTGTTATAGTCGGCAGGAAACGCTCCGGTCAGAAAATCGGAATTGGCCAGCATCTGACTGCTTAAGGCCGTCAGACCGCCTCCTCCGAACACCGACATATCGGCGAAGTGATTCGGATTCGGAATTTCTACCCCCTCCATTTTCCATTGTAATGATTTGGGTGCATTACCGCGCACCACGATTCCATTATTACCCACATTGCTGGCTACACCGGCAAACGAAGATGCCAAACGTGCAGGATCGTCAAACCCGCCGGCATAACGGCTTGCCTCGTCTACACTCAGCATCCGTGCGCTAACTGTAGCAATGGGATTGAGCGACGATTCTTTATTGACCGTCGGTTTAACGGTAACCTCACGAAGTGTTGTCAATGTTTCCTTCAACGGAATGGAAAGATTGCACTCTTTAGCCGATGAAACCTGAATTTCCCGTAAGATGGATGGTTCGTAACCGACAAAGGTTATTTTAATGTCGTAACGCCCCACCGGAACTCTTTTGATTTCAAAATTACCCAGAGAGTCCGTGGTGGCTCCCAGGAGGGGCTGTGTATTGAGAATAACAACCGCCGCATACGGAACGGGAGCATTAGAAGCCGCATCGATAACATTCCCCCTGACAGTTTGTTTCGGGGTTTGTGCATGTATAAATAATACGGATAAAAACAAGAAAGGAATAAATAAGAATTTCAACATAGTGAATTATAAATCAGTTAATAAATTATTTTGAAAACATTTTGTACTAAGTAAACATTTGTGTTTACAACTGAAAAGTAAAACCAGTACCGGTTTAGAATGGGTTGTATTATCGATACATCTTTTCTAAGATGAAGTCGACCATGGCTGGGGCAGTTTTTCCACAAAAGCACCAAATCCGGACATATAGCCCACCTGGTATCGGGTTCGGGGATGTTCGGTCGTTAATGCTTTTTCAACTGTCAGAGCCACAGCTTCAGTGCCTGTCCTTTTGACGTTGAAACGGCTGAATCCTCTTTGCAGTTTCTCTAAACGGTCACGGTAAAATTTCACTCTATCTTCCGGCCAGGTAATGAGCATTTCTGCCAATTGCTGTTCTGATTTATCGGGCGAAGAGGTAGCAATACCGCCACAACGGATAAGAATATTGTGTATGCCGTCTGGCTGAAGTTCTATATTCAGCGTCCGAGCCAGATAATTTACGGCAAAGTCAGGCGCATGAATATCTGCCACATAAGGAACCGGCAATAAGCCCGGTGTCGCTATCCATAAAATACGCCCGCGAGTAACCCGTAGCAACGGGAGAAGTTCCTGTAGTAGGATAACCGGACCTACCAAACGTTTTTCCAGCTCCTGACGATAAGCATCAATATGCACTAATTCAATAGGCGCTACCTGCCCGCCTCCGGCAACATTTATTACCGCATATAGCGGTGGCACTTTACCGTCATGAATCATCCATCTGATTTGAGTAGCAATCGCTTTTGTCTGCTCCGAATTAGTAAGATCTAACGGACAAACAGGATGTAATCCGGAGAGGTTATATTCTTTCAGCCTGTCAATATCAGTCTGCCTGCGAACTGTTGCCAAAACAGTAAATCCTCTCCGGGCAAGATGCAGTGCGATGGCATGACCGATACCCGATGAGGCTCCTGTTACCAGAATGGATTTGGATTCGTTGTTAAGCATAAATTGAAATATTTGGATTGAATTGGTGTTGCAAAGAAACGAACAACTTAAAATGACTACAATACTGAATAATCAGTATCTTTATAGCGATAAAAGCAGGCAATAATTTGGCTAATAAAACGTTTACCTATAGATTTGAAAATACACACTAATGAAATGACAAATACACCCGAACATCTGATCCGAGAACATATTTCAATACTTTCACAACAGAAATTTGTACCAGAAGAGCTTGACTATTTAATTTTGGAACGGCATAAGGTTATGTTGATCCGTTTGGCTGAGGTAGGTAATAGTGGGGTGACTGTGTTTGATTTATCGAAAGGTGAGCATGTTTTTAGTTCTTACAATATGCAGGAGTTGTTTGGCTTTGATATACCTTCCATTGAAAAAATAGGCAACGAGTATATCAACTCCAAAACTCATCCCGATGATTATCTGGTTCTGATGCGCAACGGCATTGCATTGATGCGCTTTTTTTATTCAATCCCCATAGAAGAACGACCAAATTACAAACTGATCAATGAGTACAGAATTTTGAATTCACAGGAACAATATATTCGGGTAATTGAGCAACACCAGATACTGGAGATGGATTCACGGGGTAATGTGTGGCTGGCTCTTGCTGTGATGGATGTGTCTCCCCATCAGGAAGAATACCAGGGAGTGAAAAGCCAACTCTTTAATTATAAAACAGGAAAACTGATGCCGGTAATCAGCCTAAACGGCAATACGGCTGACGCGCCTGAGCTTACACAGCGGGAACGGCAGGTGCTGGGACTGATACGCGATGGCTATCTCAGTAAAGAAATATCCGAAAAGCTTTTTATCAGCATACATACTGTCAATACGCACCGGCAACGAATTCTTGAAAAACTGGGCGTGGATAATTCGATGGAAGCGGTGAGGTATGCCTCTCAGTTAGGATTGTTGCAGTGATTTTAGCTGACGTGAAAACAAAATCCCGACACCTCAACGCTTAAATGAATTTTATGTGGGGAGATGAACTTATATAAAACCACGGAAAATGTTAATCGTATCCGTGATTTTGTTACATGTAAATTATCCTGCCGATTGCTTGATTTTTAATTGTGTTCCATTACCAAACTTTTCCTTCAGAATCTGCATATCATTGCTCACTTTCAGGTCAAGAATCTTGGCGTAATGCTGGGTTGTCTTGAGGTTCTTGTGTCCGAGCATTTTGGACACGCTTTCGATCGGGACACCGTTTGAAAGTGTGACGGTGGTGGCAAAGGTGTGCCGAGCAATGTGCATAAAATCTATAAAATTAGACCAATGCAAATCAACGCAGTTTAAAGGGTAACATATTTGAAATGAACAGTTTTGCATTATTTTGAGGCTATCTGAAATCTTTAGACCAAAGCGGGTTTAGGCTACATTTCAGTTACTATACCGTTACCCACTCTGTTTCCAACCAAAAACAGGTAACAACAAGTCGGGTTTATACGCTGATATGCTGCATTTTACATGATTAAGAACGCTTATAAAACGGGTAACTTTACCCACAAAATATAAGCGTATGGAAAAAGAAAAATTCAAGGTATTACTTTACCTTAAAAAGAGTAGTTCCGGCAAGTCCGGAAAGACCCCGGGTCATGGGAAGAATAACTGTCGGCGATACCGTCGCACAGTTCAGTAGTAAACTCTCCTGCACACTCTCGTTGTGGAATCCGCGAGCGAGCCGTTTGGACGGGAAAAGCCAGGAAGCAGTAGAAACCAACGGAAAGATTGATAAGCTATTGCTTAGTATCAACGAGGCTTACAGCAGTCTAACCGAACGAAATCTACCGTTCGATGCCAAAGATGTAAAGAACCTGTTTCAAGGTGGCATGGCTACCCAAATGACACTGTTCCGGGTCTTTGACCGCCATATTGAAGAAGTAAGGGCGCGTGTGGGAATAGATGTTTCCCATCGTACAGTGCCCAATTACCTCTATACCCGGAGAAGGTTAGGCGAATTCGTCAGCAAGAACTATAACGTCAAAGACCTTGCATTCAGCCAGCTCAATGAGCAGTTTATCCGGAAATTTCAAGATTATCTTATTCTTGAAAGAAATTTAGGTGTAGAAACCGTCCGCCACTATCTGGCTATACTAAAGAAAATCTGCCGGATCGCCTTTAAAGAGGGTCATTCCGACAGGCATTATTTTGTCAATTATCCCTTGCTAAAGCAAAAAGTCAATCCGCCACGTACACTAAGCCGTGAAGAATTTGAAAAGATACGGGATTTACAGTTTGAAGAACACCGCTGGTCGCATATTGCTACCCGTGATATGTTCCTCTTTGCCTGTTACACAGGGACAGCCTACGTCGATGTGGTAGCCATTACAAACGACAACCTCTCCAATGACGATGCAGGCGACTTATGGCTCAAATACCAACGCGGCAAGAACGGTAAACTGTGTAGGGTAAAGCTGCTTCCCGAAGCCATAGCGTTAATCGAAAAGTACAAGAACCCGTCAAGGGAAACCTTATTCCCTAAAATGGAATATAACGCCTTGAAATGGAATCTCCAAAGCATACGTCAACTGGTTGGAATGACGGGGCCGCTGACCTATCACATGGGGCGACATTCATTCTCCAGCCTGATTACGCTTGAAGGCGGTGTTCCCATAGAAACCGTATCTAAGATGCTCGGTCATTCGGATATAAAAACCACTCAAATATATGCCCGTGTTACCCCGAAAAAGCTCTTTGAGGATATGGATAAATACATCGAGGCAACCAAAGATTTAAAATTAGTTCTATAACAATCAATAAACATTACAATTATGCGATCCACATTTAAAATATTACTCTACATCAACCGGGGCAAAGTAAGAAAAGACGGTACAACTGCTATATTTTGCCGCATTACCGTTGATGGCGAACAAACCGTAATCACAACAGGTATTTTTTGTTACCCAAGAGATTGGAAAAGTAAAAAGGGAGAAGTTAAAGACGAAAAAGTAAATCACCGGCTGAAAGCCTTTCGCCAGCGTATTGAACAGGCTTACGAAAATACACTTAAAAAATATGGTGTGGTCAGCGTGGAATTACTCAAAAATGCAATCCTTGAAATACATGCTGTCCCCACTATGTTATTACAGGCAGGCGAGGCGGAACGTGAATGGCTAAGGGTACGCTCTTTGGAAATAAACTCTACCTCTACCTACCGCCAGTCTAAAATTTCTCAGAACAACTTGCGGGAATACCTTCTTTCCTTGAAAATGAAAGATATTGCCTTTACCGATATTACTGAAGGGTTCGGCGAAGGTTATAAGCTGTTTTTAAGAAGTAAGGAATATAAATCAGGGCATATCAACCATTGTTTTACATGGCTGAACCGATTGATTTACATCGCCGTTGACCAAGAGATTCTCCGGTTTAATCCGATTGCCGATGTTAAGTATGAAAAGAAAGAACCGCCCCAATTACAGCACATAAGCCGGAATGAACTGAAATTGATTATGGAAAAGCCTATGCCTAACCAGTTTCAGGAGTTGATTCGCAGAGCCTTTATCTTTTCTGCGTTCACCGCACTTGCTTATGTCGATCTGAAAGGGTTGTACCCCCGCCATATCGGACGAACGGCAGACGGCAAATCCTTTATCAGGATACACCGGAAAAAGACGGAGGTCGAAGCTTATATCCCCTTACATCCGGTTGCCGAACAAATCCTGTCGTTATACAACACGACAGATGATACAAAACCTGTTTTCCCGATGCCTAACCGCGACCAGATATGGTACTGCATTACTGAAATCGGCTTTCTTGCCGGTGTTAAGGGCGGTATGAGCTATCACCAAAGCAGACACACATTCGGGACGCTTCTGCTTTCAGCGGGTATTCCCATCGAAAGTATCAGCAAGATGATGGGGCATACCAATATCTCCACTACACAGGTTTATGCGAAAGTAACCGACCAGAAAATATCCGAAGATATGGATAAGCTAATTGAACGAAGAAAAGCAATTTAGCATCCAGCATAAAAGGGCTATCAGAAATCACACTGATAGCCCTTTTGAATTAAGTAACACATGGTGTTATTACTCCCATGCTTCGCGGTAGTTCTGTTCCAATAATTTCTGAATATCCGATTCCCGGTACAGGGTTTTACCGCCCAGCTGAATGTATGGGATTTTGCCTTTGGTGCGGTATTCCTGTAATGCCCTACGACTGATTTTTAATCTTTCTGAAACCTGCGCAACAGTCAGAAACCGCTCTCCGTTCAACGATGGCTCATAGCCCGTCATTATGGTTTCAAATCTGCCTAACAACCTTTCAAGTGAGCAGAAAAAAGACTTTATCCGTTCGCTGTCTTTGGTTATAATTTCGCTACTCATCTTTCTGTGATTTTAAATTGTTGATAAACCGCTCCACATCTTCGGGCTTATAGTACATCTTCCGGTTAAACTTCGTATAAGCCAACTTCCTTTTATCCCGCAAATACTGCAATGTGTTTGGATTGACATTCAGAATGAAACAGACATCCTGATTATCCAACCAACCGTCCAACTCTTTGCTTTTGTTCCGGTCAATCAATTTATCGACCTTCCGGACAAATGACTCGAAACGCTCCATCATCGCCTCAAAAGTGCGGGCTTCTATATTTATTATCTCCATAGTAATTTACTTTTTTTGTTCATACTATGATTACGGGAAGACAAAGGTAAGCCTTTAAAACACAACATATATCAACACTTAGCGTGTCGGTAGCTTTCGTCTGCACTTGTCTATACCTAAAGTGCATACTGATTTACGCGGCGGTCAAATATGCCGATTTTTATATCCCCTATTCGAGCAATTCGGGAATAATCGGTGTGATTTTTTCATCTATCCGTATCTTATAACTTCTTCCTCTTTCAGCGGGATGCCGACTGCACCGATGAAGTGTTCGATTTCATGCGCGAAAGTATTTCCGTGTCCTTCACGCCGAAGCAAGTTCGAGCCTTCGGTTTCGTGAAAAATCTTCCTCTTTCCGTTCCGGCGAGCGTATTTTATCCCGAAAAACCTGCATCGGCTAAACACTACCTTTCTCTGCCCCTGAAACTCGATCACTCATAACCGGCTCCGATACGGCATAGCGTTTTAAAAAAAGTCAGAATTATGATACGGACAGCAGAAAAAAACAGGAAACAACGATTCTCAAACCTTCCAATCAGCATAGGTTGGGTTTTGAAAATAGCCTTTGCGGTAGTGGGTTTTGCCCTTTGGGGTTGGTCGTTCGTGGCGGTAGTAGCAGGGATATATTTAGCGTGGGCAATCATTAAGGGCGTTCTTTCCTGCCTCCTTTCCCTTGCCGTAATCATTGGCTTTATACTCCTTTTGATAGTATTGATTTTTTAAAAGCATATAGACATGAAACCGAAGTATTTTAATTCGTTAGGCTCGTTAAACGAGTATGCAAACAGTTTTCCAAACAGCAGTTTTTCGTTTGTACACAATCCCCGAAAATGTGACTGTGAGTCCAACAGCGTTAGATGCAGTTTCGATGTAACCGACAAAGAGGATAACGATATTCTGGAAATCCTTGTTATCTGCCCCATTTGTGCCAATAACCTCCAAAAACAACAATAATATGAAAACAAGCGAAGTAAGCGACAGCATCATAAGTAAGCGTTGCAAGTGCATTTTTACAGGCTTAATGGTTACAGGAGTAATCGAGAGCGTAAACGTGAACAAGTACAGTGCAGAGGTAATGGTACGTTTCGATGAACCGCACTCGTGGGGAAACGAGATATACGAATATGATTGGGCACACGCCCGACTGTATGATGAATTTGGCTCACTCCAATATCTGGAAATCATAGACGACCAATATCAGACCGTCAAAGTAACATTTGAAAAGTCCATAAGGGAGATAAACCGAATGTTTACAAGCGATTATAAGACTTGGGGCGTAGTCAATCTGAAAGAATGGTGCGATAGCTATGAAAGTAGTAGGTTTACGCAAATCGGCAAACATTGCGCCGTTATCACATCTGAATATAACATGGAGTATGTAAGGGAGTGGCTTTTGAAAAATACCCCTGTAAAGGAAATCGAAACAGTAATATAAAACATCACAACATTTTAATAATCATTTTAATAGTTAAGAACATGAAAGCAAAAAATCAAAACACTGCCGTAGCAGTACAAACAACCGAGAACAGCAAAAGCGTAGTAGAAAACGCAAGTGTAACCACAGGCGCACCCGCTAAAAGCGTGGAGCAAGCCGTAAACCTCGCTTCGGACTTGATAGAGCCGAGCAATTACAACGCCCGAAAAACCTTTGAACCCGAAGCGTTAAAGGAACTGGCGCAAAGTATCTCCGTGCATGGGCTAATACAGCCCATCACGGTACGTACAAGTGGCAACCGTTACGAGATCATTTGCGGGGAGCGTCGTTTCCGTGCCTGCCGAATGTTGAACCTTGCCGAAATCCCCGCCATTGTGCGGGAGGTTACGGACGAACAGGCGTATGACCTTTCAATCACGGAAAACTTACAGCGGGAGGACGTACCGCCTATGGAAGCCGCCGAAGCCTATAAACGCCTTATCGACACCAAACGCTACGACATTCCGACCCTTGCCCTGCAATTCGGCAAGAGCGAAAAGACGATTTACCAAACGCTGAAACTTTACGACCTTATCAAAAGCATCGCAAACCTCGTTCGGGAGGGCAAGCTGACCGCATCGGCGGGAATAGTCATCAGCAAGTACGACAAGAAAATACAGGCTGAAATTCTGAAAGACCGTTTAGGCGAGGACGGTAACGGCGAATGGTGTCATATCTCCGCCCATGTGTTGGATAAGAAGATACAAAGCGGGTACACAAACGATTTTTCAAATTATGGCTTCGACAAAAAGGCGTGTTTGAAATGCGCTCACAACTTTAATAATTTCGACCTGTTCGCAGAGGGTGGCGGTTGTGGCAAGTGTACCAATAAGAAATGTTTACAGGACAAAAACATGGCGTTTGTGGTAGCCCAAGCCGAAGCGGTTGCGCTTGCAGACCCGAAACTTGTTTTTGTCGGCGAACAATACGGCTACGAGAATGAAGCAACGCAAAAAATCCGTAAAGGCGGGTATGAGTTCAAGAATGTACAAACCTACAATTTGAACAGCTACCCGACCGCACCGACACCGCCCGAAGCATCCGAGTACGCAAAACCCGAAGATTTTGCAAAGGCGCAAGCACGGCACGAAAAGGAACAAACCTATTTTGAGAACAAGAGCCAAGAAATTGACAGGCTCAAAGAACAGGGCAAAATACGTGTATATGCCAAAATCGGCGATAACGGCGTAAAACTCCATTACAAGGAAGTGGCAACCAAAGACACCAAGACCAACGCCCAAGTAATTGAGGAGCTGACCGCCAAGAAAAAACGCAACACCGAGATACAAGCGGAAAAGAGCGCCACCGATATAAAGGAACTGTTATATTCGGAGCAGTTACCGCAATCGGCGTTCACTTCCGAAGAAGAACAGGCGGTATATTTCTTTATGCTTGCCAAGTTGCGCCGACACAATTACCAAAGCCGTAGGACTGAAAGAAAATGGCTATTACGGCTATCTGACGGACGAGAAACGGCTGAAAATAGTCGCCACCTTGACCGAAGAACAGAAAACAATCATTCGGCGCGACTACCTGTATAGCCACCTGACCGACCGCACGACCACCGTAGCCGACGCCAAAGGGAGTATTTTACAGGCGTTTGCAAAGCAACATTTGCCCGAACAGACGACGAAGATAGAAACGGAGCGCAAAGAGGAATACGGCAAGAAAAACGCCCGATTGGACGAACGTATCGCAGGACTGAAAAAGGCTGATAAAAAGGCGAAAGCGGAAGCCAAGACGAAAAAGCAGGAGCAACCCGCCCAAGCCGAGAAAGCCGCTAAATCGGACAAAAAACAGCCGAAGAAAGCCGAGCAACCAACCGAAGCGACCACCACAGCGGTAGCGGTTATTCCGAAAGTTAAAGCGGTAGCAGTAGCGCAACCCGCATAAATAGAGTATTAACAGGGGCGGGAGAAATCCCGCTCCCTAAATTTACCATTATGACAGTATTTGTATTATTCCAGACGGATATTTACCACACAAGGGCAAGCCGTGTATTTTGCGGAGTATTCAGCACGGAAGCGGGAGCAATCGACCACGCCAAAGAAAACGGACTATATACCCATACGGCAGAGGTCGTAATCGTAGAATGCGAACTTGATAAATTCGGCGAGGTATGAAATTGGGAGTCCTCAGACTATTCGGTTTTAATCCTCTGTCGGTTGATTGAGATAACAACATTAAGCGTTGCGACTCTCAACACTTAGTGTTGAAGATTGCAAGATTAAGTGTTTCGCAAAGTGGGCTATAAATGTCTGTGAAGCCAATTTCAAGAACTCATATCCGGGCAGGGGAAACTTTGCCCGGACTTCTTTTTCCATGAGCAATTAGCAAGGCTTTATGCGGAGAAAAAGAAGCAAAAAGCCATTCTAAAACGACTAATGGCCTTAGGGGAAATTTGGAAATCGTTTTATTTTTTTTCATTGAAATTTCAAAATCATCAAAAAAAGCCTATACTTAAATGTAGGATATACTTTTCCGGCTACTATTCCTTTTCCCATTCCTGCGGGAGCTCCTGTTATCAATACTACTTTCTTCATTGTGCATATGTTTTTGTTTAATCATTAATAAATCCAAGCTGTTTATACATTCCGTAATAGTCTTTGACAAATCATGCTTCGGCAATTTTTCCGTTTTCTATACGATAAATGCCTACTCCGAACCATTTTGAAAATCTGAAAAGAAAACAACAGTAACAAAGAGAAAATATACCGATTTCATTGCGTTATTTGTTCAAAAAACAATGCAAAGGTCGGCAATAGTGGAAAGCGTAGTTTTTGTCAACTGCTCAAAAACACTTTGTTCAGTGGCTCAATAGAACTTTTGAGGGAGTGCATCCGAAATACAGCTTGAATGCGTTTGAAAAGTGGGATAGGTTTTCAAAGCCGACTTCTAAATATACATCGGAAGGCTTTCTGTGCTTTTCGGAAATAAGGTAATGCGCGTGTTTCAACCTTGTTTCAAGCAACCATTTTTGTGGTGAAATATTAAATGATTTTTGAAAATCTCTTTTGAATGTTGCCAAACTTCTGCCTGTGAGATAAGCGAAACGTTCAAGCGGAATATTGAATGAATAATTTTTTTGCATAAAATCGGCAAGGTCAATTTTTCCCTGTTCGGAAAAGTTGGCAAGTATGCTGTCGGCATCCATATCAACCGTGGGGATTATGGTAATAGCTTCTTCTAATTTTATGTCAGTAAGGTGTATCGGCAGATTTTCACCGTGCAATTTATAATAAGGCAGGATAGAATCAAACAAACTGATAAGTAAAGGGTGCTTTTCTATCTGCTTGACTTGCTATTTCAGTTTGACGGTTGGGTTGGGTTTATTCTGCGAATAGAATTTTTATAGAAACGATTGTGAAAATAAAATAGAAATAGATTTGAATTCTGTTGTGGCTGATGGATGTTTAATGAATTTCGCCAACATATTCGTGTAAAACAGGATAGTATCGCCTTCATCTATAGTATATGATCGGTCAGCGTCTATCATTGTCATGCTCCCGAATAGATATGAACAAGTGCATGTTCGGGTACGGTGTTTTCAATACTTCTGTGTTCTTTTTCCGCGCAGGAAAAGAATATGTCGGATTTTGATATGTGGTTGATGCGGGGTATTAAGAACTGTTTTTTTAATATAGAAAGGTGTCGATTTTAATTTAATCACCTTATATGTCGATTCTGCTGTTTCAGATTGTTACTTCTTTTAGACACTTACTGGAGACAAGTGTATTTTTTTTCAAAGAGTACAAGTCCCTTATGCGCGGGGTCGTGCATAGAAGCCTTGTTCGCACACAATCAGAAAATTGCTCCATTTCTTAGCGAAACACTGTATACAAGAACCATGCGATAGTGGTGTGAGAGGCTCTCCATCAGTGAACGTTGGCAGGGCAGTCTACTCGATTAGTGGCTTGTACTTTACTGAGTTATTAACAAATAAATTATAATTGCAGTAATTGGCAAATATGTCCAATAGATATATTTAATGTGCTTTCTATTATTTTCTACTTTTTTAGTTATTGTTAAGTGGAATTTGGTATTCTCATCTTTTAAAATATCGAGATGGGAAACAACCATTTTAATTCTACTATCACATGAATTTATTTTTTCATTTGCATCTGCTGATAATCTTTCAATCTTATTCTTAGTCTCATTAAAGTTAATGTTTGTAACTTGAATAAATTCGTTATATTCGTTATTATATGATATTTGTTTATCATGGAGTGTTTTAATATTTTTTTGATTCTCAGATACTCCACTACTTATAATTGTAATGTTTTTTTCATTTTGAATTTGAGACTTAACAATATCATCTATTAAATTTTTGTTGTCTTCAATTTTATTTAAGACTAATTGAATCTTATCTTGAAAATTTGAAATCTCAGTTGATATTTTATTAATATTTCGTAAATCATTGTCAACCTGTTCCGTAATTGATATTCGAAAGTTTTCATCTTGTTCATTAGACTTATTGATTTCATCTAACAACAACTGTAAATTGGAAGCAAATTCATGCTGTAACCTCTTAATTGTTAATAAAATATTAGAAATATCTAATTGACTTGCTTCTTTGCTTTTTAAAAGCTTAATTTGTTCTTCAGTGTACGTTTCCATATAGCATAAATGTTTTTGTTAAAAACCCCAAAGTCCTCCTAATCCACCAATGACACTGCTCCAGTCGATATCCTTAACTATGTCAACAACAGAACTCGCAATATTTCCTATAATTTCTGATGTAGATTCGATGACATCCCCAATTACATCAGATGCAGAATCAAGAAAATTTCCAATACCATCGCTTATTGTCTCAATAATTGACGGAGAATTAGTTAAATCACTTCCTCCAGATACATCTACATTGCTAATTACGTCTAAAGGAATATTGATATTTGTATATAGAAAATCACAACTGCTAAAATCAAAATTGCTACTAATATCATTAAGATTAAAAGGATTGTTTTCCATACCCATAAACGATAAATTGCTTAAGCTGTTAATAGTTTCAGGTTCATAATAATTGCTAAGAAATGGCATAAATACCTCTTTAGCATTATCCGAAAACCCAGAATAAAAGGTCGAGTAATCAACGCCATTCTCATTGTTAAAATAGTCTTTCATGTTTGCTATGCAATCTTTTATAAAATCAGCACCCTTATCTACATATACACTGAAATCTGGGAGAAAGAAATACTGGTCTTTCCCATAATAAAAGCTTTTTAAGTCAGGAAGTGTCTTAGGCAAAATCGGTTCAAGAAATTCTATAAGGTCTTCGCTAAAGCCTTTGAATAAATCTAGGTCATCTAACCACTTTAAATTAATTGTCTTCATATGCAGTGTCTTTTTGATATAGCCCCTAACACCCGAGGTATGGGCATTGGCGGTTTGCAGGAGCGTTCACTGTCGCCCAGCGACAAAGTGAATGTGGGAGCAAAACTGCCAAAATGCACGTCAGCCAGCCAAATGGCCATAGACGTGTGTTAGGCAATGTTTTTTATATTTAATTTCAAAATAGATTCATCTTTATATCTTACTGATAGATTATATAGTGTCCCTTTTAATGTTTTGTTTAGTCTTTTATTATCAAAATCACTGTGAATATCGTTTGAGTAAAAGTTCTTTTTGTAATCAGTTTTATAAGAACCATTCTTGAAATGTTGCAGTATTATTCGTTTTGCTTTTTCACCATTACCTTTAATTCTTGTAGTTGCGAATAGTTTGATATATTTCAAATTAACTTTTTGGTTTATTTCTTTGTTCAATCTTATATATTCAGAAACAACCAATTCCTCTAACATTTCTTTTTGAAAATCGTTATCATTAAGTATTTGTAAATCGTTATTCATTATTTCTAGTATTTCATTTTCATTCTTTGTATGAAATTCTCCAGAGTATGATAAATATGAATATTGATTCAAAAAAATAAATTTATCGCTCATCTCTCTTGTGAAATTTTGCAAAGAATCAATGGTTTCGATATTTACCAAATTCATTGACAAATCAGGAAAAATGGCACCAATTTTATCTTCTTGTTGAATTATAGTTATAACTGGAGCACAATTGAAATCTAATGGATTTGAATATCCTAAAATTTTATATTTGTCCATGTCTAACTTAATTTTAAATTAAATGATTTATTGTTTTTGTAGAAATTAAGGGTCTCAATTAATAATGCGGTTCTTGTTGACTCAGCACTAAATCTTATGAAATCTGTATAAGTTCTAATAGAAACATTAGGATATTTCGACTTTATTTCTCTTATAAACTGCGGATATTTTTTAGTTCTTGAATAAGGTAGTATTATTGATAATAAGTTATTTGATAGAATAATATCCTTCAATGAATGGATTTCAATAGCTCTATGACGTAAATCAATTTCTGAATCAGAAGAGAAATTTAACAACCGTAGTAGATTTTCTTCTTTAATATTTTCCGGTTTAATATTTTCAACATCACCAATGCAGTAGTTTTCGTTTCTCCGGTAATATCGTTTAATGAATTTTTTAATTTCACTATCTCCAGAAATTGGAACTTCAAATACTTTATAATCACTTTCGCTTGAAATATTTAAGATCCCTTTGTATTTTTCTGAAAATAACGCACCTGTATCAAATGGATAAAATCTATCAACGTTTTTTACTGTTTCTGGTTTAAAAATAAGACCTATTGGCATTTCTTCTGTAGCTTGACTTTTTATCATCTTACCATCACCTATCTCATATATATAAAATGGTAATCCATAAAATAAATAAACGACTTGATCTTCTTTTAATTTAAAAGGGTTTGGTTCTGGAAATTTTGAGAATTTTGTTGAAAGTATGTCTGTTTGAATAATCTTTTCAAAACTTCTCCATCTTGTCGTATGACACAGTGCTAATAATTTTTCTGTTGCTTTCTCTTTCTGAATCCAATCACTAAGTTTGTCCATGATATTATGTTATTTTGTTCTTTCTAAAATATTGCCTAACGGTGGCGGTATGGCCAGTAAAGGATTTCGAGCGATTCCATATCAAGTTACAAGAAAAGTTGGAGCGGGCTACAAACCTTCGCATACCTCTAAAACCCTTATTGGCTATACCGCGTGTTAGCAAACGTTTTTATTCATCTATCAAATTATCTAATCTTTTATCAAGCTCAACTTTGGATGCATTGAAGAAATCATCTATGGGATTAAAGATATCTTCATAATTATTCTTTGTTAAATATTGTCCTGTATCAATATAAGGTTCATCCGTTTCAATATTGTATACACCATAATACCTTTTGTTTAATCCTAAAATATCAGAACCAGGTAGAATTATCGCACTTTTATCACTTGCTTTTACAACACCTTGGTTTTCCCATTTTAGACTTGTAAACGGTTTATATTTTATTCCATCTTTACAATCACCAATTATTGACAGGGCAACATATAAGGGTTTAGCATAATATTCTAAATTGGACAAAACTCCTACTTCTCCATTTTTAGTTGAATACATTAACGATTTTAGTTGTGAATCATATATTACTAAAAATTCATAATAACTTATATTTTCTGATTCACCAGGAAAAGATTGTACGTTGATTTTAACATACAATTCTTCTTTGTTGAAGTTTATTATCCATATTGACCTAATCCATTCTCCTTCGCCACCTGTATCTATAGACTCCCAATAAGGAATTTCTAATGGAGAAAATTCGAAGAATAAATTAAAAATAATGTTGGTCATTTTTTGAGGGGGACGCTTAACTTTTTTTAAACCTGCATTAGACCATAATAACTCTTCATGCCATTCTCCTTTAGCTATTTTGTTACTTGTAGTAAGCAAAGGGGCAACAATAATAATTGGAGTTGTTTCTTTTAAGACATCCAAATAGCTGTCTTCTTGTTTTAAACAAAACAAATACATTGACAATGGATTGATTGTAAGTATTTTACTTGTAATGCTTTTTACATATAAGGTTTCTTTATAATCATCAAAATAAATATCTAACGGAATACTTTTACATGAAGCCATATTCCCATCTTCTGAATAACCATAATAGGTGTATGGAACCTGTAAAAATCTTTTATACCACTCGTCATAATCAGGAGACGGAAAAAGCTTTGTTATATCAGTATCTTGTATAAGAAAATCGACAACGTTAGCTTTAATTTCTATTGGCTCACAAACCAAAAATTTAGAACAATCTCCACTGTCAATATCTTTATCGCATTTCATAAGACATGCTCTCTGAGCATGTAACCTAGCACTCTTTCTAAAAACAGTTGGAGCATTAGCTATGACATCAACTAAATCACCATGATTATCAGGAAATAAGCTGTCTGAGATTTTAGCATCAAAAATATATAGCCAACCATTTCGATTAGTTTTTTTATAACAATTGGTATCAATAATATTGATTACGTCTTCCTTTGATACTTTTTCATTTAGCTTACCTGTATATAAATGAACACTTTTCTTTTCAATTTCATTAAAAGCAAACCATAGAGCTACATTTAACGAATGTGTTACATCTAGGAATTCTGTTCCTGGACCATAATGTTGAGAAAGGGCTTTAACCCAAAAGAAATATGTGCTTAAATCATCTGTTTCTTGATTCTTGCGATTATATCTTATATTTTCAAGACCTTCTAAATATTTTGCAAGAATAAAACAATATGAGTCCCATAAATTTCTACCTTCAATCATTTGTTTTCTGTGGAGTGTGGCATTTATGCTTGGAAAGCGACCAGTCTGTCCACGAAATACTCTTACATACCCTTCTTTAACAGTAGGAAGATTTGCAATTAAAGTCTGTAGCTGTTCAATTGATGTTATCGTTTCTTGCATAGTGCGATTCTTTTAAAATGTTTGCTAACATATGTGTATGTGCCACGTTGTCGCACATATTTAATCATTAGTTTGCTGAAATTTATACTATTATATTGTAAATTATTACTATAGATATTGTTGTCGCACATATCCAACTCACTAAATTCACTTTATGGTTCACAACATATAATTTTTATCTGTCAAATATATAACTTGCATATCGACTTTTTCAAACTCTATTGTTGTAATGTGTGTGAATTTCTTGTTCCACTGTCCGAAAGTTCTGACATACTTTGAACGGACGTAGATTAGCGTCTGATTCTAATAAGGGTAGCAGAAATGTGGTATCAATACTTCCTTTTTAATATTAGCAGCTGTCAATGCTTTCTAAAATAGGCTACGGAGTTACCATCTGTATATTATCCACCAAACAAGCATTTACCTGATTTATATTTTTATAAAAAATATTACCGTAAAATTACTAATATTTTCTGAATTCAACATTTATAATGCTCTCTTTTTTAGATAATAAAAGATTTTTTTCTTCTATCATCGGTTTTGTAACGTAAATGTCATTTAAATGAGCTATTCAAGTGTATTCTACACATGCAGCCAATCAATTAGGTTACCTGTTGACCAGCTCAGCGGGAGATATATAAAACTATCTTCTTTTAGTACGTACACCCAGCAAACAGCAACACCATCCAATCGGATTCAGGAAACGGTTGCCTTTCCTTACTTCGTAATGCAAATGGCCACCCGTTGATACTCCGGTACTGCCTACACAAGCAATTTCTTGAGTGATACTTACCGAATCCCCTACATCTACCAGTGTCCTACTTAAATGCGCATAAAACGAGCGAAAACCACCTGCATGCTGAATTTCTATAAAATTTCCATACCCCCAATTATACCCTTTACAAACGACAATCCCGTTTCCGGTTGCATACACAGGCGTACCTTTCATTTTCGGAATATCAATGCCTGTGTGGAACTTTAGGGTATTATAAATTGGATGATAGCGCAACCCGAATCCCGATGAAATGCGTTGTGGCTTTCTAACCGGGAAAATCACAGGATAATTGGAAAGGTCTTCGATAGACAGCTGCAACGAATTCGCTATCCGCCGGAACTCTTTGGCAGAATAAATACGTTCTGTGGATTTTTCTATTTCGGATTTTCTGTTTGCCTGTCCCGATGCGGGTAAATATAGTAAGGCGATAAAGAACAGTAGTACATATTTCATAGTCAATTTACAGATACAGTAAACGCCCGGATTCGGGCGTTTACCTGATTATTTACTTATTCAATTTCTTCACCCCATAATTCCACATCGGTAGGAGCTGTGATTAAAGCATATACGATACCGATCCATATAACCACATATAAAATTACCATTATGGTGATCATTGCTATTCCATTTCAGTTTGCAATTCTTCATCCTCTCCCGAATCATTCTGAAATGAAAATGTTTTTTGCACTACCTGTCCGAAGCTATCTTCTATATACACGTCAATCACTTGCTGATCGGTGCAATGCGAAGTATAATACATCCTGAACGTTTCTTTTTTCAACGGATAGAGGTCGTTAGGAAGTAATACCCGCCCATCGTCCAGCCGGAGTTCTCCCACACCGTCCAGCTGAAAGTAGCGGATATAAAACTGTGTATCCTGATAGTCGCCTTCCTTTACGATCTGTGCGCGGATTTCCGCCACCTCTCCCTGAACGATTTTTTTCTGAACCGGCATACAAACCAAATCAAATGCGTACACCTTATGAATATCCAAATCGTCAGAACAGGCTAAGGCCAGTAGCATTATCGCTACCAGCCCGGCTGTTATACTGAAAAATCTCTTTATTTTTTTCATCACTATATTTCTTATATTTTGTTAGACAAAAGGGACTGCGCCCCCTTAGTTGATTATACATTTCAGTCCGATACCGAACTGCGTATGAAAATGTCCCGTCGAATTACCCCAGAGAACGCGCTCACGCCCCGAAAGGAGCAACACAACCCGGTCAGTAATGTAGGTTTCCATTTCCAGCGAGATGGCCCCGCCGTAAATAAAAGCATCTTTGTCCCGGAGCGTTGAACCGTCATACAGTGTTTTTTCGCCCCAATTCAACGTTTCATAACCTGCGAGAGCCGAACCACCCAAAGAGAGAAAAACGATCTTTGACGGATCAGACAGGAATTTTAAATAATAGCCTCCTTCGGCGGTAAACTGCGAAACAGGGATGCGTATATTCCTGTACGGATAGTAGCGTTCCATAAATTCTGCACCGAACACCCACTTGTTACCTTTTTTCGCATAGGTCGATACAGCCGCACCGAAGTAGTACCCTGCTTCATTATCCATATCGGACGAATAGATTCCGTCCACCATTCCGCCTGTTACCTGTATGCCTTGCATACGCGGCAAACAACGCTGTGCGTGTACTTGGTCTGCAAAGACCAGACACAGCACAAACGCCACGATAAAAAATACCCGCTTCATGGTTATTTTACTTTCAGTTCGTTAATAACCTTTGCACGTACCAAATCGGCATTATCCACCGTAAACGACTGATGGCGACCGCCCTCTTTTTCGTTCAGCTCAACAACCAACATTTTATCGTCCGGGATCGTGAATTTTGGCAAGGCGAATATCATACGCTCCGTGTGTTTACCGCCCACCAACATAAGATTGTTATAGGCGCGAAGCGGCCGGATCACCTGCTCCTGAATCGCCGTGCGTTTGGCTACCTTTTTATCCACGATTTTGAACGTGATAAAATCCACATTGAACGGCACGTTGGACGAGTTCTTCAGTTGCAGGTGGAAATACAACAAGCCATTATGCGTATAAATACCTTTGAGGGTGTGCTGTATGCCGAAACGCTTCGAGCCGATATGCTTGATTTCCCTATCGTTGTTCTTATAGATAGACTGCATAATCAGCTTTACCAACAGCGGCGATTCCTGCCCCAACTCCTGCATATATACTTGCAGGGCGTTGTTCGGACGGTTCACTGCTTCGCCATCGTGCAGAAAGTCGGTCATTTCAACAGACAGCTTAATGGGTTCGTCCGCATACTTTACATTGAACGTGTAGTAATCTCCATCTTCGGTAATGACGGACAGATTACTCTCCCGGCTGAAATTCCGCAGGGAGGCTTTTACTCTCAATACGTTTTCCGTTCCGTCCGCTTTCGCCGCGAGAAGATCTGCCGAGCCTAAATCGACGTATCGAATCGGAGCGGGAAAAATCACATGAACGGTTTTATTGAACGTAACTTCCAGCGCATAAGGCGGAATCATCCTGTCGAAGGTCAGCGGGCGGGTAAAGCCTTGATAATAATCGCCCGTTGTGGGCTTGGTTTCTGTTGCGGTAGCCGTATCTCCGGTTACTTTCTGTGCATTGGCTGCAAATACGCTTACCGCAAGGGTAAACATCAAAAAGATTTTCTTCATTGTTCTCAATTTTTAATCGTTTATACTTGATCTTTTAGTGGTGGTCATAGACCCATTTGTTATTTTACTTATTGCATTTTGGGAAGCAACAGCAGACGGTGGTTCGCTTTGAGCGTAACCTTGACCACGCTCATTTTCTTGCTTACGTACTGCGATGCTCCCTGAATCAGCCCTTTGCCTACATCGGCGGCAAGTTGCGAACCGGCATTATCCGTAATCGAAATAGACGTTCCGGCAGACTGTGCCAGTTGTGCGGTAACTTCTTTGGCGGCATTGATTTCGTCCGAGTTCGGAATGAAGATACCGCGCTGTCCGTCCGTATCATATACCGATATGTCAACCGGGATAATGTTTCCGGCGTACTGAATGGCACTGATAGCAATATCCAACCGCTCACCCCCAATCCGGCACGAACCGGTAACGATACTGTTTGCCGGGATAAGGATTTTGCCTGCCAGCATCGGTTCTAAAAGCCGTATCTGCACCTCCCGTCCGCTTGTCAGCGTTACGGTCCGGTTTACACACGCCCGGATGCTGTTTTTGTCCTGCACCCCCTCGTTTCCGGCGGCGGTAAAAAATCCCATATTGCGGGGCTGGCTGAAAGCATCTATAAACTCATCGTCCTGCATCGGAGCAGCCAACAGCGATACGACGTTGTGCCGAACCTGTTTCACCGGCTGAACATCCACCTTGTCTTTCGTTGAAAGAACGGTGGCGTTATCGCTTTCGGTTGTTTGCCGTGCCTGCTGCGGCATATACCTGGCTGCCATCGCGTATGATTTTTCAAGCAAGGCTGCTTGTTCGTCCTCTTCGGCTTTCCGCGCTTCTGCTGCTTGCAACTTGCGTTCCAATTCGTTCATACGTGCTTCGACGGCGCGTTCTTGTGCGATTTGTCCGGCAGGTTCTTCGTGCCATTCTCCCAACTGCTTATTTATATCCTGATAGGCACTTGCGGAGGCTTGCAGATTATTTGCCGTCCGCTTCGGGGTGCTGCTTTCTATCAGGGACGGGCTTTCGTATTCCCCGGCAGCGTGTTCGTTCTGGTCGAACATTGTCGAAAAGTCCTGCAAAGAACGCATCCGTTCCTGCTGCTTTTGCCTCATGGCTTCCCGCTCGTAAGCCTCACGTTTATCCCCAACGATATCCTCGTCTTTGGGCGTGGGTATTTCGGCATTAAAGCCGGATTGTCCGATCATATTCTCGTCCTTATCACCCGCTGGCGCGAAGATCAGCCACATGACACCACCGAAAATCAGGAAGAAAAGCGGCATTACCAGCATCTTTTTACGCTGCCGCCTCTCTGCCGCCGAAAGTTCCTTTTTGGGGAGCCTTACAGGCTCTTTCTTATCAGGCACAGACGGATTCTCAGGTTGCTGCGCCCCGTTGTTATTTATTTGTTCGCTCATATTTTTGATTATTTTAGATAATATTGGATGTGCCTCGGGAATTTCAAATAAACTTGATTGCACTCGGCTTTCACAATATTTGATTAGTTAATACTGTCCCTTTGTTGCTCCAACTGGAGCCGTAGGGTTTCCATTTTTTCTATCTGCAATTCCTTTCCCTTGCCTTTCCCCAAATTGTAGATGGACGAAACGGTCATGTAGATAGAAAGCCCGCTGAAGACAACCAGCATGGTAACGATGACGATTACCCGTGCATCGGGGCTTAACGGTCTGACAAGGCTGCGCAAGCGGTCTTCCAGCCATCCACCTATGTCCTGAATGATTTTCCGTAACATACACGCACCTACCTTTCCGTTATCCGTATGTCCCGGTTTTCCACGATCTCGAACTTTTCCATCGTGAAACCGTGCGGGTTATTGTCCGAACGTACCGAGTTAATCAGGTTGCAGCGGGTTACGAGGCTACGTTCAGTCATGTTCGACTGCCGGATAATCATTTGCCGGGCGTATGTTACCACTTTGTACGGGTAGCTGTCAAAATCACAGGCTATGCTGTCCACCTGTATGATCTGATTGATATTACCCGAAACAATGCGGTTGTAGTACCCTTTTTCAGCCATGTCCTGATAGTATTTGAAAGCGCTTTTATCGACAAGGAACAACGCCCTGTTTACATTGCTTTCAATGGCTTTTTTGTCGGGTGAGAGCGTGAAGAACAGTTCATGAAACCGTCTGACGTGTTCCCGCGCTTCAACGGGACGGTTCTGCGAAAGGTCTTGCGAGAGGGCAAGCATCAATGACTTGCCCCCGTCCAACACATAGATACGCTGGCGTTGCGCTTCGGCGAAACTGTACGACGACCAGACGGAATAACCCGCAATAGCGGCGCACAGGCAGAGGAAGACAATTCCGAAAAAACGTATCTGCCTGAATGATGTTTCTATATTTTTAAACTCTTGAACTCCATAATTTTTAATTTGATAATGAGATAATATGCCAATGTGCCAATGAAGATTGGTGAGCCTTACAATCTTTTTTCCGTTGGCATACTGGCATATTGGACAATCGGCTCATTTATTTTTTTCCTAATAATCGTCCGGCAACGTTTCCCGCAGCCGCTCCGGCTATACCTCCGGCCATTGCTGCACCTTTCGATGCTACTGAATTTATTCCACGAGTTCCTGTACTGCCTCCGGCTTGGATAATCCACCCTGCTACGGTCGGGATTGTGAAATATCCGGTTATCCCGATAATCATAAACACCACGTAAACCGTGTTACTTCCGTCGGGAACATAGTTTGGATTTTGCAGTTGTTCAATATCTTGTGTGAGCATAAGCACCTGAATACGAGCAAGAATAGACGAGAATAAATCCGAGACGGGTAGCCAGAGGTAAACCGATATATAGCGTGCTATCCATTGGGTCATCGTTGAATGAAAACCGTCGTAGACACTTATCGCAAATGCTATCGGTCCAAGTATGGCTAAAACGACCAGGAAGAATGTCCGTATCGTGTCGATCACCAGTGCTGCAGCGGTAAAAAGCATTTCCAAAAGCCACCTGAACCAATCCTGCACGGATTTTTTCATATCGTGGAAACCCCGTTGGATGTACATACCTGCAATTTCGGGAGCCTCCAACACTCCGAGTTCAGCAAGTTTCTGGTCGAATATTTCATTATCTACGAGCCATGCCGTTTCGGGATTGCGCCGCATCGCCTCAAACTCCAACCGGTCTTTCTCCGCTCGATACTTATTCATATCGAAAGTCTGCGTTTCAAGGATGGAGTGTGTTCCTGTGACTATCGGCGACATGACAGCATTGATAGTTCCCAATACAATCGTAGGAAAGAACATAATACACAATCCAATGGCAAAAGGTCGAAGCAACGGGTACACATCTATCGGCTCTGCCCTTGAGAGGGCTTGCCACACACGGGTAGCGACATAAAACAGCGCACCCAGCCCCGCAACCCCTTTAGCAATGCCGATCATGTTGGAACAGATCGGCATCATATCTGTATAGAGGCTGCGGAGTATCTGATGAAGATTATCGAAATCCATATCTTATTTTCTTATTGATATGGATTACCAATATCTGTCAGCGGGGTTACCGTACAATACCATTACCTTGTCGGTTTCCTTTTTCACTTTGGCACGCAAGTAAGACACAGATATATTTTTATTTGTGTAGTATTGTACCAAACTGCGGTAAGTACGCATATCGTTGTAAATCTTGTCGATTAACTCCATGCGTTCTTTGTCGGTCATGGATAACCCATTAGACGAAGAAACAATTTCCTTTATCTCGGCCAGCAGCCCCCCCGACATATTCAGCAGTTTGGCATAGCCGTTGGAAATTGCAACCAACTCTTCGATAGTGAAGTTCGGATCGGAAAGCATCTTGTTGTAATTGGTAGCGTAGATATTGGAAATATCACTGATAATCTCTACCGTTTCTTTTACTTTCCGCGCGTCCTTAATCAGGTTATGCACCGATTGTAGTTTGTCGTAATACTCCTTGCCCTGATTGTATATCTTCTGCATTTCCTGAAAACTATTTATTACGTTACTTGCCGTAGTTGCGGTCTTAGATACCGTCAGGATATTTTGAACCAAGTTGGACGGGTCGATCACTGCCCATTGTGCTTTTGCCTCAAACCCGCAACATGCGAGGATTACAAAGAGGCTTACTATTATTTTCTTCATTGTTTTACTTATTTGATATGATTAATATTTTATTGCCCGATGGCGGGAGGAACAGTGGAAAATGCTATTCCTCCGCCCGAACATATTCACCGAAAGCGGAAAGCATGAGTACCTCCTGCTCCCGGTCGTAGGCTATCCCGATACGCCCCTACAGGTCTATGTAATGCAATCCGAACAAGCTGTACACCGTACAATCACAGGCCACCTGCGGGTTGTTATATGTAAGTTCCAAGCGGATGCCTCCCCGCTTTCGGGAAGTGTTGCGGTAGATGTTTACCGCAGGCGCACCACTGGTACTTACCCAACGTCCCGTAATCTCCCACAGGTTAAAATCCTGATACACAGCACAGGGGTCGGCGGCATTACATTTGCTGAACATGGCTAACCCTTCCTTTTGTCTTCGGCAAGCTGCTTAATAGCCAGTTCGTAGTTCCCGCCGAGTTCGTCCGTCTTTTTGAAGACCTCGATCTTTTCGGTTTCTTCGGTCGTGTACGTCAGGTATTCTGCCTCGCTTACTTCGGTAGCATACACCGCCGACTGCACACCGCCCAGCCCGAACCATACTTCCTTGTATTTCCGGTTCGGGTTGTTCGCCATGTTGATAGAGAGGATTTGTCCTTTCTCCTTTTCGGTCAGTCCGAGAAGCGACTGGATCACATCAAAGCGGTTCATGAATTTGCGCTGATCTAAGAGAATTTTGCAGTCGGAGTTATTGATAATAGCCTCCTTTACGATGGGCGAGGAAATAATATCCTCCACTTCCTGCGTTACGACAATCGCTTCCCCGAAATACTTCCGGACGGTTTTATACATATACTGCATATAGGCAGCCATGTTCGCAGACGAAAGAGCCTTCCATGCTTCTTCCACAATCAGCTGTTTACGAACGCCTTTCAGTCTTCTCAATTTACCGATGAAGGCTTCCATAATGATGATCGTAACCACCGGAAAAAGTTCTTTATTTTCCTTTATCTGGTCGATTTCAAAGACGATAAAGCTCTTATTCAAGAGGTCGATATTCTCGGCCGAGTTCAACAGGAAATCGTAACGCCCACCCCGGTAATACTGGCGCATGGTGGTCAGCATATTGTCGAGGTTAAAATCTTCCCGGCTTACCTTGATCTCCCGTTCGTCCAGTTCCCGGCGGGAGTCATCCCGCATAAACTCATAAAAGGTATTAAATGAGGGCACGATACTCCGGTCGTCCTGTATCTTCCCAATATAGGCTGATACCGCGCTGCCGAGTTCTCCGCTTTCGGTCT
The DNA here is from genome assembly GCA_049840795.1 of Paludibacteraceae bacterium. Classification (GTDB taxonomy): domain Bacteria; phylum Bacteroidota; class Bacteroidia; order Bacteroidales; family Paludibacteraceae; genus UPXZ01. The sequence goes on from JASGJK010000030.1 coordinate 97,047, forward strand.
TGCTGATTTTATCGTCTTCGGACTTCCAGAGCGTCAGGAGGAGCGTTTTAATGCTGTCCTTTTTCTCCACGTCAAACTGATAGTCGTCCGTGTAGAAAGGATTGAAGCTAATCGGATTTTCTTCCGTGTATGTGAAATAAATCCCGTCCTGCCCTTTGGTTTTCCGGCGTACCATTTCACACAACCCTTGATAGGAGTTACCCGTATCGACTAATACCACATGCGTGCCCTGTTCCCAATATTGCCTTACAAGGTGGTTCATGAAAAAGGATTTACCGCTGCCGGATGGCCCCAACACGAATTTATTCCGGTTGGTGGTAATCCCGCGTTTCATGGGTAAATCCGATATATCCACATGGAGCGGCTTCCCGCTAACCCGGTCGCACATCTTGATACCGAACGGCGAAAGCGAACTTTGGTAGTTGGTTTCTTCGGTGAAGAAACACAGTGCAGGTTCTACAAACGTGTAAAAACTTTCCTCTGACGGAAAATCCCCGGCATTGCCCGGCATCCCCGCCCAATAGAGTGTGGCGGCATCCACCGTGTTGTGGCGGGGTTTACATTCCATAAGTGCCAACTGTGAGCCTACATCGTTGCGGATACGCTTTAATTCTTCCGTATCGTCCGACCACGCTATTACGTTGAAGTGGGCGCGTACCGAAGTAAGCCCGAAGCTGTGCGCTTCGTTCAGGTATTTATCCACCCACTCTTTGTTAATCTGATTACCGCGCGAGTAGCGGGATAAGGATTGCATATTGCGGGCAGACTTCTCGAACTTCCGCAGGTTCTCTGCCGAATCGTCCAGAAAGATGTACTGGTTATACACATGGTCGCACGATAGCAATAACCCAACGGGTGCGGCAAAACTCAATCGGCAGTCGCTCCGGTCGGTGGATAGCTTTTCGTACCGCATATCCGTTCCAACCGTTCCGGGCAAGTCCTCCACATCGGAAATCGTATGCATGCATACTTTTTTATCTCCGATGCGAAGACCGTCCGCTCCGAGTTCTATATCTTCCAAGACAGTCGTATCGTCCAATGAGAGGGCAAAGTATTTCTCCACCAGTCCGGGTTCATTCTCCGTTCCTGTAATCTCATCTGAAGTAAGGCGGGCAAGGCTGACAAATCCCGAATCGTTTACAATACGCTCAAATTGTCCGACCGCTTCCAAAAACCGTGAAGCCGTGTCCCTGTTGACCTCTTTGGGGATAATATTCCCGCGGCACAATGACGAAAAATTACTTTGCATCCGCATCCGCTCTTTGGTCGTCTTTGTCAGGTAGAGGAAACAGGTATGATTCAGGTAGGGGCGTTCGTTGAAGTGGCGTTCAAACGAGCGGGACAGGAAACTCATATCCTCTTTATCCGTTTCGGGTTTATAGGTTTCTTTTACAAACCAATCCTGTTTTTGGATAATAGAATAATCGGGCAATACCTTAATGGCTTTCGCCCAAGCCGAATGTATGGCTTCATATTCTACTCCGGTAACAGTGAATAGCTCCGGCAGATTGACACGAAAGGCTACCGTTATATCTGCATCTTTGGATATGATGCAGTCGTGTTCTACCGCCAGTAGCGGGAACTTGCTCTCGATGGTAGCCGCTTTCATTACATTACGCATACCGCACCTCCTTCTTTTTAGTCCGGCTGAACAATCGGCGGGAATTTTTGCGGTTGATCAGGTAGCGCGGGTGCTGCCGTTTGGCAAGTAGCTTCATAAGCCCGTACTCCCCGTATTTCGCATTCACGTTGAAAGTCAGCCATACCAATGCGGAGGCGGCGATAACGCCGAAGCCGATACATACCCACTGGTCTATGCCGATCATATACATAATCACGAACACCACGAATACAGCCAGCAGACCGCCCGCGAAGATGAACAGGTATTGTGCTTTCAAACCCTTAAATTCCACGCTCTTGCCAATGCCTTTATTTACATTGTACTCCATTTCGTTTCGTTATTTTTGAAATGGCTTATAAAAAGAAAGAGCGGAGGATGGTCGCGGCGACAATCAGGAAGATACACGCCCCGAACCAACTTGCGGCGGTTTTGCTTGTATCGGGGTCGCCCGATGAAAACTTGTTAATCGAGTAGGCAAAGGGAATCTCACCCTAAGCCTCTCACAGAACCGTACGTGAAGGTCTCCCCTCATACGGCTCTTCTTATTCAGTCAACATGCCAGTTACTTACGTTTCCGATTTCTCGGACTGGCAGTGGGTTTAACTCCCCAAGCCCAATGCGCAAACAAATCCGGATTTTTCAATGCGATGTCTCCTAACCTGTGAATGGCTTTGGTCTTGAATTTTCTAAACCCTTTGAATTTATTCCGAATCCAACGGGAAAGTTTCAGATTGATGCGTTGAAGAACTTTCTTTAATACTCCGGGATTAAATCTCCCATAGTAGTTTATCCACCCTTGAATGACAGGATTGATTTGTTTGGCGATATCCTCCAGTTTCATCTGTACCCACACGTTGTGGTTCCAGTTTCGGAGAGTTTCCCATATCTTCGTCCGCGCCTTTTGACTGACAGCGGGTGAAAAGTTTAGGAATACTTCTCCATGTGCATCAATTGAACGTCTCGGTCTAAATGTATAACCAAGAAAATCAAACCGAATGCACTCGTAAGGAATATCACGGTGATTCTTCTTGCAATAAACAATCTTCGTCTTTTCTTCATTGAGTTCCAACTTGCAGTCCGCAAACCGTTTCTGAATGGCTCGTTTGATAAACTCTGCCTGTTTCAGACTTACACAGTGACAGACAGTATCGTCCGCATATCTTTCAAAGGAAATGTTGGAATGGTTTCTTTTCATCCACTCATCGAAAGTATAGTGCAGGAACAGGTTTGCCAGTATCGGTCCGATGACCGAGCCTTGCGGCACTCCCTTACTTCTCTGTACCTGTGTTCCGTCTGCTAACTGATACGGAACGGACAGCCAACGTTTGATGTACATCATCGACCACGGGCATTTTACATGCCTTTCAAGGGCTCTGACAAGGAGTTCATGGTCTCATGTTATCGAAAAAGCCTTTAATGTCAAGGTCAACGACCCAATGAAATGCGTAACAGCGTTCTTTCGCTTTTGCCACTGCATCGAGAGCCGATTTCTTCGGTCGATAAGCATAGGAATCTTCATGAAAATGTGGCTCTATTTCCGGTTCTATGGTCATAATCACTACCATCTGTGCCACACGGTCTCCTACCGTTGGGATGCCAAGAGGACGCTTGCCCCCGTTTGGTTTGGGGATTTCTACCAGTTTAACGGCTGGGGGAAGATAACTTCCTGAACTCATGCGGTTCCATATCTTATACAGATTCCCTTTGAGATTGCTCTCAAAATCTGCTATGGACACGTCATCAATCCCTGCTGTTCCCCGGTTTGCTTTTACCCTCTTGTATGCTTCCATTACAAGTTGTTTGGAAATTTCAAATGACTTTGCGTCTTTCATTAAATCCTCCTAATTTTGTTAGTTGTTTAATTCATTTCGCCGAATAAGCCGGTTCCTTCGCTCCACTCCCATTACAGGAGCTTCGACACTACTATGAACCGGTCTGTCCCTATACGAAGCATCGGTACTTTCATTCTTACAGGGCCTCTGCTTGAATTTTTCTCTTAGCATCTCCGTACAGGTTCTCACGTTCCTTGTAAGAGCCTCTGTGTAACTCGTGCCGTCTCTATACCGGATGCCGCTAAAGCAGTAAGCAGGTTTCCCTTTAGCTTGTCCCGAACCAAGTCTAGGAGTTCGGTTTTGACATCGTCTTGAATATTTCGGTACCTCATCAACGGTTCATTTGCATTCACCTTTTACACAGTTACCTGCCTGCCTCTTGACAGACTTTTCGGACATCGCTCACGACCATAGCTCTTTACTACAGCCGCATGCCCGTGGTTTGAAACCTCCTCCTGTAAGGCGGTTCCGAGGGGCCGACCCTCATCTCTCACAAAGCATCGCACCACTGTTATTCACGCAGCAGTGCGTTCGTGACACACTAGACTTTTATCCCGCCAATCAAGCCGACAACGGCTCCGATGGCGTAGATTAATTTCGTCCCCGGATCGAAATACGAAGTTACCATATTGGTAGCTTCGGTAATACCTCCGATACCGTTGCCCTGTGCAAAAGCGGATGATACGGCAGCCAGAACAACGGCCGCCGACATAAGAAATTTTTTCTTTCCAGAAAATTGGATGCGCCTCGGAAAACTATGAGCAAGCTCCCGTTTTCTCTCGGCTTTCAAAATTTTTGTCATACGATTTTTTAAATTAATGGTACAGGGGGTGGAATAGTCCCCTGTACCGGAATGAATACTTGTTTAACTTAATCTTTTAGTGGTGGGTGTCTGACCCTTTTGTTTTTGCTTACGCCCGATGCGTAGCTATCCATAATCCCGTTCTTTCATTTTCGTTGTTTTTTAACTGTTACACATCTTACCCAAAGCTGCGTGGGTCAAAACCTTTCGGTGCTTTTACCGCTCCTTCGACCTCTTCCGCCGCTTCCCGTTTCTTACGGTTGAAAGCGGAGAAGTAATCGTCCATAAGCGCGGACACCAATTTCTTTTTCGGTTCATCGTTTACGAACTGCCCGAATACTTCGGTTTTCCGTATCTCGACCAGTACCCGCCCGGCTTCTTCTTTTTCTGCGGCTGACGCCTCTTCGGTATTATCTACCGTTCGCACCATATCTGCCAGATCGTCAAAGCCAAGTCCGAGAGCTATTGAAACCCCGGCAACCCCTTCGGTATTTTCGTCCTCTGTTTCTTCTTCGTCTAAATCCTCATTGTATTCCGGCTCAAATTCGGGGGCTGTGTTCTCAATAACTAAATTGATTTCGTTTGAATTTTCGTCCGTCATATTTTCATTGGGCAAGACTGTTTCCGATTCAACCAAAAGGGGTATTACCGGAGCCTCTTTTTTGTTTTCGTCAGCAAATATAGGCTCATTTTCAATCCCTTTTTCGTTATTAATCAGTGTGGTAGCTTCTGTCCGGGATTGTCTAAGGGTAAATTTGCTTTTGCCGATTATATCTTCTTTCCCGGCGGAGCGGAACGGATTAAATGCAGGCTTTTTCGCTGCATTCTTTTTGCGTTTCTGCATTTGTTCCCGAAGCAGGTAGATTGCTACAACTAATGCGTACAATATGATTGCTGAAATGATATATCGTCCCATATTAGTAACTTAAAATACATCCGTATTTTTCTTACGGTACAATTTGGTAATCTCATCCTGATAGGTGGCGAAATGATGCTCCAGTATGTTATCCAAATAATTGAACAGGGAAAATTCATTCTCGCCGATCACACGAACAATTTTCATCATCCGGTCGTGGTGTTCCTTGCGGATATACACGACTTTTCCGTTCCGGGTTTTTATGGCGGCTTCCTTGAAAAACAGGCTTTCGTATTCCTGCACCTTATTCTCCCGCCGTTTCAGTTCCTCGCGGGGCTGCTCTTTCTCTTTCACTGGTTCGGTTTCGACCTCTGTTTCCTGCGGCAACTCCGGCACTTGCTCCGTTTTTGGCACAGGTTCACTGGCTGACGGATCGTAAGGCTTCAAAACCTTTTCCCGGACGCTGGGTTTGGCATAACTGATTACAGCACCTTTGTCTAACCCGCTTGTATCTGCTCTTTTTGCCATAGCCCGATTACTTTAGGATTTCCAGTAATTCATCCGTAAGAGCATCAATGTTGCTTCCTTTGACCAGAGCTTTATCCGCCGGGAATATCGTTGAACGGAACAGGGCTTTGTGGCTGATGGATTGTTCCTTTCGGAAACGAAGGCTGTTGGGGACAAAGGTTTTCATAACCGGAAAGCTTAAATCTTTTATTACAGCCTCATAAACTTCGTAGAGGTCGGACTTTTCGCGCCCATCGACAAGATTCCAAAGCAGGTGCATCCCTTTGATATTGGATTTTCCGGGATTAACGATTGTGTCCCGTACAGCGATCAGATAGTTAAGTGTGCTTTCCAATACGAAGCGGTCGGCGGCAATCGGAGCTATGATATAGTCCATATTGGCAAGGGCTATAATTAAGTCTTTGTTATTGAGCGTTCCGGGGAGGTCGAAGAAGATAAAATCATATTCTTCCTCCTCGCATAACGCATCGGCATCATTCAACGCCTCTTCCGTACTGCTCTCTACGACCGGGTAAAACTTCTTACCATCCAAGCGGGTAATCTGTTCGTAAGCCATTCCCTTGTAAAATTCGTCGTCGTCCACCATCTTAAAATCCCGCTCGCGCAGGTCGGCGATTGAGTGTTGCGGAAAATCACAGTCGATTACCGCTACGTTGTAATTTTTCACATAATGCAGGTAGCTTGCGACCAAAACGGTCAGGGTGGTTTTACCTGCTCCCCCTTTTTGCGTACTGAACGCTACATACTTCGGTTCTTTTTTCATGTTCACAAATTTTTAATTAGACATTTATTTGATTATGATAATGTTTGTTCATACCTGTATTTATTCCTGTAAGCCTTATCCTACATACATATTTGTTTATCTGCCTGTCTGAAATCGTATGCTTTCAAAATCTTAAAAACACAAACACGCTTTCAGATTTTTATGCCTTTATATTTTTATTGGTATAGGCGTTTAGGTCGCTGTAATTTTGGATAAATCTGCTACTTTTGTAGCGTGGATATTAGGAAACAATATATAGGAGTGAATTCAATAGAGTTCAATAAATATTTTCAGACACAGGAGGATTGCTATCGCTATGTTTCAGAAATAAAATGGTCAGCCGAGCATCCTTACCAATGTAAGAAGTGTGGTCATTTGAAATTTGGCAAAGGCAAAAAGCCCTATTCACATCGTTGCGCCAAATGCAATTACGATGAAAGCCCCACTTCTGGAACTATGTTTGACAAGTTGAAATTTTCATTGCTTATCGCATTTCATATCTGTTTTAAAATTAGCACCAAGAAGAAAGGAATGTCTTCATTGGAATTGTCAGAGGAATTTGGATTGCGTTAGAAAACAGTATGGGAATTTAAGTGGAAAATCCAACAAGCAATGACAAGTAGCCGTAAAAGCCGATTGGAGGGCAAAGTTCAGGTTGATGAGTTTCTCATAGGAGAATACGAAGAAGGTAAAGTTGGTCGTAGTGGCGACAGTAAAAAGAAGTTAGTAATTGTTGGGCTTGAAATTTTGGAAGATAAAAAAGGTGTTGGTCGAGCTTATGCACAAGTAATTGAGCATGCTTCGAGCAAAGAATTTAGACCATTTTTTCAAACATATATCAGCAACGATGCAAATGTTATTACTGATGTTTGGAAAGGTTATTTACCATTGAAAAAAGACTATCCAAACTTAGAACAAATACCTTCGGAGAAAGGGAAAGGCATGCAGCAGTTGCATATTCACATAATGAACATTCAGGGATGGCTACGAGGAATACACCACCATTGTTCAAAAGAACGGATGCAAGGTTATCTCGATGAATATCATTTTCGTTATAATAGACGGACAATGATGGGGTCAATCTTCGATTTACTCATAAAAAGGATGGTTCTAAGCGAACCTAAGAGATTGATTAAAAATAAAATAACAACAGCGAACTAAGCGCCTATACCAATATTTTAAATAAAATCGTGTGCTTTGGAAATCCTGTCTGTTTGTTCCTTTGTTCAAACAGACAATTTTTCATTTATACATATCTGCATTTAATCTTTAGAACACGCCTGATTTTTCACCTCTGTTTATTCTTTCCAAATCACTTTCAGGAGGCAAATAAACGCCTTCTTTTTTATTCCCGCACCATATTTTCGAGGAGTGGTAGCTTCTGTCCTGGATTGTCTATTAATATTGATATACAGCGTGTTATTTAATCAGTATAACTTTGCAGCGTGAAACGCATGCGCGGATATTCGTACCGCTTTTAAATCCGTTCCGGCACTCATAAAATTGCCCGGCAGGGGGCAGTCTTATGTCCCGAAAATTCGGGATGGGAAAATGCCCCTTCAGGGCAAAACGTATTTGCATTTTGGCAAATAGCAAGATGTGTTGTTTGCAGCGTCATTCCATTTTTGCAGCACACAACCTCTTGCTCTTCCAGAGGGGATTTTCCTCTCCGAAGTCGGGTGTCTAGTCCTGAAATAGGTTTACAAAAAAAGTAAATAAAATACAGGATTATGAGACAAAAAGTAAAGCGATTACCGGACGAGATTAAAATTCAAGTAGTTCAAGATTATCTATCAGGTAATTTTACACAACAAGAACTAATGTTGAAATATAATTTCAGAGGAAAGCATTGTGTAACCAATTGGATTCGTAAATTTGGAGTTGAAAAACCAACCATTCAACCACCAATGTTAAAGCAATTAAAATCAACCGAAAGTGATTCTTCAAAAGATTTGAAGATAAAGCGATTAGAAGAAGAACTCAAACGTGAGCAATTTAAAACATTAGCCTTAAACACTATGATTAACATTGCAGAACGCGAACTTAAAATTGATATAAGAAAAAAATCTGGAGCCAAACGGTAACAGAGCTGCGCACAAGTGATTATGGTTCAGATATCGACAGCTTGTGCGACCTGTTTGGCAGAAGTAGGCAAGCCTACTACCAGCGAAGTAAATATCATTACAAAGAAGAAGTAAAAGAAGAGATTCTGCTTCAATTAGTTGAAAAACAGCGAAAACTGATGCCTAAAATTGGAGGTCGGAAGTTGTTGGAGCTAATCCAACCACGTTTACCAACCGAACTAAGCATTGGCAGGGATAGTTTCTTTGATTTTCTGAGAAGATACGGGCTATTGGTTGGGAAACGACGAAAGCGGGTAAAAACCACCTATAGCAATCATTGGTTACGTAAGTATCCAAACCTGATTAAAGAATTTGTTCCAATACGGGCAAATCAATTATGGGTAAGTGATATCATCTATGTTGAAACAATGGCAGGATTCGTTTATTTGAACCTGATAACCGATGCTTATTCCAGGAAAATAGTAGGTTGGGCAATGGGTGAAACCTTAGAAGCTAAATATACGATTGAAGCCTTAAAAATAGCTTTAAAGCAAGTTTCCAAAGGTACTGAAGGCTTAATTCACCATTCTGACAGAGGAGTTCAATACTGTTGTGGTGATTATGTCAAGATACTGAATAAGAATCAGGTTCAAATCAGTATGACAGAAAACGGAGATCCTCGTGAAAATGCAATAGCAGAGCGTGTTAATGGCATATTAAAAGACGAGTGGTTGAATCAAATGAAGCTAAGTTCGATTGAAGATGCTATAAAAGAGCTAAAGCGAATAGTTCAGATTTATAATAACTGTCGACCTCATGCCAGTTTGGATATGAAAACACCTGAATATGCTCACAGCCAGTCAGGTGCGTTCAAAAAACATTGGAAAACATATTACAAAACTGCACAAACCGCAGTCTCGTATTAGGTTTTTAAGGCATAAATAGCTCTTAGTTGTCATAAAAAAAGGATAGCTGAAAATCAACTATCCCATTTTTCTGACGTACTTGTCGCTAATCATATTTATTCCTTGTCAGGTTGCTCCTCAGCAGAGCCTGACTCCGCTTCAATATGATAGCACAAAGATAAATATTAAATGTAAAGCAATTACAGGATTGTAAACAAAAAACTGTAAACAAATTTCAGGACGATACACCCTGTCGGGTAGCACATTCAATTTTGTGAAGGGTGTTGATTTTCCCATATTATATGTATCTTCAAAAAAAGCAGATTTCACCGCTGCAAACAATCGTCAGGCAACAATAGAAGTCTGCTCCAATGTAGCTTACCGTAAGTCTTGTCTCGGGCATAGGCAACGGCACGCTTATCTTTATGCCAGCCACCAACCCGACAGCTTCTACCCGCACAGCAACAGTTACCGTATCGGCAACAGGTGCGGTAGCCAAAATCATTACCATTACACAAGCGGCAGGTGTGCTCACTGAAATAGAAACGAGACACAAAGAAACACTTACACTCATGCCTAACATTGTCACCAATGGTTTTTTGATAAATGTGGGTGAACAAAAATCAAATATATCTGTTTATGATGTCAGTGGAAATTCAGTGTTAGAAAAACAAATCTCAGGTAAAAATTATATCGATATTGCATCGCTTCCAATCGGGAGTGTATGTGGTGAAAGCCAATGAGCTAATTGGGAAACTAATAAAAGAATAGAGATTGTTATCTATAAATTGTGCAAATTGTATTTTACGTAAAAACGCCGCTCTCATTATTAAGAGCGGCGTTTTTTTATGTTTATCGATTTGTTAAAATCAAGATTATTCAGCTTTAGGCTTTTCTTCTCTTGGTGGACGAGGAATCAATACTTTGTGTGAAAGTTTATATTTACCGGTTTTTTGATCTATTTCCAGCAATTTTACATCAATTATATCGCCTTCTTTCAAACCGGCTTGTTCCATTGTTTCAATGCGTTTCCAGTCAAGTTCTGAGATGTGAAGCAAGCCTTCTTTGCCCGGCATAAATTCCACAAACGCACCGTAAGGCATAATGGATTTTACTTTTGCACTGTATGTTTCACCAACTTCGGGAATAGCTACAATACCTTTAATTTTAGTAACGGCGGCATCTAACGAAGCTTTATTGGCAGAGGCAATTTCAACACGACCCTGATCACCCACTTCTTCAATAGCTACTGCAGCGCCTGTTTCAGCCTGAATACTTTGAATGATTTTTCCACCAGGCCCGATTACAGCACCAATTAATTCTTTAGGAATATACATTACAACGATGCGTGGCGCATTTGGTTTCAAGTCTTCACGCGGACCGGCAAGCGTTTCCTGGATTTTGCCCAAAATGTGTATACGTCCTTCTTTAGCTTGGCGTAGTGCGGTTTCGAGAATCTCGAACGAAAGTCCATCTACCTTGATGTCCATTTGAGTAGCGGTAATACCGTCTTTTGTTCCGGTTACTTTAAAGTCCATATCTCCCAAGTGGTCTTCATCGCCCAAAATATCAGAAAGAACAGCGAAGTTTTTTCCTTTATTTTCAGAAATTAATCCCATTGCAATTCCCGAAACCGGTTTTTTGATTTGAACTCCGGCATCCATCAGCGCTAATGTTCCGGCACAAACAGTTGCCATTGACGACGAACCGTTTGATTCCAAAATATCGGAAACAACTCGTACAACGTAAGGATAATCAACGGGAATCATTGGTTTCAAAGCACGGAAAGCTAAATTACCGTGTCCTATTTCTCTACGACCTACTCCGCGTGACGCGCGTGCTTCGCCTGTGGAAAATGGTGGAAAATTATAATGTAATAAGAAACGTTCCCTGCCTTGATTCAAGGCTTCGTCCACAATTTTTTCATCCATTTTAGTTCCAAGCGTTACGGTAGTAAGCGATTGAGTTTCACCACGTGTAAAAATGGCTGAACCGTGAGCTCCCGGTAGGTAATTTACTTCACTCCATATCGGGCGTATTTCAGTAGTTTTACGACCATCCAAGCGTTTGCCTTCGTCCAAAATAGAACGGCGCATCGCTTCTTTTTCAACGGCGTGGTAATAGATTCCAATCAATCCTTTCTTAGCTTCCGCTACTTCAGGTTCAAGTGATGCTACGTATTCTGTTTTTACTGCTTCAAAGTTTTCAGAACGAGAATGTTTATCTGCGTTACAAGAAGCTGCTAACGCATATACTTTTTGGTATGTTTTTTCCCAAATATCTTTTTTCAACTCTTCATCGCTTTCTTCGTGGCAATAAACGCGTTTTTCGGTTTTGCCAACTTCGGTCATCAAATCCAACTGTGTTTGGCAGTGAACTTTAATCGCATCGTGCGCCACTTTCATAGCGTTCAATAAATCGTCTTCACTCACTTCTTTCATTTCACCTTCTACCATCATAATATTATCGAGCGTTGCAGCTACGATAACATCCATATCGGCAGTTTCCAATTGAGCAAAAGTGGGATTTACTACAAACTCACCGTTGATACGAGCTACACGAACTTCGGAAATAGGTCCGTTGAATGGTATGTCGGATACCGCCAACGCAGACGAAGCTGCCAAACCGGCTAATGCATCGGGCATATCTTCGCCATCGGCAGAGATAAGTGTTACGTTTACAAATGTTTCGGCATGGAAATCATCAGGGAAAAGAGGGCGCAAAGCGCGGTCAACCAAGCGTGAAACAAGAATTTCATAGTCGGAAGCTTTTCCTTCACGACGCATAAAACCGCCGGGAAAACGTCCGAAAGCAGCAAATTTTTCTTTATAATCTACTGACAAAGGCATAAAGTCGGTACCCGGAACAGCGTCTTTTGCTGCACAAACGGTAGCCAAGAGCATAGTATTGCCCATTTTTACCACCACAGAACCATCGGCTTGTTTTGCCAATTTACCTGTTTCAATGGTAATTTCACGTCCATCACCGAGTGTGATGGTTTTTGTAACTACATTCATAAAAATTACATTAATTATTTTTTTAATACTTTAAATTTGAGTGCAAAGATACGAATTATTTCTTAGTTAACAGTCAATTGTTTGAACGTTTGGATGTTTATTCGTTTGGATGTTTGGTTTTAGTCAGAGATTAGAAAACGTTTCGACAATTTTTTAGCAGTTTTACAATATTATATCCCCGAAACATCAAATTATTGGCAAAATATCAGTAAGTTATGTTATTATTCGGATTATTATATTATCTTTGCCAAATCAAAACAATTGAGTCTATATTGACCCCTCATAAGAGATTATTACTCCTTCCTTACTGTTAGGAATTCTCGTCTTAAACTGACCTCAAAATTTACTTTTTTGTTCGTTGAAATTAGTTGTAATAGTTATTACGGCTATATATTATCTTTTACTTTATAAAACGACGTGGTTATGAAGTGAAAATTATCAAAAATCAAAATAGTAATATGTCAAAAGTAAATTCATTTAACAAAAAAGAGGTAGAAAAAAGAAAAGACCAAAAAAGAAAAGACAAATTAAAGCGAAAAGAGGAGCGAAAAACCAACACCGGAGGAAAATCATTTGACGATATGATTGCGTATGTCGATGAAAATGGGATGATTACCAACGTGAAACCGGATGAAAATAAGGTAAAAACCGTAATAGAACTGGATCAAATAGTTATCTCGTCACCGAAAAGAGAAGAGGAAGAAATGCAGGATTTGACAGGTCGAGTAGAAATATTTTAATGAAGAAAAAGGATACGGTTTTATTAAAGACTTAGGAAGTATTAACAAATATTTTTTCCATATCAGCAAAGCGCCCAACGGAATAAAAGCGGGAGATATGGTTACATTTGAACTCGAAAAAGGACAAAAAGGAATTAATGCAACTAACATTGCATATAAACAATAAATAATAAAATTTAATCAGACAAAATGAACATTTACATTTCAAATGTGAACTTTTCTACAACAAGCGAAAGTTTACAAGAATTATTTTCAGGTTTTGGAGAAGTATCTTCTGCAAACGTTATTAAAGATAGAGAAACAGGACGCTCTCGTGGCTTTGCTTTTGTAGAAATGCCAAACGATAGCGAAGCTAACACAGCCATTGCAGAATTAAACGAAACAGAATTTGAAGGAAAAGTGCTTAACGTAAGTGTGGCACGCCCCAAAACCGAAAGACGTGACAATAACAGATTCGGTGGTGGTGGTTACCGTGGAGGAAACAGATATTAATCAAATATATGTCCGTTATAAAAAAGATTCTTGCAGTATAGCAAGGATCTTTTTTTTGCCCTGAAATAATCGACATAAGATATAACTGGACATCAAATTATTGATGATAAGACAATTAACTCGCGTAATTTTAAAAATAACGGCAGGTGTTAAATTACCGGGAAGTCAAAAAAAAACGTCTAAGATAGTTTGTTTTGTATGAAAAATATTCTGGTTAATTTTGAACCATTGAACGATGTGCGTGTATAATAATTAACGTAATACATCTAACTTAATCGTTTGGAGAAAGATTTTGAGATATAAATAAATCATAAAAGAAAGAGAAGGTTATTTTCGTTTAGTATTTGAAATAGCATTAAAGATAGACATAAAGACGCGATAACCGGTTTAAGAAAATAACAATGGTTTTTTTTGATAATAATTATAAAAGAAAAACGGATGAAGAGCTTATGCTGCTACTCACAAAAAGTGAAAAGCCGGCATTTGATGAAATATATGTTCGTTATTCTAAGTCGTTGTTGAATTTTTTCTATAAAATGCTCTATTGCGATAGAGAAAGAGCCGAAGATTTGATGCAAGATTTGTTTCTGAAAATAATAGAGAAGCCACAACTATTTGATTGCTCCAAAAAGTTCTCAATATGGATTTACGTTATCGCTTCAAATATGGTAAAAAATGAATACCGAAGCCGACAAACTCATTCGGAACACACACAGAAAATGGCTTATACGAATGAAACATCAATAAAAAATGAACAACAGATAGATAAAAACACGTTTGACAAACAGTTAAATATAGAACTTGATAAAATAGACACAGAACTTAAAACAATGTTTAATCTCCGATTTGAAGAAGATATGAGCATTAAACAGATTGCAGATATTTTAGAATGTCCTGAGGGTACAGTTAAATCCCGATTATTTTATTTAACTAAAAAACTCTCAGCAAAATTATCTATATTTAAACCAGAGTAAAAAGATAACATTATGGATAATATTTCGACTCACGATTTGGAAAAGTTGCATCGGCTTTTGAAATCTAAAAAAATGGATCAACTTACTGCAAAAGAAAATCAATGGGCTTCCGCTTTGGTTACCGATGCGGAATATGACCATTTATTTTATTTGTACAAAAATATATCGGGAAAAAAGTCTGAGCAGATAGAGCCCCAAGCTGTTACTAAAACAAAATTAGATAAATCGTTTATACAATTACGGAAGAGAAAATATCCGACTACTTTTATGTCTCGAAAAGTATCCGTTTATCAGTCGATTGCAGTAGCAATAGTGTGTCTTATTGTCGGTTATTGGACCAGTTTTGCCATCAGTAATTTCCAAAATTCACATAGTAATACGCCGGGTATTGTGAGAGATACGGTACAAATCATAAAGTATGTACAAGATTCTACCGCCGATTTCTCAACCTTGAATCCTATAAGGAGTTTAGTACCGCAAAAGGGTGTAAGAGGAACATCAAACCATCAACTCACCAAAAAACTACTAATTTTGGCGAATGTTACAGAATACATTGATTTTCCAAGAGGCACTATTGCCGGTACAAGTATTTATTCGGGCAAAGCAGCCTTAAACACCATCCGGAAGGTTTCTTCAGAAAACAAAACAATATATATTGATGATAATTCGCAACTAAGAAAAATGATGCTAAAACTTAATTGACCGAAAACGGCTGTAAGTTGAGTTCAAACGTAATTTGTGTCGTATTTTTTACTATGAAGTCATCTTGATTTTCGTAATTTATTGCGTGTCGTTCCTACGAAATTTTTTATGAGTTGATAATCATTCTGTTATAAATACGTCGTACCTAACGGTACTTCTTAGCCCCATCGGGGCGAAATTATACATTATTGGTTTTAAGCGTTTAAAAGGCAACCGAGGAATATCGCAAATATCGTTATTTTAAAAGGTGGATATTGGTAATAAATAATTATGACAATAACATACGAGTTATAAAAGACACAGATGAGGTTATGCGTAAATTATCGACTCCAAGAATAATTAAAGATGATGATTAATGGTAATGTTCCAAATCGGGAGTTCTGTAATATGAGACAGATAACCATTTTTAAACTTTAATATCATAGTAAAAAGTGTATAATGGTTCAGATGGGGAGTTACACCTATAGATACTTGACAATTGATTATGTTTTTTCTGCTGTGATGATAGCGGGGTTACTACCTTATTTTCAAAAGCACGGAATGCTTTTGAAAATCGAACGGAGTGCTTTAAATATTTACACGGAATGCTTTTATATAAAAGTACGGAGACCGTTTCATCAAAAGCACTCCGTGCTAATTCTAAAAACACGGAGTGCTTTTCAGACCTCACTCGTTTGAGATTATTTGGGTAATGCTTCAGATTGGGGGTAAGCAAATATTACGGATTGGACGAACAGCGGATAAAGAGTGTATACCTCACCCCCGACCTCCCGCAAAGCGGGACAGGCACTCCTCCCGGAGGAGAGGAGAGATTTATTGCCTCTCAAACTCGTTATTATTTTGGTAGTTATGAAAGAACCATCAAAAGTGATAACAGTGTAGAAGAAATTGATTATATTTATACCCCGAGCGGATTAACGTATCTGCAACGTACAACTGAGGCTGTCTCATCTTTGAGTTAGATTAAATTTGCTTTGAGAAAATATGGAGTTTTTAGAGGTTGCCGCCATAACTTTTTTTTCGCCAAAGTTCTCACTTTTCTTTACTATTGGCAATACGGCTGATTTGGGAAGGTTACGTAGGTGTGGCATCTATGTATTATTGCTGCAAATTAGAAAGTCAAAACGACCTCTATAATATAATTATTAAGAGGAACGGAGTTAACTCTGTTCCTCTTAATAATTAAACGATGCCTATGCATTTTAGATGCGTTACCGTACGATGATTTTTTGACGATTCACAAGATAAACGCCTGATGGGAGATTGATTTTTGTTTCGCCCGTGCCAATCGTTCTTTTGTTTACCAGCACTCCTGATACATTATAAATGGAAATATCGGTAGGTATGTCTGTTTTTAAAATGACATATCCCGTACCGGATGTTAATACCAGATTGGATACCATAAGCTGATTGATACCTGATAACTTCAGCGGTTCATACTTAAATGTAAAGTGGTCGGCACTCCACCATTGGTTGGTGAGACTTGTTTCAAAACCGATACGCAAAATATCTCCTCTTCTAATTTCAATCGACGATGCTGTCACAATATCCCAACCTTTTAGGTAGGAAGAACCTGCCGGTGGCGTAGCACCGGTGCCGGTAAATGTTTTTGTGCCGGTTTCCTTTACTCCATTTTTGTCACGTACGGTATATAGCTGTATTGTAGCACCGGCGGAACACCTCAACAGAGCGCTCACAGTGTAAGTTCCTTCGGGTAAGTAATTAAAATCTTGATACAATTCGGATGTAAAGGCTGTACTACTCCATTTATTCCAGTAATTATTGGTTAATGTGCCATCATACGCTTCGCCGGAAGCGTAATCAATGGTAGCTGCCGTCCAACCGTAGGTGTCTTTTCGTAAACAATCAGCATTGATAATAACAGGACTTGCATCGGCTACTGTTTTTTCCTGATTCCAAACAAAAAGACGTGTGTAACATTCGTCCGATTCTTTTTGCATCTTGGTTTTGAATTGTTCATAGCTTTCAGTAAGTACTTCGCTGATAGAACCCACATAACGTAGTTTAAATTCATCGGCACCGGCCCAGCGAGCTGTCATATCTCCAATATTTCTTAATACCGATACGGAGTACTCCGTTTTTCACAACAACATACGGGATGATTTGCCTTTTTTGCAGGTTTAGTTCACCGTCTTCGGTCACAGGGGCAAAATATTCTACGCCATCTGCTTGCGCATAAAGTCCTACGTGTCCATTTACTGTGCTTCCGACTAATCCGTTGGTACTGTTAAAACAAGCTGCTGACAGTTCATATACGCCTTCTGCCAATTCGGTTATATCCTGATAGTAATTAAAGTGCATTCCGAGTGGTGATGAATCCCACACTTCGAGGAAACTGTCGCCGGTAGATTTTGAATAGCCGTTGGCAGCGGATTTCGAGCAAGTCCAGCCATCTACTTGAGTAGTAGCTGTTGTTACAATATTTGGATTGACAAGGTATCCCAATCCTATCACACCGCTATAAATCTCAGCCCCGGTGGTGGTTTTAACATACAGGCGAAACTCGTCGCTGTCGATATCGAAATCATTTAAATTGAATGAGTAGGTATTTTCATTGACATCGAACAAAGACCGGTCTGCTTCTGTATAATAATTTTCATAAGTGCCGTCTGCTTTTTTACGTTGAATAATCATCATATCTGTCATATCGCCGTTTTCGTTAGTTGCGGTAAATACCAGTCTTCCCGTTAGTGAATTTACTTTTGCTCTTAGTTTGATGGCTTTAGTTGCCGGCGCCCACCAAACGGGTGTAAATTGTACATCGGCATTGTAGGCAAAGGTGGATTTATTGTCGCGATAGACTTCCCCTGCGGGTGTAACCCAACCATCATTATAATTGATCATGGCTCGGTAATATGTGTCCCAATTGTAGATGGAATACCGTTCAATAAATCGACAAGTATCCATTACATTTAATATTTCTTTGATGGCTTGCCTGTTTTTTTCTAACCTGTCGCCATAACCTGAGGGCCAAGTCTCCGTAGTCCATGACGCTCCGTTATTCCATTCGGTGATCCATATTGGTCGTTTGGTCTTGTCGTAAATAGATTTTAGCTGACTGTACCACGAGGCGGCATTTGGCGCTTCATTTGTCCCCCAGTAACAGTGAACGGCCACAAAGTCGCAACGATATGCCATATTGTTACAGTAAGTTATGTATTCCGTAAGCCAATTAGGGTCGGTAGGTGCAGGTGATCCTATACGCATCCCCGAAGTTTGTAAATCAGGAGTTTTGGTACAAGCTGTCCAAGTGCTGATGGTACCACCGCAGCTACATTTGTCTGAAGTGTGCTGCTCAGCGTGTTCAGGCTCATTGAAACTCAAAACGTGTGTACTGTTGGTTTGACCGTCAATTTGACTATTTGACGGCCAGTACAAATGCTGTTTTATAGGTATAAATTCACTATCGCTTGTACTCGAACGGTCAGCACTCCACGTATAGAACCAAGTGGCTCTCATTTTTTTACACTCCGTTGCGATTGCCGAACTGCCTGTAGTACTGCACCAACCTTTTTTAGATACGTAATTCCATTTTTTAATATGAACAGAGGTGATACGTTTGTCAAGAGCTTGGGGTAAAAGTTGTACCATAATATCTTGATGGTCGGCAACATACACCCGGCTATAACCGCTTCCGTTGGAGCCGCTTGCTACTGTTGCCATATATCCCCGTTTAAGAATAAAACTTCTAAAGGAATTGGAAGTTTTGGCTAATTCATTCTGACCTAACTTTAAATCGGTACTTACTCCCGAATAGTTTTCGCTGCTATATCCGGTAAATGGCTTTATATCTGTTTTGTAAGGCATAATAACGGTACCATTTAGATATACGCCTACCCGAACGTTATAATTGTTTGTCGCTTTTACCCCATTGACAGATATTGACGAGATATATTTTGTTAATACATCCGACGGAAGCGCATTATCCAATATCAACCAGGCTTTGTCATTTGTTAAGTTAATTGTCGAATTTGTTAAGGCATCATTTTCATTCATAATATGAAAATCGACAGGCTCTGAAAGTGTCAGGTTTTGTTTTTTCATAAATACGGCATAGCGTACATTGTTTCCGTATTTGTCGGTAACAGACGTACCCTGCTCTACCAATTTTGAAGCACTGATTACTTCGGGTATATACGAATCAAGTACGCCAACACCAAGCAAACTCCATTCGGCAGCAGTCCCTATGGATGTGTATGCGGGTACGGCGAATGATGAACCGGTTCCCAATAATGTTCCGTTACGATAAATCATAACAGATGTTCCCGTAAAGGCAAACTGATAATTTGCGACATCAACTGCCGGAAGATTTTCAGCTATTGATTGATAATCAACGCTCACACGGCTTGGCGAAATTTCAATAATAGCTCCATTTCCTTTTGCGTTGCGCACAAGCATTGAGAACTCTCCGTCACTGTTAAACTTAAGTTGATTCAAAGCCAACGTGAAAGCATCATTAACATCAAAATTCGTTGTAGAAAGGAGTGTGGTCATATCGGATGCAAGACATTCCATCAGCACCGATTGTAAATTGGAAGTTGCCGTGATAATCTCCGTTAATGTTTTTTGCGCTGCGTTATTATAAACATCTTGTGCTGCTGTGGTAGCCGTAGCTACTTTTTGTCTTAAATTGGCAGGATAGTTTAATTGTACCGAAACTTTTAACCCTCTTTCGATGGCACGCTGTAATACGTCCAAATAAAGCTGTTTACGTCCGGCATCGAACCCGTTTTGTGCGCTAACGATTTGCCAGCGTGCTAAATCATTTAACTCTTTATCGTAATAAACACCTACATAAGTATCACTTTCTTTACCTGTGTCACAGCCGAGATA
Organism: Paludibacteraceae bacterium; assembly: GCA_049840795.1. Lineage (GTDB taxonomy): Bacteria > Bacteroidota > Bacteroidia > Bacteroidales > Paludibacteraceae > UPXZ01. The sequence continues at coordinate 117,196 of JASGJK010000030.1, forward strand.
TTTTGTGGGAGAACGCTTTGAACTGATATATCCGTCCAATCCGTCATTGATACTCCATAGATAGTTGTTACCAGTTCCGGCCGAAGTCAAAAAGACAAGGCTGTATGTGTTTGATGTGCTCGCTGTCAGGTATTTATTGCTGCTTTTTTGGCGTAGAAGATAATAACCTTCGGTGCCGGAAGCTTCCGCTACAAAAACATAGCTGTCGGCGATAGTATTTGTGTTTAGTTTTGATAATCCGGGCGTGCCGTCTGTCTTTTGGCCTAATACTCTATCGTAATAGATATTGTAAAGATAATATTTCTCCTCCCGCAACGACGGAGGTGGTAGCCGAAAGTGAAGTGAATGCTATAATTCCGAGTAGAAAAGATAAAATGTAAAATCGTTTTTTCATGTGCTTTTTATTATGATATTTATAGATTTCTTGGCATGAGTCCTATAATAAATTCAAAAGCCAACTAACCGGTAAACCAATATCGAATGAGAGGTAAATCCACTTTCAGCTTTTTACTTTGTAACAACTCTATAGTTTTATGAAAACAAAAATATAAACAATATTTACATTGTCAAATCAGATAACTTAATATTGAATGTGAGGAGACATTTTTGAACGAATATTACACGTTAACCGGAAAATATATTGGAATTTGATAGGTTTTGTACGAGATATTTGTCTGTGATATGATTTGTTGATTACCTTAATTTTTTTAAAAGTCTGTCCGGAATACTCGGACAGAGATTTTGAAAACTGAAGTGCTGAAATATATTGCCGGTAAAAGGAAAAATCAGATGATTAGGGTTACGAGTGTGGAAGTAATCGTAAAGATGGATTTTGTTCAAAATTGGCAATTGCTTTTCGCCAATCATCTGAAATTTGACGGGTGCTTTTTGTCTTCGCATCAAAACAAACCATCACCGTGTGGCACACACACTTAACTTCACGGGTAGATGTATCTACAAGTTGTTGAAGTAGCTTAAAACTTTTATTTCCGATTTCAATCACAGCGGTTTCAACCACAACGCTTTCGCCCGGGAATACCGGTAACAAAAATGTAACGTGTATATCGGCAATAACAACTCCAATTTCTTTGTTGATTCTTACTTGTGGCAGTACTTCTGCAAAATAAGCGGTTTTTCCCAAATCGTAAAAAGACAGATAAACAGAATTGTTGACGTGTCCTAAGGCATCAAAATCATTGAATCGTAGTTGAATAGGTGTGATATGCCGAAATGCAGGTTGTTCCATAAAGCTAATAAATTGTAACTGAAATAATCTGGTTTTTTTCAGAATAGTGGAAAATAATTGAAAACTCTGTAAAAATCCAATATCAATACATCATAAACGTAATTAAGCATCGAATGTTCGTTATATTTGAAAAAGACGAGGTTATCGTTCTTTTTTCAGCCTACAAAATTACAATATTTTCAAGTGTTCGCAAAAGTTGGATGCTGTTTATAGTTACTATTTTTGGTTTTTTGAATAAAATTTTTATGACCATCCGCAAAATATATAGGTCGCTTTACGGATAATCATTTAAATTTCGTAGGTTTATAATTATTTTACTTGCTCTGATGCACTTTCCCTTGAGGTGGTTTTAAATTCTTTTGGTGTAACTCCCGTAATTTTTTTGAATACTCTTGTGAAATAGGGTGCGTCATTATAACCTACTTTGTAGGATATTTCGGAGAGAGTATATTGTCCGTACAATATCAACTCCTTGGCTTTGTTTATGCGGACGGTATTAATAAATTCCGATGTATTCATATCCATCAGGTTTTTAATTTTATTGTGCAGGCTCGAGCGGCTGATGTACAGTTTATCGGCTAAATACTGAACATCCAATTCTGTATTTTCAATGTTTTCTTGAATCAACGCCAAAATTTTTTCCATAAATACTTGATCGTGGTTTTTTTGTGGTATTTTTATGCCTTCCAAACGCGAAATCTCAAGTAATCTGTTTTTGAGCACACGTTGTGCATTTAGTATATTGTTGATACGTATTTCCAATTCTTCCATTGAAAACGGTTTGTAGATATATTCATCGGCACCCATTTGTAGACCTTCCAGTTTTGCTTCATTGCTTGTTTTAGCTGTGAGCATAATCACCGGAATATGGCACAGGTTGATGTCTGTTTTGATTCTTTGACAAAGTTCGGTTCCGCTCATTACAGGCATCATAATATCGGTAATAAGTATGTCGGGTGTTTTTTTATTAATATACTCCCAAGCATCTTTTCCATTCTCAAAACATTTTGTTTTGTATGTTTCATTAAAATTTTTCTGAAGTAACATCAATAAGTCTTTGTTGTCTTCTGCTATCACAATGGTGTATTCTTTTTGTACTTCTGTTTTTTCGTTAGTTTCGTTGGTTTCGGCAAAAGAGTGCTCTCCTTTTCCTGAAATAAGATCAATGCTTGATTCTTTCGTACTTTCGTCATTATCAGTTGTCTCTTCTTCAGAAAGCGAGTAGGGTAATGTAACTATAAACTTGGCACCTTTTCCGGGTTCACTTTCTACTGTAATTTCTCCGTTGAGCAATTTTACTAAACTGGCGGTAAGCGCTAAACCAATTCCGCTGCTTTCCACCAAATCGTTTGAAAAGTTTTCGCTGTAAAATGCTTCAAAGATTTTGCCTTTTTGCTTCTCAGACAAGCCGTTTCCGCTATCTTTTACCGAAAACACAATGTTTCTGCCTATATTAAGACTAAACTCGATGATACCATGTTGCGGAGTATATTTCACTGCGTTGGTAAGCAGATTTGTGAGTATTTTTTCCAATTTATCAAAATCAAAAAAGAGTTCGGTTTCGGTATAGCTCACCTTCATACTTAAGTTAATTTTTTTCTTTGTGAATAGCGGTCGATATACATTGATAATTTGATTGAAAAAATCAATGACATTCCCTTTTGTTAAGTTAACAACCGCATGATCCGATTCAATTTTTCTAAAATCCATCAATTGGTTCACCAAAAAGAGTAATCGTGTAGCGCTTCGTTTAATCGTTTGCCGTGTTTCTTCTTCTTCACCCTTCGGTTCGCTGTGTTTGGCAAGCATTTCTACAGATGCGATAATTATACTCAACGGAGTTTTGAACTCATGGGGTTATGTAAGTGAAAAAATTCATCTTGTGTTGATGCAGTAAATTCAGATTCTCTTTTTCAATTTTTCCGATGGCAAGTGTCATTTTTTCTTTTTGACGGTTTTTATAAAACTGTAAGATAAAATATCCAACTGCCACAGCTAAAATAAAATATAGGAAAAACGCGAACCAAGAAGCCCAAAATGGAGGCGAAATTTTGATTGTCATCGTTCTTTCTTGACCTTGTGCATTGTTCATTTTATTTATTGCCCGGATATGAAATTCGTATTTTCCGGGTGAGATGTTGGTGTAATTCGCTTGTGTCATTTCTGAAGCCGGTGACCAACCTTTGTCAAATCCTTCCAAATAGTATTGATATGAAATATCGCCATTCAGATAATTTACACATCCAAATTCGAGGGTAAAAGAGTTTTGATTGTAACGCAATTTGAGTTTGTCGGTAAAATCTATTTGTTTGGTCAAAATCTTGTCATCTTCTTCTGAGACAATATTTTTGTTGAAAATTTTAAGATTAGTGAAATATACGGTAGGGACATCAACCGGAGTAAATATGGTTTTAGGATCAAACCAAGTAATACCGGTGACACTTCCAAAGTACAAAATATCATCGTCTTTGAAATATGATTTATAATTATACTGGTTCCCGGCTATCCCTTGTTTTATGTTAAAATTCACAGCGGTTGAGTCCGACGTATTGAGCCTGCTGATTCCCTTATTTGTACTAATCCATAAAAAACCTCTATTATCCTCCAGAATTCCGTATATTACATTATCAACCAGCATATTACTTTTTACCGGAATAAATCGCCCGGTTTTATTATTAAATTTCATTAATCCCGCATTTTTAGTTCCTATCCAGATTTGACCCTTAGAATCAATACAATGACTGATGATGGCATTACAGTTTAATCCCGAAGCATCACCTGACTGAAAATGGGTCATCAAACCTTTTTGAGTGATATCAAGAACAAAAATGCCTTTATTGTATGTGCAAAACCAAAATTTACCGTCCGGTGCTTTGAAAATATCATATACAAAACAATCGGCGAATTCGTTTTCGCGAAAGCGTGCGAATATCTGCTTCTTTTTATCGAAAATATCGACTCCCGATAGAGTACCTATTAAGATAGAATCGTGAGAGTAGAAAGCAAGCGCAAAAACAAAATTATTGTTTAAGGACGCAGGATTATTGGATTGCTGAATATATCTTTGAGCTTGCTTGGTGGGTATGTCTATTTTAGAGATGCCTCCCATAAAATGACCAGCCCAGCAAGTATTACCGTCCATTAATAAAGCGTGCACATTATTTGACGAAATACTGTTAGGGCTTTGTTCGTTGAAAAGGAGATGAGAGAATGTATGCCTTTTTTTATCATATATGGCTATTCCTGCATCTTCAGTGGCAATCCATAAATTGCCATCAGTTCCTTTGGCTATCGTGCTAATTGCTTTCCCGTGAAGAAACCCAGCCCTGTCGTCCGGTAATATCGCGTTGAAACCGATGGTACGTGTATTGGCGACATTCACTCCGCCAAAATAAGTTGCAGCGAAGAAGAAATTTTGTTTGTTGCGAAAAACTTTATAAATGGCATTGTCATTAATCGATTTTTCTTTATCGTCAAAAGACTGAGTGTAATGCTCGTAATTATTTGTCAGTATGTTGATAACGTATATTCCATTTTCAGTTCCTACCCAATAATCTCCCGGCATTTCTCCGTTTTCCATTGTTCTCACATAATACATTCTCAACTTTCGGCAAAGTGGTAATTGCTCGAATTGTTTGGAATATTTATTAAATTTGAAAAGTCCGTTGTCAAAGGTACCAACCCATAAATTTCCTTGTTTATCTGTACCGATATATGAAATTGCCGAGCCGAATAACTGGTTTGAAACCGAATATTTTGCAATCAATTTTCTCTTTTTGTCGAATCTGTAAATTGTATATCTCGTAAATATCCAATACGTATTTTCTGCGTCAACAGCTATGCCGTATATTTTATACTTAACGTCAAACTTTTCAAGTTTTTCCGTTTTATAATTGTATATAAAAGCTCCTTTATTTTCGGTAGAAATTAACAATTCGGTTCCAACACCTTGCCTCATTGAAATAAAATTGCCAAAAGATTGATCTTCGTAAAGGATTCGTTTGAAATTGTCTTTTGATGGAGTATAAGCAGCGAGTCCGTCTGAAGTTCCTACAAAAAGAATACTATCTGAGGTATAAACAAGGCAACTCGCCGTATACGAAGGTAATGAAGATAAATTTTGTTCAGAATAATGATATTGTTTAATATTTTGTCCATCGTACCGATTTAAACCGTTTGGGGTGGCAAACCACATAAATCCCTTTGCATCTTGGCAAATGTCAAATACGGTATTATGAGTCAGACCATTTTCATTAGTAATATTCGTAAATATTAATCTTGATTGTCTCGCTGATACAGTGCTACTATACGTAAATATCAGGAATAAAAATATCACTTTTATTCCTGATAGTTTTTGAACATTAATCATAATTTGATATTATCGTTAAATTAAAGAGAATTTCAACGTTATGTACAAAAATACTCTATTCTTACTTACAAGTCAATATCTCACTTAAAGAAATAAATTTATTTTTTTGTGTTTTTTAGGTTTATCCTTGTAGTTATGTGTAAGTTTCTTTCGGTAAGAGTGTTTTGGTATTAAAATGGACAATTGTGCAAGAAATATAGATTTTTGTACAATCGTTATAGCTCCCCGTTAAATTAAATTTGCATCAACAATCTATGTAAAGCTATCATACAGAAAATATTTATTCAATTGGATAGATTTTGAAAATGCAACATACTGGATATATTGAATGTGTTATAGATTTTGCAATTGTGGTATATATTCTCAAACCAAGCTAATACCTATTTAAAGTTATGCATAAAATCAAATTTATATGGAGTGCATTTTTTCTAAATATTGTTAACAACATGCTCCTCAAATAATGATGAAAGTAAAAAAAATGATAATAATAAGGATTCTTTGACTATTAGCTTGGAAAATAACTGGGGAGCTGCTGGAGAAAAATTAACGATTCTGATACCTACATTGAAAACATCGGATTCAATTAATACACAAGTTTTTTTTGGGAATGCAAAAGCAAGTATACTTTCGGTCAACCCTCCCCATTTAAATGTGATGGTACCTGAATCATCTATTTCCAAAGTAAATGTTACAGTGAAAATTCTTGATATGATTTCAAACTCTGTAGCTTTTAATTATATTACAAAATATCCCAAAATAAATACTATAACATTGCGCCATAGAGCAATACCTGGAGATACACTCGTGATAAGCGGTGAGAATTTCTATGCTATTGGTAATAAGGTTCTTTTTAGCGGCAATACTGTAAATGTAACTTCTGAAAATTCTAAAGAAATTAAATTGATAATTCCTCAAAATGTAAGTAATGTTGAAAATATAGTTGTATACTGCGGTTCCCTATCTTCCAATACCGTATCATTTAACTTCTCCGTTTATTCCAATCCTATATACAATCATATCGCAGACCCGACGGTTATTAAAGCGAATGACGGCTATTTTTATGCGTATGCAACTGAAAATGCGGGCCTTGTACCTATTATAAAGTCCAAGGACCTTGTATCTTGGAGTGCCTGTGGAAGCGTGTTTAACACAGGGACATATCCTACATTTAATACGGGAAATGTATGGGCTCCCGATATTAATTATTTTAATGGGAAATATGTACTATATTTTTCAATGTCCACCTGGGGTGGAACGTGGGCTGCAGGTATAGGTGTTTCTACAGCAGATAAACCAGAAGGTCCGTTTTCAATAGGCAAAAAAATGTTTATCAGTAGCGAAATTAACGTTGAGAATTCTATCGACCCATGTTTTGTTGAAGCTAATGGTAAAAAATACTTATTCTGGGGCAGTTTTAAGGGCATTTATACTGTTGAACTTGAGGATGACGGATTATCCGTAAAATCAGGAGCAGAAAAAATATTGATAGCAGGTACTGCTTTCGAAGGAACATATATCTATCGGCGGGGAGATTATTACTATCTTTTTGCTTCAATCGGTTCGTGTTGCAACGGTTTGAGCAGTACCTATAAGACTGTTGTGGGAAGGTCTAAAAATCTATTCGGTCCTTATCTCAATAAAAAAGGAAATAGTATGAACAACAACGCTTATGAAATAGTGATTAAAGGCAATGATAATTTTGTGGGTACCGGCCATAATTCAGAAATACTGACTGACGATGACGGGAACGATTGGATACTATTTCATGCTTACGATGCAAAATATCCGGATGAGGGACGTAAATTAATGCTTGAAAAAATTACGTGGACTGACGATGGTTGGCCTACCGTTAACGACGGAAAAAACGTACCTCGGGTAAGTGCAACAAAACCATACTTTCAATAAAAATAAAAACTAATATATAATCCATGAAAAAGACAAAAAATCATTTAATTTTTAGTACCGCAGCATTACCTTTAAAAAGACTGTTAATGTTTATGGTACTGATAATTGTAGTTTTATGCTCCACATCAATTTCTGCTCAAAAAACAGAGCCTGTTTTTGATGTAAAAGGAAAAGTCATTGATTCAAACGGAGAACCTTTAATCGGAGTTACCATAACGTTAAAAGATACGGTGAGTACAAGGGGGGCTTTGACTGATGGGAATGGTAATTTCTTGATTACAAAAGTACCAAAAGGTAGTATGCTTACATTTACTTATATTGGTTATGTAAAAACTGAGAAAAAGTATGAAGGGCAGGATGAACTTGTAGCCATTTTGCTCGAAGATGTAAAATCGCTCAATGAAGTTGAAATCGTTGCATTTGGTACTCAAAAAAAAGGGAGTGTTGTCGGCGCTATAACAACAATAGCACCAGCTGAACTTAAAGTAGCAAGCAGTAACCTTACAAGCTCGTTTGCAGGACGCATGGCCGGTATAATTTCTTATCAACAAAGCGGAGAACCCGGAGCCGACAATGCAGCCTTCTTTATTCGGGGTGTAACCACATTTGGTTACAATAAAAACCCTTTGATATTAATAGATAACGTAGAATTGGGAACAACGGATTTGGCAAGGTTAAGTCCTGACGATATTGAAAGTTTTTCGATAATGAAAGATGCTACGGCTACGGCGCTTTATGGAGCTAGAGGGGCCAACGGCGTAATTTACGTAAAAACAAAAGAGGGGCGTAAAGGTAAGGCAAAATTAAACATAAGAGTCGAAAACTCATTTTCTGATGCAACCCAAGAGCTTCAAATGGCAGATGCTGTTACCTACATGAAATTATATAACGAAGCCGTTTTAACTAGAGATCCCTCGAAAGGACTTTATTTCTCTCAAGATAAAATAGATAGAACAGTGGCAGGTTCCGGCTCTTTGATTTATCCAGCAACGGACTGGAAACAAGAACTCTTAAAGAACTACACAACAAATCAGCGGGCCAATCTAAATATCAGCGGAGGAGGCGATGTCGCAAGATACTATGTTGCGGCATCTTTAACCCAGGACAATGGAATATTAAAGCAAGACCAAGTAAATAACTTCAACACAAACATTAAACTGAAGAAATACTCCTTACGGTCCAATATAAACATCGACGTAACTAAGTCCACAGAGTTAATAGTGCGTTTAAGCGGCGCTTTTGACGAATATACCGGACCTGTAACTTCAGGAACATCACTATATAATATGGTGATGCAAAGCAGTCCTGTCTTGTTTCCTGCAAAATATCCTGTCGATCAGGAACATAAATATGTAGGTCATATATTATTCGGCAATGCCGAAGATGGGAAATACCTTAATCCGTATGCTGAAATGGTACGCGGATACAAGGAATATGAGCGCTCAAATATGGAGGCACAGATGGAGTTGAAACAGAACCTTGATTTTGTCACAAAGGGATTGTCTTTGAGAGGCTTAATGAACGTATCGCGTATTTCGTATTACGATCAGTCGCGTATGTATAATCCTTATTACTACGGCCTGTCAAGTTATGATTATTATACCGGTGAATATCATATTGCTGCTTTGAACGAAAACAGCACAGATGCCTATAAGGGTACTGAATATCTAACCGATCCATCTACAACAAGAACACTTGCAACAAGTAGTTACATTGAAGGCGCAGTTGATTACAATAAGGATTTTGGTAAAAGTGGCGTAAGTGGTTTACTCGTGTTGCAAATGAATAGTAGAAGATACCCAAATGCCAACGATTTACAAGCTTCGCTTCCTTATAAAAATATGGGATTGTCCGGAAGATTAACTTATTCGTACGATGACAAGTATTTTAGTGAGTTTAACTTCGGATATAATGGTTCAGAACGTTTTTCGGAAGATAAACGTTGGGGCTTTTTCCCCTCTTTAGGCATTGGGTGGCTTATATCTAAAGAAAAATTCTTTGAACCGCTACAAGAATCTGTGTCTAAGCTAAAACTAAGGTTCTCTTATGGTTTAGTAGGGAATGATAATATAGGCTCAGAACGTTTCTACTATTTATCCCAAGTTTCTATGGATTCTCCGTATAAATCGGCCGGTTTCGGATATGAACAGGGAGGTTATTCGCAGGATGGAGTCTCAATTACAAGATATTCAAATCCGTCAATAACGTGGGAAAAGGCAAAAAAAACAAATTACGCCTTAGAATTAGGACTCTGGAAAAATGAGTTGGAACTTATATTGGAATATTATACCGAAAATAGAACAAATATACTCCAACAAAGAACTAATATCTCGTCTACTGTCGGTTTGTCGAGTTCTCCGTACGCTAATATAGGAGAAGCAGAAGGTAAGGGTATAGATATTTCGTTAAATTACAATAAAGTCTTAAATAAAAAAATGTGGATTCAGGGTCGATTTAATTTTACTTATGCCAAAAGTAAATTTACAAGATACGAAGAATTAACTTGGATTAACGAAACTTGGAAAAGCAGAATAGGCTATCCTACAACACAACAATGGGGTTATATTGCCGAAGGACTATTTATAGACGATGCTGAAGTTGCTAATTCGCCAAAGCAGTTTGGAAATTATGGAGCAGGTGACATTAAATACAGAGATCTCAATAATGACGGTGTTATTACCGAAGCAGATATGGCGCCTATCGGGTATCCGACTACTCCCGAAATAACATACGGCTTTGGATCCAGTTTAGGGATTTCAAAATGGGATATTTCATTCTTTTTTCAAGGTTCGGCACGCTCTTCTTTTTGGTTAGATTACAGCAGTATGTCTCCTTTTTTCCAGTCATCAGGTTCAAATGGTGCCGGTGGGGATTACGGTAATAACAGGATGACTACAATAAATAATCTAGCTCAAATGATTGCAAATAGTTACTGGTCTGAAGATAATAGAGACGCATCAGCTGTATGGCCGAGACTATCAACCACATCAATTTCAAATAATAATAAGACCAATACGTGGTTTATGCGAAATGGTAGTTTTTTACGATTAAAGCAAGTAGAGATTGGTTATAATTTTTCTAAATCAATAATTAAGAAAGCCAAAATTGAGACCCTGAGGCTTTATCTGTCAGGAACCAATCTTTTATCTTTTTCGGCATTTAAAGATTGGGATGTAGAAATGGCAGGAAACGGATTAGGTTATCCTTTACAGCGTGTGTTTAATATAGGACTAAATATAACTTTTTAATTATTAAAGATTATGAAAAGCATTAAAAATATAATTTTATGTATATCGGCAGTTATCCTTGCGGCTTGCAATGATTATATAGATGTGGTACCCGATAATATTGCAACAATTGACAACGCTTTTACGATGAGAAGCCAGGCTGAAAAGTTTCTTTTTACCTGTTATTCATATTTACCCGTCATGGTAGCATACTGTATAATCCGGCTTTTTTCGGAGGAGATGAGTTGGTTGCTTCAACTAACTTCGAAAGCGGTCTTTATCCATATAATCTCCCGAGGGGAAGACAAGGCATATCAACTACTTACATGAACTATTGGGACGGCTACAATGGCGGACAGTTGCAACGCTCAGGAGATAGCAATGACCCTGTAAACGGAAAGGGAATCTATGTTGCCATAAGAGATTGTAATATCTTTTTTGAAAATATAGATAAAGTGGCCGATATGAATCAGACGGAAAGAGAAAGATGGAAAGCCGAAGTTCGTTTTTTACGCGCTTATTATCATTTCTGGTTAGTAAGGCAGTACGGACCTATTGTTATTTCAAGTAAAACGATTCCGGTGGATGCTACTTCCGAAGAAACAAAACCTTATAGGAATACATTAGACGAATGTTTTGACTTTATTTCTTCCGAATTGGACAGTGTCATAAACAACCCGTTTCTCCCTGATAAAATAGATAATGAGGCGCAAGAATTGGGACGGATAACGAGAACTATTGCATATGCTGAAAAAGCTGAAGTAGCAATAACAAGGGCTAGCCCGTTATTTAATGGCAATAACTACTATTTAGGGCTAAAAGATAAAAGAGGGATAGAAATTTTTAATCCGGTGAAAACCGAAGAACAAAAATTAGAAAGATGGCGCGAAGCTGCCAATGCTTGTAAAGCGGCTATTGATTTTGCGGAGAGCATCGGACATAGATTATACTATTATACTTCGTTGGAATATCCTGCTATTAGCCAGTCTACGAGAACTCAATTAAACATCCGTATGGCTATGACTGACAAGTGGAATTCGGAGGTTATATGGGGTGATGCTAATTGTTGGATAGGTCATACAGGGAATAGAGACTTAGCTCTTCAAGCTATGCCTCGTGATTTGGATCCTAATAAAATCACCAATACACAAGTCCGAAACAACTTAGCTGTACCTATAAAAATAGCCGAACAGTTTTACACCAAAAACGGAGTACCTATTGACGAAGATAAAGAGTGGGGATTTGATAAACGATTTGATCTAAGAACAGCGTCAACAGACGACAGACTACTGTTAAAAGAAGGATATACTACCGCAGGATTAAATTTTAATCGAGAAATGAGATATTATGCTTCTTTGGGATTTGATGGCGGTATATGGTTTGGACAGGGAAAAACGGATGATACCAATTGTTATGATTTGGAAGCAAAATACGGACAGAATTGCGGAAATATCATCTATCACTCTTGGAATATGACAGGAATCTGGCCGAAGAAATTAGTCCATTTCAAAACCGTTATTGGCACGGGCTCCGGTTATACCTCCGTCGATTACCCCTTCCCTATTATAAGGCTTAATAGTTTATACTTATGGTATCCCGAGGCATTAAATGAAGCTGGCGAAGCAGATATTGATAAAATATTTCAATATGTAGATTATGTAAGAGCACGTGCCGGATTAAAAGGCGTAAAAGAGTCATGGACAAATTATTCCACACATCCCGATAAAATAAACACATTAGATGGACGAAGAAAAATAATCCAACAAGAACGTTTAATTGAATTTGCTTTTGAAGGCCAGCGTTATTGGGACCTCAGGCGGTGGATGCGCGCGCATTCCGAAATTCCAAAGCCTATAACTGGATGGAACATACAAATGCGTGAAGCCGTAGATTATTATAATGTGACTCCTATATATACGCCTGTGTTTAAAATAAGTGATTATTTTACTCCTATTGGAGAATCTGAATTAAGAAGAAATCCGAATTTAGTACAAAATTATGGTTGGAATCAATAAAAAAGACTCAAAATGAAAAAGAAAATTTATA
>JASGJK010000031.1:0-191409 GCA_049840795.1 Paludibacteraceae bacterium
TTTTATTGTAATTGGTTAGACGTATTGCTAAGGTTAATAGGGAAACACGATAGAATCCGAACAGCACCCGGTAAGCATACGCAAAACAGCACGATGTCACGGACTGAATACCGACGCCTCGTTTCGATTTGAACGTGGAGTTGATCCGTCAAATACCATATACGTATTGAAATGTGCAGCGTTGCTTATTCAGGAAATTGCCCGGAGGCGAAATTTCTTCGGACATAATCGACATTTATCCGGAAGCAATGAACCCGTTCAAAGTGACTCTGAATAAAACAAAAATCGATAGTTTGATAGGAAAAGCCATTGGGAACGAGAATGTGAAGAAAATGTTAGAAGGGCTTGAGATGAAAATTATTTCGGAAAATGACGAAAATTTTGAATTACTCGTGCCCGCGTACGGGTTGATGTACAGCGTGATGTGGACGTGATTGAAGATATTCTTCGAATTTATGGATACAACAACATTGAAATCGGCGAAAATTTAGTTTCCACACTAAGTTACAGCAAAAAACCGGATAACTTTAAATTACAAACACTTATTTCGGAACAGCTGACAGCGCAAGGCTTCAACGAGGTATTGAACAACTCACTGACCAAAGGAGCTTACTATACAAATCTCACCGATTTTCCTGAAAAACAAAGCGTTAAAATTATAAATCCGTTAAGTTCAGACTTGAATGTGATGCGCCAAACCTTGATTTTTGGTGGAATGGAAAATATAGCGTATAATATTAACAGGCGAAATTCGAACCTGAAATTGTATGAGTTTGGGAACTGCTACCATTTTAATGCGGAAAATAAGAAAAATGATGAAACTTTATCCGCATATAGCGAAGAATTTCATTTGGGCTTATGGTTGACCGGTAGCAAAAATACAAATTCGTGGATTACGTCCGAGCAGAAAACAACGGTTTTTGAACTGAAAGCTTACGTCCAAAATATTTTAATCCGCTTAGGATTTTCAGTACAAAAATTGTGTTTTGAAGAATATACCTCCGATATTTACTCGGAAGCCATGTCTATAAAAACCCGCTCAGGAGTATTGTTGGCAACCTTTGGATTTGTCAGCGAGACTGTTTTGAAAATGACTGATGTAAATACCGACGTTTATTACGCAGAATTATTGTGGAACAATGTTTTGGCTGAATTAAACATCAGTGCGACCAAGTTCAAAGAACTACCGAAATATCCCGAAGTACGCAGAGATTTGGCATTGCTTATCGATAAAAATATAACATTTGCCGAAATTGAAAGAATCACCTACGAGACCGAAAAACAATTACTTAAAAACATTGCACTGTTTGATGTGTACGAAGGCAAGAATTTAGATGCAGGTAAAAAATCGTATGCCGTAAGTTTTATTCTTCAGGACGAAAATAAAACACTAACTGATACCGTTATAGATAGTATAATGAAAAAAATACAGCAAAATTTAGAAAACAAAATCGGAGCTAAACTAAGGTAACTCCCCTACTCTGAGATTTTTAGTAATCAATTTATAGTTTTATAATAGTATTCATCATTTAACACGTATCAATTCTATGAAAAAAACAATTCCATTCATCGTTATGTTGCTGATTATGGTTTCTTGCGGCAATAAAAAACAAAAAGAGCCCGTGTCTTTTGATAAAATTGACATAACGGTTACAGACCAGTGGGGAAGAATCTATGGCTTGCAGATGGACAGTATAGGCAACACCAAAGTATCTGTTGGAGGTAAATTTGCAAAACCTATGGAAAAAGAATTTATCATTAACGAACAAATTTTTGATAGCATCTCAAGTGTAGCTAAAAAAGTGGATATTGCCAAAATTGACACCGGTTATAACGATACTTGTAAAATTTGCGTTGGTTATAAAATAGCATTGGTCAAAGGAGGAAAAGCCGTTTCAACCAATGTGAAAAACATCCAAAGCAATCCTAAAATTGCTGATTTAGATCAGTTGGCTGACTTACTTTACAATGTAGTACGCACGGTAGATAAGAATCCGGAGAGTTTGGTTCGCAAAGAAAACAAATAGATGACAGCCTGTAAACTACACATATAGAGGCTGATTTGTTTTACATTTTCAAGTCAGCCTCTATTGTAATTTGTTTTGTATCTTCTTACATTACTGTTTCACACGTTCCACGTACGACCCGTTGCGTGTGTCTACTTTAATCATTTCGCCTTCGTTGATAAACAGCGGAACACGGATTTCGGCGCCCGTTTCTAATGTTGCAGGTTTGCTGGCATTGGTGGCGGTGTCGCCTTTTAATCCCGGCTCTGTGTATGTGATTAATAAATTTACAGAAATAGGTAATTCGGCAAAAAGAACAGTTTCGGTATCGGCGTGCGAAACAACTTCCACTTCCATTCCTTCTCTCAAAAATTCTACCCCTGTGATTAAATCTTTAGCAATTGGAACTTGTTCATAGTTTTCGTTATTCATAAAAATATAACCTAAGTCGTCCTGATAAAGATATTGATAAGGGCGGCGTTCGATGCGTACTTCATCTATTTTTGTGCCCGAAGAAAAAGTGCGGTCAATAACGCGACCCGAAACTACGTTCTTCAGTTTTGTGCGCACAAAAGCGGGACCTTTGCCTGGTTTAACGTGTAAAAATTCTACTACAGTATAATACTGACCATCCATGTCAATACATAATCCGTTTTTAATATCTGCTGTTGAAGCCATAAAAGTTTTATTTTATTTCGATAATATTATTTACAAAATGAGCACAAAAGTAATGTTTTTCTATGAAACAACAAAATAGTTAAACATAACTATTTAGTTATGAATGCTTTCATTTTACTGTATGTTTGTACTCGTTTTTATCGAGAAAAATGTTTGTGTTTTAACTTTATAAACTTTTAATAAATATTCAAAAAACGACATCAATATCAGAAAATTTACATACATTTGCAGCCCTTTGCTCGTTTTTTTTGATAGAAATATTATTTACAGTTTTTATATATGAAAAAATTTAATTTATTTTTACTTACTCTTTTATCTTTATCGGTTTTTGCTCAAGAACCGTCAGGGTATTACAGCAATGCCGAAAACAAAACTCAAGCAGCTTTAAAAACTGCGCTATCGTCAATAATTTCTGCTGGTGCGGTAGATAAAGGTTACGATTATCTTTATACCATTTATCAAACAAGTGACAATTTGCCTAATGGTAAAGTTTGGGATATGTATTCTATGAAAGCTGATGGAACTGCCGATTATTATTTTACGCATAATTCAGATAAATGTGGAAGCTATAGTGGTGAAGGCTCCTGCTACAATCGTGAACATACATTTTGTGATTCGTGGTTAGGAACAGCTTCACCACAACGATCTGACGCCCATCATCTTATACCCACAGATGGCTATGTTAATAACCGAAGAAGTTCATATCCACACGGGAAGGTAGGTACAGCAACATGGACTTCAAGCAATGGTTCTAAATTAGGCTCTTCTGATGCCACAACAGGCTATAGTGGAACAGTTTTTGAACCGATTGATGCATTCAAGGGAGATTTTGCCCGTATGTATTTTTATGTGGCTACTCGTTACGAATCAAAAATTGCAAGTTGGGTAAATAATGGCTCTGCTAATGCTATCCTTGATGGGACAAGCTACCCTGCTTATAAATCTTGGTTCTACAATTTAATGTTGCAATGGAGTAGAATGGATCCTGTCAGCCAAAAAGAAATAGATAGAAACAATGCCATTTATGTCTATCAAAAAAATCGTAATCCATTTATCGACCATCCCGAATTAGCTGAATATATTTGGGGAAGTAAAATGGGTACTAACTGGACGTTGAACCAAACCACAGATCCTACACTTTCTTCACCAACAAACGGTTCTACCATTGACTTCGGAAGTGTTACTTATCAGCAAAACAACACAAAAAACATATCTATATTAGGAGCTAATCTTATAAGTGATTTAACATTAACTATTGGAGGAACAAACGCTTCATATTTTTCTATCCCTGTTTCAACAGTCACTAAAGCAAATGCCCAAACAGGCTATAGTCTTGTTGTCACCTACAATGCTCCTGTTACAGGTACTCACAATGCTATTTTATCCATTTCAGGAGGTGGGGTAGCCGATGTTACGGTAAATTTAACCGGAACCGCTACAAGTTGTCAAAATTTAAGTTTTTCAGCTCCATTCTCTGCTACGTTGTCTCCATTTTCCCAATACAGCGTGACAGGAAGTCAAATATGGAGTTGGACTTCTTATGGTGCTACAATGACAGGTTTTGCTAATACAGCAAATAATGTAAACGAAGACTGGTTGATTTCTCCGTCTTTAGATTTATCCACTTATAAAGATATTTTATTGACATTTGATCATACAATTAATAAGGGTACGGTAGCAAATATGCAAACTGAAAATACGATTTGGGTATCTAACAACTACGTTAGTGGCAATCCGAATACAGCAACGTGGACACAACTTACCATCCCAACATATCCGACTGGCGCTGATTGGACTTTTGTAAGTTCAGGAAGCATTACCATACCGGCTGGAAACTCTCTTGCCAATACGGTTATTGGATTCAAATATTTGTCAACTTCTTCGGCTAGTTCAACATGGGAAATAAAAAATCTCACATTAACGGGAACGTGCAATGCTACGGATGTGAAAAATACGAATGACTTTAAGCACAAAATTTATTCCGAAAATAAAGCTATCAATATATTAAATCTTGAAAACGAAACTGTTGAAGTTTATGATATTTACGGGAGAAAAACCTTTACACAAAAAAACATCACCGGCAAAACAGTTGTAAGCTCACTTAATGCCGGAATATATATGGTTAAAATCGGAACTGAAGTTCAGAAGATTCTTATCAAGTAAAATAGATCCGAAGGAATTATACTCCAATATATTTTCTTACAAATAAAACAATGTTCAATGAAATTTGTTACAATAACAATTCATTGAACATTGTTTTTTAACTTAATCATGAAAATACACGAATACCAAGCCAAAGAAATTTTTGCCAGATATGGTATTCCCGTTACTCGTGAACTCTTGTGCTACACAAAAGAAGAAGTTTTATCTGCAACAGAAAAACTTGGCTTCCCTTGCGTGGTGAAAGCACAAGTGCTTACCGGAGGACGCGGAAAAGCCGGAGGAGTAAAATTAGTAAAAAACGCGAAAGAAGCACTAAAAGTTGCTGAAACCATTCTCGGAATGGACATTAAAGGATACAAAGTTGAAAAAGTGCTTGTAGCCGAAGGTATAAAATTCCATAAAGAAATCTACGTTGGTCTTACCATTGACCGAAATACCAAATCAGTTACACTGATGGCAAGTAAACAAGGCGGCGTAGAAATTGAAGAAGTAGCCAAAGAAAATCCCGAAGCCATTCTTAAATTTCCTATCGAAGCCGACCTGAGAATGCCACCTTTCTTAGCCAGAAAGATCGCATTTCATCTTTTTGATGATATTTCGTTAGTGAAGCAAGCCGCCGATATATTTCGTAAACTCTACAATATCACCTTTGCAACTGACGCCAGTCTCGTGGAAATTAACCCGTTGGTTATTTCTGATAACAATCAGTTTGTAGCATTAGACGGCAAAATGAATTTTGACGACAATGCGCTTTTCCGTCAGCCGGAGATTGAAAAACTCAACGAGCCTGATGAGAACGAGCAAAAAGAAATTGCCGCAAAAGAAAAAGGACTAAGTTATATTCCTTTGGAAGGTAATATAGGTTTTATGGTAAACGGAGCCGGATTGGCTATGGCAACAATGGATATGATAAAACTTTACGGAGGCGAACCGGCTAATTTTCTCGACATAGGTGGAAGTTCTAATCCGCAAAAAGTGATTGATGCTATGAATTTGATACTTTCCGACAAAAATGTAAAAATAGTTATGATTAATATTTTTGGCGGAATCACACGTTGCGATGATGTGGCTAAAGGATTGATAGAAGCATTTAAGCAAATAGATGTAAAACTCCCAATCGTGGCTCGTTTGGCGGGAACAAACGCCAAAGAAGGTCTTGAAATACTGAAAGGAACAAATCTTATTTTGGAAGAATCAATGAGTGATGCAGCCGAAAAAGCGGTAAGCCTTGTAGCCCCCTAAATCCCCCAAAGGGGGATTTTTTGGGTCTTAACTAAAACTAAATACAAAATTCGAATCACTAAACTTCCCCCTTAGGGGATTGAGGGGCAAATATGAGTATCTTAATCAATAAAAACACAAAACTCGTTGTACAAGGAATTACAGGACGAGACGGCGGATTTCACGCTAAAAAAATGAAAGCTTACGGAACAAACGTTGTGGCAGGTGTTTCACCCGGAAAGGGAGGACAAATGACTGAGGACAATGTTCCAATCTATAATACGGCGGCTGATGCTATGAAAGAAACAGGTGCTGACACGTCCATTATTTTTGTACCGGCTCCTTTTGCAGCCGATGCTGTCTTAGAAGCTTCCGAAGCCGGAATCAAGTTAGTCATTGCCATTACAGAAGGAGTTCCGACATTAGATATGGTAAAAGTGATGCCTTATTTGAAAAAAAACGGAACAAAAATCATCGGTCCAAACTGTCCGGGATTGATTACGCCCGAAGAATCATTGATAGGAATTCTTCCCGGAAATATTTTCAAAAAAGGAAATGTAGGATTAATGAGCCGAAGCGGAACATTGACCTACGAAATGGTGAACCAGCTTACTACCAACGGAATAGGACAAAGCACATGTGAGGAATCGGCGGCGACCCCGTGGCGGGATTGTATTATCAGGAATTACTTCAAATGTTTCAGGACGATCCGGAAACGGAAGCCATCGTTTTGATCGGTGAAATTGGGGGAGATGCCGAAGAGCTCGCAGCGGAATTTATCAAAAAACACGTGACCAAACCGGTTGTGGCGTTTATTGCCGGACAAAGCGCACCGCCCGGAAAACGTATGGGGCACGCCGGAGCCATTATTTCGAGCGGAACCGGAACCGCAGCCGAAAAAATTGCCGCATTTGAAGCTGTGGAAGTTCCCGTAGCGCGCAGACCACAAGATATTCCGACGCTGATAAAGCGAGCAATGCAATATTCTTAATCAACGTATTTTTACTTTCACTTTAATAAAGCATTATTTTACCGAGCAACAAATGTCTATTTGTTGCTCGGTTTTTTATGTTGGAGAAATTATATAATTTTGTAAAAAACACACCATTAATTATTATTTGAAGAATGATCACAACAAAACGACTTGGTATTTTGCCACTAAGTTACGAACAATTGATGAAATATACACGCTGTGACAGCTCACTGGATACTGAATTAAACTTACAACAAACATATAGAATTATTTCTGAAGAGCTACGCGAGGCACTCGAATATACTATTTTACCCAATGTGGCAGACAAAAACAAAAATTATTTATTCTCAACTATTTGGATAGCATTCTCATATTCTGAAAACAAACCGGTAGGAGATTTTTGCTGGTACGGAGAACCAAACGAAAAGGGGGAGATAGAAATTGGTTACGGAATCTACCAAGAATTTGAAGGGCAAGGATATATGACAGAGATTGTTAAAGGTGCCATTGAGTGGGCAAAAACGTATAAATATATAAAGGCAATTAAGGCAACTACAACAAAAATAAACATTCCTTCTTTCAAAGTACTTGAAAGAAATGGTTTTTTAATAACGGAAGAAACCGAGGAACTCTTTTATTGGCGCTTAAAACTATGAAATGGGCGCTATTCTAAACATACGAAACAAACGCTTGAGAATGAACTGAAACTTGATGTACGAGTTTCTTCTTTCAGGTAACAATAAAGCAGTTATAAACAGATGAAAATCCACAGAACAAATTACACCAATACTTTTATCGAAGTTGCTGACGATTGCCCAATAACTTAAGCAGAAGTTCTTTCTCCGAAAGGAGATAAAAAAACAATTGCCCGTTTACTGTTTGAAATGATTTTCTATCATCCGTACAGATACACGTCAGACGAAGTCATTTTTTCCTGTTTTGCTTTGAAAAACGAGGTTTCTAAAAGTGAAATGAACGATGCCTGAATAGAGTTTTTCTCTAAAGGGCAGGCATATATGCGTGCTTCGGCATTCACAAACCGGTATGGCTTTGGTGTACATTACAATGCAGAAGGGGAAATGGCTATTTATCCATTGGAAAGTGACGATCATCTGAAGTTTGCTTCCGATGAAAATCTAAAACATTTGAAAGAAATGAAAATGAAACGTGTGTAAACTTATGTTACAGTACTCCTAACCCTATATTAAATTTGCAGCAGTTGACAGCATCTCCAAAAACAACAATATCTTACCAAATAAAAGATAAAAAGCTGCATTGGATACCTATTTTCCAGTTACTCGTTTTCATTCAAATTGACCTTCTTGAGGCGCTTATATATTTTCTTGGACACTTCAACCTTTTCATGCAATATCGGCTTTCCGTGGGCTTTTATTTCGTCTTCACGGCTTAGTTTTCGCGCAGATTTTATAATATCTCTTATCTGATCGTTCTTTTTCTTCTTTTTCATTGGATTAGATGTTGTTCTTTTAACCAAGCTTTAAGTGTTTCCGGCCAATTATCTGAGTCCACACCTTTAGGGCGCATACCGAAACCATGACCACCTTTTTCATATTCGACCAACGTTACCGAAGCATTACTTTTTCTAAGAGCGCTTGCCATCGTTTCACTATTTTTAATCGGTACAACCTTATCATCTTTGGCGTGGAAAATAAACATTGGCGGCGTTTTTTTTGTCACTTCCAATTCATTTGAATATAACCTTACCAAATATTCTGTAGGTGTTTTACCAATTAAGTTATTTCTTGACCCCCGATGAGTAAATGTGCTATCCATTGTAATTACCGGATATCCTAAAATCACAAAAGCTGGACGTTCTGATTTTTTCTTAAAATGCGTACCTACGGTTGATGCCAAATGTCCTCCTGCCGAAAAACCCATCACACCAGTTTTACTGTTATCAATTTTCCATTTTTTAGCATTTTTTCTGATAATGGACAGTGCGGTTTGAGCATCTTTCAGCGGTATATTGCTATGACCATTGGGCATTCGATAATAAAGTACAAAAGCAGAGATACCCAATTGATTAAACCAACGGGCAATTTCTTCTCCTTCCTTGATAACAGAAACACCGGCATAACCACCTCCGGGGGAGATTAAAACTGCCGTACCATTTGCTTTACTCGCCTCAGCCTTAAAAACCAACAGTCGTGGTTCACTGATATTCAGCAAAAAATCCTTGTCACGCCAAGATTCATCTACACTTAACTCATTGCTCTCGGCAACCCCTTTCGGATACAAAAGTATTTTTTCTTGTGCTGTGATTTCCAATGACGTCATAAATAATAATGTAACTAAAAAATGGAATGTTTTCATTGAAAATGTTAAATTTAAGCGTTTATTTAAATTTTTATTTTGGTTCCTCCTGTCGTATAAATCAGGTCTGCTCGTGTAATAACAACTTCTTTCACAGCGTATTTGAGAGCTTCAAAGGCATTTTCTAACTTTGGAATCATACCACCTTGTATTACACCATCGGTTATAAATTGCCTGTATGTCTCAGGAGTTATCTCCGGAATAACACTTTCATCATCATTTTCATCCGATAAAACTCCCTTTTTCTCAAAACAAAACATCAATGTCACATCAAAATAGCGCGCTAACGCTTTCGCCGCTTCGCCGGCAATAGTATCTGCGTTGGTATTGAGCATATTTCCTTTGCCATCATGCGTGAGCGGTGCAAGCACAGGCACAATCTCTTTTGAAATCAGATCAGCCAAAATATCGGCATTTACTTTTTTTACATCGCCCACAAAACCATAATCAACTTCTTTTACAGGGCGTTTTTCGGAAAACATATAATTCATATCGGCACCGGTAAGTCCCAGCGCATTTATACCCAACGATTGCAATCCTGCTACAATTTGTTTGTTTACCAAGCCTCCGTAAACCATCGTTACTATTTTGAGGGTTTCTTCGTCCGTTACACGGCGTCCGTTCACCATTTTACTCTCTACGCCGAGTTTTGATGCCAAAGCCGTAGCCGAACGTCCTCCACCGTGCACAAGCACTTTATATCCTTCAATTTTAGAGAAATCGGATAGTAGCCGGCTAAGTGTTTGCGGTTCTTCCACAATTTTTCCACCCACTTTCACTATCAATAACTTTTCGGATGCAATGCCTGATATCTCAGAATCTTTCATATATTTTTGAGTAAAAAGTCAACTGAATATAAAAATAAAAAAACAACATTAAGAAGTCCCGTTTGAATTAACACTTTGTTATAGCGATGCTCGGAAGCTTTTAATAATTTAGAATACACATATATAGCCGGAATAAAAATTAAATTGGAAAAGGTAAAAGGATTGGGTATAATACTGCATAATACTGCCAAAACGATAAAGAAAAGGAACTCATATTCACCCGCTTTTTTCCCAAATCGTACGACAAAGCTTTGTTTATGCGCAACTTTATCGGTATTTATATCTCTGATATTGTTGACAATCAGAACACAAGCTGAAATAGCGCCGCACACCAATCCTAAATATAAACCTTCAATATTGAATGAAGATAGTTGTAGATAAATGGTACCTTCTACCGCTATCGGTCCGAAAAAAATAAGAACAAAGACATCGGCAATACCTAAATAACTTAGCGATTTTTTGGTGGCGGAATAAAGCCAAGCAAAAAATATAGAAAATAATCCTATTAAAAGGATTACCCAGCCACCTCTCCAAATTAAAAACGCTCCTATTGATAAAATCAAGACCAAATCTATAAAAATAGCATTTTTCATCTGCAAAACAGTCACATCACCTTCTGCTAAAGCCCGTTTAAATCCTACCCTGCCTGATTTATCCAATCCTTTTTTGAAGTCGTAATAGTCGTTTACCAAGTTAGATAAGACTTGGATGCCCATCGCGCACAACAAGGTCATTACTGCGGTAAACCAGTTTATACTTTGCTGTTTGGCAACGATTATAAGCCCAACTCCAACCGGAGAGAATCCGGCAAACAAAGTCCCGGGACGAAGAATCTTAATCCACTTGATAATTCGATTCATTTATAAAACAAAAGCTTTATTTCTTAATGACCTTTTTTCAAAATTCTATCAACGCATGCACCTCTTTTGCCTCACCAAGCCGTTTTATGCCGTCAAGGAAAGTCAGATTGATAAGAAAACTGACGTAAATGGGATTATTTCCAAATTTACGAAGCAGTTGCAATGCCGCGTTTGCGCTTCCGCCGGTGGCAAGCAAATCATCGTGCAGTAGAATTACATCATTAGGCTCAATGGCATCTTTGTGGATTTCTAATTTATCCGATCCATACTCAAGCGAATATTCCACCTGATATGTTTCTGCAGGAAGTTTTCCCGGTTTACGAAGTAAAACAAATCCGGCATTCAGTTTGTATGCCAAAATACTTCCCAGCACAAAACCGCGACTTTCAACACCTACCACTTTGGTTATGCCCTTGTCTTTAAAATATTCGTAAAGTTCGTCCGCAATAAAATGCAGTATTTTCGGCTCTTTAAGAGCGGTGGTAATATCTTTGAACTGAATACCCGGAACAGGAAAGTCGGGAACATTTCTGATGGAGGCAATGACTTCCTCTAAAGAAACACAGCCCCCTAAATCCCCCGAAGTGGGACTTACTGACTTGTTTTGTTTGTCATGATTTACTGACATAATTGTTTATTTTTATCTTTTTAATTGTTCTGAAAAACGAGATTGCGGTCATAAATGCACACAAAAAGTCTCCCCTTTGGGGAGATTTAGAGGGGCTTCTCAATTAATCGTTTAATTACAACTTGTGCCGAAATTTCGCGATTGGCAGCCTCCGGAATTACAATGGACTGAGCGCTTTCAATCACATCGTCGGTTACAATCATATTTCTTCTTACAGGCAGGCAGTGCATAAAACAAGCATTGTTTGTCAACGCCATTTTTGCAGCATCCACCGTCCAATTTCTGTCTGTGCAAAGGATTTTACCGTAGTTTGGGTCTTGGTAAGCCGCCCAATTTTTTGCATATATAAAATCAGCACCCTCAAAAGCCTTCTTTTGATCATATTCTACTTTGGCTCCACGCACAAATTGCTCAGCCAGTTCGTACCCTTCGGGATGCGTGATGATAAAATCAACTTCAGCCTCATTCATAAAATCGGCAAATGAATTTGGAACAGCCTGTGGCAACGCCTTAGGATGCGGCGCCCAAGTCAAAACCACTTTGGGGCGTTCTGTTTTTTTGTATTCCTCAATTGTGATTAAATCGGCAAAAGCCTGCAAAGGATGTGATGTAGCTCCTTCCATACTAAAAACAGGTCTATTCGAGTATTTAATAAATTGATTTATAATGGTTTCATTATAATCAAATTCTTTGCTTTCAAATTGTGCAAAAGCGCGAATTCCAATCACATCACAATAACTTCCCATCACAGGAATGGCTTCCAGAATATGTTCAGGCTTGTCACCATCCATTATTACTCCTCGTTCGGTTTCTAATTTCCACGCACCTTGATTTATATCGAGCACCATTGTGTTCATTCCAAGATTCATCCCGGCTTTTTGCGTGCTTAGGCGCGTACGTAGGCTGGAATTGAAAAACACCATCAACAGTGTTTTATTTTCGCCGATGTACTTGTATGCGTAACGGTTTTTCTTTATCTCAAGAGCTTCTTTTACGGCTTCCTGAAGATTTCCCAAATCTTTTACGTTCGTATATGTTCTCATTTTTCCAAATATTATCGAAGCCACAAATTTACATAAAAAATTGAAGTAAGGCGTTGTTGAAGAAGATTAAAATAAAAAAACCGGTTGAGGCAATAAATGCTTCAACCGGTTTTACATAAATATGCTATTTTTTTAAAATCTATAACCTATTGATAATCCCATACGGAAGAATGCCCAGGGACCTTTGAAATCTAAATTCGCATTTTTTTCATCAACGGTTGTTGTGTATTTTATTAATGGAATATCACCTAAAGTCTCATTGATGCCTTTTTTCACATCTTCTTGTTGTTCTTCAGTCATTTCTCCTTTTGCATAATATCCGTGAATATTTCCTTGACTCTTTCCGGCGTGAATACCAAGGATTGACCAATCTATCACGAAATTTTTATTTTTTCCGATAAGCCACTGGTAACCAATCATTAAACCGCCACTGTAAGTTTTTAATTTACCATCCATAATGATTTCTGCTTCTGTTTCATCGTTGTTATCGGTAAATTTAATACGTAGGTCGCTAAGTCCGAATTGTTCGTACTTAAAATAGGGTGCCAGATAAAACCCTTTACCATATCCTGAACCGGCATAAATGCGCAGTTCCGGTATCAAAGCAAAAGAATTCACTTTGAGATTGCTGATGGATTCTTCCACATCCTTTTCTTTCTCATCCAACAAAATAGAGTAATGAATGCTGCTGCTGGGCATAAAGTTGACACCCAATATAAAACTGAAACGGTTGTTGATGATGCGTTCGCCGTAGAAACCGTAATTTCCCAACGCAATCCCTGTTAAATTCACTTTAACAATATTTCTACCGTCTAACAATGCTCCGTCAGAGATTTTCCACGCTGCGGAGTCTTGGGCGGATAATGACGACATCGCCATTACAAGAGCGAATGTTAAAATTAATAGTTTTTTCATACGTAAATATTTGTTTTTTTAATGATTTGATAAAACTTGTCCCGCTAAAACAGGAGTCGTTTTAATAATATTTTTTACAAATGTATAAACAATTAAAACTATATTTTGTTTGTGAAATTATCCGAAAAACTATTTCGGTTCCATTGTAATTAGGGGTATAATCATCTCTTCCAATGAGATTCCACCGTGCTGAATGGTATTTTTATAATAACTTACGTAATGATTATAATTGTTTGGGTAAGCAAAAAAATCTTCGTTTCCTGCAAAAATATATGCCGAACTTACATTTGGACTGGGTAGCCCGGCTTTTGCCGGCTGCAAAATTTCAAAAACGTCTTTGGGGTTGTAGCTGAGGTTTTTTCCCACTTTATAGCGCAGATTGGTGTTGGTATTTTTGTCTCCAACCACTTTTATCGGATTTTTCACCTGAATGGCGCCGTGGTCCGTAGTGAAAACAATCTTGTATCCGCGTGCCGCAATGGCTTTGAAAAGATCGTAGGTGGCAGAATGTCGGAACCACGAGAGGGTGAGTGAGCGGTAGGCTTTTTCGTCGCTTGCCAGTTCGCGCACCATTTTAATTTCGGTGCGGGCGTGCGAAAGCATATCAATAAAATTGAGCACAATCACATTCAGCTGGTTTTGTTCCATCTGCGGAAGTTGTTCGATGACTTTTTCGCAAAAGCCATTTTCAAATATTTTATGATATGAGAACGAGTATTTTTTTCTAAATCTATCCAATTGTGTTTGAAGCAGCTCTTTTTCGTTCAGATTTTTGCCTTCGTCCTCTTCTTCGTCCACCCACAGATTGGGATACATTTGTTGAATTTGCAATGGCATCAATCCTGAAAAAATGGCATTTCGTGCATATTGAGTTGCTGTGGGAAGTATTCCGCAATAGGTTTCTTCTTCGGTAATGGTAAAAAAATCAGACAGAAGTTCACGGATAATTCTCCATTGATCAAATCTGAAATTATCCACCAGAACAAAGAAAATTTTTTCTCCATTGTCAAGCAGTGGGAATATTTTTTTCTTGAAAATGTCGGGGCTCATCAGCGGACGATTGTCGGGATTTGCCATCCAGTTCATATAATTTTTTTTGATAAATTTAAAGTATGTACTGTTGGCTTCGGCTTTTTGCATTGCCAGCATTTCGTCCATCGCGTTATCGGCTTCTGCAAGTTCAAGTTCCCAGTATACTAATTTTTTGTATACATCTACCCAATCCGTATATGAAAATGAGTCGTTTATTTGCATTCCAATATTGCGAAATTCTTGCTGATATGTGGAAGTGGTATGCTCCAGGACAATTTCGCGCTTGTGTATGTTTTTTTTGAGCGTAAGAAGTATCTGGCTCGGATTCACCGGTTTTGTCAGATAATCGGCTATTTTATTACCGATAGCCATATTCATAATGTCTTCTTCTTCGCTTTTGGTAATCATCACCATCGGCACATCCGGATCAATTTCCTTGATTTGAGACAACGTTTGCAATCCGCTCAGTCCCGGCATATTTTCGTCAAGAAATATGATATCAAACGTCTCTCTTTTACACAAATCGACAGCGTCTTTTCCGTTCGTTACAGCTACAACATCATATCCTTTTTCTTCCAAAAAAAGAATATACGGTTGAAGTAAGTCCATTTCATCGTCAGCCCAAAGTATTCGGTCTTTTTTCATAATGATATTAATTTTATATACACAATAGCAACATTTAGCCCTTTATTTATAATTTGCTGAACACATAGTTTAAAAATGACACTGTCATTTTTTATTGTTTAGGCAATTGAGAAAAATATTCTGATACAAATGTGGTTTGACCTTGATAAAAATATTTGTACAATTGAAATTTATCAAAATACCTTTTGGTTTTTTCAATAATTTCAAATATGTCAAAACTTGAGCTTCGTGAATTGGAAGGATTTTTTCAACAGATTTTAATTCTACAATTATTAATTCTTCAACTAATATATCTAATCTTAAAGCATTGTCAATTATTGTGTTTCTAAAATTCACAGGAACTTCCAATTGGTATTTAGCATCCAATCCTTTCTCTTTAATTACCATTAGCATAGCTTTTTCATAAGTTTTTTCCAGCAAACCAGGTCCTAATTCTTTGTGAACTTCTATGGCACAACCAATGATAATTTTACTTAATTCATTTATATGTTTTTGAGTTATATTTTCCACTTTTTTAAGATTATAAAAAACATCTTAGATGTTTTTCTTCTATGTGTACTTACATTTAAATAAAAATATAAACAACTATGTTTGCTATTGTGTCAATTATTTCAAATAAAATTCTTTCATAAATTCAAAATAGGTGTTCAGGTCGTTTTTCTGTACCATAATGTTGAGGTTTTCCTGCGTACCTATCAGATTACGTCTGTTGACTCCTTTGGTGGCTTCAATGATGGTTTGTTCTTTGAGCATACGCAGTAGATAGGATTTAGCCGTGTTTGCATCTACAAATGAACCAACGATGATGGTCTGTTGTTTTCCGAGGTTTTCAAGTGAAACTTTCAGGTTCAACATTCCATAATTTTCAGTATTATATTTATTAAATGCCTGCTGAATTTTTTCAAAATTGGCTACGCCTCCCGAGTGCACATAAAGCGCAACAAAATGGGGTGCATTGGGGCGAAACGCATACGTATTTTTGAACCAAGCGACCGGCTCTTCAACTGTTGGCTTTTCAGGCTCTATCGTTTTGGGAGTTTCCGTCGGAGTAACTTGTTCCAACTTTTGTTCCGGTTTTTTCACCGGTTCGGATTTCACAGTTTGCTTTGATTCTGTTTTTTTCTCCTTCAAGACCGTATCAGCTTGTTTTTCCATTTTAGTTACTTTCGGTTCTTCTTTTTTCTTCTCCGGTATCGTTGGCTTATCAACAGGTTTGGTTGTCTCAGCAACGAGTGATGTCGGTTTATCTTTTAATAAATTCTCATTAACAAAATCTATGTATTGATCCAGTGTAAATAACGCTTTAATCTTTCCATAATTAGTATCTGAAATAGGAATCAATCTAACCTGCAACGAGTCTATCAAACGATTCAGTTCTTTATCTGACCGGATGGTTTTTTCGTACCAAAGCGCCTCGTCAAACGATTCGAGATTGGTTACTGAAAAGGCGTTTTCTTTATCGTTAATCTGTCCTGTTTCAAAATCAAAATCCTTGATCATAAATCGCGAGAAGTTGAACATAGCCGTACTATAAAGCAATTTGTTCATTGTCGAATCAGTCAAATTACCCACAAACATCAAACGGTGTTTTCCCACCTTATCTGATGATAATGTTGCAGCACCATTCTCTTCGGCAGTAGAGGCTGCTTCTTCGGCACGTTTGGCTAGTAGTGAGCCGTGGGTTTTACCCGGTTGCGCTACATTTCCTTGTTTCATAAGTGCCAAAATATCTTTAGCCATTGTGCTAACATCACTTTCGGGATAGTGAGCAACCAACGAATCAAGGCAGTTTTTGAACACATCGGACTTTTGTGTTTTACCCACGCTCAATGTATTTAAAAACTCAAATTTGGGCATTAACGCCGACAACGGATATCTTTTCTTTACAAATTCTGTGTTTTTTAATACCGTTTGAAAATCACTTTGTGTGTATGCCGCGTAAGTTCGATTGTAAATGGAATCTTGCTCCTGATACATTTTGGTCATACGTGCAACAAAGTTCGGTTCAGAAAGCATTTTAGCGTAGTTACTTCCGGAATAGCGGCTAATTATGAATTTGCGGTATTTTTCTTCCGCTTCCGTATCACCTTGTTTTGCCGCGATTAAAAAACGTTGATATATGGTCTCAATCACGCGTTTATCATCCGGAAATCTGCTCTCAAAATCTTCAAATGTTTGTATGGCAACGGGATAATCTTCCATTTTATCTTTAAAAATGAATCCCATATTAAACAAAGCATTGGCTATTTCTTCGTTTGATTTTTCTTTCTGTTTTTCTGTAAATGGCAACTGACGCAGATAATAATCAACACTTTTATTATCAACAGTGCTTGCTTGCTGCTTTTCGTTGGCTTTATCCGTAGTATTGCCCGCACTTTCTTGATTATCGGCAGAAGAGGTAGATGGACTCTCAGAAGGTAATTCTGTGTTATCGGCAAATAATGCAGCCGATTTATTATTCCTTTGCCAGTTGTCTTCTAATTTACGGTTTCCCCATTTCTTCCGGAAATCAGTTTTCCCGCTTCGGATTGTATTCGGATTGTAGAAATACCAATCTCCGGTATTCCCCCCAATAATCTGATTTGGCATTGTAAACTCATCCTCATCGGGATTACTTCGGTTCGACGAATTCGGGTTATTTTGTTCTTCTAATTTTCGTTGCTCTTCCTTTTCATCTTTTTTTACTTTTTCGATGATTTTATTGATAATATCCAGACGTTCTTTTTCAGGCAGTTGTGCCAATCGTTGTAAGCTATCCTGCAACACTACGATTTTGTCTTCTTTCACTAATTCTGCCAACACCTCTGCCCGCTTACTTATGCGCGGATAGTCAAAGTATTCTTTGGTAAATATTTTTGAGGCTTCGTTGTAGTTTGGTTCAGCCTTAATATAATTTTTCTTTTCGTAATATAAATCACCCAATTGTATTAAAACAACTCCTTTTTCAACACCATTTCTTTTGCTGTTTTCAGTAGCTTTAGTATAATAGGTTATAGCTTTTACGGTATCTTTTTCACTCAAAAACACATTGCCGACAGTACCGTAAACCTGATCTAAATATTCCTTGTTTTTACGGTTTTTTGCCATTCTGTTTAATTTCTTCTCCGTATCTGAAGATTTTGAAGTCAAAAGTTGTGCACGATTGATGATAGCATTAAACTCCATCTGATACGGAGGCGAAGACTTAATGACTTGCGTGTAATAGCTCTCGGCTTGTTTCTTGTCATTGGTCAGCGCGTAGATTTGAGCCAAAATAAATTGGAAACGGGTGCGTAATATGCCATCCTTTTCTCTCTCAATGGCTAATTTTAAATACGGAATAGCTTCCTTATACTGTTTCTTTCTTAATAAAATATCAGCCGTTGCTGCGGAAAACAGCCCCGTGTTTTTTTTATTGAGTTTTTCGGTAGAAAGTTTAGTCAGCACCTCTTCCGCTTCATAGATCCAATCCATTTCGGCATACGCTCTCGCCATCCAGATTTGCGCTTCGGCTACCACATCGGGTACAGTCGCAAAATGTCTTGTGATATACGAGAAAGTTCCCACTGAACCCAAAAAATCTCCTTTGTGAAATTCCGACTTTGCCAATTCGAGCCAAACCTCTTTCAAAGCAGGAGTAAATTCATTTTGTTCGTACCAAGCTCGGTATTTCGGATTATTCCATTTCTTGAAATTTTTATTCGGTTTCTTTTTAATTGAATGAAGTTTTATGGCTTTCCTACTTTTCTCAATAGAACGTGTCATATTGGACGAGGCGGTCGATAAGTTTTCGTGATGACTGGAAGGATACATAGTCAACACCTGCGAATAATCGTCATTATTCGCTTTTGTAATGCTCTTAATGCCTTCTTTGTAACTTTCAGAGCCGTTAAAAAAGACATTAAACCTTGTGGTGGTATCGTGATATGTTCGAGACAGCCACGTGTTTTTTTGTGTCGAACATCCTGTTAGAACAAATGTCAACAACAATGTGTAAATGATGTATGCAGAATGTTTTTTCAAAATAACGTTGATTTAGTACCGTTTTGTTTAAAAGAATTTATGATATAAAAAAACCCTAAAAAAGCAATTTTATTGTGCTATGTCGGGAAGTTTTTTAACTTGCAAAAATACAATTTTCCGTCTATTATCACTAATTTTGTAAATAATATTTGATAAAACGTGCATAGCCAATAATCCCGACTAATATTTGGGAGACGTATCGAGAAATATTTATATGCAAGTTTTATGCAACAATTACAATAACATAAAATAACCATTGGCTGCATATATATCTGTTTTGTCAGCCTATGTGCCATTCTTTTCTTAATTTATAAAGAATTAATCAGTATGATATATTTAATTGCCATATTATTGATTTTCGGAGTTATATTGTTTGTGTCCACTTATTTGAAACGGCGAAACGAAACAGAAAACATCAAAATCTCAATAAACGAAAACGCTCAATGTTGCTGAGTGCACGACGTATGAGAAAAAGACACGTTGCTTGTATCGACCGTTACGCCTGAATATCTTGATGATGAAGAATTGGATGCTTTTTCGGGAGCCGCTCCCGATAAATACTCGGATGAACAAGTTGATTTTATTTCCGATATTTTTTATTCGTTGCCGGAGGATAATATTGCCGCCTGGCTCAGAAGCTTGCAATTTCAGAACATAGAATTACCGGCGTCCATCAAAGAACAAGCGCTTATGATAGTGGGTGAAAGGGGAAAATAGCTCATTCAGTTGGATATTTTTTTGTGTCGTAATAAATTTTCAAAAAAATAAAAATAGAAACAACTCCGGCTAATATACCATACACAAGCGTATCTCCCTTGCCAAACTCTTCAATTTTCCTGACTTCGTAATTGTGGGAGGCAAACAGCCCAAGCGTAACTCCCAATCCATTATTTACTAAATGGGCAAGCATTGGCAACCAAAGTGTACGAGTCCATACAACCATATATCCGAACATCGCTCCGAGCAGCATACGCGGAATGAAACCGGACATCTGAAAATGAATAAAACTGAAGATTATCGCCACTATCCACACAGAAGTATGTTTGGAAAACTGCTCGGAAAAAATTCTCTGTAAAGCGCCTCTAAAAAACAGTTCTTCGCCAAAAGCCGGTATTACTGCCATCACAAACAGATTGAATAAATATCCTCCAACGGTATGTGCCGCCAAAAACTCGTTAGTTAGTTTTTCTACACCCTCCTCGTGAGTATTAAAGACCCCTTCCAATCCTTTCATCGAAGCCGGCAATTGAATTTGTCCGTTCAGGTATGCCAGCAGATTGATAAATGGCTGTATTGCAATAGTAAGAAGAATGACGAGTAAAAACTGTTTGAATGAGGGTAACTTGTTTAGATAGTAGGTTTCTGTCGGTTTTTCATACCAAAATCGACTCAGAAAAAACACCGGTAAAATAAAAAACAACAGCGCTGTGACAAGCTGAAATATCTTCTGTGATACAATATCTGTATTGCTCACGCCAAGGATAGACCAAAGGAGGAAGCCAAGTATCAGAAACAATAAACTAATCAGAATAAGTTGAATAAATTTTCCCAACCACCCAGAACTTCCAAATAACTCTTTTAACATAAGTGTAAGCAAAATTGATGTAATTGCAAAAATACAAAAACTTCCACATATTATTGCTTGTTAAAGATTCCAGCAAAAAGACTTGGTTTTAGTCTTGCGGCAACATTTAACATCGCTATTCTGTATTTTATTTGGTCATTGAAATGTTCGCGTAATGAAAATCGGACGTCGAAACTCTATTTTTTGAATCCTTCAAATAAACTATTCGGAGATTCACGTCATAAGAAATTCATATTTAATACCGATATTGCCGAGTGTACCAATTTATTTTTATCATAAGACCAATTATCTTCTAACATTTAATATGAGGGACTTACATTTATCGTAAGCACATTGACAATGAATCAGAATGCAGTTAAACGTCAGAAAATGAATCGTTTATTCCCTACCTCATATTTCCATTTCATTTTATATGCAAAATAAAAAAACAATCAATTTGTTTTGCATATATGAAAAATTCGCTATATTTGCGGTGTTAATCTTATTTGTTGTCGATAATAAACGAGATTAATTATTCAAAAAGTTAACCTTACATAATTGAATAAATCACAAATGTTTACCATTTTGTGGTGTCTCTTTTTATTGCCTAAAATCAGCTATTTAACCCTGATTAAATGCATAAACGACAAAAGAACACCAAAATAAAAATGGTGCTTACTTATCAAAAGCTTCATTACATTTACGTATCAAATCAACAGGGAAAATTGGACATTTTATAACCACGCCACGTCCAATTAGCGTTAGATTTGATGCTTATGCGTTAGATTACATTCAAAAGGGTGACTACATAGTCCATCCTTTTTCTATTTCTTGGTGTTTTAATGTTTATATTCGGAGAAGAATTCCGAGTTTTTGTAACTTTTAAAACAAAGAACGTCATGTATCGCTTAAGCTCATTTTAACAAATGCTATTCTTATTTCCCTTCGCGTAATGTGAGTATTCTATCAATCATGTGAGATTTTCAATGTGTTCTAATCTTGAGAGTATTAGAGTAACAAAACTGTGTCCGTGGTATGCACACATTCAAACTGAAAGTTTGATGTGTGTTTTCACATTCAGTTTATCGGTATGCTACAATAGGTAAAGTATTTTATATATATCTTTTTCAATATACTATCCCTATTTTACCTGTTAGCAATAGTACATCTTTCAGATCAGAAATACACCTTTTTGACTTCCTTTTATGGCGTTCAGCCATTCATTTTTAACCTACCTATTAATGTGAAAAATTGTACACATATCAAAGTTCAGATTTACGTGTTTTAGCAGTTACATCAGAACTCCTAAAATAATATTCTTCAAACGTATTTTCTCAATCTGATTGATGTACAATTCCATTTGTCTTTTTGCAACTAAACTTGCTTGAGTTTAGCATTTGCCTTCAACTATTAAAGAATCAATGAGTTATTACAAGCAATTTTTATAACATAATATAAAAGATATTAGATATGGGAATCAACAAAAAATCAGCCACCTTATGGTATGCTATGCGCATAACCTATTGCAGAGAGATGATCTTAAAAAAGTATTTAGATGAAATTGGGGTTAAATGTTTTGTACCTATGCGCCGCGAAGACGTCCCCAATAGTAGTATTTCAAATCAAAAAAGAATAGTTCCGGCTATTCACAATTTAATATTCATCCATTCAACCCGCGAGATAATTGATGATATTCGAATGAATAAATTTACAAAATTTCCGATAAAGTATATGATTGACAAATTCACCAATTTGCCATTAATTATACCCGAAAATCAAATGCAACAATTCATCACTATTAATTCCGCCAAGAACGAAGAGGTGATTACCGTACCGTTAGACCTGATACGATTGAGAAAAGGCATGAAAGTACGCGTTTTAAGTGGCTACTTTAAAGGGTTGGAAGGATGGTATATGCGTGTAGCCGGTGACCGAAGAGTGGTCGTAGTTATAGATAATCTGATGGCAATGGGAACCACATTTATACACCCGAAACTGCTCGAAAAAATTGAGTAAAATTTAATCGACTAATTTAATTTATTCTGTTTGTAAAATAATTCACGTTCCTAAAAATAGCACATTTAAACCTACCCGTCTTACTCAGGCAATGTTACAGACCGTTTTCATTAATCTCACAAAAAGCGCCTGAGTTTTTTACAAAAATCAAACCATTGATATTGAAAATTCCAACTGTTTTTTTACGCTACGATGACCGATAATCAGAAAACGAAGATGACTTCAACTAAAAAAAATCACAACAGATGAAAAAGACAGGACTATTTTTATTTTTCTCTCTCTTATTATACTCATGCCATACATCTCAAAAGGTTCTTTACCTTCAAGACATTAACACAAACACCACAAACTCCATAAAAGGGGACAATATTCTCACAGTTAAACCATTGGATATGCTTTACATCATAGTGTCGAGCAAAGATGTGGAATTGGCATTAATATTCAATCTTTCACGAATGTCGTATGGCACCACCACCAATGGAGCCAATTATGGCGCAAACAATCAAATATCGGCATATACGGTTGATTCTGAAGGAGATATTGATTTTCCCGTACTTGGAGGCATCCATGTGGAAGGATTGACACGAAGTGGTGTCTCGGCATTAATAAAAAACAAATTGATAGACCAAAAATTACTGAAAGATCCTATTGTGACGGTAGATTTTGCCAATCTGAACGTAAGTGTGATTGGGGAAGTAAAAAATCCCGGTAAATTTTCAGTGAATAAAGATCGAATTTCATTATTCGAGGCACTGAGTTTAGCCGGAGACTTAACCATTTATGGCAAACGGAACAATGTATTGGTTATTCGGGAAGTGAAAGGAAGAAGAAACATATACAGCATCGATTTACGGTCGGCAAGCTTGTTTGACTCACCGGCGTATTATCTTCAGCAAAACGATGTGGTATATGTGCAACCCAACAGCGTTAGAGCCGGACAATCCACAATCAACGAAAACAATCTGAAATCGGTTTCGCTATGGATGTCGGTGGCTTCTTTTTTAACCACACTCGGAGTGTTGATATTTAAATAATTGAAAACGGAGTTTTTTATAACGAGTCATTATTAGCTAAAAACAGAATAATTTATGAGTGAAAAAATATTTATAAGTGAAGATGAGGGAGAAAAAAGACTTCCGATAAACGTGAAAGAATTATGGACACTATACCTTTCAAAAAAATACTGGTTTCTTGTATCGGTTATCGTTGCTTTGGCAATAGCGTCTTGGCATATTATCACTACGCCACCAACATATAAACGCTCAGCTTCAATATTAATCAAAGGGGATGATAAATCTAAATCATCATCGTTGATTAATGGCTTATCGTCGTTCTCAGATTTGGATTTGCTGTCGTCAAACGCAAATGTATATAACGAAGTGCATATTCTTAAATCACCGGCGCTGATGGAGGATGTTGTACGAAGGCTTTGCCTCAATGAAAAATACACTTTAATTGATAAATTTTACAATAAAGATTTATACGGTCAATCTCCCATCAAACTGAATCTTGACGGTAAAAGTGTTTGTGAAGAGGGAGCTTTTTCGTTTTCAGTGAGATTATCGACTAATGGCGATGTTAGCTTATCCGATTTTACAGATAACAACAATATTTTATCAGACATAACAATCAATGGGAGATTATACGAACAGTTGCGTACACCTTTAGGAATTATCAGTATTGTTCCCACTTCATTCTACACGATAAAATACAATTTAGCAAAAATAATTGTTACAGTACATCCCGTATCAAATATAGCTTCGGGTCTTTGCTCAAACTTAGATGTGGATATGGCTGAAAAACAATCAACGGTTATCAGTTTGAGCCTAAAAGATATTTCGACACAGCGAGCAGAAGATGTCCTGAATACTTTGCTCACAGTGTATAATGAGGCTTGGATTAAAGATAAAAACAGAATGGCAAACAGCCTTTCAGACTTTATCGATCAACGATTGGGTAAAATGGACGGTGAACTGGGAACTGTTGACAATGACATTTCAAGTTTCAAAAGCAAAAACCTGTTGCCCGATGTGAATGTATCTTCACAACTTTATATGCAGCAAGCATCCGAAAACCGCACACAAATGCTCACATTAGATAATCAGTTGAGTATTGCGCGATACATTTTGTCGTACATCGGTAATACAAAGATGAAAGACCAACTTTTACCTATCAATACCGGAATACAGGGACTGAACATCGAAATGGTGATTAAAGAATACAACTCTGCTCTTTTACAACGGAATACGTTATTGCAAAACAGCAGTGAAAAAAATCCGGTGATCAGAGATCTTAACGAATCATTGGTTTCTATGCGTCAATCCATTGTACGATCCTTGGAAAGTTTGATTGCCTCCATTTCAACCAATATCGACAACATCAAATATGCTGAATTACAAGCAAATTCTAAAATTGCATCGAACCCTTCACAAGCAAAATACCTGATGAGTGTAGAGCGGCAACAGAAGGTAAAAGAATCACTTTATATCTATTTATTACAGAAGAAAGAAGAAAACGAATTGTCGAAAGCCTTTACGGCTTACAATATCCGTATTGTTACTCCCCCCTCGGGAAATAACATACCAACTAATATGGAACGACCAAAGATTTTCTTGATAGCAATATTTATGGGGCTATTGATTCCGGGCGTGTTTTTCTTTCTTCTTAAAACTACCAACACCAATGTAAAAACCAGAAACGACTTAGACACATTAACCTTACCGTTCACCGGTTACATACCCGAAATGGAAGAAGATGAAAACGTTGATTGGAAGAAAAAACTGAGATTAAAACCGCTGAAAAGGGTATCTAATAAAGCCACATTGGTAGTGTCCGACAATAAAGTAAACCAAATAAATGAAGCATTTAGAGTTGTCCGTACTAATTTTGACTTTATGTATTCAAAGTCACCCAACTGCAAAGTTGCTCTGTTTACATCACTTGTGTTAGGTTCAGGAAAAACGTTCGTATCATTAAATCTGGCTTCGAGTTTCGCAATTCAGGGAAAACGGGTATTACTGATTGATTTGGATATGCGTGCTGCCACCCTTTCTACCATTGTAAATTCGCCTAAAACAGGTATCTCAAACTATTTAGCCCAACAAACAGACGACATTTCGGATATTTTAATAGAAAAGAGGCTACACCCTTGTCTCGACATAATTCCTTTAGGTACAATTCCGCCTAACCCTACCGAATTATTGGCTGACAAAAGATTGGAGGAATTATTTAACAAACTGCGTGACAACTACGATTATATTTTTGTTGATGCTACCCCAATTCATCTTTTTGCTGACTCTGCCATTATAGCAAATGTTGCTGATATTACCGTGTTTATGATAAGAGCGGGCTTGATGGATAAACAAATGATACCCGATGTGGAAGGTATTTATCAAAGCGGCGTGTTCAAAAATATGTCGATTATTTTGAATGGAGTCTCCAATACCGACAGTCGCAACTATGGATATAGTTATGGATATAGCCGAAAATAATTCTTCAACCGAGGCATAGCCTATGAATATTTTTTAATTAATCATTTTATCCTGTTACAATTTTGGAAAATAACAATAACAAACGCATAGCAAAAAATACGATGATGCTCTATTTCCGTATGCTGTTGACAATGGCAATAGGGCTGTACACCAGTAGAATTGTGCTGAAAACACTGGGTGTTGAAGATTTCGGATTATATAACATCATTGGAGGAATTGTGGTGCTGTTCTCATTTCTGAATAACTCAATGACGAGCGCCACACAGCGCTTCCTAAATTTTGAAATGGGGCGCAACGACCACCTACAAATGAAAAAAGTTTTTAGTGCCAGTGTAAATATTCACATCACTATTGCTTTGAGTGTCATTATTCTTGCTGAAACTGTTGGACTTTGGTTTGTCAACACACAGCTAAATATTCCTGAAGACAGATTTTATGCTGCCGGTTGGGTCTATCAGTTTACAATTCTTTCGTTTACGCTCAGCGTACTAAAAGTTCCTTATAACGCGACAATTATTTCAAACGAACAGATGTCGTTCTACGCATACATAAGCATTGTAGAGGTTATATTGAAACTGTTGATTGTGTTCTTGCTAAATTATATTTTGTTTGACAAGCTTATTCTGTATTCAATCTTAACGATGCTCGTAGGGTTATTTATGCTCTTGGTATGTGTATTTTATTGTGTCCGAAAATATCCGTCCAGCAGATACATCAGAGTACGTGAGAAAGCACTTTACAAACAGCTTTTGAGTTTCTCAGGCTGGAGCATTTTCGGCAGTATTGCAAATATTGGCAAAACACAAGGGATTAATGTACTGATAAATATTTTCTGTGGAGTAAGTGTAAATGCTGCCGTTTCGGTTTCAAACCAAATTATAGCAGCTGTAAACAGCTTTGTTTCAAATTTCCAAATCGCTTTTAATCCGCAAATAACCAAGTCGTACGCGGCAAATGATAAAGTCTATCTTTTTGACTTGATATTTAAAACATCAAAATATTCTTTCTTTCTACTGTTTGCATTATCACTACCCATACTGCTGAATACCAACGAGATATTAAATCTATGGTTAACTACGGTACCTAAACACACCGTTGGGTTTTGTCGTATGTCCATCGTGTATATGCTGATAGAGTCTATTTCAGGACCGCTTTGGATGACAGTACAAGCCACCGGCAGAATAAAAAAATATCAGATCGTTATCAGTTCTCTTTTATTGTTGAATATCCCGATTGCATATTTGTTACTCAAGTTCAAGTTTCCGCCATATTATGTAATAGGTGGGAGTGCTATCATTGGGATTTTTGCTCTTACAGTAAGACTTGTTTTTTTATACAGCTTGGCGTTATTCCCGGTTAAATTATTTATATCTAAAGTTTTAATGCGTATTTTACTTGTAGTAACCGTATCATACGCTATCACCTCGTTAGTTAGTTCTTTTATTCAGAACAATTTAATAGGTACCATTCTTTCCATTGCATCAACTGTAATTATAACCTTGGCTGTGATTTATTTTGCAGGTATGAATACAATGGAAAAAAGCAATATTAACAAGCAAATAGCAAAACGTTTATGAAACCTTTGAATAGATTATTGTCCAAAGTATTATCGCCACTCAAAAAAGTTCAGTTTCACCTGGAACAAAAGAGGTTGGCAGCATATATTATTGCAACGAATAACCAAAAGAGAGCATTTTTGTTTGGCTCGCCAAGACACAGCGACATGGGCGATCAAGCACAAACGTACTGCATCCAGCGATGGATTAATAAAAATTATCGGCAGCATCATGTCATTATCTTCCATCAAAGTAATGTAACTGACCAGATGATAACGGTTTTACGGAAAAATATCCGACCCGATGATATGATTTTTTTTCACAGTGGCTACCATTTAACAGACTTGTATCCGGTAAGAAAGGCATATTGTAAGGTGGCATCAGAGTTCTCAGATCACAAGATTGTTGTATTTCCCCAGACGGTAAATTTTGTTACCGATAAAGATATCGAAAAAGAAGTGGCAGATACATTTAATAATCACTGCAATATAACGTTGCTTTGCAGAGATGAGCTTTCTTATAGTACGGCGCAAAGTTTATTTCATCGTTGCAAATTACATCTATATCCTGATATTGTAACATCGCTCATTGGCACAAGATACGATGACAATGCGAGTAAAAACGGAATTTTGTTTTGTATGAGAAAAGACAAAGAAGCCTTTTACAGCGTAGATGAAAAAAATAATTTTTACAAACGGTTTGATATTTTTAATACGACACTGATAGACACTACAATTTCTACGTCATATAAAAAAATCAAGAAAAACCGAGAAGTGATATTAAAGAATATGCTGGACACGTTCGCACAACATAAACTGGTAATCACAGATAGGTACCACGGAACAATTTTTTCGCTTATCACCAATACGCCGGTCATTGTAATAGCCTCTACCGACCACAAATTAAGTTCGGGAGTTAAGTGGTTTCCCGAGAGTTTTAGAAAATATGTTTCCTTCGCCAAGGACTTGGATTCTGCTTACAACAAAGCCATAGAAATTTTGAGCCGTACGGAAATTATACCGCCGCTACCCGATTATTTCGAACAAAGGTATTATTCAAAATTAAAAGTTTTGCTGGAAAATGAAATTATGTAGCCCCGAAGATTGCACTGGTTGTTATGCGTGTTTCAATGCGTGTAATCATCAAGCCATTGAGATGATAAAGAATCACGAAGGTTTCTTTTATCCATCAATAAACAATGACAAATGTACCGAATGTGGTTTATGCGAAAAAAAATGTCCGGTACTACATCCCGTCATCCGGTCATCGGATTTTGAACAGTATGGTTACGCTTGCTGGAGCAATGATAAAAACATCAGAAGAAAAAGTTCTTCAGGAGGTTTTTTCTCGGAAGCAGCTAATGTTATTCTCAAACAAGGCGGAGTCGTTGTGGGAGCCGGTTTTGATAAAAACTTCGTATTGAAACACTCGATGATAGACCAAGCAGAAGATTTGGAAAGTTTGCGAGGCTCCAAATACGTTCAAAGTCAGATGAATGATATTTTTTACAACATTAAACATCATCTGAAAGAGAACAGAACAGTATTATTTACAGGAACACCTTGTCAAGTAGCAGGTTTATATAGTTATTTAGGGAAAAGAGAAGAACACCTTTACACGTTGGATTTGATCTGTCATGGAGTACCCTCCGGAGCTGTATTTGACAAATACAAAAAATGGTTAGAAGAAAAACACCAGGCCAAACTAACCGATTATCAGTTTAGAGATAAACGACGTAGTTGGATGTGGTACAATATAAAAGCTCGGTTTAGTTCGGGTGATACATATATCGGGGGTTGGTTTAACGATCCGTTTCTGCGGATTTTTTTAAGAGACAATGTTTTGCGAGAGTGCTGCTATTCGTGTAAATACGCCAATATGAACAGAATAGGTGATATTACCATTGCCGACTATTGGGGATTTAAAACCAAAAACAATAAAGACAAAAATACCGATGAAGGAATTTCGCTGGCACTGATAAATAACCTGAAAGGCGAGGCTCTCTTTGAGCGATGCAAAACAAGCCTCACATTCTTTAGACGTGAGAAAGGAGAAATCTCCAAAAGCCAAAAAAATTTGTCTTCTTCCCTGGAACATGCCACTTTCTCGTACTGCATTTTGGAATGATTTTCATAATCTCGATTTTGACTCTGTAATTAAAAGATACGGCTATCCGCAAAAAAGATCGGCTGAAAGATGGCTTGTATCCGAATACGGCAAAAACTCGTTGACAAATTCAGTCGTCTTTATCATCCGAGTGATAAATAAAATAAATCGTACATTTTTTAGTAATAAAAAACAATGAAGAACGATATTAAATTTAGTATAATAGTGCCCGTTTATAATATTGAAAAGTATATTGAAAAATGCTTAGATTCTATTGTAAACCAATCATATATCAATATAGAAATCATATTGGTGAACGATGGTTCTAAAGACGGTTCACCAACCATACTAAAAAAATATGCAGAAAAAGACCAACGTATAGTTCTTGTTGACAAGGAAAACGGGGGGTTGTCCTCAGCACGGAATGCCGGAATAGATGTGAGTACCGGCGACTATATTTCTTTTATTGATGGCGATGATTGGGTATCTACTGAACTATACAAAACGGTGGCAGAACAAATAGACCAACACGGTGAAGTTGATTTACTTACGTATTCATTTTATAATTATTATGGTAGTACGGAAGATATGGTTGTTTTTTCTTATAAATCTACAGATTGCTTAAACGGCAAAGAATTTTACGAAAAATCCAATTATTATGTAAATGCCTGGAGTAAAATTTACAAAGCTAAAACACTGAAAGCGAAAGATTTTCGCTTTATAAAAGGTATTGTGCACGAAGATATTCCTTTCACCATTTTATACACAATCGGGAGCGAAAGCGTAGTAAATATCAATACGCCATTTTATTATTATCGCCGTAACAGAGCCGATTCAATATTAAATACATTGAACGAAAAAAGTCTGCGAGACAAAGCATTTATTGTGGCGTATCTGATTGACAAATCCCGTGAGATGAATTACACTTATACCTATTTTAACGATAAGATATTTTTATATTGGCTTAGTTTGTCAAAAGCGGTGAAATACCCCGTAGCATCGCTTATCACATTCTATGCTGATGCACACATCCTTCAAAAGATAGCTACCATTGTTACTCATTCATCATACAGACATTCGGTGAGCGGTTTCTTGGCAAAGTATAGCCCCACATTCGCTATCAGATGTAACTATTGGGGTCATGTATTGAAATTCTGGTTGAAAAAGATTATTTTAAAATGAGCGTTGTTACTCAATACACCGTAC
Source organism: Paludibacteraceae bacterium (assembly GCA_049840795.1). Classification (GTDB taxonomy): domain Bacteria; phylum Bacteroidota; class Bacteroidia; order Bacteroidales; family Paludibacteraceae; genus UPXZ01. The sequence goes on from JASGJK010000031.1 coordinate 31,267, forward strand.
TGAAAATATTATTATTACTGATATTTATTATCTCAGGCTATGGTATCAGCAGAGGTAGCAGGCAGCACTATTGGTATTATTCTTTGCCGGCAATCGTCAGTTACACTATCATTCAGGGATTGCGTTATGCACGCGGAGTAGATTATCTTTCCTATAAATTTTCGTACGAACATTTTGACAGGGAAAGTAGAGGCACTGTTTTTAAATTGATAAATCAGTTTTTGAATGATGTGATAGGATTGCCTTATTACGGCGCATTTATGTTTTATGGTTTTTTGCTGATTCTGGCTGTGATTTTAATTTTCCGCAGGTATCGTAAAATAGCTCTTTTCGCATTGCCCATTTTCTTGATAACCACCATTCTGCAATCTGAAAATCTGATTCGTCAGTTTTTGGCTGTGGCTTTTATTTATTTGTCATTTTACGAACTTATGGGCGACAGATGGAAAACATCCCTCGTTTATTTTATATTAGGGTATCTTATCCACGCCTCGTGTTTGATTTTATTGCCATTTTTCGTACTGTTTCATTACGTGAAAATTCCAAAATTCTCCCCTTGGTGGTTAATAGGCGCTTATTTGTTGATTGTTATTTTTTGGAAAATAAGTTATTGGGGCAATGCCACGACCTATCTAAATGCCTTAAATCTGGATGGGCAGTTTTCATCTTACACACAAGACGCCGAGCGATGGTTTACCGCTGAGGGTTCGTTAAGTGCAAGGCAGGAAAGAAACTCCACTATCTCTATGATTGCCATTGTACGGGAATCATTGATGAATTGCATTATCATTTATTTTGGGTACAAACTCATACGAAGTTATCCCAAATTGCAACTCCCGTTTTTTCTGTATTACTTATCTGTAATTTTGCTTCAAATGGCATTTGATATTGAAGCCATTGTACGCATCGGCAGATGGTTTTATATCTTTGAGATGTTTATTGCCGGTTTTGTACTAACATACACACCACGTAAAAATAATTATATCAGATATGCACTTATTTTTATTTGCATTAATTATACGTATGATTTTATTTCTCATTTTTTAACCGATTTGCAGCCTTATCAGTGTGGGTTTATTTGGAACCAGTAATCTTTGATATATAAAGTTATAATCAATATGAGTATTCAAAAGAAAATATCATTAATAACTATTATTGATAACACTAATTTCGGTACCTATTTGCAAGCGACAGCTTTAGGGCTCGTGCTGAAAAGTAAAGGCTTTTATGTAGAAATTGTAAACTATCAGCGACCTCATCTAACGACCTCGTATAATGTAAAAGAAGCTGTCAAGAAAGGCTTATTAAAATCTGTATATAATATCTTATATCGCATTCCGCGTGTGGCTTATCAGAAAAAAAAATGCCGTGATTTTGTGTTGCGATACGTCCCTTTTTCGCCGACCAAATATACCAACTACGAAGAATTGGTGAAGCAGTCTCCGGAAGCTGATATCTATATGACCGGAAGCGATCAGGTATGGAATAGTATATACAACAAAGGAATAGACAAATCTTATTATTTAGATTTTGCTCCGGAAAACAAACTCCGTGTAGCGTATGCTGCAAGTGTAGGTATGCCCTCCTTTCCAAAAGATGAAGTGAGTGAGACGAAAGCTTTGTTGAGAAAATACAATTCAATTTCTGTACGGGAATTTGATGTAAAACAACTTCTTTTAAATATTGGTATCGCAAATGTAGAAGTAGTTTTAGACCCAACGTTGTTACTCAACGGAAGAGACTGGACAAAACTGATTCGCAATATTAAGAAGCCGGCAGAAGAGTATTTACTGATTTACACCGTAGAAACAAAGAAAGAAAGTAAAATCATAGAGTTAGTGGCGAAAGAGATTGCGAGGAAAAAGAAACTTAAGATTTATGCCGTATCATACTCAGGCAGAGCTTATGGACTCCGCTTTTGCGATAAAATTTTTTACAGGGCTGCTCCCGATACTTTTTTAAATTTAATGTATCACACACAGTATGTTGTGGTGAGTTCTTTTCACGGCACTGCCTTTGCTATAAATATGAACAAACAATTTTTCTCAATCATTCCTAATCGGTTCAATACTCGAGTCAAAAATCTGCTTGATTTATGCGGGCTTGAAAACAGATTAATTGAGAACGAAGAATTTTCAATAGAAAAATCAGGAACCATTGATTTTGACAAGGTAAATCAAATTCTTAGTTCGGAAAGAGAAAAGGCATTAGATTATATAGACAGAATTATCAAACAATAACACATTTAATGATGAATACATTGGCTTTTGTTTCTGCCGACTTTTTTGTGGATGTAGATATGCCTGTACTACCGTTGTTGGCAAAACGATGGGAGGTAACGTGGTATCTTTATACTTTTGATGCGGCGAGGTACGATGTCGATTTCTTGACTGATTTCGCAAACAGGAATGGCTTCAACATCAAAATAATACGCTTATTTGGAAGAAGACGAAGTTTTAAAAATATAAAAACAACGTATCATCTGTTTTCAGAGCTGCGAGAAAAGTCATTTTCACTTTATTATTTTGAATATCTCGGCGACCCTTATTCCTTTCTGATGTCGTTGATAATAAATCGAAAGAAAAAATATTAGCATTGCACGATGTAAAAAGCCACAGTAACTTTACAAGTGGGAGTTATCATTTCTTTCTCGATCTACGATTAAAAACATTCACACACATTCAGACTTTTTCCGAAAGCCAGTCTTCATGTCTTAAAAAAAAGTATGGAAAAAAGTCGTTTGTAATTCCGCTATCCAAAAAAGATTCCGGCGTTTCTACCGTTCAGCGCCTTTCAGTAGAAGATGGTGTGAAGTTTTTATTTTTCGGGGGGGTTCATCAATATAAACGCCTCGACGTCTTAATTCTGGCTTTTGAGAAACTATTATCAACGAACAAGAATGTTAGCTTAACCATAGCAGGAAAGGGACCACATTGGGAATATTGTTCTCAACTCATAAATACAAAGCATAAATATAATTTAAAAATCAATTTTATAGATCAAACCGAAGTACCTGATTTATTTATGTCACATCATTTCTTGGTTCTTCCTTATCAAGATGTAACGCAAGCAGGTCCTTTGTTTGATGCTTTTAACTATAGTCTCCCGGTAATCACTTCCGATCAACCTGGTTTTAAGGAATTTGTACAAGAAGATATCGCCGGATTTACATTTCAAACAGGAGTTGTTGAGCATTTGGCAGAAGTGATGTACAATTGTACTTGTCTTGCTAACGATCAATATCGCACACTGGTCGAAAAGTTAAGAGAATATGCTTGTTCTTTTGATAAAACAAAAATAGCTCAAAGATATTTACAAATGTTTCAGTACGTTATACAACACTCGTATGATTCAAAATAAAGCGGATTTAAAATACTACTTGGCAGAAGGTTTAAAACGTTTTGGCAAAAAAACAACATTGAAAGACTAGGATTCAAGCTCGGTTTACCATTTACCCGAATACAATAGACATCGGCTTTCGAATATACCATACAGGACATTTTATTCATGTGAAAAAAACTGCCATATTGGGAAAAACTGTACATTACTACCGGGGGTAGTTATAGGCAACAAGAATTTGGGAAACGACATATTGAGAAAACCCATAACTTCTCTTTCTTTAAAAGATTATGCTTTCAAAAAAACATTATCTCATAGCTGTTAAATATCTGATTCTTGATTTGTTGAAATTAATAGTCAAACTAAACAAAGGATTAAAATAAACATGTAATTTGAATATACTTAGTGTATGAAAAAAAAAATTGGTGGAGTGATTGTTTCTTATATGAACCATAATAACTATGGTTCTTCTCTGCAAGCTTATGCAACGCTTGTAAAGGTTCAGAACTTGGGCTACGACTTTGAGTTTATCAAATATAACAAGCAAAGGAATGTTTTTGATTGGATAAAAATAGCTCCCGGCTTACTTTTCAGTGGCGGCTTAACACTTATAATGGCAAAATATAAATTGAGGTTACTGACAATAGTGAAACCACAATACCAAAAAGATCTACTTATCCGGAACAACGTAAATAATCAATTTAAGGAAAAGTGCTTTGTCCCCTATTTCAGATATTACGATGGTTACGAAGATTTGAAAAAAGGATCTCTCAATTATCATTTGGTTATGGTGGGTAGCGATCAGGTTTGGAGACCGTTTGGATTTTACAGTAATTACTGGAATTTAATGTTTGTAGATGATTTAGTTCCAAAAATTTCGTATGCTTCCAGTTTTGGCGTTTCATCTCTTCCGACTCATCAGATAAAGGGAACAAAACGATATTTGGATCGACTTGATGCTATAGGTGTTCGAGAGGCTCAGGCAAAGGAAATAGTAGACTCTTTATCTACTAATAAGGCTACGGTTGTTGCAGACCCTACTATGTTGCTTACAAAAGAAGAATGGACTTCTTTTGCTGGTAGTTCTGCTTTCGATATAAATGAACCCTATATTTTTTGTTATCTGCTTGGTACGCGAAAAGACATAAGAAAGGAAGTCCAAACGCTAAAAGAAAAAACCGGATATAAAGTTGTATTTCTGTGCCACATGGACGAGTACATTGCTGCTGACGAGGGAATTGGAGATTTCGCCCCTTACAATGTTGACCCGAAAGACTTTGTAAAACTCATATCTAAAGCCGAGTACGTGTGTACAGATTCGTTTCATGGTACCGTATTTTCAATTTTAATGGAGCGTAAGTTTATATCCTTCTATCGGGTTAAGCCATCCAAATCAGGCTCCACGCATTCTAGAATCGACAGTCTATTAAATATATTTGGCTTGGACAATCGAAAATTCAAGCAAGATGTTTATAACGAAATATCACAAGAGATAAATTACTCCATTGTTGCTAAAAAACTTCGTGAACTAAGAGACGAGTCCTATGAATTTTTAAAAAACAGTTTAAAATTTCATACACAAAAATGAAATATCCTAACGTTTTAGTCGTAGCCACCTCACACAAAACTCGGGGAGGAATAGCGGCTGTGGTAAGGATTCATAAAAGCGGTAAACACTGGGATTTATTCCATTGTCATTGGATTGAGACTCATCGGGATGGAACGCCAATATACAAACTATGGTATTTATTTATCGCTTTAGCGCAGTATCTTGTGTTGTTGCCTTTTTACGATATTGTTCATATACACATAGCCACAAGAGCTTCTGCCCGCAGAAAGCAGCTTTTCTTATATCCGGCTAAATGGTTACAAAAAAAAGTTATTCTTCACTTTCATCCACCGGACGAGAAATTTCTTACAGAACAAAATGGACTTGCGCTATACCAAAAGCTGTTTGACATGGCTGATTTGGTTTTAGTTTTATCAACACATTGGCAACAATGGATACAGCAAACGTTTGCCGTTCAGACAGAAATAAAAGTATTGTACAATCCCTATCCAAAAGTAAATCGTAGAGATGATCTTAGACAGGAAAATATACTTTTTGCCGGAGTATTGATTGATAAGAAAGGATACGAAGTTTTAATCAGAGCATTCGCACGCATTCATCCTTCACATCCTCACTGGAGATTAGTATTTGCCGGAAGTGGAGAGATACAAAAGGCACAAAACCTAATCGCAGAATTAGGGATTGACCAAAATGTAGATTTTCTTGGATGGGTGCAGGCGACCGAAAAAGAAAACGCTTTTCACAACGCATCTATTTTTTGTTTGCCAAGTGATGGCGAAGGATTTCCAATGGCGGTTTTGGATGCTTGGGCTTACGGCATACCTTGCGTGATGACACCTGTAGGAGGCATACCCGATGTAGTCAAAGATGGAGTGAACGGAATGCTTTTCCCGATCAGAGACGACCAAGTTTTAGCCGAAAAATTAGAGATATTAGTTACAGATAAGGAGCGTAGGGCGGAGATAGTATCCGGAGCAGATAAATTAATCAAAAAAATGTTTGATATAGATCAAATATCTAAAGCATTAGACAAAATTTATACAGAGTTAAGTTAACCGACTAAAGTTGTTTTTCTATGAAAATTGTTCATATCATTCGTGGAAATTTTGATACAAAAGCGCTAAGCGGCGTTTACAAAATCATCGATTTGTTATCGTCATCGTTGGTATCTTTAGGGGCAGAAGTCGTGGTCTGTAGTGTTGGCAAACCTACGGATACTTTATTTAAGCCATCCACTTACAGACACGTATGGATACCGGAGTCAAAAATACGTTTATTTATCACAAAACAATTTCAAGATTTTGTCAAGGAGCAAACTACCGATACTATTTTTCACTTTCATTCTGTTTTTATCCCTTGGTATTTGGATGCGATGAAATATCTGCGAAAACACGGGTATCAACGAATTGTTCTAACTCCCCACGGGCAATATATGGAACAAGCGATGAAAATATCCTTAAAAAAACAGCTGTCTTTTTTGCTCTTTGACTCAAGAATAATAAAAGAAGCCTCTATAATACACCTTATCGGACGCACCGAATTTACACTTCGATTATTACCCAGCGTGAGTCTATATGAGTTTATTCCCAACGGATGTGATACTACTCTATCGGTTCCTAACAAAAAAAGGGGAAACCTTATATTCGGCTATTTAGGGAGGTTAGATATAAAACAAAAAGGATTGGACAATCTCATAAGCTCTTTTCTCGAATATAAAAAAGCGGGCGGAACGGGAAAACTTCAACTCGCCGGCGATGGACCGGATAAGTCCAAGCTAATCAAACGAGTTCGCAAATCTCCATACAGAGAATCTGTATATTTTATGGGGGTGGTTTATGACGAAAGAAAGTGGGACTTTTTGAATGAATGTGCTTTCTTCTGTCATCCTTCCCGCTGGGATGTTTTTCCCACGAGTGTGTTGGAAGCAGCAAACTGCGGTGTACCGTTGATAGTGACGGAAGCTACCAATATAGATACGTTGGTAAAAAAATACAATGCCGGCGTAGTTTTGTCTGATGCCAATGTTAAGAGTGAGCTTAAGGATGCCTTTTTTTACTCGGAACTACTTTTCCAACAAAAAAAAGCCTACGAGGAGATGTGCAATAATTCTAAACAGATGATAGAAATTGGACTTAATTGGAACCGTATCGTACAAAAATTTACGGATCAATTATACATGAGATGCTGATGTAACTTTCTATATGCCAAAAAAACACAGAAATTCCACCATTGAGCGCAGGTATTGATTTGAAAAAGATCTATCGCGCAAAGGAGGAAACGAAGTACAAAAAAGAAGAAATGAACAGCGTAATAGAACAAATCAGATGAAGAAAGAAACAAACAAAGTATTAGTTGTAGCAACTTCGCACAAAACACGCGGAGGTATAACCTCTGTTGTAAAAGCGCACGAAACAGGTGAGCAATGGAAAAAATATCGTTGTAGATGGATAGAAACACATCGGGATGGAAATTCGTTTCGAAAGATATTGTACTTTCTCAAATCCATCGTCCAGTATCTTCTCGTGCTTCCATTTTACGACATAGTGCATATTCATGCCGGTCTGAGGAAATCGATTGATAGAAAAATATTTTTGCCTGCGTAGCTAAAATATTCAAAAAAAAAGTCATTATTCATTTTCATCCGGCCACCGAAAAACATCTGTTCGATGATCGATACAAACATCGTATATATAAGTTGTTTCGTTACTCTGATACTTTAATCGTATTGTCCAATCAGTGGATTAAATGGATAAATCAGGCATATCCCGAAAATAGCTTTTCATTCAAGGTATTATACAATCCCTGTCCCGATGTTAGAAGAGATTTCTCTAAAAGAAAAAACATTATACTGTACGCCGGATTGTTAAACGACAGAAAGGGTTATAACCGATTAATCGAAGCATTTTCAAAAGTAGCACATTTACATAAAAATTGGCAATTAGTTTTTGCTGGTAACGGAGAAATTGACAACGGTCAGCGACTTGCCATAAAGTTAAACATTGAATCTCAAGTAAAATTTCTCGGATGGGTAAGCGGTAACCACAAAGAAGATATATTTCAACAAGCCTCCGTATATTGCCTTCCGAGTTGGGGCGAAGGTTTCCCGATGGGAGTTTTGGACGCTATGGCTTATGGAATTCCGGTGGTCACAACACCTGTGGGTGGAATCCCCGATTTAATCGAAGACGGTGTAAATGGTTTCATTTTCGACCCCTACGATACCGAACGGTTAGCAGCTAAGCTATCCGAATTAATATCTTCATCGGAACTTAGAAACCGGCTTTCGAAAGATGCGGATAGTTTGGTTAATAATGAGTTCAATATCAATGTTATCAATCAGGAGTTAGCTGATATATACGACAAAATATCAAAATAGTTTTTTCTAATCACGGCATACGTGGTTAAAAGAACCATCGTAAGTTTCACTGTCTGACAAATAAATATAACAAACGGATGAAAAAAGTTGGTATAATAACTATTTCGCGGATAAACAATTACGGAGCAGGCTTGCAGTCATACGCATTACAAAAGAAAATTCAGCTGTTGGGGTATGATGCCGAAATGATTGATTATCTGTATTTTAAACATAAAAGTTACAAACAAACCTCTCAAGCTAAGCCACTGGCTACTTTTAGTAAAAAAGAGGAAATAAAACAATATGTGTTGTATCGTATCGCTACACCTGTGATTGAAAATTTTCTTTCGCTTTTTCATCGTTCCGTGAACAAAAGATTGAAAAACTTTGCGGAATTTCATCAACGTAATATTCGTTTTTCCAAACAATATAGAAGTATCGCAGCTTTGTACAATGGCGAGCATCCGTATGACGTCTTTATAGTAGGTAGCGATCAGGTTTGGAATCCTGACACAGGAACATCGCTGGCACCTTACTTCTTAGATTTTGCACCCGAAGACCGGTTGAAAATTTCCTATGCGTCAAGTTTTGGTGTGTCATCCATTGATCCGGCATATCATTTGGCTTACCGTCGCTATTTTGAAAACTTAAACGCCATTTCGGTACGGGAAGAAGATGGAGTGAAATTGGTTAAAGAAATTACCGGCAGAAACGCAGAGAGAGTGCTCGACCCTACGCTACTGTTGACCAAAAAAGACTGGCTCACCGTTGTTGACAAACGGCAAGATTTGCCCGATAAATATGTACTGATTTATACACTTCACGATTCTCCGGCGGCATTAGAATGGGCTCATTACATACGTGCCAAATTCAATCTGAAAATTATTCGAATTTGTAAGAGATCGTTTGCAAATAAAAAAGAGGAGAATGTACGTAATATTGGCGATGCCGGTCCGGCTCAATTTGTGGAATTATTTAGTAACGCTTCTTTTGTAGTAACTAATTCTTTTCACGGAACAGCATTCTCTGTAAATTTTAATATCCCGTTTGTAGCAGTTCTAAAAATAGGTAAAGAAAATAATTCCCGTATATCGAACTTCTTAAACCTGGTAAAATTAAACGAACGCATTGTGAATGAAACTCACTTGCCGGAAAAAAAACCGGCTGACTTTTTCGCTACTGACTTTTCCGTTTCAAATCAGATATTGGAACGTGAGAGAGAGAGTTCTATTCACTATTTGCTTAGTAATCTGAATAGTAATAAATAAGACCATTTAATTATTTTACAATATGTTCATTGACTTTTTGAGAAAGCAAATACCCGACGACGTTGTGCGCTTTCTGTATAACAAGATTCTGAGGCGAATTATGATGTACAGAGCATACAAATACGATAAAAAAAGATATACAACTTATTCTGATTCTTTTTTATTGAAAGGCGATACCGAGTTATTGGGCAATATCATTAAACATTATCACATAATAGAAAAAGGATTAACAATGCCCGAAACACGCTTGGGTTTTGGACAAAAGGCACTGTTACGCTTAATTGATGAGTGCGAGCTTTATATCAATCGATATGGTACGGAAGATACACAACTTCAACATTGTTTGGCGGTTATCAAAGAATACAACGAATTTCACAAGCAACAGAGCTTCTGTTTGCCGGATGAAACCCTTCGAGCTATTGAAAAAATACAGGCTTTCAACTCAAACACATTTGTTTCAAGTCAAAAGCAAATGACACGAGAGCAATTCTTCGCATCGGTAGAGAAATCTTTCGATTTGTTTTCAAACTCACGAGCCAGCGTGAGAAACTTCTCAAATCACTCCATCCCGATGGATAAAATTGAAGCTGCGCTCGAATTAGCCCGAAATACCCCTTCTGCTTGCAACCGGCAATCTTGGCGCTCGTATGTTTATCAAGACAAAAAACAAATTAACGACATATTACAAGCACAAGGAGGAAATAGGGGATTCGGTCATTTAACAGACAAACTTATTGTTGTTACAGGTGAATTAGGAGTGTTTAGTCACTCTTTTGAAAGAAATCAGGTGTTTATTGACGGAGGAATGTATGTGATGAATGTACTGTACGCTTTGCACTTTTATAAAATAGCAGGATGTGTTTTGAATTGCAGTACAACACCCGAGAAAGACATTATACTGCAAGATTTGTGCGGAACACCGAAATCGGAAGTTTTTATCGCGATGATTGCTTGTGGCATACCTCCCGAAATATTTCGGATTGCATCATCACCAAGATATGAATTGAGTAAAATTGCAACATTTAATTAAAAGTATGGTGGATCAAAAGCTTTCAATCCTTATTAATGCTTATGCTTGCTCTCCCAATATGGGTAGTGAACCAGGAATGGCTTGGAATTGGTGTACTCACTTAGCCAAACATTGTGAATTACACATCATCACAGAAGGTGAATTCAGAGAAAATATTGAAACCGTATTGCCCACTTTACCTCAGGGTAAGAATATGCACTTTTATTATAATCCCGTACCGGAAAAGATTCGAAATATGTGCTGGAATCAAGGTGACTGGCGTTTTTACAAATATTATAAGAAGTGGCAGTATAAGACTTACGAAATAGGATTGGACATCATACAAAATACTCCGATTGATATTGTTCATCAGTTAAATATGATTGGCTTTAGAGAACCGGGCTATCTGTGGAAAATACAACATAAGCCATTTGTTTGGGGACCAATAGGAGGGTTAAAACAGTTTCCGGTTAAATATTTAGCAGGTGCGGGAATAAAAATGCAACTCTTCAACAGGCTAAAAAATGTGGTGAATATATGGCAATTAAAATATGACAGAAGAGTGAATCAAGCATTGCGCAAGGCTAAATTGCTGATTAGCGCAGCTCCGGATTCTTATGCTGCCTTAAACACACACAAACACATAGAGACGGTAAGAATTCCTGAAACCGGTTGTTTTCCGTTTGATGAAATTGCCGACAAACAATATGACCTTACAGACTTTCATATTATTTGGGTAGGTAAGTTTGATTTTAGAAAACAATTGCCATTGGCTTTGAAAGCCATACAAAAAACGGGAAATAAAAATATGATATTGGATGTTTACGGTAGCGGTAATAAAAAACAAGAACAAGAAATCAATTCCTTAAGAAAAAAACTTGGCTTGGAAGAGCAAGTGATATTTCACCATAACAAACCCCATTCGATAGTACAGAATGCGATGAGAAAGTCTCAATTGCTTTTGTTTACCAGCGTAAACGACGATACATCCACCGTTGTATTAGAAGCCATAGGTAATAAACTTCCGGTACTGTGCTTTGATGCTTTTGGTTTCGGCGCGGTAGTTAGTGAAAAAGTCGGTATCAAAATACCGCTAAGCGAACCTAAAAAATCGGTCATTCATTTTTCGGAACAAATTAACTACCTGTACAACAATAGAGATGTATTACAAGAACTTTCGCAAAACTGCATAGAACAACAAAAAAAACTATCGTGGGATGCTAAAGCAGTAAAAATGGTCGAACTATACAAAAACATATTGAATCAATAGTTTAAAATACCGGTTTACATTCATTCTAAAAATAAAAACTGTATGATTAAATTAAAAGACATAGCCATATTAAAATATAAAAGTGAACTGAATGTGTTACCACAGGGTAAACTTCTAATCAATACAATCAACGCATACTCATACAATACAGCACGCAACGATGCATTTTTTGCCGAAGCGCTACTGAAAGGCGATGTGCTTATTCCTGACGGTGCAAGCATCGTAAAAGCAATAAAGTGGCTACGGGGTGAACAAATTGAACGTATCGCAGGATGGGATTTGTTTGTACACGAAATGGAAAAATTAAATGCCACAAGCAGTGTGTCGATAACAGCCAAAAAAGTATTCTTCTTGGGAAGCAGTGAGGCTGTACTGACAAAAATAAAAAATAGAGCATCCAAAGAGTATCCGAACTTAGAAATACATACTTTCTCACCACCATACAAGCCTAAATTTACAGATGACGACAGCAAAATTATGATTGAAGCTGTCAATCGTGTACAGCCTAACTTATTGTGGATTGGAATGACCGCGCCAAAGCAAGAAAAATGGGTGTATGCACACTTAGATATGTTGGATGCCAAAGGAACAATTGGAACAATCGGCGCCGTATTTGATTTCTACGCAGGCACAGTAGAGCGGGCTCCTTTGTGGTGGCAAGCGCACAGTCTCGAATGGCTTTTCAGACTAATAAAAGAACCTCGACGTATGTGGAAGCGATACATTATCGGCAATACAAAATTTCTGTACTACGTAGCGATGGAATTATTTCAAAAACGAGTGTAACAAATTATCGTACTAGTGTTAAGCGCGTTGTTGTTTTTATCTTACGGATTGTAGCAGCGTTACGTAATTCCGAAGTCACTTTACAGCTACACTAAACCTCCGAATTAAGACTTTTCGAGTAGAAAAATTTTCATCTCATTGACAAATATAAAACGATATGGTAACAATTAAAAAAAAATCGTTGACGCTACGAATCGCGTTATTCGTGGCTCTATCTGTCCTGTTGAATGCAAATTTGACAGCTCAGAGTTATAACAAAAAAGGACTACTGAGACACAATATGTTTCTGTGGTCGGTAGAAGCGCGAACCGGACTAAATAATTACAAAGTAGCTGTAGATCAACCATCTACAAATGTATCAAACGTTGATTTATTTGTGAATAAAATCAGCTGGGAACTACCTGTGATTCGTTTCAGATGCACATTAAACGAGTTTACAGATATAGGACTGGAGATTGGGCACTACGCTTTTAACCGCTTCCGTGTATCTGGTACCACTAATGATTTTGCAATGCTCGCATCGCTGAACTTATCGGAGTACTTCAATCTTAAACCAAATGATACGTTTGAAAATATAAATGTATTCGCAAATCTTGGAGCCGGTATGGGTTCGTACCAATACCATTTTAACTTCTCTCCCCAATCGGGTAGCGGCAGTACACCTTTGCTGACGGGTGGTTTAAATATGGAAATTAATATTCTAAAAAGATTGGCATTCTCCACCGAAATGCAATACCGTTTGTATCTCACCAATAAAATGAGCGGTTTGCCCGTACACGGGCACAATCAGGCAATTCTTTTTACGGTAGGGCTACGTTATATTTTTACAAAGGAGTAATTAATGTATTTTAGAAATTCATATCTCCTACATTAAAATAAGCCAAGGTATAACCCGAAACTATTCTCCGTTTTTACTGATTCTCTTCCGAAGAAAAGCACAAGTTCGATACTCAACACTCAACTTGTGAAAGATGCTCGTATGCCGGCAAATCTTTCACCGGCAAATAAAACGGTACGTTTTATTCTGGCCAAAACTTGACTGATAAAAATCAAATGTGTATTAAAGCCTATTCATAAATCACTTACAATCGGCCGTAAGCTATGTAAAAGCGGTTATTCTTCGATTATCTTTTAAAAAACATATAGATTATTTGTATAGTATAAACCATTTAAACAATGTACATTATGTGTAACAAAAATTTCAATTTAAATTTGATTGCGCTTATGCTACTTCTTGTAGTAGCATCATGTTTCTACAAATGAAATTGTTCTTGACTCCACTGTGAACAAACAACAGGCAACAGGCAACGGTTTTAATTTTGAGAATAAGAGATTGGTCACTCTTTCACTGACGGCAAGTGATTTGCAAAATTTGCCTATTGCTCTTACCGGTATTCAGTTTTTTGATCAAAACCCAATGGTGATAAATTCGTCTGACTGGAAAGACAATGTAACGCCATTTTTGAAGATGCAAACTGATACGAAAGGATCCGTTAACGCTGTCTTGACATTAGGAAGTACCATAGACACGGTCTATGTACATATTGCGAATCTGAACTATTCGGCTCCGATAGCGATTCCTGTCACTTCAGGAAATATCTCGTTAAATTTACATCCATACGGAAAAAATAAAGTTTTACAGTCGCCGGCTTTGTTTAGATCACCAACCGAAATTGTTGCCACTCCGTGGAAATATGAGACTACTCCCTATAACGCAGGATCAAACTTATGGATATTAGGTAATTATAGTACAAAAGGTTATCCTTCTTATTTGATAGGAAGAGACACTTACTCTTCAAGTTTTATCAATTCTATTTCCGCCACTTTCCCCGAAAAAACAAATATGATAACGAAGCACCCTGAGTTTTTCACCGATGGAACAACATCCAATCTAAAAACAACTGCTCCGTGCCAAATATGGGTTTCGTTCCTGTCCGAAGGGGCGTGGGACAATAACTCCGTCGGTTATTTTTACTATCCTACTGGTTCAGCGCCGGCAAACGCAGCTTCCGTTTCAAAACGTATAATCATATTTCCAAATGTACAAGACGGCTCAGGAAATAGCGGAAACTATCTTGGTTCTATGGTACAAGGCGACAAAGTAAGTTTAATGTATCAGAATCCGGAAACCGGTGTCTGGACAGATGTTTTTCCTGCAGATATTACATTAGGTTGGTTTATTATCAACAAAGGTTACAGTACAGCGGCACTTACAAAAGAAAATGTAGGTATGCAATTGGGAACAACTTATTATTCCATCCCTTCATTCAATCCTGACGCATATCAACACAATATAATCTATCACGATGAAGTAACACAGAGCTCAATTATAGGATTTGAAGATATAAGTATTGGGGCTACTTCCGATAAAGATTTTAATGATGTGGTGTTTGCCATTACTTCTAACCCAATTACAGCCGTAGATAAATCAAAACTACCGACACTGATAGATTCATCATCCACCGACTTGGACGGCGACGGAGTATTAGACACCAATGATGCTTATCCAAATGATCCGTTACGCGCCTATAATTCGTACTATCCTACAACGGGGACGGGCACGTTGTCTTTCGAAGACAAATGGCCTGCTCTTGGAGATTATGATTTCAACGATTTGGTAATTGGATACAGATATCAAACCGTATTGAATGCCTATAACGAAGTGAAAGATGTAAAGGCGACTTTTAATGTGGAAGCAGTAGGCGCTGTGTATCGTAATGGATTTGCTTTACAGTTTGGAACCGGAGCCGGCAACGTGGAATCGGTCAGCGGACAACGCAATATGTCTGGCAACAGCGTGTTTGATATAAGCTCCGCAGGATATGAAAACGGGCAAAGTTATGCAGTAATTCCTGTTTTCCCCGATGCGCACCAACTTTTTGGTTACACATCAGAAACACCTTACATCAATACCGGAAGTGGCAGTAATCAGGTACAAAAAACTCCTGAAACAATCAATCTAAACGTTACCTTTGAGAGAGCTGTTTTGCCTACGGCATTGGGATCGGCTCCTTTCAACGCGTTTATGGTAGTGGATAAACAAAGGGGTAAGGAGATACATTTAGCAGGTCAAATTCCAACATCAAAAGCCGACGTTTCATTGTTTGGAAAAGGAGATGACAAAACAAATGGCACAACTATTTTCTATAAAAATAATTCCAATTACCCTTGGGCATTGGATGTTCCGGCAAATTTAGCATATCCGAAAGAAGCTTCAAGAATTGATAATGCCTACTTAAAATATAGTTCGTGGGCAACTTCTTCCGGCGCTTCATATTCTGATTGGTATGATAATACAGCGTCAGATTATAGAAACAATAGTGCTATTTATAAAAAATAATTGCTTGTTGTGATCAACCGATGGTTGGAAAACTTATCAGTTGTGGAGCCCGAGAGGAATCTTCACGACTGGTAAGTATTTTATCAACAACAAAGCTAATTATCTAAACAAAGTCGTTATAATCATATCATTACATTTTGATATGAAGCAATCGTAAGAGTAAGAGTCAATATCTACCAAAACATATAACATAAAACGCTGATTATTGATTGGAAGATATTGAATACCATACGCCTATGGATACTTTTAACTATTTGGCAAAATGATATAAAAAAACGATTTATCTGTTATGTATTAAATCTTAAAAAATTTAATGTTGTCTGTATATACCGAATCCGTCTCAACTATTATCTTTTAATGTAAAAATAATTAGTTGCGTTACTGCAAGTTCTCCGCTTTCTCCGTTGGTAACTTCTAACGTACAACAACCAGTAGCACAAAGCTACTGATACATTACAAAGCATATTGAAAAGCCAACAAAAAAGTCAAGATAACAGCAAGTGTCATCCTATCAACACGCTTTGAGACAATAAATTTCAATGTCTTTAACCACCTTCAGTTACTCATAGTTATGCCATTCACCCTTACATTGTGGATTATAAACGACTATTAAGCATCTTATTTTATTTTTTCCTTAAGTTTTATTGTATAGCAAAATGAAAACATCCATCTACCACCCAACTGTGCTGAAATTTATGCTACAGTTTTTCGATTTATTGACAATAAATCTCGTGTATGTATTATTCTACTTTTTCTATTTTGTAGTTTTCGACTTACAAATGAGTACAATATCCAAAAGCTTTTGGCTGATCGGAAATGTGAGTTATGTGATTGTATTGTGTTGCGTACACGTAGCTAATGGATCACGAATCATATCGCCCGACACAATAACATCATTTGTATTACGAACGGTCTTATTACAAGTATTAATATTTCTTGCTATATTGAGTATCCTTCGGATCCCTACTCCATCATTGAAAGACTTGCTTGTCTTTTATATCGTTGCAATTGGATTCATTATTTTAGGACGATATTTTTTGGACAGATTCATCAATAAGAAACCTGTACTCCAGCAAAGCTATTTGCCCCGCGTGGTATTAATCGGCTGTGGCAAAAATATCATTGATATGGCAAATGTATTGAAATATCCGTGGAATGGGTTGGAACTGTCTGGCGTATTTGCCAATTCTGACACCTCAACCACGTTACCGGGGGTAATAAAGCTTGGCTCGATTGATGACGCGCTCCCGTGGTTAAAAAACAATAAGATTGACGAGGTATATTGCGGATTACCATCAATGATGTCAGATCAAATATCACCGATTATTGATTACTGCGAAAATAATCTGATTCGTTATTTTACCGTACCCACTATCCAAAACCATCTCAAACGGGGAATGGTAAAACTTGATGTAGGAAACTTATCTTTAATTGCTCTTCGCAAAGAGCCGTTAAGTCATCTCTCCAGTCGTATTGTTAAGAGAGCCTTTGATATTATGGTATCAGCGACTTTTCTCACGCTGTGCTACCCCATTGTCTACGTTGTGGTAGGTTTAGGGGTTAAACTTTCGTCACCGGGTCCAATTTATTTCAAGCAAAAACGAACTGGTATGAATGGAAAAGAGTTTGTTTGCCTAAAATTCAGAAGTATGGTCGTAAACAATACCTCTGATAATCTTCAGGCAACGCGTGAAGATGCACGCAAAACAAGAGTGGGAAATTTTATCCGTAAAACAAACATTGACGAGCTTCCACAGTTTATTAATGTTTTAAAAGGAGATATGAGCATCGTGGGACCACGACCACATATGTTGAAACATACTGAAACGTATTCCGATCTCATCAATAAATATATGGTCAGACATTTGATAAAACCCGGCATCACAGGTTGGTCTCAGGTTCGAGGATTCAGAGGAGAGACTCAAAAATTATCAGATATGGAAAGACGGGTAAGACACGATATTTGGTATGTCGAAAATTGGACGTTCTTATTGGATTTGGGAATTATACTCCGAACAGTGGCAAATATGGTCATCGGTGAGAAAAAAGCATACTGATGCATTATGCGTTTACTGCAAAAACAGATGTAATTCTCAAAAATAAAAGAGTTTGAAAACAGTGGCTTTCATTATAAAATTCGTTGATATGGTCTATAACGCAAAAAGACTCCCATATCTAATCAATATGGGAGTCTTCTTAATAGAGTTAACGTGGAGAAATTTAGTCGCGTGGACGAGCTTCCTTGATGACAAGTGTTCTTCCATCAAGCTCAGCGCCGTTAAGTTCTTCGATAAGTTTTGTTCCGGCAGCGTCATCTGCCATTTCTACAAAACCGAATCCTTTTGATTTTCCGGTTTCACGGTCCTTGATAATTTTACACGAAATAATTTCGCCATACTCTGCTAATACGCCTTGCAAATCATTTTCCCGAACTTTGTAGCTCAGGTTTCCAAAATAGATGTTCATTAAAAAAGAAATTAAGTATTGAAAATGGTTTTAACTAGAAATAGTATAAAGAACGGAAGGTTAAATAAACAAAGAGACAGCTCAAAAACTTTGAATAAGTCAATATCGGTCTAACCGTTCGAAAAATACACTTTTCTTTCGGTTACAAAGAAACACTTTTTTTTTGAAATTAACAAAAAACTATTATTTTTTTTGAAAAAACAATAAAAGAAGAGCGTGTATATATGATTTTAATCGGGACCAAACGTAGTAAAATATGTTTTTCCTATTGATTTCCTAATTTTTCACAGACGTACATTTTTTACAGAAATAAAGGCCAACTTCCTTTCAAAAAGGAAGTTGGCCTTTATTTTATAGGTTTAATCGTTCATTGTGTGAAAGCACATCTTTTTTTGAAGATAAGTTCTTTCTATCGATGCTTAAGACCAAGATGACAAGGCTGATGATTTTTATATTTCGCACGATGAATGATTAAACCATTTTATATTTTGTCTTTTGCAATTAAATGAAACCAAGTTCACAAGACACTTCGGGTAATATAATACACAATTAACAATGAGAGCAGAAATATAATTCCGTCTTGTAATGGAATAGGATTACCGGAAGGATCTCCTCCGGGGTCTCCACCACCAGTAGCATCATTTGAAGCTAACTGAGGATTTGTTAATATGGTAGTCGAACCTGTATTCGTCAAATTTTGAGCAATCAGTCCCGAAATACTTCCACCGCCACCACCACTCATTGAGCGTTTTCCGCCATTTGCATATACACTATGCAAAGCACCGAGCGTTAGCTCCTTTTTATCTTTATCAAATTTTCGTCCCGACTTTTGATTTGCAGGAGTTTGTCCCATTGCAGAAGTTGAATAATTCACCGTACTAACGGTTACATCTTCACTATGCTTAATCGTATTGCTCTGCACATCCGAAGCTAAGTCATACTGTTCAGTTTCAGCTTTCGACCTCTTACCTTTTTTTGAAGAAGAGCTTACTTGCGTACCACTATATTCGGAAATGGTACCGTTTGTAGCAAAAGAATTCAATATGAGAGAAATACGACTATTTGTTTTAAATATTTGGTACAACAACAACAATAGCCCATAACGCTAAAGCTACTGCAGAAATTGTCAAAATCGTATTTCTTTTTCTTTTCATTTATCTATCTGAGTATCGAGTTTGCTCCTTCTTGTTTTAGTAAACTCGTTATATCTTACTTTTATCTGTTTGAGGTTGTAAATAGTCAGGAATACGTTATCAATAAATATGCCATTTAGTTTAGAACCGATTTCATTTATTTAATTGAAATATATTTTAAGATCTTCATAGTTTTCTTCTATGCTATCTTACTGTGTATTCCTCACTTGACAATCACACATAAAACAACCCCATCAATAAGAGTATTTGTATTGAAGGTGTCTTATTTTGCTCTACATTGTACACTATGTCAGCACAGAAACTTATACATTGCTCAAATTTATCTTATTTCTCATCTATTCGAGTGAGGTAAACAAGTTTAATATTTAATGAACAATCATTCGCCGGAATAAAAGGAAACAGTAAGTAACCGGTTTGAATGAGTTTTATATTTGTTGAGAGTAAAATCTTTTAAAAAAGATCAGATTAATCAAACCCAACAATTGTTTTTACCCTTTTACTTTTCATTAATTATATTATTTCAGAGTATTTGGAAGTTCAAAAGTTATTTTTAGTGAGTTAGTTCATTAAAAATTAGCGCAATGTATATTTTATTCGATATTGCACTTACACCGGAAGTCTCTTTAAAATTAATTGTGGCAAATAGCCTTATCGGTTGTTTTATTACATACATTTACTTGTTTTGAGTACTGGTTCTCAATCTTTTTCAAATGTAATCGAGGTTCGAAGGTCTATAACAACTTTTGTTGTTTAATTGTTTTTGCAATTAACCTATCTTTACAAAAATTCCCTTGTATTATTTTCTGTGGAAAGGGATATATTTAGGTTCGGTAGGTTTATAGTCATCATCGTCCCAAAGTGGACTCGTAATCATTAAATCTGCACTGTATCGGTTACACGCGATCGGGATATTATGGATACGACATTGGCGTAAGAGCATTTGTATATCCGCTTCGTGCGGATTTGCACTCAAATCGTCAATCAAAAAAACACAGAAATCAATTTGTTTTTTAACTACTAATGCCGCAATCTCAGCATCTCCACCCATTGGCCCGGAACTCATACGGGCAACACTTGCCGACACTCCTTTTTTGTTAAAAGCCTCCTGAATAAGTCCGCCTGTAGTTCCTGTGCAAATTAATTTGTGTTTTGAAAGCATAGAAGCATTGTACACCGCCCATTCTACCATATCGGATTTGCGAGCATCATGTGCCACCAAAGCTATTCTTAATTGTTTTTTCATCGTTTGCTCCTGTTTATAGGACGTAATTGTGGTACAAAGATACTTATATTTACAAAACAATAAATATTTTAATATAAAATGTTGTTTTATTTGCATATATTACTTTTATTTAACCAAGTGGGTGTCCGTAATTAATCATCAATATGCTCGTATGTAAGATTTTGAAAATCAATAGTATACAAATTAAATATATTGAGCTAATTCTGTTCAGCTACTTAGCAGTATCTTCCTTTTAACTTATTTCCTTATATAAAAATCACCGATAATTTGCTGCCATTTACCGATTTTTTTATGTAATTCCATACAATAGTTAGTAATAAAGAGTCGTTATTTATATTAAATTCGTACTTTTGCTTTTAATTATTTGTCAACATTGTTATGTAAACCAACAATGAAGTGAAATTCAAGAACGTTCCATTCTCTTTTTTACTGTTTATATTTTTGTTATTACAATCTATAAACGGTTTTTCGTCAGAACCTTATTGCGAAAATTTAGGTTTTGAATTGAAAAACTTTGATCATTGGACAGGATATACGTGGGCTAAAGGTTAGGCAGGCGTAGTAGTATCAATGCCCAAGGTCGCCAAGGTATTGTTTTAGGAAGACATACAATTATCACACAAAATGGTTATGACCCGGTAGTAGAAGGTCAAAAACTCAAGCTTATACCGGAAGGATTTGATGTCTCGGTTAAATTGGGAACTACAGACTTTGGTGATGGAGGATTACGTCAAAGTTTACTCTATACCTTAGATGTTACGCAGGAAAACGCGTTTGTTATTTATCGCTTCGCAGTCGTTTTACAAGACCCTTATGATCAGTATCACGCCGTAGAGGACGAGCCCAGATTCACCGTTACGATTTATGACACCAACGGAAATCAAATTGAAGACTGCATAAATTACGATGTTCATGCCACCGAAGCTACCATCAAAGGGTTTCAATCTTTTATGTACTCAAGTGCAAGCGGAGTTACGCCTGTGTATTGGAGAGACTGGACGGCAGTAGGGATGGATTTGACAAAATATATAGGCAAAAAAGTTACTTTAGAATTTATGTCGGCTAATTGTACTCGAAAAGGACACTTCGGCTATGCTTACTTCACAGCTGAATGTATGCCGTTGTTAATCAATGTGGGATACTGTGCCGCAGACGTAAATGCCAAGTTAACAGCACCCAACGGATTTATTGCATACAAATGGTTAGACAATGGCAGCACCGTTGGAACCGATCAAGAATTAACGTTACAAAATCCTATCGAAGGGCAGAAATATCAATGCGAACTTACCTCCGAGACCGGCTGCATAGTCACCCTCGAAACCGTGATTCAACGATATAATCCCAAAGCCGACTTTACAAGTTCGTATGACTGTAATACCAATACAGTAACACTTCAAAATTTATCCACAGCTCCGAGCGGAACGCTACAATACGAATGGGACTTTGGAGACGGTAGTTTCTCTAATGATATAAACCCTACACATACATACAATTCTTTCGGAGATAAAACTATTAAATTAACCGTCAAAAATTCTCCTTCGACTTGTATTGATACTATGCGCCAAATTATTCCCACTTTCGACGCACAAAGTGTAGAGATTACGGGAGAACATTTATTTTGTTTGGATTCTACCACTGTTTTGAGAGGCAAAGGCGCTTATAGCTATCTTTGGAGTACCGGTGAAACTTCCGATACAATCAAAATTAAAAGTGCTGGCATTTATTGGGTGATTGGATATTCTAAAGACGGGCTATGTCATTCTCAACCTTATTTTCACAACGTAGGTAACTATTCGGATTGGATATTGGAAATTCAGGGAAATACAACCCTTTGCGACGGCGACAGCAATGTGTTGAAAGCCGTGGGAGGAATTTCTTATGAATGGAATACAGGAGAAAATACAGACAAAATTACCATTTACAAAGAGGGTATTTATACCGTTACCGGAATAAATGAAAATGGATGTAAAAAAAGCGTATCAATAAATGTCAACAAAATAGAACTTCCCAAGGTCGATTTCAAACTGTCCAACAATAACATTAATGTAAAGAAGAACCGAATCACCGCCTCTATTGTGCCCGAAACGGATGTTACCTACACTTGGGAGATGGGTGACGGCTCTCAGTTTACCGGTACAAATGTCAATCATCAATATGACATTGATTATGCTTTATGGAAATATCCTGTGACATTGACGGCAGTCAATTCATACGGATGTGTAAACAGTGCTACTCAGTTTGTTAATGTTGGTTTTTTTGTGCCCAATGTATTTACCCCTAATAACGATAACGTCAACGATACGTTTATGCCCAACGTAGCACTTGAAATCTATGACAGAAACGGAGTCTT
Organism: Paludibacteraceae bacterium; assembly: GCA_049840795.1. Lineage (GTDB taxonomy): Bacteria > Bacteroidota > Bacteroidia > Bacteroidales > Paludibacteraceae > UPXZ01. The sequence continues at coordinate 54,417 of JASGJK010000031.1, forward strand.
GTTATATCAGGGAGACAAAGGCTGGGATGGAACGTACAACGGAACGAAAGCCGATAACGACACCTATTTTTATTACTTAACTTATAAAAATGGCGATAGTGTAAAGCAATCACAGAAAGGATATGTTATTTTGAAACGATGAAACACAGACACCTCATTTTTACACTATTTTTATCTTTATCGTTTTGTGTGTTTTCGCAAACCGATATTAGTATGGCTACAAGTTGGTATAACCGTGGTAATTACAATCCGGCATCCATTGCGCATACCGATTATGCTTACCTTTTTTCAAATATCCGTAAACAATGGATGGGCATCGACGGTTCACCAACCGTATTCAATGTACAGGCTTCAACATATTCTAATTCACTTAAATCGGCTTTTGGCGTTTCGGTCGTTAACGATGTAATTGGTGTATCAACAGCTTTCAACCCCATGTTTACGTATGCTTACCGACTGTCCAATGAACCCGACTGGTCATTTTCTTTCGGTCTTTCGTTAGGATTTTTTTATCGTACTATCGATATAACAAGATATTCACCGGTAAACGAAAACGATGCCACACTCTATAACGATGCTGAATCGATCACCAAACCCGATGCAAATTTCGGGATCGAATTTCAAAATAAACATTTCATCTTCGGGGCTTCCACGACACATCTTTTTTCCATACACAAAAACGACAGTGTTTTTCTGAACAATAACCATCGATACGTGTACGCCATCTACAAAAACACGGGTTCTGATATATTGAACTTTTACATTGGAACACAACTTGCAAACCGCGCAAACGTTTTTGTGTGGGAAGGAAATACAAATGTACGCTTCAAACTCCCTACCGGATTGCAAAATGGCAGTAGGGAACTATTCGATATCGGATTAACAGTTCGCAGCTCAAAACAAATGACCGCTTTATTCGGCATGAATATTACCGCTAATTTTCGTATAGGATATGCCTACGATCAAACATTTCGTACCGGATATAATCAAAACGGGACACACGAATTAATGTTCGAATACCGCATACCGGTCAAATCCGCTGAGTGCGAAGCGTGTAGAGACCAAGAACTGTGGTATAGGTAAAATTCTTCTATCCGTGAAAAAATATTTGTCCATAATGGCACTATTCAATGGAAAACTATTTTATTTCCGTAATTTCATAGCCACTGTCGTCTAAAACTTTGTAAAATGCATCGTCAGAAACCGGTATTGACAAGACCAACTTTGCCGTTTGCGTATTTCAAATCTACTTTTGCTACTACACCTTCAATCTTATTAAGTGCTTTTTCTACACGCATAGCGCAATGAGAGCAACTCATTCCTTTTATTTTCAGTATTTTTTCCATATTCTTATTCTTTGAATTCATTTTTCTTTATATATTTTCAAATACAGAACCAATTAAACCATAGCGAATCGACTGGACAATAAACACTTCGACAATTTCACTTAAATTTACGTATTCTTAACGCGTTTAATGTTACAGTTATCGAGCTCAAGCTCATTGCTGCCGCCGCAAAAATCGGATTTCAAAGTCCAACCGAAAGCATGGTAATACACACCAGCCGCCAACGGAATACCAATTACATTGTAAAAAAACGCCCAAAAAAGATTCTGTTTAATGATTCGCATTACGTACCGGCTTAATTTCAAAGCTGTTACCGCATCTAACAAATCGCCTCTCATCAGCACTACGTCAGCCGATTCAACTGCGATGTCCGTTCCGTTTCCGATGGCAATTCCAAGATCTGAGCGCATTAAAGCAGGTGCATCATTTACTCCATCACCGATCATCGCGACTTTTTTTCCTGTAGCTATTCGCTGACTGACTTCTATGTCTTTTTCGGAGGGAAGTATTTCGGCAACAAAACTTCCAACACCTGACAATTGTTGCATTGCTTGAGCGGTTTGTTTTCTGTCGCCGGTAAGCATAACTGTTTCAATACCCATTGTATGAAAAGAGTGAATAGACTCTTTACTCGTGGGTTTTATCGTATCGGCAACTGAAATAATCCCTAAAATATTTCCATCATCCGCCACAATCAACGGAGTATATCCTTTTTCGGAAGCAATCGTTAAAAAAACCGAGATCTCATCTGTAGAAATATACGCGGAGATAAATGCGTCGTTACCGATTTGATAAAAATCCTCGTTTATCTTTCCTGAAATTCCTTTTCCAATATTTGTTTTGAAATTCTTCCACTGCATAGAGTGTTAATTTTAGTTCGTCTGCTTTTTCGAGCACAGCATTCGCCAAGGGATGCTCCGACAGTTTTTCTAATGAAGCTGCAATTTTAAGTATCTCATTATCGTCCATATAGTTAAATGTTTCAATTTGGACTAATTTTGGTTTTCCTACGGTAATTGTTCCCGTCTTGTCGAGCAAAACAGTATCTATACGAGCACCGGTTTCTATCGCTTCTGCCGACTTGAACAAAACTCCCAACTCGGCACTTTTCCCCATACCTGCCATAATTGCCACCGGCGTAGCTAATCCAAGCGCACACGGACACGAGACTATTAATACAGCTACCGCAATCGACAAAGAAAACTCTGCTGAATATCCGAACAAAAGCCACGCAATCGCAGACAAAACAGAAATCGCAATCACTATCGGAACAAAAATACCACTTATTTTATCGGCAAGTTTTGATATGGGAGCCTTAGAGGCAGATGCTTCTTCCATCAAAGTGATGATTTGAGCAAGAGTGGTATCTTTTCCTACTTTCATAGCTCTGAATTGAAAATATCCTGATATATTTACACTACCCGAAAGTACGGTATCACCTATTTGTTTCGCCTCGGGAATACTTTCACCGGTCAAGGAAGACATATCTATAATGCCGGAACCGGATACAATAACCCCATCCACAGGTATTTTCTGACCCGAGCGAATACTGACCACATCCTCGGTCTTGACATTTAGAATAGGAACTTCGACCTCTTCGCTACCTACAACCAACATTGCGGTTTGAGGTGCAGATTGAATCATTTTTGTAAGTGCCGATGACGTTTCTCGCTTTGATTTGGCTTCTAAGAATTTACCTAATGTTACTAACGATAGAATCGTTGCGCCGGATTCTAAAAACAAATTATCGGCAAAGTGCATCGCCTCTTCCATACTCCCCGATTTTAAGGAATAATAAATTTTGAAGATTCCGTAGATACCATATATCAATGAAGCACCGGCACCTATCGCCACCAGCGAATCCATAGTGGGAGCAAACTGACACAATCCCCGAAAACCGTTTATAAAGAATTTTCTATTTACGGCGTAAATAGGTAGGGTCAATAAAAAAACTGACAGCGAGAAAGTCAGAGGGTGTTCGTGCATCGACAAAAAAACAGGTACCGGCATACCTAACATAGCCCCCATCGAAAGATAAAACACAGGTGTCAAGAATACGAAAGAGATCCACCAACGTAGCCTCATTTCGCTTTGCTCCAATTCAATAGGATTAAGTTTCTCGGAAAATCTATTTTCTTTAGAGAAAGCTTCGTATCCGGCATCTTGTAACGATTCTACAATCTTTTTTGCATTCAACTGTTCGGCATCATAATCTACCGACATACTATTGGTTAACAAATTGACTTGTACTGAGTGTATGCCGGGCAACTTGCTCACACTTTTTTCAACGTGAGCTACACAAGCCGAACAGGTCATACCAACTACATCAAATTTTTCGGTTTTCATCTGTCACTTTTTAGTATAGAGTAGAAACAATTCGGCAAAAAATAAGTTCATATAGATCTGTCCGCTTTTAGACGATCTCTGCTCGTAAAAAACATTCAATTCAGTAAACAAATATATTATTATTGCGTTTTTCTATTTATCATATTGTGAAGAAATTACACTATTACTTAGGGATTTAATTTCGAATATATTAGATGTTCCAATACATTACTCCCAAATTTTCAACCTTTTATCAATTTCCTCAACTAATTTTTGATTATTACGAAAAAGAAAATTAGTTGCTACAAGATGTTTCAATTTATTCTTAAGCTTCTTTTGGAGTTAAAGTAGATGTTTCAACGAGTTTATCGAAAATCCAAATCATACTGTGATATTCAATGCCCTTGTTTTTAGCACAGTTTCGAAGTGTTTTGTCACTACTCAATACACAAGCATTTATTTTGTTGGCAACGTGCAAAACAGACTTGTCGGCTTCGGATAAAGATATTGGCATCGGTACCGGCAATTTTCACTTTCATAGCTTAACATCGGGATTCTGAAATTAAAACGCCATTTGATGTTCCTTTCTGAAATCTGCCAAAGTTTGGTTTTTCAATGAAGCGGCTTTGGACATTGAAATCTGGTCTTCAACTAATGCTCGGAATAAAAGTTGCTCAAAACGGTTTGACTCTTCTGCCCCTCTATATTCAACAGGTTCATCGACTTTCCAATTCATCTGTTTTATTATGAAAAAGAATTGTTTAGTATAGTGGTCGTTGATAATACCGCAGTCTTTGGCTCTCATCACTACTGCTTGCATAGAGATACCGTATTGTTTTTTGATATTACCTAACTCGTTTATTGAAAGTTTATTTCGGTGTTCACCTAACTCAATCTTAATGGTCTTTTCAGGTAACAACATTGCGCCTGCAAACTGAAAACAGAGAGATTCTTTTAGCTTTAATGTAATATCGCCAAAAGTTAATAATAGGTGCGCTAATTCGTGTAAAAGAGTGAGTCTGATTCTGTCGGGCTTATTAGCCTTCTTTACATTGTAAGCCACCACAGGGATAGTGTCGTTCACAAAAGTTTGTAAACCGTCAAAATCTTCATCAACATCTAACTTGACTACCTTAATACCTTTGTCTTCTAAAAGTTCAACAACATTAAATACGGCATTATTACCTAAACTCCAAGACTTCCTCAATTCAATAGCCGCATCATTCACTTGTTGGTATGAAGTGATGATGCCGAAGTTTTTAAGAGGGTTCTCAAATTCAACGTTCAATCCTATAATTTCTTCCAACTCTAAATAACGGGAGAGATACTCTTTGGTTTTTTCTTTAATGACAGAAGCCTCTTTTTGTGGCATTTTACTTAATTTACGATATTCTATCTCGCCCAGCTCCACTTTTGCGCTTCTGAAAAAGTAATCGGGATTTACATCTAATGCCTTACTTAATAGATTGATTTTTTCGTTGTCGGGTATAACTTCCCCTTTCTCGTAGCGATGCAATGCCTGACGAGATAACTGCATATCTAAGGCGTCAGCCAAGTCCTGCAATGAAAAACCCTTCATTAAACGGGCTGACTTAAAACGTTCTGCAAATACCGCTTTCATTCCCATTGTAAATTTGAATTATGGCGCGAAGGTAATTCTTTTAGTTTACAAATACACAATAATAACACCGTTTTTTATATCCATTTGTTATTTATGATATTTTTTCATACTGATAGAACCCATATTTACCAACATCTTAAATGAATATATGACAAAGACTCATAGTTGACACTTTTTATTGACAAATTTAGTTTTTATACAAGTTTTGTAACTTTGTGGCTGGGCGCAAATAGGTGCAGCTAAAATTAAAAATTATTGGTATAGGCGTTTAGGTCGCTGTAATTTTGGATAAATCTGCTACTTTTGTAGCGTGTATATTAGGAAACAATATATAGGAGTGAATTCAATAGAGTTCAATAAATATTTTCAGACACAGGAGGATTGCTATCGCTATCTTTCAGAAATAGAATGGTCAGCCGAGCATCCTTACCAATGTAAGAAGTGTGGTCATTTGAAATTTGGCAAAGGCAAAAAGCCCTATTCACATCGTTGCGCCAAATGCAATTACGATGAAAGCCCTACTTCTGGAACTATGTTTGACAAGTTGAAATTTTCATTGCTTATCGCATTTCATATCTGTTTTAAAGTTTGACACCAAGAAGAAAGGAATGTCTTCATTGGAATTGTCAGAGGAATTTGGATTGCGCCAGAAAACAGTATGGAAATTTAAGTGGAAAATCCAACAAGCAATGACAAGTAGCCGTAAAAGCCGATTGGAGGGCAAAGTTCAGGTTGATGAGTTTCTCATAGGAGAATACGAAGAAGGTAAAGTTGGTCGTAGTGGCGACAGTAAAAAGAAGTTAGTAATTGTTGGGCTTGAAATTTTGGAAGATAAAAAAGGTGTTGGTCGAGCTTATGCACAAGTAATTGAGCATGCTTCGAGCAAAGAATTTAGACCATTTTTTCAAACATATATCAGCAACGATGCAAATGTTATTACTGATGTTTGGAAAGGTTATTTACCATTGAAAAAAGACTATCCAAACTTAGAACAAATACCTTCGGAGAAAGGGAAAGGCATACAGCAGTTGCATATTCACATAATGAACATTCAGGGATGGCTACGAGGAATACACCACCATTGTTCAAAAGAACGGATGCAAGGTTATCTCGATGAATATCATTTTCGTTATAATAGACGGACAATGATGGGGTCAATCTTCGATTTACTCATAAAAAGGATGGTTCTAAGCGAACCTAAGAGATTGATTAAAAATAAAATAACAACAGCGAACTAAGCGCCTATACCAAAAAAATTATTTTATTATGAATAAAAGTTTACACTTGGAAACGGTAATCAGAACACATCAGATTACCAAAGAAAAAAACTTTTGGATAAACACATCCAAGAGAAGGATGAGGTTAAGAAAGCCTTAGAAAAAGAATACGGGAGCAATATTTATGCTCCGTTCAATTCGGGTTCTTATGCAAAGAATACCGCTATTAACACCAAATTTGATTTTGATTTGGTTTCACCATTTAAGCGAAATGCTTTTGGTTCAAACGGCACATTGAAAGAAATGTACGAAGCCATTTATGATTTTCTTTACAACAAGTATAAAAGTGAAGCGGAAGTGCGTATTCGTATCTATCTGCCATTTGGTTGATACTTTGTTGATATTATTACTGATTTCACTGTCAATATATGTAAGTTGGCGTAAATTAGTATAAAAGTACTGTACAATTTCACATTGACCTTTTCCCACTTGTACCTTCGTGGTACAAACACACACAAAATATCTATAAAAAATAATAGGGAGCAGGAATATAAATACAAATAAATCGCTAATATATAGGATATTATTAATTTTTAGTTGTAGCTGTTTTTGGGGATTACTTTCCGATGCAAAATGTAAAATCAAATCTTTTCCTTTAAAAAGGCATAAAATAAAAAGCCAACGTTTTTCCGTAAGGATTCCGCTGGCTTTAACATCTTTGGATTTAGAAAAAATACTCTCTAATTATCCTAAGTAAGATTTTAATAATTTACTTTTTGAACTTTGTCTCAATCTTCTAATCGCTTTTTCTTTAATCTGGCGTACACGTTCACGTGTCAGTCCAAATTCGTCTCCAATTTCTTCCAGCGTCATTTCTGTCACTCCTATTCCGAAGAATTTTTTTACTATATCGTGTTCTCTATCACTTAATGTAGAGAGGGCACGTTCTATTTCTTTGGATAGTGACTCGTTTATTAAAACGCGATCGGCATTGGGAGAGTCATCATTTATCATCACATCAAGCAAACTATTGTCTTCACCTTCAACAAAAGGAGCATCCACCGAAATGTGGCGTCCGGAAACTTTCATCGTGTCGGCAATTTTATCCACCGGAATATCTAATTCTTCGGCTAATTCTTCGGCGGACGGACGACGTTCGTTTTCCTGCTCAAACTTCGAGAAGGCCTTGTTGATTTTGTTGAGTGAACCTACCTGATTCAGAGGTAAACGCACAATTCTTGATTGTTCGGCAAGCGCTTGCAAAATGGATTGACGAATCCACCATACCGCGTAGGAAATAAACTTAAATCCACGTGTTTCGTCGAATTTTTCGGCAGCTTTGATTAATCCTAAATTTCCCTCATTGATTAAATCAGGAAGACTTAAGCCTTGATTTTGATACTGTTTTGCTACCGAAACCACAAATCGCAAATTAGCACGGGTAAGTTTCTCCAAAGCGATGCGGTCGCCATTTCTTATTCGTTGAGCCAGTTCTACTTCTTCTTCAACGGTGATAAGATCTTCGCGTCCGATCTCTTGCAAGTACTTGTCGAGAGATGCACTCTCGCGGTTAGTAATTGATTTTGTAATTTTTAATTGTCTCATAAAGAGGTCAAAATTTTAGCCTGCAAAATTACTACTTTTTCTTCTTAAATGAAAATTTTTTCTTTGTTATTTGAATAATAAACGAATAAGTGCTCAAATTAGTTTTCAATCAACTTATTTTAATAAAAAATATCGTTTTTTATCCTGTTATAAAACAAGTATATGTAGTTATTCGTTTTTATGATTATCCGCAAAGCGACCTGTTGAAAAAAAGGTCAACAATACGGTTAAGTTTGTGATAAATATTTTTAATATTTTGTGTAATTCATTGAAATTCATCATATTTACAGTGTATTCAATATTAAAAATATGCACTATGAATCTCTTGAATTTCATTCAAAATTTTCCCGATGAAGAATCCTATATTGCGCATTTTAAAGCGCAACGGGATCAAATCGGTATTGTTTGCCCGAAATGTGGCAGTATAAAACATAGTTGGCTTAAAAACAAGCTACGTTACGAGTGTGCGCATTGTCATTATCGCCAGTTAATACGAAGCGGTACAGTATTAGAATTCTCGAAACTCCCTTTTCGTTATCGGTATGTTGCGATGCACCTATTGACCGGTACGAAAAAATCATTTTCGGCTTCCGAGTTGCAACGGCAACTGGGATATAAACGCTATCAGCCCATTTGGGAAATGCACAAGAAATTGAGCGAGATAATGGGTAAACGAGATAATGAATATCAGCTTGCAGGTCAAATAGAACTTGACAATGCTTTTATTATGATGACTGCAACGACGAAGACTTAAAACGTGGTGCAGGTAGCCGGAATAAGTCTAAAGTGCTTGTAATGAACAAAATCATAGTGGTTGAAAATCCAAAACCGGGCAAAAAGCTCAAAAAGATAAACCACATTAAAATGCAGGTAGTACCTGATTTAAAAGCTGACACTTCCGTGGGTTCATATCAGTATTACAAACGTGAAACGTCTATTGCTCGATATGCACCACCAGCTTAAAAAAGAGTATTTACGGTATTATTTTAACGGAGTACTGTTATAAGTTCAACCGAAGATATTTTGAGGAAAAGATGTTCGATAGATTGGTCTTTGCCGCTGCAAAGTACAACACCGATTTCAAATCCAGAATTTATAACTGGTCGCTTTGCGGATAATCATTTTAGTTTCTGGGTCATTGTTTGTTAATCAGCAGTTTCAAACCTCCACAATTTATCTTTCCATTCTCCGGCATAATCAATACCAACACGTTTTACAGATTCATATTGAGGATTTTCATCAGAATTTTCAATCCAGATTCTTTCGGATGTCATTAAATCTTCGCCGTAAAAGCTTTTATCCATCTTCAATTCGCGTCCAACTCTTCCTGAACCTTTTATATCGCCAACGCCGCAAATTAGTACTGCTTGCGGATAATTTTCTTTCCCCGTAACTACATTCAACATCCAATACATTCCATAGATAAGATAGACATACACTTTACCACCATTATGAAACATTACTTCTGTGCGTGGTGTACGCCCCTTACTTGCGTGACAGGCTAAATCGTTACCTCCCAAATAAGCTTCTGTAATGGTTATTGGATAGCGCTTTACAGTTCCATCGTCAAGTTTACGTACCAACGTTTTTCCAAGCAATTGTGTAGCAACGTTCAATGCATCTTGACGATAAAAATCAATGGATAGTCTTTTCATAAGATAGCGATATGAATCTATTCGGTGCAAAATGTGAAGTTAAATCTTATCGTAGGACAAGCATCATAAAAAAGCTGTTTCAGTTATAATTGTTGCATCTCCGCCATTACCTCGTAAGCGATAGGACAGGTTTCTGCATTTTTTACCGTTAGCATATAGATTTGTACAAACTTTCTGCTATCGGTGTGCGGATATTCGCGACAGGCTTTGGGTCTGTTTTCATAAATTGAGCAGTAATTATCGTTATCCAAAAACGGACAAGGCATTGTTTTAAAAATCAAATCGTTGTCTTCATCAATCAGTAAATATTTTTCGACAACATCATTCGTGCTCATCCTTAGCGCCTTTGCCATTCGTGCTACATCTTTATCTAAAATACGTGGACCCAGCGTGCGACAGCAATTGGCACATTTTAAGCAGTCCGTTTTGTCTGAAATCTTGTTGTGAATTTGATGAATAATCGTATCCATACCTGATAGTTTCTTCTTGTTTTTTACGTAATATTTCTTCCATTCGGTTTTTTTGACAGAAGTTAATCCGGGTAAATCTTTAATATCTAACATATAACAAATTTTTATCACCAAAACAAATGTGGTGCAAATGTACAAAAAACTCCAAAATTTTTATTTAAATAAATAATTTGTATCTTTGCACTCCATTTTTAATACAAAATTATGAGTTATTTAAGTCAAGTTATGGCGCAGTATGATGCCCCTCAAAAGGTAAAAACTGCAGGTGTTTATCCTTATTTTCGCCCCATAGAATCAGATCAAGATACGGTGGTAACTATTAATGGTAAACCGGTATTGATGTTTGGATCAAATAGTTACCTCGGCTTGACCAATCACCCCAAGCTCAAAGAAGCAACCATAAAAGCCGTGGAAAAATATGGTACCGGATGCGCCGGTTCTCGTTTTTTGAAACGGAACACTTGATATTCACGTGGAGTTGGAAGAGAGACTTGCCAAATTGGTTGGTAAAGACGAAGCGTTGGTGTACGCAACCGGCTTTACGGTTAATTCAGGCGTAATTCCCTGCCTGACAGGAAGAGAAGACTACCTGATTTACGACGAACGAAACCACGCGTCCATCATTGAGGGGAAACGCCTAAGTTTTTCAAAACAACTGAAATACCGACACAACGATATGGATAGTTTGGAAAAAGTGTTGAAAAAATGCGATGACGACAAAATTAAGCTGATTGTTGCCGATGGCGTTTTCAGTATGGAAGGCGATGTGACCAAATTGCCCGAAATGGTAGAGCTTTCAAAAAAATACAATGCTTCCATTTACATAGATGAAGCACATTCATTAGGTGTTTTCGGAAAAACCGGCGCCGGAATCTGCGAGCACTTTGGACTTACGGATGATGTGGACTTGATAATGGGTACTTTCAGTAAATCACTGGGTACTATCGGAGGGTTCATCGCAGCGGACAGCAATATCATTAACTTCTTGAAACATAACTCACGTACACTTATTTTCAGTGCATCCATTACTCCGGCTTCTACCGCTTGTGTGCTTGCGGCGCTTGATGTAATGGCTGAAGAAATCTGGAGAAAAGAAGCTTTATGGGCAAATACAAAAAGAGCAACCGAGGGTTTTGTAAAAGCAGGTTTTGAGGTAGGACCTACCGAAAGCCCCATCATCCCGCTTTATGTACGCGATAATAATAAAACATTTATGCTTACCCGTCGATTGATGGATGAAGGGGTATTTGTAAATCCGGTGGTAACACCTGCTGTGCCACCTGAAGATACGCTAATACGTTATTCACTGATGGCGACACATACTTTTGATCAGATTGACGAATCGGTGGAAAAAATCACGAACGTAGCAAAAGAATTAGGAATTTTATAATAATTCAATACATAATAGTTGCCGTCTCCCCAAAAACACAGAGACGGCAATTATTATTTATAACGCCCCATTTAATAAAAACACAAATAAATACACTGATTAATGATAACTATATCAAATTTAGCCATTCAGTTTGGAAAACGAGTATTATTCTCTGATGTAAATATTAAGTTTACTCAAGGAAATTGTTACGGAATAATTGGAGCAAACGGAGCCGGCAAATCTACGTTTCTCAGGATGTTGAGCGGCGAACTCGACCAAACACAGGGTAGCATACATTTTGAGCCGGGCGAACGACTTTCCGTATTAAAACAAGATCACTTTGAATTTGATGAATATACGGTTTTAGATACGGTGATGATGGGGCACGAAACCCTATGGAAAATAAAAGAACAAAAAGACGCCATCTATTTAAAAGAAGATTTCTCTGATGCCGATGGAATTAAAGCTTCCGAATTGGAAGAAAAATTTGCGGAGATGAACGGCTGGAATGCAGAAAGTGATGCCGCTGCTTTGCTGAGCGGATTAAAGGTGAAAGAAGAACTGCATTATCAATTGATGAAGGAGTTAAGCGGAAAGGACAAAGTAAAAGTGTTGCTTGCCAGAGCTTTATTTGGCAAACCGGATAATTTACTGCTCGATGAACCTACCAACGACTTGGATATGGAAACAGTGATGTGGTTAGAAAACTATTTGGCTGATTATGAAAATACTGTATTGGTGGTTTCGCACGACCGTCATTTTTTAGATGCGGTGAGTACACACACCGTAGATATTGATTACGGAAAAGTCACTCTTTTTCCGGGTAATTATTCGTTTTGGTACGAGTCAAGTATGTTAGCGTTGAGACAACAACAGCAACAAAACAAGAAAGCCGAAGAAAAAAAGAAAGAATTGGAGGAGTTTATTCGTAGATTCAGCGCCAATGTGGCAAAATCAAAGCAAGCAACGAGCCGCCAAAAGATGCTGGAAAAACTAAATATCAATGAGATAAAACCATCTACACGCCGATATCCCGGAATAATTTTTACTCCGGACAGGGAACCGGGCAATATGGTACTGGAAATCTCCGGATTAGGAAAAACCACCGAAGACGGCACGGTGCTTTTCAAAGATGTAAATTTTAATGTTGAAAAAGGGGATAAAATTGTTTTCGTTTCGCGCGATCAACGTGCCGCTACCGCATTTTTCGAAATTATTAATGGACTTGACACTCATCACGAGGGCACTTATAATTGGGGAGTAACCATTACACATGCATATTTGCCTTTAGATAATTCAAAATTTTTCAACACGGATATGACCATCTTTGACTGGTTTGCACAATTCTCTAACGACACCACCGAAACTTTTGTCCGCAGTTATTTGGGCAAAATGTTGTTTACGGGAGAAGAAATTTTCAAAAAAGCAAGCGTACTCTCGGGTGGAGAAAAAATGCGCTGTATGATTGCTCGTATGATGCTTAAAAATGCCAACGCAATGGTGCTTGATTCGCCTGCAAATCACTTGGATTTGGAATCTATACAATCGTTTAACAATATCTTGGTTAATTTTAAAGGAAACATTCTGATGGCTTCACATGACCGTGAGTTTATACAAACCGTTTGTAACCGAATTATTGAACTAACTCCGAACGGCATCATCGATAAACAGATGAGCTTTGATGAATACTTAACCTCGGAAGATATAAAAGTTACGCAAGGAAAGTTATATAAGTAGGTATAAGAATTTATTTGCGAGTTTTATTTTCAGGATATTATAAGTAAGTACATGATAATTATTATTGACGTGTTTTTCACCACATAGTACACAGAATCTTTATCCCTAAAATCGGGAAGGGATTCAGCAAGCTAAAAAGTATCGTCAGATACTTTTACTATGTGAACGAAGTGTTTTTTTTAACGTTGTTCTATATGGTTCTACTGTATCTGTAAGTGACGGCTTCACTTGGCAATCTCGGTTTTAGGCAGATAGTGAAGCTGTCACTGAATACCCCATGTGACTCTCTCGCGAGTTTAAGACTTTACCACACGATATAATTCGCGCGGTAGGGTGTTTTTTTAGACGATTGGAAATCGTCTGTCCCTAAATCGGAGGTTTTGCCTTGCCGGGCACGGGGTAATTCCCTCCTCTTATTTTTTATTCACAGGGTGACTCAAAGTCACCCTGTGAGTTGAATTAAAGTTCTCCTTCGGGGGATTCCTCCGTCAGGTGGGATTTGTAATCCTGCTTTCTGTTTTATCAGGATTTATAATCCGCAATAACAACTACAAAATTGATTGCTAACTGATTACAAATCCGCTCCGACGGGGAGACAATGATGTGTTAATAATCAAAATGTTATTTCGTAAAATGTTTTTAACTCCTCATAATAATCAGAAACGGATTCCTACAGTAATATTCAAAGAGCTGACAGAAAGCGCCTTGTCAAATTTCCCATTTTCACTATCGCTATCTCCATCAGATTCTTCTTTCTCTTTGTACTTCACTTTATGAGAACCTAATCCATTGTATGATAGACCGATGGTGTATTTATCTTTTAATACGATACCAGCACCTATTTTATAACCTAACTGTATAGAAGGAGAAAAGGAATGGGTGTACTCATAATCTTCTGCACTCATAGAGAAATTGGTTAGTTTTAATAAATTGACTCCTAATCCGGCTTCACCATACAACTTAAATCCATCGGATAGTGATTTCTCGTATTGTAATCCAACTAAAGCAGGAACATTCAGATATTTAGGAAGTGAATAATCGTCAGCATCTTCCAGTTTATCTTCCAGTTCATCTTTAAAATCACCTTGAAGGTCATTATACATTATCCCGAGGTTAAATGTCCAAAATAGACCTTCTACCTTTAATGGTGACAGTAATTTATAACCTACATAAAAGCCGGTGCTTGCAACGCCAGCCCCACTATATATAGCATCATCTGCATCATCATCTGCGAAATCGCCTTGTGGCATAGCTAATCCTATTTGCAGTTCACTTTTCGATTGTGCGTTGACAAAAGCAACACAAAAAACCATCATACTTAAAAATAAAAACTTTTTCATATCAATAAATAATTTAATTAATTTTGCCTACTCTATATAGCTTTTCGGCTTCCGCTCTGTTTGTTATAATATTGTGTTCTGAGTTTTGTTTCTAATTAATAGTGAATTTTCCTTTAATAGTAGAAGAGGATTGAGAGTTTAATTTCATAGTTCCGGAATAACTGCCACCATAAGCGCTGTTAAAAGTCAAATTGAATGTATAGTACCAATTGAAATAAAGGTAAGAACTGCCGAGATATTGGCTTTGTTGATAATAATATGAAAATGAGGCAGTCTTGCTACCGGTTTTGGAGTAGGTGTAAGTAGGCGTTTTTGACGTCAGGTTCACCCCCGGCATATAGTTGCTCGGTGTAACCTTGCAGGTGCCTGTGCTTGTAAAATTAGAAACAACATCACTGATTGTTATTGTTTTTCCTATCAGGCTGCTGGGTGCATAACTTTTGTTTTTTTCCTCGTTCAACTCGGAAGCGCTTGATTGTGTTAGAATATCGGAATATTCGTCTTCGATATTCAAATACAATTTCTTGTTTTTTATTTCGTAGGTAAATACATCGTAATCGTCATCATCATAGAGCAATGTGAGCTCCCCCTTCTTGGCTGTGTAGTTACATTGCAACTCTTCACCATCGGCATACATTGTAAAAATTCCATCTTTAGAAAATGTGAAAAAACACACGTCGAAATCGTCACTATCTCCTTCGATTGATTCTAATTTCCAAGTACCTACAATGCCGGAGGTACCACTGTCATTATCGTCCCCTTCGCATCCAAAGAATGCGAACACACTTAATGTGAGAACCGTAAAAAGAATTAATTTTTTGTTTGTTTTCATATCTCTTTGTTTTTGTTTTTTTCGCCTACTCTTATAGCTTTTCGGCTGTTGCTTTAGACGATTGGAAATCGTCTGTCCCCAAATCGGAGGTTTTTGCCTCACCCCGGCCCTTCCGATTCTCGGAACAAGTCCTCCAAAGGAAAGGGAGAGTAGGGCAATTGGAGTTTGTAATATTTAGAATAGTCTTTGACATTTGAATACTTGTCTACTCTTATAGCTTTTCGGGGGTTTCCTTTACCGCCATATACTGCTTTTTCTTCTAAAAATACGATTCGGTATATCCTTTTCCTTTGCAAACTGGACAGGGTTTGTGATAGTGATTTTCATAACTTCCACATACTTGACATTTGGTGTCTTTGTAAGAATGTCCTAATCCGAATTCAGCGGGGTATTCTTTTGTTAAGCAACTGCCTGTGCCGTTACAACTGGAACAAGTCTTACGTTTTAGTGTTGGGGTTGCGTTATTGCTATTTGTTGTGTTAGCGGTTGATTGTTGTTGTGGTGGATTAGAATAATTCTCAGAAGAGCCACTGTTAGTTGTTTGAATAGCACTAACAGTATTTAAAGTAGCACTTGCCACATTAAGTCCGGCAGAAATCATATCTAATATCCTATTTGTTTTTTCGGTACGCTTTGCTTGTGCCAGTTCTTTGTTTTCTCTTGCAATTTCAAAAGCGGGATTTATTTTCAGAGCTGATTTAAAATCTTTTATTGCTGCAGTATATTTTCCTAAATTAAAATAGGCGACACCTCTATTGTTATAAGTTTCAGCATTTTTAGAATCATAAAAAAGGGCTGATGTGTAATCTTTGACCGCGCCTTTGTAATCACCTTCGGAAAGTTTATGAGATGCGCTATTTGTATACTGTTCTAAAGCGCCCGGCGTTTCTTCTGATGTTGCTGTTTTATCTTGAGAGAACGATTCCTTTTCAGGCAAAGAAGTTTTCTTTGTATCAACACCTGAACTTCCTTTCTGCTCGTGCATCGAATAATGTGTTATTGAGTTTTTCACTATAAATTCTACACGTCTATTCTTTTTACGACCTTCTTCCGTCTCATTTGAATTGATTGGCTTGGTGCTCCCGTAAAATTCGCAAGATAAACGAGAACTTTTTATCCCTTTTTTTATGAGATAGTTATATACGGCTAATGCACGTTCTTTTGACAATCTCAGATTACTATCTTGAGTACCAATACTATCGGTATGTCCAACAATGGTCATATCTATATTTTTAAATTTCAGCAGCAATTCTGTAATTTGATTAAGGTAATCTATAGAAGATGTATGGAGCACGCTTTTGTTAAATTCAAATTCCAGATTATACATACATATTTTTTTATCGTTTGCATTTTCTCCGGCATTCAAAAGAGCGAGAATGTCTTTTATTTCGTAACATTCGTTGATGTATTTGGGAACTAAAACAGTTGTGGTATCTTTAGATTCAGGCTCTTTCACAGTCACTTTTTCTTCTTTACGGCTGAAAATAGCTCTTACCGGGATTGATACCGATACTGTTAACTCGATTCCTCTATTTTTACGAGTGCCGTCAATATCATAGTTTAATACATTTAATGCCGTTGCCTCGCCGTCCAGCTCTTTTCCTCCGTAGGAGTTTAACATCCCATAATTGAAAGCAGCCTCAACGGTCAATGTTAACGGATATTTATTGATATGAAAAGGTATTTTTACGCCACCACCTGCTATTACCGAGAAATCATATTTTGCCAAATTTGCATCTGTGATGCTCGTTTCTTTCGTCCCAAAAGATATTTGTCCTCCAGTAGCCATACTCAATGCCGGACCTGCCATTATATAAGGTGAAATATTCTTGAGTGATATTGCGTACAGAAAAGGAGTACGTATTTCAAAATAGTTTGATTTAATTTGATAAGAAATGCCTAAATTGTTTATTTTTTGCCCTTTATGTGTAAATAAAAATTCAGGGCGCAACGATATGTTACTGTTCAGTGGTGTTTCGGCAAAAAAACCAAATATCGTTTTTGCTGAAACAGAGTTTTTGTAATCCTTCAAATCAGGATTAGTATATGTCATCCATGGAAAGTTTGCACCTGTCTTTAAACCGATGGATGAATTACTGAGCAAGGAGTCTGTTATGTTATATTCCTGTGAAAGCAGGCTGGTGTTTATATACAGAACTAATAAGCAAGCTGTTAGTAGTTTATTTCTCATATCTGTTTTGATTATTAGTGTTTTCCGATACGTTCTTTCTTTTTACTTGTGAACCGGTGTTCCAAACACTGTTAGAAGCAAGCCCGTCATTGTCTTTAAATATACGGAATTCGTCTTCATCCATAAGTAAACCCTTGGGATCGCTGCCTTTTTCAAGCATAACGAATGACGTATAATAGTTCTTAATGCCATCTTTAGTCTTAGTGCCCGATATTATGGTCGCTGTTTTTATAGCTATATTGTTTGAGGTACCGGTCGTTAAGAAATATGCCGTAAAATCAGAACCTTTTCCGCTTACAGATACATAATCGCTACTACTCTCGGCGCTATCACCTTGCCTGTTTGCGTAAGTCAATACATTTGTAGATGTGTTTTGATTATCGAAGCGAAATAAATCGTCGGCAAATATCTTTCCCGGAGAAAATACCCCGTCCGAGGTATATACCAATACATCAGGATCAACTAAATATACACCGGTTATATCCGGCGGTGTAGAGCCTTTATATATGGGCATATAATCATCAATCTGACTTTGTAGTTCAACGGGTACAACATCGTCAATAGGAATGGCATATACCACATTTGGCAGCACTAATGTTTCATCCCCGTCTTTAAGACAAGATGTAAAACACACCAATAATGAACATATCAATAAAAAGATTTTATTTTTCTTCATAACTGTTTATTTTTATATTTTGCCTACTCTATAAAGCTTTTCGGCTTCCGCTTTCCCTACTCTGTTACGGATTTTCGGGGGGACTCCTTCATATTTTGCCGTTTTGTTCGCCATTGTCCGAACTGTGATTCTTTTGATTTATGTGATTGATTTGATTGTTTCGTTTTAATCGTTGGAATCATAATAATCTTATAAATCATGGTTCAGACATTGTATTGCGGGCGACCGGCGGGTCGCCCCTACGGGATGCAATGTTGTTGTTACATTTTGCGTTGCATCGGGACGCTGTCCGGTGTTGAGGTTCAACGTAACGCTACTGTCAGGCAAACAGTAACGTTACTGTTCATCGAACAGCAAAGGCCTACGACACGGTTAGTTTTTTATCGTATTCAATAACCCGCGCTTCGTTCAGCAATGTATTACTGTTGGAATAACGCGTTACTATTTGCAGCGTGTAGTCGCCCGCAGGTAAAGCAGGCACGCGAGCAATCACCTTTTTTGGGTCGTTTTGTGTCAGCCTGCGGGTTACCTGAGTAGCCTTGCCGGCAGCATCTACAAAGAAAACCCCTACGGTAGTATCTCCATCCGGCGAAATGCGTATTTTGTCGCCTTCAATCATAACATCGTCGCCGGCGGTAATGCTGCCATCGGTCCGGTTAGTGGCTGTATCCGTCACAAGGCCAATGTAGGCGCCACTGCCTTTTACATCGAGCACTTCCACGCCTACAGCAGTGAGGGCTTCGCGCATCTCGGCGGTGGGGGTAATGTCTAATGTGATTTTTTGTACCGAAGGGTCGAACGCCGCGCTGCTGCCAATCCAGCTACCGGACACGCGGGGCGACAGCCGGCAAACACCGGTTTGAATACTTTCGCCGCTTTGGAGCATTTCGCGGATTACACCGTCGCTCCTGTTCAGGATACTGAGCAGGGTGTCGTACTTTATTTCCGACCCCGAATCAATAATACTCCGGGCAATGTCCTCGTTGCGGCGGGTATTGTTAACGGTCGACACTACGGCAATGTAATCATTGTCCACGTCTTTGGTCAGCAGATTGGGCCTGAGCCATACTTTCCAGAAAAATTTTGTTGATGCCATAAGTTTATTTAAATTAGAAGTTAGAAATTAGAAAAATATGCCAATATATTAATGTGCTAATGTGCCTGTTGTGGTTTTATTTTGGTCCCCAAAATCGGGGCTGTTTGCCTCACCGGGCACGGAGTAACTCCCTCCCTTATTTTTTATTCACGGGGTGACTCAAAGTCATCCTGTGAGTTGAACGATTAGCTCCCTCCCCTTGCGGGAAGGCTGGGGTGGGGTCTTAATCCCTGACACAGCGCACGCTGAACCCGTGGCACTTGCCGCCGTAGCTCAAGGCCCCGTATCAGGCGCGGCTGGTACCGGTCTGGGTAGAACTCCACCAATAGCCGCCCTTACCGGCGCCGTCGAAGCCATCGTCGTAACGGGAGCCACCCGGCAGGGCTGAGAAACCGGAGCGGTTGTTTTTATTTAAATCATTGCCTATGGCGCCTGCTTCCGTAGAAGTAGACCAACCTGTGGTGGAGGTGGTGGAGGCTAAAGCTTTGGCTATCTTATTACCGCTGAGGGAGCCATCGTAGTTATAACCGTTGGCTATCAGGTAATTCTCAAGCGTTGTCCACTCGGCATCGGTGGGTACGTGCCAGCCTTTGGGGGCGAGCTTGCCGGTGTTCACCGCATACCAGTTATACAAAGCTCCGTAAGTTGCCTTGTTACTTATATCGTTGTTATACCAGCAGTAAGCGCCGGTGGTTGAACTCCACCACGTATCATTATTGGTTACATTGGGTATGGCGGTGCCGTCGTTATACTTGGTGGTTTTCAGGTTTTCCGCCATCCACGTTTGGGTACCTATTTTCACGGTTTTGTAGGTGTTGCCGTCAATGTCGGTCATAGTGCCGTAGGTAATGCCGTTGATTACGGTAGTGTTGTCGTTGTCGTCGGCGTCGTCCTTGTCTTTTTCGCACCCTACCAATAGCGGCAAAGCCATTGCCATCATAAAAAAAATCTTACTTAAAGCTTTCATAACTGTTTGTCTTTTTATTTTTTTTGTTTTGCCTACTCTTATAGCTTTTCGGCTGCTGCTTTATACGATTGGAAATCGTCTGTCCCCTTAGAACAGTCTTTGACATTTGAATACTCGTCTACTCGTTGTTATATTAACCGGAATTTCTGTATCAAGTCTTTCAAACAGCTTCGGGATACGGTTAATTCTTCTTTGTGCCCGCCCGTGTGCAAACTCATAATGCACTTGTTTTTGTAGATCCCGGTTAAATGGGTCAGGTTTATTATTTGATGCTGATTAATTTGAGCAAAAAAGGGCGAATAACTCAAAATATCACCGGCGGTTGTTTTGCGTTTGAGCCGGCAGGTTGTATTGTCTGTTAAAATAGCCGTCCACTGTTTGGTTTGTTTTGTGTATTCGAAGCAGACTATATATGTCTGACTTAAAATACGGAATCCGCCGTTAGTTGCGGTCAGAAATTTGGAAACTACCTGAAACGGATTTTTCGATGTCTCTAAAATGTTCTTTTTAAGGTGAGCGCTCAAGTGGATGTTTTCTTCTAAGTCAGATGCCGGCAGATTGTCGTTGACCTGCTCTCCGGCAGCGCCAGGAGACGAGAGCAACGGCAATGCCGGAAAGCCTGCTACGCTACTGTGCCCGGTAGTTGAGGTGGTTGTATTACGTTGTTTGTCTTCCATTTTTCTTAACTTATGATGCAACAAAAGTAAAGAAATCAAAAGGCAACAACAAATATGTGAAAACGGAAATGTTAACGAAATTGGGGTTTTATGGATTATGTTGCAAAAACACGTGACTAAGTGGTAAAAAAACGTGACTATATTTTTTCGGTGGGTGACGGTTTGTATGGTTTACCCCACCCCAGCCCTCCCACAAGGGGAGGGAGAGCGGGGCAGTTCGAGCTTGTAATATTTAGAATAGTCTTTGATATTTGAATACTTGTCCCCCTGCGGGTACTCCCCTCCCGATAGCTATCGGGAGAAAAGGGGGCAGGGGGATTGACTTGCTTTTAACTGATTATCAATGCTATAATCTTCTATTCTATATAATCTCTATTGTGCAACTATGTGTTTATGTAACTTATATAATGGTTAATATATATAAAGTTTGAACCACAGTAGAAACAATAGACAGGGCAGAAAATCAAAAGAGATAATGCCAAACTGATAAAGTTTGAACCACAGTAGAAACAATAGCCTTTCTTATATCCGACAAAGCCTCGACACAGGCATTGTGTCCTATTGTGGCTATGTGGTTCAAACCTTAAATTTGAAACTACTTATGTGTTTCTCTTGTTTCTATGCCGTTCAGTCTAAATATTTTCAAACTTATCGATAAACGATTTTAAGAAAGTGCGGGAAATCTTTAAATGACGCCTGTTATACGGTGGAAGAAGCATACATTTGCTGTCTTCGATGGACGAAAGAAAATCTAAATTGAGGATAAGGTATTGGCTTATTTGGGCAAAGGTGGCGGAGTAATTTAAAATATCGTCGGCAGTTTGTCCTCGTTTTAGCGAGAATTTTTTTTCATCCCAAGTAAAAACCGACCATATTTTGCGGATGCTTTCGTACTCAAAATAGACTATCTCGTTTGTTTTCAGCAGCCTGATGCCCGATTCGGTGGTGATTAAGAAGCGGTCGTTTTTAGAAACAAGTTGTTTTATTTGTTCATTAAACATCCTCAAAGGCGTATCTTCTTTGTTTTTTTTGAAAAAACGGCTCATAATGTTGGCAAACTCCGGTTCGGTGTAAGGTTTTAATAAAAAATCGAAGGCTGAGGAGCGTAATGCATCCAGCAAGTACTTGTCGTAAGCAGTGTAAAACACGATTTGCATTTTCCAAACAATGCGTCCTTCCAATTCTGCCACGATGTCTAAACCTGTTTTCAGAGGCATTTCCACGTCAATAAAAAGCAGATCGGGCTTAGCCGTCAATATCACCTGCGGAGCATTATATGCATCGTTTGTTGTCTCTGCTATCACTGTTTCCGGATATGCTTCGAGCGATGTTCTTATACTGTCGATGTTCTTTTGGTCATCATCGACGATTACAATCTTATATTTATTTTGTATATCGTTTGTCATAACTTATGATGTTTTTCGTGCTTTGTTGTTAAATATTCTGCTGTTAAGAAAACGAGGACGTCAAAAGACATAATCTCTTGGAATTTGTATGCTTGCCATCGTCCCTTCCTGCCCGTTTTCTTTCAAATTTATGATCTGAAAAAGCATAGGATGCTTATTCTTTTTATTTAAGATGTCAATGGTTTGGTACAATACATTCAGCCCGGTCTTGGTGCTTGCATAGAGCGACTTTCGTTCGGGATTGTATCCTTCGCCGTTGTCGGTAATTTCAATGCTTAAAGAGGTGACTTCTTCCGATATTTTTATTTTTAATTTCTTTTCTCCCTGCTTGGGTCGTAAAGCATGTTTCAGTGCATTTTCTACCGGAATTTGTATAAACATTGCCGGAATTTTCCATGCATAAAGGTCGATAGCATCATCCATCTCCCATACGGTGGAGAAATCGTTGCCCATACCTTTATCCTCAATCAACAAATAATTTTTAACAAACTCTATTTCATCGCTCAATGAAACATCTACTTTGTCTGTCATTTCTAAACTTTTGCGTAGCAACATAGACAGCTGAAGTATATCCTCCGTATGTTCTTTGTCCGTTTCGCTTGTTATTTGCCGGTTTAAGGCATTGAACATAAAATGAGGCGAAATCCGGTTGCGGATGTTTTGCAGACGTATTTTGGCAATAATATCAATCTGCTTAATGCGTTGCAGTTCCGCTTTTCGCCTTCTCAGTATAATGTAGAACATAATCATTACAAAAACCGACACCGAAATAATTACCCAAACGATATATTGCACGCGCAAAGAATGTATTTCTTCGTTCTTGTTCTTTAATAAGAGTTCTCTTCGCAAAATGGTGGTATCCTGCTTATACCTCAAGTCGATTTCTGCCATCGAGTATCTTACTGTTCCGGACCGTATCGAATCGTTTAATAAGGTCTTTTTGGTTAAATATTGATAGGCGTCTTTGTAATTGCCCGTGGCGTAAGCATATTTTTCGAGTGCGTTAAAGCGCAGAGTAAGTATCTCCGGGTCAACAAAATCAGCATCGTCGTGGGCTTTAAGCAAGGCGCCGGCAAGTGGCTTGTTCCCTTCTTTCATGGCAATGCCTGCTCTTATGATATCAATGTAACTTAGTATAGCCGTTACATTGGAGGCTTTAAAGTATCGATAGCTTTTCTCAGAATAAATTTTGGCAGAGTCTAATTGGTTGAGATGCAGAAACACGTCACTTAAATTGGCATAACATAAATTGGCAAGATAATCGGAATGAATAGGCTCAACAATGTTTTTTGCCTTGTTAAAATAGTGCAGAGCGTTTTTATAATCTTGTTTATAGTAAAATAAATTACCAAAATTGTTGCAAAATATGAATTTATCGTTAGGTGTTTGCGAATCGTAAAATGTTTCGGCTTTACGAAAATATACTTCCGACAGCTCAAAGTTCCTCATTCCGGTATAATAAATCTGTCCCAATCCCAAGTAAATCGGAAATTTTACTACCTCTGCCACCTGCAATGAGTCAGATATTTTTAGTGCCTCTCTGAAATATTTTACTCCATCAAGATAATTGCCTTTTTTGACCGAAACATCGGCTAAATTTATACAAATATCCGGTAACTTTTCCTTATTGTCGGATTTCTTACCATAAAATAAAGCCTTGTTATAGTAATACAACATCGAATCAATCTCGTTAAGATAATTAAAGTAAACACCCCTCGTATTATAATAATTCATCAAATGGCTATTGTAGCCTTTTAATTTATTGTTTCTTGACAAAAATGAGTTGTACCTCCGTAGCAAAACATTGGCAGAATCCAATTGAAAATTTAATATATAATAATATGCCAAGTGAACTTTACAATCGTAAAAGTCGGAACTGTCTTTAGCCCAACTCTCGGCCTCCGAAATTATTTTCTTGGAATTAACCGAGTTTTTGCTTATCGAATCTTTTGCTATTAGCAATAGTGAATCCAATCTGTCGGGTTGCCTGTGGTGAGAACTGCTCTTATGTTTGCAGGACACCAAAATACTACAACACAGGAGAAAAAACAAGATTCCTTTTTTCATTTGCTTACGTTTGTTGCTTTTATTTGATTTATCTGATAGAGACGGCGATTGTCTGTTTTATCATAAAGATTAATATGATTATCCGCAAAATATGTAGTTTAACTCAATTATTGATATCCTGCGTTCTTTAAAATGTCATTTTCATTAAAAAAACAAATTCGTTCGTCCTTACAGGACTTTTACATTATCTTGTATTTCTCTCCCCAAAGTAAAACTTTGGGCTGAATTAATTTAGGTTTTCAACCTAAAAACAAGACTGTTGATTATGCGGATAATCATAAAGATTAAATAACTTTCACCTCAGGTTTAGATGGATTTTGTAACCACATAGGTTATGGCAATACTTTATTCTTCGTTAAAAGTTGCACACAAATTTAATACTAATTGTTTAAATATCAGAAAAAACTTAAAAAATAATCGGAAAACCAATAATATCGTACTCCCTGCATTATTGGTTTAATCGTTCATCGTGTGAAATATAAAAATCATCAGCCCGTTCAGATATCAGGGCTAACGCCCCTCTATATTTAATCTGTGATTTATATTATTACGAAGCTGTCGCAACTATGTTGCTGTTAAAGCAATGGTTTTGGTCGGTGTACAAGGATTAAATTCTTAGCTTCACCCAATGTAATCACAATCATTTACAGATGAATAACAAAACTCAGGAGCGTAGCTCTGATATCACAAATAAAAGTAAGGAAAAATAAAAGGGAGTTAGCCCTGTCATCTTGATCTTAAGCATCAATAAAAAGAACTTTATCTTCAAAAAAAGATGCGTACTTTCACACAATTAACGATTAAACCAAAACAAGTGTCAATGTAGAGTGCCGTTCTGCTTCAATATCAAAGAGTTAGAGCCCAATCGTTTTAATATCAATGTAACACAGATACAGGCGCGCCGGATAATCATTCGTTAAGAAAGTAAAGATGACTTCAATATGAAAAAACAGGCAAGAAAAACTACTTTACCGGAACAGTGTGTGCATCACGCAATTCCCTCATTTTTTTATTCACCAAAATGTAATAGCTTTTGCAGAAATAATTTGTATATTTGTCAATTATATCACTTTCAAGCCGTTGTGAAAAAGAAAATTAAATCAAAATTCGTCAATAGGGAAATAAGCTGGCTTCATTTCAACAATCGTGTGTTGCAGGAAGCAGCAAATGCTGATGTGCCGTTAGTGGAACGGTTGAAGTTTCTCGGTATATATTCCAATAATATGGATGAGTTTTTTCGTGTACGCGTGGCTACGCTCAAACGTATGCTTGAACTGAATGTGCAATCGGAAGAAGATAAGGATGATCCGGATAAGATTTTGAAAAAAATTGCTAAAATAACGGCAACCTCGCAAAGTGAGATGGAGAATATCTTCTTTGAAATAAAAGAAAGACTCAGGGAACAGAAAATCTTTTTTGTAGATGAAACTCAGTTGACCGATGAACAAAAAAAGTTTGTAAAAATATATTACGACAAATACCTCGAAGATGCCATCACACCAATACTCTTAAATGAACAGACGATTCCCGAGTTAAGAGATGCCCGCCTGTACCTGATAGTGAGACTTACCAACAGTAAGAAAGCCGATAGCCGAAAATATGCCCTGATAGAGTTTCCGGGCTCGGAATTCTCCCGGTTTCTTGAGCTCCCCGATACGCAGGACGGGAAATACCTTATTCTGTTGGATGATGTCATCCGCTTGTCCTTGCCGCTGTTATTCAAATGTCTTCCGTACGATATGTTTGAAGCATATACCTTTAAAATTACTCGCGATTCTGAGATGGAAATAGTATCCGAAATGGGTGAAGGCATTGTTGAAAAAGTGAGTAAAGGGGTAAAAAGCCGTCGTTTCGGGTCTCCTCTGCGTCTTGTGTACGATAGCGCTATGCCCGAAGAGATGAAGAAACACCTGATAAAGAGGCTCGATTTGAAAAAATCGGCAGCCATTCTTCCAGGAGGACGTTATCATAATTTTAAAGACTTTATTGGTTTCCCATCCTTAGGTGTAGATACTTTTGTGTATAAAGAACCGGAACCAATTGAAAACAAGATTATTGCGCGTTCTAATTCCGTAATCGAAGCCATCGAACGACAAGACTTGTTTTTACACTATCCGTATTACAGTTTTTCGCAGTACGTACAACTGCTTCGCGAGGCGGCGATAAGCCCTGATGTTTCGAGTATCAAAATCACCATCTACCGTATGGCACATAAGTCAAAAGTGGCAAAAGCACTGATATTTGCCGCCAAAAACGGCAAGAAAGTGACTGCTGTGGTAGAGTTGAGAGCTCGTTTTGATGAAGAGCACAACATTCAGTGGGCACAGCGGATGCAGGATGCCGGTGTTAATGTGGTTTTTGGTATCGAAGGGTTGAAGATACACAGCAAGTTGACACTGATAAAAATGAAAAACGGGAAAAAGGTTGCCGCTATCAGTACTGGAAATTTTCACGAAGGAAACGCGGCGGTTTATACCGACTTCACCCTTTTTACTGCTAATCAGCAAATAACCAACGAAGTAGAACGAGTATTCGATTTTATCGATCAGCCTTTTCAAACTCAACGATTCTCCCACTTGCTTGTATCACCACAGGAGATGCGTAAGAAACTCAATCTTATGGTGCAGCATGAGATAGCCAATGCCAAAAAAGGATTACCGGCATATATTTATTGCAAAATAAATCACATCACCGATTATAAATTCATCGAGAAACTGTATAACGCCGCCGAATGTGGAGTGAAAATCAAACTTATAGTTCGGGGAATGTGCGCTATGGTGCCTACTTTGGAAAAATTAAAAGGTAATATCAAAATTATAAGTGTTGTAGATAAATATCTGGAGCATTCGCGTATATTCCTGTTTTGCAACAATGAAGTAGAGAAATACTTTGTATCGTCTGCCGATTGGATGACACGTAATCTTGATCGACGCATCGAAGTTGCGGTTCCTATTTATAGCAAAACCATTCAGCGTGAGTTGAAAACCATTCTTGATTATGTGTGGAATGATAATGTAAAGGCAAGGGTAGTGGATGGATCGGGAGAAAATGAGTTTAGAATAAACGATAAAACGCCGTTTCGCTCACAATTTGAGTTGATGGAGTATTATAAAAATCGGGAATCGGACTAAAGATATAGCGCGCCGATAAAAGGCAGATGCTAAATTATCCGAAAATCATCGGCGTCTTTCCAAAAAGCAAATTTATTTCTGAAACTATCTAACGGATCTTTCGGTAAGTTAATGGTTTGCATACCACTTTTATTGTCTTCAAAAGTCAACATCTCTTTTCCCTTGAAGTCAAGCATCACCGAGTGTCCCGAATAATCAATATTCAGTCCGTCTTTTCCCACTCTGTTTAAACCGCACACATACGATTGATTTTCAATGGCGCGAGCCTTCAAAAGCGCGTCCCAAGCATCCATACGCGCTTGCGGAAAGTTTGCCACGTAAATCAGTAAATCATACTCGTTATTTACATTTCTGCTCCACACAGGGAAACGAATATCGTAGCAGACCATCACACAAATTTTAAGCCCAAGATAGCTTACAATCAGTCTTTTATCTCCCGATTTGAATGTCTTATCCTCGCCGCCTATGCTGAATAAGTGACGTTTGTCAGCCGTTTCTATACGTCCATCGGGGAAAATGAAAAATGCGCGGTTGTAAATATCACCATTTTCACGAGCTATAAAACTGCCCACGATGGCAAAATCAAATTTCCTTGCCCAGCGAACCAACGTTTTCACCGTTTCACCCTCCATTGTTTCGGCAAAGTCGATTCTATCGGTACAAAATCCGGTAGTAAACATTTCGGGTAAAACGACCAAATCGGTTTTTCTGACCAAAACAGAGAGGTTCTCTTCCGTTTTCAGAAGATTGGCTTTCTTATCTGCCCAAGCAATATCGGTTTGAATTAAAGAAATGTTCATAGTTAAAATTCAGGTATTGTAAACCTCTCAGGGAATCTTGGTTTAGCATTTTGCTTATAAAATTCATAGATATGTTTCAAATCCGCTTTTTCATCACCCGTAGGATAAAACACCTCCTTGATACCCATTTCTTTTTTCTGAAAATCGATGTATGCCAACTGAATCGGCACTTTAGCTCCCACAGCAATGTGATAAAAACCGAGTTTCCATCTTTTAGCCAGCTTTCGGGTACCTTCGGGGGTAATGGCAAGGTGCATCTTCTCACGCTTACCAAACTCTTCAATCATTTGCTGAACTACCGAATTGTTTTTAGTCCGGTCAACCGGAATGCCGCCCATTGTACGCATCAAACTCCCCAAAGGAAAGAAAAACCACGATTTTTTCATCAAAAAGCCGGCTTTACGTCCTACCGACCAGTAAAACAGTTTGCCGATTATAAAATCCCAATTGCTTGTATGTGGCGCTACGCATAATATACTTTTTACGGGTTCTTCAGTGGTGACTGTGCTTTTCCATCCCGCCAATTTCAGTATAAACTGACTGATTTTTTTCATTCTTTAATTTTATTAAATAATACGTATTTTATCACAAAGCTAATCAATTAATTGCATACGGCAAGTTGTTGAAAACTATTTTCAGAGAATTACGCTAAATTTGCTAACTTTGTATCTCATACTGAAAGTAAAAAACAAATGCACGAGAATACCCCGATAGATTTTTGAAATGAGCTGAACGAAAGCCAATTGCAAGCGGTAAAACATGTTGATGGTGCTTCGCTGGTCATTGCCGGAGCCGGTTCGGGAAAAACGCGTGTACTCACTTATAAAATTGCCTATCTGATTTCGCAGGGAATTTCACCGGCATCTATTTTAGCGCTTACTTTCACCAATAAAGCCGCGCGGGAAATGAAAAACAGAATAGCTCAATTAGTTGGTTATCAGCTTTCCCGCTATCTTTGGATGGGTACTTTTCACTCTATCTTTTCGCGCATCTTGCGAGCCGAAGCTCAACACCTGGGATATACAAAAAACTTCACCATTTACGATACTTCCGATAGTAAAAGTTTGGTAAAAACCATCGTAAAAGAACTGTCGTTGGATGAAAAGGTATATAAACCAAGCTACATACAAGGGCGGATTTCGCAAGCAAAAAATCAGTTGATTACCCCCAAGGCTTATTACGAAAATGCCGATTACCTTAAATACGACAGCCAATCGCGCGTGCCTCGTTTACGGGAGATTTATGCTATATATGCTATGCGTTGCAAGCAAGCCGATGCAATGGATTTTGACGATTTATTACTGCAAACTAACATCCTTTTCGGACAGTTTCCCGAAGTGCTTGATAAGTATCGGCAACTTTTCAAGTTTGTATTGGTGGATGAGTATCAGGATACTAATTTCTCGCAATATCTTATTATCAAAAAACTGAGTGAAGTTCACGAACGTGTATGCGTAGTGGGCGACGATGCACAAAGTATCTATTCCTTTCGCGGAGCGAATATCGACAATATCCTTCAGTTTCAAAACACGTATCGTTCGGCAAAAATTTTCAAACTCGAACAAAATTACCGTTCCACAAAAACCATAGTGAATGCAGCCAACAGCCTAATCGACAAAAATTCGGAGCAAATAAAAAAAACCATTTTTTCTGAAAAAAGTGAAGGCGACCGCATCAAATTATCGGGTGTGATGACCGATTATGAGGAGTCTTTCTTGGTCTCAACCCAAATTTCGGATTTACATCGTCAAGAAAATATGCCGTACAATCAATTTGCCGTACTGTATCGTACCAATTCGCAATCGCGCGTGATGGAAGAATCGTTGCGCAAGCAGGGAATTCCTTACCGTATCTACGGTGGGCTCTCGTTTTATCAACGGAAAGAAATCAAAGATGTAATTGCGTATTTACGTATGATAATCAACCCAAACGATGAGGAAGCTTTGAAGCGAATTATCAATGTTCCGGCAAGAGGTATTGGTGACACCACCGTTAATAAACTGACGGAAACGGCACATTTACATCAGGTTTCCGCTTGGACTGTTTTAACCGATATGTTGAAATACAATCTACCCGTAAATGCGGGGACAGCGTCTAAGTTGGCAAAGTTCAGGGATTTGATTCGAAATTTTACCGACCAGATTACTACGCTAAGTGCGTATGATTTAGCCAATAATGTGGTCAGAGCATCCGGAATTATTGGTGATCAGTATGATAAGAGCGTAGAAAACCTGAGCCGAATCGACAATATCCAAGAGTTGCTAAAAGCGGTGTT
Source organism: Paludibacteraceae bacterium (assembly GCA_049840795.1). Lineage (GTDB taxonomy): Bacteria > Bacteroidota > Bacteroidia > Bacteroidales > Paludibacteraceae > UPXZ01. Next base: position 85,223 of record JASGJK010000031.1, read on the forward strand.
TGAATATGTTGAAATAAAAACAAAAGAAGGGGCGGAATTTGTGAGTTTACCTGAATTTCTGTCGGAAGTTTCGCTACTTACCGACCAGGATACCGATAAAAACGACCATGAAGAAAAAGTGACTTTAATGACCGTTCACGCTGCTAAAGGACTGGAATACAATGCCGTTTTCATAGTTGGAATGGAAGAAGAATTGTTTCCGTCGCCATTTGTGGAAACGCCTCGCGAATTGGAAGAGGAACGACGGCTTTTTTACGTTGCCATTACTCGTGCCGAAGAACGATGTTTCATCAGCTATGCAAAATCACGTTTCAAAAACGGTAAAACTAACTTTAGCAATCCAAGTCGGTTTTTAAGGGACATTGATAGCCGATATTTAGATGTGAATACCGATTCTTATTATGCTTCTCCCGATAAACCAAAACGTAGCTGGGACGATGAAATCAATATTGAACGAAATCTTTTCAGAAAAGAAAATCAGCCACAACAAGAACACATTTCATTTTCTCAACCGCGTAAATTAAACAAGATATCGTCTTCCGTGTCGCAACCAACCGAAAACACCAATTTACCCGTAGGATGTTTTGTAAAACACCAGATTTTTGGCATTGGTAAAGTGATTGAAACTTCTGTTTTGGATGGAAACGAAAAAGCAAAAATTGATTTTGGCGAAAAAGGGATGAAGTCGTTGTTACTCAAATTTGCAAAATTGGAGGTGCTGAAATAAGACTTCGCTGCTGCCCTCACATCTCTAATTATTGGAATTGAAACACGTTCTCCAAAAAAAGGAGATACGAAAACTGCATGTCATTCAGAATTTAAGACCTGTTCCTATATAATAATACCGATTATTGATGATTTTTTTTGTTGCCTTATATTGATCGATTTTACTCCAAAACGTTGAAATAGCATATATAGAAACGGATGTTGAAACTCCAACAAAAATCCCAAAAAACAACGTTAGTCCACTTAATCCGTTTGCTGCAATCCAAATCGGAGTAGCGACTAATGCTCCTGCAATGGAAATGCAAGCAAAACCAACCATTATATAACCTTTGATTTTATCACCGTGTTTTATTTGATAAGTGCCCGGGAAATCTGCGAACGGCAACTTGATGTTGTTATTCTTTTTTAATAACCTTTTTCGTAAGTCCTTGATTTCTTTTGAAACAGCCAAATCACGCCCTTGCAATTCAGTTTTTGCAAACGAAATAAAAGTAGAAGTGTCAGTTTTAAGCGTAATAGAATCAGGAGAGTTATATACAATTGTACCTTTTAGCACGGAGTCTGTTTGAACAGAATAAACTTCCACTTGGTTTTTCTGTGCATTTACCTGAAATAAAATGCAAAAAAGAATATACAGAGAATAGATTTTTTTCATAACGATAAGCGTATTAAAAGTGATATAGGCAAAAATAACATTTTCACTCCGATTTAAAAAATATTTAAGTCATAATTTATCTACCAATATTTTGTCGTATTTTTGCATCAGTGAAATTTGAAATTGAATGGGAAATCAAACAACTGTAAAAACCGAAATTTATGCTGAAACGGCTGTTTTAGTAGGACTTATTACGCCCGACCAACCGGAGGAGCGTGCCTATGAATATTTAGATGAATTGGCTTTTTTAGCCGAAACTGCCGGTGCCGAAGTGAAAAGACATTTCACTCAGCGATTGGATTATCCGCACCCCAATACCTTTGTGGGACCGGGGAAATTAGAAGAAATTAAAAATTATATCCGTGAAAACGATATTTGGCTGGTGATTTTTGACGATGAACTCTCGCCACGCCAATTGCGCAACATCGAAAGAGAGTTGAAATTGAACGACTTAAACGCATTGCAAGATGTAATTGTTTTAGACCGAACAAACCTGATTCTTGATATTTTTGCCAAGCGCGCACAGACTGCCAACGCAAAAACACAAGTGGAATTAGCTCAATATCAATATCTTCTGCCGCGCTTAACCGGTATGTGGACACACTTGGAACGCCAACGAGGTGGCGGAATCGGACGTTACGGACCGGGCGAAACTCAGCTCGAAACCGACCGACGAATTATTCTGAAAAAGATTTCGTTACTCAAAGAAGACCTCAAAAATATAGACAAACAAATGGCTACGCAACGCAAAAACCGTGGGAAAATGGTGCGTGTAGCGCTGGTTGGCTATACCAATGTAGGAAAATCTACTATGATGAATTTATTGAGCAAATCGGAGGTTTTTGCCGAAAACAAACTTTTTGCTACGTTAGACACTACTGTAAGAAAGGTAATTGTGGATAATTTACCTTTTTTATTGTCCGACACGGTTGGTTTTATCCGTAAATTACCACATCATTTGGTCGAGTCGTTCAAATCAACTCTTGACGAAGTACGCGAAGCCGATTTGTTAATCCATATTGTAGATATTTCGCATCCTAATTTTGAAGAGCAATTGGAAGTAGTAAACCAAACGCTGAAAGAACTCAACAAAGAAGAAAAACCAACAATATTGGTCTTCAATAAAATAGATGCTTTTACTTACACTCCCAAAGAAGAAGATGATTTAAGTCCTGTGAAACGCGAAAATATCAGTTTGGAGGAATTTGAAAAATGTGGATGTCGAAGATGCACGATAACTGTATTTTTATTTCGGCTAAGAACAAAACAAATATTGACTGAATTAAAAGATTTGCTTTATCAAAAAGTAAAGGAAATCCACATTGAACGCTATCCATACAATGATTTTTTATTTGAAAGATATAATGAAGAAGAATTAATCCCATAGAGGGAAATTGTTGGGGTTTTGATTTTATCATCTTATTTTTAACTTCTGTTTAGGTGTTTTATTTTTTTAAACTTATTTAAATTCCCTCTTTAGGGAGTTAGGGGGGCAAATATGTCAAATTACAGACCACTTACCGAAAAAGAGATAGCAACGTTAGTCGTTTATGGTTGCACAGCCGAAAATTGGGAAAATCTAATCGTTGCCGAAGGTTTCAAACCCGATTTTATTGCCAATGTTCACTTCTCGGGAAATATAAAACTGGGAAGTTTTGAGAAAGTATTTGAACTCCAGGGTGGCTTTACAAAACACAGCGGAATTTTTAACTGCTCTTTACATAATTGTGTGATTAGCAACGATGTGTATATTGATAAGATTCACAATTATATAGCTAATTACGAAATTGGTAACGGAACCTATATTGAGAATACGAACCAGATTCTAATTGATGGTGAATCTACTTTCGGTAATGGAGTTCGCGTACCAGTAATGAATGAGACAGGTGGAAGAGAAATTCCTATATATAACGAGCTCTCAGCACCGTTAGCATATATTTTAACTCTTTACCGCCATCGTCCGCAGATGATTGATGTGCTGCAAAATTTGGTTGACGAATATGCCGAAAAACATAAGTCATCCATCGGGAAAATAGGAGAAAATGTAACTATCGTCAATTGCGGACGTATTAAGAATGTGTGGATAGGAGACCACGCATCCATTAAAGGGGCTTCTAATCTGAAGAACGGTACCATTAATAGTAATGCCAAAGCGCCGGTTCTTATCGGGTCGGGTGTGAAATGCAACGATTTTATTATTAGTTCGGGAGTTTCTATCAGTGATTCTACGCTGATTTCCAAGTGCTTTGTAGGACAAGGATGTATTATGGACAAACATTACTCGGCATTAGATTCGTTGTTTTTCTCCAACTGTCAAGGAATGCATGGCGAAGCAACAGCTATTTTTGCCGGACCTTACACCGTTACACATCATAAATCGACACTCTTGATTGCCGGAATGTATTCCTTTTTGAATGCCGGAAGTGGCTCAAATCAAAGTAACCATATGTACAAACTTGGTCCAATCCATCAAGGAATTGTAGAACGTGGCTCTAAAACCACCAGTGATTCGTATTTACTTTGGCCCTCAAAAGTGGGAGCTTTCACCTTGGTGATGGGACGCCATATTTCACATTCCGATACAACTGATTTGCCGTTTTCCTATTTGATAGAAAACGCTACCGAGAGTTTTTTGGTGCCGGGAGTGAACTTGCGAAGTGTTGGTACCATTCGCGATGCTCAAAAATGGCCCAAACGTGATAATCGTGCCGATGATGTGAAATTAGACCCTATAAATTTCAATCTGTTGAGTCCTTATACCATTCAAAAAATGTTCAAAGGAATTGAAGTGCTTCAAAATCTAAAAAAAATATCCGGTGAAACCTCTGAACTTTATACCTATCAAAATTGTAAGATAAAAAAATCATCGCTTAATAAAGGCATTGAACTGTATAATATCGGAATTTTTAAATTTCTCGGTAATTCATTAATCAGTAAAATTCAAAAAGAAAGTTTTGTCGATTTTGATGGGCTGATTCGCTCTTTGAGTAAAAAAGACGAAATAGGACTTGGAGATTGGATTGATTTAGCCGGTCTGATAGCTCCGAAAACGGAGGTCGAAAAGCTGATGAATGATATTGAAGCCAATAACGTGTCACTTGTCGATATTCAAAAAAGGCTAAAAGATATGCACAGTCATTATTATGAGTATGAATGGACTTGGGCGCAGGAAAAATTAGAAACGTATTGGGGAAAACCAATAAAGAATATTGACAAAGAAGCCATAATTTCGTTGATAGAACTATGGAAAAAATCAGTAGTGAAATTGGATGAGTTGATTTATGATGATGCCAAAAAAGAATTTAATTTGATCTCTCGAATTGGTTTTGGAGTGGACGGAGATGAGGAGCAAAAACACAAGGATTTTGAATCGGTACGAGGTAGTTTTGAAAAAAATCCGTTCGTAAAAGAAGTTTTAAACCATATCCAAATCAAAACAGAATTAGGAAATAACGCAATAGAATTAATTCAATCTGCCCCCTAACCACTGAATGGGGGTAAGTAAAAAAATAAACCGTTTTATTTGCTTTACAACAATCATTACATTATACACAAAATTAAATAAGTCTTTCATATTCCCCCTCAGGGGGTAGAGGCAGATATATCTTATGAACAATTTTAATTTTTACAGTCCCACTTTTTTTAAATTCGGGAAAAATACCGAAAGTGAAGTAGGTAAATTGGGTGAAACGTTTTGGCGGAAACAGAGTCTTGATACATTACGGAGGAGGTTCTGTAGTGAAAAGCGGATTGTTAGACAGCGTAAAATCATCGTTGGATGCCGAAAATATATTCCACATTGAACTTGGAGGGGTAAAGCCCAATCCCAGAAGTGGTTTGGTGTACGATGGAATTCGCCTTTGCCGGAAAACAATATAGACTTTATTTTGCCTGTTGGCGGAGGAAGTGCCATTGATTCAGCCAAAGCCATCGCTATAGGAGTGCCTTACAATGGCGATTTTTGGGATTTTTATTGTGGAAAACGAATTGAAGAGGCATTGTCCGTTGGTACTATTCTAACCATTTCGGCAGCGGGCAGCGAAGCCTCTTCCTCCTCGGTTATTACGCACGAAAACGGAATGCAGAAACGGGGAACCGGAAGCGATTTGATTCGTCCGTTATTTTCAATTCTTAATCCGGAACTTGCCACCACGTTACCTCCTTATCAGATTGCCTGTGGAGCTACAGATATGTTTGCACATGTTTTGGAACGTTATTTTACAAACACCAAAGAGGTTGAAATAACTGACAGACTCTGTGAGGGAATAATGCTTACCATTCTTAAAGAAGCTCCAAAAGCCGTTTCAAATCCGAAAAACTATGATGCTCAAGCCAATCTGATGTGGGCTGGTATGGTTGCCCATAACGATATTTGCGGTGTCGGTCGTGAGCAAGATTGGAGTACGCATCAATTGGAGCACGAACTTTCAGCACTTTATGATGTTGCACACGGAGCCGGATTAGCAGTGATGTTTCCGGCTTGGATGAAATATAATTTACATCAAGATATACATCGCTTTGTGCAACTTGCTACCCGCGTTTTTGGTTGTGAGTTAGGTAGCGATCCGGAAAAGACAGCGAATGAAGGGGTTCTGAAGTTTGAAGAGTTTTTAAGATCAATCGGAATGCCGACACGTTTCAGAGAACTCGGAGCAAGAAGGGAAGATATTCCTACTTTGATTGATATGTTGAAAATTGAAGATCGCTCGGTGGGGAATTTTGTAAAATTGAAAAAAGAGGATGTTGTGAGAATCTATGAAATAGCATCCGAAGAATAACCTCATTAATTTGATTATTATCTCATATAGCAGTCGCGGTAAGAAGTCGTGACTGTTTTTTTGTATAAAATATTATTTCGGTATAAAAAATAGATTTTATGTTGTTTGTATAAATACTCTCCAAAAGTGACTATTTATTTAAATAATGTGAAAATGCTATTTCCCGAAAAACTTTTCTCAAAACGAGTTGTTAAACAGATAAATAATTTAATTAAAATCGTTCTAAATATGAATAAATTTAAGGTTGGCGTAATTGTTGGAAGTTTACGCAAAGAATCATACAGTAGAAAAGTGGCAAAAGCGTTAATTGAAAACGCTCCTGAATCGTTTAGTTTCGAGTTCATCGAAATAGAAAGTTTGGAATTATACAATGAAGAGTACGATGCCCGCTCTCCACAATCCTACACAGATTTTAGAAATAAAGTCAAGGGTGTGGACGCTGTATTATTTGTTACTCCTGAATATAATCGTTCCATTCCCGGAGTTTTGAAAAATGCGCTTGACGTAGCCTCACGTCCTTGGGGGCAGAGCGTGTGGGGAGGAAAGCCGGCAGCAATTGTAAGTGTAACCATTGGTACAACAGGTGCTTTCGGAGCAAATCATCACCTTCGTCAGATAGTGTCGTTTTTGGATATGCCTGCTCTGGCGCAGCCTGAAGCTTACATCAGTAATGCAATGTCGTTGTTTGACGAAAATGGAAAACTACTTGTTGATTCTACCAAAAGCTTTTTTGCAACGTTTATGACTGCTTTCGAAGGATGGATAAAACGCTTTGTAGGCTAATCCATTTTATTTATTTACAAAAATACATTAACTTTACCTTTTCAAAAAATGATTTTGGAAAGGTAATTTTATTTTAAATCATTATGTCTGAAAACAAGAAACTAAATCTGTCTTCTGAGAATATAAATCTGGAAATCAATCTTCCGGCATCCAAGAGTATCAGCAATAGAGCTTTAATTCTAAATGCGTTGTCGTACAGCCCTTACGATGTGCAAAATTTATCTGACTGTGATGATACAAAGGTGATGTTGCAAATGTTTGATTCTAACTCCAATAAATTCGATATTGGAGCAGCCGGTACTTCAATGCGTTTTTTAACTGCATTTTTGGCTAAAACAGTTGGTCAATGGGAGATTACCGGTAGCGAACGGATGAAACAACGTCCGATAAAAGTATTGGTTGATGCGATTAATTCGCTGGGTGGAAAAATCGAATACATAGAGAAGGAAGGATTCCCACCGTTACGAATTTTCGGAAGCGCAATGATGGGCGGCGAAATCAGTTTGGACGGCGGAATCAGCAGTCAGTACATTTCAGCTTTGATGATGATTGCACCGTATATGGTAAACGGACTCAAAATCACGTTGACGGGAAACGTCATTTCAAAACCGTATATTTTGATGACTGCCGGAATGATGAAAGACTTTGGGGTGGAGGTAACTTTTTCGGGGAATATCATTGATATTAGACCCCAAACGTATAAGCCCATTCTATATACTGTGGAAAGTGATTGGAGTGCTGCTTCGTATTGGTATGAGATACTTGCCCTCGCCGGAAAAGGAAAAATTACATTGAAGAGGCTGCGTCAAAATAGTTTACAAGGTGATTGCGAAGCGAAAAATATCTTCAAGAGTTTAGGTGTAAAAACAGAATATGTTGATAATAACGTAACGTTACTATCTTCTCCTCTTTCCTTGAGTGGAAGGGGAGGGAGTGAGATTTTAAAATACAATTTTTCCAACGTTCCCGACCTTGCCCAAACGGTGGTGGTTACTTGTTGTCTGAAAATATTCCGTTTGAATTTAGCGGTTTACAAAGCCTTCGCATTAAAGAAACCAACCGGATTTTAGCCTTGAAAAATGAACTGGCGAAATTAGGTTATGTCATTACCGAAAAAGATGATGACAAACTTCTGTGGAATGGTGAACGATGTGAAAAACAGGATATTCCGGTCATTGAAACTTACGAAGACCATCGTATGGCTATGGCATTTGCTCCGGCAGCATTGCTTTTTTCCATCGAAATAGAGAATCCACACGTAGTGAGTAAATCGTATCCCGGATTTTGGAAAGACATAGAGCAAATAAATAATCTTTAAGCAAAACACTAAACAGAGAATTAATGAAAGCCCTAATTTTTGCAGCCGGACTCGGAACACGTCTGAAACCCATCACCGATAATCTTCCTAAAGCATTGGTCCCCATTAATGGAAAACCGTTACTCGAACATATTATATTAAAATTAAAAACCGCCGGGTTTGATGAAATTATTGTGAATGTACATCACTTCCCCGATTTAATTATTAATTTTTTGAAAGAAAAAAATAATTTTGGAATCAGAGTTGAAATTTCAGATGAACGTGATAACTTGTTAGATACCGGAGGAGGGATAAAAAAAACAGAGAATTTCTTTTCCGATGGAATGCCTTTTTTAGCTCACAATGTGGATATTCTTTCCAATGTGGATTTACGAGAATTATATGACTTTCACCGTAAACAGGCTGGTGTATTGAGTACATTGGTTGTAAATAAACGTGAAACATTTCGTTATTTACTTTTTAACAACGATAACAACTTATGTGGTTGGATTAACGAAAAAACGAATGAAACCAAACCTCATCCAAACATAAATCCTGCTTATTATAAAAAGTTGGCTTATTCAGGAATACAGATTATTTCTCCCCAAATATTTGATGCAATGAAAAGTCATAGCGATAAATTTCCTATTATGGATTTTTATCTTCAAAATTGCCATACTCAAAAAATAAAAGGATACATTCCGGAGAATTTGAGAGTGATAGATGTGGGGAAAATTAACGTTTTGGATGAAGCAGAGGAATTTATATTACATTATTAATACAATGGTTCGTTATAAAACCAAAGTCCTTTAAGCAGCAATTTTGGCCCAAAGCCTAAGTTCTTTAATTCTTTGTTTATTTTTCTTAGAGTTTGTGTTTATACCGAACTTGCGAATAAATGTATTTAACAGTAATTTATTGTTATACATAGTTTTATAATCAGACATTGAAAATTGGTCATCCTTATTTGTTTTAGTGTTCAACCATTCAATTTTAGCTATATTGACAGCGGTCAAGGCAGCATTAAAATGAAAGTTCAGTTTATTCTCACTTCGTGCCTGAGAATTGCTCAAGCCGCAGTATTGTTTTGCATCTCTGTACAAAAACTCAATTTGAAAGCGGGAACGATAATAGCTGACGATTTTTTCAGCCTCCATTTTCAAATCTGTTGAAAAGTAGAGTTTTCCGGCAATCTCTTTGCCGTTTTTATAAAAACCAGCCACAGCCGGATTTATTTCTCTTTCAAATGCTTTGCTGTAAACAATTGCAGAATAAACTTTTAATTGGTCAGTTGACACGGTGAGTGTAAAGTAATTCATATCGAGTTGACAGGGATTGATTTTGCCGTCAAATTTCCTTGGCCTGCCCTTTTTGCCCGTAGCTTGGCCACAGTGAATGTATTGCAATACGGCATCATCGCGAAGCCTGCTTATAAAATGTTGGGGAATTAAGGTCTCTTTCGGATATTGGGTCGGATGCTACTCACGAAATGTTACATACGGTAAGATTAGGACATCCTTTTGAGATAACACAAACAGAAGACACTAAATTATTGATGGTAGCTCCCAATTCGTTTGTTTCTACACCTACAACAGATGCAAACATTGTGAATAATGTTATGAATTATCCGATGGTAACAATAGATGGGCAAAAAAGCACTAATCAAAATTCATTGACAAAAGGCCAACTGAATTTTATGATAAATGAGATAAATTTACAAAATCAGGGATGGTTTCTTTAAATATAATTCTGCATTAACCCCTGAACAAAACACTAATTTATATGAACAATATTATAAGTAGCTGAACAGAATTAGTTTAACATGTTTAATTTGTATATTATTGATTTTTAAAACCTTACATATACGTGTATTAGCGATTAATTATGAACACTTACTTAAAAACTATTGGCTTAATTTTCCCGGCACACCTGTTGGTAATAAATAAGTATAACCTATTTATTATTATCTTGTTTTCTGCTTTTTCTTGCTCTTCCATAAAAAATCAACAGGAATACAAACTCGTGCAATACGATGATTTGACAAAAAAAAATGTGTACATTGTTGTTGAAAAAATGCCTGTTTACAAAAAAGGAGAAAAAGATTTTTTGGACGATTTTATAAAATCTTTTGATTATGATTATTCCCTGCATTTAGACGAGAATATTCAAACAATGTTGCGACTACAATTTGTTATTGACAGTAAAGGGCATTTAATTGGAGCAAGGATTTACGATAAAAAGCCTGAAATCCTAACAAACTTTGAAAAAGCGGGATTAAAAGCATTAGTATTACTTCAAAGTTGGGAAGCTGGAAAACATAACGGCAAAAATGTCAATGTAATACTAACAAGGATAATAAATGTAGATTATAATAACAGATAAATCACCTGATACCGCAGATTTGCAATCTGTGGTTTGCCCTCGCACAGATTGCAAATCCGTGTGTTGTTTGGTTAGAACAAGAAATAATTGCTTTTTCAAAGCAACGCACAAGTTACAAATTCGCGCGAGTGAGAGTGGCTGCGGGTGAGGTTCAGCTTAAATAAGATTAAAATCCTTGATTCTTATAAGTTTCTGATGATCAGAATGAGTGGTTTTTAAATATTCATAGAATCAAACGTTTAATAACTTGCGAAAGTTGAATTATTTTATAAATACGATTTTTACTCTACGTTTTCCTTAAAAAAATGTACCTTTGTATTCCCAATTTCGATTCAAAGATGAAACTTCAAAAAATTGCAGAAATACTCTGTGTCGGAGCAAAAAACGTCCCCGATGTGGATATACACTGGTTACTGACCGATAGCCGTTCGCTCTCTTTTCCTTCGGGAACGCTTTTTTTTGCATTGAAAACCGCTCGAAACAACGGTCATCGTTATATAGCCGAACTCTACCGCCAAAATATTCGCTATTTTGTGGTAAGCGAACTTCGCGATGATTATAAAGATATGCCCGATGCTGTTTTTCTTCAGGTCGAAAACACGTTAGATGCACTCCAAAAGCTGGCATCGTTTCACCGTAGTTTGTTCAATGTACCGGTGATTGGAATCACGGGAAGCAACGGAAAAACGGTGGTAAAAGAATGGCTATATCAATTGCTGAATAAAGATTATCGTATCGTTCGCTCTCCGCGCAGCTACAATTCGCAAATAGGTGTCCCTATGTCGGTTTGGGCATTGAGTGCAAGTACGCAGTTGGGAATATTTGAAGCGGGAATTTCGCAAACCGATGAAATGAGTAAGATTCAACCCATTGTGTGTCCTACCATCGGAGTTTTTACCAACTTGGGTGATGCTCATCAGGAGGGATTTATCAGTTTAAAGCAAAAGTGCGAAGAGAAACTAAAATTATTCACAGATAGTGACGTTCTGATTTATTGCTCCGACAACAAGTTGGTGGATATTACCGTGCAACAGGCAAAACTCAAAGCCCTGCTTTTTTCGTGGGGAAATGGTATAGGCGTTACAATGCAGGTTACGAAAATTACTAAATCCAAATTTACCACAACTATTTCGTTAAAATACAATACAACCGATTTTAAGATAGAAATACCTTTTACCGACGAGGCTTCTATCGAAAATGCGTTACAGTGCGTTGCGGTGATGCTTTATCTTGAAGTGAAAGCAAGTGTGATAGCCGAACGCCTAAAAGAACTTGAACCGGTAGCTATGCGGTTAGAAGTGAAGGATGGTATCCGTGGTTGTTTAATAATTAACGATACTTACAATTCGGATCTCAACTCGCTAAATATAGCTCTTAACTTTCTGAATCAGCAATCAACCTCCGGCAACCTGTTGCGTACGTTGATTTTATCCGATATTTTTCAAAGTGGATTTAGTTCCGATGAGTTGTACAAAACCGTTGCGGAATTAGTTGAAACCAAACATATCCACCGTTTTATTGGCGTTGGTACCGATATTTCAAAATACAGAGAGAAGTTTCAGACGGAAGAAAGATATTTCTTTACACAAACTGATGATTTACTGAAATCACCTTTGATGCACGAGTTTCAACACGAAGTTATATTGTTGAAAGGGGCTCGTTCGTTTCATTTTGAAGATGTACTGACAAGGTTAGAATCAATTGTGCACGAAACCACATTGGATGTTGATTTGAATGCCTTGGTAAGTAATCTGAATTATTTTCGCTCCAAACTACGTCTCGAAACCAAAGTGATGTGTATGGTAAAGGCTTTTGCCTACGGAAGCGGCGCGGTTGAAGTGGCGCGTACGTTGCAACATCATCGTGTAGATTATCTGGCTGTGGCGGTAGCCGATGAAGGCGCTGAACTTCGTCGCGAAGATATACGACTGCCGATTGTGGTGATGAATCCCGAAAAGGCGGCGTTTGGAACCATTTTTGAGTATAAATTAGAACCTGAAATTTACAGTTTTCGCCTGCTGGATTTATTTATAAAAGAAGCTGAGCAACTGGGTATCACAGACTTTCCCATTCATATAAAAATAGACAGCGGAATGCACCGGTTGGGTTTTGAAGAGAAAGACATACCTGCACTTATTGACAAACTGCAACATCAGAATCAGGTGAAAGCGCGCTCTGTTTTTTCGCATTTGGCAGGAGCTGACTCAAGTAGCTTTGATGACTTTACACACCAGCAGATGAATACGTTTAGCCGGTGTGCCGATGCTATTTCGGCGCCATTTCAGCATCGTATTTTACGCCATATTCTAAATTCAGCCGGTATTGAGCGTTTTGCCGAAAGTCAGTTTGATATGGTGCGTTTAGGCATAGGACATTACGGTGTAAGCGCTCTTCCTGAAGTAAAACTTGATACGGTGTGCACGTTGAAAACCGTTGTACTTCAAATAAAGGAGGTGAAAGCCGGTGAAACAGTCGGTTATAGCCGAAAAGGAAAGATAACCCGTGATAGCCGCATTGGAGTTATTCCGGTAGGTTACGCCGATGGTTTCGACCGTCATTTGGGCAACGGAGCGGGAGAGGTATGGGTCAACGGACACCGCGCAAAAACCGTAGGCAATGTTTGTATGGATTTGGTTATGATTGATTTAACCGATATTCCGGCAAATGAAGGAGATTCGGTGGAAATCTTCGGAAAAAATATTACGATTGACGAATTAGCCGAGAAACTCAATACCATTCCTTATGAAATTTTGACCAGTGTCTCAAGAAGAGTGAAACGGGTTTATTTTGTGAATTAAAAAAGTGCTCGTTTCGGGATATGCGATTTCTAATCGCATAAAGAATCAAAGAAGTATCAACGGTTGGAAACTGTTGCTCTCAATATGATTATAACAAAAATTGAAAATATAAATATAGCAGAAAAACTGTTGAAATCGACTTTTTATCTGGCATCGAGCTTAGATAAGAAGTTTGGCGCGGTGACTTTTTCACCTGAAATCGAGAAAGAGGAATTAATTTCTTTGTTTAACAAACTGAATGTCTCCCCCGAGAATATCTTTATTTTATCAGAAAAAGAAATTTCACTGACTGAATTTTGTGAGCGTGAAGAGGTCTCGTTTTTGCTGATTCAGTTACTCGGAAATTCCCGTAAGACAGTTCAAAAAGAGTTGAATAAATGCCGTGAATTACGTATCCCTTATCTCTTTTTTAAAAATGAATTTAGTGTTTTAAGGTTAAAAAGGGCGCTTGTCCCGGTTGGTTTTTTGATGGAAGAATACGAGAAAGCGCAATTTGCATCCGCCTTTGGGCGATTTTGCGACACACAAATTACTCTTTTGCAAGCAAACGACTACGGCTCAAAAGCGGCAACAACCGTTGGGAAAATGAAAGACCTTTTTGATAAATTTTCTCTAAAATATCAAGTAGAAAAAGGCAACGAAGATAGTTTCAAAATAGATAACGAGGCAATGTTAAAGTCACAGCAAGAAGGTTTTGATATATTGATTGTTTCTGCGTCAAGAGAATATGGATTAGACGATGTGATTTTCGGACCGAAAGAGTTGCATCTTGTCCGAAAATCAACAGTCCCTTTGCTGATTGTAAATCCGAGAGACGATTTATATACCTTGTGCGATTAGGGAATGAAGCCGGTTTCTGTGAGCTGAAACGATTTTGAGATTATAACTAAATTTATTTTCAAAGCCAAAAGAAAAATCATATCTTTGCGAAAGACAAAATAGATAAGACGACAATGAAATTCTCACGAGACATTTTTCAGAAAGTGCCAAAGATGCTGTTGAATAAGTATTTGATAGTGATAGCGGTTTTTTTTGTCTTTCTCACTTTTTTTGATCACAATAATCTTATAACTCGTTGGAAAACAGGAGATAAAATCAATGAGATGAAAAAAGAAATAGATTATTATCAAACAGAGATAGATAACAACAAGAAAAAAATGGTGGAAATGCGTAGTAGCAGCGAAACCCTCGAAAAATATGCTCGTGAGGAATATAATTTAAAAAAAGATAGCGAGGACATTTATATAATACACGAAGAGGATGAAAAAAAATAATCTGTCGATACTTCAGTTTGTGGGAAGTTTATTGGTTTTGATGGGAGCCGTGTTGAAGTTTGTCGAGCTTAATTTTGCAGACTATGTGTTTTCCGGCGGTGTGGTGATTCTATTTATGGCGCATATTTTTCTTATGTCAACATCCAAAAACGAAGAACTACGTGTGCAGCGCGCTCACAGATTAATGCTTTTAGCCACTTTTTTATTAGGCGCTGCGGCTTACTTTATGTTTACCGGAAAATTATCTTGGATACCATTCGTGCTGGCGTATGCTGTAATATCATTGTATCTTTCCTTTCGGATAAAATAGCGCTGTCTCTTTTCTTTTGTTCACTCCGTCTTGTTTCTTTATTCGTAAAGAAGCGCAAGCATCAGGCTGTAAAAATGACGTTTGTTCCATTCGTTAAGGTGCATTTGTGGTGTAGAGGGTTTTGCTAAGCCGGTTTTTCTGTCGTTTGGTAGCGAAATCAATGTTTCTACGGTATTAACCGAACATGGATATTTCATTTGATTGAATTTTTGTACTAACCGGATAGAATCGGGAGGAGCAAGTCGCCCGAGCAAAGGGTTGTATATAAATCCGGCAGCAATTTCTGCCGCAAAATCGGTAATGGAGCCATCTGTGCCATTTCCGGTTTCTTCATCGTCAAGTTCCAATAAGCGGTATCCGGAATATGTTCTGATAAGTCTTCCGGATTTGAAACACAGCTCATTAAATGCATCCGACAAATGTGGTTTGCCGGCATACACAATGCTTCCTGCCGAATGAAAATCAACAAAACGAACAGCCGTAGGTATATATTTGATTAAAAAGTTCATCGCAATTTTAGTCTCATTTTCACTTCCGAGCGAATCTCCCGAGAAATAGAGCGACGATCGTTCTTTACGAATTAAACTATGTCTTTCTTTTTGATTTTCCCAAAGCAAAGCGGCACTGTACGTTGGAAAGTTGCGATTTAAATCTACCCCTCTGGCGTTTGATTTCCCTTGCTTAACTCTGCTATCGGGTAAGTTCGCGATAAAAAGCGCTTTATTATTAATAGCCGAATTGCCGAGAATGGCGGCATTGTATCCGTCGGGGTTTACACAAGGTAGTATGACCAGTTTTACTTTTGAAAGAATATCTTTAATATCCAGAGACCCATTTTCGTAGTCTGAAACAATCCTGATAGCAAAATTCAACATAAATTGCGGATTTGCAACCTCTCGTGCATGAACTCCCGCGGTGAAAATCACCGTTTTGGATCCGTTTCCTATTTCCAAACAATACACTTCCCTTCCATCTTCCGTTTTTATCGAAGCCGAATATGCTTTTACAACAGCCGAGTTAGCGAGAAAGCGTATTGTCCGATCAAAATCGGAATAAACAAGTTGTTGCTCAAGCATAGGTTCAATGTACACCCAATGTGGAAAGTTGTTTTTTACGGGTAACCATTGTATGGCGCAAGCATCTAAAAAATGCTCTCGGTTCAGACCGTTGATATATGTTTTTTTTGTACCAGGATAATACGTAGAGTCGTTTGTGATGTTTAAACTTACTGTTTGACTAATAGCGTAAAGGCTCAAACTACAAAAAACGGATAAAAAAAATGAGATTTTGAAGTGATATTTGTTTGATTTGCTCATAACCTTAGTGAAATAATATACAAAATTTAGCTGATTCTTATACGTGCGCATTGGTCAGAGCACGACATAATCTACATCAAGAAGATAGTTGAAAATAAAATGTGATTTCAAAAGGTGTAGAAACATAAGGTACATCATCCGTATTGAAAGTGATGATAAAAAAATCTTGTGAAAAACAGTGATGCAAAAATACAAATTTCTCGGAAAGCGACAAGATTAAGATTAGGGTTAGAACCGATTTTTTATTTATTCTGATTTTTTTTACCTTTTATCTAAATATTTTCATCTGAAAAGGGTATATATTAATAACTAATCTGAAAAAACTTTGATTAGCGAAGAATTAGATAAATTATCTGCATATTTTACAAAAGATAAATTTATTTAATCCGTTCATATTCATATTATGCAGTTTATTCTTAAACTGTTATGAGTATCCTCGCATTTTGTCAACACCCATTTTGCAAATATTTACCAGAGTAGTTTTCAAATAAGTGTAAAAAAAATTACAAGCTGTTTGTCTAAGCGTTCATAAGCACTTATCGTTGATCCGTTGGGATATAGAATAACTTCTACCAATATCTCCGTAACAAAACTGCCAATATCAAACCGATAAAAAGCGATAACTGAGTTTCGTTTTAACAATGCCATTGTCTGTTATATTTTCTTAGTGATACCGTTTACAAAAACGGATAAGTATCCATTGATATTATTATTAGTCGAGCGACATGTGTATGCAATTAGTTGATTATCAGTGGATTGTTAGAGAAGTGTAAATTATGTAAAGAAATCAATACAAATTAAACAAAGTTAGCCGATGAAAAAAAAATACGCAATTACAATTTTCTGTATTACCTTATCTTTCATTGTTCGAAGCTATGCACAACAGTTGCCTTTAGCGAGTACTTCTTCTAATCCTGTGTGGTACTATATTCAAGTGAAAGGAAACGATGACGGACGTATGGACTTAGTTTTTACGGCAGAAGGTACGGAAGTGCACGGACGTACAAAACTCGACGGTGTAAACAATCCTTCGATGGTCTCTACTCAACTTTGGCGCTTTGAAGACGCCGGTGAAAATTATTTTATCATTATTAATAAATCAACCGGTCAGAAGATTGATGTCGCTTATGATGCCTCGCGTTCAATCGGTTACGCAACTTTGACCGATGTGCCTGCAAGTAAGTTTAAGTTCGTAGAAAATACGAGTACGGAAGGTTATTATTCGATTCAATCGGCAATACCGGCATCCGGTGGCTCTTCCTCGGAAATTTATCTACATCAGGCAAATAATGGAGGAAATCGCGATTACATCATAATGCTCGTAGGCACAGATTATGGTTTTGGAATCAACTCGGCATTCAACTTTACGCTTTACAATGATTATACTATCAATTATAGCGATGATACGAATGAGATTTGGTACAACATAACGAGCGCACAAACCGGTGTTACCAATATGGTTATACGAGATAATTCACAAAACACAAGCGCTATTCATCAGTTATCGGTAGAGCCTCTTCAATCATTACAAACTATTCAACAATGGAAATTAGTGAAGAATGGAGTGAATGGGGAAATATATCTCATCAATCGATCAACCGGAAATTATATTCAATCACAATCAGTTGCCGATGAGGCTTATAATATACCTCAATTAGGTGCGATGAAAGGGGCTTATACACTGACGTATCTCGGTCAGGGTCAATACCTAATTTCAAGTGTTGAAGAGGATGCCGTTATCCGCTATCTCCACCTCTCGTCCGACGAGACTATTCCACAGGAATATGATGCTAAAAATGCGAAAGATTCTGGTTTTGCATGGTTATTTTTGAAAGTACAAGATGGTACGGATGTGCACACGAGTGATGCAACTGATTTGAAAATAAGTGTAATAAACAGCAGAATTGTTGTGAATACCGATGAATATACGGTTAGGACCGTGACTGGTACATTGATAAGAAGGAACGCCGCATTACAAGCTGGTGTTTACTTGGTTAGCACCAAGGAAAAAACGGTTAAAGTTTTAGTGAAATAAAAAAGCGAGTGAAATATCAATGATTAAAAACATTTGCATAATTGTAAAAACGAATAAGAACATGAAGACTATAATTTACTACATAATATTTATCACTTTATTTGTGTTTGAATCGGTAACGGTACAAGCACAACAATATTTTGTGTCATCCGTAGCCTCAAAAGGCACTGCTTATCTCAATACTTCAGAAAAATATTGTCTTTTACCAATGTGGAAGCGAGTAAGATAATAAGTGTCTCATCTAACTTAGTGTTTACACTGAGCGCTGCATCCGCATCGTGGTGCATACCTACTTTACAGGCAAATGATGTGAAAGTACAAGTAGAAGCCAATACACAACCTGCAACAAGAATCTCAACTTTCAAATTATTTGCCAAAGATAACAAAACACAGACAATCACAGTACAGCAACTCGGTATGAATCCTTCGGTGATTGTCAAAGAGAAAAACATTTATCTCGAAGACTATAAACGTATATTTACACTGGAAGTTACAGCCAATGTCCTCCCAACAATAGAACTACCGACTTGGATAAAACCGGTAAACTTCACACCTGTCGTGGGAAGTCAGATATATACCTTTGAAGCAGATGAACTGACTGTTGAATCTACGCGTACGGAAAATATCGTGGTAAAAGTTACCGGTGGCGTTTCGGTAGATGTTCCTATTACACAGAAGTTCAACGGATACGTTAGTTTTGCTGTAATTTCGGATACACATTTTGGTAATAGCAAAGGCGAAGGACCGATGGTAAAAGTACCCAAAGCTCTAAAAATATTACATCCCATAAGCCGTTGGATGCTATCTTTGTGGTAGGCGACTTGACCGACGGCGGAAGCGCAGCGCAATACGGTCAGTTTACGAGCGTATTCGGAGATGCGGCAAACTACATCTATCCGGTAGCTAAAAAGATCTATATGCTTGGAAATCATGATAATTACTCTTCGCTTCAAAACTATGTCGAAGGCTTACGACCGTTGAATGAAGGGAATGACTATCCGTTTGATCAGTATGTAGTCATTAAAGGTTATCCATTTATTACAATCAGTCAGCGCGGTAGTCATAATACCGATGCTACCACCGAATCCAACGGAACTGCAAGCTATCCCAAAACTGTACAAGATACATTAGCTGCATGGCTTTCGCGCGCAGCTAAGGAATGTCCCGGAAAACCAATATTCGTATTCACACACGTTCCTGTAAAATATACTTGTTATAGTTCTTGGCCCGGTGAAGGCGACGGTACCTCTTGGCCTACCTGGAGTATGAAGGTGTTGAATCCTATCCTGAATAAATATCCGCAGGCAGTAGTTTTCGGAGGTCACAGCCATTTTCCCCTTGGCGATCCGCGTTCGATACATCAAGGTGTGAATCCGAACTCCGATAAACAAAACTTCTTTACGGGAATCAATACAGGAAGTACCACGTATAGCGAAATTAATACTCCTTCAGTGGATATAGGTATTCATCCGGAAAAATACGATTATGTTACCGAAGGTATGATTTTGACAGCACAATCCAACGGTAATGTGGAGATTCAACGATGGGATACTTACCGAAACGAAGAAATGCACCCCGACAATCGATGGGTTTTGAAAGCGCCACACGATGGCTCGGCTTTTCAATATGCCGATAAACGTGATCTTACTGATGTGCCCACAGGATTTGTAAATCCTGTAAGGGATGGATTACCAGCTCCTTTGTTTGCGTCTGCCGCTGTTCTCACAATTAGTAATGTTGGAATAAATTCGTGCACGGTAACTTTTCCACAAGCTTCCGACAATGATTATGTTTTTAGGTATTTAATACAAATTAAGAAGAAAGACGGAACTGTGGCAAAAGAATATAGAAAATTCTCACAATTTTATCTCAATAGCGCAATGCCTTCCACACTGACAGCTACTTTGGATGGATTAACAGCGAATACGGACTATACAGCCGAAGTAACAGCTTATGATTCGTATGATAACACTTCGGCATCCATTATTAGTGCTTCTTTTACGACGCTCGTGGATGACAATCCTGCAAATCAACCGCCTACGCCACAAGGACAGTGGCTGTTTGACGATACGTCAAATTTATTGAAAGCTACGATTGGTACCTCGCTGGTACCGGTCAAAGACAATAGTGGCATCAATCAAACCGAAACAAATATTTCTACTGCCGGGATTGTTGCAGTTACAGGTCCATCGGTGTCTAACGGCGCCATTTCGCTACCAAAAGCTTACGGGCTTCGTTTAGATCACGGAAACAACAATGCTGTGAACACGTACACGCTGATGTATGATATAAAAGTGCCGCTGACTGAAAACTACTACGCACTACTATATACACATAATAATACGGGAGATGCCGACATATTTATTAAAAAAGAGGGTAGTATCGGACTGTCGTCAACAGGATTTGGATATTCCACAGCCGGTGTAATTAAAGCATCTCAGTGGCATAGGGTGACTTTGGTTGTAACCGATAAAAAACCAAAAATATATGTGGATGGCTCTTTGGTGAGGGTAGAAGCAACTACTGCGAACAACAGATGGGCATTGCAGGTAACTTCTACATGGCTTTTTTCAGACAATACCACAGAAGACGGCACAATTGAGGTGGCAGGTTTGTCTTATTGGGATACGGCGCTTAGTGATGCACAAATTTCGAATCTTGGAAATATACAATAACTAATTTACTAACTATTAATTTATTTGTCTTATGAAAAAAAACAATCTCATTTTGCTTATTGCATTGCTGATATTTGGTTTGCCGCTGTGGGCGACAAATCAAACAGTAACGACAGCCGGAGATTTGACAACAGCGATAACTACCGGTACTGCTGATACGATTTTTATTTCGGGTAGTTTTACCGTTTCGTCAGAAACCACTATCGGTAGAAGTGTTGTGCTGAAAGGTATCAACTCTCCTGAATTGACAGGGGGAGGTAGCGACCGATTTTTTCTTATCAGTTCAGGTACGGTTGTTATTGATGGAATAACCTTTACCGGCGGTGTGAAAAGTACTAACGGTGGTGCCATTTATATTAATGGCGGTGCACCCGCTGTTACTATCCAGAATAGTAGATTTATAAAAAATAAAATAACAACTTCGAGTTATGGAGGTGCCGCTATTTGTATCAATCCGTCAGCAGGAGTGACCACTAATGTCTATAATTGTGTTTTTGCACACAATGAAAACGCCAATGCGAGTAACGGATACGGCGGGGCAATATCCTCGACACAAAAAGTGAATACAATCAATGTGGTGAATTGTACATTTGCACGTAATGTGGGTGGCAGGTATGGCGGACACCATTTGAGCGTGGAAAATGGCGGTACGATCAATGCTGTCAATTGTGTGTTTTGGGGTGGTACAAATGATGCCACTACCTTGAGTGCATATACCAATAATGCTGATCTTCAACTCAGAAACAATGCGTCTTACGTTAATCTTACCAATTGTTTGAATGGTACAGGTGCCGTTACCTCTCTTGTAACAGGAAAAGGTATACCTGTTAAATGGGTATTGGCAGACGAGAGCGTACTATTTACCTCTCCATCGTCTCAACCGGGTTTTGCTGCTACCGATGCGTTAATTGCCGACTATACATTGTTAAATTCCGGGATAGGAAGTGGAAGTCAAACCGTTGTTACTACTATTCCGGCTACTGATGTGGCTGGTAATGCTCGTGTGAACGGAAAGTTAGATATAGGCGCATACGAAAATCAGGTAAAAAAAACAGTATCGGTAGATAATGCCAATGTGACTATTAGCCCTTCGGGAACAAATAATGCTTCGTTTGCCGAAGATTTTGAATTTACACTAACGCCGGCTAATAATTATGTGGTATCGTCCGTAAAAAATGGAGAAACGTTACTTGCTCCGGTAGGTAGAGTCTATACACTTCAAGATGTTACGACAGATACACAATTGACAGTTGTAGCTGAACTTCCGCAAAATGAAATAACTGTAGCCGCGACCGGTATCACTGTAACTTCTCCCACGTTGACCGATGGTAAATTTAGTTCGGGTACTACGGCTACGATAACTTTTACAGTTAATTCGGGTTACGAAAATCCGGTTGTAATGGTAAATAGTTCTTCTTATACACTTGCAAATGCAGTAGATGGTGTTTATACAATATCTCTAACCGGAATTACCAGTGCGACTTCAGTCGTTATCACAGCTGCTAAAAAACAACTCGATTTCATACTGAATATAGGAGAGGGTATTAGCGGAACACCTACCATAACCAATGTTGTAAATGGAAAAGTAGAATTTGGTAGCGATGTTTTGATCACATTCGGTTTATCTGTCGGTTACCATACTCCTTATGCTGTGGTAAATGGAAAGAAAGTTGATATAACCATAAACGGAGCTTTGTATCAACTTGCAATCACTTCTATATCTAATACTACAACTGTAAATCTGTCGGCATACGAAAAAAACGTATTACTGGCACAGGCAGACACTTATATCAGTACTCAAAGTGAAGCCGGAAATGCCACTTCGGCTAAAGATGTTGTAACACTTTTGGTGCAAGGGTCTAATGACAACACTTATATACGTCGTGCTTTTGTTGAATTTAATACCACCAGAATTAATATTGCCGAATACAATCAGGCGAAACTCAAACTGACATACCATAGTGTGCAATACACTACTCGTCCGACCAGTTTTTATGTCAATACGGTAACAACCGAAAATGCACAAACATTGGATAACCTAACTTGGAGCAATAGCGGTAATCAAACAAACATACCATCGGGAATTACAATTAGTAATCAGTATCCGATTGAAGTAACATCGGTATCCAATGGCTCTCAGGATTCGTTTGAATTATATTTTAATGATGTGAAAGAGTTAATAAATGCCTCATCAGATGGTATAATCCGCTTGCAGTTGAATACAACTTACGGCTCCAATGGAGGCAATAACATTAAATTTCACTCTCTTGAAAATGGGATTGCTGATTATGTGCCTCAATTGGTGTTTTTATATAATATCTCAAGTGGCTACCAAAATGCAGCGGCTTCGGGAATCAGGGCTTATGGCAATAACGATGGGCATATTGTGATTGATGGATATTTATCTTCCGAAAAAGCAACTGTATTCAATTTAGAAGGGCAGAAAATAGCTTCGCAGCAATTAAACGAAGGAAAAACCGTCATCAATCCACAGTTGAGCGCCGGATTATATATTGTGAAAGTTGGAGGTAAAACTTTAAAAGTAATCATAAAATAAAAACCAATTCGATATTTATGGAATAGTTATTAGCCGATGGTAGATTATGACACTACCACCGGCTAATGTGAGTTTTTCATATATACATAAAAAATAAGAAAACAATGAGAACTAAAATGTTGTATGTCTTTTGTTTGTGTGTTTGGATGACGACTGCGATAGCAAGAGCCGACATCCCGTTTGCACTCAAAAATACAACGGCAATTGACCGTAATGTCGAGTTGGTGGAAGTGAGTATACCGGCTTCGATGGTAAGTGGCTTGTCTTCGATGGGATTGTACGACGACAACAATAAATCAATACCTTACCAGAGTGTATCGGGTAATAAAATAATTTTTCAGGCAACGATTTCAGCCAACAGTACATCGGTTTACACATTAAAAACAGGCACGCCTGCTACGGCAACTACAAAAACTTACGTTGCTCAGAAAATGCCTGCTAATCGCAACGATATAGCTTGGGAAAACGATTTGGTAGCACATCGTATGTATAGCAAAGTATTGCTCTCGTCCGAACCCAATACAGCCAACGGGGTAGATTTATGGGTAAAGAAGCAAGCAACTCCGGTGATAGATAAAATGTACACTTATTCCAATTACCATGCCGAACAAACGGAAGGGGTAGATGCTTATTCCGTGAATGGCAAAACACTCGGTGCAGGAGGGGTTGTAGCCTATGTGAACAATAAGTTATGGTTGCATGACCCTTATGATGAATGTATCATTATAAGTAACGGTCCGCTTCGTTCGGAATTTGTGCTTACGTATAAAAATGTGTTGATTGATGGAGATTATTACACTAAGACTTTGCGCATTTTAACTAATGCTAATGGATTATTGGATAAGGCCATTGTAAAATTTGAAGGAAAAATTAAACCGATGAAGATAGCCGCCGGTATATTTTTGCATACGAATATGACAGGAGTTACTCCGGAGGGTATTCAATATACTTCGGAAGAGAATGTGATTGGCTACGCCGAAAATAAGAGTGAGGGAACGCTGACCTCGTCCAATTCTCGTTTCTATGAAGGTATATATATGCCCGGCGAAACCTCAACGGCGGTCATCGATAATCATTTGGTTATTATGAGTGATTACGCCGTAGGGTCGGAGTTTACCTACTATTTCGGTGGTGGATGGAATATCTTTCCTGCGGGTCGTTACACCCAAGATCAAGATTGGTTTAGTGCGTTGAAAAATTTTAAGTCAACAATTCAAAATCCGCTTTTTGTCAATCCTGAAGAATTGCCTTCCAAATCAGAGGTTGTCAACGAAGGTATTCGTGTGAATTCATTGTGGCAGGCTGACCATACGGCATCCTTTCTTGATAATGCTTGGTACAGTGGTGTGTATCAAGCTGGCAATATGGCTTTTTACAATACCTATCCTCAAAAAGCCTATTTGAATTATGCAAAAGAGTGGGCAGAGTCTAAAACTTGGGGAGTTGGAACACATAGTTCGGCTGATGCCGATAATGTGGCGGTAGGACAAACTTACATCGATTTGTATAATTTGGATGCTCAAAAAATAGCGTCAAAGATTGCAGCTATAAAAAGTAAAATTGATAATTTCTCGCAACAATGGTGGTGGATAGATGCTATGTATATGGCAATGCCCGCTTATGCCCGCTTAGGAACTGCCACCGGAGATAATCAATATTATGAAAAAATGTATATGCTTTTCAAAAATACGCGTGATACACTGTTGGTTTCTTCCAACACAGGACTGTGGAGTTCGGAATTATCATCGCAATATGGTTCTGCGCCTTATGCTACCGGTTGGACAAATAGGGCAACCGATGGATTGTTCAATAAAGAAAAAGGTTTGTGGTATAGAGATTGGGGTTATCAACCCGGAGTTCCCCTAAAGAGGGACCCGAATAATGGAGGAACATCAGATAGTGATACATCAAGTGATTATTGTGCAAAACAAACGCTCAATGGTAAAGATATATTTTGGGGACGTGGTAACGGATGGGCAATTGGAGCTATGGCGCATACGTTGAGGTGCCTTCCAAACAATGCGCCTCATCGCGAAGAATATGAACTGATTTTGAAAACAATGGCGCCGGCTCTCAAAGCTTGTCAGCGTGAGGATGGCGCCTGGAATATGAGTTTATACGACTCGGATTATCGTCCGGGAGGTGAGACGAGTGGTACTGCATTAATAACCTTTGCTCTCGCTTGGGGAATTAATAATCATTTGCTTGACAGTGCAACATACTATTCAGTAATAGCCAAAGCTTGGAATAATTTGGTGAAATATTCAGTGCAAACCAATGGGGTGGTATCACGCATACAAGGAGAGGGCGAAGCCCCCATTGATCCTACCCGCCTGATGAATTCGCGCAATACTTCAGAAAGTAAAAAAGTGGCTTTCGGAGTAGGTGTGTTTCTTTGTGCCGCTTCCGAAGTTGCAAAATTAGCGCCCGGGATAATGCCCGAAGCACCACAAGTATTGATGAGCTTAGATTCGGTAGTGTTGCAAGACGCTACTCACATCAAAGCCACCTTTAGCCACACTCTCGAAAGTACATCTGCACAAAATATAGTGAACTATATAATTGCCGATGCACCGGCAATTGTGTCGGTAGCACAGTTAAATACAAAATCCGTAGTGATTACCTTATCAGGAGAAATAGACTACGGACGCTACAAATTAACCGTTTCGGATGTGAAAGGGGCGGACGAACTCGCTCTTGGGGCGGATAATTCAAAAATATTTCTTCACACAGTACCGCTTACTGCTGTGGATTATGCCCAAACTGTGACAGCCATTGGTAATCAAACGGGCAATCCGCCGGCAAATACTGTGGACAACAACCTTGCAACACGTTGGGCGCAAGCCGGAACAGGTCAATGGATTCAGTTTGATTTGGGCAATCCGTTCAATGTTTATGCGATAGACATTGCTTATTATTTAGGCACAAGTCGTTTGTCTTATTTTAATGTGCAGACAAGCACCGACGGAACTAACTTTACTACCGTTTTGAGTAATCAAACAACAAGCGGATTAACAGATGAAATGGAGCGTTATAAGTTTTCTCAACCGGTGTCGGCGCGCTACGTGAGAATTGTAGGAAATGGAAACTCAACGGGAGGTGAAAATTGGAACAGTATAACTGAAGTGCGTGTTCGATTTGACAATACCCCCGTTTTTGATGTCATAATGAAACGTATTCGCGAAACGGAATGGGCAGGCGTGAGTAGCAATGTAACGGCGCTTGATGCCGATGTGTCTGCTTTACTCACAAACCTTGCAACTAACGGATCTTGGGCAGATATTGATTATACCAGTACGGCACAAACGAGTTGGGAACCGGTTACGCATCTTGATCGTCTGAAAAAAATGGTACAAGCATATACGCTAAATACATCGTCTTATTATGGTAAAGCAGAGGTTTTTTCTGCTATTTCCACAGCGTTGGAGTTCTGGTACACTGCCGATCCGCGTAGCACGAATTGGTATATGCAGCAAATAGCTTGTCCGCAGAGGATGGGAGTGATGTTGATTTTAATGAGAGCGGGAGCGCAACACTTATCGTCCGAACTTGAAACCAAATTGCTCACACGTATGGAAACCATTGGTGGACGTCCTGATCAATCCGGCTCACAAGGCACCGGTGCAAATAAAGTAGATATAGCTACACATTGGGTATATCGGGGTTGTCTTAAAGAAGATGCTTCCGTATTATCGTTTGGAGTCGAGCAAGTTTATTATCCGGTATTTATAACTACGTCCGAAGGATTACAAAGTGATTTCTCTTATTTTCAACACGGACAACAATTTTTTACAGGTGGATATGGCTACTCGTTTGTAAACGGCATTGCTCGTATCGCCAATTTCACCATCGGAACACAATACCAAATGCCGGCTGAAAAACTACAATTGCTGACTACATTTACTCGCGATGCTTACCTGCGTTTAATACGTGGTCAATATTTTATGTACAACGTTATAGGCCGCGGTTTGTCGCGCCCTGATGCATTGGATGCTTCCGGATCAATCGAGGTGGCTAAAAGAGTTCAAAGCCTGGATACCGAAAACAGCGCTGAATATACTTCGGTAATAAAACGTATGAATGGTGCCGAATCTCCGTCATTTGGAATGAGTATCGGACAAAAGCATTATTGGCGTGGCGATTACTCTCTGTATTATTCTCCTGATTATAATTTTGATGTTCGTATGGCTTCAACCCGTACCTATCGAAATGAAAACGGTAATGGTGAAAATATCAAGGGTTATTTCCTCTCCGAAGGAGCGCATACTATTACGGTTGATGGCGATGAATACCTTGATATATTTCCGGTATGGAATTGGACACGAATACCCGGTATTACAGCGCCGCAAAAAAGTTCTATTCCGCAACCCGCACAGTGGGGAACCTACGGAACTTCTGCATTCGCGGGAGGCGTCTCAAACGGAAAAGCTGGAATTACCGTTTTCTCTCTTAATAATTCAGAATACAGTATTAACACCTCAGCTCAGAAAACTTGGTTTATGTTTGGAAATGAAGTGGTTTGCTTGGGCGCCGGAATCAAATCTACGGCTTCTGAGGAGATTAATTCCACTATCAACCAGTGTTTACATAAGGGAGATATCGTAATGTCGGCTAACGGAACTACAACCACCCTTACTACCGGAACGTTCACTCCCACCAACATTGATTGGATTTATCATAATAAAGTAGGTTATTATTTCCCAAAAGGAGGAAATATCAATCTTTCCAATGCTGTGGGAAGTGGAAATTGGAGTACAATAAACACCGCTTACTCCGGTGTAGTGAGCAAAGATATATTTACTCTTTGGTTTAATCACGGCACTATGCCTACGGCAGCTGATTACGCTTACATTGTGGTACCGGGCAAAACGTTGGAAGAAGTTAAACAGTACAACGTCAACGATATTGAGATACTCGTAAATAGCGATTCGCTACAAGTTGTTCGACACAAATCGCAAAATCTGTGGGGATTTGTATTTTATAAAGCTGCAAGTTTTACAAACGCGGACTTCAACTTGAAAGCGGGCAACTCGTGTGCCTTAATGCTTAAAAATCCGGAAACGACAAGTGTGAGCGGTTGGCTCTCCGATCCCTCACAACTAAAACGTGAATTGAGTTTACGTTTTGTATCAGCCGCTATACCTTCTGAAAAAGAATTGGTTACTCCACTTCCGGAAACACCTTATGCTGGTTCGACAGTAAATATCATCATTGATGCCAATTCTCCGGATTATGATCCAACGGTTGCTCAAACACTGAAAATTTATCCTAGGACGATGCTTATGTGCGTGACGGAAGTTATGCCACTACAAACTATGGTACAGATGCTTTGGTTGTAAAACAAGACAATGCCGACGGATACAGACGGGAAGCCTATTTAAAATTTGATTTGAACACATTGAATCCTGATACGATTGAAAAGGTTGAATTGAATTTGACAGTTACTAGTGCAAATACCAACATTGTTGCAACTATCTGGGAGTTGTATTATGTTACTGATGATTCTTGGAACGAAAATACCCTGACCTGGAATGTCAAACCATCTTCGTCAACTTTATTGGGAAGTTTTCCGGGTAGTCCGATAGGTACAAAAGCGACATATACACTTACTCAATCAGTATTCAACGAGTTGACAACCGGAAATAAATTGTTAAGTGTTAGGGTGATATCTACACAACGTGCTGATGGAAAAACGGATGCCACTTTCGCGTCAAAAGAAACCGGTAATTCTGAAACATCTCCATATCTGTTGATAACGAAAAAAGTTCAAACGGGAGTTGTAAATTATACCTTATACGCCACCAAAATAGCATTGTTGGGAAATCCGGTAAAACACGGGAGATCGGCGGTGGTCTATTTTGATGCTCCAAAGGCAACTGATGTGGTTTTAAAACTATCAGATCTTTCAGGTAGAATTGTATATAATGATAAATATCACGCCACTGCCGGATACAATCAACTCAAACTGGACACCGAGAAACTAAGTAGTGGATTATATGTTGTGTCGGTTGCCGGTATCAATCTGTCTGGCATATTGAAGTTGGTTATAAATTGATAATCAATGTTTTAAGTGTGAATGTTTGTTTAAGATAGATTCTAAACTTAAAAGTAGTTATATTTCAAGATAAACAGTTGTTTACGAAATGTGTATAGAGGTTAACATGTGCTTTGTTGACTATTGTCAGGAGGTAATGTTGATTTTATCATATCCATTTTTTATAGCAACAAATAAAAAAATATACGTATGAAACACAGAAAAAATATTTATGTCATTGCGTTACTGATAGTCCTTCTTCCTGTTTTTCTTCAAGCGGGAAACCGTATTGTGACAAACTTTGGTGATGACTGGAAATTTAACAAATCAACACTGTCGCAATCGGCGTCTGATGTAGATGATAGTGGTTGGACTAAAGTCACCATTCCGCATACGTGGAACGCTACCGATGCGCAAGATGGCGGCGGAAATTATACACGCACTGTAGGATGGTATAGAAAAAAGTTGGCTTGGAACGACACTTTTAACGGTAAACGGGTTTACATTGAAGCGCTGGCGGCAAGTCTTAAAGCCGATTGTTATGTCAATGGTAACTTGGTTTATACACACAAAGGAGGATACAATGCGTTTCGTTTTGAAATTACCGATTATTTGACTCCGGGTACGCAAACAACTATTGCCATCAAAGTTGATAATCAAAAAATAGATGACATTGCACCTTTATCTGGTGATTTCTCTTTATTGGAGGATTATATCGCAAGATTTTCTTGGTAATCACCGATCCGGTTCACGTGGACCTAAACGATAGTGGTGCTAACGGCT
Organism: Paludibacteraceae bacterium; assembly: GCA_049840795.1. GTDB lineage: Bacteria > Bacteroidota > Bacteroidia > Bacteroidales > Paludibacteraceae > UPXZ01. The sequence continues at coordinate 115,626 of JASGJK010000031.1, forward strand.
TATACTTAACCACTTCCAACGTTTCGGCAACTTCCGCTACATTAGAAGTGCGTGCTAAAATAGTGAATCAATCTTCCGAAACTAAAACTGTAAATTTGAAAGCCATATTGAAGAACCCGGATACATTTGAGCAGATTCCGCAAATACCTACTCCACGTTTCGATGTCAATGCGATGCGTCCGGGAGGTATTGTGGGTACATTGGAGGATAACGCTGTAAGCATTGCGGCAGGAGCAAGTTACGAATTTAAAAAACAAATTACCATAGCTAATCCGCACCTCTGGAATGGGATTACCGATCCGTACCGTTATCAGGTTGATTTAAGTGTGTCCGAAGGGACGAATATGGTAGATGTGATTTCCGATTACGTTGGTTTCCGTTTTTTCTCTGCTGATAAAACAGGCTTTTATCTTAACGGAAAATTATATCCATTGCGCGGAGTGAACCGTCATCAGGATTGGAAAGATATGGGTTACGCCATTTCTGAAAATGAACATAATATTGATTTCGGAATGATATATGAAATAGGGGCAAATGCTGTACGTATGGCTCATTACCCTCAGGATCCTTACTTTCATGGAGCTTTTTGATAAATACGGTATTATTGTTTGGGTTGAGATTCCTTTTGTAGATAAGCCCGGAGACAATCGTGACGCTTTTTGGGAAACTACAAAGTTACAGCTGAAAGAGATGATACGTCAGCGCTACAACCGACCATCGATTGTTTTTTGGGGACTACAAAACGAAGTGTCCACCAGCAGTTATAACGATATAATGCCGGCAAAAATTGCCGAGTGGTGTGCCTATGTAAAAGAAGAAGACCCGACAGGAAGACTTACAACACAAGCTCAAGCAGGCACCGAACGTCCAAGCTGGACAACCGATGTCTTTGGGCAAAATCGCTATCCGGGTTGGTATCAATCCGGCACCTATGGCACTTATTTGGATGGTTTACGCAGTGCATATACACTTAATGGCGTTCAATTGCCGATTGGCTTATCGGAATATGGTGCAGGAGGCAATCCTTACCAGCACGAAATTACCACTTTGAGTGGTACCACTGTACCCGGTGCACCTTACGGGCACGGGCAACCTTGGCATCCGGAAGAATATCAGAGCTTAATCCACGAATTGGCAATTAAGGACATCAATGCACGTACGTGGGTGTGGGGAACTTTTGTTTGGAATATGTTTGATTTTGCTTCGGATTCGCGTAGTGAAGGAGGACAACCCGGAATCAACGATAAAGGTTTGGTTACTCACGACCGTAAATTAAAGAAAGACGCTTTTTTTATTTATAAAGCAAATTGGAGTAAAGACCCTACGATACATATTGCAAGTCGCAGATTTGAAGAACGCCAAACGGCAACAACGCCGGTAAAGATGTATAGCAACTGCCCCGATGTAGAACTCTTTGTAAATGGTGTTTCACAAGGAAAAAAACAGAATACAAATGCAAATAATTTTATCTTGGAATGGACTAATGTTCCGCTATCTAACTGTGGTTCCGGTGATGCCGGAAATAACCTTATTATTGTGAAAGGGATACTTGATGGTAAGGAATATAACGATACGGTGGTGTGGAAACGGAGATTTTCTTCATCGATTAGTTTAACATCATCAGTATTATTAATAGACAATGCAACACGCAAAATAAGTCTGACGTCAACGGTAAACGCGGCAAATATACAGCAAGTTATAACGCCGGTGCAAGGTGCGAGTTTTGTGTTGGTTGCTGTCGATGGAGTTACACCGGTCACATCAGGCTATGTAGAACCGGGTATGAAATTGAATGTAACAGCCGAAGATGGAGTGACCAAGGGCAGTGTATGAGTTTGTGGTACTTCATATTGCGTATAAAAAAACGGCAACAGCCGATGCGCAGGAAAATACAACCAATACGCCGGACAAAGCAGTAGATGGAGATATGACTACCCGTTGGGCTGCTCCTAACAATGCAACAGCCGCGTGCGCCACATTGGCTAGAAGTAGATTTAGGACAAAACTATGTGTTAAACCACGTGGCAATACAGTGGTTTAACAGCGCTACCAATCAACGCGCCTACAAATATATCGTACAGGCAAGAAAAAATAGTGAAACTAATTATACAACAATCGTTAATCGTGCGGCAAATGCTCAAACAGATTTGGTTAGCGATGCCGTTGATGATGCCATTGGTCGATACGTGAGAGCCTATGTTACAGGATCCACCAATACAGGAGCTTATGCTTATCCTTCGATTTTTGAATTGCAAGTGAATGGATGGTACATCTCTTCCACAACATATAATATTGATTTCTCCAAAAAAAACATTACCGTTCCGTACAGTGACGAAGTTTTAGATATAGAGGATTTTTTGAGCAATATTACATTTATAGGTAACGAAAACCACCGTGTGGAGTCTTCAGCTTATTACATTGTTGACGGAGCACAGCTTATAGTGACCGATTCCGATAATAAACCAACGGCTTTCACCATTACCATTGAAAATCCCACGGGAATTACAAAACCCAAAGTTGTCTCTGATCTTTTTGTACTTAATCGTCAAAACAATATGTTACACATAACACTTCGTGGAGAGGACGCTGCGCAATTGGAAGTTATAGATATGAGCGGAAAACAGCTTGTAAATTGCAAGATGAAGAAAGAAAAGAGCCTGCATCTACCGGAAAATATGTATATTGTCAAAGTTTATACAGATAAAGAAATGGCTGTTGCAAAATACAATATGCAGTAAAACCAACAGTACAATCTTCATCTATTGAAGAGAGCAGGTATTTCAAACTGAAAAGTGCAGGCTTTGATTCATCTTAGAATAAAAGCAAAGAAGCATTGTGCCGATATTTCTCATCTTATTCAATCAAAGAGGGTGTCATCTTTAGTGACACTCTCATATTTTAAAATATTTGGTTCGAGTTTTTTATTTGAAATGTCATTAGTATTAAAAAAATATTGTAAATTTGTTGACTGTTAAGTAGAAACGTTAAAATATATCCATTTAACTGTTTGTTATTTACACGTTGTATTTCCCTTTTCAAATAAAATGTATTTAAATGACAATAAAGGATATTAACCAAGAAGTTATATTACGATTATCTAATGGGGATGAAAAGGCTTTTTCTTTATTATATGATAGTTATTATGTCTATCTGAATTCCGTAGCGCTATTTTATGTTTTCGACAAAGATATTGCCAATGAAATTGTGAACGATGTATTTATAAATATATGGAAAAAGCGAGCTATCTTAATTTATCCTATCCATTCATATCTTGTCCAATCAGTAAAAAACGGATGCCTCAATAATATCCGTGCTCGAAAAATTAACGAGAAAGTACTAAATGGACATAAGGCACAAATGCTTGATTACCAGGAAGAATACATATTGTCTAATCCCGCGCCAATGCAATATGTTGAAATGCTGGAGATTGAAAGACAAGTAACCGAAGCTATCGGAAAACTGCCTGAAAAGTGCCGGATTATTTTTGAACTCTATATTTTTTCGGCGAAAAGTCCGGAAGACATAGCTTCGGAATTGACCTTGAGTGTAAGTACGGTACGCGTACAAATAAAAAATGCCGTTGATAAACTAAGGATATCCCTTGAATCGATAATTCAGTAGCAAAAATCGTTAAGAAAGACGAGACAAGAAAAAGAATAAAAATAAAAAAACAACTTTTTTTTAAAAATCTAAATTTTTTTCGAGTGACATGGTTATTGATTATTGATTATGGAATATATATAAATTTTAATACTATAGAATGATAACCGATAATGATATATTTGAGAATTTAATGATTGATTATTTGTCTGGCAGTATTTCTGAAAAGGACGAAATCACATTATTTAATTTACTTGAATCTGACGAAAAACACCAGACACAGTTCCGTGAGATGGCTCAAGCGCGTGCTTTTGCTTTTGCTCCGGCGTTGGAATCGGAAAAACAGTCCAATTATGAGATGTTGAAAAAGAAACTCACACAAGAAGATATTGACACCACAAACTACGAATATACGCCTAAACGTCACACTCTGAAACGAATACTGCAAATTGCCGCTATTTTTGTTTTAATGTTGACCACAAGCATAAGTTCTTACTTTTTATATCTCAAGTTTTCCAAAAAGCAAAGTTTGGCAATGGTGTATCAAACGATTGTTCCGAACGGCTCCAAAACCAAACTTATTTTGCCTGATGGGAGCGTTGTTTGGCTTAATTCAGGTTCTGAGTTTAAATATGATAACTCTTTCGGTTTAAAGGAACGTAGGGTAATGCTCAACGGAGAAGGATATTTTGAGGTTGCAAAAGATAAAACAAAACCTTTTATCGTTATCACAGACAATATAAAGATAAAAGTGCTTGGTACAGTGTTTAATGTAGATTCATATTCGGAAAAAGCCACTGAAAAAGTAGATTTGCTCGAAGGAAAAGTCGATGTTTCGTTGTTAGATACAAAAGTTCCCGAATCGCAGAAACTTTTACCTAATGAAATGGTTATCTATAATAAAGATTCTAAAAAAATCACGAAGACAAAATCACCGGTTTCAAAATCAACCCAATGGATGCTCGGGAAATTGACTTTTACAAACGAGTCTTTAGAAAATATCCTGATTGATTTGGAACGAAAATTTGATGTACGTTTTGTTATTGAAACAGGCAAAATCAAATCTGAGTTTTTCTCCGGAAGCCTTGACTTGAATTTACCATTGAATGTAATATTGGATTACATTGATGTAGATAGGAAAATGGAAATAACTTACAAAGGAAACGATATCTATATTAGCGACCGTAAGAAGATACAGTAATATGTATTAAGCGTTTTGATGTATTTTTCAAATGGAAAATTTGGCTTTGAGACTTCACATTCTTCCATTATTTGTGCCGGCAAGGAAAGTTTTCTTGTCGCGTCTCTTTATAATCTTTTTTTTCCTTCTTATTCCAACCTGCGTACAAGCGCAAAGTGTAAAATTATCTTTAAGCATCAACCAACAACCATTACGGGAAATACTCAATATTATTGAAGAGAAAACCGGTTATTCATACCTTGTCAGAAGTAACGATGTGAATTTAGAAGAACTATTTTCCATCAGCGCAACTAATAAAAGTTTGCAAGATATTCTATCTCAACTTTTCGAGAAAAAACAGATAAATTACGAAATTAAAGGGAGAAATATATCAATATTCAAGTCGCGCACCGAATCAGCCAACTTATCCGTTGAACAGTTCATACGGATGATAAATGGAAAAATAGTTGACAATGCGGGCATACCTATTTCTAATGCCAATGTTCTGATTAAAGGTACGCACTACGGAATTGTTAGCGATCAAAATGGTTCTTTTAGAATAGAAGCCCCCATTGGCACAACATTAATTATTTCTCATATAGGCTATTCTACCGCAAATATCAAAATAGGTAATCAGGAAGACGTAGAGATTAGATTAACGGAATCTACAAATCCACTGAATGAACTTGTAGTGATAGGATTCGGTACCCAGCGTGAGCAAGAGATGACCTCATCGGTAGCGCAAATAAATTCAAAAACGATTGAAGATAAATCATATAGTAACGTAGCTTCGTCTTTGCAGGGTGAAGTGTCAGGAGTCAATATCTCGCAACTTTCAGGGCAGCCCGGTACAATGCCTAATATAACTATTAGAGGAACAAGTTCATTGTTGGGCTCTACCGGCATACTTACGATTATCGATGGTATTCCGGGATCAATGAGTTTGCTCAATCCGGATGACGTAGAGTCAATTTCTATATTGAAAGATGCTGCCGCTTGTGCTGTATATGGTGCTCGTGCCGCCAATGGTGTGGTATTAGTAACAACTAAACGAGGTAAATTAGGTGAAATTTCCCTTAATTATTCCGGATATGTGGGTTTTCAACAACCCACCAAAATTTTTCAAGAGGCTGATGCCTATAATTACGCCAATGCCTACAATACGGCACTAATGTGTGATGCAATATCACCAACAAATACTGCTTTTGATGAATCAAGAAAAGTATTTTCTGCACAGCAGTTGAATGATTGGAAATCAGGTAAGGTGGCAAGTACCAATTGGCGCAAAGCGCTATTTAGCCAAAATAATGGATTTGTGCAATCACATTCGGTAAATATAGCCGGTGGAATTTCAGGAGAAGAGGCGTCTCTTAAAAATAATTTTTCAATCAACTACTTACAGCAAAACGGAAATGTGGCAAATACGTGTTATTCACGCTACGGAGTACGTGAAAATGGAGAATTAAAGTGGAATCAACTCACTGCGGCTCTAATAGTCGGTTTATCTTATGTTAAGAGGGTAGAACCCAATTCCCAGATAGGGGATTTGAGTAATATCATTAACGCGATTAATAGACAGCGCCCCACAGACCCTATCAAGGTGTACAACGATTGGAGTACTTTAGGCTCAAAAGATACTCGAAATCCTATAAGACAAGCATTGGAAGGTGGGAAGAGTAGCGAAGATTTATATAATGCGCTTGCCAATGTCAATTTTAGTTACAATATTTTTCCGGGCTTTATAGCTAAAGCTGCGAGCATGATCAATATGCGTATGTCTTTTTACGATTCATTTGTCAATAGTTTGGAATGGATAACCGCGCATGACGACGATGGTAATGCCGTTGCTACTGAAACGACAGGAATAAATTCAGTTACAAAAACCGATTATAAAGATATACATTACCTACAACAGTTTGATTTAGAATACAGAAAAAAAAATCGGAAAAATAACTTTCAGATACTGTTTGGCGGACAGCAAGAATACCATGTGTATAACGAACTGACAGCTTATAAAAATAACTTCATTCTGAATAGTTCTTCCAGTTTATCGTTAGGTGCTGCCCAAAGCGCTACCAATGGCAGTTATTATTACGATTGGGCTATACAAGGGCTCTTTGCTCGCTTCAATTACGATTACGATAAAAGATATCTTTTTGAATTTGATTTTAGAGAGGACGGTTCTTCCCGTTTAACACCCGGGAAAACAAACTGGGGATTTTTTCCATCTGTTTCTGCCGGTTGGAGAATCTCTGAAGAAAAATTTATGCAGTCTTGGAAAAACACCATTTCTAGACTAAAGCTTAGAGCCAGTTATGGCATACTTGGAAATACTGATCTGCCCACCGTTTACAGTTCTAAAATTTTGCAAAATAATCAATATTATTATTCATATAATTCACTTGTTGGACCTTATGGAGAGTATTACGCTTTTGGTTCTACTTTATATGTCCCGATGACACTTACGCAAAATCCAAACAATAGTTTTACATGGGAAAAAACAGCGGTGACAGATATTTCGCTTGAAGGAGATTTGTGGAACGGACGTGTTCCTTTTGCAGTCGGATGGTTTTATAAAAAAACTTACGATATGTTTCTGATAAAAGAGGTGTCCTCTGTTAATGGTGGTAGCTCTTATGTTGATAATATCGGGTCGATGCGAAATACAGGTGTTGAAATAGAGTTGGGATTAAAACGAACTTTTTCAAACGGAATTCAATTTAATGTAAAAAGTAACCTCAGTTATATGACCAATAAGATTTTAGATTTGGGAGGACAAAAACTTGCGGCGAGTGGCGTAAACATAAATATGGTGGGATATCCGGTCAATGCTTTCTATCTGTACGAAAGTGATGGAATTTTAACAAAAGAAGAATATACAAACGGTGCTGATCTTCTTAAAGGACAAAAGTGGGGAGATCAGAAAATTAAAGATGTAACAGGAGAAGGAACGATTACGGCAGATGACAGAGTGAACACCGGAAAATCATCCACACCTCGCTGGTATTATGGCTTAAGCATCGAACTTTCTTATAAAGGATTTGGAGTTTCAAGCTTAATACAAGGAGCTGCCGATTATTACAAATACCTCGGAGGAAACGTTGGTTATGGGTTCAATAGTGGTTATGGCATCACTAATTGGACTATTGATAATTCGTACAATCCGCTGGTGGACGAAAATAATTACAATACCCGCTTACCGAGAGTTTCAATCACCAATACAATAAATAATAACTATCCTTCTACGATGTTTTTGTTTAACAGCTCGTATGTAAGGCTTAAAAACACACAATTTTATTATAACGTCCCGACGGTATTTATTCGCAAGACTAAAATAAATGGGATAAAAATTTATGTTTCCGCTCAAAATTTATTTACGCTATCGGCAATTCCTAAAGCACTTGGCATCGATCCGGAAATAAGTAACGCCACTTCCGGATATCCTTTGGTAAAGGTCTTTACTACAGGTATAAATGTAAGATTTTAACAATTTAACTTTCAAAAATGTAAATAAAAGATATTCAGGACACATATTGTGTATTACGTTAAGAGCGGTTATAAATTCTTAGAACTAATAAATGGCTAAATATCAGCAGTTTAAATATGTTCGAAAGTTGAGTTAACAATAAAATAACGAACGAATTGAGAGAACTTGCTTTCAGCACTTGCTTAATGTGTGTTTTTTTGTTTTTTTTAGAAACCTTTCTCCCCGTCATACAACGCCACTCTCTCTAAACTGCTGTTTTTAAATACATTGTGCTGGTGCCGCATTTAAAAATACGAGGTCGTCTTGACTTTTTAATTTGCAGAAATAATGTTAAATAAATGTCACACCTACGGTGCTTAAAACCAATGATGTATTCTTTTATTAAGATTTCGTCCCAATGGGGCTATGGAGTACCATTAGGTACGACATATTAATAACAGAATGATTATCAACTCGTAAAAAGTTCCGTAGGAACGACACGCAATAAATTATGAAAAGTCAAGATAACTTCTACTTTTCTTCCGTATAATCAGAAGATTACTTTGTTTGCAGTTGTCATTTTAATGATATTTTCTTCCCTACGAGAAATATATTTTAGAAGTACAATTGATTCTTTTAAATATATATACAACGGTTTCGGATTTTCTGTGCTGATAATCAAAAGTTTGTGTTTGTTTTGAGTGAATAGTACAATAAAAGTAACAAGATGAAATTAACAGTTTGATTTTCATTTTTCTATATTACTTTATATAAGACTTTTATGTGTTGTTTCTGCTGTGTATTGTTGTTGCATATTTAACAATATTAAAATGTTCGGAAATTACAAATTCTTTTGATTTGTCATAAATTATTTTAATTCAATATGTGTATATGTATAAAAAGAGATGAAACTATGTGAATCTGTTTTTTTTTGTTGCTGATTTTTTGAAATTATAACTCATTATATAAGATAGGATTGCAAATATTTTATTCGATAAGAACAGCTTTCAGTGTCATAAGTTATTCTTATTCCGGTGTTATTGCAAAATTTCGTCAATATTTTTAGACTAACTTATTGATTAGCCCTATATCATCTTTATGTTTTTAATTAATAAAAGAAACAAAGACATTTTTTATTTTATGTATGAAAAAAATACCATTTGTAATTCAGAGAGCAAGATTTAGCGCATTACTGTACCTGATAGTTATTATTTCGGTACTTATCAGTTCATGTGCCAACGAATTTGAGCGTTTATCGACCAGTAAACCATCTTGGCTGGGTGAGAATATTTATAAACAATTAGAGGAAGGATACACAGATCAAGATGGCAAAGTATATAAATTCAGCACATATCTTCAACTGATTGAAGATTTAAAGTATGGTGAGGTGCTGAAACTCACCGGTAGCAAGACGTTGTTTGTTGCTGATGATGCTGCCTTCGAACGGTTTTATCAATCAAATTCTTGGGGAGTAAAATCGTACAGCAGTTTCTCACTTGCTCAGAAAAAACTGATCTTTAACACTTTTATGCTCGACAATGCATACCTTATAGAATTGATGTCTAACGTAACAGGACCTATTGAGGATGTCGCAATGCGCAGAATAACTTCACAGTCTCTTATCGATACCATTTCTTATGTGAAAAATGAAGGGATGCCAATCAACTCCAATTGGGATTATTATCGGGATAAAGGGATGTATTTGGTGAAAGACGATACGCCATACTCAATGTTACATTTTCTACAACCACAAATGACTTTCAAAGGGATAACCAATGAAGATTTCGCATTTATTTTTGGTGAAAATAGAAACGATAATGATGCTCATATATTTGGTGACAAGGTAGTGGTAAGGGATATTACCTGCAAAAACGGTTACTTGAATATACTCAAAGATGTGATTATACCGCCTTCTAATATGGCAGAAGTGATACGAGAAACACCCGAAACACAAATTTTTAGCAGTATTCTCGAAAGATATGCCGCGCCTTTCTATGCTCAGAAAGTAACTGACCAATATAAATCAAATAATCTGGGATTCAACGATTCAATATTTCTCAAAAAGATATTTTGCAGAGAGAAACACAGAAGGATATACTTCTAAACCGACCAATCAAAAAAAAGTGGAACAAGTCGGATATTTGGAATACGATCCCGGTTGGAACTCATATAGCATAAGCACAAGCGCAACAGATATGCAAAAAGATATGGCAGCCATGTTTGTACCAACAGATGAAACGATGAAGAACTTTTTTTACAACGGTGGAGGTCGTTTTTTGATAGAAAAATACAAAACCATTGAGAATATCCCGGTTGATGTGCTTGATGACCTTATCAGAAATATGATGAAACCATCCTTTTTGAGTGCACTGCCCAGTCGTTTTGCTGAAGTGATGAACGATGCAAAAGAGCCGATGGGAGTATCTAAGAGTGATGTAGTAAAAACGTATATTGCCGGCAACGGCGTGATTTATGTAACCAAAAAAGTTTATGGCCCTGCATCTTATGTGGCAGTTACAGCACCTGTTTTGACTAACGATAATACAAAGATATTCAACTTGTCGGTTAAAAATTTACAGTTCGATGCGTACTTGTTGTCTATGGATAGTTATTATAGCTTTATTGTTCCTTTAGACATACCTAATACGGCAGATATTTTTGGAAACGGACTTTATTACGTAGATCCGGTGTCTTATGCAAAAACACAGCCGCTTATATTCAAATTTAGAATAAAAGCCCCCAATACTATTTTAGCTACGGCGTATAAGTATAATATTGAAACAAAAGAAATAGGTGACTCAGTAAGGTTGGCATCTTCTTTAGAAATAGCGGATAGGCTGGAAGATATGTTAGACTATCACATTGTAGTAGGGGATATAGAAGATGGAAAACAGTATTATCGTACCAAAGGTGGTGGCGAAATAAAAGTAAATAGCAGCGGAACAAAAAAAATATGGGGAGGGGGAAATATTGAATTGAACAGAACGGCTGAGGTTCAAAAAATATATGACCAAACCAAAGCAACGAATGGAAGCGGTAATGGAAAAACATATTTGGTGGATGCTCCTCTAATGCCACCATATCGTTCAGTGTATAAAATACTTTCTGAAGAACCGCAATTCAGTGAATTTTTTAACCTGTTAAAAGGAAATGACGAAGCTACGCAAGAAGACGCCGAAAAATATGCCATTTTTTACAAAGATAAGACAAATGTCGGTATGGATTTTAATGTGAAGTCTTTTAATACATATCATTATTCTGTATATGTCCCTACCAATGAGGCGGTTCAGAGAGCAATATCTAAAGGTTTGCCTACCTGGGATATTATAAAGCAGGAAACCGATCAGACGGTAAAAGATTCATTATCCCAATTGCTTGTGAATTTTCTCAAATACCATTTTCAGGATAATTCAATTTATATTGATGGTAGCGCAGGAGGAAAAATATCGTACGAAACGGCTGCCTATACACTTACCGGTAAAAAAGCATATTATAAATTGGAAACACAACTTTCGAATGATGGACTTACCTTGCACACAAATGCAAATACAACTGTAAACGTACTGAAAAATAATGGATTGTACAATATTATGTCACGTGATTATAAATTTAATAATTCAGATGTACAAAAAGCTTCGTTGATAGAAACATCATCATGGGCGGTAATTCATCAAATTGATGATGTATTGTTGTATGATAAAAAAATTATCAGTAAAATGCGACAACTTACAAAAAGAGCAAATACCAAATCTAAAACAGTTTCAACTCACAGAAAATAACTAAATAACCAATATATGAAGGAATTAGTTAAGAAAACATTCATTCTACTTGCAATCTTTTTATTCGTACACACAATAAATGCACAGGATGTATCCGATAATTTAATTAGAGGTAGAGTTTATTCAAACGAAGACGGAGCCATAACGGCGGCTACAGTGGTTGAAATTGATAAAAATAATCGAATTCATTCGTCTGCTATAACCGATATTAACGGTGAGTTTTCGATGAAAATAAAAAGCCCCGAAAATAAATTAAAAGTATCTTATGTTGGTTATACCACTCAGATAGTGAACATTGGTAAGCAAAAGGTTTTTGAATTTTTAATGGAAAATGCGCTGACTCTCAATGAGGTAACTATTAAGGCTAACAAGAAAGTTAATAACGGAACGATGGACATTCCGCAGCGGGAAATTTCCATCGCTATGCAAACGATTAACTCAAAAGAATTTGAAGGATTATCAGTAGCTTCTGTTGATGACGCATTGCAAGGACGTATCTCCGGACTTGACATCCTTAGTAATTCCGGCGATACAGGAAGTGGTAGTTCGATGCGTATTAGAGGTATTAGTTCTATCAATTCCAGTTCCACACCGCTTATCGTACTCAATGGGGTAATATTTGAAGCCACATCAGCCTCCGATTTTGAATATGCCACTGCCAACCAACAACAATTTGCTGACCTTCTTAGTGTAAACGTAGATGACATTGAGAATATTACAGTACTAAAAGATGCCGCATCTACTGCTATTTGGGGTTCGAGAGGTTCTAACGGAGTAATTTCGATAACTACTAAAAAAGGGATAAAAGGTAAAACCAAAGTACAGTATTCGTATCGGTTTAGCGGCGCCGTTCAACCTAAAGGAATGACGATGCTTAATGGAGATGATTATACAATGCTTTTAAAAGAAGCCTATTTCAATCCTCGCCAGAATAATGATGCTGCGAATATATTAGAGTTAAATTATAAGCGTGAATACTCAGAATACGAAAATTTTAATAATAACACAGACTGGGTCGATGCTGTGACACAGTTTGGAACTACCAGTGACCATTATGTGCAACTGTCCGGTGGGGGAGAACGCGCTCGATTCCTTGTGTCCGGAGGATATTATGACCAAACAGGCTCTGTCATCGGACAGAGATTGGTACGTTATTCTACAAGAATGAACCTTGATTACAATGTGTCAGACAGGATTAAATTCTCTTCGGAATTTTCATTTACCGATTCCAATAACAAAATGAATTATTCAAATTCCTATAAAGACGATGAAAATTATTCCGATATATTGGCAACAGCGTATAAGATTATGCCTAATATGAGTATTTATCAACAAGATACTCAAGGGAATAATACCGATCGATACTATAAAATGATGTTTGCCACTACATCTTCGCAATTAGCAGACCAGTACAGTTTGTATAATCCTGTTGCTTTAGCTAATTTAGCGTATAAAAAAACCCGATCAGTCAGGATTTTGCCTACTTTCCGTATTCAGTATGATTTGCTTAATCCGGAAAAATCTATGCTGCGATACAAAGCTTATGTTGCGTTTGATGTAAACAATAGCAGTATCAATTCGTTTTTGCCCAAAGAACTCTTACCGTCTATATGGAATAGTTCTTATGTAAATTCGTCATATACTTACGATAAGCGTAAACTCTCCATAACCACAGACAATAACCTCACGTGGACACCAAGATTTAACAATAAAAATCATTCGCTGATGCTGTATGCCTCTTTCCAATTGGGTACAAATTCAGCGCGTTATCAGTCAATAAGTTCATACGGAACTCCTACCGGTAATATTACGGGAGCAACAGCCGGTGGAAGTATCTACGATTTTGTAACAGGTCCTTCAGAAGGGCGATGGATGGCGTATATGTTTATGGGGCATTACGTGTTTATGGACAAATACGTTGCAGATTTAACGTTAAGGCGTGATGGTAGTACCAAATTTGGCGATGACCAGAAGTGGGGAACATTTCCCGGCATCTCATTTGCTTGGAATATTGCCGACGAAAAATTTATGGACTTCTCTAATAAATGGCTTAGTACACTCAAATTCCGCCCAAGTTGGGGGATTGCCGGAAATCAACCGGACGGTGAATACTTGTATTACGGACTTTATTCTTCATACAATACTTATTTAGGTACTCAAACCATTCGCCCTGAAAACGTACAGATTGCCGGACTACGCTGGGAAAAATCAACGTCTTTTAATTATGGTATTGATTTAGGTTTCTTTGACGATGCTTATACAATGGACTTCAATTTTTATCAAAAACGTACGGAAGATATGTTATTTAAAGATTTGGAAATTCCTTCAACTTCGGGCTACAATGTTTTGAAATACGTAAACGGCGGAACGATGGACAATGTGGGCTGGGAACTTAACTTGAACGCTACCGATGTGATAAAAGTAGGTGATTTTTCAATGGGTGCTTCATTAAACTTTTCCAATTATGTAAACACTATTGTAGATCTTAAACAACGAGTTTTAGACAGTTACAACAAAAAGTTTGACAAACTGAACGGGTCTTACCTGACACGTGTTCAAGAGCATAATTCATTTGGTTCAATATATGGATTTCGGTATAAAGGAGTGTATCAATACAATGATTATTTGCCTGGTAGAGAAGGAAAATCGCCTTATGCCGTTGACGAAAACAATAATATCATACGTGATGCTTTAGGTAAACCCATCCGTATGACCTTTGATGCAGGAGGAATAAATTATGAATTCAAGGGTGGTGATGCGATTTATGAAGATATTAATCATGACGGTACCATCAACGAATTGGATATTGTATATTTAGGAAATTCAAATCCGCTATTTAACGGTGGTCTCACATTAAGGTTTAAGTACAAAAGACTGTCCGCTACTATTTTCTCAAACTTTAGGGTAGGTAATAAAATTGAAAACGTAGCACGTATGATGGCGGAAAATATGTATTCAAATAACAATCAGGCAGCCAGCGTAAACTGGCGTTGGAGAAAAGACGGCGATGTCACTGATATGCCTCGGGCGCTTTATGGAGTCGGTTATAACTGGTTAGGTAGTGATAGATATGTAGAAGACGGAACTTTTTGGCGTGTGAAAAACCTTCAGATGAATTATTCGTTTAATACCGCCAAACTTAAGGCATACCATATTAATCAATTAAACCTTTATTTAACTGTAAATAATTTATTCCTATTCACCAATTATTCGGGGGTAGATCCTGAAGTGGATTACAATAAATACGGAATTAGTTTAGATAAGAGTCAGACTCCGCGTGCGCGTTCTTTTACGGCAGGTATCACCATTGGTCTATAATTTAGAAAACGAAAATATGAAACAAACGTTAAAAATAAAAGACAATTTTTCTTGTGGAATTCGTATGATAATTAAAAAAGATAAATGTATGAAAACAAAATATCTCAAATTATTTACATTCATTTCAATGCTTTTAGTGCTTTCTTCGTGCACTGATTGGCTCACCATAGAACCGGAAGGTAAAGTGGTTTCTACACAATACTGGAAGCTTGAGTCAGATGTAGAGGCAGTTGTCGCCACTTGTTATCGTGCAATGATTGAGGATGATGTAATCGAAAGAATGATAGTATATGGCGAAGTGCGTTCTGATGATGTAACTGAAGGAGATGTTATTGATACTGAACTGAGATATATAATGCAAGCCAATCTGTTGCCGTCAAATTCATATACCAAATGGGCAAGTTTTTATAAAATTATCAATTATTGCAATGTGGTAATTTACTATGCACCTAAAGTTAAAGACCCGAATTTTACCCAATCGGAATTGAATGCCAAGTTAGCCGAAGTACTTACTCTCAAATCTTTATGCTACTTTTATCTAGTACGTGCCTTTGGCGAAGTTCCTTTTATAAACGATCCTTCCATATCAGACTCACAAGACTATAGTTTGGCAAAAAGTCCTGAAAATGTCATACTTGATAGTATTGAATCGAACCTGCTGAAAGCTGAAAACTGGGCTATGTCCGGCTATGGGTCAACTGAAGCTACCAAAGGTAGAATAACAAAAAATGCCGTAAGAGCCTTTTTGGCAGACGTTTATTTGTGGCGTCAACAGTACGATAAATGTATTACGTATTGTGATAAAGTAATAAGCAGTCCATTGTTAAAACTGATGGGAGCCGATGATAAAATTTTCTACAATGTATTTGGACTTAAAAACTCTACAGAGAGTATTTTTGAGCTGCAATTTTCGCAAATAGATAAAACTTATAATTCTTCCCTTAATACTCTTTATGGCAGAAATGACTTGATTGGACAACTTATGGTTCCGGAGTTAATAACGACCACTAACGATGTGTTTACCAATACTCCAACCATCACGGATGTACGGAGAAAAGATTATATGTCGTATCTTACTCTATACGATAAGAACTGGCGCATCTTCAAATATCCCGGACTTAGCCGCGAAGAATTTTCCGATGTTACATTAAGTAAATATAATTATCGGAGTTATCAAACATCTCCCGCCAATTGGATAATATATCGACTCACTGACGTAATATTGATGAAAGCGGAAGCGCTTACCCAGAAAAATGAGTTGGCAGGAGCCATCCACCTTGTAAATACTACGTATATGCGTGCAAATCCAACGCTGAACGGCGACACACTCAAACTATCGTCTTACAATGACAAAAAACAGATGGAAGAATTGGTGTTGCTTGAGCGTCAACGAGAACTGATGTTTGAAGGAAAACGCTGGTTTGATCTAGTGAGATTGGCAAGAAGGGATGGCGATACCAAACGTTTAGTAAAATTAGTCTTGCGAAAATACACTTCCAACCAAAGTGTGATAAGCGGTAAATTGCAAAAAATGGATGCTTTATATTTTCCAATAAATGAAGATGAATTAAATTCAAATCCAAATCTGAAACAAAATCCGTTTTATGACTCCAAATTCAATTAACGGCAACAATGTGTTTATAAAAATTATTTATATTAAATATGAAAAATAATATCCAGCCAAGAGTAATCTCAATCGTAAAAAGAGTAGGAATATCTGCTCTTGTCCTCTTCTTTGTGTTGAGTTGCAGAAACGAGATTGACCAAAAATATATCGCTACGTTTACGGGTGATATGATTTACTCATATTTGAAGAAAGATACGGCAAACTACAGTGAATTTGTAAAGCTGATAGATAAGGCAGGGCTCAAAGGAATGTTAAGCGCCTATGGCTCCTATACGTGTTTAGCTCCTACCAATGAGGCGCTTAGGGCGTATTATAAATCGAAGGGAGATAACTTTGGTTTCAATAATCTTACTGACGAAGAAGTAAGCACACTTGTACGCACTCACATTGTAACCAGAAAATACTTTACCCGAGATTTAAGTGATGGAGTAATTCCAAGTACAAATATGGATGACCGAGTGATAGAAATTAAATTTAATATTGATGCAACGACTAACGTGCAATTGGTTTTTCTTAATGGTGAGTCGGAGGTGATCAAAAGAGATATTGAAGTTTATAACGGTGTGGTACAAACAATCAATAAAGTACTCAAACTTTCGAAAGCGCAACTGCCTGATTTGATAGCCAATGATGCAGACCTAACAATATTTAGTGCGGCGCTTAAACTGACCGGAATGAACGATTCTCTTTTGCTTGTAGAAGATAACACCTACGATGCGGAGCTGTATTCGTATAAAGATGAATATGATAGTTATACGATTCCATGTCCCGCTAAAAGAAAATTCGGCTATACAGCTTTTGTCGAAACCGATGCGGTGTTTAGTGCTAACGGAATTAATTCAATCGAAGATTTGATACAAAAAGCGAAAGAATGGTATCCGAATTCAGGAACAGGGGATGACTATACCAGTAGAGAAAATAGTCTGAATAAATTTATCTCTTATCATTTGATTGAGAAAATGGTCAATGCGAATCAGTTTTTCTATAATATAAGTATGGCAAAAGGGGCGGAACTATATGAATTTCTCGAAACCATGTATCCGAACCATATAATGAAGGTGTCTAATAAAGGGCTTAGCACAGATATCTTGGCTACCATCAATCCTAATAGCGAAGACGAGTTACACATCCTTAATAACTCAAAAACAACCATTAACGGCGTATATCATAAAATAGACAAGATACTTGTTTACACTGATAATGTGGAATATATGCTCACAAATACACGCATTCGGTTTGACTTTGCTTCACTGATGCCCGAAATGGCAAATAATAATATGCGCCTGTCGAGATCACAGGACCTTTCTGATGGCGACCGCTATGGAATTCCTCCCGGATATTTCAAATACATCAAGCAAAGTAACGAAACACGTTTACTGTACCTTGCCGGTGTAGATAGAGGATGGCACAATTATCAAGGTGATGAAATGATGGGATTAGGTACCTATGATATTACAGTAAGATTACTTCCGGTACCTCCGGGTACCTATGAGTTACGTTTTGGATACTCAGGAAATACCCAGCGAAGTGTCACACAGATATACGTTGACTCCAAGCCAATCGGTATTCCGCTCGACTTGAGACTCCGAAAAACAGATTCCAAAATCGGGTGGGTTAAAGACAGCGAAACCGAAGACAACGGTGTATCTATTGATAAAGCTATGCGCAACCGCGGTTGGATGAATGCTCCGATTACAATGGTGATTGGCGCTGATTCAAAACCACTTAGAGATGAAATTTATCCGATGCGAAGAATTGTAGGTACTTTCACTTTTGATACTTACGAACCTCACTATATCAGATTCAGGTCAGTACTCGATAATCCGCAGGCGCAAGCTCAGATGGACTACTTTGAGTTTGTGCCCAAAAGTGTGTATGCCCCGATTAGTGGCGAGCCCGAATCAAGAGAATAATAAAAGGGAAACATCAAACAAGATGAAAAGTAAGATTTGTTGACGAGAAAACAAATAACTTACATAGAAATATGAGAAAAAGCTTATTATGTAAATAAAAATGAGTAGTAAAATGCTTTTTACAACTACTTTAAAAACTATAACGAACGCATGAAGATACATACAAAAAAAATCGGCTTACTTCCATTGCTAATACTAACGGGACTTTTAGTATTTAGCTCTTGTAATGATGATAAATGGGATGAGCATTACAACGCAGATCCATCAATAGTATCGGGACAAACCGTTTGGCAAACAATCAAAGAGACACCTCAGCTTTCGAAGTTTGCTTGGGCTGTAAGAAAAACAGGATACGATAAAATGCTCTCAAGTTCGCAAATGCTTACGGTCTGGGCACCCGACAATGATGCTACTGATAATATTGATACTACAATTACAAGTATTAAGAATGAAATCCTTTTGAAGGAATACGTCCAAAATCATATCTCAAAATATAGTTATCCGGCATCAGGCACTGTCAATTCAAGAATTAAACTGCTCAATGGCAAGCAAGTAATTTTCACATCTAACAACGGAGAATACAGCATTGACGATATTCAGCTCAAAGAAAAAAATAAAGTGGCTTCCAACGGACTTATCCACGTTATAGGGAAACGTATTCCGTTCTTCAATAATATCTGGGAATATCTTTCAAAAATCTCGGACGTAGATTCGATCAAATCATATCTTTATTCATACGACAAACTTATTTTTGACGAAGCAAAGAGCATTCCCGGAGATGTTGTAGATGGAAAAACGGTGTATCTCGATTCTGTTATTTATAACTCCAATGCAATGTTTTCGTACTTGGGAGCGATGAATGATGAAGACAGCACTTACACTATGTTGCTTCCCACTAATGCCGCTTGGAAAACAGCTTATAGTAAAATCAAAAACTATTATAATTATTATTCTTCTTCTGCCGATACCAAAATCACTGCTGATACATTGCAACGAAGATACACGTTGCTGTCACTTATACAGGATTTATTGTACAGCCATACAATACAGAAGATGGATCAAATATTTAACATCCACTAATAGCAATAAGTTTTACAAGCCTTTTGATGAAGCAAATCAGCAGTTTACGGCAAGTAACGGGTCTATATATCTGACAAACGAAATTAAATATAACTCTTGGGATTCGTGGAACAAAGCGCTTTTGATTGAAGCAGAAAAATCGGATGGACGCGAAGGCACCTGGTCAAGTATATTTGAGAGAAATTATTCAGAATTAGAACTTATCGTTTCAAAAGACAAATACATAGAAGTAGTACCAACGTCAGCATCTGTAAATCCAACCGTTACGTTTAAGGTTTCGGGTACTTTATCCGGTGTATTGGATGCTAATGGAGCGTTGATATCCGGTGCCGCTTACAATATATATTGCGTTTTTTTACCAAACAAAGTCAAAACTACATCATCAAAACCAAACAAAGTCACATTTTCGCTTGCATATAGGTCTTCCACCGGCGGTAAAGTGGTTAATGTAACGTACAACAACAGCTCCAAAGGGTTTGTTACCAGTTCTACCGAAGTAACAAAAGTGCTCGTAGCATCCAATGTAGCTTTTCCGTACTGCGAAAAAGGCTTGAAAGAACCAAACGTAAAACTAAAAGTATCGAGCAGTGTGTCATCAAATGAAACTACACAATATACGAGAGATATGCTAATAGATTGTATAATATTTGAACCAGTACATTAGAAACAAATATGAAAATTTTAAAACTAAGAAATAAAGTCGCACGCTTATACAAATGTACCTCATTTGTTGTATTAATAGGATGTACTGTTCCTGTATTAGCTCAAAATAGCATCGGTGAAAAAGAACATATAATCGCAAACGATTCGCTTATGGGAAGTGTATTTGATGCACTAACCAAGAAAGCGTTAGCTGGGGTTAAGGTGCAATCGGTTGATCAACATTACTCGGCTATGACTAACGAACAAGGTGAATTTAAGATAAAAATACCATCGCACATTCATACCCTTGTGGTTTTGGCGCCCGAATATGATAAAAAAGAGATTATCATTTTTAAAGGCGATAAAAATAAACGGATTGAAATATCTCCTTCTGTTTTCAAAAATTACTTCGCCGATGTGAGTACTCCTTTCGGATTAAAGAGAAAAACGGCTGTTACTACGGCATTAAGCTCGTTTGAACTAAATAATCTCTCTTCAATTTCAGCCGACGAGGAGATTAAGAAAAATATGGCCGGTCAGTTGTTCACAGCCACCCGTTCAGGTACTCCTGCCTCCGGAACGTACATGCTCATACGAGGTGTAAATTCCTTAAATTCAAATAATACGCCTTTAATTATTGTTGATGGTGTAATCTTTGATAATTTTGAGAATAAAGCCTCCATTCATCTCGGAAGTGTGTTCAATCCGCTTTCTTGCATAGATGTAAATGATATTCAGAGTATCAGTGTTCTTAAAGACGGAACATCGCTTTATGGAAGCAAGGGTGGCAATGGTGTCATTTTGATTAATACTAATCGTGGTAAAAGCATGGTAACTAAAATCACGGTATCGGGTATGATCGGCTATAATCAAAAGCCTCAAACTGTTCCAATGATGAATTCCGATGAGTATCGTATCTATCTCAGTGATTTGATTCAAAATAACGATGCAAGAAAAAGTATTGCAAACGATTATTTCTTGAATATTTGATCCTAATTTTATTTATTACAACAAATATCATAACAATACAAATTGGTCGGATATTATACATCGTAACTCTACCACTCAAAGCTACAATGTAACTGTAAACGGGGGAGATGACATTGCGCTCTATAATTTATCTGTAGGGCTCACAAACGCACTAAGCACGCTGAAAAAAAATGATTTTAACAGAGTGAATGCTCGTTTTAACTCTGATATAAACCTGAGTGACAGATTGAGTACGGTTTTTGACATTTCTTATGTAAATGTGAATAGGGAGCTACGTAACGATGGTATTGCTGAAGTGAACAATAGCCAAATCAATTCTCCGGGATATTTGTCGCTTATCAAATCCCCTTTTCTTTCGCCTTACCAGTACGATAATGCAAGAAAGATTACAACAAAACTCGAAGATTATGACTTCCTGAATATAGCTAATCCGTATGCTATTCTTGAATATGGAACAGGATTCTTTCAGCAAACAAACTTTAATCTCTCCGTAGCACCGACTTATAAGTTGAACAAGAATTTGAAACTGAGTTCCCACTTTAGTTATTCTTTGAATAATATCTCTGAAAAGATGTTCAGCCCGATGGCTGGCGTGGCGCCTTATGTAGATGAAGATATTGATATGATTTCTTATAATTACGTTAAAACACAGTTTGCATATCAAACCTCAATTTCAAACAATACAAAAGTAAATTGGAAAAAATCTTTAAATGAACATGATTACGAATTAAATGCGGGTATGCGTTATACCTATAATTTATTCAGATCTGAATATGGCGAAGGACACAATACCGGAAACGATCAGGTTAGAGATATGTCGGGTGGATTACAATACAAGAAGGTGGACGGTATTTATGATCCGTACAAGTTGTTGACATACTACGGAGTTTTTGATTATGCTTTCAAAGACAAGTATTTTGCCGAAGCGGCTTTCGCGTTTGAAACAAATTCGCGTTTTGGCAGTAAAGCTACATCGGGAGTTAACATGTTGGGTGTCAGTTGGGGGCTTTTCCCTTCCATTAACGCAGCTTGGCTTATCAGTTCCGAAAGATTTATGCGCAATCTTAAATTTATCAACCAACTAAAACTGCGAGCCGGAATAGGGACATCCGGAAATGATGGTATTGAAACCACAGCCGCGCACACCTATTTTAATGCCGTACAGTCTTCCAATAAAGCTACCGGTCTTGAATTACACAATATAGCTAATCCTGCCATACAGTGGGAAACCGTCGTAAAACGGAACTTAGGATTGGATGCGAATGTGTTGAACAATCGTTTATCACTCTCTTTGGACGTATATCATAATACCACCACTAATCTGCTCGTACTCAAGAACCTTGAATCAATCAGTGGAATTAAAAATTATTGGACAAACGAAGGAAAATTACAAAATAATGGCATTGAAGTTGGATTTGATGCAAATATAATTCGTACACGAGATTTCAATGTTACTTTAGGGGCATCGTTAGCACATTATGCCAATAAAATTTTAGAACTACCTGATGGTGACTATCTTACATCTGTATATGGAGCAGAAGTCCTTACCGCTGTAAATCAACCAATAGGACAATTGGTGGGTTACAGAACCAATGGTGTTTTTGCCACTGATGCCGAAGCTACACAAGCCGGACTTACAATGAAAGCAAGCAACGGAGAAATGGTTGCTTTTAAGGCTGGTGATGTGAAATTTGTTGACAGAGACGATAACAACATTATAAATGATGACGATAAATTTGTTATTGGCAATACTAATCCTGATTTTTTTGGAGAAATTAATGCTAAAATCAAATATAAAAGATTGGATATAAGCTTATTATTTAAATACTCGTATGGCAACGATGTGTACAACTATCTTCGTTCACAGATAGAAAGTGGAAGCACATTCTATAACCAGAGTGCGACATTAGTTAATCGGTGGATAACAGAAGGGCAACAGACCACGATTCCAAAATCTACTTATGGCGATCCGAAAGGGAATAATCGCTTCTCCGATAGATGGATAGAGGATGGCTCGTATATTCGATTGAAGACACTGGAAGTAGCCTACGAATTACCCGTAAACAAAGTAAAATTCCTGCAAGGAGTAACACTGTGGGCATCGGCTAACAATTTATTTACGCTTACAAATTATTTGGGTATCGATCCTGAGTTCTCAGCTTCCAATAGCATCTTCTATCAAGGTATTGATACCGGTACACTATCGCAGAGTAGAAGTTTCAATGTAGGTTTTAAAGTGTATCTATAATTTATTAATCACACACAAAGAAGTATATGAACAAGATAATTTTAATATCAAGAATCTTGATATTGTTCGGGATAATGGTTTTTGCCTTTTCGTGCGACGATTTATTGTCAACCGATACCAACCGATATATGTCAGTAGATGACAATCTTCTTAATTCGCCAAATGATACGGTATATTCAGTACTGGGAATTTTAAATAAAGCACAGCAACTTGCCGATAGATATGTATTGGTAGGTGAATTGAGAGCCGATTTATTAGACGTGACGGAAAATACGGACAACGATCTTAGGGATCTGAATAATTTTAGCGTAGATAAATCTTCAAGCCAATTTGCCGACACGCGTGATTTTTATGCGGTAATAAACAATTGCAATTATTTTATTAATCGTGCCGATACCACTCTTTCTGAAAAAGGAGACAAGATATTTGTTCGCGAAGTGAATGCTGTAAAAACCATACGTGCTTGGACATATTTGCAGCTTGGACTCAATTATGGAAAAGCAACCTACTTTCATAATCCGATACTTACAGTTGATGATTTAAAAAGAATTATAAAGAAATTCCGTTAGAACAATTAATAGACACCCTTATCACAGAGGTGCAAAGTACATACCCATTGTCAAATATCGGTCTTCCATACTATGGAGAAATAAATGGCGCGAACAGTAATTATCTGTTTATAAATTCATGTTTTCTTCTTGGTGACTTGTACTTGTGGAGAGCAAGTATGACAAAAAGCGTTGCAGATTATGAAAATGCCGCCTTTTATTATGCGAAGTTGATTGAAAATAAAAGATATTTTTTCTACGATTATGTTATTTACTGGAAAAACAGTCAATTTACAAGTTATACCGATGTTTGGTCGGCATTATTTAATGGTATCAGCAGTTCCTCCGAATTAATAAGCATAATGAAGTTAACAAATTCTACATATACCGGTACGCAAAGTCAGTTGAATTTATTGAGTAGAGATAAGAAATTAAAACCTTCAGAGCAATATAAAAGCCTTTCTGACAATCAAGTTTACTGCTTTAAAGAAGAAACAAGTAGCGTGCCGAAGTTTACTTTAGGAGATTTACGATATCGTGGGGCTATTTTGACCGATCATGTCATAGACTCCGTTTACAATGCAACATCAAAAAGAATAGGAGCTATCGCAAAATACAGTAATAGTAACATTATGATTTATCGCAAAGCGCTGTTGTATCTTCGTTATGCCGAAGCGGTAAATAGAGCAGGAAAACCAACATTGTCATTCGCCGTACTTAAATATGGATTAAATAGTACAAATTTAGCAGACAAATCTCGTATTGCCTCTATTGAACTCGCTGACAACAAACCCTATGTGGAGATTTTTAAAGATAAAATATTTGATTTTAATATGGGAGTACATACGCGCGGAAGCGGAAATAGTACTTTGAACACAGCTTACGTTATACCTAACTATACCCGTTATGTAACGCTCAAAGATATTCATGGAAACGACAGTATTGCGCCAACAAAAGATTTAATAAAAATTGCCGAAGCAAAATCAGATACCATATTGTTTGTGGAAAATGCTATATGCGACGAATTGGCGCTCGAAACAGCAATGGAAGGCAATCGTTTTCAGGATTTGATGCGTATTTCAAACCATAGAAATAATCCGGCATTTTTAGCCGATAAAGTGGCTAAGAAACATAAAACAGATTATTCTCATTTCTATGAAATATTAAAAGATAAAAATGAGTGGTATTTGCCAATAAAATAAAAATAGCAAACCTAAAGAACGAATAAATTACCTGAAAACAAAATAGTTCGCATACATATAAATTATTTTAAATCGATATGTGTAGTTTATTTATGTGGATGTAATGAATAAGGTATATACAATGAAAAGAATACCGAGTAAAAAGTATAAGTGTGTGTATCGGATTTTTTATAACCATTTTAAATCACAGTAAAAGTGTCCTGGTATGTTTTAAAGGCAGAAACGCCTAAATATAAGGATTGTAAATATCTCACTTCAACCGAATGAGCACAGTCACTTAGCTGTTTGAAAATAATAAATTAATAAGTAAGTTAAAATCAGTTACAAATGAAAAATAATAGTACGCTTTTTCGATTTATCCTAATTACATGTTGTATTATCTTTTCATTGCCGGTGTTTGCACTACAAGATAGGGTTGTAGCTCGTCAGGCATCTGTTGAACTATCAATATCGGGAGACTATACAGCCATACAATGGGAAATATCCTCGGATAATACGACTTGGTATGCCATAAAAAATGCAACGGCAAGTACTTATACATATAAGGCAGTAGCGCCAGCGTACATAAGAGCAAAACAAACTTCAGGAGGTAGCACAATTACTTATTCTGATGTAACACACGTTATTTTTGAAACAAAAAGTATATTGAAAGTTATAAAATCGTCAGGAGGACAAGGCTATGCCGAAACCAACGGTAAGCCGGTATCAGGCATCTATATACAAGAGGACAGAGGGTCAGACGGAAAATTAATGTACACAGCTTATTCTAATCTTTGGACTAATGCCAACGCTTCTCTCAATTGGTATTTATATCATACATTAGGGCAGTATGATATAAGTTTAATCCTTAAGATTACAAAAAACGTAGCGCAAAAGTTTGAGTTTTCGATCATTGATATAAATAAATCAGGATTAACGTCCGATACAATAAAATCGATTATTTCTACCACCGGAAAAGGAGTTAATGACACACTCACGGTTCTTAATGTTACAATTCCGAAAATAGGATTTTACAAATATGAATTGAAACCACTCAATGCTCCCAATAATAATATTACGGTTACCGGACTCTTGTTCAAGTCATTAACCTCAAGTACGGCAGATGTGCATGCAACCAATTATTTGTCATCCCCATCGGTGCATTTAAGTAATTGGCGCTCTACGGATAAAACTGCAATTTCAGGACAAGTGTATGACTGGGCTTACATGGAAATTCTGGTTCCTGAAGGGGGAGACCCATTATACACTTATTATATGAGCCTTGGAGTTATAAGTGGTTATATGGGAATACAGGTAAACTCTACAACAGAAAGGCGAATTCTTTTTTCCCAATGGGACAATGGAAGTACCGATTCAGACCCCTATTTAGCAGATTATTTAAGAACGGGTGCTGTTGACTATGGGGAGGGAGTAACCGTTAAAAGATTTGGAGGAGAAGGCACAGGCACTCAGTCTTACCTTACAGGAGTTAATTGGAAAACGGGAACACCTGTCAAATTCTTGACAAATGCCAGATTGGAGTCTTTCAATGACACATTAACATCTTCCTTAGGCGTAGATTCTATTGTTACACGGAAAAACACCTTAGTTTCTGCGTGGTTTTGTTCTGACCCAGCTACCGGATGGAAATATATTTCAACATTACGTGTAGCCAATGTTTATAAATATATTGATAGCTGGTACTCATTTCTCGAAAATTTTGGACCTTCAAACGGACAAATGAAAAGAACGGCATATTATTACAATGGATTTGCCTATGAACATTCCTCCAGTCCTCGTTGGATTCATTTTAATAAGGTAGATTTTAGTCATACAGATGGAGCTACAGGTCAACGTGTTGATTATGAGCAGGGCAAATCTCCAAATAATAATAATTATTTTTATATGTCATCCGGAGGATATATTAATGCACCTGTCACTACTTCTCAAACTTCGTATCTTATAACAGATAAAACAGTTGTTGATACGCTTGATTTATCGACATTTGCTGCCAGAGTAAACGAAGCTATCGCTAATGAAAAAGCTAGGAATAGTACAGGTCTTATCACCTTACGCGCTAATAAAGTTACTGCTAAGATATATCCAAATCCGACATCTGGTAAATTAAATTTTGTCCTCAATGCAGATCAAAAAAAAGCGACTATAAGTTTAATTGAAACAAATGGGAAAGAAGTCTTCTCAAAATATATAGGAGATATTAATGCTGGAGAAGTTAGGCAAATAAGCATACCGAAATCCTTAAATAGTGGAAACTATATTTTTCAGTTTAGAAGTAATCAAATATCTCGCTATAATCAAATAGTTAGTTTCAATAAATAGTATCCATCTCGCTTGTATTTACCCATAGCCATTTTATAAATCAACAAAAATCAATTTTATGAAAACAAAACTTTTACTCATTAATATCTGGTTAATATTACTTGGTTTTACAGCTCCTATTTTTGCAACATCAACGCCTGCTGCCGATGATGGCAAATGGTATTATGTGAAATCGCAGCGATTCAGTACAGGTGGTCCTTGGTGGACATTTAACATAACAAGCAATTGGGTGATTCCCGGTGCTTTAACAAAAGTTGATGACCAAAAATTTACATTAGTATCTGTTGGTTCATCCGGTAATGTTACGGTAAAAAGTTACACAGGAATGTTAATGACAGCAACAAACGCAACTGGTGTTTTTGACGCAGTAGGAGCTACAACCGGTTGGACTATTACCCCTAATACCGTCCTCGGAGTAACCGGAACAGCTTTTCCGGGTGAAAATAGTGGATTACATCAGGGCGGTAGCAGCTGGTATTGGCATGTTACGAGTGGCTGGTATTCTCTTAGTGACAATTGTACTTTCTTTTTTTATGAAGTAAAAGCGGATGTTGACCTCAATATCGCTATTGACAATGCTATTACAAACTTAAATTCTGCTACAATAGGTACATCAATAGGTCAAACACCTCAAACGGCTGTTGATAATTATCAGACAGCAATAAACACGGCAAAACTCACACTCGGTTCTACTGATGCCACGGCAATACAAAATGCAATTGATGCACTTACTGATGCTACAAATACTTTCAACTCAGCTAAAGTATCTGTTGTGCAGGGGTCCACTTCTACTTCGCCTATTTGGTATCTTATCAAAAATACCAACCGAGGTGGAAAAGGCGCAACTCTTTACACCAATGGATTTAATGCACAATTGAAATGTTCATCGGTAGCTAATTCTGTAAAAGCAGATGGTACCAGTACCGGCAGCGCTGCTCCTACGTTAAACCACCTTTTCCGATTTGAAAAACAGGCGGATGCTACATATATCATTGTAAATGCTGCATTACCTAATGGAGAAGTACTCGCAGGTGCAACCGGAGGCTCTTCCAGTGCCATAATAAAATATGGAACACCGGTTTCAACAAAGTGGAATGTGAATTTTATTGGATACAATACAACATTAACGGTCAACGAAACAAAATTTGTTTCAGCAGGAAATGGAACTGTGTGGCATTGTGATGGTTATTATAACTTAGTTTCGTGGGATGGCGCAACAGGTACTCCTTCCGCTTGGTATGCGGAACAATACACCGGCAATGTTGAAGCTCTTTATCAATCGCAGTACGATGCTTTAGTGGCGCAATATAACGTTATCGCCGATGCAAATGGTCTTCCGGTGGCTCCTTACACTCTTGGTGCAGAACCAGGACAGTATAATGCGGTGATGTTTCAGTTAGTAAAAGATGCATATACTGCAATGGAAAATGAAAAAAATATAAATGGGATAACTTCTCCAAATATAATTCAAAAATTTGCAGCTTTGACAAGTGCAATAGCTACTTTCAAAGCTTCCAAAGTATTACCGGTAGCTTATGCCGGAAGCATAAATACAGCTACAAGTTACACGTTGAAATTAGTTCAGTCAGGTTCTGCTAATGATGGTTATTATTTAGCAAATCCTAGAATAGATGCCAACAATGGAAGCGATACGAATAGACCAAATGCTGTTTTCACACAAACTATTGATCCAGCTACAACGGTTTGGAAATTTGTGCCGTCTGCAACATCCGGTAAATATATCATAACCAGCGCTCGCAGAACCAATGAATATCTTGACGAAGAAGGACGTGTACGTGACGCCTCTTCTTACGGAGATAATACATATACCACTAAAACGTTACAACAGAGTACCATCAATTATACTGAAGGAACATCATTATTAGTCGTAAAAATAGATCAAAATAGCAACTATTATTTTACGGGGGCAGCAAGTGGAGCAACGTTAGCAAAAGATGCCGTTAATTGGTCAACATTTTTATTAGAGCTTTATGTCTTAACAGATACAAAATCTATCAATAATAAAGAAATCAGTTTGACTGTTGAAAACAGATATTTAAAGGTGAAAGGAACACAAGAGGATGCGAAAGTTTATACACTTTCAGGTATGCAGATTGATGCTAAGCAAGCATTAAATCCCGGTATATATATAGTTAAATTTAATGACAGAACTTTCAAAGTTAATGTAAAGTAATAAAAGTGAAAATTCTACCTCACACTCCCAATGAAGATTGGGAGTGTAAAGGGTAGTTAAGGTTTATTTGTTTATTATTGAATATCTCTCTAATTAATTAAGCGTAAAATAATTACACATGAAAAGACTTTCTTTGTTATTTGTCTTGATCTATTCTTTTTCCCTTATTACAAACGCACAGTTGTTTCAAGGGTTAGACGATTACGACCCACTTACATTATTCACAGACCGTTCGTGCTCTGAGTTGAAAACTGACGTGACACAAGAACTTATAAACAATTGTTCTGCTTTTGTCTACAAAGATATTGCAACCAAACTATTGAATAATACCTATCAAAAAGAATTTCGTATAGATTCTTTTATAGCTTACCCTAATCCCAGTCTTGATGCTGCAACAAACAAAACAGCCAAATATGGTGTTATGGACAGTCCCACAGGGATTGCAGTAATGTCGAACGATACGCTATTAGTGTTTGTTGAAGGAATTCAAACAGGGTTTCCTGTAACTCTGAAAATACAAACCTTAACAATGACGGATCCGACAATTGGCTACAATTCAGGTCTTGAAATTTCATTAAAAAATGGAGTTAATAAAATAGCGACAGGTACCTTGAGTGCTACAACCGGTGGCTTAGGATATATTCGTTATTACTATCAAGGAAATACCCAACCCTCAAATATTAAAATAAACTTTTATGGTGGCACCGTAAACGGATATTTTGATAGTCAGAAACATACAGCATCTGATTGGTCGCGTTTACGGAATGCTGCAACAAACACCTTTTTTGACCTTAAAGGTAAATATTCTACGGTGACTCTACCAAGACAATACATCAATACATACGCTTCAACAAGAGGATTGGACTTGATTAATATATATGATGAAATTGTTAGATTAGAATGGAAATATATGGGTTTACTTCCTGAACCGGAAGGATTTGGAGGACAACACCGCTCAAGAGCTTATTTTGTATATATGGCTATGCCCGAAGGTGTGGGTGCGAATGCGACAGATTATCGCACAGCATATCCCGATCCTCGTATTGCAGACCCTGCTTATATCCTAAATGAATCTGGAAATAGCCGAGATATGATATGGGTATTTGGTCACGAACATGGGCATGTCAATCAAACACGTCCTGGATTTAAATGGCCGGGAATGACAGAAGTTACCAACAACTTACACTCTTTGTGTGTGCAAACAGAAATAAGTAAAGCATTTCCTAAATCTAAGAATTCTGCTTTAAATAATAGGCTACAGAAAGAAAAGCATGCGCTCAGAAGGAGGGTATGTAAATCGTTACGAAAAAGCATTCAATCTTTATTTTGCAGCTGAAAATGCAACGGATGCGGAGCCGCTTCCACATAATACTCCCGGTTTAGATGTTTTTTGTAAATTGATACCTTTTTGGCAATTAGATAGATATATGAATCTTGTGTTAGAGAAAACCGGAATGCACGGTGCCGGTTTTTATGAAGACCTTTATGAATTTTATAGAAAAAACGATCCCAATGCAAGCGCTAGAACAACAGGAAGGCATCAGTTGTTTTTTGTAGAGCAGATTTGTAGATTAGCTAACTTAAATTTGGAAGATTTTTTCAAACGCTGGGGATTTCTTTCTCCAATTAATACTATCATCGATGACTACGCAACAAGTACCGTGCTTATTACTGCCGATATGATTAATGCTACTTTAACGAATATAAGGCAGTATCCTAAACCAGAAACAACTGCTTGTGAGTATCTTACCGATGCTAATGTTAATATATTTAAAACAAGAGCTGAACTTGTAACCGGCGCTAAAGCTACAGTTGTGGGGACTAAATTCAAGGCTATGCCAACCGGATGGACAAACGCCGTTGCTTTTGAAGTAAGGCAAGATAATGCCACAGGGAAAATAAAGTATGTGTTTGTGCCCGATGGATCTGTCGTTACACAAAACTTTAGCGCACAAAGTTTGAATTTTGATTCAACCACTGACCATCTTTATGCGGTATCTGTAAGTGGAGAACGACGTGAAGTTCCATTAGAAGTACTTCCGGGACCAATAATGCCCGCGTTTAGTACTGCTGACACTCCCAAGTGGTATTTCATCAAGAATAGCAGAAATGCAAAATATCTTACGTATGTTAACTCAACGACCAATATTTACGCAAGAACGTTGAGCAGTAATATTCAAGATCAACAACTTTGGCGTTTTGAAGGAGATAACAATGGATTCAGAATTATCTCTAAGAGTGATGGTACCGAATTAAAGAAACAAACCTTAACTCAGGGAATTAGATTTATGCCGGTAGCTACGGGTACTGGCGATGTTGTATTTAAATTTGAGATATCTTCGAACACAACGTATGGTACAGATAAATGGTGTATTCGCTACGATACAAACAATGGGCTAAATGCTAACAGTACCAACGAAGAAGAAGTTACAACATATAGTATTACCGATAATGGAAGTGTATGGGAGTTCACCTCATACACTTCAACAGCTACTAATGATATTGCCGATGACAACAAAATATCTGTTTTTTATTCAAAATCGTCTGAATGTGTCTGTGTGAAAAATAAACCGGAAAATATGGAGGTGCTATTGTATAATGTAAATGGTGATTGTATAAAACGCTCATACAATTCGACGATCAATATCGGTAGCATCCCTAATGGAACTTATTTTGTAAAAACCGCAAACGATTTTATCAAATTTATAAAGAATTAAAAATAAGAAATTTGTTTTTAATCAACACAATACTATTAAGAAAAATAAAATATAAGATTGCAACTATATTCGGTTAGGTTGTTGCAGTCTCTGATTCGTTTGATAACTTATTTCGAAAAATAATATAATCTATTAATTTAAAATCAATTTTTATGAGGAAAAAACTACTTTTATGCAGCATTGCTTTAGTAAGCATATTGCAATTTGCTTTTGCTGTTGATCCTGTGGATATTACAGATCAATATTTGCAAAACTATACCAAGCCTTTTACCACAACAGGAGTAAGTTTAAATAATGGAAACGCACGTTGGCAACAATTAGCGGCTCCTTGGGTAACTCAGAATGATGTTACTGATGGTTCGGTTATTACTACTTGGCACGCCGATGCAAATAAGGGTAATTCAATGACATTTACTTCCGGTTGGGATGGCTTTTCAAGTACATTACAAAATCTCAAAGTTTATCAGACCGTAACATTACCCGCCGGTAATTATGATTTGGTAATTTTAAGTCACGGTAGTGCTACCAGTTATGACTGGAATGCTGCCAGCGGAGTATATTTGGTTGTAGCCAAAGGGGTAGGAATCCCGAACATCGCTGACTTGAGTACTGCTATAAGTTCTACGGTACTAACTAACTTTGTACTTGTAGGAACACAAGGTCAAGTTACTTTAAATTTTGTATTAACCGAAGAAACAAAAGTTTCGTTAGGCTGCGTGGGAACGATGACTGGCTCTAAATGTGTTGCTATTGCTAAATATACTTTAAATCAATATCTTGGCGCCAACTACAATCCGTTAAAGAACCTGTTAGCCACAGCAAAAGGTTATACAAATGCCGATTATCCTATTGGAACCACTATGGGTACATATCCACAAGCTAAATGGGATGCTTTACAGGCAGCAATAGCTTCGGTAGAAGCATTTATTGCGCTGGGCGAAGATGGTACGCAAGAAGCGGTTGATGCTAAAAAAGCGGAATTACAAGCAGCTATCGATGATTTGAACGGTAGTATTATTTTACCATTTAAGGTAAGCGATGCAAGTAGTACAACTTGGTATCAAATTCATGACTGGCGTCCTACTCCAAGTTATTGGCAACTTGGCGAATATACATCTGAAGATGGACAAGTTTCAGCTCCGTTAGCGTTGATTATGTCTCAAACAAGTGACAATACATTAGACGATCAGTTGTTCAAAATAGTAAAAGCACCTGCTCCTTCAAAAGGATATTACATTTACAACAAATTAATAGAAAATTCGCCGTTGTCAGCAGATCTTGATAAAAACTTGGTAGCTATTGACGAAACGTCAACAACGCCTACAACTTGGCAGTTTGGAAAAACAATCAACGGTGCTTATTTTACAATATTTGTAGAAGGTGATAAAACATCTCAGTTGAACAGCTACGCTGATTACACTCCGCCTTATATAGCATTTTACTATCCCGGAGACGGAGAAAACGATTATGGTAACGACTGGACATTTGTAGAATTGGTTGAAGCCGGTAAAACAGATTTTAACGCATTGAAAGTATTGGTTGCTACTGCAAACGGTATGACAACAGCTAATTATCCTATCGGAACCGGGGAAAATCAGTATTCACTTGAAAAGTGGAATGCTTTTGTTGCTGTACGTACGCAAGCGTTAGCGCTTCTCAATAAGGAAAATACGACTCCACAACCAACACAAGAAGAAGTTGATAATATGGTGACAGCGCTTCAAACTGCTATCAACGATCTGATCGCATCTAAAAATCCTCCTTTCTTCCTTAGTACAACTACAGATAGCCACTGGTACACAATCAATGATATGAGGACGAATAAAAGCTACTGGAAAGTAGGAAAATATGTCGGAACAGAAACTATCGATAATCGACTGATCATGGTTAAAGGAGTACCAAGCACAATAACAGACTCATTGTTGTTTAAGTTCGTGAAACCGGAAGATACTTCTCTCTTAGGATATTACGTTTATAACAAATTGGATAACGTAAATGCGCTTTCCGGTGATGTAGAGACTAATTTTATCGGAATTAACAGTACTCTGTCTGTCTCTACTTGGTTGTTCGATGAATCTACCAACAAAGGGTATTATCTTATTTCTATCGAAGGTGGTGCAAATCAAGTAAATAGTTATGCAGGATATAATCCTCCATACATAGGTTTTTACAATGGAGGTTCTGGAGACGCGGGTAACAATTGGGCGCTTACTCCAAGCAATTTAACATCGGTAAAAGAAGTTAGTGCAAATCAATTGCAGGTATATGTTGTTAATCGTATGGTTTTTGCTAAAAACTCCGATAGTCAACTTAGCGTTTATAACGTTAGAGGACAGAAGATGGATGCTAAAAAACAATTGATACCCGGTGTGTATATTGTAAAAATAGAAAATACACAAGAAGTAACCAAAGTAATCGTTCGTTAATAATTTTTATAGTTGGTTATTCGAATAAAAATTCCCCTTGCGAGGTTAAATCGCAAGGAGAAGTAAGCCTCCCAAATAAAAAACAGCCTGCAAGATTTGACAAAATCAAACAGGCTGTTTTTTTTGAATACAATACGGCTGATTTGGGAGGCTTACATTGTTTTCATTACTTAAATCAAAAGCAACAAGTGTTTTTTTTTGTATTTTCTTCTTTTTTATTGAAATATTGCCACCAAATATTTTCTAAAAAATACTATTTTTGTTAGGAAACATCGATAGACAATCTCTTGTGAAAACGAAAATCCATATACAATTGCTTAAAATTTATCCAAAACAAGTACTCTTTTTGATTGCATTTCTGTTACAGCAAACACTCGCATCCGCTATATCTCAGGAAAAAGCATCTTATCCCGAACTGGAGTTGTATCGCCGAACGCTTACTTCTGAACAAGTCTCAGCTTATCAAAAAGCATTAAAGGATTATAACAATATGCCCTATGTCGAAAAAACATATTCAGATAACAAGAAACTGAATTGTCGTTACAAAGAGATAATAAGTCTATCTGACACAACATACGATCAAACAAACCTGAAAATTAACGAATTCTATTCACTGTCTCAGAAAGCCGCAAGGAGACGATATATTAACTTAGAGTTTGAATCACTTTTGCAGGCATTCCATACTGCTTTCTGGTCAGAATATCCTAACTATACAAAAGCTTTCGAAATGGCTATTATGCTAGAAAGAAAATTAACTGCGGTTTCGGAGAAGGAATATCCGGATAAGAGAGTCGCTTATTTCAAATTGGGCGAAGCATATTATCTATTCAATGACTTTAATAAAAGTATCGAACTGCTTAAACATGCTATCACAGAGAAGCCTCCACGTTCTTTCACTGATTGCGCCAACCTGGATGCCCGTAAAATTATCGGCATCTGTTATGCCAATACAAATCGGATGGATACTTCCGATTATTATTTTCAATCTACACTGAAAAGCAAAGATATCGTGCTTAACCGCCCTGTATATAATGCTATTGCTTTGTCACATCTGGCATGCAATGCCATGCTCAAAGGTGAATACGAAAAATCCCTGGCATTGGATTTGGAGGTGCTACCGTTTTTGAAAAAAGAAGATGACCACGGACATCTTGCCGGAATGTATGCCTGCCAATGCTTTTCCTATTTCGGATTGGAAGAATCTTCCCAAATAGCTATATTGGCAGACTGTGTTTTGTATTATGCACAGAAAGATAAATATAACGGAATGAAACATCTGAAACAGGCGTACACTATTTTGGCAAGATACTGTGCCAAGCAAGGAGATATAGATAAGGCTCAGGAATATAATGATTCTTTAATAAGTATTTATAAGGAAGAAGATAAAGTCTGTAACTCTCAGTATATTGTCCAGGCACAGCAAAACCTTGCAGAAAACGAAATAGAAACAAGGAAAGCAGAAGCTGAAACACAGCGTAAAGCCCTACTTATTATATCTACCGTATTTATACTATCAGTCGCAGCCTTGTCCGTTATAGTAGTGCTTTATCGCCGTAAACAGGTTGCATACAGAGCGTTGGTTAAGAAAAACCAGGAGTGGGCAAACTCAATAGAAGGAATTGAGGACACATTTCTTCTAATTCGGCTGACAGCAGGGAAGATAATAAAGACAAGTTTATTCCCGTTGGTATAGATAATCCCTCCGACAATGTATCTAAAGAAGATCTTGCCGTCATGTCACGTATATTCTCTTTTGTCGTCGGGCAAAAACAATATATTTCGCCCGGTTTTAACCTTGAATTCTTATCGGAACATTTAGGTATCAACCGCAAATATCTTTCCAAAGCAATCAATAGTGCAACAGGTAAAAATTTCAACACCTATATCAATGAATACCGGGTAAAAGAAGCTATTCGTCTTCTGTCCGATCCTGCAAATAAGTTTTTGTCTGTCGATGATATGGGTGTACAGGCAGGCTTTAGCAGCCGTAGTTCTTTCTATGAATCATTCCGTAAAATGACAGGTATTTCACCTTCTCAATTCAAGAAAACCAGAAAAAATATGTCTGGATTTAAGGATTTTACATCCCTATAATAGTCTTAAATACAAAAGCTTACCAATAAATATATCCGGATTCGTGAATATGGACTTTTCGGAGGGTCTTTGGCCTATTATTTTAAAAAGTTCACACTTAACTTTGCTATATGTTTAACATATAGCTTATCTGTCGGCTGCTCCAAAAACAGATCAATAAAGGCTGTTCGCATTGCCTTAAAGTATAGAAATTATAAACAAAATAAAGAATAGGATGAAACATCACACACTCTTTATTCTGCTGTTTGCTTTATCCCTGTATTCCTACGGACAAAGCAACACGGAGTTAATACCTACATACTCACCTAAAGGCAGTATCAGTTTACGGACAAACATACGTTCCTTGGCTGATGCTTACGCCGAATGTGGGCTTGGAA
Source organism: Paludibacteraceae bacterium (assembly GCA_049840795.1). GTDB lineage: Bacteria > Bacteroidota > Bacteroidia > Bacteroidales > Paludibacteraceae > UPXZ01. Next base: position 153,346 of record JASGJK010000031.1, read on the forward strand.
TATAAAACCTCCGACCATGCAAGCCTGATTATTGATGGCAGCTGGGCACACTGGAGCCTGAACACCCCAAACAAATACTGGCGGATGTGGAATGTCGCTCCACAGGCTCGTTATTACTTAGGTAAAACCAAGTACAATTACATCGGTGCACAATATACGATGGGGCAGTATAACCTGACAGGTAATCAAGGCAAATACATGGGAGGAGGGTTTACTCTCGGTCACCAGTTTTATGCAGGCAAAAACCTGATGGTAGATTTAGGGTTTTCGTTAGGTTACCTGCATCTCTATGACAAAGAAAAATACCAACGTATAAATGATGTAGACTACCGTGACGGGAATAAAACCGCTAACGGCTACTGGGGCCCGACAGGTATCTCAATGACTTTTGTGTGGAAAATAAATTGATAGCAGAAAAATGAAACTAAGAAAGATCCTTTTACTACTGGCAATAGCTGCAATGACATCCTGCACTATCGTAGATCTCGAAGAACCACTTAAAGGTAACATAACCCTCGTTACCGATTGGAGCAAATGCACCTCCGGCATCGAACAGCCGACAAGCTATTCGGTGATAGTGAACAACCAAATGTTGAATTATACACAAGCCACAAACTTACTGCCCGAACTTACTGCCGGAAATTACTCCATCCATATCTATAACACTCCTGAGAAAATAAGCATTGTAGGCACAACCACCTCGGTAGCTACGGCCAACCATCAAGTCGATCCTCTTCCCGGATGGTTGTTCACAGCTACCACTCAAGCGATATATGCCGACTTTAAAGTGGAAACAATAACTGCCGTGATGCAGCAGCAGGTAAGGCAGTTGACTATAACATTAAAGCCCGAAGGGGGCACAATAGGCCGTATAGCAAGCATCTCTGCCATTCTGTCGGAGTTACCGGACATGGGACTTTAAAGCAAACAAACCTGCGGGAAATATGATGAATGTACCTTTAACCTTTACCAAACAGGACAATGGAACATGGCAAGCCGTAGTCCGATTATTGGGTATCACAGGTACACAGCAAATGCTTACCGGAACGATCGCATTTGACGGGGGCTCGCCTACTGACATAACTATGGATAGTGACTTGTCTGCCATCATAGCCAAATTCAATACGGATAAGATAACACCGCTTTGGCTACAAGGTGATATGAAAGAAACACCAACAGAACTTGGTTTCGTCACCAGTGTTACCGATTGGGTGAGTGTCAATGAGTCTGTTATTGCAGAATAAAACTAAAATCATACAATATATGAAACAAACAATTATCAATCTGTTGCTACTCTTGCCCTTATTATGGCCGGCAGGATGCAGCAGTGACGAGGACACAAACATACAGCCGGAAGTGAAACCCGGTGATGAAGTGCAATTTAATATCGGTTTTGGGCCTTCGACCCGTGCGACGACCGATATTGCATTCAATACTGTCTTTGAAGACGGAGACGAAATCGGAGTCTTTGCCCTGAAAGAAGGAACAACAGATGTTGTTGCCCAAAACGTAAGACTGGTGCGTATAAACGGCAACTGGGTATCGGCAACCGATGCCGATAAGATTTACTATCCGTTGGATGGAAGTAAACTCGATTTTTACGCCTATTATCCTTATCTGGGAGATCACAATACAACGATGGATAACCTGTCTTTCGAGGTGAAAGCCGACCAGAGCACGGCAACCAACTACAGTAAGAGCGATTTGCTAACAGCTATCACCATTGGACAAAGTAATAATCTTGGTTCTTACTTATTAAAATAATTATAAACTAAAAAAAAATCGTATGAAAACAAAACTATTAAGTGTATTAACATTATCTGCAGTATTATTTGCAGCATGCAGCAACGACAACGAAGAACCCGTAGACAATTGGAACGGCGAAATACGTCTGAACACAGCCTCTACTGACTTACACATAACAAGAGCTGCTCCCGATGATCAGATCGCTTCGGGACAGCAATTAGGCCTATATATCAGCGAGAATACCTTTATGCCAGTGGTTACCTATACACCGAATCTTGCCTATACAGCGAATGGTACTGGCGGATTGACGGGAACTACACTGTATTACCCCGAAACCGGAAACGGGGTGAAGATATCCGGCTACCATCCGTATAACAGTGGCTTGGCCGATACTTTCGATTTCAGTGTGGCAGCCGACCAAAGCGGCAATACCAACTATTACAACAGCGACCTGCTCTACAGTGCAGAGGCAAGCTATGTCCGTCTAGAGACAGCACATACACTGGTATTCGACCATCTATTGTCTAAAATCACCTATACGCTTGTGGCGGGAAGCGGTTCTCCTGATTTATCCGGTGCGACTGTGAAAATAATCAACACTTTGCCCACTGTGGAATTTAACCGTATTCTTGGAACAATAAGCGCTGCAAAAGGTACGGTAACAAGAATTACCCCCAACGCAGGCGGAGCAATTATAGTTCCCCAGACTATAGCGGCAGGCACAAGACTGATAGAAGTAATATTGGCTTCAGGGGGGATTCTTTACCACACTGTTCCTACAGGTGGCGCTATTTTCGTTTCGGGGAAAAAGTATGACTATACAATTACAGTAAACCTTACAGGAATAAGCCTGGCTACCAATGTTACCTCTTGGATACCTGATGCAAAACAAGTGACAGCCGAAATGGACTAAAATATGAAGCAAATTATTTTTCATATCGGGTTGATGATCTATTTGCCGGTTGGTGCAGCAATGACAATGAGGAAGGGGTAAAAGACGACACTCCTATCCTCCTTTCAGCACAGGCTACAGACGGCCTGCAGACGAGATCAACGATAACCGGCAATCAACCCTTGTTACAAAATATGGGAGTAGGTGTTTACATCAATGAAAACGGAGGGGCTAACACCTCAATAGCGTCTAATCTACACTGCAAAGGAAGTGCTTCGGGCGGATTAGATTTGCAAGGCGGAGGCTCTCAACCCTATTTCCATCGAGTGGACGTGGTGTCAAGATATCGGCTTATTATCCGTACAACAGCAGTACTGCCGATACGTATGATTTTAGTGTTGAAACTGATCAGAGTAGTGATGACGACTATAATGCCAGCGACCTGCTGTGTAGTGAACAGACAAGTTATACCCGTCAAAGTACGGCTCACAGCCTGCCCTTTAATCACAAGCTGTCACGCATCACTTATAGTTTACTTGCGGGAAATGGAGCGCCTTCCCTTACCGGGGCAACAGTGAGTATTGTGAATGTATTCTGACTAACGGTAAAAACTACCATTGACAATCAGGTTGTTATAAATTTCCCGATCCGAATGCATATCTGAGAAATCTGACAGAAAAAGCCAGAATTATAAATGTCTTTAACGGCAGGCTCACAGCCGCCAATGGCACTGGCTTAAGCGACAATCTGTACTGGTCTTCGTCGGAGGTTGTAGGCCTTCCTGTTATTAATGTGTGGATTGTCAATTTCTTCGATGGGCTAATGGACTACTACTCCAAGTACAATCCCAATGGCGCGGTGCGGTATGTTTTAGCTTTTTAAAGGAACATAGGCTGCTTGCCCGACAAATAGGCAAGCAGCCTTATTATAAATCTCAAAAATAATTAAATTATGAAACGACTAGCAGAAACAGCGATGTTCCGAAAGTTGAGTATGCCGGGAGAATTCGATTTCCCCTGCGTTCTTTCTGCCAAATTTGTCATATCCTCTCAATCTTAGTCCGAGTCACCTCCGCATAAATTTGAGTGGTTGTGAGTGGTTGTGATGGAGGGATGCCCCATCATTTGGCTAAAAGTTTCAATTGGAACACCTTGTGTCAAGCAGATAGTCGTTGCAAATGAAAATCGGCTCATGCGGAATGTCAGCCGTTTATCAATCTTAGCTATTTTCGCAAGCCGTTTCAGTTGCCATTTCATATTCACATGAGTTTGTAACTTGAAAACGCTTCCATTCTCTCCTGCAAACTCCGAACCCCTATATCTGTCAATAATTTGAATCGAGATATCCAATAGTGGGATATAAGAAGTCGTTCCTGCTTCCTGTCGGTTTAGGACAATCCATAGACTCCCATCTTCCTGACGTTGAATATTGGAATGATTTAGATTCCGCAAATCTATACAAGTGATACCTGCGAAAACGCAAAAGATGAATATATCTCTTGTGAAATTCCATATAGCGTGTTTTGTGTGTACTCTCATCAAATGTTCTATTTCGTCCATTGTAAGCTACGGACATTTGGGTATTATCTTTTCAGAAACGTAATCGAAAAATGGATCTTGCCGTATCAGTCCTTTATGTTTAGCTTTTGTGATACAAGTTCGCAAGGGAATTAAGTTACATTTGACTGTTCTTGGAGTCATACGCAAGTCTAAGCTTTAGACAAAGCGAATAGACTTCGATAAATGCAATATCTACTTTCCCGAACGGAATTATCAGTCACATTGTATTTTGTCGCTAGAAAATCTTTCGGATGCCTGTAAGCATTCGGATATGCAGGATAGGTGGATTCCTTAATTTAAATACCTACACTTTTACGTTTTTCTTCTACCAACTCTGCAAATGCCTACATCAAAGTATTTCAATTCGTTGCTCATAACGCTCACATTTTAAAGTTAATAAATTCACTTCTTACGTGAGTTATTCGAACAATGTAAACAGCAGACAAACAGCGTTATAATCAGCCAATAAAGGCCATCAAATTGCCGTATTTTGCTCCGTGCAAAATGGGTAACGTTATAGGCACGGAACCCCTGCTTATATCTGTCGAAATCGGTATTTTAACGATTAGACACTCAATGCCACCAAAGGACGTTCATTTTCTGACTATCAATTCGTTACCTTGATTTGCTTTCCTTCGCTTTTTATCTTCTATGTTGCAACCGAAAGCCCACACAGGCCAACCAATAAACGGTTTCTCACTCCTGAAAGTTGCATGAATACCTCCTCCTCCATTCATCCACCGCAAATTTTTTCTTTTCAAAAGTATCTTCTTAAACCCAGAATCCAGCATAAGCGTAAGCCTCATCCGGGCTACGTTTTAATAAAAAAGGTTTAATCGTTCATATTTCATACGATGAACGATTAAACCAAATATCATTATCAAATAGTTCAACTTTCGCAAGGTGTTAAACGTTTGATTTTATGAATATTGAAAAATTATTTATTATGATTATCAGACACTTATAAGAATCGGGAGTTTTAATCTTATCTAAGTCAAACCTCACCCCCAGCCCCTCTCATTGAGGAGAGGGGAGTACGTAGTGAGAGTAAGAAAATTATTGCAATAGTGTAAGTTGTTGTAATTATGTGAATTAAGCATTCAAAAGTTGAATAAACAAATAGGCAATATTTACATCAATAACATCGGATGCGGATACTAAAAACCGCTAAAGACATATAAGTTATTATCTTTAGCGGCTTTAGGGATGTATAAACCAATATCAGATACAGTTAAGATTTAGAAAATCAGATAGTGCGTGTGTATTAGATTTTGCTAATAATCGTTTAACTGTTTATTCTATATTCAACTAAGTAGTAAAAAACAATTAACGCTATAATTGTAAAAAACAAAATCTAAATGCTTTGTTTGTTTTTTCGGTCTCTTTTTGGCATCTTTTTACTCTTTTATCCTTGATTTAGCCCGCTAAATCTTCGGACAAAATCCCAAAAATCTGCTCAAAAACAGCCTCGAAAAAAACATGACAATAATTATTTTCTACTACTTAACTGCGAGATTAAATTTATTTTCGTATTATTTTTTCCGAATAACTTCCCGAACGCACAATATAAATGCCTGCGGGGTAGCGAGACATATTAATATGCAGCGTAGTATTGTCTGCTTTTCGGCTTTCAAGCATTACACCTTGCAGCGTATAGATAGAGACAGTTGCTCCGAGTTGTAAGCCGGTTATGTTGAGTATATCGGTTACCGGATTTGGTCCGCAAATAATATTTATGTCGCTTTTGACATCGTTAACTGCAGTGTAAGGTTTACCAAGATATTGAATGTCAAGGTATGCCAGCCTTTTAGTCAACCAATCGGAAATATAAGACATTTCCGATGATATATTTGTTACCACTCCATATTGTCCCCATTTATTGATTTCTCGAGTATCGGCACCGCTTAACGCAAATAAATCGGCATATTTCTGAAAACGGTTCATTAAACTGTCATAACTAAACGCTTTGCCACGCAGGGAAAGATAACGATTTTTAAGTTGTAAGGTTTTCCAATTGTTAACATCTAACTCTTTGAGTCGTTGAAAAAGGTTGAACTGACCGTGCTCATTATTTATTACAAATGTATCAAAGTTTTGTTCCGGTCCGGTAATATCTTTTGAACTGTCCCATCTGATTCCGAATACCCCGTCCAAATCCCACGGCGTAATGCTCACTTTGGTTGAAGCAGTTTGGTCGTAAATAGACGTATAAGTGTTTTTACCGTGGTTGTCCGTAGCCAACATTAGTTCGATAAACAAATAGTAGTCAAGATATACCGGTAGATCAAATGTCTCGGTAACTTTTGCCGTAAAATTAGCGTTTGTTGTATAATAGTCGTTCGGGATTAGCGCTGCTTTGTACAAATTGTCCCACATAATTGGCTCCCCTTCGTCCAATTCAGGGTATTTGCATTCATATCCGCTCCAAGTGATACTATTATTATTGTACATCGAATAAATCTTGCCACCGTACGGATATCCCATAAAAACGGCATTGCTCCATCCGGTAGCTTTGAAAGATGTTCCACGTTGAGTGTAAGTTATTTGGTTGTTGGTGCCGGTTGTCGATTTTAGTTTTTTCAGTTTTAATTGTTTTCGATCAATTTTTTCTGTCATACAGTATAATCCGTGATAAATATCGTTGATAAATACTTCCACAAAACGACCGCGTGTGCCGTTAACCGCTTCCGGTTCGCCTGAGAACCAGTAAGGTTTGGTCGAAAAACTATTCCATAGGTCGGTACTCACTCTATTTCTCATTCGGGACGGATCTATAAACATGGCGTCCAATATCCAATTGTTATCGTTGCGTAGCGAAAAAAACGTTCTGTCGTCCGAGTCGTTTCCTACCGAATTTCTGATATTCAATGCAAATGATTTTTTATCATAATACAATGAAGAAGCACCTCGTGTCTTAATGTTGGTTAGTACCACCTCGGTAGTGTCTGTTTTTTCGGGTTCGGTTACGGCAACACGTCCCATAGAGTATACCGTGCCTATAGTTCCATCCGAATACAATTGCACTAATGGCAAACAACTGAAATAAAGCGTGGCGGTGGTAAGTTTTGTTGTTCCGTTCTTTATCTCAATCAAATATCCGGTAGATGCATTTACTTTGTTAAAGCTGTACGTGGTATTTGTTTCTACCAATTGATTATTGATATACAGTTTGTAGGCAGAGTTTTTGGGAGTAGATTTAATCGTTTTGGTTACATTGGTATTTATTGATGCTTCCGTTACGGAAAGATATAATTCTTTGTTTTCCTTGTCAACAATCGGAGTCTTACTGTCAAATGTTAATGAGGATAGATATGATGAGAGAGAACCCAGTGTTCTGTTAGCAGTAGGTAATCCTACAGGAGTCTCATCTACAACCGGTTTTCCTGACGAATCATAAAAAACAAACAACTCATTATTGCCTCCGCTGCCGGAATACACTCCCACGGGATATACCGAGTTATAAGCAGTTGCCCTGCGATCCCACATCTTATTACTGTTCACCACAGAACGTATAATGTAGTAACACAACCCATTGGTGAGTTTAAGTTCCAATGTGAACGAGGTTGAGTTATCGGTCTGTAAACCGTCAACCAACGCGAGCGCCGATCTCTCCGAAACCGCGGCTGAATTGTATTGGATATATTTGCCGGTAGAAGCGTTTTGGAATGTGTATTGATTATCGCTAATGTTTTTTATAATCCAATAATCGGTTGGTTGCGCGTTTTCTTCGTCTCTGTCAGTATTATATATCAACGGATAATCCGCATTGCCAAGACTCACGGTTCCGGTAGCATTGTCGTTTAATGTTGCTATTAAGTATTGTTTAGAGGCTGATAATACAGGCTTGGATTGTAACGCAGCCGTTAAACAAAGAATAAAAAATGAGATGGTTAGAATTCGTTTCATAAGCAAAATACAATTGCAGTTATTATTTGAAAAGACGAAAAACAATCAACGTTTTTTGTCAATAAATCGGTATTAAACAGAACACACAGAATGATTCAAAAAGAATATTGTAGTTCTGTGTAGTTCTGCATATTAAGTGTAACAATAAAGATTCAATACTTGTTTCTTCCTTGCGTTTTTATATCGCGTGCTCTCTATCTAAAAGAGTTAACGGATGGTTTTTGCTTCCGTTTGATGAAGATCAAAAACAATCACTTCATTTTTACCGGGTTTTAACCAGCAGGCAGGGCAATACAGACGGGTTTGAGGTCCTATGTTCCAATATCTGCCCAAGTTATGTCCGTTTACCCAAATTACCCCTTTTTGATAATTCGACATATCGAGATAGGTGTCTGCTACTTCGGTTAACTCAAAATTTCCTTTGAAGAATACACCCGGTTTGGTGGAATCGTATTTTGTAGCTGTTAAGGCTGAAGCAAAGGCTTCGTTCATCGGTAATTTGTATTGTTCCCAATTCATAAGCGTCATACCATTGAGTGTTACTCTGTCGGTGATTCCTTTTCTATCAATCATTTCCTGAGCGAAGTTGATATGTCCCATACCTTCTACTAATATCTCTAACACTGGATTTTTTACGTCAGAAGTCGGGAGCTTTATCGACGAAACGCCCGCTCTGCGGTCTAAGGTGCCTACATATTTTCCGTTTAAGAATACGGTGGCGTAATCGTGTAATTCGGTAACTTTCAGATTACCGCTTTTATGTCCGATTAATGTCGTTTTGTAGAGCATAAATCCTTGATTTTGATCAAGCGCTTCAAAAGTGGTTGGTTGTACCGTTTGAATTACTTTGGGCAAGTTTTCCCATACGGAGGTGAAGGCTTGCATTTGAATGACAGGCACTGAAATTTCCTTGATGGGTTGTGGTATCGCAGGCAATTTGGTTTTTTTAGGTAAATACGATCCTATAAGTTTGCGTAACGCATAATATTTAGGAGTTGCTCGCCCTTGTTCGTTGATAGGGGCATCGTAATCATAACTTGTTAAATCAGGTTCGTACCCTTTTCCGCCTGAGTTAGCTCCGGCTGTGTAACCGAAGTTGGTACCTCCGTGAATCATATAAAAGTTGAATGATTTTTTGTTATCCATTAAAAATTTGACAGATTTCAGTAAACTTGCCGTATCGGGTCGCGCCCATTCTTCTCCCCAATGTGTGAGCCACCCGGGATATGTTTCGCCGCTAAATACAGGGACACCGGGAACTTGTTTGGCAGCTAAATCAAAGTCACCTTGGTCGGAGCCGGAGTCAAGTCCTACTGCACATCCGGGCAAAGTACCGGCTTCGAGCATATAGTGCGTGGGTCCATCGCTTGTATAAAACGGAATAGTGATGCCGTTATCTTTCCATAACTGCAAAAGTGTTTGCATATAAATGCGATCGTTTCCGTAACTACCGTATTCGTTCTCAATTTGAATCATTAAAACAGGACCGCCGGCAGTGACTTCTAACGGTTTAATCAATTTTGCTACGGCGCTGATGTATTTTTCCGACGCTTTCATATAATGGGCATCCATACAGCGAATTTTTATATCCGGTTTTTTGAGCAAATAGGAGGGAAGCCCGCCAAAATCCCATTCGGCACAAACATAAGGACCGGGTCTTAAAATAAACCACATACCTTCTTCTTGTACTATTTTAATAAAACCGGCTAAGTCTCTATTCCAAGTTTCAAAGTCAAATTTGCCCTCTTCCGTTTCGTGATAATTCCAAAAGACGTAGGAAGCAATTGTGTTACATCCCATCGCTTTAGCCATTTGTATGCGTTGTCTCCAATACTCTTTGGGGATTCTGGCAAAGTGCATTTCGCCCGAGATAATCTGGAAAGGTTTTCCGTCTAATAAAAACTCTGTTTTTGATAACTCAAACGTATGTGTCTTTTTGGGAACACAGTAAGCATTTACTGTATAAACGCTGAATAATAAAAGAATTAGAAATAGTTTTTTCATGTGTAAAATAGTCGTTATGTAGAATTATTTATGATTATTTTTTCTGATTTTATAACCTACCGTAGCAAAATACAGGATGAACAAATAGGCTGGTATAAATATCCAATATGCGCTCTTATAGTCGGAGGTAGTCGCGACTTCGGCAGTTTTAAATAAGTCGATTAAAAACCCGAAGACCAACGGAATAACAGCGCCACCGACAATTCCCATTACTAACAGTGAAGCACCAGTTTTAGTGAATTTTCCCAAGTCGGCAATAGCTAAGGGCCATATTGCGCCCCACATAATCGAATTGGCAAATCCGATGGCTATTAATCCGTAAATACCAATTTCTCCCGGAGCAAAAATAACGCAAAGCGATGCAACCAAACCTATGATGGTGAAAAGTTTCAATGCGCTGGTTTGGGAGATGGCTCTTGGAATCATCAAAAACCCGAAAATATATCCGACAAACATACCGATAGGGACATATTTGGCGTATCCTTCCGGATTAGCAACATTTTCGCCAAAGACAGATTTTGCAAAGCCGATAATCGAAGCCATAGGTAAGGTTTCGACACCAACGTAGAAAAACAATGCCAATGCCCCCAATAATAAATGAGGCATTTGAAATATACTTTTTTTACTGTTAGCATAAGTGGAGGCAATTGTGGCGTTTTCAGATTCATCTTCGCCAACGGCTTTAATCTCAGGCAGTGGAGCAAAATAGATAAATACACCCAGCGCTACCAAGATAAAAGTGACTATGTAAAAAGGGAATGAAACTTGATTTAATTCCACGTTTTTTAGGTCTAAAAATAAACCGAGAAACACAGGTCCCAACCACCAAGCGAGTTTATTCATAATTCCCATCAAGCTCATACGTGCGGCAGCGCTTTCTTGTGGACCAACGATTGTTACATACGGATTTACTGCGGTTTGTAAAAGCGTATTTCCAATTCCTCCGACAAATAAAGCAAGTAAAAAAACCGGGAAACTGGCTAACTTTGCCGATGGTACAAATAGCACCATTCCTACAGCCATAATCAACAACGAGATAACAATGCCTTTTTTGTATCCTACTTTTTTTATAACCCATCCGGCAGGTGAGCCGAAAATAACAAACGCCGAAAATATTGCCGCCGTAACGAGGTACGATTGAGTAACGGTGAGATGTAATGCGTCTTTTAAAAACGGGGTTAAAAATCCACTAATTCCTACTCCGAAACCGATAACAAAAAATAATACACCAACTATCAGTAACGGAATTACAAGTGTATTTCCTTTTTCTACTTTATTTGTTTTAGACATTTCTTTTTATTTTTTATTTGAAATTGTACTTATATATTAGATAGTAATACCCTATGCGAATCTTACTTGGCAAATTCAAGTTTCTTTAATTTGTTCCATCCGCCACGTGTAAAATCGGGAATGGCAACCGGCGCTGAATTATTATCAAGAGAAATCTCCGTTAACGGGATAAGACTGCACCATTCTGCTAAGTCATACACGTCCATATCCAACGGCAACCCTTGTTGCAAGCAGTGAATAAGACGATAGTCCATTATAAAATCCATTCCACCGTGTCCACCCACTTTTTTGGCAAGTTCAGCAATGTCAGCGGCAATAGGGTGTAAATATTTTTTCATCAATGCGTCTTTTACCGAATCAGGTACAAAGCTGTGCGCAGTTAAATCTTCGAAGTTAGGATTAACGTCTTTGTCTAACACCGATTTATCTAAAGCGTATCCTTCTACCGGATATTTATTGGCAAACCCTTTTGTTCCTGTAATTTGGTACATACGGTTATATGGGCGAGGCGAAGTAACATTGTGTTCAATTAAAATCGATTTTTGTTTTTCTGTGGCAATCATTGTCATCGTATGGTCTCCGTTTCTAAAGTCTTTGACTTCTTCTCCGGTTTGTTCTTTAATGAATGCCGGATTACCTATTGCTTTGGTATCCATCGAAACCAAGTATTTTAATCGATTCTCCGCGGTGTATATTCATTGCCTGGCAAATTGGTCCTAAGCCGTGAGTGGGGTAAACGTCTCCTCTGTGAGTACGGTTAAAATCCATCCGCCAGTTATTCCAATACTGATTCCAGTAGGGTTGTAATCCGTGTATGTAAGCTCCCTCACCATGAATTACTTCACCCAAAAGTCCGTTTTGAATCATATTGAGCGTAGTGAGTTCAAAGAAGTCATACACACAGTTTTCAAGTTGCATACAATGCTTGCGTGTTTGTTCTGAAGTATTTATAAGCGCCCAAATTTCGTCCATTGTCATAGCGGAAGGCACTTCAATGGCTACGTGTTTACCGTCTTTCATTGCTTGTACACCCATTTGAGCATGGTGTTTCCAGTCGGTAGCGATATAGATAAGATCTACATTAGAGAGTTTGGTCACTTTTCGCCATACGGATGTATCTCCGTAAAATTCAAGCGCTTTCGGTTTTCCAGATTTTATTAAAATTTGATTGGCGGCTTTAGTGTTTTCTTCAAGCACATCGCAAAGTGCAACAACTTCAACTCCGGGAATGTATGTCATACGTTTTACCGCACCCGGACCACGCATTCCTAATCCTATAAAAGCAACTCTGACAGTTGGGATAGGAGGGCAGGTGAGTTGCAATACATCTTTTTGTCCGGCAGGACGAGCCGGTGTTGCAATTTCAATAATTCCTTGATTTTTTTTATTTGATGATGTTTTTTCTCCTGCAAACGAAAATGATGATAAAAGAAAAAGCAGGACGAATGATAAAATAATGTTTTTTTTCATTGATGGAGTCTATAATTGGGTTTGGATGTAGTTTTGCATTTCGCTATAATGTGCTTCAATACTTTGTAATAGTTTAAATTGTGCTTTGGAGCGTTGTAGGTTGTGCAAAGGGCTGTTGATTTTATAATAGGTATCACCGTTCAGATAATCTGCCAAGAATCGCGACAACTGCATATATGTTAATAATCTGGAGCCAAAAGGTAATAGTTCTATTTCGAGTGGGGTAAGAAAACTCTTTGCCGATTCAAGATAACCTTTTGTATATGATTTAAATATTTCCGAGGTTTATAGATACATTGTCAAGGTTGGTATCATCCTCTTTGCCGGTATTACCGGCAGTACGCATAAAGTCGCCAAAGTCAGATACCACAAATCCGGGCATAGTTGTGTCTAAGTCAATAACACATAGCACGGTTCCATCTTTGTCAAAAAGCATATTATTTACTTTCGTGTCACAATGATTGATGCGTTTGGGAAGTTTTCCTTCGCGATATAAGACCTCGCATTGACACATTTCAGAAGCACGGCTTTCGATCTCTGCAACTAATTCTTTCACTTCTTCTAATCGTCCGGCAACGTTGTTCTTGACTGCGTCTCTGAATTGTCGCAGTCTGAACTCCATATTGTGGAAATTAGGAATTGTTTCACCAAGAGGTTCACCAGGTATGTCAGACAGCATCGATTGAAACTTTCCGAAAGCTTGACCGGCATAATAAGCATATTCGGGTGTAACTGCTTCAAATGTTTTAGATTCGGGTATGAGTACCATCATACGCCAATAACTTTCGCCATCAAAATAGTACAATTTATCGTCTGTTGTACTTATGATAGTTAATGTTTTACGGTCGATGTCCGATTCTCCGGCTTCGATAAGTTTTGTACGGATATGATCGGTGATCCGTTTTATGTTGTTTTGCAACATTTCAACATCGGTAAAAATATGATGATTGATTTTTTGCAGCACATATTCTGTGGCGCTTTCTTTTTGTATTACCCGATAGGTTGAATTGATAAGCCCTTCACCAAAAGGGATGATTTGTGAAACTGTACTGTCAATTTTAAATTTTGAAGCTACATTATTTAGTTGCTGTTCCATTGTGTTTATAATTTTATATCTAAAGTTGAAATTTTATCAGTTGATACCGTCGGCGTTTTTACGCGCAAAACGCCCTGTTGAGTTTGATTATCGTAAAACCATCCGTTTTTTATCTTTTCAAATTCGGCTTTTGATTTTACTTTTTTGAGTTTTATTTTGTTGAAAATAATTTCTTTGGGCAAAGCATCAGTTTTAATGTCAGCTAAATAAGTGCGGTTTTTTAATCTGTCTTTAAAATCTCCTTCAGCTGCGTTTATTACTAATTTGATGGTTTCATTTCCTGCCGCATACACTTCAAATTTGGTGAAAGCGAAAAAACCTTGACGATGTTCGCGAGTTACGCCGTCATCTTCATACATTTTATAAGAAGAATTTCCGTTAGGATAAATTTTGAGTGTCAGTGTGTCGGTCGGTCGTTCCCAATCATACATCATCGGTTGGTACATTGGCAGTATAGCACCAGCACGAACAAACAGTGGCAATTTTTCAAGTGGTGCAGGGTAGTTCATCAATGTGGTTTTACCATTATATGCTGTTCCATCCCAAAAGTCAAACCATTTGCCTTCGGGAAGATAAATACTGTCTCTTTTGTTTTCCGATTTATAGACAGGCGCTACCAACAAATCTTTTCCTAATAAAAATTGATATTTGGTGGCATCCCCATAGGTGGTTGTGTCGGTTGGATATTCGAGTACCAAACCACGCACCGCAGGCACACCGGAAGTGTGAGCTTCGTTACAAAGGGTGTACATATACGGTGTAAGTTCTTGTTTCAATTGAAGATACTTTCTGTTTATAGATGTAAATGAATCATTTTGTAACCACGGTTGGCGGTCTTTTTTAGCCCAACCGGATATAGTCATCAAAGCGGGGGTAAAACATTTCCATTGCAAATCGCGTACATAGGTAGAATCGCTACCTCCAAAAATACCGTCAATATCGCCGGTGGCGCAATTTTGTGCTGATAATCCTGAACCGATGATGGTAGGAATATGCCAGCGTATATAATCCCAATTGCCGGATTGGTCGCCTGTCCACATTACGGAATAGCGGTGCGAACCTGTCCACCCACAAACGGACCAAACGAAACCGCGTCCGTCAGAATTTTTTTCAATGCCTTCGTAAGCTTGTTTCATTCCGTCTAAAGCAAATTTGAAGCCGGGACCTACCCAAGCCACATCTAATTTCGCGAGACGCGTACCGTATTCACCTACTTCCTTAGCCATTTTAGCTACACCATTTTCAGTCCATAGCCCGGTGTAAAACCCTCGTTTTTTGAGTTCGGAAACAACAAATCCTAAGTCGGTATAACCACAACCGTATCCATCGTTAGGAAGTATCCATCCGCGAGGGATATTTTTTTCTACATATTTTTCTGCAATCAGATTTATCACACTTGGTGTTAAGCCATCGAACCCGGTTGTGGTAGAACCAATCGTATTCCCTGCTTTTGCTCCGCGGTTGTAACAGTTAGCATCGCCCATACTGAGTGCCCAGCGAGGCATTAAAAAAGGTTTCCCCGTTAAGTCGGTATAGTCGCCTAAAGTTTCTTTTAATGAGTTACCCACAAAGTAGTAACAGTCGAAACGGCTTTCGGCATGCGCTAATTTCACGGTATCGGTAAATGTGTATTTTCCTGTTGCATACGTGTTTCTAATCGCGCCATAACCATTGTTGCTCATATAGAAGGTTGCTGGATTTGGATTGCCGCCATCTTCCCAGTTATAATCAATGGTCATTTTGATGGTTTTTCCTCGATGTGAAAAACGACCGTTTTGCATTCCACCGCCAAAAAAATGTTCGTTTTTTCCTTGTTGCAAATACTGAACGGTTTGGCTTCCGTAAGTAATGCCCTGAACTTCTTTCCAAATTAAGGTTGCATTGTCGGCTTTATATAATTCAAAATGTAGAGGTTTTTTATAACTCCGTATCGCCATTTCAGGTGTTTTGATTAAATAATAGTCACCTTTATCCGTAAAATCAGACTGCACGGGCTGGCTTGGTGTATTGACGATGATGTCGTTGCCGGCAGGATTGGTAAACTCTCCATCGTAAGCCATTAGCAATCGAAACATATCGTTGCGCAAAACTTGAATTTTAAATTGGGCATTATTACATAAAATGCTGTATTCGTTTTTGTTTTTTAGGGAAAAATTTAAAACGTTTCCCACGGCACAAGCTTTGGAGTATAATTCCATATTCAGCGTGTCGTTTGAGCGACGTAAATCGTTTTTAGCATCGGTATAAAAAGAGATTTTATGTACTCCGATGTCGGTAAGGTCAAGATTTGGAAAAGTAACTTTGACCGTATCGATAATACCTATCGGCTTGCGTGTTGATGCCGGTATTGTGACTTTCATCAAGGGGCGTTTATCTATTTGCAAATAACAGTCCACGTTTGAGGTTAATGACTTGGAGCTTAAATTTACAAATCGAAAGACAAAAGCATCATTTTTCTTAAATTCGTTTCCTTCGGTTTGGTGAGATACGAGATCGAGCGCTTGTACATCTGTATCAAAAGCTTCTGACAACTGAATATCGTCCACCATCCAATACCACTGATACATGCCCCGCCACCAGAAACGGATGTAAACGGTTTTTTGCTGTGCTGCCACGCTGGTAATATTTAATTCCACATTCATCGGATTCGGACAGTCTGCGGTTGGCTCAATGCCGTTGCGTACCTCGTATTCTTTCCAATCTTTACCATTATTGCTTACGGCAACAATAAGCCCTGATACCAAACCGGATTGTTCCCATTCACCCCAAAAAAAGTTTTGTTGAAATTTCAATACGACCGATTTTTTAGTAGAACAATCAATAGCTTCGGTTTGTATGTATCCATTCGGCTCTATGTGTTGTTTTTTCCATTTGTTGATGTTTTTTCCTACCCTAACTCCCGGTGCAAATTGTAAATGATAGCCTCGACTTACGGAAGCGATTGGAGGTGCTTGGTAGTTTCTGCCCGGAGAACCGGGGTAGGGTTGATCTGTTACCATCCATAAAATATTACTGTCGTTCAAAGCTACGTTTTTCCAGTTGGCAGGTACGGTTCCTTTGTCAAAAGTCTCTTTCCAAAAGATCTTATTTTGTGGTAATTGAGCATTTAAAGTTGTTGCTAAAAAGATGGTTAGCAGAAAGATATTTAGTCTTTTCATTAAAAAATATTTTGCCAAATGTGTTGAATTACTTGGTTGATTAATTAGTTATATTGTGTTATGTTGTCTGAAATTTATATAGATTCTGATTTAAACCTATAAATGCTTTTATGTATTTAAAGTTTTATAAATCAATACTAAGTAGTAAGAATAAAAATAATGTCACATAACTTTATATGTTTTGCTCCGCAAAGTCCCTCTCTCAGGGAGAGGTTAAGAATACGAATATGACATTATATCTTTACAATTACTTAAGTGCGAAATAACGTCTTAAAGAAGTCGATTTTTGTCGCGCGATTAATTTCGAAATGCACCTTTGCATTCTTCAACTATTTTTTGATCTGCATTTTTTTAAGATGTAAACCTATTCCCATCCCGGATTTTGCTTCAAAATTCCGTTGGAGTTATCAATATCTTCTTGAGGAATAGGCCAGTAATAGTCTTTTTCAATGTCAAATACCCTTGTGTCTCCCACTGTAATGTGATGCGTACTTGTCCAGGTTACAGTGCCGGTATTAATGTTTACAATTCCAGGACGTACTCCGTAAACAGATCCATTCATGACGGTTTCGGCAATATTCCATCGTTTCATATCGTACCATCTCAATCCTTCAAAAGCGAATTCCACGCGCCGTTCATTTCTCACACGTTCGCGAAGATTTATTTGGTCTGTTTCCGGAATATCAGGCATATTCGATCTGTTTCGTACTTTATTGATAGCGGCAATTGCCAGCGGTAGATTTTTGTTTTGTTCGATGAGCGCTTCAGCATAAATAAGCAACACTTCGGCATATCTGAATACGATGAAACTCACACCGTCTATTTCCGATGAAGGATCACCGCTTGGTTCTTCTGATAACGGAGGACAGTATTTTCTCATACTATATCCGGTGCGTGATATGTTGGGACTCGAAGAGTTGTAGTACTCATCGGGGGTGCCTGATTTTTGACCTAAACTATTGAATATACGATTATTCCATTGCGCGCCGGGGTATATGATAGATGCGTAAAAGCGTGGGTCTCTATTTTCATAAGGTTTGTCCGGATTATATGTGGGGTCATTGGCAACGGACAATCCGTTGGCTGTTTCGTAGGCATCAACAAGGCTTTGCGTAGGAGATAATGAGTTCCAACCACCTTCGGGCGAAGTGTAAAATGCAACAATCGTGGAAGAGTACATTGGAGGAACATAACAAACTTCTAAAATAACCTCCTTATCTCTTTCAGGATTTTTTTGATATTTTTCCCAAAATAAAGCTTCGTAAGCGTTGGGTATTTCAGTCGTATTTTTGAATAAATCATAGATGCCTAATTTAATAATGGCTTCTGCATCTTTCTCGGCGTTTTCATAGTCTTTAATATAAAGTTCTACTCTGGCTTTGAGGGCTAATGCGGCGCCTTTAGTCACACGTCCTTTCTCTTGTTTCAATGGAAGAATTTCAATGATATCTTTCAGTTCGTTTAAGATATATGTTGCTACTTCAGTCTCCGTCTTTCTGGGATAGTTTAATTCATCACCATATTTCAAAACCTTATCACCAACAATGGGAACTCCACCGAAGAACATCATTTTACGTGCGTAATTAAAAGCCCTTAAAAACCGAACCTCCGTTTTCATCACCTGCTTCTCCTGATTGTCCATATTCACCTGATCAACATTTTGCAGAAAATAATTGGCGTTTTTGATACCTTCGTAAGTGAAATAAGAACGAAAAAGATCAACGTACCTGTATTTTTTTGAAGCATTAGCGGTGCCTAATGCTATGTAAGATGCACCCTGATTGGTAAATTGATTGTAAGCATTGTCCGTCGCGGCATCAATGAAAATAGTATTACCATCTTCAAAGAAACCACTCATAGATGTACTTTGATATACCGCAGTCAAATTTGCAATCACAGCATCGCGCGATACCATAAATGTATCCGAATCATACGAGTCAACGGTTTCTCTCTCTAAATTTATACAAGAAAGAAACAGCACGGATAATATGCTGTATGTTATTGTTTTAGTTCTCATTTTATCGCTAAAGAAATAGTTTAATTTGCTCCAAAATTACTACTCTTTTTGTGATTTGTCGGTATAATTATGTAATTAAAATGCTGAAAATAAGGCTTTCGAGAGTAAATATTTGATATTTTTAACTTATGATTGATATTAACTCCTTAAATAGTCTTCCGCTTATTTTATAATAGATAAACATCTCAGAGCGTTAAAATTTAGGCATGATGAGTTTATTATTAAAGATAATTATGAGAATATACTCCTCGAATAAATATGGAGTTATTATTCAGTTGATTATGTACTTTGGTTTTTGCGTGCGGAAAAGAGGCACTATAAATGCAGTTTTTATGGCGGATTGATATTGCTTGAGCTCAATCAACTTGCGCGATATTGTAAATAATTTGTTCACAGGATCGAAATAAAAAAATCGTCCCGGAAACAATTATTAGTCCCGGAACGATTCGTTTTTTTGAGACCGTTGCTTCTTTGCTATTTTGGTCTTATTCTTTTAAATGATTATCCGCAAAGCGACATAGTATATTTCTTCAGTTGCCACGCCTTTTAAGGGGTGGCAATTAATTTTTAGGTCGTTTTACGGATAATCATCTTCTTTTATAATAAATACTGTTCGCTTATTGATTTGTGTTGCTGAACTCTTGAGATGGTTTCGGCAAATAAATCGGCGATGGATAAAATTTTAACTTTTGAACATTTGCCACAATCAAAAGGAATGGAATCAGTAAATGCAATTTCTGTCAATGCTGAGTTGATTACATTTTCAATGGCTTTCCCTGACATAACTCCGTGTGTAACTAATGCTCTTACACTTTTGGCACCGTTTTCTATCATCAGATTAGCGGCTTTGCATAGTGTGCCGGCTGTATCCACCATATCATCAACTATAATAACATTCTTACCCTTAACATCACCAATGATTCTCATTTCACTCACTTCATTCGCTTTTTCGCGGGTTTTGTGGCAAAGCACCATCGGCACATCCAAGTGTTTGGAGTAGGAGTTTGCACGTTTTGAACCTCCGACGTCAGGTGATGCTATAACCAGATCTTCAAGGTTAAGCGCCTTAATATAAGGTATAAAAATGGTGGATGCATATAAATGATCCACCGGGACATCGAAGAAACCTTGAATTTGATCAGCGTGTAGGTCCATCGTTATCACACGATTTACACCGGCTACGGTTAACATATCGGCGATGAGTTTTGCGCCGATGGAAACACGTGGCTTGTCTTTTCTATCCTGACGAGCCCATCCAAAATAAGGAATGACTGCAATGACTTTGTATGCTGAAGCTCTTTTAGCTGCATCTATCATTAGAAGCAGTTCCATTAAATTATCAGCGTTGGGAAAGGTCGACTGAACAAGATAAATATATTGTCCGCGGATAGATTCTTCGTAAGAAACAGCAAATTCTCCATCGGAAAAATGCTGTATTTTCATATTGCCTAACGGGCATCTTAAACTGTTACAAATCCTTTCAGCTAAATAACGGCTGCTTGAGCCTGAAAATACTTTAAAATCGGAGGTAGTGGCTGTCATATTTAATGTTTTTTAGGCATTAGTTCTTAAAAACGCTGCAAAATTACTCAATTTATAACTGAAAAAAAAGAATGTGTAACTATTTTGAAAAAAAATTATTTCTTCCCTTTAATAGCTATTTCAAACGTTTGAAATGTATTTTATTGATTTTTTTATACAGCCGATCATCATAAAAATAATTTTAAATTACTTTTGTTTATTGAACTGTTACAATATGATTTTACAGTTATTTTAATATTTTAAATAGTCGTTTTTTTGAAAACAACAGCATACGTATGAAGATTCACTTTAAGGTTCCGTATTTCACCCGGTGGGGTCAGCGATTAATGGTTACCGGAAATGTTCCCGAATTAGGAAACGGGGACTTTTCAAAAGCTCTGTTTTTGCATTTTCAGGGACACGAAGATTGGACTGCCGACGTGGATATTCAATTCCCTCAAAATAACGAAATCAGGTATAAGTATGTTCTTTTTAACGAATATACAGGCGTTTATTTGGAAGAATGGGGGGATAATCGAATATTAAAAATGCTCGATACAGATTTGGAACACCTTTTTTGTTTTGATACGTGGAATTCCTCCGGAAGCGTAGAGAATGCTTTTCTCACAGCTCCCTTTCAGAAAGTGCTTTTAAAAGAAAAAATAACATCTCCTACAAAAGGAGAATCTAAAAAGATAACACATATTTTCAAGGTTAAAGCACCGCTTTTGCACGAGAGTCAAATGCTTTGCGCCGTAGGTAATTGTCCCGAATTAGGTGATTGGTCGGTCAACAATGCCATGTTGATGCAAAAAGAAGGTGATTTTTGGATCACCAAACTCGACTTGTCAAAAGTTAATTACGAGGTGAATTATAAATACGGTATTTTTGATGCGGCAAGTGGTCACTTTCTTTACTTTGAACAAGGTCCCGACCGTATAGCGCCGGTTATTCAGATGAAAAAAACGCTGATTGTGGTCGAAAACGGATTTGTACGGGTGGACAATCGCTCGTGGCGCGGTGCAGGTGTAGGGCTTCCTGTATTCAGTATTCGTACTCGTCGTAGCTTTGGTGTTGGCGATTTTTACGATTTAAAGTTGCTCGTTGATTGGGCTGAAAAAGTAGGGCTTAAACTTATTCAGGTGCTCCCGTTGAACGATACAATCGGCACGCATACCGATGAAGATGTGCTTCCTTATGCCGCCATATCGGCATTTGCGTTGAACCCGCTTTTTTTGAGTCTGCCCGCGATAGGGAAACTACCGGAAAATAACGAACTTCAGATTCAGTATATCCCCAAGCAAGCTGAACTGAACGCGCAGGATTTAGTGCCCTTTTTAGAAGTGATAAATTTCAAGCTGAAATATGCTCGAGCGCTTTACCAACATCAAAAAAAGGAATTCCTGAACAATAGTGACTTTCTCACTTTTTTTGAGAAAAATAGCCATTGGTTGATACCTTATGCGGCATATTGCGTATTGCGCGATATGAATCATACAAATGATTATCGACAATGGAATGAATTTGCTACATTTGATAAAGTAAAAATCGCCGAATTTGTATCTCCTTCGCAGTCACACTATGATGATGTTGCCATAAATTATTTTATTCAATATCATTTGCATATCCAACTGTCTGAAGCTGCTGCTTATGCGCACGAACACGGCGTAGTGCTCAAAGGCGATATTCCGATAGGTGTAAATAAAAACAGTGTGGATACGTGGATTGCACCCGAGCTGTTTCAAATGGATATGAATGCCGGCGCACCGCCCGATATGTTTGCCATCAAAGGTCAAAATTGGGAGCTTCCTACCTACAATTGGACTGCAATGCAAGGTACCGGTTTCGACTGGTGGAAGAAACGCTTTTCACAAATGTCCAATTATTTTGATACTTTCCGAATTGATCATATTTTAGGATTTTTTCGAATATGGGAAATACCAGAAGATCAAATAGAGGGAATTATGGGACATTTGACCCCGTCTGTTCCTATTCACATTAATGAGTTTGTCGAAAAAGGGGTGTGGTTCGATTATAATAGATTTTGTAAACCGTATATCACAGATCATATTCTTTGGATATTGTTTCAGGAACAAGCCAACTGGGTAAAATCCAATTGTTTGCAAATAGAAGATGGTTGGGTTTTGCGTCTGAAACCTGAATATAACAGTCAGGGATATGTAGAGCAACTTTACAATGAAGGTAAGATTACCGAGAAGATGAAGTGGGGACTGTTTGACTTGATTTCCAATGTGTTGTTTTTTGAAAAGGAAGACTCCAACGGAACACAATACTATCCCCGATATGGGATGCACTTCTTGAGTACCTATTCTGATTTGGATGATTACACCAAACAAAAATTAGACGAACTTTACATCGATTATTTTTATCATCGTCAAGATGCTAATTGGTACAATTCCGGTATGGAGAAACTTCCGGCATTGAAACGTTCTACCAATATGCTTATTTGCGGTGAAGATCTTGGGATGATGACTCCTTGCGTCACTGCGGTGATGAAAGAACTTGGGATATTAAGTCTGGAGGTGCAGCGTGCTCCGAAATCCAATAAAATAGATTTTTTCATCCGGCTGATGCCCCTTATTTATCGGTGGTCACACCTTCTACTCACGATATGAGTACCATTCGTGGTTGGTGGGAAGAAGACAGAGGTGTAACGCAACGTTTTTATAATGCGCAGCTTGGGCATTGGGGCGAAGCACCGTATTTTTGCGAGTGGTGGATATGTCGCGATATTTTGCTGCAACATTTGTATTCGCCGGCGATGTGGGCGATTTTTCAAATACAGGATTTACTCGGAATCTCGGAAAAAGTACGTCGCGAGAATCCTCACGAAGAGCGGATAAACGTGCCGTCTAATTCGAA
Organism: Paludibacteraceae bacterium; assembly: GCA_049840795.1. GTDB lineage: Bacteria > Bacteroidota > Bacteroidia > Bacteroidales > Paludibacteraceae > UPXZ01. The sequence continues at coordinate 176,888 of JASGJK010000031.1, forward strand.
ATTCAGTTGGCGTTACCGTATGCACATAAAAATAGAAGATTTGTTGGAAGAAGCCGAATTTAACGAAGAACTTCATAACTTTATCGTACAATCCGGCAGATAATTTTATCGGATCGTAAAACAATGTTTGTAGTATTATGGGTTATTTAGGGATAGTGGAGTCATTCACTATCCCTAAGTTGTTTGGTAAGGCAACTATGCAAAATTAAGCGGAAAATTAGATACAAAAGACTTAACTCGCAACATCCGGTTCAAAAAATATCCATTTAATATTGGATTCAGTTGATGCAGATCCGTTTCGCAAGCGTTGATGTTTCGTATCAACTCATCGGTTGAGTTCACATTTTTCATCTTTGCTTTTACCGCAATCATAATGTCGGCACCGAGTTGAAGTGTTTTTATGTTTAATATGCTTTCAATTTCGGGTCTGCTTTCTAAGAAAGAAATAATGGTATTCTGTGTCTCGTAATCTGAACTTTGACCGATCAATAAACCTTTGACCTTGATACCAAGAAAAATCGAAACAAATACCAGTAAAACTCCAATAGCAATGCTGCCGGCAGCGTCAAAAATCTGATTGCCGGTGGCCCATGTTAAAAGTATAGAAATCAAGGCTAAAACCAAACCTAAAATGGCGGCTGTATCTTCGCCCAATACCACTACTAATTCGCTGTTGCGGGTGTTTTTTGCCCAATTCCAAAGCGAAATATCTTTTCGTTTTACTTTTTTGATCTGTGCGATACATCCGTAAAGTGAAGCGCCCTCTAACACTATACTTACTGCAAGTACAACTACGGCTATTAGCGGACTCTTTAATCCTTCGTGATGGCTCAACTTATGTACCCCTTCATAAATAGAAAACATACCACCCATACTGAAAAGGATAAGCGCCACTATAAACGACCAAAAGTAAATTTCTTTTCCGTGTCCTAACGGATGTTTTTCGTCAGTACCTGTTTTTGACTTTTTAAGTCCGAGAAATAAGAGCAATTGATTACCGCAATCGGCAAAAGAATGTATTGCTTCGGCAAGCATAGCCCCCGAACCTGTAAATATAGCGGCAATGGTTTTGGTGATGGCAATCCCTAAATTTGCCAATAAGGCAAAAACGATAGATTTGACAGAAGCATTTTCGTGCGACATAATGAAATGTTTTGGTGGTTTAAGGGTGCAAAGATAAACATATTTTTCAGTACAGAATAATTTGTATTTTGGAAGAATTTAAGAATAAAATCTCTTGTAGATAGATTGAAAGAGGGTAGATATAAAAAACTAAACCCGAATAATATTGTTATTAGAGATTATATAGAATAGAAGATTATAGTATTGATAATCAGTTAAAAGCAAGTCAATCCCCTTAGCCCCCTTTTTTAAGGGAGAATAACGCATTTCTGCAACGAAAGAGCTATATTTCAAAAATCTCACATCCCAAAGTCTCCTTTGGAGAAAGGGGATTTAGGGGAATTGACTGTTTAATACATCATATAAGTAGTAAAAAACAATTAACGCTATAATTATTAAAAACTAAATCTAAATGCTTTGTTTGTTTTTTCGGTCTCTTTTTGGCATCTTTTTACTCTTTTATCCTTGATTTAGCCCGCTAAATCTTCGGACAAAATCCCAAAAAATCTGCTCAAAAACAGCCTCGAAAAAACATTACAATAATTATTTTCTACTACTTAGATAGTTATTTTTATATTTTTTCTTATCCAAAACTCACGTTAATAAAAATAAGTAATGGGAGGAAAACAAAGATTATACAAAACAAAGGTTACAGAAGTGAAGCAAATAGCCGCTAATGTGTATTTGCTATCGTTCAAACGTGCCTTTAATTTCAAGGCAGGACAAATAATCGCACTTGATGTAGAGCAAGATGGTATTCCGCGTATGTATAGCATTGCCGGTGGAGAAAAGGATGAAATTATTGATATTTTGTTTGATGAAAAACCGGATGCAAAGCTTACGCCACAACTTTCTGCATTGAAACCGGGTGATACGATATATGTTTCCGAGCCTTTCGGTAACTTTCAGTGCAGTGATGATGAGGCTTGGCGGATAGCTTCGGGTACAGGCGTGGCTCCTTTTGTGTCGATGACCCGCTCGGGTAAAGCTAAGGGAAAAATATTGATACATGGTGGTAGATTTGATGAAACCTTTTATTTCTCAGAGGTGTTGGAACGTTTCTTTACACCTGAAAATTATATTCGCTGTGCATCCCGGCAGGAAGACACCACGTATTTTTCCGGGTGTCTTACCACTTGGCTAAGGGAGCAAAACAAATGTCCGTTAAATGCGAAGTATTACCTTTGTGGAAGCCCCGAAATGGTCGTTGAAGTTAGAGATTTACTTATTTCAGAAGGGATAGCATCCAAAAATATTGTATCCGAAACCTATTTTTAGGAAATTCTACCGTATCTTTGCAAACGTATGGAAAATAAGCAAAATCTCTTCGGGTTAACACTTGATCAACTAAAACATGTGGTAAAAACATGCGACATGCCATCTTTTACTGCTAATCAGATAGCTGACTGGCTTTACAAGAAGCGTATTTCTTCGATCAATGAAATGACCAATCTTTCAAAAAAGACACGCCAATTATTAGACGAAAGATTTATCGTACAGCTAACTCCACCGGCAAAAGTACAAACCTCTACCGATGGAACTAAAAAATATCTTTATCTTACGCAGACACAGAAGTTTATTGAGTCGGCGTATATTCCGGATAAGGAAAGAGCTACACTGTGTGTTTCGACACAGATCGGATGCAAGATGGGATGCTTGTTTTGTATGACAGGCAAACAAGGTTTTCAGGGTAACCTATCAGCGGGAGAAATAGTAAATCAGATACAGTCGCTTCCGGAATTTGAAAAATTAACCAATATTGTATATATGGGAATGGGAGAGCCGTTAGATAATTTACAGGCTGTGCTCGATTCTCTCGAAATACTTACCGCGCCGTGGGGGTATGATTGGAGTCCCAAGCGTATCACAGTTTCGACCATCGGTATTGTTCCCGCTATGATTGCGTTTTTAGAAAAAAGCAACGCGCATTTGGCTGTGAGTTTACATTCACCGTACGACACGGAAAGAAGAGAGATTATGCCAATTCAGCAGGTATATCCTATAACGGAAGTGATAAAAGAGATAAAAAAGTGGGAACTGGGACGTCAACGACGCGTCTCTTTTGAATACATCATGTTTAAAGATGTAAATGATACGCCACGCCACGCCAAAGAATTGGTAAAATTATTACACGGAATCAAATGTAGAATAAACCTGATACGTTTTCACGCAATACCTGATACTCCTTTAGAGGGAACAGAGACACAGGGAATCATCAATTTTCAAAACCAACTGAAAGCCAAAGGAATGACAGTTACGCTTCGTGCTTCGCGTGGCGAAGATATTTTTGCTGCCTGCGGGCTGCTTTCGACCAAAGCGCTGATCAGTAAAAAAGAAGAAACTTCCGACTTTTGAGTGGCTGTGTAGTCTTTTTTGTGTAAAACTATATTCCGAATGAGATTCCCATACGTTTCCCTTGTTTTACCATCGGGTGGGTAGGAGTAACAAGTCTGAGCTGCCCTGCTACTTCGTCAAGCGATACATCTGAAATAACATCTATGCCACGGATAGAAATCATACGCCCGAATTTCTTGCTATTAATCAGTTTAGCCGCGTGTCCGCCGAGTAATGTGCCAAGATTGCGATCGTAAGCGGAAGGTGAGCCGCCGCGCTGTATGTAACCCAAAACGGTTTCACGGGCTTCTATGCCGGTCATTTTTTCTATTTCTCGAGCAAAGTAGGTTGCCGGATGATGTTCGGTACCCTCCTGAATTTCAAGACCCTCAGCAACCGCAACAATGGAATAGGGTTTGCCGTTTTTTTTACGTTTATTCAGTGTTTCGGCAATTACATTCATATCATAACCCAACTCGGGAAGTAAAATAATATCGGCGCCACCTGCCATACCGGCATAAAGTGTTATCCAACCGGCTTTGTGTCCCATCAGCTCTATAACCATCACACGTTGATGCGAACTGGCAGTAGAATGTAAACGGTCTATGGCTTCGGTGGCAATATCCACCGCGCTTTGAAACCCGAATGTAATATCGGTACCAAACACATCGTTATCAATGGTTTTTGGTATTCCAATGACGTTTAAGCCCAATTGAGAAAGTTGCCAAGTGGTTTTTTGTGTACCATTTCCTCCGATACATATCAAACAGTCTAAATCCAGTTCTTTGTATGCTGTTTTTATTTGTTCCTGATCATTTTTATCGGGCGATTTCAGAATTTTTCTGAATTCTTTTTCGCGGGCTGTTCCGAGTATAGTACCGCCAAGCGTAAGTATACCTGATAGCGAAGCATCAGTCAAAGGAATAATATCTTTATAAAGTAGCCCCGAAAAGCCATTTAATATACCGATAACTTCCATCCCGTATTTGTTGATGGCTGTTTTTCCTACGCCACGTATGGTAGCGTTAATGCCCGGACAATCTCCGCCGGAAGAAAGAATTCCTATTTTCATACATAGAGCTTTATGGCTGATTGCCTATTGGTTTGAAGTGCTGTGCAAAGTAAGTAAAAAACAAACAAAAGCACAAATAATATCGTAGTAGAAAAATGTATGAAGACTATTCTTTTGATGAGTTATACGAAACAGTGTTTGTATTTATCTGCTTTTAAGTTTTTTTGTTCAATAAACAAACGCTGAAATTGAAGAGCCGAGCATTGCCAATGCCATATCTTTTTGTGCATCCCACATATCTCCTTGTTGACCGTTATAATCATTGGCAGCGTTGTCCGACATCACAAGTGTCAATCCTCATTCAAATAACTCATAAAAACATTAAAATAAACCATCCTAAAGCCTATTTCTTTCTTAAAAATTATTTCAAAGAGATTAAAGTGCGTATTTTTATGTTATGTAACATAAAAATTATATAAATTAAATATTGTTTATTTGATTTTATTTGTGTTATTTTGTGCAAATAATAATCTATCTGTTAAGCTTGATTTAATACCGCTATAAGCAAGTTGTTATTCTCCGGAATAACGCTCTGTTTCTCACAGAGAGCAGATTAAGCTTGTAAGGCATACAAATTAGTTATATCACTATATCTATATAATCTCTAATAATTAACCAATTAAAAAAACTTAACCCAATGAAAAAAACGTTGAATGCTTGGTTGCACAAAAATCAACTAACCGAAGACCCCAACGATTACGTAGCCACTGTTCAGACCAAAGGTGGCGTTACAGTAGCCGATATTATCGATGAACTTCAAAAAGAAGGAATGGAAATAAAGCGTGAAACAGCGCTTGATATTGTTAGTCGCTTCAATCGAAAAGCTGCGGATATGGTATTGTCAGGATACAACGTAAATACAGGATTAGTGTATATGCGTTCTGTTATCAAAGGTGTATTCTACGATAAAACCTGGAAAGCAGATTCAAATTCGGTGTATATTGCCATTAATCAAGGATTGGACTTACGCAACGCGGTGATGGAAACCACCGTAGAAATACTGGGCGTACAAGCCGAACCTATGGCTATAATCAGCTTGACAGACAGCACTACCGGCAAAACAGACGGCACGCTTACCAAAGGGCGTAATGCCGAACTAAAGGGCTCTTATCTAAAAATTATTGGAGAAAAACCCGATTGCGGTGTCTTATTTAAGAATATAGCCACACAAGTTGTTACAAAACTTGCAATCAGCGACATAGTACTCAACGAACCCTCGCGCCTACTGATACTTGTACCTGTGGGTTTAGTTGCAGGAGAATATGAACTCAGTGTAACAACACAGTTTACAGGAGGCAATAAATTATTGAATCAACCCCGAACCGCTGTTTTGGATTTTCCCGTAGTCATCAGCTAAAAACAAACAGCTATTGTTATTAATAGCGCGTTAGCTCCGCTGCTAATACGCTATTAACAATGGTGCTAATGCATTATTATCAACATTGTTAATGCTACATTAGCAATACCGCAAATGTGGTTTTATACAAATGATGATTTTATACTTGATACAATTAGGAGTATTTCTACTATTCAATATGGTCTTGATATTAGAAGTAATTTTTCACTGATAGTTTTTGGAGTTTGTCTTAATGGATTTGGTATAATTTACTAAATTTGCCGGAGAAAGTACAATTTATGAATAGTACCAAAAACGAGTATCTATATGACCTCGGTTGTCGCAGATTTGCAAATCCGCGACAACGGGGAAGTATTACGGTAATAATCGGTTTTCTATTATAGGCGATGGTAGTTCACGTTTTGACTTTTGGCCATTAGTTGGTGGTTCTTCTTTAGCCAGAGATGCGGCTAATCTTTTGGGCGCCGCTATTAATTACAATTTAATAATATGCCCGACAGCAATATTAATTCCAATAATTTACGGAGGTCCGTTTGATGTTAAATTTACTGGTACAACTTTGATTCCTAAATAACATGAATACTAAAAAATATTTAATTACACAAACTATTATTTTTGTTTTTTTATTTGCGGGATGCGATAAAATCATTTGTAAATATAGAAATCTACCTGATTTAGGTGATGGGTATAAGTTTGAAACGTTAGATTGTAAAACATTATTGATAGTAAATAATGAAAATACGGTTGTGGTTAATGGTCTTATTCTAAACTATACTTTTGATTCTACTTTTATTATTGTATCTCAACGCCCTTGGGACAGTATTCCCAATATTGGAGCAATGAATTATTCAAAGGCTACTGAAGCCTTCGAACAAAGCACGTTTCGTCAATATTCGGATAATTAATAAGAAAGAGAAAAGCGAGTACTTCTTGGATACATTAACAAATCTTGCTCGATACTCTAATGTTTATGGGCCATTTAAAAAGCAAGAGTATTTGCAAAAGCGAGAGGAGCTAAGAATACCCCAAGAACTTGTGTTAAAAGAAGAATAAACAATAAAAAGTATTGGGGAGAATAAATTCTTTGATTATATATTTTATAGGGCGTATAAGCAATATGAACGATAACGTGGTATTAAAAACAAAGGAAGGTTCATTAGAGCATGTTACAAGTTCAGTTCTCGAAAAGCATCCTGAAACGGTTTATAACATTGAGGTAGAAGGGAATCATAATTATTTTGTTACCAATAGCAACATATTGGTACATAACAAATAATAATCTTTCAGATAAAAGAAATAAAACAATTTAGATTATGCGATATCTGTATTTTAGAATTTACCAGCAGCTAAAGAAAGTTAAAACCAATGACACTCCTGCATTTAACGCATTACTATTACTATGTGCTTTACAGGGACTTAATATTTTTACAGTTATCTCAGTAATTAGGTATTTTATGAATTTTGAAATCAACAAAAATATAGGTCTTATCGGCAGTTTAGTATTATATTTTACTTTGCTTTTAATAGGATTTAAAATTCTTTTGGTAAACAGGATGAAATATGTAAACGATATGAAAATGAGACCAAAAAACAAAGGCGTAAAGGGACAATTTATTTGCTCTCGTACATTATACTCAGCGTTGTACTGTTTTTTATCTTAGGAAAACCGCTTAAGTAATATTTAATAGATTGTCCTTAATAACTGAGAGATACGGGAGCAAGCAATGTTTTTATTAAGGAAAAAGAGAAAAGTGAGACAACGAAAGGAAAATGGTTTGCAATTTTATTTCTTAGGTCCAATCGGCTTTGGCATAAGTGCCACCTATTTTATTCTTGATGCGGCAACAGGCGGTTTTGGAGTAGATGCTATAAGGGAAGGAGGTAATTATGTTCCGTGATTTTTTTGATTACTTATTTTTTAAGTATTATTATTGGCAAGTGAGGCTTGGAAATAGCGACATTGCACCATTTATGACAACATTATTCATTACTTTTATCATAGGGATGTACTTCTTGATATTATTTATGGCGATAAAATTTTTTGTTGTTACAACTTTATTATCTTATATTTCACCCATTACAGGGTTGTTTCATTTTTTAATTGTTTTCTTTGTTTTTTATTTTATGTTTTTACATAAAAAAAAGTATAAAGAAATATTACAACAAAAAGATTTGAAACGAAAGAGTAATATGACTGCAATAATGTTTCCAATAATAATGTTTATTTGTTTTAATACTTGTTGGATAATAAAATTGCTACAAAATCAAGGTAAATTGTAACTCTGTTTGCCGTAGTGTGTATATAATGAAAAGTTCGGCATAGTGTCTGTCACTATGTCGGAGGTGAAAAAACAGGTTTAAATTTGGTAATGACTGGTGTGGGAGTCTTAGGTCCAATCGGCTTTGGCATCAGTACCACTTATTTTATTCTTGATGTGGCAACAGGCGGTTTTGGAGTAGATGCTATAAGGAAAGGAGGTAATTATGTTCCGTGAGTTTTTTGATTACTTGTTTTACAAGTATTATCATTGGCAGGTGAGGGTTGGAAATAGCGACATTGCACCATTTATGACAACATTATTCATTACTTTTATCATAGGGATGTACTTCTTGATATTATTTATGGCGATAAAATTTTTTGTTGTTACAACTTTATTATCTTATATTTCACCCATTACAGGGTTGTTTCATTTTTTAATTGTTTTCTTTGTTTTTTATTTTATGTTTTTACATAAAAAAAAGTATAAAGAAATATTACAACAAAAAGATTTGAAACGAAAGAGTAATATGACTGCAATAATGTTTCCAATAATAATGTTTATTTGTTTTAATACTTGTTGGATAATAAAATTGCTACAAAATCAAGGTAAATTGTAACTCTGTTTGCCGTAGTGTGTATATAATGAAAAGTTCGGCATAGTGTCTGTCACTATGTCGGAGGTGAAAGAACAGGTTTAAATTTGGTAATGACTGGTGTGGGATCCTTAGGTCCAATCGGCTTTGGCATCAGTACCACTTATTTTATTCTTGATGTGGCAACAGGCGGTTTTGGAGTAGATGCTATAAGGAAAGGAGGTAATTATGTTCCGTGAGTTTTTTGATTACTTGTTTTACAAGTATTATCATTGGCAGGTGAGGGTTGGAAATGGAGATATAGCGCCATTTGGAGCTGTTGTGTTTATTACTTTTCTCACAATAATATTTATTGCTTCTATAATAGGAGTTTTTACGTTACATATAATGCCCAATACATTTCCTGCCTTTATGACGTCAAAAGTTTGGGCTATTATTTCAATGATATTGATATTCTCTTTTTATTTCTTTTTGTTTTTGTATAAAAAGAAATATAAGAAAATTCTGAAAAGGAAAGAATTAAAGGCGAGGAGTGGTTTGGTGGCGATAATACTTCCCATAGGAGTATTTCTACTATTCAATATGGTCTGGATATTAGAAGTAATTTTTCACTGATAGTTTTTGAAGTTCGTCTTAATGGATTCGGTATAATTTACTAAATTTGCCGGAGAAAGTACAATTTATGAATAGTACCAAAAACGAGTATCTATATGACCTCCGTTGATGCTATATGGGGAGACCAAATTGAGGGTTGGATTCGAGAATAACGATTAATTCATAAATAGATGAAAGTTTATTATTATTTATATTTTAGATTGTACAAGTTTGCCAAGAAGGTTGGTACTGTTGATGCAACTTGGACAGCAATGTTGGTTCTATCTGCTTTAATATTCTTGAAATCTTGCATCATTTTTTTTGTTGATTTTTAAGCAAGATGTATTTTTTGTAGATCCAGGAATATTAGGTGGTTTGGTTATTTTTTTGGTTAGTCAAATAAATTATTTAATATTTATTAGGCATGATAATTGTTTAAGGATAATCCGGAGGTTCAAAGACGAGAATAAAAAACAAAAAAAAATAAGCATTACTTTCACTTTGATTTATGTATTACTTACGCTTTTTTTATCTCATTTTTTGGTTTAATCGTTAATCGTGTGAAAGTGAATAAAATTCATCTAAAACAAGTTTGTTTATTTTATAAAAATCAAGATATCAGGGCTATGCCCCTTTAATTTACATGAATTATATTCTATAAAGATGTCAGGGCTAAAGCCCCTGATTTGGAATCAATTAAGCAGCGTAGCTGTGATATCTTGGTAAAATGCGTATTAAGAATTAGTTTTTGAGGGGCGTAGCCCTGATATCTTTATAGAGATCAAATTTGTTTTTCACACGATTAACGACTAAACCCATTTTTTTATCTCGTAGTCAAAGAGAAGGCAATTTATTTAAAACAGGTGTAAATGCTCAATCTTTGGCTTTTGGAAGATTAGAATTTACCTGTCGAAGTCATCTTGACTTTTTTTGAAAAACATAGAAAACATAGTTTTCATTATTATTTTCTCTTATTTTCGTGAACATAGAGAAAAATATCTTCGATATTTTTAGACTATGTGGTCGAAATGCGGTAAAAATGAAATTAAAATTGACTTAAAAAGACTATTGTTCACTATGTTTTTAAAAGTCGAGACGAGTTCATCAGGAAAATAATCAATTATCCATAAAAGACAATATGTTTGACTTTGATTATCAACCAAATGCTTCTTGGCAGAGAAATTTAGGAACATTTTTAGGTTTGTTGATAAATGAAAATGCATTTTTGCCTTTTGGCCCATTAATTCCAGCACATTTTGGAGGACCATACAATGTTTTTTTTAATGGTAACGTTACTATCCCACAGTAAAATTTATAATATGAAAAAATATATATTTTATTTCACTATAATTGTATTATTTACAATAGGTTGCAAAAGGTTCCCGAATTTAGGAAACGGGTATCAATTAGATTATAATGGCATGAATGATATTTCGATTATCAAGTGTTTAAAAAACGGTGATGCACCAACTATTTTTATTTATGGGCATATTTTAGATTATGCGTTTGATTCGACTTTTATTATTGTGGCAGAACGCCCAAGAGATAGCGTTTCTGGAATAAAAACAATGAAATTTTATGAATATAATAAAAAGTTTAAACAAAGCACGTTTCGTCAATATTGGATTATTAATAAGAAAGAGAAAAGCGAGTACTCCTTGGATACATTAACAAATCTTGCTCGATACTCTAATGTTTATGGGCCATTTCAAAGCAAGAGTATTTGCAAAAGCGAGAGGAGCTAAAAATACCCCAAGAACTTGTGTTAAAAGAAGAATAAACAATAAAGAGTATTGGGGAGAATAAATTCTTTGGTTATATATTTTATAGGGCGTATAAGCAATATGAACGATAACGTGGTATTAAAAACAAAGGAAGGTTTATTAGAGCATGTTACAAGTTCAGTTCTCGAAAAGCATCTTGAAACAGTTTATAACATTGAAGTAGAAGGGAATCATAATTATTTTGTTACCAGTAGCAACATATTGGTACATAATAAATAATAATCTTTCAGATAAAAGAAATAAAACAATTTAGATTATGCGATATATATATTATAGAAAATTTATCAGCAGCTAAAGAAAGTTAAAACCAATGACACTCCTGCATTTAATGCATTGGGTATTTTTGGAATTTTGCAGATGTTGAATATCTCGTCAATATTTGGTATAGCAAACTACTTTTTAAAAATTAGTTTACATAGGAATCAAGTAGTTGCTTGTGGTATAATATTCTTTGTAATATTGTTTGTTCCGAACTTTATGTATTTCTTTCGAAAAAAAGATGAAATATGTAAGCGGTATGAAAACGAGACGAAAGAGCAAAGGCGGCGAGGAACTGTTTATTTGCTTCTATATATAATACTCAGTATAGTTGTTTTTTTTGCAATAGGTGAAACTTTGGTTAGATAGAGAAAGCCTATAAGTCGAGATAATGAGAAACAGAAAGATTATTGAAGCATTTGAATATTTGTATTATAGAATATATAAGCAATTAAAAAAGGTAAAAACAAATGATACTCCTGCGTTTAATGCATTAATGTTTTTGGTAGTATTACAAGGATTGAATGCTTTGTCAGTAATAGGGCTTATAGATCATTATATGAAGATATCTATGCGTAAAGAGATGGTGATTGTATTTGTTATAACACTTACTGTTTTATTGTTTATTCCTAATTTTATGTATTTCTTTCGTAGAAAAGAGCAAATCTATAAAAAATATGAAAATGAGACTGATAAAAACAGAAAAAAAAGGTCGGTATTTGTACTGTTGTATATTATCATCTCTTTAGCTTTTGTATTTATTATAGGGGAAACAATCAAATAAGCACATGTTGTGTGCAATTTTAGAAATTAACAAGTTGACTTTCAAAATAAAACAATTCTTAGAATATAATTTCATTAAAAAACAAAAAAATATTTGTCAATGTACCAAAAGTTGGTATATTTGGGGAAAATATTAAAATTACAAAAATGGGAAAAAACACTTCAATTCTACTTGGCGATTATTTTGAAAATTACGTTAACGAAAAAGTCCGCACTGGAAAATACACTTCTGTAAGTGAAATAGTTAGAACAGCTTTACGTTTGTTGGAAACGGAAGAAAATAAATCTAAAATCTTAATCAACGAATTAAAGATTGGAGAAAAAAGCGGAATGATAAAAAATTTTGACAGAAACGAAAATTTGAAGAAACTTCACGCTCAACACTTAAATAAATGAAATACGAAATAAGTGAAAAAGCAGGCGAAGACATAGAAAATATATGGATGTTTACCTATGAAAATTGGTCGAAAGAACAAGCTGACAGATATTACAACTTGATAATGGATGAAATCGAGTTCATTTCTGAGAATTTTGAAAGTGGAATATCAAGAGATTATTTAAGAAAAGGATACCGTTCTACAAAAGTAAAATCACATATCATATTCTATAAAAAATCATCTAAAAATACTGTGGAAATCATCAGGGTCTTCCATCAAAAAATGGATGTTGAAAGCAGATTGAACGACTAAACAAAAAAACTGCACACAACACAGGCTATCTGCATCGGCGGGGTCGAAAAGTATCCACATTGTCAGATTTACGCTCGCACATTTTCTGTCTTTCGACAGAAAAGCTCCCGCAAATCCGCCAATGGCAGTTAGCCCCCTCCGTTATGCGATACATATATTATAGAATCTATCAGGATTTTAAGAAAGTCAAAACTAATGACACGCCTGCATTTAACGCATTACTATTACTATGTGCTTTACAGGGACTTAATATTTTTACAGTTATCTCAGTAATTAGGTATTTTATGAATTTTGAAATCAACAAAAATATAGGTCTTATCGGCAGTTTAGTATTGTGTTTTACTTTGCTTTTAATAGGATTTAAAACTCTCTTTGATAAGCAGGATGAAATATGTAAACGATATGAAAATGAGACAAAAAAACAAAGGCGTAAAGGGACAATTTATTTGCTCTCGTACATTATACTCAGCGTTGTACTGTTTTTTATCTTAGGAAAACCGCTTAAGTAATATTTCAATAGATTGTCCTTAATAACTGAGAGATACGGGAGCAAGCAATGTTTTTATTAAGGAAAAAGAGAAAAGTGAGACAAAGAAAGGAAAATGGTTTGCAATTTTATTTCTTAGGTCCAATCGGCTTTGGCATCAGTACCACTTATTTTATTCTTGATGTGGCAACAGGCGGTTTTGGAGTAGATGCTATAAGGAAAGGAGGTAATTATGTTCCGTGAGTTTTTTGATTACTTGTTTTACAAGTATTATCATTGGCAGGTGAGGGTTGGAAATGGAGATAGCGCGGAATGGGGTGCGCTATTGTTTCTTTGGTTCATTACCTCTATATTTATAATTTCTATAATTGGTGTTATTGCACTTCATATTATGCCCGAATTATTTCCTAATTTCCTGCTATCCAAAGAAAGTGCAATAATAGCAATGATCATTATTTTTGTGTTTTATTTCTTTTTGTTTTTGTATAAAAAGAAATATAAGAAAATTCTGAAAAGGAAAGAATTAAAGGCGAGGAGTGGTTTGGTGGCGATAATACTTCCCATAGGAGTATTTCTACTATTCAATATGGTCTGGATATTAGAAGTAATTTTTCACTGATAGTTTTTGGAGTTCGTCTTAATGGATTCGGTATAATTTACTAAATTAGCCGGAGAAAGTACAATTTATGAATAGTACCAAAAACGAGTATCTATATGACCTCCGTTGATGCTATATGGGGAGACCAAATTGAGGGTTGGATTCGAGAATAACGATTAATTAAAATGATTATCCGCAAAGCGACCAGTTATAAATTCTGGATTTGAAATCGGTGTTGTACTTTGCAGCGGCAAAGACCAATCTATCGAACATCTTTTCCTCGAAATATTTTCGGTTGAACTTATAACAGTACTCCGTTAAAATAATACCGTAAATACTCTTTTTTAAGCTGGTGGTGCATATCGAGCAATAGACGTTTCACGTTTGTAATACTGATATGAACCCACGGAAGTGTCAGCTTTTAAATCAGGTACTACCTGCATTTTAATGTGGTTTATCTTTTTGAGCTTTTTGCCCGGTTTTGGATTTTCAACCACTATTATTTTGTTCATTACAAGCACTTTAGACTTATTCCGGCTACCTGCACCACGTTTTAAGTCTTCGTCGTTGCAGTCATCATAATAAAAGCAT
>JASGJK010000032.1:0-11209 GCA_049840795.1 Paludibacteraceae bacterium
TATTGCTAAGGTTAATAGGGAAACACGATAGAATCCGAACAGCACCTAATTAAACGTAAAACTGAAAAGTTGAATGTTTCAAGTAGCGTATAAAAATGTTATAAAACAGAAATATTTGAAATAATTAAAGAAATTTTTCTTTAATTGCTTTTTCGTAATATAAAATATAGTACCTTTGTCATTTAAAATAGAAGATAGATAATAATAACATAATTCATTAAAATTTAGTCAAATGGCAAATTTAGATTTAACCAAGTATGGTATTTCGGGTAACATCGAAATCTTACACAACCCAACCTACGAAGAGTTATTTCAAGCAGAAATTGATCCTGCTAACGAAGGCTTTGAAAGAGGTGTGTTAACAACTACCGGAGCAGTATCAGTTGATACAGGTAAGTTTACGGGTCGTTCTCCTAAGGACAAATTCTTTGTAAAAGACGCCGTTACCGACGAACATCTTTGGTGGGACGGAACAATCGAATCGTCCGACTACTCCCGAAGTGTTTGAGCATTGTAAAAATCTTGTTACAAAACAGTTGTCAACTGCAAAAAAATTGTATGTAGTTGATACATTCTGCGGGACTAATGAAGATACCCGCCTGAAAGTACGTTTTGTGATGGAAGTGACATGGCAAGCACATTTTGTAACAAATATGTTTATCCGTCCGTCGCATTACGAATTAGATCACTACGGCGAACCAGATTTCGTTTGTTTAAACGGTTCAAAAACCACCAATCCAAACTGGAAAGAACAAGGTTTGAACTCCGAAGTTTTCACCTTATTTAACCTGACTACCAGAATGCAGGTTATTGGTGGTACCTGGTACGGTGGCGAAATGAAGAAAGGTATTTTTGCTTTGCAGAATTACTATATGCCTTTAAAAGGTATCGCTTCGATGCACTGCTCTGCTAACGTAGGTGCAGAAGGTGATGTAGCTATTTTCTTCGGACTTTCAGGGACTGGTAAAACTACACTTTCGGCCGACCCAAAACGTTACCTCATTGGTGATGACGAACACGGTTGGGACGATCATGGAGTATTCAACTACGAAGGTGGTTGCTATGCCAAAGTAATTGATTTGGAAAAAGATAAAGAACCGGATATTTGGAGAGCTATCCGCAGAGATGCTCTGTTGGAAAACGTGACTGTTTTGCCTGATGGAACTCCTGATTATTCAGCTGCAGCTTCAAAGACTGAAAATACCCGTGTTTCGTACCCAATCTACCATATCAATAAAATCGTTTCTCCTTCACGTGCAGGACACGCTAAGAAAATCATTTACCTGTCGGCTGACGCATTTGGTGTGTTGCCTCCGGTATCCATTTTGGACGAAAAATCAGCTCAATATCACTTCCTTTCAGGTTTTACTTCAAAATTAGCCGGAACAGAACGTGGTATCACCGAACCGGTTCCGTCGTTCTCTCCTGCATTTGGTGAAGCTTTCTTGACCTTGCACCCAACGATGTATGCTAAAACATTGATTGGTAAAGCTAAAGAACACAACGCTAAAGTTTATTTAGTAAATACCGGTTGGAACGGAACAGGAAAACGTATTTCGTTGAAAAACACCCGTGCAATCATTGACGCAATCATCGATGGATCAATCGAAAAAGCGCCAACAATTCATATTCCAATTTTGAATTTGGTTGCTCCTACTGCATTGAACAACGTTGATACAGAGATTCTTGACCCAAGAAATACTTATGCTGACAAATCGGAATGGGAAACTAAAGCCAAATCGCTTGCAGCTAAATATATCAAGAACTTTGAACAATATCTTGACAATGATGACGCTAAAGCATTGGTTGAAGCAGGTCCACAATTGTAATAACTAATAGATTATTATATGCAAAAAGAGTCGTCTGCCGATGTAGATGGCTCTTTTTTTTAGGAATAGTCAGATTGATATAGCTTTAACCGAAGCGTTATTGCAAATATAAGATAGATTTCATTTATCTTTGTGATGAAGAAACTTTTGCAATAAAATGTGGGTACAACTATCCGGGTATGTAAAGTTGAGTAGAAAAGAAAAAAGGAAACTCTTTTGTTGAATTTCCTTTTATAATAAGGGTGGAAAACGGGGCTCGAACCCGCGACCTTCGGAACCACAATCCGACGCTCTAACCAACTGAGCTATAACCACCATATTTGGTTTGCGGGTGCAAAGATAATGTAGTTTTTGCGATTGTGCAAATTTATTTTTAAAAAGTATCCATCAAATTTAAAGTTCAGCTTGCAGATTTAGCGGTCTTGAATCGGACGGATGAACTTCAAACAATTCATAAGAAATGAAATATTTCAGAACAGACACAGCCATTGATGAAACGGTAAAAGAAATCAGGAGAAAGATACGTCTTTCGATGAATGGAGTAGTGGCGGATACGATGAAGGAACGCGGGTTGACGAATTATAAACAGAACTTTGGAGTACAAATTCCTCGGTTGAAAGAAATAGCTTCTATTTATACGCCAAGTCACGATTTGGCACAACGGCTGTGGGCGTTAAAAATACGTGAGACAATGATTCTTGCCACTATTTTACAACCAATAGAGTCTTTTTTAGAAAAAAATGGTAAAGAGTGGCTAAATGATATTGATAATATTGAATTAGTAGAGCAAACCTGTATGAATTTGTTTTCAAAGCTTCGTTTTGCCAAAGCCTGGAGTGAGACACTTATTGTTTCAGACGAAGAATGGGCGCAAATTGTAGGCTTTACCATTATTCTTCGTCTTCGGGAAAAGTTTAATGCGCAGGAAACAAAGCAAATAGTTAAGCGTGCCGTCGTGCTGTTACATACAGAAAATTATCGACTTTACAGAACAATCTCTGTTTGTCTGGCTCGCTTAAGTAGAAACAGTAAAGAGATATCAATACATATTCTTGAAGAAATTATTCAAAATAATCGTCAGGATAAGATAGGATTCAGATATGCCCAAAGTGAAATCGAACAAGAAATATCTTTTTTAGATTTTTAAATGATTTTTTACACAGGATTTTGTATTTTTGTTGGTTGTATATTTTAATTACTCTAATATAAAGTTCTCTCCGAATGAAAGACGAAAATACTTTCGATACCATAAAAGATGTTTTTACCGAATATCTAATCGATAAGAAACATAGAAAAACTCCCGAAAGATACCATATTCTGGAAGAGATTTATGCGCAGGAAGAGCACTTTAATGCAGAGACATTATACAATCTAATGCAAGACAAATATCGGGTGAGTTTAGCAACCATTTACAATACGCTGGAGTTGCTTTTGGATTGTAATTTAATCATCAAGCATCAGTTTGGCGATCAGGTTGCTCAATATGAGAGAACCTACGGTGCCGGTGTTCATCACCATTTGGTATGCACCAATTGTGGAAAAATCAAAGAGTTTTCTGACAAAGGAATCCGTACTGCTATACAAAGCAAGAAATATGCAGGTTTTACGCCAACTCATTATTCGCTTTATATTTATGGCGTATGTAAAAAATGTAAGGATACAAAATGATATTGCCTTATATTGCGTAACATACAAAATCAAATAAACAGAATGTGCATCCTGAAGAGTTAAAATAGCCATCAAATAAAAGGTGATTGTTTTAATGATAAGGTTTGCGCGGGTTTGACGAAAATAACACAAGAAGTAAAAACACGCACTAAACAGTTGTTGAAGACAAAAGACGATGTTCGTTGCGAGTTCCTTACAACAACTTAAAAATAAAAAAACACATGAAAATTGACGTATTATTGGGTCTTCAGTGGGGAGACGAAGGCAAAGGAAAAGTGGTGGACGTACTTACACCCCATTACGATGTGGTTTCACGTTTTCAGGGTGGTCCTAATGCCGGACATACGCTGGAGTTTGAAGGACATAAATTTATTCTTCGTTCCATTCCTTCCGGTATTTTTCCAAGGGGATAAGGTAAACGTTATCGGCAATGGCGTTGTGCTCGATCCGGCATTGTTCAAAGAAGAGGTTGAGTCGCTCGAAAAATCCGGACATCCGCTTACCGAACGATTAAAAATATCCAAAAAAGCACACCTGATTTTACCTACGCACCGTCTGTTGGACAAAGCCTACGAATCAGCAAAAGGAATAGGAAAAATAGGTACTACCGGTAAAGGTATAGGTCCTACATACACAGACAAAGTGAGTAGAAACGGACTTCGCGTAGGCGACATCTTGTTTGGATTTAAAGAAAAATATAAAAACGCCGTGAATCGTCATTTAGACATATTGAAGCATTATGATGTGGAATACGATTTGCCGGAGTTGGAAAAGGAATGGTTTGCCGGAATTGAGAAACTAAAACAATTTGAATTTATAGATAGCGAGCATTTTATAAATAAATCATTGGCTCTCGACAAATCCGTATTGGCTGAAGGCGCTCAAGGTACGATGTTGGATATAGATTTCGGTTCATATCCTTTTGTGACGTCTTCCAATACCGTTTGTGCCGGTGCTTGTACAGGATTGGGTGTAGCGCCGAGAAATATCGGAGAGGTATTCGGTATATTTAAAGCTTATTGCACGCGTGTAGGAAGCGGTCCGTTTCCAACGGAACTTTTTGACGCGGATGGAGACTTGATGCGTGAGAAAGGGCACGAATTCGGTTCGGTAACCGGACGCCCCCGCCGATGTGGCTGGGTAGATTTGGTCGCACTCAAATATGCCATAATGGTTAATGGCGTAACCCAGCTGATAATGATGAAGAGTGATGTGCTGAGTGATTTTGATACCGTCAAAGCGTGCGTGGCATACAAGATAAACGGTGAAGAAACCAACGAATTTCCTTTTGATATAAATGAAGGTGTTGAACCTGTTTATATCGATTTTGACGGTTGGAAAACAGACTTATCTGTCATAAAGTCAGAAGATGAGTTTCCGGAGGAATTAAATGCTTACATCAACTTTTTGGAGGAAGAACTGGAAGTACCCATTAAGATAGTATCAGTAGGACCTGATAGAGAACAGACCATTGTGCGCTATCAGGATTGACCAGAGAATTTTGTTTCAAAATAAGGAAAGCTGAATATGTGTGCCAAATTGATTTCGGTCGATTTGGCGCATTCTCAACCTTTTGGCTCAAAATTTGTTATTGAATTATCAAACAATAACTTACAATTTATTAAATAGATTATGTACGAAACTCATCACACCATCTCTTACCTACCTTACATTTTGTTTGGTTTAGTGGCGCTTGTCAGTTGGTTAGTGCAAGCAAATTTGCAATCGAAGTTCAAAAAATACTCCCAAATTCCGACTAACAATGGAATGACAGGGAAGCAAGTGGCGGAAAAGATGCTTCGTGACAACGGAATATATGATGTGCAAGTGATTTCTACTCCGGGGCAGTTAACCGACCATTATAATCCAACGGATAAAACCATCAATTTGAGTGAACCCGTTTACTCGACTAATAGTGTGGCTGCGGCTGCGGTAGCCGCGCACGAAACCGGACACGCCGTACAGCATGCCACTGCGTACGCTCCTTTGCAAATGCGTTCTAAGCTTGTTCCGGTGGTAAGCCTTGCTTCCAAATGGTTACAATGGATTTTGCTGGCGGGTATTATCTTGGTGAATACTTTTCCGCAATTGCTATTGATCGGTATTATTTTATTTGCTTGCACCACCGTGTTCAGCATAATAACTCTTCCTGTGGAAATTAATGCAAGTCAACGCGCGTTAGCTTGGTTAGAAACGTCGAATATAACGAATTATCAAAGTCAAAACGATGCGAAAGATGCCTTGAAATCAGCTGCCTACACGTACGTAATTGCCGCTTTAGGGTCATTAGCTACACTGTTTTATTATATTATGATTTTTATGGGCGGAAGAAGAAGTAACTAAGTTTCGCATAAAAAAAATAATTTGTATCTTTGCAACTTGATTACGGCTCCGTAGTTCAGTTGTATAGAACGTCAGATTCCGGTTCTGAAGGTCTTGGGTTAGAGTCCCAACGGGGTCACACCAATATAAATAGAAGATGTCTTATCTTAGGCATCTTCTATTTGTGTTTTATGGGAATCTATTCGAAAATTATTCTGTAATTTCGGTGTTCGGTTCGATGGTCTCCGGCGAAACATTGGCTGATATTGATACGGTTTCTTCCAGATATGTTTTACCAAGTACCCTTTTAATGATGTTGCAATACACCCAAGGATAATAAATTCCCAACGTGATCATTGCTAATAATGTTTGACCCCAAATGTACAGAAAGTCGGTTCCGGTCTCCAAATCATAATCAAAATTTCGCTTGTCGGAGGTTGATGCGGCTACCGTATGTGAGATGAAGAACTTGTAGAGTTTGAGGTAAGCTGCCGGGAAATAAATTCCCAACGTAATCACGGTTAGCAGAATTTCAAAAGCTATTTTGCTGCAAGCATCCCACGTGTTGGTTTCCCAATGGATATTATATGTTTTATATTGGATATTAAAGAACCATTTATAAACATAATAAATATAAGGAATGATCAGAATCAATAAAAATAGTGTCATTAAAAAAGAAGTTATCCCGGCGAGAGCTGCTCCGGATTTACTTCCTGATAAAACAGCAAAAAATACTGAACCCGCAAAAACAGCGTAAAGAATAATCATAGGTATTATCAGCGTGAGTAAAATCACCACAAATAAATCGCTCCCTTTTCCCTTAAAGTCGAAACGATTGTGTATTGGTAGCAAAGTATTTGTTTATCTTGGTAATAAACCACGGCGCATAAATACCGCAAGTAATAATGGACAGAAAATATCCTAAAACCAAAACTCCGATAAATTGTCCGAAAGAACCTTGAAACGAAAGTGCTTTTTCTTTATAAGTAACACCTTCAATGGTCATTTTAGCAAAAAAGAATAATATCACATACTGTACAAGGAACAATAATATCATTATGAAGTTCCAAAGTAGAAATTGCCCCATGATTTCGTAAGGATTTATTGCCAATTCTTTGTCAAGGGAGTTGATCTGATACAGAACAAAACAATAAGGAATAACAAATATCACATACATTAAAATCCAAAGAGGAAAAAGTTTCTTTCCTGTGAGTGAAAAATTAAAATAGTTTTTCATAAAAATGCTGTTTTAGTTGAAAGTTAGATAATTTGAGTTTATTATTGATGAAAATAGAATTTGTATGCACTAAAAAATACAGATAAATGAGAAAAATACTTAACAATTCTGGCGGTAAATGTACTAAAAAAATCACATTTACAATTGGTATCGGTATATAAGACACAAAATATTTTTTATCTTTGTAACGATGGAATAAACTGAAGTCTCAAATACGGATTTACGAATACCCCAAGATATAATGCAACCACTTGCCGAACGAATGCGCCCTACAACACTATATAATTACTTCGGTCAAAAACATTTGGTGGGCGAAGGAGCCATCCTTCGCACTATGATTGACTCCGGATTAGTTGCTTCGTTTATTCTTTGGGGACCTCCCGGCGTTGGGAAAACCACCCTTGCCCGCATTATTGCCAATCAATTGGAACGTCCGTTTTACACATTGAGTGCGGTTACATCGGGGGTAAAAGATGTGCGCGAAGTGATTGAGAAAGCAAAATCGGCAAAGTTTTTCTCACAAGCCAATCCTATTCTTTTTATTGATGAAATTCACCGGTTTAATAAATCGCAGCAGGATTCGTTGCTTGGCGCCGTAGAAAACGGCACTATCACGCTTATTGGCGCAACTACTGAGAACCCATCGTTTGAGGTAATAACGCCGTTGCTTTCTCGTTGCCAGGTATATGTTTTGAAATCGTTGGACGAAAATGATTTGATGGAATTAGCTGAAAATGCAGCAAAGTCGGATACTGAACTAAAAAAGAAAAACATTTTGTTTGATGAAAAAGAGGCGCTGTTACGATATGCCGGAGGCGATGCTCGTAAACTTTTAAATATTTCTTGAACTGGTTGTAAACTCGGAACAAGGTGACACCGTTCATTTTACCAACGAGATTGTTACTGTCCGATTGCAGCAAAACCCGATGGTTTTTGATAAAGATGGTGAAATGCATTACGACATTATTTCGGCTTTTATCAAATCTATACGAGGAAGTGACCCCGATGCGGCTGTTTATTGGCTCGCTCGGATGGTAGCCGGAGGAGAAGACCCCAAGTTTATTGCGCGCCGCTTGGTGATTTCGGCTGCCGAAGACATTGGGCTTGCAAATCCTAACGCGCTGCTTTTGGCAAATGCCTGTTTTGATACTTTACAAAAAATCGGTTGGCCCGAAGGGCGAATCGTATTAGCTCAGACAGCTATTTATTTAGCGTCTTCCCCCAAAAGTAATTCGGCTTATTTGGCAATTGATGAGGCTATTGCGTTGGTGGGTGAAACGGGAAATCTGCCTGTTCCGCTTCATTTGCGAAATGCTCCTACCAAGCTGATGAAGAATTTGGACTATGGTAAAAATTATAAATACTCACATGATTTCGAAAACAATTTTGTAGAGCAGCAGTTTCTTCCCGATAAAATTAAAAATAAGCGTATTTGGAAAGTGCAGAAAAATCAGGCAGAGAGCAAGCTCGGTGAATGGCTTCGGTTTTTATGGAAGGGAAGATTTTAATGGGCGAGTTTCATTGTTTTGAGTTTACTTGTTATTGATAAATCTTAGGTTTAATAAGATAGAGATCGATTTACGGATAATCATCTTGAATCTTGAATAAAAATATACTGTCGCTCTGAGGCGATGCTGGCTTTTAAAGCTAAATTGAGGTTGCGTCCCGGGACGCAAGTACTATCCATTGCTAAAAATGACTTGCACCTTGGGGAGCAGGTCGTATTAAGCGGTAAGCAATAAGCTACAAGTGATGAACGATTAGTGATGAATTATAGATTATGAATTATTCAGCAACGTAGTTGTGTCATTTTCACAGCATACATACATTATCATACCTGCCAGTTTATCCTCTCTCCTCCGAGGCTGTTTAAAAACTAATTTTTAACAGAAAAAGCGTTCTTTGACATATTGTAAAAACCGATAAAAATTAGTAACTTTAAAGAGTAAAAAAGTTCTGCTTATGAGTTTAATTCAACCTCAAAATCGTTATCAGGTTCAACTTCCCTGTTGCATTGACGACTACATTCCCAGAGATAATCCCGTCCGTTTGATAGATTCTTTTGTGGACAAAGCAGTCCGTCTGCATCCCAAATTATGTTTTGAACGAGGTCAAAACCTCACCTTTCGTTCTACCTCACCTTTCGGCAGTTTGCTCAAACTTTACATATACGGTTACCTGAACTCAGTAAGTTTTCCCGCAGGGTGGAAAAGGAAACCTTGCGTAATACGGAAGTGATGTGGCTTTTGGCCAATCTTCATCCCGACCACCCGCTGGGATGCTACATGCGAACGTATCGCTACGTGGGCAAAGTTAAAAGATAATGCCACCGGTAAGATTTTCTTTGTGTTGAATACTCATTTTGATCATATCGGTAAAGTTGCCAAAAGAGAAAGCGCTAAATTGATATTGGAGAAAATTTATTTATATACCAAAAAGAACAACTATCCAATCATCATGATGGGTGATTTTAATTGCATATCGCAATCGGAAACTTACGAAGTTTTGACAAATTTGTCTGACGTGCCTCACGTAACGGATTCTCGCTTAGTCGCGGATATAGTAAGTGGTCCCGAGTGGTCGTATCACGACTTTGGGCGCCAACCGGTAAAAGAGCGGGAATTGATTGATTATGTTTTTGTGAAAAATGGAGTCAACGTATCGACGTACGAAGTCATTGACGGCACTAAAACCGGCGAATACCCATCAGACCACAATGCTGTAATGGTAACTTTAGAATTCTAAATTATAAAAAGTAGAGGTGTGATTGCCACCAATAAAATAAATTGGAGGAGTCACACCCTTTATTCTGTGTTGCAGGCAAAAGGATTTTAATTCAGTTTTTGAATCAAGTCCATACCCACTTTAATAGCGGTCTCGTTCATCGGAATAAGTTTATGATGACGCTCAGGAAGCGATTTTTTTAGTCCGAGTAAAACATTTTCCGTTTCTACTACCGGTCTTACTTTTAAGAATCCACCCAAAATAATCATATTGAGTGTTTTCGACATATCGTGCGCGTAAGCATATTCGGTGGCATCAATTCTATATACGTTGATATCGGTACGTGTAGGGAATTTATGAAAACCATTCCCGTCAAAAATCAATGTTCCGCCCGATTTAACCTTACTTTCAAACTTTTCGAGCGATGGTTGATTCAAAACAATAACCGTGTCGTAGCTGTTTAGTATGGGTGAACTTATTCGTTCATCACTTAGTATGACGGTTACATTTGCCGTTCCACCCCGCTGTTCCGGTCCGTAAGACGGAAGCCAGCTAACTTCCTGCCCTTGCATAAGTCCCGAGTAAACAAGAATTTTACCCATTGATAATACGCCTTGCCCTCCAAAACCCGCAATTACTATTTCTTCTTTCATGTTTTTTAATTTTTTAGCCATTGGCACTTTGAAATGTGTAATTAAAAAAATAATGAAAAGCTAATAGCTGGTTGCTAATAGCCAATCGTGATTCTACCTGTCTTTTAAATCTCCTAATCCGTATTCGGGGAACATATTTTCCACCATCCAGTCGTTAGAAGCCGCCGGAGAAAGTTTCCATCCGGAGTTACAGGTTGACACTACTTCGATAACCGAAGTGCCTTTGCCTTGCATCGAATATTCAAATGCCTTCTGAAGGGCTTTTTTTGTTTTGCGAACATTGCCTACGGTGTGTACACTTTGACGCGTCACGTAACAAGTACCTTCTAACTCGGCAAGAAGTTTTGTGATGTCTAACGGGTATCCGTTTTTGGCAATATCTCTACCGTTTGGCGATGTGGACGATTTCATACCTACAAGCGTAGTCGGCGCCATTTGTCCTCCCGTCATTCCGTAAATTCCGTTATTGATAAATATGATAACGATATTCTCACCTCTGTTGCAAGCATGAATGGTTTCTGCCGTTCCGATGGCAGCCAAATCACCATCTCCCTGATATGTGAACACATATTTTTCGGGTATGAGTCGTTTAACAGCCGTAGCAAGCGCCGGAGCTCGTCCGTGAGCTGCTTGTTGCCAATCAATGTCAACGTAATTGTAAGCAAACACCGCGCAACCTACAGGTGCAATACCGATGGTTTTGCTCTTGAATAGGTGATGTTCGGATTCTATCGTGTTTCCCTATTAACCTTAGCAATACGTAACTAATCAATACA